>JAFFTF010000021.1 GCA_022803075.1 Micrococcales bacterium 31B
AAAAAGGCAATCAGACTTCTTTCGCGCTTCTCACTTGAGACCCGCCACGCCAGACACTCACGGAAACCCGCTCACGCGCCCAACAAGAAAAACAATACCCCCACCCCACCCCACACSCAAATCCACCAAAACCACCCCCCAAACCCACAAAACCCCAGCCCACACCCACAAAACACCCCACCACACCCCCACCACACCAACAAACGTAACCCACCCCACACCACAACCACCCTTATACCCACCACAGCCCGAAAGCGCGGCCCACGCGCGTCCGGAATCGCGCCGGCGGATGTACTGCGCCGGGCAGAGCGAAGCCGCCGGGCAGAGCGAAGCCGCCGGGCAGAGCGAAGCCGCCGGGCAGAGCGAAGCCGCCGGGCAGAGCGAAGGGTTGGCCGGGCAGAGCGAAGGGTTGGCCGAGCAGAGCGAAGGGTTGGCCGGGCAGAGCGAAGGGGCCGCAGTGACCGCGTTCATCGCGTTCACTACGACCCCTCGCCGGGCGCGCTGTGAGGAGGCGCGTCCTACCGCACGGGTCTACGGGGCGGTGGACCCCGCAGCGTCCTTCCCGGCGGATGCTCGTTCGGTCGCGCACTTGCTGACTCGGGGGTGTGCCACACTACTCGCCCCAGCCTGCCTCGCGACCGGCCGCATGACCTGCATGCTCCTCGGCGACTGTGCCCATCGGCGCTGCTGCGGCCCTCGTCAAAGTATCTCGCACCGACTCGGCCCCGCGTGGCGGACTGAGCAACCTGCTGCGTGCCACTTTTCGATGCGCTGGGCTCGCTCCCTTCTGTGCGCGAGTCAACGCATGCTGTGGACGGTTCTGCTTTGCATCAGGCAACTAAGCGCCCACCCGCAGCAGGCCCTAGCCGAGGCGCGTCAACGCCACCACCAGGGCGTCCCAAAGCCTCTCGGCATCGAGGGTCATCGCCACGTGCCTGCGGCAGCCGGGCGCGGCGGGCCCGCGCAGGTCTGCCACCGTCATGCCGCGCGTGTGCTCCCCGTGCAATTCGATGCTGAGCGGGGCCGGCTGCACCCCGCAGACGAGGGGGTCGGCGGCAAGTGCCATCGCCACGGCGTCGTGAATAGGCGGGTCGTCAAACCCCTGCACGTCGCGGTACGTCTGCCCAAAGAACTCGAGCAGCTCGCCCACGAAGCGCGCGGGCGCCGTGCCGAGGCCCGTGATGCGCTGCCGCACCGCGGGTGTCGCGAGCGCCTGGTGGGTGACATTGAGACCCACCATCGTGGTCTTCCACGGAGCCGACACGACGATCTGCGCCGCTTCGGGGTCCACGGCAATGTTGAACTCGGCGGCCGCACTGTAATTACCGAGCCCCACGCTGCCACCCATGAAGATCACCTCGCGCACGCGCGCGGCAATCAGCGGTTGGAGCCGCACCGCGAGGGCGAGGTTGGTGAGGGCGCCCGTCGCTACGAGTGTCAGCGTGCCGGGCTCGCTGGCCATCACCTCGTCGATGATGACCTGCGCGCCGTGGCGCGGGTCGAGCGGGTACGTGGGCTCGGGCAGTACAGGGCCGTCCATGCCGGTGTCTCCGTGGATGTCCTCCGCCACGATCTGCGGCCCCACGAGCGGCCCCGCGGCGCCCGCCGCGATCGGCACCGCCGCGAGCCCCGCGATTTCGGCCGTCGCGCGGGCGTTGCGCGTGACCTTCTCCAGGGTCTGATTGCCCGCCACGGTGGTCACGGCCACCAGTTCGAGATCCGGTGATCCGGCCGCGAGCAGCATCGCGATGGCATCGTCGTGGCCCGGATCGCAGTCGAAGAGTACGCGAGTGGTCATCGTTGACCCCTTTCACAGCCTGGGTTGTTCTCAAAAACCGGACGCCGCGGGGCACGTGGGCTGCGCAGCCCGCGTACCACCGCGGCGTCTAGAATAAATGCGCTCACGCGAGGCGAACCGGCTCGCCGATTAGACCAGCCCGAACGCCAGCATCGCGTCGGCGACCTGCGTAAAGCCGGCGATGTTGGCGCCGAGCGCGTAGTCGCCGGGCTTGCCGTATTCGTCGGCCGTGGTGAGGCAGCGATCGTGAATCGAACGCATGATGGTGGCGAGGCGCTGCTCGGTGAACTCAAAGCCCCACGAGTCGCGCGACGCGTTCTGCTGCATTTCGAGGGCGCTCGTTGCGACACCGCCCGCGTTGGCCGCCTTACCGGGGGCGAAGCCGACGCCCGCGTCGGTGAGCAGTTTGACGCCATCCGGGGTGGTGGGCATGTTGGCGCCCTCCGCCACGATCTGGCAGCCGTTCGCGATGAGCGACTTGGCGTCGGCGGCGTTCAGCTCATTCTGCGTGGCACAGGGCAGCGCAATATCGCACGGCACCGCCCAGATGGAGCCCTTCGAATGCAACTTGGCCGAGGCGCCGCGCGCCTTGACGTAGTCTGCGAGGCGCCCGCGCTGCACCTCCTTGACCAGCTTCAGCAAGTCAAGGTCGATACCCTGCTCGTCGACGACGAAGCCGCTCGAATCAGAGCACGCGATGACCTTGCCGCCGAGCTGTTGCACCTTCTCGATGGCGTAGATGGCGACGTTACCCGAACCCGAGACGGCCACCTTCTTGCCCTCGAAGCCTTCGCCCTTGGTCTTCAGCATCGACTCGACGAAGAACACAGTGCCGTAACCCGTGGCCTCGGTGCGCACCTGCGAACCGCCCCACGCGATGCCCTTGCCCGTGAGCACGCCCGATTCGTAGCGATTCGTGATGCGCTTGTACTGGCCGAACATGTAGCCGATCTCGCGGCCACCCACGCCGATGTCGCCCGCGGGCACGTCGGTGTATTCGCCGATGTGGCGGTAGAGCTCGGTCATGAACGACTGGCAAAAGCGCATCACTTCGGCGTCAGAACGGCCCTTGGGGTCGAAGTCCGACCCGCCCTTGCCGCCGCCGATCGGCAGGCCCGTCAGCGAGTTCTTGAAGATCTGCTCGAAGCCGAGGAACTTCACGATGCCGAGGTACACCGAGGGGTGAAACCGCAGGCCGCCCTTGTACGGGCCGAGGGCGGAATTAAACTCAACGCGGAAACCGCGGTTGATCTGAACCTGACCGCGATCGTCCATCCACGGAACGCGGAAGATGATCTGACGTTCGGGTTCGCACATGCGCTGCAAGATGCCGGCTTCGGCATACGTGGGGTGCTTTGCGATGACCGGCCCGAGGCTGTCCAAGACCTCGTGCACGGCCTGGTGAAACTCGGTCTCACCGGGGTTGCGGCTCAATACTTCTTCATAGATCGCCTGCAACTTTTCGTCTCTACCAGCCATAGGTAATGCTCCTTTCGTGGGGCCGTAACGCCCCGGAGGCCCACATGTCCTTGGGCCCCTATCTTGTGTATAACAGGTTGTTTGCCGCGTGGGTAAAAGTTTCGCTGCCTAGACCATGCAAAAGGCATCAAAACCGCAGCATATTACGCGCCTGCGGCGTCGTTCGGACGCTCCGGTGGCCCGTCGGGTTGGTCGGGCCGGGTGCCTGCTTTGGCGACCATGATGAGGAGGGCCGAGGCGTCCGCAACCGGCGTGCGCGCCCAGTCGCCGTAGGCGACGGCGACCTCGAAACCCGCTGCGGCGAGGTCGCGTTCGAGGGCGGGCAGGTCGCGAAACGTCAGTACCCGACGCTCGACCACGCCGTCGCGGGAGTCGACGAACTGGGTGCGCGAGATCAACTCGATCACCCCGGGGCCGATCTCGTTGGCCTCGCTGCTCTCGATGATCTCGCCGAGCGGGGTCGTTCTCGTGGTCGCGGGCACGGTCCACGCGGCCCACGCCCGTGCGGCGGGGTTGCGGGTCTCGAAGGCCAGGGTGCCGCCGTCGCGCAGCCGCAAGCGCAGGTCACGCAGGGTTTCGGGCCAGGCGGCGGCATCGATGTGTTGGGCGACGTTGCCGCTCATCACGGCCAGGTCGAAGGGGCCAGAGGGGGCCGCGGAGCTCGTGCCGAGCACCCACTCGACGGCGTTGCCCCCGGGTCGCTCGCGCGCATAGCGAAGCATGGCCCGCGAGGGGTCGACGCCCACCACGCGCCGGGTGTCGCCGTGGGGGGTGCTCGCGAGGGTGACGGTGAGGATTCCGGTGCCGCAGCCAAGGTCGAGCACGGATTCGGCGCGCGTCTCGGTCGCGAGGGCGCGATAGAAATCGTGGTCGGGCCCGTCTGGGTTGTCTCCGTCGTAGAGGGCGACGAGTCGTGGGTCGTAGTCCTTCATCTCTTCACGCTACGCCCGGGGGCGGCACCGGCACCGGAATATGGCACGCTGGTGCCATGAGCAGTCTGGGCGATGAGGATTACGGGCTCGGGGCGGAGTCGTCGCGGGGGCCCGCAGAGGCCGGCGTGCGGGTGGGCCCGGGGGTCGAGGTGATGGAGCCGCGCGAGGTGCCCCTGGGTGGGCCGCGCGCCATGACCGTGCGCCGCACCCTGCCCCAGCGCGATCGGCCGTTCGTGGGGGCGTGGTGCTTTCTGGACCACTACGGGCCCGACGATGTGGCGGCCTCGGGCGGAATGCGCGTGCCGCGGCACCCGCACACGGGGCTCGCGACGGTCTCGTGGCTGTTCTCGGGGACCATCGACCATCTCGATTCGGCCGGCAACGCCGCGACGGTGCGGCCGGGAGAGCTGAACCTCATGATCGCGGGGCGCGGCATCACCCACTCGGAGTTCAGCACGGCCGACACGACCGTATTGCACGGGGTGCAGTTGTGGTACGCGCTGCCCGACTCGAACCGCTTCAGCGAGCCTCACTTCGAACACTACGAGCCGCCGCTCGTGCGCGGCGACGGCTTCACGGCGCGCGTGTTTCTCGGCTCCCTGCTGAGCCAGACCTCCCCCGTCGCCACCCGTACGACCGACTTGCTCGGCGCCGAGCTGGTGCTCTCCCCCGGCGCCACGGCTCGCCTCGACGTGAAGCGCGGCTTCGAACACGCGGCCCTCGCCGAAACGGGGCACGTGCTGGTCAACGGGGTCGCCGCCACCCCGGGCAGCCTCGCCTACGTGCCGCCCGGCGCCGACACCTTGAGCCTCGCCGCGGGCCCCGACGGGGCGCGCATCGTGCTGCTCGGCGGAGTGCCGTTTGGCGAATCCATCGTCATGTGGTGGAACTTCGTGGGCCGCACGCACGACGAGATCGTCGAGTTTCGCCGCCGCTACCAGGCCGAGATGGGCCTCGAACCTGCGCCCGCCGGGGCCGACGAGGCGCTGTTTGGCGAGTTTCCGCCGGGCCAGCCCGCCCCGCTGCCAGCGCCGGCCCTGCCGCTGACCCGGCTGCTCGCGCGTCCGGGCCGGTAGAGCGGGTTGGTTGGCTCGCAATATATGGCCGGACGCACGCGTGGCCCGCTGGCCTTGCCGCTTGCGGCCCGGCGACCGCGCGGGCGTTCTAGGCTGTAGAACGGAGGCGTCACCGTGGACGCCCGACGGGAGGAATCATGACCGCTGAGTTCACGATGGTCGAATTGCCCTCGTGCGACGCCGCGGCGTCCGCCGAGTTCATGGCGAAGGCCTTCAATCTGCATAACACCATGTACGGCCACCATTACGCCGACGTGCACTTCGCCGAAGACATCTCGCTCGCATTTCAATCGGACCCCGCCGAGCGACCCGCGGCTCCCCTCGCGGTGTTCGAGGTGGCCGACCTCGCCGCCGCGCGCGAGGCGATCATCGAGGCGGGGGGCGAGATCACCGTCGAAGAATTTGCGTTCCCCGGTGGCAGGCGGCTGCAATTTCGCGAGCCGGGCGGCAACGAGCTCGGGGTGTGGGTGCCGTCGGAGGGCTGAGGCGGGCTGAGGCGGTGGGCTGAGGCGGTGGGTCGCCGGGGAGGGCTGAGGCGGAGGGCTGAGGCGGTGGGTCGCGGGGGTCGGCCGCGCTGGCGACTGGCCGTGGGCAGGAACGCGGCACGGGGGCGTCCGGAAAGGTGGGAACGCGGTGACAGACCGGGATGCGGCGCGCGCCGTGGCGTGGGCTGTAGAGTTGCGCGCGGTGCATGCGAAGCTGCGCGAGGCGCTGAGAGTGACTCGAGAGAGCGGGGGCGGCGGTGAGCCCGCCGAGGCGGCGACTCGCGACCTGCTGCTGTTTTGCCACGGTTTTTGTGCCGCGCTCACGGGGCATCACGAGGGCGAGGACCGCGTGTTGTTTCCCGCTCTGGCTGCGGCGCATCCGGAGTTGCAGGGGTCGCTGGCGGCGCTGCGGAGGGATCATTCGATGATTGCGCACCTGATCGGGGCGCTCGACGCGGCGGTGCGGGCGGAGGCCAGCCCGGAGGATTTACGCCGGCACCTGGACGGGGTTGCGGCGATCATGGAGAGCCACTTTCGCTACGAGGAGCGCGTGCTGGGCGCCGTGCTCGAGACCCTGCGGCTCGACGCGGACCCCGCGCGAGTGCTGGGGCCTCTGTAGGGTGGCGTTTTGGTGTAGGTTGCCCGCCGAGGTGTCCCGAAAACTAAGCGTCGATCTCCTTCACCAGCGCCTCGAAGTTGTTGCGGTCGGGGTCCCTGACGAACGCGCAATAGGCGCGGTAATCGGGCCAGGCACGCGGAGCGTGGCAAACGGTCGCGAGGGCCGCCGTGACTGATGGGGAGCGAGTCGTCCCAGCGCGAATGGAGATCTAGCGACCAGATGCGGTGATGATGACCAAAGCAGTTGCGCAAATCGCGCATCCGCGCCAGTCGATCTCGAATGGGCACCGGGGATCTCGTCGGTGCATGGCCACACGCCGCCGCTATATCTGGCCAAAGGAAAATCTGCCGCCGAGCGACGAGTTGATGTCAGAACCCGAAAGGAAGTTCTGAGATTATTTGCGCGGGATCGATTGGTTTCCCGTTGGCCTGCACCCTACGGATCGCGGTTGAGATGTCCTGGTACGGGTGCGAGTGGCGTTGCCAGTACGCTGCCGAGCAGCGGCTATTCCACTGGTACAAACGTGCCGCGGCAAAGTCGTCGCCCCGAGTCGCGTTCAGGTAGTGCCGAAGCCGGCCATCGGAGAAGTGCCGCCGCATCAACTCCCATCCTGACGGCTTGTCAATTGGCGAGGTGCGCGGCATCGCTGCTCCCGGGGTAGTCTGGTATGCGAACACCCCGGAACCGTCCCTGTAGCTCCTCAGATCCGATCAGACGGCCGGGGTTTCAGCATTGTCACCTGTAACGGCGCCCCTTGACGCACAGGTTGTGTCGTACAGGGGGCAGGGTCCTGGGGCTCATGCACAGTCCGTCATAAGTTTGCGATCTCCTTCACGAGGGCCTCGACGTTGTTGCCGTCGGGGTCGCTGACGAACGCACAGTAGGCTCGGTACTCGGGCCAGGCACGCGGAGCGTGGCGAACGGTCGCCCCCGCGGCGACGGCGGCCTCAAAGAAGGCGTCGACATGGGCGCGGTCGGGAGCCGTGAACGCCACGTGCAGCCCCCGCGTGACAACCTCGGCACTGGGCGCTTGCTCAATGCAAAACGACGGAGTATCTACCCCCACCCGCCAATACTCCGCAAACCCGGGCTCGTCGACCCCGCGCTCGATGTCGAGCGTCGCGAGCGCCGACGTGTAGATGGCCTCGCTGGCCGAGAAGTCAGTGACCCACAGGCCCGTGTGATGAATGAGCGGCAGGCTTGATGTCATGCAGTCAGGGTAGAGGACCGTCGGCGCCGCCGTGCGACCTATCGGGGGTCATGTAAGCTGCACGGCGAGTCTCGCCATCGATCACGACTTCCGCGCCTCGGCCAACGCCTCTCGGTAGACAGCCGGATCGACATCATCCAAGCCGTCATCCGCCGCTTGACGCGTCAGTTCGTCAAGTCGACTGCGTCGATCCGTGCGTTTGCGCTCCCGGTATGCCAGCACGGTCGGCGCGAAGTGGTTCTCAAGAAGCGGCGCGAGTTCAAGTGTGTCGTTGAGGTCCTGAGGAGGTTTAACGACATACGCACCTCTGGCTCCTCGACTCTCCGTTGTGCTCATGCAGAGATCATCGCCGAACACGTCTAATGAGTCCAGATCACTCAGATCCCGTTCTCGACACACTCCGCGCCAACGAACTCACTTTGACGGCGCCTCAGAAAAGGCCACCGGCACCAAATAGTGCCGTAATTTGGTTCACAGATCGTGGCGGTTCAGGAGGTCAGTATTGATGTCGACCGATGAGTATGCCGCCTGGCAGGAGACGGCGTACCTGTTCCGGTCGCCAGCGAACGCGCGGAGACTACTTGACTCGTTTGAGCGCGCCCGCGCCGGGAAGACTCAGGTTCACGACCTCGACCGTGCAGATGAGGATGCTTGAGTGCGTCTGGTCTGGGACCAGTCGGCCTGGGGGGACTTCAACCAGTTGCAGACCGCCGATCGGAAGCTCTTCAAGCGGTTCAACTTTCTATCTCGTCGATGATGAGGACCTCGTCATCTTGCAGGCTCGCTACCACTACTGACGCGAATGGCGCAGCTTGGCATCTTGGGGTCGGTGAGGTCCACCCCTCCACCGGGAGAGTTGCTCGGTGACGGTGGGCGCGTCTCGAACCAGGGTTGTCTTCCACGAAAGCAGCCGATCATTTTGGAGCCTACCGATCAAGGTGATCGGATGTACGCGCAACTGTTCCGACTGAGTCAGCACCCAGGCGAAATTCGGCCGTTCGGGAACGACGGGGATCGGCCCCGATATTGCTAGTTTTTTGGCGAGCTGATCAGCGTCAGCCTCCCGATCCTGACTCTCTTCGGACAGGTCATCAACTATGACTTCACCGTCCTCTGAGACGTGGCCAAGCAGAACGTGGGCGGTTTCGTGGAGGACTGTAAACAGCACTTTGTCTAGCCGCTTCCATCGGCCGGAGATGCCGATCACGGGGGTCTCATCGACCATCAGTGCGCATCCATCGAGCTTCCCTCCTGGGAACGCTTCGACGTATATCAACTTCACGCCGACTTCCGCGAAAGCAGCTTGGAAGGCGGCGAACTTCTCCGGGTCGCGTGCCCTTTGCGAGAGTTGCTCGGCCAACTCTAGAAGGCCATGGTGGGAATATGGGGCAACCTGCAGCCCACGCGAACTGGCCATGACACACGCGACCCAGGCTTGCTGAAGTACCGTCACGGCCTCGGCCATGTTGCTTCGCCTCCCAGCGAATCTGACCGAAGGCTCTTCCTCTAGACTCTGCATCCCGAGGAGGTGAAGGACTTGCTTCGATTGCTCGCCGGGGTCTGACGCGGTGATGAAACCACGCTTCCTCAGCAAGGCCACCGGCGCTAGCTCACGCAACCTGGCGCGGGTCTTTACGGCGTCAAGGCTCTCCCTAGTGCGCGAATCCTGTGCTTGCCGCCATAGGAGATAAGTGTCCTGAAGCTTGAGCCAGAACTCTGCGCTTGTTCCTAGTGCGGCTGCTATCTGCGCGGCAGACTCGCGAGTGATCTCCTTCTTGCCAGAGATGATCTCGGAAACAAACTGCGCAGGTCGCCCAAGGATTTCCGCGAAGTCGGCCTGAGTCCAGCCGCGCGCCTGGAGTTCGTCGGCCAGGTGTTCCCCGACTGGGAACACCTCGGCCGCCATCGGCGTACTCATGATCTTCACTCTCTCTCAGTGGTAATCAACCATTTCGATGACGATGACCTTCCGACCGTCATCGCCTGTCTCGAACTTGATTATGAGCCTGAACTGGTCATTCAGGCGGATGGATGAGGTTCCAACTCGGTTGCCTTTGAGCCGCTCCAAGCGGAGGGAACGCATGGCATATAAATCTCTCTCGTCGGTGGCCGCGAGCAGTAACTGAATCTTCTTTCGGTAAGCCTTGACGACGTCTGCACCCCAGCGCCGCGGCGCATAGGTCGCATCTTCAGCCAACCGCCGAAGATCCTCATCCGCGAAGTCCACACGCAAGCTCTCCACCTCGCTCAGAACATCCTGGTTGGGTTTACCTCTGCAGATCCCATCATTCGCTTATTGGTCATAGGCGAATCACCCATTGAATGAATAACGATATCCAACTCAAGGTGATCCGGCAAGGGCTCGGCGTACAGGACGACATTCATCGCATAGTTGCAGTCGCACGCATGTCCTGTGGCCGCGCGCCCTTGTGCCCCTATCGATCGTCGAAACAAGCAAGAGGGGACTGCTGCACGCGCGGGTGACATCTGATTTGGCTTGCCCTTGGTGGTGAGTCTGGAAGGATGTTGCTATGCCTAAGCCTTACCCGAACGAGTTCCGTGACGACGTTGTGCGCGTCGCGAGGAATCGCGAACCCGGAGTCACGATCGAACAGATCGCGAAAGACTTCGGTGTCCACCCGATGACACTACAAAAGTGGCTGCGCCGCGCTGACATCGACGAGGGCGTCAAGCCCGGCCTGTCACGATCCGACTCGGCGGAGATGCGGGAGTTAAAGAAACGCAACCGACTCCTGGAGCAGGAGAACGAGGTCCTGCGGCGAGCGGCGGCGTACCTGTCGCAGGCAAACCTGCCGGGAAAAGGTTCTACCCGCTCGTGACAGAGCTCGCCGAAGCAGGCATTCCTGTAACGGTGACGTGTCGGGTCCTGAAGCTCTCCCGCCAGCCCTACTACCGTTGGCTGAAAGAACCCATCACCACGAGCGAGGTCGTGGAGGCGTATCGCGCGAACGCCTTGTTCGACGCCCACCGGGTCGATCCCGAGTTCGGGCACCGGCTCCTTGCTGATGCAGCCCGTGATACGGGTGAAGTGATGGCGGATCGCACCGCGTGGCGGATCGCCTCGCACCATGGCTGGTTCAGCGTGTTCGGCAAGCCCAAGCGCGGCAAGGCCCGCAAGCCCGGGCCACCCGTGCACGACGACCTTTGCGCCCTCGTCGACGAACACGGCCAGTCGAAGCCAGAAGTTCCAGCGTGCCCTGGCCCGTCACCACATGGTCGGGAGCATGGGAAGAGTCGGGTCGAGTGGTGACAACGCGGCGATGGAGAGC
>JAFFTF010000022.1 GCA_022803075.1 Micrococcales bacterium 31B
ACCACCTCAACACCGCGACCGCCGCCGACCTCGACGCGCTGCCGGGCATCGGCCCCGCGCTCGCGCAGCGGATCCTCGACTGGCGCGCCGCGAACGGCAACTTCGCGACCGTGGACGAGCTCGACGAAGTGAGCGGCATCGGACCCGCCGTGCTCGAACGCCTGCGGCCTCTGGTGACCGTGTCATGACGGTCGCGTCACCGCCCCAGCCCGTCACCCGTGCCGAGGCCCTCCGCGCGTGGCGGGAGCGTCGCCGCAGGCTGCGCCGCTGGGAGGCGCCCCCATTTCGCCGGTCGGGTGGGCCCGCGAGCCCGCGCCCGCGCATTTACCAGGTGCGACTGCTGGCGCCCCTCGCGGCCACCTGGCTGGTCATGGCGCTGGCGGTGGTCGGACGCCCCGTCCCTCCCTGGCTCGCCCCGGCCGGTCTCGCCGTGGTGTGCCTCGTGGGTTTCGTGGTCTCGCGGCGGCCGACGGCGTGGGGGTCTGCTGAATTGCGGGCCGCGCAGGGGTCGGTGGCCCTGGCGCTCACGACGCTCGTGTGCGCGCTGGTGGCGGGCCTGTTGGCGGGCGAGGCGATGGAGCGCCGCGACGCGGGCATCGCCGATCTCGCGGCGGCGCGTGCGGTCGCGACGCTCACGGGCACGGTGCTGACGACGCCGCGGCTGCTCGCGTCGAGCGTTCCGGGCGCTCCCCAGCAGGCCGCGGTCACGCTCGCGGCCAGCCACGTGACGGGCCGCGGCACCGAGCGCGACCTCGCCACACGGGTGACGCTGTTCGCTCCGGCGAGCGACGCGGCGGCGCTGTTGCCCGGGTCCGCCGTGACAGTAACGGGCAGGCTCGCCCCGCCGTCGCGGGCCGGGGACGTGGCCGCCACCCTGCGGCTCACGCGGGTGGACGCGATTACGGAGCCACGCGGCGTCCGGGCCCTGCCCCAGGCGTTGCGGCGCTCGCTGGACGCCGCCACCGAGCGCCTGCCCGCCGATCGTACGGGCCTCGTGCGCGGCATGACCTTTGGCGACACGCGCCTACTGCCCGACTCCGACGCCGACGCCCTCAAGACCGCCGGCCTCACCCACCTCACCGCCGTCTCGGGGGATACTGCCGATGTACGGGTGGGTAAATGTGTGACCATCGATACGGTCGACAGCTGCCACATGTCTACTATCTGCGATTTCGGAACACGCCGCAGGTTACTCAGGTTGAGTGTAATGGTGCATTACGATGGATGGCATGAGTAGCGCCACCCCACTCGCCGAGGATTCGACAGCCGCAGTCAACGGCCTCGTAGATAATCGGAGAGCTGCCGCGCTCCTCGGTGTGTCTGTCAATACCTTTCGTGTCTGGGCCAACCGATCACAGACGGCGACCTCGGGCATTGCCGCCGCAATGCCGACTCCCATCGCCACGATGCACGGGCAGGTCTACCGCGTAGAGGACATTGAAGAGTTCGGTCGATACGTGGCACTGAACTCCCGTACTACTCGCTCGGCCCAGCGCGAACGAGGTGCCTACTTCACGCCTGGCGACGCGGCGGACGTGATGGTTCGGTGGGCTCTGCGCAGGTCGGATGACGTTGTGCTCGAGCCGAGCGTCGGTGACGGTCAGTTTGCTATCGCTGCTCAGCGCTATGCCGCCTCCCACGGCTGGGGACGCCTTGACCTCCACGCCTGCGAGCTCGATCCGGCTACGGCGTCTCAGGCTGTCGCGACCGGAGCCGTCGACGCAGATCGTGTACACGTCGGCGACTTCCTGGCCGAAAACAGGCTTCCTGAGGCTGACGTCGTCATCGGCAACCCACCTTATGTGCGTGTTCGCGAAGTGAGCGCACCCATGCGACGCAACGCATTGCGCACTGCCGCGAAGACGATGCATGGACTGGATATGGATCCCGCGGGAAGCGTCTGGATGCCGTTCGTCTCCAAGTCTGCTTCGCTCCTGAAGCCTGGTGGACGCCTGGCCTTCGTGCTCCCGTTGGACTTCACCTACGTTCGGTACGCGCGTCCTCTCTGGGACCTGTTGGCAAAGTCCTTCGGCCGTATCCGCGTGCTTCGCTTCCGTGAGCGCGTTTTCCCCGACATCATGCAGAACGTACTGTTGCTGCTTGCCGAAGACCATGGCGGGTCGACGGCGCACGCGGAGTTGGTTGCGCACGACCGCCTCGCGGACCTGCCGGAAGGGATAGGCGATGGTGTCCGCGTACCAATTCTCGACGTCATTATCGGTCACCGTTCGTTCCAGCATGCGCTTTTGCCAGCCGAGACAACATCTGCCTTGGAGATGCTCAGGGCCCGCACGCACGCGGCTCAGGAGCGCGTCAAGTTCAACATCGGCTACGTCTCCGGGAACAAGGGATTCTTCCACCCGAGCGCGGAAGCCCAGAAACTCTTCCACCTGCCGAAGTCATCGCTGCATCCTACTGTCGAGTCGTCTCGTCAGCTTACCAGCGCTGGGCTTGCAACGAGCTCGATGACGCTTGCTGCATCGCTGTGGTTGCCTAATGACAAGCTTACCAAGGGAGAGCAGGACTACGTCACCCAGGGGGTGCAGGACGAGGTTGATATGGGCTACAAATGCCGGATCCGCAGCCCCTGGTACCGCGTGCCAGGTGTACGGGCTCCTGAACTATTCCTCACCACGTTTAGCGACCGCCCTCGCCTGTACCTCAATGACGCGGGTTGGTACGGCTCCAACAGCGTCCTTTGCGGCTATATACGTGCGGATGAAGACCCTGTCTCTGTCGTCGGTTCCTGGTACACGCCTCTGACTCTTCTCAGCACAGAACTCCAGATTCACTCTCTGGGTGGCGGCGTGATGATCGCTGTCCCCAGGGAAGCCGACTCCGTGAGGATTCTTGATCGTGATTCGACGCTTCCTGTCGACTCGGAAGCTCTTGACGCTGCGCTTCGCTCACGTGACAGCAACGCCGCCTACGAGCTGGGAGCGGAATCGATCCGAAAGTTCGTAGGCAGCGAAGGACTTGATGCAATTCAGGCCGGCGCTGATGTGCTGACCAAATGGCGCAAAGCACAGGCCTGAACCTGATTACGCGTCAATCGGTTCTAATTCGTCGAGACCGGCGTCGCTGTCTGCTTCAAGACCGGCTTCGTCGTTGGTGGGTTCGAAGATGTCCGTGACCCAGAGGTTTCTCGAGTGGAACGTCTCGATCAGACGAGGGACAAAAGTTCTGATCGACATGTCGAGGTCATTGACTGCCCGTTGAACGATGTCGTCGCGGACTCTGATCGGGTCTGACTGGAAGTCAACGACCGCGTAGGCGAACTCATCATACGCGCCTGTCTGGTGCTTGTAGAGACGGTCATCGCGGTCGCCGATGCCCGCATACATGCGCGAATAACGCGAATGGTTGGGCTGCTCTGACTTGGTCCACTTGCCGTCCTTCTTCTGCCACGGGATTACCTCCAGAGGGTGCAAATATGCGTAACCCGTCGTGCACATGGGGAAGCGCTCTTGCAACGAGATTGCCTCACCGACGATGTCCTGGTAGTAGGTGAGGACGTTCTTGCCCACCGAGCTCATCTGGCTTCTCACGCCGAGGAGAATCAGGGGGCCGTTAGTCGGGTGCACCACCGCGACGTCGACGTCCTTCGACTTGAACGAGCCAAAGATCCTAGCCTCTTCGACGACTTTGACACCTGCCCTGACGGCCTTCTTGGTCAGAAAAGCGCGGAGATCCTCGGCGATGAAATTGTGAAATGTTTGAATGAATTCCTGACTACGCACTGCCGCTTCTGGATCCACTTTGAAAATGCGATTCATTTCTGCCAGCGTACTCGCGAGACGTTCTTCGCGTTCATCGTCAGACCATGACATGTTCCAACCGTCCTTTCAGGTTCAGTTGGTGCCCATCCTATTAGAAGCCGCTGTTCCAAGCGAGTGACCCCACTAGCGCAGCCCCTCAAACAGGGCCACCAGACTTTGTATTCCTTGCTCAGGGCACACAAACGCGATCCTTTCGCCACTCTTGTCGGAGCCGAATGACACGTCCGGCTCGCAACCGCCGCTGCGGACTTTGCACGTCCTGTAGCCGTCCGTCGTTGGCACCCTGATATGGACGCCGTCGACAGACATCGCCTACTTCTTCGTGGCCCATGTGATCGAGCCCATCTGGCACAGCCTTTCAGGTCGTCAGATCTTGAACGCCGATAGTCGGTCGTCCAGTGATTCAGGAAGAACCCATGTTCGCCCTCAGGTGCAGCAGGCTGTGAATCGTAGGAGGCCTGAGTTGGACCTCTAAATGGGTTTCTTCATCGTCGCACGCCGTTGACCTGCAGGTACGCAATAGATGGGGGGCAATTTGGGTCACTAGCCGGGTGCTCAAATGGGGCTTGTGAGTCTATCTTTTGCGGAAAGAGGAGACTTCTCCGATGCTGAGGCCGTGCAAATCGCGGCCAAAGTGGGCCTCGCCTACAAAGTAATCATAGGGCCTGTCAAGTTGTTTGTGTAAGTTTTCGTGTGTTGGGGTTAGTTGATGTAGTTGGCGATGCGTTCGGGGTAGGTCAGGGTGAGGTGTTGTAGGGGTTGGTTCCAGCCTCGTGTTGAGGACCCTTCGACCAGTGTTGAGTGCCCTCCGCGGTTGCTGCTGGTGCGTGTTTTCGCGCGTTCGCGCGCGCGTTTGTCCTCGATGTTGCATACCGCCAGCCACAGCAATTTCACGGCGGCTTGATCGTTGGGAAAGTGACCTCTGTTCTTCGTGACCTTCCGTAACTGGTAGTTCAACGACTCGATAGCGTTGGTGGTGTAGATGACGCGTCGCAGGTCCGGTGGAAACGCCAGGAACGGGGTGAACCGGTCCCAGGCGTTGCGCCAGGTGTTCACCGCGGCTGGGTACTTCACCCCCAACTCGCCGGTCGCGAATGCTTCTAACGCCATGCTGGCGGCCTCGGCGTTGGGAGCGGTGTAGATCAGACGCAACTCCGCAGCGAGTTTCTTGCGATCCGTGTACGACACGAACCGCATTGACGAGCGAATCAGATGTACAACGCAGGTCTGTACAGTCGTGAAAGGCCAGGTCGCTTGGATGGCTTCAGGAAATCCCGTGAGGCCGTCGCAACAGGCGATTAGTACATCGCGCACACCACGGTTAGCGAGTTCAGCGCAGACGCCCATCCAAAATTTCGCGCCTTCGTGAGCTTGCACCCAGATGCCCAGCACGTTTTTAATGCCGTCGAGGTCAACGCCAATGGCAAGGTGCGCAGCCTTGTTGATGACATGGTGGCCGTCACGTATTTTGATGACTAAAGCATCCAGGTACAAGATCGGGTACACCGCGTCCAAGGGGCGTGTTTGCCAGGCAGTCACCTCGTCGAGGACCTCGTTCGTGATGGCGGAGATGGTCTCGTGGGAGAGCACGGTGCCGATGGTGGCTTCGAGGTGGTGTTGGATGTCGCGAATAGTCATGCCACCTGCGTAGAGGCTGACGATCATGTCATCGAGGCCACCGATTCGGCGTGAGCCTTGGGGCACTAGCCGTGGGGTGAAGGACCCGTCTCTATCACGGGGTATGGCCAGAGCGACGTCACCTACCGTGGTGGCCACCGTCTTGGGGTACGTGCCGTTACGGGAATTGCCACCGTTACGGCCCTTGGGGTCGCCCTCTACGTAGCCCAGATGGTCGGTCAGTTCAGCGCGTAACCCACGTTCCAGGGACGCCTTGATAAGCTGCTGGACGAGGCCGTCTTTGCCGTCCAGGGTGATTTCGCCCCGGTCGATCTGCTGCATGAGGTCGTCGAAAGCACTCGACGATTTCACGTTCGCCATACTGCCCAAATCCATCAAGCGATGAGCTGTCGCCGCCGCGTCCACGCGGCCACTGTGGTTGTTCTGGTCCGTCATAGTCATCATGATCTCCAATCAAAGGACACACACGCACTTACACAAACCAATTGACACCCTCCCGGGCAACTCGCGTTCCTGGAAGCACGTCACCGCGCGCATGCTCGGGTTGAACACCGCATCCGACACGCCAAGGACACCGGACTGGGACGATTCCCCTCCCGAGAGTTCCAGATCAACAGTGCCTGGTTGATGCTCGCGCAGGTAGCGGCTGACCTGGTCGCCTGGACCCGCCTCCTCGCCTGCGTCGGTGACGCGACCGTCCTCGCCGCGTGTGAGCCGAAAGCGTTGCGTTACCGGTTCCTCCACACACCCGCACGCCTCACCCGCGGGCAGCGTCGACGCCGATTACGGATCCCTGAAACATGGCCCTGGGCGACAGCGCTCGTCGCCGTATTCGCCAACATCGCCGCCATCCCCCAACCCGCCTAACACAGTCCTATCCACCCACGACCACAACACTCGGAAACCCGCAGCCCGGCAGCGACAACCGGCCCCCCGTCACACCCACAAGCACTCACACCGCGAGCCCACCCAACCACGCCACCCGCACATGACCACGACCACCGTCATGAAAGAGCGAGGTTAGCGACGTGCTACTTGAGCCAATCGGCGTGCCACCCTTCCGGGCCGGTCTGGTCAGGTTCGCGTGCCGATACCCATCTATAGACTGGCCTGTGTCGGGGGCGAATCTCGCAATGGTGGCCGGGGCCGCGTCGCTGCTGTTTCGGCCCACTCGGTGGCGGCGCGGCACGAAGTCGGCCGCTCTCGCGGCGGTGATCGCCGTGTACGTGCTGGCGGTGGGCTACGAACCGAGCGTGGTGCGGGCGGCCGGCGTGGCGGGGCTGGTGCTGGCGGCGCAGTGGCTGGGGCGGCCGCGGGCGGGCCTCGTGATCCTGCTGGCGACGGCCCTGGGCCTGCTGTGGTTCGACCCGTTTCTCGCGGTGAACGCGGGCTTTGCGCTGTCGGTGGCGGCCACGCGCTCGATCATCGCCTTCGCGAAAACCTACGCCGAGCAGTGGTGTCGCGTGCTGCGGGTGCCTTACTGGCTGTCGCTGCCGCTCGCCGTGACCACGGTGGCGCGGTGCGCGTGCACTCCGCTGTTGATTCTGTTGAACCCCTCGCTGCCCACGTACGCGGTGCCCGCGAACGCTCTGGCCGCGCCCGTCGTGGCCCCGCTCACGGTGGTCGCGCTGGCCGCGAGCGTCGAGGGCCGCGAGGTGTCGACCTTCGAGCTCTACACGCGGCACACGGGCCAGGGCACGATGCTCGCGGCGCCCATGGTGACGGTGCTCGTCACGCGTACGGCGGGCGAGCTGCCCGTGGGCGTCACGGTGCAGGGCCTGCGGGGGGCGGACGCCGCGGTGCTTGCGTTGGCTGCCCTCGTCGAGTCGGTCGTGTAGGGCGTAGTCGGTAACGGCGGCAGCGCGGGCGCAGGTGAGAACCGGGCGCGGTGGCGACGTGGCGTGGTGGCTCGGCGGCACGTAACTGGCGAGTCGTGGGGTTACGCACCAGCGGCTGACCGGGGCGACCGGGGCGTAAGGGGGCCTCGCTAACCTCGCCCGCATGACGAGCAGATTTTCGGGTGTGCAGCGGCTCCTGGGCGGACGGTACGACGAGCCCGACGGACCCGATGAAGCAAGCGATGCGCCCGCCTATGACTACGTGGTGGCCCCGCGCGTCACCGGGCCCGGGCGGCCTCCGGGCGATGACGACCTGCGGGTGGCGAACGTCGAGCGCGACTTTGACCGGTATCCGTCGCGCGACGCGGAGCGTCTCGCGGAGGAGCGGCGGCGCGCCCGCATACCGCGACTGCGCCTCGTGCCGACCGCCCTCGCGGTCGTGTGCCTCACGGCGCTGGCCCTCGTCGTGGGCGTGTGGTGGCACGCGCGCACGGTGGCGGCCGTGGAGGCGGCGCAGCCCGTCGCGCGCGTGGGGGCCGCGCCGGTCAGCCCTGCGTCTGTGCCCACTG
>JAFFTF010000023.1 GCA_022803075.1 Micrococcales bacterium 31B
GGTACCGCGACCGGTGGCAGCATCGTCATGGGCGACGCGTACTTCGCGGTGGGCGCCGTGAACGATGAGAACGCTGCGGCGCTCTCGGTGTTCGGTGCTCGCAGCGAGGCCGCCCTGTCTGCCCTGCCGCAGGTTGAGGCGAACGCGATTCGCGAGGCGCTGGCACAGTTCTAACCTGTATGGCCTGAGCCCCGAGCCCGCGGAAGTCATGCTTCTGCGTGGCTCGGGGCATCGCGTTTTGCGGCGGGCCGAGCGGCATCAGTCCAACAGTGGTGAGTGGCGACGTCCAGACGAGGCGGGCGCCTGGCGCCGTGCAAGGTAGATCAAGGAGCCAAGACTCACAAGCCCCATACACGAAAGGTACGTGGCGACGCCCCAGTATGCGCCACCGACCGCAGACGTGATGATGCTAGCGACGAATGGGGCAAGGCCGCCCCCGAATACCGCGCCGAACGAATAGCCCAGCGAAACCCCGCTATAAGCCACACGGGTTGGGAACATTTCAACGAGCGCCGCCGCCATCGGCCCAAAGAGCGCAGACAAACCTATGAACCCGCCCACCATTGCCAAAGCGATAACTACCGCGGAACGCGATTCAAATAGGGCAAACATTGGGAAGGCGTACAGGCATGCGAACATGGCGCCACCGAGCATGACGGGTAGTCGCCCCACCCGATCCGACAGCCGCGCGAACCACAAGATTGCGACCATCATGGCAACAGAGCCCAACAAGTTGCCATTCAACATGAATTGCTTATCAACGCCCAGCACCTTGGTGCCATAGGCAAGGCTGTAGCTAATCAGAACCCAGATAAAGGCGTTAAAACCAATGTTGACGCCTGTGGCCGCGAGTACAGTGCGCCAATTATTGCGTAGCACGTCGATGAGAGGCGCCTTCGCTTGCGAGCGTGCGTTCTTCACCTCAGCAAATACAGGGCTCTCGTCAACTCGCCTGCGAATGTAAAAGCCCACCGCAAGCAGCGCGATGCTGAGGAGAAACGGAATCCGCCACCCCCACGTTAGGAAATTGCCACCCGTTGCCGCCGTAGTCAGCGAGATGATGGACGAGGCCAACAGGGTGCCGCCTGGGTTGCCCAGAAATGCCCAACTGCCATACCAGCCGCGACGATTGGCAGGGGCGTGCTCGACGGCCATGAGTACAGCGCCTCCCTGCTCGCCGCCGTGAAAAATGCCCTGGAGCAGGCGCAAGGTAACAAGAAGTATGGGCGCGGCGAGGCCCGCCGTTGACTGGCCAGGCAACAGCCCCATGAGGACAGTGCAGGCCCCGGCTCCTAACAGTGTTACAACAAGGGCGGTGCGGCGGCTGAGTCGGTCGCCGAAGTGGCCGAATATAATGGCGCCAAGTGGACGCGCGAAGAACCCGACGGCGAGCGTTCCGAACGCGAGGATTGAGCCAAGCGAGTCTGGGACATCACTAAAGAAGTAGTGGGAAAACACGAGCGCCGAGGCGACGCCGTAGATCTGAAAATCGTACGCCTCAATCGCAGTACCTATTGAACTTGCGAGGGCAGCCCGGCGTACTCGAGAAGTCTGCGTGGAGTTGGGAATCTGTGTGGTGGCCATGGGAACTCGTCTCTATGAATGGGGCACTGGGGAGTGGGTCATGAGGGGGAGGCGCAGTATGTTTTCAAGGCCGAAGACCTCGACCTTCGCACTTTGCCGGGCCCTTACCTCGAAGTCCACCAACTCTGGGTCGCAGATGGTGGCTAGGTCGGTGCGCAAGGAAGCCAAGGTGGCCGCACAAGCGGGGTCGTCGGCGCGGTCGTGTGCCTCAAGGGGGTCGGCCGCGAGGTTAAAAAGCCTCTCGGGGTAGCCGAGGTACGCGATGTACTTCCAGTCGCCGCGCCGCACCATAAAGCACCCACGTTCAGAGTTAGCTGAGTGATACTCGCTGAACACCACACGGTTGGACACTTCGGGATGACAAGAATTGCGTGCGAGATTCAGGAGCGACGCGCCGGGGAGGTCAGGTGGGCAGGGGAGGCCGCGCGCGTCCAGGACTGTGGGGAAAATGTCAACGAGCGACACAGGAATTTTGCATCGTGCCCCGGGTGCGACGCCGGGCCCGGCGAGCGCGAGAGGTACTCGAACTGATCCTTCGCTGAGGGTCGACTTGAACCAGGCGCCGTCGCAACCAAGCAGTTCTCCATGGTCTGAGGTGTAAATGACGAGTGTGTCATCTGTATGTCCACTCGCATCGAGGGCCGCGAGCACAAGCCCTACCTGCGCGTCCATGAAACTGACGAGTGCGTAGTAGTGCTGCATGGCGAGACGGGTTTCGGCTTCTGTGAGCGGCTCATTAAGTCCGCACATTCGGCGATAATGTTCAATGGCTCCGTGGCGGTCCCAGGTTGTTGGGGCATGGCGTGGGGGCAGCGGAAGCTTGTCCGGATCGTACAGATCGAGATACTCGCGCGGGGCCGTGAAGGGGTAGTGCGGAGTGACAAAAGAGACTTGGCAGGCCCACGGTCTGTCGCGTGGAGCCTCGTGTTCGAGCCATGCGCCCGCGGCGGCAGCCACTGCGCGGTCCTGCTGTGTGTAGTCTGATTCGCCTTTGGCAGTTGCCTGTACGGCAGCGCGCAACTGTGGCGCAGGTGGCTGGCGGTCTCTCAGGACATGGAAGAGATCGCCTTGGCCGCCTCGCGTGTGCAGTGGCAGCCTCTGGTCGGCGAAGCCCGTATCGTCGGCTGCGGCGCGGTAATGCAACTTGCCGAACGTGGTAACCGGTGTACCTGCGGCGGCCAGGGCATGGCCCCAGCTGGGCGCCTCGCTGCCAAGGTATGGGCTCGCATTGTCAGTGTTGCCTGTGGCGTGCACGTAGCGCCCCGTGGCGAGGGCGGCTCGGGAGGGAACGCAAATGGGCGAGTTGCAATAGGCATTCGTGAACTGGGTGCCGCGCGCAAAAAGAGCATCGAGGTGCGGCGTGAGAGCGATGCCATCGCCTGCCGCACCTAGGGCGCTGGCGGCGTGTTGGTCAGCCATAAGTAGTAGAAAATTCAAGTTCGCCTCCTTGCGAGCCCGGCGCAGTGAGGAACGCCAGGACCTACATCTCAGCACGTGCATTGGCATAGGAGCAAAGGGCAATATTCTATGAATGCGATAGATTTTGCCTATGGATACGCGCCAAGTCGAAATGTTTCTTGCCGTCGCGGAGCACGGCTCCGTCACCGCCGCCGCAGCGAGTCTGCACCTGACGCAACCATCGTTGTCTCAAGGCATCCGGCTTTTGGAGCGGCACCTCGGCGGCGAACTCTTCGTGCGCACTCCTCGCGGGGTCACGCTCACACCTGCGGGTCGTGCCCTGTTAGGTCCTGCTCGCGAAGTACGACGCGACCTGCGCCTTGCACGTGAAAGTGTTCGTGCCGCCCTCGGTCTAGAAGGAGGCGACCTCACGATCATGGCCATGCCTGCACTCGCCATGTACCCCCTCGCGCCGCTCATTGCGGCCTATCGAGCTCGCTATCCTGCCGTGCGGCTGCGCATCCTTGACCCTGAACGCATCACGGACCCCGCCGTCCGCGTGCATGACGGCACGTGCGACCTCGGCATCATGGAAGAGCCTCCGGAAGTGCGTGGTCTAGCTCATCATGGCCTCGCTCCGCAATCAATCGTCCTGGTGCTGCCTCCAGGTAGCCCGGGCCATGGCAGACCTGTGACATGGGTGGAACTCTCCGCCTATGAGTTCGTGACCGCTGGAGTGGGCCGCTCCTTGTCTCGATTCCACCTCGACCGTATTTTTCGCGAAACAGGCGCCGAACTGCGCATTTGCGTCGAAACCGACCACCGAGCGGCCGTAGCGGATCTCGTAGTAGCAGGTGTCGGCGCGGCTCTCCTGCGTGCCCCAATCGCGGACGCGCTGCGCCTCCGCGGCGTGGTGGTCCGGCCACTGAGCCCAGCTGTGGTGCAGCCAATTACAGTCATTTATCGAGAGGGTAAGGTGAGCCAGGCGGTGACCGCATTTCTTGACTTGGCGTCCCGGTATACCCCTCCCCACATGGAAAAGGAATCTCACGATGAGGCATAACGTTTTGTTCACTCTGCGACCCGCGGTCGAGGATGTTCTGCGAGACGAATTGGTGAGTATCATGTGCCGCTTTCTCGAAGGTCAGTCCTTCAGCGTTTCATGGTGGCTCGGGGTGGATCGCGGGCTCCACCCCGAAAGTGCAAGCCTCGCTTTGTGCGTCGACTTCGATTCGTGGGAGGCGTTCACGGCCTATCAGGAGTGCCCTGAACATCAAGAAGTCCTAGCGACCCTGCAACCTCATTTGGAACGTCGGGTCGCGGCGCAGTGCGACGTCATAGCGTCAGGGCTGTAATTCGAGGAAAGTCAGAGCAGCAACTTCTGTGGAGTGACGGCCATATAAAATGGACGCGCGAGAGTGATTAGCGTCAGGACACGGTTGTCAGTGGTCCAGCCCAAAAACCAGGTCTTAACCCAGGCATGAGTCGCGACATCGTTGGCACCCGCGGCGTGGCGCTCAATGCTCGACCTCGTTTGCGCTGTTGATGTGCGCTTCGGCAGGGTGATGCGTCACCTCCTCGGAACGTTCAAGAGGGCATCTCAGCACGGACTGTCAGGAGCACGGCGGATCTGGGCCTGGCCTGATTGGAGGAAACGGCTATGTGCCAGACCGTTGAGGTGATCGATCGTGTGACGGGAGAGATTATCGATCCGCAACGCGTCGCAGAGCATTTGCTTGCACAGGCGAAGGAACGTTGGTCAGCCCGTGAGGCGTGCAGGCAAGTTTCACAAAGTCCGTGCTCGCTCTGAAGTGCCTCTTCCTGGTGGCGCGGTCGCTTGACCTGGCCGATCGGTTCAATCACGCTGGGTGACGAGTTGGAAGTTCGCACTCAACGCCTTCGCCATCACCTTCGAATGCCGAATCAACTGTATTTTGCCAGGCCAGATCCACCGATAGTTCAACACATCCCGCACTGCTGCCTGGCCACTCGTCACGCCCCCCCAACGCTCAATAGCGCATGTCAGCGCCGCAAATACAGAGTCGACACACGGTGTAGATGGTAGATGCACACACCCTCGTGGACGATAAGCTCGGTGTGTGGGGCGGTAAGTGGTGGGTCATGGCCCAATCGTTACCCTTCACCACGGTGACGGGCCAGCCCATCCAGCTCACGGGCTGTGGCTACGTCACCCCGATTGCTCTCGACCTGAACGGTGACGGCAAGATCAATACCTCCAACGTGGCAGATCAGCCCGCGGGGGCGGCCTTTGACCTGCTCGGCACGGGATCGCCCGTAGCCTCGGGCTGGCTGGCCGGCGGCGCGCTGGGCGAGGGCTACGCCAAACTGGCCGATCGTGACCTGAACGCAGACGGCAAGCTCACGGGTGCCGAATTGGCCGGCCTGAAGGTGTGGGTTGACGCCGACGGCGACCACGTCGCGCGGTCCGAGGAGATTAAAGACCTCGCCGACTACGCAATCACGAGCGTGAGCGTCACCTTCGTGAATGCCCCCGTCGCCGACAACGGTAACGCCGTGATCGAGCACAGTGTTGCGGGTACCGCGACCGGTGGCAGCATCGTCATGGGCGACGCGTACTTCGCGGTGGGCGCCGTGAACGATGAGAACGCTGCGGCGCTCTCGGTGTTCGGTGCTCGCAGCGAGGCCGCCCTGTCTGCCCTGCCGCAGGTTGAGGCGAACGCGATTCGCGAGGCGCTGGCACAGTTCTAACCTGTATGGCCTGAGCC
>JAFFTF010000024.1 GCA_022803075.1 Micrococcales bacterium 31B
GTGCGTGTGTGTTTATAACTCAACAGTGTGTTAAAAGTTGATGCCATTTTATTTTTGGTTATCGAGTTCAATTTATTTCTTTACATTCATTTTTGTTTGTTGGTGGATTGTTCTTGGTTGCTGGGATTCATTTTTTAGTGGTCGTGTGATGATGCTGCTCGTTGTGGGTGGTGTTGTTGTGTGGTTGCTTGTTTTCTATTTTTTTATGGAGAGTTTGATCCTGGCTCAGGACGAACGCTGGCGGCGTGCTTAACACATGCAAGTCGAACGATGAAGCGCTTTCGGGTGTGGATTAGTGGCGAACGGGTGAGTAACACGTGAGTAACCTGCCCCCTACTTGGGGATAACAATCGGAAACGGTTGCTAATACCGGATATTCTCTTCGCATCGCATGGTGTGGGGTGGAAAGTTTTTTCGGTGGGGGATGGGCTCGCGGCCTATCAGCTTGTTGGTGGGGTAATGGCTCACCAAGGCGACGACGGGTAGCCGGCCTGAGAGGGCGACCGGCCACACTGGGACTGAGACACGGCCCAGACTCCTACGGGAGGCAGCAGTGGGGAATATTGCACAATGGGCGCAAGCCTGATGCAGCGACGCCGCGTGGGGGATGACGGCCTTCGGGTTGTAAACCTCTTTCAGTAGGGAAGAAGCTCCTTGGGGTGACGGTACCTGCAGAAGAAGCGCCGGCTAACTACGTGCCAGCAGCCGCGGTAATACGTAGGGCGCAAGCGTTGTCCGGAATTATTGGGCGTAAAGAGCTTGTAGGCGGTTTGTCGCGTCTGGTGTGAAATCCCATCGCTTAACGGTGGGCTTGCATCGGGTACGGGCAGGCTAGAGTGCAGTAGGGGAGACTGGAATTCCTGGTGTAGCGGTGGAATGCGCAGATATCAGGAGGAACACCGGTGGCGAAGGCGGGTCTCTGGGCTGTTACTGACGCTGAGAAGCGAAAGCATGGGGAGCGAACAGGATTAGATACCCTGGTAGTCCATGCCGTAAACGTTGGGCACTAGGTGTGGGGGACATTCCACGTTTTCCGCGCCGTAGCTAACGCATTAAGTGCCCCGCCTGGGGAGTACGGCCGCAAGGCTAAAACTCAAAGGAATTGACGGGGGCCCGCACAAGCGGCGGAGCATGCGGATTAATTCGATGCAACGCGAAGAACCTTACCAAGGCTTGACATACACCGGAAGCGCGCAGAGATGTGTGTGCCTTTTGGGCTGGTGTACAGGTGGTGCATGGTTGTCGTCAGCTCGTGTCGTGAGATGTTGGGTTAAGTCCCGCAACGAGCGCAACCCTCGTTCCATGTTGCCAGCACGTAAGGGTGGGGACTCATGGGAGACTGCCGGGGTCAACTCGGAGGAAGGTGGGGATGACGTCAAATCATCATGCCCCTTATGTCTTGGGCTTCACGCATGCTACAATGGCCGGTACAGTGGGTTGCGATACCGTGAGGTGGAGCGAATCCCTAAAAGCCGGTCTCAGTTCGGATTGGGGTCTGCAACTCGACCCCATGAAGTCGGAGTCGCTAGTAATCGCAGATCAGCAACGCTGCGGTGAATACGTTCCCGGGCCTTGTACACACCGCCCGTCACGTCACGAAAGTTGGTAACACCCGAAGCTCACGGCCTAACCTGTTATGGGGGGGAGTGGTCGAAGGTGGGATTGGCGATTGGGACGAAGTCGTAACAAGGTAGCCGTACCGGAAGGTGCGGCTGGATCACCTCCTTTCTAAGGAGCGTTTGTCACGGTCAGAAGCGAGTGTTTTCTGCGTGATGCTCATGGGTGGGACATCAACTATTCGCGCATGATTGCGCATTGTACCGAGTACGCCTTGTWCTGCACTGTTGTGTGGTGGGGGTTGGAAGGGTGTGGTGTGTGGTGGTGTGTGGGCACACTGTTGGGTTATAGGCRCATGCGGTTTGTGTGTGTCTGGTTGGGCCCTTGTGGCTGCTGTTCCCTGTGGGGTGGTGGCTGGCGGGGGTGGTGGCTGGTTTTTTGAGAACTGTATAGTGGACGCGAGCATTGAACTGCTGCTGTGTGTGCTGTGTGCTGCCTGTGTGGTGGTGTGTGGTGTGTGTGGTGGTGGTGTGATGTTGTTTTTTGGTTTGTGATTGTGTGTTTTGTTGAAGTTTTTAAGGGCACACGGTGGATGCCTTGGCATTAGGAGCCGATGAAGGACGTGGGAGCCTGCGTTAAGCCTCGGGTAGGTGGCAACCGACCTGTGATCCGAGGATGTCCGAATGGGGGAACCTGGCTGGAGTAGTGTCCAGTTACTGTTGCGTGAATTGATAGCGTGATGGGGGGAACGGCGGGAAGTGAAACATCTCAGTACCGTCAGGAAGAGAAAACAAGAGTGATTCCGTGAGTATTGGCGAGAGAAAGCGGATGAGGCTAAACCGGTTGCGTGTGATACCTGGCAGGGGTTGCGTGGCGGGGGTTGTGGGATGAGTGCGTTCTAGGGCTGCTGACTTAGACGGTGTTACAGGGTTGATATAGGTGAATGCGTTGGAATGCGTGACGAGAGTGGGTGAAAGTCCCGTAGCTGAAATGTCTGCCTACACTGGTGCTTGTCCCGAGTAGCACGGGGCTCGTGGAATCTCGTGTGAATCGGCCAGGACCACCTGGTAAGCCTAAATACTCCCTAGTGACCGATAGCGGATAAGTACCGTGAGGGAATGGTGAAAAGTACCCCGGGAGGGGAGTGAAAGAGTACCTGAAACCGTGTGTCTACAATCCGTCAAACCCATTGTGATGGTGGGGATGGCGTGCCTTTTGAAGAATGAGCCTGCGAGTTAGTGCTCAGTGGCGAGGTTAACCTGTGTGGGGTAGCCGTAGCGAAAGCGAGTCCGAAGAGGGCGWTGTGAGTCGCTGGGTCTAGACCCGAAGCGAAGTGATCTACCCATGGTCAGGTTGAAGCGTCGGTAAGACGTCGTGGAGGACCGAACCCACTTCAGTTGAAAATGGAGGGGATGAACTGTGGGTAGGGGTGAAAGGCCAATCAAACTTCGTGATAGCTGGTTCTCCCCGAAATGCATTTAGGTGCAGCGTCGTGTGTTTCTTTCCGGAGGTAGAGCTACTGGGTAGGCGATGGGCCCCAACAGGTTACTGCAACCAGGAGGTTGGCTTAGAAGCAGCCACCCTTGAAAGAGTGCGTAATAGCTCACTGGTCAAGTGATTCCGCGCCGATAATGTAGCGGGGCTCAAGTACACCGCCGAAGCTGTGGCATTGACACAWGAACCTAGTGCGAGTTTTCTCGTGTTCAGGTGTGTTGATGGGTAGGGGAGCGTCGTGTGGACGGTGAAGCTGCGGAGTGATCCAGTGGTGGAGACTACACGAGTGAGAATGCAGGCATGAGTAGCGAATGACGGGTGAGAAACCCGTCCGCCGAATGATCAAGGGTTCCAGGGCTAGGCTAATCCGCCCTGGGTAAGTCGGGACCTAAGGCGAGGCCGACAGGCGTAGTCGATGGGCAACGGGTTGATATTCCCGTACCGGCGAAGCACCGTCAAATGCTGAATCACTGATGCTAACCACGTTTAAGGGTGTAGGGCGTGAAGGGTTAAAAGACTTCACACGATGCCTGAGACCTGATGATGACCCCATTGAGGGGGAAGAGGGTGATCCTATGCTGCCGAGAAAAGTCTCGACGCGAGGTGTGGGCCGCTCGTACCCTAAACCGACTCAGGTGATCAGGTAGAGAATACTAAGGCGATCGAGAGAATCGTGGTTAAGGAACTCGGCAAAATACCCCCGTAACTTCGGGAGAAGGGGGACCTGAACTTTGACCATCCCTAGCGGGTGGGAGGGGTGAGGGTCGCAGAGACCAGGGAGAAGCGACTGTTTACTAAAAACACAGGTCCGTGCGAAGTCGCAAGACGATGTATACGGACTGACGCCTGCCCGGTGCTGGAAGGTTAAGAGGACTGGTTAACTCCCCTTGGGGGGTGAAGCTGAGAATTTAAGCCCCAGTAAACGGCGGTGGTAACTATAACCATCCTAAGGTAGCGAAATTCCTTGTCGGGTAAGTTCCGACCTGCACGAATGGCGTAACGACTTCTCTACTGTCTCAACCACGAACTCGGCGAAATTGCATTACGAGTAAAGATGCTCGTTACGCGCAGCAGGACGGAAAGACCCCGGGACCTTTACTATAGTTTGGTATTGGTGTTTGAAATGGCTTGTGTAGGATAGGTGGGAGACTGTGAAGCATGCACGCCAGTGTGTGTGGAGTCATTGTTGAAATACCACTCTGGTCATTTTGGATGTCTAACCTCGGCCCATGATCTGGGTCAGGGACAGTGCCTGATGGGTAGTTTAACTGGGGCGGTTGCCTCCTAAAGAGTAACGGAGGCGCCCAAAGGTTCCCTCAGCCTGGTTGGTAATCAGGTGTTGAGTGTAAGTGCACAAGGGAGCTTGACTGTGAGACTGACAGGTCGAGCAGGGACGAAAGTCGGGACTAGTGATCCGGCCATGGCTTGTGGAAGCGTGGTCGCTCAACGGATAAAAGGTACCCCGGGGATAACAGGCTGATCTTGCCCAAGAGTCCATATCGACGGCATGGTTTGGCACCTCGATGTCGGCTCGTCGCATCCTGGGGCTGGAGTAGGTCCCAAGGGTTGGGCTGTTCGCCCATTAAAGCGGTACGCGAGCTGGGTTTAGAACGTCGTGAGACAGTTCGGTCCCTATCCGCTGCGCGCGTTGGAAATTTGAGAAGACCTGTCCCTAGTACGAGAGGACCGGGACGGACTGACCTCTGGTGTGCCAGTTGTTCTGCCAAGAGCATGGCTGGTTGGCTACGTTGGGAAGGGATAACCGCTGAAAGCATCTAAGCGGGAAGCCTGCTTCAAGATGAGATTTCCATACCCCCATTGAGGGGTGAGAGGCTCCCTATAGACCATGGGGTTGATAGGCCAGATGTGGAAGCGTAGCAATACGTGTAGCTGACTGGTACTAATACGCCGATAACTTCAACCAAACACGATACAAACC
>JAFFTF010000025.1 GCA_022803075.1 Micrococcales bacterium 31B
TCGGGGAGGGTCGTTCATGAAACGGTCCCCCCGTGTGCTGGCCCTCGCGGGTGCGGGCCTTGTGCTGGCGCTTGCGGGGACGGGCACGGCGATTGCCCTCGCGCAGACGAATTCTGACGCGGCGGCTCAGGCCAGTGTCGGCGTCGTCGGTGGGGGGGCGAGCGGCGCTGATGGCTCGCAGAACGCGGCCGTGGGCACCTATGTCTCGAGTTTCAACCACTTCTACGCACCCGGCGATTGGCAGGGTGTCGTGAAGACGTACTTCTTGGATACCGCTACGGGCCAGGCCGTGGGTTACCCGTCGTACACGCGCATCAGGTCCTCGGACGCCGGCTTGGGCACCTACAACGTCACCCCGTACGTGACGGCTGATCTGGCCGGCAAGCGGCTCGCTGTGAATCAGCAGATCTTCAACCTCGGCGATTCGCTGGGCGGCGCGGAGCCCGTGGGCATTCGCGCGGGTGCGACCCCGGTTGTGAGTTACGACAACCGGAACACGCCCGCGCGCATCGTGCAGGTGGGCCAGGCGGCGACGGGTTCGTCGTCGGTGACGGTGACGGTGCCGAACCCGACGGGTAACCCGATTGTGGTGACGAACCCGGCCTCGGGTGCCACCATCTCGACGATCGCGACCGATAACGCCGATGGTGATAAGCAGGTCGTGTCGGGCGGTCAAATCAAGGACGTCGTGAACTACACGGGCCTTCGCGTCGGCACCATCTACGTGCTGCAGACCCAGTTGTTCGATAAGACCACGGGCAAGATGGTGGACTGGACCGGGGCGAAGATCTTCGCTCCGTCCTCGCCGAATGGCAGCGAGACGGTGYTGATTCCTGTGCCCGCGGGCAGCGAGGGTCACACGTTCGTGGTGTATCAGACGATCTGGGCCGGTGCGGACGCCCTGGTGGGCAAGCACCTTGACAAGGTCCAGATTCGCCCGGGCGCGACGCCCGTGGTGCAGGAGAACAACCCGGAGAACCCGTGGGAGACGGTCGTGGTGCCGAATCCGCCGACGACGGGTCTGGCGCAGTGTACGGTGTCGGGCTTCGTGTGGAAGGACGCCAACAAGAACGGCGTCATGGATTCCAGCGAAGAGAAGGTGCCGGGCGTGCAGGTCACGCTGCGTCGTCTCACGCCGAATTTGAACGATTACCCGGGCACGCTCGTGGATCTGCCTGCGCAGACGACCGACGCGAACGGTTTCTACAAGTTCGTGGTGCCGGGCGATCAGTGTGGCCGGTTCTTCGTCGACTTCAACGAGACCCAGTTCCCGGCCGGGTGGAACCCGTTCGGCTTCGGCGAGTCTGACCTGCGCGCTGATCAGCTGAACTCCGGTTGGACCACTCCGTTTAACCTCGCTCCGGGCCAGAACCTGGAGCGGGTCGATGCGGGTCTGCGTCAGCAGGGCAACAGCCTCTCGGGTCGGTTGTGTTCGCCGTTGACCGCGGGCTACCGCGTCGAACTGCGTACCACGTATAACTCGGTGGTGCAGGCGACCACGGTTGACAGCCAGGGCCGGTACCTGTTCAACAACGTTCCCGTGGGCACGTACTACCTGTACTTCGTGAAGGAATTCAGCAATCATCAGCCGAACTTCGTGATCCAGAGTGGCGGCATCATCGCCCGCGACTGGACTTCGTACCTCGATTACACAAATACCCGCTTCAGGTCTGAGGCGAGCACGGGTCAGTTCAACCTGACGGGTAACACCGACATGGCGCTCGGTGGCGCTTGTGGTCAGTTCGTGTCGCCGTTGGTGTTGGATCTGAACGGTAACGGCAAGGTCGATACCTCGTCGGTGGCTGATCAGCCTGCTGGTGCGACGTTCGACCTGTTGAACACGGGTTCGGGTGTGGCGTCGGGTTGGGCCGCTGATGGCGATGGTTTCTTGGTGAAGCCCAACGCTGATGGCTCGGTCACGAGCGGTAAGAACCTGTTCGGTGGCGCTCTGGGTGACGGATACGCGCAGTTGGCCTCGCTCGATGCGAACGGTGACGGTCGCGTGAGCGGCGCTGAGCTGGACGGTTTGCAGGTGTGGGTGGACGCCAATGGTGACCACGTGGCACAGGCCGGCGAGTTGAAGAGCCTGGCTGATTACGGCATCACGAGCCTGAACACCGAGTACGTGAACGCTCCTGTGGCGAACAACGGCAACGTGGTGGTTGAGCACGGTACTGCTTCGACCGCTGACGGTGGTTTGATCGTCGTCGGTGACGCGTACTTCCAGGTGGGTGGCGCTGTGGATGCAGCCAACCAGTCGGCGCTGGCTGACCTCGCGGCGCGTAGCGCGGCGACGGCGGCAACGCTGAGCGGTGCGGAGCAGTCGGCCCTGGCCGCTGCCTACGCTGCAGCCTCGAAGTAATTCGCGGTAGGGCCGCGCCGCACGGCGCGGCCCGCACACGACAAGGCCGCCCCCCGAGCATCACGCTCGGGGG
>JAFFTF010000026.1 GCA_022803075.1 Micrococcales bacterium 31B
ATGGTGATGGTGACGTTGCGGAGGGGTTTGAGGGTGTTGATGATGCGTTTCAGGCTGAGGCCGGTGCGGTTTTGTAGGTAGCGGGCTACTGCGAGGGCTGCGAAGACGATGGTGAGGTGGGCTTCGATGGAGTCGCGTTTGCGGTGGAAGATTGGCCGCGCGCGGAGGTCTGTTGTGGACATGCGGAACGATTGCTCCACGTGCCATAGCTCGTGGTAACTGCTGATGACTTCGGCGCCGGGCATTTTCGTGACGGGAATGTTGGTGACGTAGCCTTTCAACCCGGCCAGGTCTCGGGCTCGTTGAATGAGTTTGTCGTCCAGTGTGGTCTGGGTTCCGCGGGTTTTCAAGAACCGGGGTTTGCGGGGTGTGAGGTCGCCGTCGAGGTAGGCCATGGCACGGTTGACCTGCAAGGTGATGGTGGTGTTGTCGCGGACGAAGCGTTTACGGGAGTACTGGTAGACGGCTCGTCTCGTGGTGTGTGACGCTCCCATGCGGGTGGTGGTTTCGATGATGTCACCGTCGTGGAAGAGAGTGCCTTTCGTGGTGAAGTGGTTTTCGAGGTCGTAGGGTGCTTTGACGATGCGAGAGCCGACGATGTACCAGTAGCCGTGTTTTTCGAGTTCGGTGAGGTTGGTGTGGGAAAGCATGCCGGCGTCGGCGACGATGACCATGTCGGCGAGGTTGTGGCGGGTTTGGAATGCCTTGAGGACGGGCATCATGGTGAGTGTTTCGGCGTGTCTACCGTCGAAGCAGTGAAGTTCGAGGGGGAAGCCGTTGCGGTCGACGAGGAGGCCGACCACGATTTGGGGGTCGACGCGGCGTTCTTTGGAGAAGCCAACTTTGCGCAGGTCATCCTCCTTTTCAGCCTGAAAATATAAAGTCGTCACGTCGTAGAGAATGAGGCTGATGTTGCCGTGGGTGGCGGCGTGGTTAAAGCATGCGGTGGCGATGGTGTCGCGGTAGTCGCGGGTGGCGCAGCGTTGCAGGGCGCGTTTGACGGTGGAGGTGTGGACGGGGTCCAGGCCAAGGTCTGCGATAACGCGTAGAGAGTCGACCTTGCTGGTGGGTTCGACGAGGCGGGCCAGGACGAGTTGGAAGAAGGCTTCATCGTCGATGGCATGGAGTCCGAGGGTTTCCCAGGCGCTGYGGATGGTGTCGATGAGCAGTTGTGAGGTTTGGCTTGTGACGGTGGCCGGGTGTGTGGCGATGTCGGGGGTGGGGTTAATGTCGAGTACTTGCTGGTCAGGGAGTAGTTTGGTGCGGGCGATTTCCATCAGTGCGGCCACGTCGCCGGGTGTGTGAGCGGATCCGAGGTGTTCGATGACTTTATTGGTGCGGCCTACTTTGGCCACGATTTGCACCGCTGTCGCGCCGGAGGACGTCTTCACTTTCCGTAGAAATGGGCTCACAGGCCCTATTCTACCGCCCGGCTAGTGACCCAAAACGACCCCCCTGCACCGCATATCTGCAGGTCAACGGAGTGTCCGG
>JAFFTF010000027.1 GCA_022803075.1 Micrococcales bacterium 31B
TTCACGACCCCGAACACGGGTGATGACGCGACCGACTCGGATGCCGACGCGACGACCGGTAAGACCGGTACGTACACGCTGGCCGCTGGCGATGAGAACCTCACGGTTGACGCTGGTATCGTTCCGGCCCCGCCGCTGCCCGCCAAGCTCGGCGACTTCGTGTGGGAAGACACCAACAAGAATGGTCAGCAGGACGCTGGCGAGGCTCCTGTGGGTGGTGTGACGGTTAACTTGCTCAACGAAGCTGGTGAGCAGATCGCTACGACCACGACCGACGCTTCGGGCAAGTACCTGTTCGACAACTTGGCTGCTGGCACGTACTCGGTTGAGTTCGTTGCTCCCGATGGCAAGGTCTTCACGACCCCCAACACGGGTGATGACGCGACCGACTCGGATGCCGACGCGACGACCGGTAAGACCGGTCAGTACACGTTGGCCGCTGGCGATGAGAACCTCACCGTTGACGCTGGCATCGTGCCCGCCCCCGTGGAGCCCGCTTCGCTGGGTGACTTCGTCTGGAAGGACTCGAACGCCAATGGTGTTCAGGACGCCGGTGAAGCGCCTGTTGCTGGTGTGACGGTTAACCTGCTCAACGAAGCTGGTGAGCAGATCGCTACGACCACCACCGACGAGGCTGGCAAGTACCTGTTCGACGAGTTGGCTCCCGGAACGTACTCGGTTGAGTTCGTTGCCCCCGAGGGCACCGAGCTCACCACCGCTAACGCTGGCACCGATGACGCGAAGGATTCGGACGCCAACCAGGCGACCGGTAAGACCGGTCAGTACACGCTGGCCGCTGGCGAAGAAAACCTCACGGTTGACGCTGGTCTGGTTGACCTCCCGGCTTCGCTGGGTGACTTCGTGTGGGAAGACACGAACAAGAACGGTCAGCAGGACGCCGGTGAGCCCGGTGTTGAGAACGTCACGGTTAACCTGCTCGATGAGGCTGGCGAGGTTGTTTCGACGACCCGCACGGACGCCGAGGGCAAGTACCTGTTCGACGATCTGGCTCCCGGAACGTACTCGGTTGAGTTCGTTGCTCCCGATGGTAAGGTCTTCACGACCACCAACACGGGTGATGACGCGACCGACTCGGATGCCGACGCGACGACCGGTAAGACCGGTACGTACACGCTGGCCGCTGGCGATGAGAACCTCACGGTTGACGCTGGCCTGGTGCCCGCCCCCGTGGAGCCCGCTTCGCTGGGTGACTTCGTGTGGGAAGACACGAACAAGAATGGTCAGCAGGACGCTGGCGAAGCCCCTGTTGCTGGTGTGACGGTTAACCTGCTCAACGAAGCTGGTGAACAGATCGCTACCACCACCACCGACGAGGCTGGCAAGTACCTGTTCGACGAGCTGGCTCCCGGAACGTACTCGGTTGAGTTCGTTGCTCCGCGACGACCGGCAAGACCGGTACGTACACGCTGGCCGCTGGCGATGAGAACCTCACCGTTGACGCTGGCATCGTGCCCGCCCCCGTGGAGCCCGCATCGCTGGGCGACTACGTCTGGGAAGACACGAACAAGAACGGTCAGCAGGACGCCGGTGAGCCCGGTGTCGCCGATGTGACGGTTAACCTGCTCGATGAGGCTGGAAACGTTGTCTCGACGACCACGACCGACGAAACCGGCAAGTACCTGTTCGAAAACCTCGAACCCGGCACCTACTCGGTTGAGTTCGTTGCACCCGAAGGCCGCGAGTTCACGACCCCGAACACGGGTGATGACGCGACCGACTCGGATGCCGACGCGACGACCGGTAAGACCGGTACGTACACGCTGGCCGCTGGCGATGAGAACCTCACGGTTGACGCTGGTATCGTTCCGGCCCCGCCGCTGCCCGCCAAGCTCGGCGACTTCGTGTGGGAAGACACCAACAAGAATGGTCAGCAGGACGCTGGCGAGGCTCCTGTGGGTGGTGTGACGGTTAACTTGCTCAACGAAGCTGGT
>JAFFTF010000028.1 GCA_022803075.1 Micrococcales bacterium 31B
GACGGACTGACCTCTGGTGTGCCAGTTGTTCTGCCAAGAGCATGGCTGGTTGGCTACGTTGGGAAGGGATAACCGCTGAAAGCATCTAAGCGGGAAGCCTGCTTCAAGATGAGATTTCCATACCCCCATTGAGGGGTGAGAGGCTCCCTATAGACCATGGGGTTGATAGGCCAGATGTGGAAGCGTAGCAATACGTGTAGCTGACTGGTACTAATACGCCGATAACTTCAACCAAACACGATACAAACCATGAACGGGAATGACATCGAAACACTGCATACGCGTCCACTGTACGGTTCACAAGAAACCATCCACACCACACACCCACCAACCCCCTCACCCCCCAGCGGGCTAGGGGGAGTGGCAAAGGGGTGTCGTGGACACCAACACACATATAGGCTTGAGGGAAACCCATAAGGTTTCTCCTAAAGTTACGGCGGTCATAGCGTCAGGGAAACGCCCGGTCCCATCCCGAACCCGGAAGCTAAGACTGACAGCGCTGATGGTACTGCACTCGCCAGGGTGTGGGAGAGTAAGACACCGCCGGACAACCACTCCGTAAGGGCCCCACAGTCACCGACAGTGGGGCCCTTACCACACCCCCCCAACAACACCACCAACACCCCAACCAAGAATCAACGGGCAAGCATCCCCCGCTCCCGCAAACCCCCAAACCCCAACAACAAGCCACCGAGTGCTACATGCACCGATCGCGCGCAAAGGCCGTAGGGCTCATGCCGCCCACGTACGAACCACGGCAAACACCTCTGGTAGCCCAGTCTCCAAGTTTCGTCGCGCTCGACCATACGAAACCCGGGCAACCAACGCGGCCAACGCGAGCGTCCCCAGGAGCCCACCGAAGTAGGCCACCAGGGTCCAGCCTGCGTCCACATAGAGGTGCAATAGGGCACCCGCCAAGGAGGGCGACTCGACGACGATGGCAATGCCGATGGCGGCGAGGGTCTTGGGCAAAACACCCGCGGCGCGCTTATCAGGCTCTTCACGAACGAGAGTGTAGTGCGGGTCTGAATCCTCCGGTTTCGAGTAGGCTTCGTGCGATGTAATTGGCTAGGTTGCGAAAGCCGAGGGCTGTGCCTCGGAGGTGTTCGAGCCTGCCGTTGATTGCCTCGGTGGGGCCGTTGCTGGTGCCGGGCCGGTCGAAGTAGCCCAGGATGTCCGCGGCACGCTGTTTGAGGGTGCCGGTGAGCTTGCTAATCTCGTCGAGACCTGCCGGAACTCCCGT
>JAFFTF010000029.1 GCA_022803075.1 Micrococcales bacterium 31B
ACACCCTGCCAATCGCCGGGTGCGTAGAAGTGGTTGAAACTCGAGACATAGGTGCCCACGGCCGCGTTCTGCGAGCCATCAGCGCCGCTCGCCCCCCCACCGACGACGCCGACACTGGCCTGAGCCGCCGCGTCAGAATTCGTCTGCGCGAGGGCAATCGCCGTGCCCGTCCCCGCAAGCGCCAGCACAAGGCCCGCACCCGCGAGGGCCAGCACACGGGGGGACCGTTTCATGAACGACCCTCCCCGATAGATTTTTGAAGCATTCATTTTATACCCTTCGTATGTAACTACCTTGCGCCAGCCGCAGCTCAGCACACTCCACACATACTGCTAAGCCATGCCATTTAAAGCAATTGCTACGCTGTGTAAGTTGACCCCTGTTTAAAGCAACTTGTTGTATTGTCGAGACACCCAGAGTGAGGCTTCATAGCTGGCCGCTGCGGACTGCGCCGAATTCGATTACGCAATGCATAGATTGATCACGCTGAGCAATAATCGGGTTGATTTCACCGCGAAGTCCCTCACTTTGAGTGGTCGCCATTCTCAAGCGCTGCCGAGCTTTGTCGTCAAACTGTTACTTTCACAGGCGTTCGGGTTTGAGTAAGGCCGCCCCCGAGCGTGATGCTCGGGGGGCGGCCTTGTCGTGTGCGGGCCGCGCCGTGCGGCGCGGCCCTACCGCGAATTACTTCGAGGCTGCAGCGTAGGCAGCGGCCAGGGCCGACTGCTCCGCACCGCTCAGCGTTGCCGCCGTCGCCGCGCTACGCGCCGCGAGGTCAGCCAGCGCCGACTGGTTGGCTGCATCCACAGCGCCACCCACCTGGAAGTACGCGTCACCGACGACGATCAAACCACCGTCAG
>JAFFTF010000004.1 GCA_022803075.1 Micrococcales bacterium 31B
GGCTCAGGCCATACAGGTTAGAACTGTGCCAGCGCCTCGCGAATCGCGTTCGCCTCAACCTGCGGCAGGGCAGACAGGGCGGCCTCGCTGCGAGCACCGAACACCGAGAGCGCCGCAGCGTTCTCATCGTTCACGGCGCCCACCGCGAAGTACGCGTCGCCCATGACGATGCTGCCACCGGTCGCGGTACCCGCAACACTGTGCTCGATCACGGCGTTACCGTTGTCGGCGACGGGGGCATTCACGAAGTTGACGCTCACGCTCGTGATTGCGTAGTCGGCGAGGTCTTTAATCTCCTCGGACCGCGCGACGTGGTCGCCGTCGGCGTCAACCCACACCTTCAGGCCGGCCAATTCGGCACCCGTGAGCTTGCCGTCTGCGTTCAGGTCACGATCGGCCAGTTTGGCGTAGCCCTCGCCCAGCGCGCCGCCGAACAGGTTGTCGATCGAGGTCACACTGCCGTCGGCGCTGGGCTCCACAAGGAACCCGTCTCCGCCGGCCAGCCAGCCCGAGGCTACGGGCGATCCCGTGCCGAGCAGGTCAAAGGCCGCCCCCGCGGGCTGATCTGCCACGTTGGAGGTATTGATCTTGCCGTCACCGTTCAGGTCGAGAGCAATCGGGGTGACGTAGCCACAGCCCGTGAGCTGGATGGGCTGGCCAGTCACCGTGGTGAAGGGTAACGATTGGGCCATGACCCACCACTTACCGCCCCACACACCGAGCTTATCGTAATAGTCGATGCTCTGGCCGTTGGTCAGCACCCATCCGTGGTCACCCGAGATGCCCTTCATGAACTTGACGACGTAGCGCTGGCCCACCGGCACGTTGTGGAACGTGAACGCGGGGGACGTGCCTTGTGCCCACACCTTCTGCTCGACTGCGCCGGTGGCCATGTTGACGAGGCTTACTTCATAACCCTCCATGCCCCAGGGCGCACAGAAGTTACCGGTGACGATGGTCGTCTTGGACTTGTCGCGCAGGCCCGCGTCGACGCGCTCGAGGTGCTGCCCCGGCACGAGAGTGAAGGGTGTGCTCCAGCCACCGTTTTCGTTGCCGGGCTTGAGGTCGGATTCACCGCCCGAGAAGGGGTACCAGCCCGAGGTGAACTTGGTTTCGTTGAAGTCGATAAATCCACGGCCGCAGTCAGACTCTTTGGTGAAGCTGATCTTGTAGAAGCCGTTTGCGTCGGTGACAGCCGAATACGTGCTCATGGTGCCCGGGTATACGTCGCCACTGGGCAACGTGCGGTAGGTGACATCGACTCCGGGCACGCGCGTCTCGTCGGCACCCATGATTCCGTCGTTATTGGCGTCCTGCCACACCGTGCCGGAGACGGAACACACCTCGGTGATGGGCTTTTTGACCGTGACGCGCTGCCAGTCGTTGCCGGGGTTGTTCTCCTGAACCACGGGCTTCGCACCGGGGCGAACCTCAACCTTGTCGAGGTGCTTGCCCACGAGGGCGTCGGCACCCGCATAGATGGTCTGGTAGACCACGAGATCCTTGCCCTCGAGACCTGCGGGCACGGGGATCTCGACCGTGACACTGCCGTCGGCCGCTTGGGGAGTAAAGATGAGCGCTCCCGTATAGGGGAGCAGCACATTGTCGGTCTTATTGAAAAGTTGGGTGTGCAGGACATAGATCGTGCCGGGGTGCAGGCCCGTGTAGGTGACGACATCCTTGATGACGCCGTCCTTCACGACGACATGGTCGCCGTCCGCTTTGTCGGTCGCGGTGGTTGAGATGGACGCTCCGGTCTCCTCGTTGACGGTCACGGGTGCGCTGGAGCCGCCCCCCGTGCCGCCGGTGGCGAGGGCATTGGTCTGCGACAGGGCAACACCAGCGCCTGTAAAGAGCATCGCCGCGGCCGCGCCAGCGACGAGGGCATTGCGCGCCCTGCGTGACGTGAAAGCTTTCATGATTGCCTTTCGATGTAATCGGTATATATGTAGCCGCTACATCGTTCGCCAAATCTGTGCACAAAGCAACATTACGCAGAGTGACCCGCTGGGTCGGCGGGACAATCCACACTCACAATTTCTGCAACAGGTCAAGTGCGGGGCCTCCACATCGCGATTATTCTTTTCGCCATTCACCCTCATGTGGTCCCAAAAAGCGTGCCCCGTGCGTGGAGCAACAAGATTTAACCCAACGTCACCAATTTAGGTGACGGAAAGTAGGGCACTTGAGAGGCGACATGTCGAATCGTGACCAAATAGTTACTAGGGTGTCGCTTTCCTCCGGCGCTCCCTAAGTCAGGCAGGTTCGGACTCGGCGACTGGCACCGACACCACGAATCGAGCACCGCCCAGCGGCGAATCTTCGACCCACACGCGGCCCGCCATCCGCTCAACCATCGCGCTGACGATTGCGAGACCGAGTCCGGCCCCGCCCGCATCGCGGCCCCGTGCCGCATCCAGTCGCCGAAATCTCTCGAAGATGCTTTCGCGATCCGAGACCGGAACACCCTCGCCATCATCATCGACGTTTAGGTGCGCCTCAAAGTTCTCCCGGTGCAGGCTCACATGGACGATTCTGCGGGCGTGGCGCGCAGCGTTGGCGAGGAGATTCGCTACGACGTGCACGAGCATGCGCTCCTCGCAGCGCACCTGTACGGATTCAACCGCAGAACTGTCTATCAACAAGGAGCTGGCCGAGCGGCGCATCCAGGTCACTTGCTCCATGACAACATCATCGAAATCGACGAGCGTCACCGAGATGGGCGAGCCCTCGTCGAGTCGCGCCAACTCGAGCATCGATTCGACGAGGGTCGCCATGCGCGACTCCTGACTGAGTACCTCACCGCTCAACTCCGTCACCGTGGTGTGGTGCGGGTGTCGACGTGCCACGTCGGCCAGTTGGCGCAGCGTCGCGAGGGGGGACCGCAATTCGTGCGAAGCGTCTGCGACAAACGTCTGTTGACGATCTTGAAATGCCTTTATGCGGGCCAACATCTCGTTGAGGGTGATTGCCAGGCGGGCCAGTTCGTCGTCCCCTCGCGGCACCGCAAGGTGGGTGGCCTCGAATCGGTGTGTGATGGATTCTGCTTGAGATCTCAGGGTTTCCACCGGGTGTAGCGCCCTGCCCACGGACAACCAGACCACAACTCCGGTGAGCGCGCATCCGAGCGAACCCGCAATGATGCAGAGATTGAGCACCGTTCGAGCGGCGGCATCCGACTCGTCCTGTGCGAGCCCCACGGCAACGAGTTGGCCCGGCGCTCCCGACACCGCCGCCACCACGAACGCATCGTCTAGGCCCGCATCGCGCACGCCCTGGGACCACCCCGGAGTCAGGCGCAGCGCAGCGCGCACCTCAGGGTGATCGGTCGCCACAACGGACCCCGAGGCCACATCGATCACCTGCACGACGATGTCTTGCTTCGAGGTGGACGCCACCTCGGCGGGCGTCGCACCTGCCGCCATCTGGGCGACAATGGCGCTTGCCTCCTGGCTCGCAGCGTTGGCGACGGATTCGACGAGGTTGGCGTGAAATACCGCAACGAAGATCCACGTGCCAGCGACGGTGAGCAGCAAGCAGGCGAGGGTCGCGGCCGCGGTGATCCTTACGCGAATGTGGAACCTAGCGCGCCGCAGGCGCAGCATCAGGCGCTTCATCAACTCGACCGCAGTCGGTACCCGATACCGCGTACGGTTTCGATCGATTCGACCCCGAAGGGTTTATCGACCTTGCGCCGCAGGCGGCCCACATACACCTCGATAATGTTGGGGTCGCCATCAAAGTCGAACCCCCACACCCCCGTGATGAGGTCTTGCTTCGACACCACTATGTCGCGGTTGCGCATGAGGATCTCCAGCACCGCGAACTCGCGGCGCGAGATCTCCAAGACCTGCCCTCCGCGCGTCACCGTGCGCCGCGCGGGGTCCAGCACGATGCCTGCGACGGTAATCGAGATGGGCCGCGCGGACTGGGGTCTCCGCGCGAGGGATCGCAGCCGGGCCAGCAGGACCTCGAAGTCGAATGGTTTAGTGACATAGTCGTCGGCGCCGTAGTCAAGCCCCCTCACGGCGTCGGTGGCGGACGCCCGGGCCGTCAGCATGACGATTGGGGTCCAGTTTTCGCGCTCTCGCAGCGCCCGGCACACGGCATACCCGTGCGTCCCGGGCAGCATGACATCGAGGATGATCACGTCGTAGGTGTTTTCGTCGGCGAGCCATAGAGCGTCGTCCCCGGTGTGCGCCACGTCGGCCTGGTGCCCCTCCAACTGCAGTCCGTCGCGCAGAAAGTGCGCCAGTTTCACTTCATCGTCGACCACTAGCACGCGCATGAAGGGCTCCTGAGGATTGTGGGTTCGCCTGCCCGGCCGGGCGCGGCACGGGCATACAGTAGCCGCTCCACCTGAATTCAGCCTCGAAAGCCTTGCGCGCGACGAGTTAATCGATTAACCTCCGTGTTAATCGTTTAACCAATGGAGGTTACGTATGGCGCTCACCCGCCACCGCGACGCGCCCGAGCGCGGCACCACCGAGGCGTCCCGCCCGAACCCGATGCCGCGCCGGGAACCAACCCCCCGGCGCCGCCCCCTCACCCTCGGCCAGCGCCTCCGCCGCGACTGGCAGATGCTGCTCATGATGCTGCCCGGAGTCGTCGCGCTCCTGCTGTTCTTCTACATCCCCATCCTCGGCAACGTCATCGCCTTCAAGGACTACCAACCCTTCATCGGCATCTACGACAGCGAATGGGTCGGGCTCCAGCAATTCATCGACCTCTACGACAACGACGCCTTCTGGCTCGCCCTGAAGAACACCTTCGTTTTCGCCGCGTTCCAACTCGTGCTGCTGTTCCCCGTGCCCATCGCGCTCGCGATCCTCGTCGACTCCCTCATCTCGGCCCGCGTGCGCCGCGTGTTCCAAAGCATCGTCTACCTGCCGCACTTCCTCTCCTGGGTGCTGGTCATCGCCCTCTTCCAGCAAATGCTCGGCGGCGCCGGCTTTATCAATAACACCCTGCGCGACCTCGGCATCGACCCGATCCCGTTCATGACCAACCCCGACACGTTCCCCTGGCTCATCACGGCGCAGCTGATCTGGAAGGAATCGGGCTGGGCCATGATTATCTTCCTCGCCGCCCTCGCCGCCATCGACACCTCGCTGTACGAATCGGCCGCCGTCGACGGCGCCGGGCGTTGGCGCCGCGTCTGGCACATCACCCTGCCCGGGTTGCGCCCCGTCATCGTGCTGCTGCTGATCCTGCGCATCGGCGACATCCTCAGCGTCGGCTTCGAACAGTTCTTGCTGCAACGCGACTCCGTCGGCGCCGACGCCGCCCAGGTCCTCGACACCTTTACCTACTACGAGGGTGTGCTCGGCGGCGAATGGAGCGCGGGCACCGCCGCCGGCCTCGCCAAGGGCATCGTGGGCATCATCCTCATCGCCGCCGCCAACCACCTCGCCCACCGCTTCGGCGAGGCCGGCGTCTACCAAAGGAGCGACCGCTCATGACCCGCCCCGCCTGGAAAGAGAAGCCCTCACCCCTCTACGCGAGCATCAAAGGCCTGGTCATCGCGCTAATCTCGCTCGCCATCGTAGTCCCCATGCTCGTCGTGTTCTCGACCTCCCTCGCGAGCGCCGACCAGGTCATAGCGGCGGGTGGCTTCGTACTGTGGCCCGAACGACCCACCCTCGAGGCGTACCGCGCCATCTTCTCGGGCAGCCTCATGACCCAGGCCATCGGCGTCAGCGTCTTCGTCACCGTGGTCGGCACGGTGCTCGCCACCACCTGCACCATCCTCATGGCCTACGCCACCAGCCGACCGGGCGTGCTCCTCGCCCGCCCCGTCAACCTCATGGTGCTGTTCACGCTGCTGTTCGCGCCCGGCATCATCCCCATGTTCCTCATGGTCAAGCAACTCGGCCTGATCGACTCCCTGTGGTCGCTGATCCTGCCCGGCCTGCTCAGCGGCTTCAACTTCGTCGTGATGCGAGCGTTCTTCATGAACCTGCCCGCCGAGCTCCTCGAGAGTGCCCGCATCGACGGGGCCAGCGACTTCGCTATTCTGCACCGCATCGTGCTGCCCCTTTCCAAGGCGGTGGTGGCGGTCGTCAGCCTGTTTTACGCCGTCGGCTTCTGGAACTCGTTTTTCAACGCCCTCATCTACGTGAACGACACGTCGAAGTGGCCCGTGCAGGTCGTGCTGCGCACGTATGTGCTGCAGGGGCGTTCCCTCAACGCCGACCAACTCGGCATCCAAAACCTGCCTCCCTCCCAGTCGATCCAGATGGCCGTCGTGGTCGTCGCCCTCGTGCCGATTCTGCTGGTCTACCCGTTCCTGCAGCGGCACTTCACCAAGGGCGTCATCACGGGCGCCATTAAGGGGTGAGCGGCCCCCTTTTTTCTGGACGCCCCGACCCCACGCCCCAGCGCCACCTAGTTTTCATTCGCCCCCATACAACGGAGAGATGTCATGAAGAGTTCACAACCATCGTTTAGCCGCCGCGCCCTGCTCCGTACGGGAGTCGTCGCGGCCGCCAGCCTGGGTGCCGCCCCTGCCCTCGCCGCGTGCGGAGGCGGAGGAGGCGCCGCAGCCAACGGGGGCGCCGCGGCGTCCGCCCAGGTCACGCTGCCCACCTACCGGCCCTTCGAGGGGGTCACCCCCGACTTCCCCGGCACCGCCGAGGGCGTGCAAAACGGGTTTCTGAAGATGCCCGCCGAGCTCATCAAGTCCACCACCGCGAAGCCCCTCAGCGGACCAGTCACGGCGCTCACCGAAACCTTCGACACCCCGCCCACCCCCATGGCGAGCAACGCGTTCTGGAAGAACCTGAACACGGCCCTCGGCGGCGACCTCAACCTGACGATCGGCACCGACCCGGGCTACCCCGAGAAATTCGCGACGATCCTCGCGGGCGGCGACCTGCCCGACATGATGTGGGTACCGCCCAACCAGGGCATCCCCAACGTCGCGCAAATGCTCGAGGCCAAGTTCACCGACCTCACGCAGTACCTCTCGGGCGATGCCGTGCTCGAATACCCCAACCTCGCGGCCCTCAAGCCCGACTCTTGGAAGACCGCAGTCGTCAACGGCAAGATCTGGGGCGCACCGATTCCCTCCACCCCCTTCGGCCAGGTGATGCTGGGCAATCAGGCCAAGTGGGACAAGGTGGGCGGGTTGCAATGTACGAGCGCCGACGAGTTCGCCGACAAGTGCAAGCAACTTCTGAACGAATCGGCCAAGCAGTACGTGCTCGAACCCGCGTACATCAACATGGTGCACATGTTCTCGTCGTGGTTCGGCGCCCACGACAACTGGTTTCTCGACGAGAGCAAGAACCTCAAGCACTACTTCGAAGAGGAGGCCTACAAAGAATCGGTCGCGTACGCGGCGAAACTCTTCAAGGCCGGCTACTTCTACCCCGACGCCAACCTCGCCGACTCCGCCAACGCCATGGTGCAGGGCAGCATCGCGGCGCAGGTTGTCGTCGGCCCCACGGCCCCGCATGCGTACATCACGCGCGACCCCAACATCGTGATGGAAAACCTGCTGCCCTTCGGTGCGCAGGCCGGCCTCACGCCCATCTACGGGATGGGCTACGGCACCGTCGGCTACACGGCGTTCAAGCAGGCCGACGAGGCCAAGACTCGTCAACTGCTCGCGCTCATCAACTGGCTCTCGGCGCCGTTCGGCACCGAGGAATACCTCACCAAGAACTACGGCGTCGAGGGCCAGCAGTTCGAGCGCGACGCGAGTGGCAACCCCGTTCCCCTCGACTCCGCGAAGGCCGACGTGCCGGGGCTGGTCAGCGCGCTCGTCATCATGTCGAACTGCGAGAGCGTCAACTTCAACGGCACCCACCCCGAAGATGTCGAGGTCGTGCACTCCTACCAGCAGGAACTCATCAAAATTTCGTCGCAATCCGCCGTCAAGGGCCTGTATTCCGACACCAACACCAAGGTCGGCCCCAAAATCACGGCGGCGGCGCGCGACATCATGGTGGACATCGTGACGGGCCGCAAGGAGATTTCGGCCTGGGACGACGCCGTGAAAGCCTGGCGTAGCGACGGCGGCGACAAGATTCGGGAAGAATACGAGAAGGCACTCGCTTAATCGACCCACCACACAGCATGAAGGCACCGTGACCAGCCCAGCAGAACCCACCAACGCACCCCCGCGGCGTCCCACCATCAAAATGGTCGCCGACCTCGCGGGGGTCTCGACCGCGACCGTCTCGTACGTGCTCTCGGGCCGCGGCGACCGCAAGGCCGCCACGACCGACGAGACGGCGCGGCGCGTGCAGGCCGCCGTCGAAACCCTCGGCTACCGCCGCAACGAGGCCGCCCGCAGCATGCGCACGGGCGCCTCGGGATTCGCCGTGCTCTCGCTCACGATGCTCTCCGACCCCTGGTCGCTCGACCTGGTCGCCGCCGCCCGCGCCGCGTTCCTTAGTTCTGGGGTCACCCCCCTGATCTTGGCGGACGCCGACTGGCGCAGTTTCGTGGGCAGCCACGCGCCCGACGTGGTCTTTATCGACGCGCTGCCGCCCGAAAGCACCGCACGCGCCGAGCACATCGCGTCTCTGCGCTCGCTCGCGCGCCAGGGGCACAAGATCGTCGTGGTGGGTGGCGACCTCGAACCCGACGGCTTCGACGTCGTGAGCACCGAGGCGTTCCCCGGCTGCGACGACGCCATGCGCTACCTCCTCGAACGGCACACGCGGATCGGGTGCATCACCGTCACCACGGATCTTGCGAGCCACGGCCGCCGCACGCGCTACAGCGCCTACGCGCGTGCGCTCGACGCCGCGGGGCTGCCGCTCGACCCCCGCCTCGTGGGTCACTGCGAACTCGATGCCACCTCGGCGTTCGCCGCCGCCATGCAGTTGCTGACCCAACCGCAACCCCCCACCGCCCTCTACGCCACGAGCGACTTCATGGCGGTCGCCGCGCTGCAGGCCGCCGCCATGCTGAATCTGCGCGTGCCCGAGGACGTCGCCATCCTCGGCGTCGGCAACACCAACCTCAGCGCGCGACTCACCCCCAGCCTGACCTCGGTGGGCCCCGAGAATTTCTTCGCCACCGTCGCCCAGCACCTCGCCGACCGGGCCCACGCAGCCAGCTGCGGCGACGGCGTCCGCCTTAGTTTCGAGTGGCGCGTCATCGAACGCGATTCGACGCGCCCCACCACCCCCAAGGAGCACCCATGAGCACCCCTCCGCAGCGCGTCGGAATCGTCGGATTCGGGCAGCGCGCGAGCCTGTGGCAGTACGCGCACCGGCCCGACGACGCCACGCGCCCGAGCGCCGTCGTCGCGGTGTGCGACCCCTCGCCCCGCGGCCGCGACCGGGCCCGCGCCGCCCTGCCCGACGCGCTGCTCACCGCCGACCTTGACGAGTTTCTCGCTCACGATCTCGACGCGGTGCTCGTGCTGACTCCCGATTTCGCGCACTACCCCGTCGCGCTGCGCACGCTCGAAGCGGGCATCGCGACGTTCTGCGAAAAGCCCCTTGGCATCACCGTGGCCGAGTGCGACGAGATGCTAGAGACCGCTCGGCGCACCGGCACGCGGCTGTACGTGGGCCACAACATGCGCCACATGCCCGTCATCGTCGCGATGCGCGAGGCCATTCTGGCGGGAGCCATCGGCGAGGTGAAGGCCGTGTGGTGCCGCCACTTCGTCTCCACGGGCGGCGACTACTACTTCAAGGATTGGCACGCCGAACGCTCCAAGAGCACGAGCCTGCTGCTGCAAAAGGGCGCCCACGACATTGACGTCATGCACTGGCTCGCGGGGGGCTATTCGACCCGCGTCGCCGCGATGGGTGACCTCGCGGTGTATGGCGACATCGAGAGCCGGCGCGACAATTCCGATCGCTACATGCGCGAATGGTATTCGCGCGATACCTGGCCGCCCACCACCCAGCACGACCTGAACCCCGTGATCGACGTCGAGGACATTTCGATGATGACCATGACCCTCGACAATGGCGTGCTGGCCTCGTATCAGCAGTGCCATTTCACTCCCGACTATTGGCGCAACTACACCGTGATCGGCACGGCTGGGCGCCTGGAGAACCTGGGCGATCGCCCGGGAGACACGATCCACGTGTGGAACACGCGCAGCGACAACTTCGGCGAACCCGACCAGGTGATCACCATCGCGGACGCCGAGGGCAGCCACGGAGGAGCCGACCCGCTGCTGATCGCCGAGTTCCTGCGATTTGCACGCGAGGGGGGCCGGACGCAGACGTCCCCCGTGGCAGCGCGGCAGGCCGTGGCAGCGGGGTGCGTCGCGGCGGATTCGCTGCGGTCGGACGGTGGCGCGCGCGAGGTGCCCGCGTTGGACCCGGGCCTCGTCGCGTACTTCGAGAACTTCCAGGCGTGCGGGTAGTCAGTGCGGGCCGGACCCGCAGGGAGGGCCCGGCCCGCACCGGCGGGTGGCGAACCGACGGGTGGCGCACGCGCCAGTGGCGCACGCGCGCGTCCGCTACCCCTACTGTGGGGCCGGGTAATAGGGGGCCGTCGGCTGCTGAGCATAACGGTGCGACTCGTCAGCCAGGGGCACCCACACGGGGTGGTCCTGGCCGAATCCCGCGACCGGCCGCGCGGCGGCGTCGTACCGCGCATCGCTGTGTGCCGCGAACCAGTCGCGCAGCGCCGAGTAGAGGTCGTCGCGCAGACCGCTCTGACTCGGTTCGTCCGCGCGATTGACCTCTTCGCCGGGGTCTTCGACGAGGTCGTAGAGCTCGTGGGGTGCGTCGCCATGGCGCCACACGTACTTGTGCGTCTCGGTGCGAATCATGCGCGTGCCGCCGTACTCGTCGTACATGACGATCGGTTCGGGCGGGGCGCTCGCCTCGCCGCGAATCAGACCGGCGAACGATTCGCCCGCGCACAGGGGGTCGTCATTGGGGGCGACGCCGGCCAGATCGAGCAGCGTGCGGTGCCACTGCGCGCCAGACGTGAGGGTCTTATCGAGTCGCGGGGTCACGCCGGGACCGTTGATGAAGAACGGCACCATGACGGACTCGTCGTACATGTTGGGGATCCGGGTACCGTTGCCCTTACCCCAGATTCCGTGATGACCCACGTTGAAGCCGTTATCCGACATGAACACCAGGTAGGTGTTGTCGCGCACTCCGAGTCGGTCCAGCTCTGCGACGAGGTCTCGCACGCCGTTGTCAACGCCGGTCATCGACGCCGAGAAACCGACGAGCGCGTCGTGGCGCGCCGCGCGGGTGCCAAGACCCCAGTGGCTGTTGTCGAACCAGGGGTGCATCTCGTCGACCGTCTGAAACGGCGGCAGACTCTCCCAGTCGCAGTCCGAGTACAGCGCGCGCAGTTCGCGAGGGTGATGCTCGGCCGACCACGGCCCGTGGGGTGCCGTGTAGTGTACCTGCAGGTAGAAGGGCCGACCGCTGGCCGTGAGGCCACCCAACTGGGCCAGCGCGTGCCGCGTGACGGCCTCGGTGAAGTACCCCGGCTCGGTGTGTTCGCGCAGAGCACCCGGGGAACCCGAGACCACGGGCGCCCCGTAGTACGGGCCGCCCCCGTCGCGATGTGCATACCAGTGGCTAAATCCCGGGGCGGCGTGGCGGGCGTCGCCGAGGTGCCACTTGCCGGAGTGGCCGCAGGCGTAGCCCGCGCGGGCCAAGAGTTCGGGGGTGGTTTCGAAGTTTTGTAGATAGTTGATGCCCCGGGTCGAGACGCCGCTATTCTCGCAGCGAATCCAGTCGTGCACGCCGTGGGCGGACGGCATGCGGCCGGTGACGAGGGAGGCCCGTGCCGGGGAGCATACGGGGGAGGAGCAGAAGAACCTCGTGAGCTCGAGTCCCCCCGCTCCGAGGGCGTCGAGGGTGGGGGTGATCAACTCGGGCATCGTGCGACCGCGGGCCCAGGGCCCCTGGTCGTCGGTCAGGATGCAGACAAAGTTGGGTCGGACGGTGGGCTGCATTGATCTCCCCGCGAGGTTAGGCGTCGGTGGCGGCTACGCGCCCCGGCGCCGCGCCGCCTCTTCGCGACATTACCTGACGCGCAATCAGCCCACCGCCATTTGATCAGACCTTTACGGCAAAAAGCGTGGGCGAGTCGCCATGCGACCCGCCCACGCGGCATATTCATCTGATGTTTGTTATTTGAAGACCGGAGCCGGTGTCGAGGTGGGCTCCACCAGCGGACGTACCGGGTCCTTCTCCGTGGCCAGGGCCGGGTCCGCACTGGTAGCCGCATCACCCGTGGCGTCGGTATTAGTCGGGCTGACCGTTCCGAACGTGGGGAACACCGGAGTCACCTCGGCGGCGAAGGGCACGACTCCGCCCTCAGCCTCGGTCGGCGTGGTGAAGCGCAGCGTCGCCTTCGGCCCTTCTTGGCCGCTCGTGTCTACCGCGATCAGGTCGATCGTGTACGTCCGCCCGGGCTCGAGCCCCGAGAGGGTCGCCTGACGGAACGTGTTGGAGTAGTTGCCCACGCGCTGACCACTCGAATAGAGGTCATACCGCGAAATACCAATGTCGTCCCGCGCGGCATCCCAGTTCAAGATCGCACTGTTCGCGGTCACGTACGACACCCGAAGGTCTCCGGGTGCGGTCGGGGGCAGGTCTTCGCCGGTAGTCACGGTGATCCGCGACTTCTCCACCGATTCCTGGCCGGCCGAGTCCACCGCGGCGACCGAGACCGTATAGATCAGGCCGCCCTGCAGGTTCTCCGCCACGTAATTCAGGGTCGTGGCCGGGACGCTGCCGCGTAGCACGCCATTGACGTACACGTTGTAGGCCGTGACCTCGTAGTCGTCGGTAGACGCGGTCCACGAGAACGAGATCGAGCCAGCAGTGACGGTACTGACCTTGACATCCCCTGGCGTCGAGGGCGGGTTGTCGCGCGCCGGCAGTGTGATCTGCGACGGTGAGGAGGGTGCCGACGGCTGGTTGATCGTATCGATGGCCACGATGGTGAACTCATAGGTGGCACCGGGGGTCAGGCCTGACGCGACGAAGTCACGAGTCGTGCTGCTCACCTGCTGACGCATCGCGCCATTCTGGAACACCTGGTACGCGGTGATGCCCTTGTCGTCGGTGGCAGCCTCCCAGCGCACGATGACCGAGGTGCTATCGAGCACCGTGGTGGTCGGCGACTGGGTCATCACGGGGGGCTCGTCAGCCAGGGTTCCGGCACGCAACACATCGGATTCGGTGCGCTGGCCCGACGAGTCCAGGGCGACAACCTTGATGTCAAACTGGGCGTTCGGGCTGAGGCCCGTGATGACGGCGCTGAGGGTCTGCGCATTGGTCGTCATAACTCGGCGCCCATCCACCATGACGAGGTAGCGTAATCCACCGTTGTCGTCCTGAGAGGGGTCCCAGTTGAGAGTGATCTGGTCGTAGCCACGGCCCGTGACACGCAAGTTGGACGGCGCCGTGGGCGGCTGGTCAGAACTGGTGCTGAACACGTGGGTTGCGGCCTCGGAGAACTGATTGCTCGTGTCGACGGCCACGATCTTCACTTCGTACTCGGTCGCGCGAGCCAGGTCGGTGAGGGAGTAAGCGAGCACGCCGCCGGGCGTCGTGCCGAGCTGCACCCCGTCGAGGTACACGATGTAGTTCTTCACGCCGATGTCGTCGGTGGCCGCGTTCCACGTCACCGTCGCCGATGTCGCGGACACGCTGCTGGTGTTCACGCTGCCCGGGGCCGTCGGAGCCGCATCGGAGAGGGTCGTGAAGGTGCCCGTGCCGATTTCACTGGCCTGGCCGCGCGTATCAATCGCCTGCACACCGAGCTGGTAGCTCGTGCCCGGGGTCAAGTTCGCAAGGTAGAACGTCGACTGGGTGCCAGAGACGGTGCCGACCAGGGCGCCATCAAGGTAGATGTTGTAGGTCGCGACGCCACGATCGTCGGTCGAAGCGCCCCACGCGATGTTAGTCCAGGTCATCTGTGGGCGCACGGCACGCACCGAGGTGGGCGCCGTGGGGGCGCTGTCGCTGGTTTGCGGTGTCAGCGTGGTGAATGAAAGGTAATCGGCCGCGCCGGGGCGTGGAGATACCTGGCCCGACGTGTCGGTAGCCTGCAGCGCGTAACGGTACAGCGAATTCGCCGTGAGGCCGTTCGCCTGGTAGGTCAGGGTGTCGCCCGGCTGGTCGGCGGCGTAGATGCGGGCCTCTTCGAAGAGAGTTCCGTTGGACGACACTCGATACACCGTGTAGAAATCGATGCCCGAGTCATCGGCGGCGGGGCTCCACGTGATGGTCGCCGACGCGCTCGTGACATTCTGCACGCTGGGGTTGCGCGGCTTACCTGGCGCCGCGTCTTCCGTGGTCATCGTGACGACCGTGCCGGGCGCCGATTCCTGACCGCTCGTGTCTACGGCTCGGACCTCGATCTTGAAGCTCGAACCCGACTGCGCCTGGGTCAGCGTGTACGAGGTTTCAGTACCCACGGTGCGACCCACGTAAGCACCATTCGAGTAGATCGCGTAGTAGGCCACGCGGTAGTCGTCGGTCGCGGCGGGCCACGTCATGCGGATCCAGGTCGGGTAATTGCCCTCCTGCTTGGGGGCGCCCGTCATGGTCGGCGGGTTGTCGGCGGCGCTGATGGTGGTCACCACGTTCGACTTGGCTTCGGGAGAGTACTGCTGCGCCGTATCGATGGCCTGCACGCCCACCTGATACTCGGTGCCGGGCGACCAGTCGGTGAAGGTGAAGGCCGTGACCGTGCCGGCGACCTCCATCTGTGCCGAGAGGGTTGAGTTGCTGTAGATGCTGAGCAGGTACTTCGAGACGCCCTTGTCATCGCTCGCTGCCGACCACGCGAGGCTCGCACCATGAGTGCCGACGGCGCTCACGCGCACGCTGCCGGGTCGGGCCGGCGCACTGTCGGTCGCCGTGCCTGCCGACGAGGGCCGCACGGTGGGAGTGATGACGGGTGTCGTGCCGGGCGCACCCACAGAAACAGAGGGCCGCACGGTCGTGAGCACCGGCGGGGGTACCACGATGACGGCGGGTGCAGGCACCGTGACGGGAGCGAACGAACCCGCGGGAATCGAATCCAGCACGGGGCGCATGATCGGGTTGTTGACGACCGGCGCGGGAATCACCTGATTGGTGGGGCGCGCGGTGGCTACGGCGCTCGGACGCGCGGGCGCGGCGGGGGTCTGGTTCGCCTGCGGGCTCGGCGCGATGACGGTGACGATGGCGGGGCCAACCACGGTCGTGGGCCGCGCGATGGGGGCCAGGTCGTTGAGCGCAGAGTTCGCGGTGATCGGCAGGGGCACGAGATTGCTCGACACGGCGTTGGTCACGAGGGGCGCCTGTGCCGGGGTCACCGGGTTCACGACGAGACCCGCGCCGCTCCGAGGGGCGGGGGCATTTCGCGCGGGTGCCCCCGAGACGGCTCCGGTCGCGCTGCCGGTGACGGGCGTCTGGCGATCGGGCGCCGCGATCACGAGGCCCGTGGGGCGAGCGGTGGGCTCAACGGCGGGCGTTGCGGTGGCACTGTCGGTTGTGGTCTCTTCAGCCGTCGCGGAGGGCAACTCGGAGTCGAGGAACTCGACGCTGGGCGCCTGGGAGCCCTCGTCCGTGGCCGAGACGGGGCTCGACTGAGTGGTGCGTAGGGCGAGGAAGGTGCCTCCGACAACCAGCAGAATCAGCACCAAGGAGGAGGCCATCCACCAGAGGATGCCTCCTAACCTCTTCCGCCCATTTTCGGGTGCTGAGTCAGACACTGTCGTGCTCCTTTGGTCCGCCGGGGCGAACGTCTTGCGATGAATTTCGCAGTGGTTAATGTTGAGTTTCGGCGGCCCCGTCACGCTCTGTGAACGGCATTTGAGCATGACGATACGTGAGGGTACGCCGGATCAAGTTAAGTAAACGTCCCGGGGCTAGGCCATGCCAACTAGAAGCTGGACAGCATCGACAAAGTTATGCAAAAGTTACTACCTTTCGGGCGCTGAGGACGCTAATTGTGACGTGGCTCGCCCGATTTTGTCGCGAGGGGCGAAGTACAACGTTCCGGTCACGACAACAGCCACGCTCGTGACGTACCACGCCGGTGACAGAGAGTTACCCGCTGCGCCGACTAGCCACGTCGACACGTACGGAGCGGTACCTCCGAACACGAGATACGCCGCATTGAACGCAATCACGCCGCCACTGTAGCGTCGGGCCACGGGAAAAGCCTCGACCATGAATGCACACGTAGTTCCGAAATACGGTGCGAAAGCAGCCGCCAGCAGCACCTGGCTAACCACCACCCACAGCAGGTCTCCCGTGCTCGCGAGCGCGAACCCCAGGACCGTCGTCAGCACGATCAGGAGGCCTCCCACCAGAAGCAGTCGGCGGCGTCCGAAAATATCGGAGAGAAGCCCGCCGAAGGGCTGCAGGATAAACAGCACCACCATGCCGACCGCGTTGGCCGCGAGCGCCTCGCGCCGCTCGAGCCCCACCACGACGGTCAGATAGCTGACCATGTACGTGGCGATGACGTAGAACGCCAGCCCACTCAGCACCGCCACGGCAAAAACGAAAAATATCGAGCGGCGATCGTGTCGCAGCGCTCCCAGCAGGGGCGTCTTTTCGAGGGTCGCGGACGCGCGCGGCCCTCCCTGGCCCGCCGCCGCGCGGAACTCGGGTGATTCGGCCACGCCGAACCGCAGCACGAGACCGATCAGCGCGAAGGCGCCGCCCAGCCAGAAGGGTATGCGCCAGCCGAAGGCGACGAAGCTCTCTTCGCCGAGAAGCGCCACCAGGAGCACCTCGAACAGCAAGATCACCGGCACAGGCAGATTGACGAAGGTGGTCGTAAATCCCACGATCAGGCCCCGTCGCGAGGCGGGCACGTGCTCGGCGACGAGGGTGTTGGAGCCGATCAGCTCGCCGCCCGCGGAGAGTCCCTGCACGAGTCGGCAGAGTAGGAGCAGCGCGGGTGCCCACAGGCCGATCGTGTCGAAGGTGGGGATGGCCCCGATGCCCGCGGTTGCGACGCCCATCATGACGATGATGGTCATGAGCACTCCGCGGCGGCCGTAGCGATCACCGAGATGGCCGAAGAGCAGCCCGCCGAGGGGGCGCATCGCGAAGCCCGCCGCGAAGATGCCGAACACCGCGAGATACTGGGCGGTGGTGCTTTCTTGGGGGAAGAACTGCGGCGCGATGTAGTACGCCATCAGGGCGTAGAGGGTGAAGTCGTAGAACTCCACAAACTGGCCAATCGACGCGGCCGCCACGACCCGGCGGGCCGCGGGGGGCAGGGTGGCGTCCGAGACCCGCGCCGGCGACACCGCGGGAGACGGGGGTGGGCCCGGGGGCGGGGCGGCAGGGCGCGGAGTGCTCACGACGACATGCTAACCCAGGCAGCCACCTGCGGCGCGGCCCGTTTTAGGGGCCTCGTTAGCCCCGGGATCGAGAGTCGAGCGCGTGCTGCAGGCGCCACCTCAGCAGGCCGAGGTGCAGGCCGATTAGGGCAAGGAAACCGCGGGGCGCGCTGGGGGTGGTCGCGAACTCGCAGTCCAACTCGGCCACGTGATGACCGGCCGAGAAGGCGTGCGCGAGCCACCGCGCGTCCGCGAGCGCATCGCCGCCGTGGGGCAGCGACACCTCCCAGGCGGCTCGGGTCGTGCAGCGCACGCGGCTGAGCGGGTCGGTGAAGGTCGCGCCGGTGATGGTGCGCAGCAGGCGGCTCGTCGCGGCCGACGCCGCGGCGGCGCGGGCCCCCGGCGGGTTCGCCAGCGCCAGCGCGGCGTCGCCCGAGAGCACGGTCTCGGTGAGTACGCGCGCGTTCTCTGCCGAATAGCCGAGTGCGCTGTCCAGGAACAGCAGCACGTGCTCCGCCCCCTCGCCCGCCTCGCGGACGGCGACCACCTTGGCTCCCGTGGCGAGAGCACTGGATCGCCCAAGGGGTCGCTTGTGGCGCACCACGGTCGCCCCCGCCTGCTGAGCGACGGCGCTCGTGGAGTCGACGGAGCCGTCGTCGACGACCACCACGAGATCAACGCCTGCGATACGGCGCGCTCCCGAGACGGTCGCCGCGATCGTGTCCGCCGCCTCGCGGGCGGGGATCACGACAGCGACCGCTGGGCTGCCTTCGTTCGCCACCATGCTGACTGTGCCTCTCGGTCTAGCGCAGGGTGACCTGGCGCGAGACGATTTCGGAGCGGTGACGGCGCTGCTCGGCCGTGAGCGGCTCCGTGGCGGCTATGGCCTGCGTGAGGCGCGCGTACAGCGCCGCGAGCGGTGCCTCGCACCCCGCCGCTCCGAAACCGCTGGGAAGATCCCACACCGGCACGACGAGACCGTCGGCTCGAAAGTACCCCGCAAACTTGGTGCCCTCGCTAAGGGTCTCTTGACCCCCGGCCGCGAGTCGGGCGAGGCCGGTGAGCAGGTCGTCCTCGCTGAAACTGGTGACCCAGCGCAGGTGTTCGCGCACGCCCGCATCCACCCAGTAGGCCGATTCAACGGCCTTCACCGCCACGGTCGGGGCAATCGACTCGTTGGCCTGGTCGAGAGACTTCTTGGCCTCGCCGTCGAGCTGCTGCGAGGGGTCAAGCCAGAAATTGAAGTCGTCGTGCACGGTAACGGTGAAGTCGCTCTCGAGCAGGTCCTGCAGCCTGGGCGAGTCGGGTTCGAGGCGAATCTGCGTGATGGCCGTGCCCGCCTCCACCGAGAGCGCCTGCGCGAGGGCCGCGCCCAGCCCTCTGGACACGTCGCCACCCGGGGTGGCCGCCTGCATGCTCACGAGCACGACACCGTCGCTCCGGTGCATGGCCGGCATGGCGCCGGGCAGAATGGACGCGAGCACGACCTCCTTGGCACCGTACGCCGCGGTGGTCTTGGTCTCGGCGCTGGCCGCGGGAATCAGCTGTCGCATGGCGACCAGATCGGTCTCGGCCGCTATGCCTTCGAACGGGCGCGCCACCGTCGCAAGGGCCGCTGCCTTCGCGAGGCGCCCGTGGCAGACCTTGTAGCGCTTTGCCGAGCCGCAGGGGCAGGGCTCCCGCGGGCCTACTACGGGAATCTCTGCGTCGGAGACCTGCGGGGTCGCCGTGATACGTGCTTTACGTGATGCTTTTGCCATGCGTACCAGACTACCGTCGGCGCGCGCTGCCAGCGGTCAACCGCGCGTGGCCACGAACTCCCTGAGCGCCGCGACCGTGCGCTCAGCCGCATCGCCCGTGCCGTAGTAGTCCTGTCGCGCGGCAGAGGGGGCCGGGCGGGTGACCAGTGCAGCGATGTCGTCGGTGGGCTGCGCGAGCACGTTCCAGCCGCCCTCCAGGGTCTCGACCCACTCCGTTTCGCCACGCAGCGTGGTACACGGGCGTCCGAGCAGGTACGCCTCTTTTTGCAGGCCACCCGAGTCGGTGACGACGCCCGCCGACTGCAGCACGAGCGAGACCAACTGGTGATAGGCGAGCGGCTCGCAGAGCACGATGGAACCCTGCTCCAGCGTGATGCCGTGCCCCTCGGCCTTCGCAATCAGCCGCGGGTGCGCCACGAGCAGCACCTGCTGCGGCAGTGAATGCAGGGCCGTCACGATGGCGGCAAGAGTCTCGCGATCATCGGTGTTGTCGGCGCGGTGAATGGTCGCGACCAGAAAGTCACCGCGGATGCCGGTGGGCAGCGGCTCGGGCTGCGCGAGGACGTCGTCGCGGGTCCGGTAGCAGATGTCGGTCATGACGTCGCCGACCACGATGGCGCGCTCTGCGAGGCCCTCACGCATGAGGTGTTCGAGGGCCACGTGCGTGGGGGGCAACAGCAGGTCGGCTGCGTGGTCAGTGAGAACCCGGTTGTGTTCCTCGGGCATGCGCCGGTTGAAGGAGCGCAGTCCCGCCTCGAGGTGGGCAACCGGGATGTGCATCTTGACTGCGGCCAGGGTGCCCGCGAGGGTGGAGTTCGTGTCTCCGTACACCAGCACCATGTCGGGGGCGTGCCGCTCGAGCACCGCGTCCATGCCCGCGAGCATGGCGCCGGTCTGCTGACCATGGGAGCCCGAGCCGATTTCTAGATTCTCGTGCGGGCGGCCAATACCCAGCTGATCGAAGAACACATCGGACATGTTGGCGTCGTAGTGCTGGCCCGTGTGCACGATGACGTGCTCTAGGCTCGAGTCGGCCTGCATGGCGCGATGCACGGCGGCGAGTTTGACGAACTGCGGGCGGGCTCCGACAACACTGAGAATCTTCACTCCCCTATGTTCGCTCATGGTCTCTCGCGGCGCACTCGTCACGCGCCAGTCAGGCAGAAATCTCATCAGCAACCGCGACGCACCTACCCGAGGTCTGCAAACCGCGCCTTCGCGCCCTGAAACGCCACCGCGATGTCAGCGGTGGGGCCGTTGCGATGCTTCGCGACAATGATGTCGGCCTCCCCCGGGCGGTTCTCTTTGTCATAGACCTCGGGCCTGTGCACGAGCATGACGATGTCGGCGTCCTGCTCGATGGAACCGGATTCGCGGAGGTCGCTCACCATGGGTCGCTTATCGGTGCGCTGCTCGGAGCCTCGATTCAGCTGCGAAATGGCGATCACGGGCACTTCGAGTTCCTTCGCCAGCAACTTGAGTGAGCGCGAAAACTCGGAGACTTCTTGTTGACGCGATTCGACGCGCTTGCCGGAGGTCATCAGCTGCAGGTAGTCGATCACGATCAGTTTGAGGTCGTGCATTTGCTTGAGGCGGCGGGCCTTGGCGCGGATTTCGATCAGGGTGAGGTTCGGCGAATCGTCGAGAAAGAGGGGCGCGTCGGAGACCTTGGAGAGGGCGCGCGCGATCTTGGTCCAGTCGCGGTCAGTCATGCCGCCGTTGCGAAACTGACCGAGGTTGACGCTCGCCTCGGCCGCGAGTATTCGCATGACGAGTTCGCTCTTGCTCATTTCGAGGGAGAACACGGCCGCCGCCATGCCGTGGCGAATGGCCGCGCTCCGGCAAATATCGATACCGAGAGTCGACTTACCCATGGCCGGACGCGCCGCGATCACGACCATCTGCCCCGCTTGGAGGCCCTGCGTGAGGGAGTCGAGTTCGCGAAGGCCCGTGGGTATGCCGGTAATCTCGCCCGTGCGTTTCTCTGCGGCCTCGATCTCGTTGAGCACTCCGTCGAGCACCTCGCCGATGGCGGCGTAGTCTTCTCCGCGCCCGCGTTCGGTGACAGCGAAGACCTCGGCCTGGGCGGCGTTGACGAGGGCCTCGACTTCGCCGCCTTCGGTGGCGTAGCCCAGTTGCACAATTCGAGTACCCGCATCGATGAGCCGGCGCAGCACGGCGCGCTCGGCGACGATCTCGGCATAGTAGCCCGCGCTGGCCGCCGTGGGCACCGACGAAATGAGGTCGAAGAGGTAGGTTGGGCCGCCTACGCGCCCGAGTTCGCCTTGCTCGGTGAGTTTGCCGCCCACGGTCAAGGCGTCGACGGGGTCACCCGCTGCGTAAATTTCGGCAATGGCTTCGAAAATCACTTGATGGGCAGGCTTGTAGAAGTCGTCTCCGCGCATCACCTCGATCACGTCGGCAATCGCGTCTCGACTCAGCATCATCGAGCCGAGCACCGCCTGCTCGGCGTAGAGGTCCTGCGGGGGGGTGCGGCCGCCACGCTCCTCGGTGGGAGGCTCGGCCACAGGGGCAAAGATTTCGTCGCTCACATCACTCACTTTCGCTGGTTCCAGGGTAATGCCCCAGGGCGGACCGGACGACGTGGAACCCATCGGCCCCAGTTCGCCGCGACGCCCTGCAGGTAGGCACGTAAGGTGTGAGGAGAATCAAAATCACAGGGAATCATCCCCTGCATAGGCCCTGCTAGTCGAGGTCGTCGCGTCAGTCTGACACAATAAAGTTAGGGCCTGCCTGCAGCCTGCGATTCGCGGGGCCCCTTGCCGCACCGAATGGGGCGCACCTGCACTAGATAAGGAGACCCGTGAGCGTCGAGTCAAAGCGCATCTCAGCGGTCAGCACGCCATACATTCTGCGATGGCTCCCCCTCGACTCGTTGATCTGGGCGGCAGCTGTGCTGGTAGCCGCGTGGATCCGCCACGATTATTCTTTTCCGCCCCGGTTTCGAGTGGGCCTCCTGGTGCTCGCAGGCGTCGTGGTGCTGCTCTCGATCGTCTGTAACTTCGCAGTAGGTGTGTATTCGCGCCGTTTTGTGCCTGGAACCTTTGAAGAGATCGTCGGCAGCGGCGCTGCGGGCCTGCTCATCACCCTAATCTCGTTGATCTTTGTCTTCGTGCAAGATTTCGTCGTCATTCCGCGGTCTATACCCGCCCTCGCGGGCGCCATCGGCATGCTCGGCGTCTTCGGCGCGCGCACCATCGCCCGCTTCTACAACATTCGCCGCAGCAACAAGCAGGGCGCCCCGACCATTGTGTTTGGTGCCGGAGCCGCGGGCCGTCAGGTGATTCGCCAACTTTCCGAGCCCTCCAGCAAAGCCTACAAGCCCGTCGCGATCATTGACGATGACCCCATGGCCAGTCGCCTGCGTATCGAGGGGCTGCGCGTGCAGGGCACGCGAGAAGACATCGTCGACATCGCGCAACGTACGCACGCCACGACCCTCATCATTGCCGTACCCAGCGCCGACGCGGAGGTGGTGCGAGACGTCACCCACCGCGCGTCCTTCGCGGGCCTCAAAGTGCTGACCCTGCCACCCCTCGAGCAGTTGATTCAACGCAATTCGAACTCGTGGGAACTGCGCGAGATCGACCTCAATGACCTGCTGGGGCGCCGCCCCGTCTCCCTCAATGAGTCCGAAATTTCGAGCCGGATCACGGGCAAGCGAATTCTCGTCACGGGCGCGGGCGGCTCCATCGGATCCGAACTGTGCCGCCAGATTTCGCGGTTTTCGCCCGCAGAACTGATGATGCTCGACCGCGACGAGTCTGCCCTGCACACCACGCAGCTCAGCATCCACGGCCGGGCCCTGCTCGACGGTCGCGACACTATCCTTGCCGACCTTCGCGATCTCGAGGCCCTCAAGCAAATCTTCAACGATCGCAAACCAGAGGTCGTGTTCCATGCGGCGGCGCTCAAGCACTTGCCCCTGCTGGAGACCTACCCCAACGAGGCCTGGAAGACCAACGTGGTCGGCACGCAACACGTGCTCGAGGCGGCTCGCGAGGCCGGAGTCGAGGTGTTTGTCAACATCTCGACCGACAAGGCCGCGAACCCGCACTGCGTGCTCGGCTACTCCAAGCGCGTGGCGGAGCGGCTCACGAGCACCATGGCCAAGCAGGTTCCGGACGCCCTGTACGTCAGCGTTCGCTTCGGCAACGTGCTCGGCAGTCGCGGTTCGGTGCTCACGATTTTCGAGGAGCAGTTGCGCAAGGGCGGGCCCATTACGGTGACCCACCCTGACGTGACGCGCTTCTTCATGACCATCCCCGAGGCCTGCCAACTCGTGCTGCAAGCCTCCGTCATTGGCGCACCCGGTGAGGTCATGGTGCTCGACATGGGCGACGCGATCAGCATCGCTCAGGTGGCTAAAGACCTGATCGCCCGCAGCGACAATCCAGACATCGAAATCGTCTACACGGGCCTGCGCGACGGCGAGAAGATGCACGAAGAACTGTTCGGCGACGACGAACCGCAAGATAACCGGCGCGCGCACCCGCTCGTATCTCACGCAGACGTGCCTCCGCTGGAGGTGAGCGACTTCGACCTGCATCGATTCAAGGACGGCGTCGCGGCACGCGCCTGGATGGACGCCAACAGCGTCACCCAGCAGCCGTCGTAGTTCGCGTGCGGTGTCGCCGCCGCAACCTACCGGCCCCGATCGAAGCGCCGGCTCTCCCAGAGGGCCAGCAGCACGAAACCCACCAGGATGACCGCCATCTCGCCGCTGATCCAGCGCACCGTTTGCAAGAGGTCGTCGTGCACGAACCAGATCGTGACGAGGGGAGTTACGGCATAGATCACCGAGAAGGCCAGCATCGAGGCCTGCCGGTGCAGGACCAAGAAGAGGTTCGAGATCGGCGAGGTGACCAGGTTGAGATACAGCCACGGCGTCAGCGACTGCACGTAGATTCCGAGCTCGCTCCACTCAGGCGGCATCGCGACCTCAAAGAACCACGGCGACAAGACGAAGAGCAGGCCAAAGGGCACGAGGCCGAGCAGCAGGGAACGGATCGACGCCTTCGAGACCAGAGCGAGCATGTGCCCGCGCTCCGTCACGGCCAGTTTTTGAAAGAAGACCTGTCCGATGGCTCCGTTAATCAGGCCCAGCGGGGCTTGAGTGATGCGCAAGGCCCAGGCGAATTGTCCCAGCAGGGCCTCTCCGAAGAACCTCAAGATCAGAAAATTAATGCCGTTGGTGCGCGCGAAGTCAACCAGCACGTTGGGGCCGTTCACCAGCGGCATCTTGCGATACTGGCGCAGCAGGTCGCGGGGCTCGGCTGGCGCTACCGCGGCGGGGCTGCCAGGGAGGGCCGGAGCGTCCGGGCTGCCCCCACCAGCGCGTTTGTTGAGTACGAGGGCCGGACGCACGGTACGCCACAGACCCAGCGTCGCGAGCAGTTGACCGGCGAACGTGCCCACCACGAGACCGGTCACGCCGCCGACCCCCACGAAGGGGAGGCCGATCTGCAGCGCGCCCATGCTCACCGACTGCACCATGCGATTGCGCGAAATGACACCGTACTCGCGAGTACGGGTGAGCCACATTCCAAACACTTGGGTCCAACCGACCAGCAACAGATTGAGGCCGAGGGGCAAAAGCCAAAACTGCAGAGAGGGCGCGCCCAGCGCGGCGCTCAGCGGCTCCCTGAAGAGCACGCAGGCGATGGTGATGACCGCGCAGACGCCGATCACAATGCGCATGCAGAGGCGCGCCAACAGTTGCGCCTCCTGGTGATTGTCCGGCAGCACGATCGCGAAATCGTAGCGCAGGGCCGCGATCGCGATGAGGCTGAGCAGCAGACTGTTGTACACCGAGTAGATGCCGATGTCTGCCTGCGAATAGAAGTGCGGCAGCACGAAAAGCGAGACGATGCCGACAAGTTGCGCCATCGCCGTGCCTGACATGAGGACGAGCACGTTGCGCGCAAAGTCGTTGCGCTGCATCCAGGACCGGACGCGACCCATCATCTAGGCCGTACCTCGCTCTGGAGCGAGGTGAATCGCCGCGAGGTCGCTTGAGTCGGTGCACCCCACCGTGATGGCGTCTCGCAGCGCTCGCATCCCGTCCGCGCGCACTCGGGCGCTCAGCACCAGCGACCCCTCGGCGGCCGTGACCTTGGCGGCGGCGGCTGAACGGCGTGGATCGGCAGCCACCACGAGGGTTGCGATACCGGGCTGCCGGTTCCACCCCGCGAGGGGCTGCTCGGGGTCAGCCTTCAAGAGGGTCACACGTTCGGGCAGCGAGGTGGGGAACGCGTCTACCGCTCCCCCGGTCGCGTCGCGCAGTTCGACCGCAAAACCCATCTCGGCGAGCTCGGCGGCGAGCTCGACCGCGAGCGCATGCGGGTGGTTCGCGCCTCCGCGGTCGAAGCGATCACGCTTGTCGAGCGCGGTCACGGCTGCGAGCGGCGACCGCTCGGCCGCGTCGGCTCCGGGGGCGCGACCGACGATCTGCGCCGCCACGTGGCCGAGTCTTTGCACGCCGCCGGCGAGGGTCGCACCGGCGTGGGCCGTGACCGGCACGCCATAAGCACTGCGCACCTGACCCGGGGTGCGCACCCCATTGCGCAGATAGATGATGGCCAGGGCGATCACGATGCCCGCCACCAGGCCGCTCACGAGGTAGCGCTCCACCTGCACGGATTGGCTGGGAACAATGGCGGCCACCGCGGTCGAGGCGACGGCAACCCGCTGCATCGTCGTGAAGTCGGGGTTTTGCTGCTTGAGCGTCTCCGCCTGCTTCAGCAATTCGGCACCGTAGGCATCGGCAATCTTGGTGACCAGGTTCGGGTCGGTGTAGCGAATCTGGATCGTGAGCAGTCCGGTGCCTCGGGGGGCACTGATGGACGCGAGCCGGGCCAGTTCCAGCGCAGTGCCCGGAAACCCTGATGCTTGCTTGACCGCTTGAGTGACCGCGGGGTTGCTCACGAATTGTCCGACGGCGCTGACGTCCATGTCCATGCGCGCCGGCGGCACGTAGGAGGGGTTGTAGGCACCGCTGACGATGCCGTTGGGATCACTGGCGCCGTTAGGATCCGCGTCTATGGCGAGGTCAATGCCTCGCTCGGTGACGGTGGCCAGACTCTCGGCAATGAGGGTGGTGTCGGCTCGGTAGGTGGCCGCGGTCGACTTGAGAACTACGACGCCGAGGAGTCCGCTCACGACAACGCAGAGCAGAACCACCGGCCACAGTCGCAGCACGCCTCGCAGGGTGTCTTTGATCATCACGGGGTTCCTTTGCCGGGGGTAGCGATTGCTGCGATGACGTCCGCCGCCGCCGCCGCGTTCGTGGGAGCGTTGTAGGCGTCGGCCCAGAATTGGCGAATGGCCGACCGGGGGGCCGCGGTCTGCGGGGTCGCGACGAGGGCGGCGGCGATGGTCTCCATGGTGGCTGCCGGGTCGAGCAGCGTACCGAGGTTGACGGTGCTGCTGAACAGTTCGGGCACGCCACCGACCGCGGTAGCGACGATCGGCACGCCGAACGAGAGTGCCTCCATGAGGCTCACCGGGATGCCTTCGGACGTGGAGACGTTGACAAACACGCTCGCGGGTTCGTCGCGCAGGTAGGCGATCACCTCGGCATTCGGCCGGTAGCCGCGCAGGTCGGCGTGCAATGTGCTCGGCGCGTCGGGCAGCAAGGCTTCGACGAGGTCTCGCTCGGGCCCCTCCCCGAAGTGTACCCAGCGCACGTCGCGGTCTGCCGCGAGGGTCGCGAGTACCTGCGCAAGCAGGGGAACCCGCTTGACGCCGGTCAGGGACGAGCAGGACACGACCGTCAGCAGGTCGGGCTCGGGGGCCGTGGAGACACCGTAATCGTGGCTTCCGAGACGGCTCACCACCAGCCGATCTCTCACCTCCGGGTGCCGCGCGGCAACATGCTCGGCGCCCTGTTCGGAGACCACCAGGATCTTCGCAGCGCCGCGGAAGACTGACGTGCGCAGCGGCAGATAGGCATCGTCCTCGTACAAATCGAAGCGATGCAATCGGACGCTCGTCGGCACCGGTGGCAGGAAAGGCACCGCGAACGCCGGGCCGAGGCCCCAGAAGTGGTAAACCGTCACGTCCGGGTGGTCCAGGGCGGCGTGGACGCGGGCGTCCCCGGCCACTCCGAGACCGAGGACCAGGGCGCGGGCGAGAACCTTGGCATTGCCTAGCGAGCGAATGCGGGGCCGCTCCTCGCGCAGCACCCTCCATAAGGCCCGCGCCTGGGCGCGCCTTCGCGGCCCCCCGAGCGCTCTACACGCCCTGCGGATCCACTGCACCCCGCTGGTGGCCAGCGAGTGAATCTCGTGTACTTGCGTCGGGGTCTCAGTTGAGTCGGCCCGGGGCCTCTGCGAGAAGATGACCACGTCGTCGAACCTCGCGCAGAGCGCGTCGATTTCGTTGTTCACGAAGGGAAAGTCGCCCTGTGGATTCGGGTAGTCATTGGTGAAGAGAATGAGCCGTCTGCTGGTCATGCCGTCGCTCCGTCGCCGGGTGCCATCGTCGCCGGCCCTGTCGCCGGCCCTGTCGCTGGCCTCGCCGGGGTTCCGCGAGGGAGACGGGGGTCGGGCAGCGGGGCGGGCTGCCCGACTTTCGAGCGCCATGGTGACGAGCCGGCTTCTCGCAGATCACAACTCTTCTGGGTCGCGATCAGGATGATGGCAAAGCACAGCCAGCAGTAGCTTTCGAGAAATGCCGAACTGGGAACGATGGCGTAGAACACGAGGGCCACCAGCATCGCGAGCGACAGCAACCGGTAGTCGTCTCGACGCAGGCTTTGGGCTGGGTTGAGTCGCGCCGTGGAATGGCGCATGCACTCGACAAGCACGAAGACCAACGCGTAGAGCACCGGGACGAGCACGACGACGCCCAGTTGCGATGCTATTTCGATGAGCAGATTGTGGGGATTCAGGGCGGCCTGATTTCCGAGCTGCGGGTCAGTGTTCAAGATCGTGACATAGTTGCCCGGCCCCACGCCCATCAAACCCGAGTCGATGAAGTATTGCCATCCTCGCTCGGTGAGCATCACCCGGTATTCATCAGATTGCACGACGGCGTCATTCCGAGTGAAAACCTGGTCGTAGACGAGGTAGAAGGCCCGCGTGACGCGATCCGTCTGCAGCACTGCTAACGCCACGCTGAAAACCGCGAGGGCGACGGCGCCGTGCAACCAGTACTTGAAGCGGGTGCGGGCCCCATACACGACGATGGTAAGGCCTCCCACAGCCATCAGCCCGAGGAGCCCGGTGCGCGACTGAGTGAGCATCATGAAGTACGCCGCCACCACAAGCGAGCCCGCGGCACCCACCCGCCTCCACCAGGGGCGTCTCTGAATGAGATCAATCACGAGCACCGCGACGACGGTCACCAGGAAGCACGCGAAGTTATTGGGGTTCAAGAAGAACGAGGTGGCCTGCCCCTGGAACACGGTTGGCACGCCCATCTGTTGCGTGAAGTGGTCGTCAAAGACCAGGTCGTAGGCGGCCACCAGCACGGAGCCGATAAACGCTATGTAAATGCCCAGGCAGAGCTTGCTCAGCAAGCCCCGGTATACCGTCGCGAGGACCACGACAGCGGCGAATCCCGCGAAGGGAAACAGCGATGCGACGGTCGCCTCCAGGGCCACGGACTTGTTCGGCGACCACAGGTTCGCGAAGCCCGACCACACCTGCACGGCGGCCACTATCACGAGTGCGATGCGGGCAGCCCGCGGCAACGGTGGTCGATACTTCATCACGACATAGATCGCATATACGGCCAGCAACACGGCCGCCAGACGATACGCGAAGAGCCCCGAGACGGGCCCGGGCACGAGGGGTAGAAAGACTCCGGCTGCGGCCGTGAGCGGCAGCGCGAGAAAGCACGCGCGCAGCCAGAGTGGCGCGCTCATGAACGAAAGACTACCTTCATGAGTCGTTCGAGCCCCGGCGAGGATACGTCCTCCCACGTGAGGTTCTTGCGCGCCCAGGTTTGACCGCGATTCACCGCGGCGACCGTGGCCTCGGGGTCCCGATTGAGGGCCACGATGGCGTCCACGACCTCTTGGGGTGACGCCGGATTCACGAGCCGTCCCATGCCGGCCTGCTGCACCAGCCTCCGGTGGCCGTCAAGCTGGGAACCGACGATTCCGAGGCCCAGAATCGCGTACTCGAACAGCTTTGCCGGCTGGGCGGCATTGTTCTGGCCGGTGGCCGCGAGCAGCGACAGCCCGATGCCATGCTTCGAAAGTTCGCCCGGCACCTCGTGGCTCGCCATGGGTTCGATGAACTCGATGAAGTCGAGCACACCGAGGTCGCGGCACCGCTCGAGAAACTTCTGCTTCTCGGTCTCCTGGGGGTAGCGATTAAAGACCGCGAGGCGGTAACCCTGATCGAGATCCTTCAGCAGCTTCGCGGCCTCCGCGATTACCAGCGAACCGTAGTCAGCGGTCATGGTGCCGACGTGCACGACGCGCTTGAGGCGGTCAGGTGTGCTGGGTATGGCCGCCGCCCCAAACGAACTGAAAAGGGGAAAATTGGGCGTCACTGCGATGGGCACGTGGCCCCTACGAAAGCTCTTTGCCATGCGTTCGGTGACGACGTTCGCGCCGCCCAACACGCGAGCCGCGCCGACCTGCAGGGCTTCGAGCAGGGGCCGATACACGGCGCCGAGTTGTCGCCCCGCGGGCAGGCGCTCGGCGTAGTACTCGGCGTAATACTCGTGCACGTCGTACAGCACCGGCCTGCGGCGCAGCGCCTTCCAGACGAGTGCCCCGCCGAGAAAGTAGTAATCATGAATGTGCGCGCCGTCGTAGTCGCCCCGCAGGGCCAGCCCCAGGATTCGCGGCATGGCCAGGAACCGGTCTTTGAAGGACCCCGCCTCGGGTAGGCAATATTCGCTGACGCGTTCGTGATGGCGATGCTCTCCCGGCACCCCGCCCATCCAGATGAAGTGGACCCCGAAGCCCGCATTCAGTGCGCTCTGCGCGCAGCGCACCACGCGGCGGTCGCCCGCCGGATGCACCGTCGGCACGACGATGGTCTTGCCGTTGAAGGGCACGTCGGGGATCTCAATCTGCCAGCCTCGGGCCTCAATCAGCTGGCTCATGCGCGAATGCCTGACCATTGATGGTGGCGTGCCGCGGTGGAGACGATGAACTTGACGGTGCGCTCGGAGCAGTTATCGATCGCGTAGTCGGCCGGCACCTCGGTGGTGCGGCCGGCCCTGGCTTCGTTGATAGCGATCTCGGACGCCTCGACCACATTTTCCGGGTTCAGGCCGGTCATCATGATGGCGCCGGTGTCGAGTGCTTCGGGACGCTCGATCGAGTCGCGCAGCGTCACTGCGGGGAACCCCAGCAGGCTCGACTCTTCACTGATGGTGCCGGAGTCGGAGAGCACCACGAGCGCCTCTTGCTGCAGGCGCACGTAGTCGATGAAGCCGAGCGGATCATGGAAGATCACTCCGTCGACCTCGCGGCCGAGCGCTTCGAGCCGCTTGCGGGTGCGGGGGTGGGTAGACACGAGAATGGGCACTTCGAACCGGTCGCGCGCGGCTTCGAGGCAGTCGAGCAACAGGGACAGGCGTTCGGGACGGTCGACGTTTTCTTCGCGGTGGGCCGACACGAGGATGAAGCCCTGCGGCGTGAGGTCGAGGCGGGCCAGCACGTCGGAGGCCGCGAACTTCTCGGTGTGCTGCAGCAGGACCTCCTTCATGGGGCTGCCGGTCTTGAGGATCCGGCGGGGGTGCAGACCCTCGCCGAGCAGGTTGCGCCGCGCGTGTTCCGTATAGACCAGGTTGAAGTCGGCGACGTGGTCGACGAGGCGACGGTTCGTCTCCTCGGGCACGTTCTCGTCGAAGCAGCGGTTGCCGGCTTCCATGTGGTAGGTGGGGATCCGCATGCGCTTGGCCATCACGGCAGCGATGCACGAGTTGGTGTCGCCGAGCACGAGCACCGCATCGGGCTTCACCTCACTCAGCAGCGCCTCGGTCTTGATGAGAGTTTCGCCGAGCACGCGGCCGAGACTCGACGTATCGACCTCAAGGAAGTGGTCGGGTTTGCGGATGCCGAGCTCGTCGAAGAAGATCCCGTTCAGCTCGTAGTCGTAGTTTTGCCCCGTGTGCACCAGCACGTGATCGACGGTGTCGTCGAGTCGACGCATCACGGCCGAGAGCCGAATGATCTCGGGGCGAGTGCCGACAATGGTCATCACGGTGGTCATGCGTTCGTCCTTTGCACGGGTGCGTCGGTGACGGCCTCGAAGAAGGTATCCGGGTCGTCGGGGTTGTAGATTTCGTTGATCCAGAACATCGTGAGCATGTCGTCGTTGCCGGTGTTTTCGACGGAGTGCGACCACCCGGTGGGCATGTCGACCGCCACGGGTTCGCTACCGCTGACGCGAAACTCGACCACCTCGTCGGTGAGCATGCGGCGCAGGCGAATGATGCCGGTGCCCGCAATCACTATGAATCGCTCGATCTTGCGCAGGTGATAGTGGTCGCCGCGGCGAATGCCCGGCACGGTGGTCGAGAACGAGGTCTGCCCCTCGCCCCCGAGTACGCGTGCGCACTCGAAAAAGGTGCCCCGGGCGTCCGAGTGCGGGGTGAGCGTGAACGGTGCCTGGGCGGGGAACATGGCCGCGCGCAGGGTGTTAAAAACATGAGTTTCGAAGCGAGTGGCGAGCGCGGGGAGGGTTGCCGTTCGGTACGCATCGTAGAAGTTTTGCAGCATCTGCGCGAGTGCCGAAATGCCGATCGGGTGGCCGGGGGGACGAATCGTGGTGACGTCGGCACCCTCGCGTACCGCCTCACTGAGCAGCACCTCGGCCGCGTCTTGCACGTGCAACAGGGCGACCTCGCGGTCGCCCGTGACAGTCACCGGCTCGCCGTGAGCGATGCGATGCGCAAACGTTGCCACGAACGAGTTGTAGTCTGGCTTGCCGTGCTCGCCAAACAGGTTCGGCAGCAGCACATCGCTGAACCTAGCGCCGTGCGACTCGGCCCACTCACGCAGTGCAGTGGCGGCGGCCGCCTTGCCGCGCCCATAGGGGTTGTCCAACTCGGCCTGGATCGAATTGGCAAACACGATGCGCCGCACCGTGGGGGGCAGGGCGGCAACGAGCGCGTCCGCGAGGTCGATATTGCCCCGCTCGACGGCCTCGTCGCTCTCGGCGCGATTGACGCCGGCGATGTGGATGACGACGTCGACTCCGTCGGCGAGACGCGGGAGGTCCGCGACGTCCTCGCGGCCCACGCCCACGATGTCGAGGTCGGGGTGCAGGGCATGGGCCCGCAACCGAGTGTGCCAACCCAGGAACCCGCGGGCGCCAGTGACGAGAATCTTCACGGTGGCTCCTTAGGCGGGCTCGGGAACGTCAATGCCCGCCAGACGCATCTCGCTCCGCACTTCAGCGAGGGTGAGTAGTAGGGCCTTCATCTGCTCGACGTCGAGGAGGTCAACACCCTCTGAGTCATAGTCATTCTTGATGTCGAGCTTTCCCTTGGTGAAGTATTCCTCGTAGTTGAGAAACGGAGCTTCCAAGGGGATCCGCAAATAGGTACCGAAGTCTTCTGCCCTCAGGATCTCCTCGCGCGTCGCGAGCGTCTCCCAACTCTTCTCGCCGCTGCGCGTGCCAATCACATCGAACTCGCGGGGCTTGGCGAAGAGGTCACAAATGGCCTCGGCCAACACCTGCACGGTAGCCGACGGCGCACGCTGAATGAAGATGTCACCCGGCTCGGCGCGATCGAAGGCAAATTGCACGAGGTCGACGGATTCGCTGAGGCTCATCATGAAGCGCGTCATGGACGGTTCGGTCAGGGTCAGCTTTTTTCCCGCCTTGAGTTGCTGAATGAAGAGCGGAATCACGCTGCCGCGCGAATACATGACGTTGCCATAGCGAACGCACGACACGACGGTGCGGGCGTGCGGATTGCTGCGCGCGTGGGCCTGGGCGATCTTCTCCATCATGGCTTTGCTCATGCCCATGGCGTTCACGGGGTAGACGGCCTTGTCGGTCGAGAGACACACCACCGATGTCACACCGGCCTGCTCCGCCACCTCAATCACATTCTTGGAACCCGTGACATTGGTGCGAACCGCCTCCATGGGGAAGAACTCGCAACTCGGTACCTGCTTGAGGGCCGCGGCGTGAAACACATAGTCCACACCGACCATGGCCGAATCCAGGGAGTCTCGAAATCGAATGTCGCCAATATAGAAACGGATGCGGCTATCGGCCAACTGGTGCCGCATTGCGTCCTGCTTGGCCTCGTCGCGGCTGAATACTCGAATCTCGCGGACGTCGGTTGTGAGCAACTGCCGCACCATGGTGCTGCCGAACGAACCCGTACCGCCCGTGATGAGTACGCATTTGCCGGACATCGAATTCGCAGAGAGCGGCGAGTTAGTCACTATTTCTTCCTTTGTAGGCAACGAAGGCTTCAACCGAGGGCGCTCTACGTGCCCTTGCGCGAGCGTTCGACTAATTCAAACAGTGTAGAACCGTTACGATCGCGACTCATTTCATTGCGATACAGATTCGTCGCGTTGTTCGATTTAGCACGCAGTTCAGCCTCGGGAGCCGTCGAGATGGCGCGAATCACAGAGACAAAATCTGCGACGTCACCCGGTCGCGCCACCCAGCCAGCGTCGTTCCCTGCGATCAACCGCGCGACATCGCCCCCGGCCGCCGCGAGCACGGGCAGCCCGCAGGCCAAGGAACTTTGCACCTTGCTTGGCATGGTGATGTCGAAAAGCGGGTCAGGCTGCAATGAAACCAACTGGGCGTGGGCCTGGATCAGATGCGAATAGATCTCGGTGGACGGTACCGGATCTCTGAACTCTATGTTGTGTGCCCCGGGGCCGTCCGCGGCGCGCTTCATGAGGTCGGGTTTGCGAACTCCGTCGCCGATAAAGACCATGCGCACGTTGTCGATGCGCTGACGTGCCGCTTCGTGCATCGCATCGACGGCGCTTTCAAGGTTTTGTGCGGCCCCATGGGTGCCCGCGTACATGATGGTGCGCGGGCCGTCAGTGGGCGGCATCTGCTCGCGCGGCATGAAAGTCTCTTCGTCGACCCAGTTGAAGACGAGATGCAACTTCTCGCGGGGCACACCACGTTCCACCAGCAGATCGATCATTCCCGGCGAGATCACGGCAATTTCGCTCGCACCGCGATAGGCGATGTCGCAGAACGAGCTCACGATCTTGTGCGCGATGGGTCGCACCGGCCCGCCCAGAAAGCCCGTGGCGAAGATCGAATCGGGCCAGACATCCTGAATCAGCAGGACAAACGGCGTGCGGTGGCGCCATTTGGAGACGAGGGCGGGCAGCGCCGCCGTCGCCGGGGACGAATACACGAGGCTGACGTCAGCGGCCTTGATCATGCGGCGGCCCGCGATGGTCGCCGAGATCGCCCAACTGAGGTAGTTGGCAATTCGCTTGAGGGTGGAGTTGCTGTGGTTCGCGTACAGGGGGGCCCGCAGCACCTCGAACTCGTCGACCTCGTCGCGCACGGGATAAAAGATGTCGAACCCCTCGTGCACCACCCCCTCGGGGTAGTTCGGTAGGCCGGTCAGCACCCTGACGACGCCGCCTCGGCTGCGCAGGTCTTCGGCCACCCACATGCACTGGGTGACTTTTTCTGGCTTAAACCATTGAGTGACGTAAGCAATGCGCACGGGGCTCTGCGCTGCGGCAGGGGATACCTCGACCACGTCTACTCCTAAGATGTTTCGCTCGGCTTCGCGGCGTGGGAGCGCCCGCGGAGTGAACTTATGTTTAACGCTCAGCACAAAGAAGCGTGCGTAACCACCCGGGTTGCGGAACGGACTCGTCCCAGGTTCTCATGCACGGCGATGAATCGGACGATGCCTCGCTGAGCGCTGAAAGCACGATCAGCGTCAGCACACGCCGACATCTGCTACCGAAGTTGCTTTCAAGGGTAGTCGTTTGCTTGCACCGTCGTGCGAAGAGAGCCCCCTGCATCACGAGGCTCACCCATCTTGGCAAAAATCCTCGCGCACCAGGGTGCTAAAGTGGCTGGTAGTTGTGAAATCTGTGGAGGTTCGTCATGCCCTCAAACCTTATCCCCTCGCGCGACCGCAAGGTTGTGGTCATCGGCCAGGGCTATGTCGGCCTGCCCGTTGCCATGCGCGCGGTGGAAGTCGGCTTCAGCGTTGTCGGCATCGACATCGATGAACGTCGCGTCGCCGGCCTGCAGCAGGGGGTTTCGTACGTTGACGACATCAGCAACGACACCCTCAGTGCCGCCCTGGCGTCGGGAGCATACGTCGCGTCACACGAGTATTCGGTGGCGGCAGACTTCGACTTCGCGGTGATTACTGTTCCCACCCCGCTGAAGGACAGCCACCCCGACCTCACCTACATCGAGGAGGCCGCCGCTGCCCTCGCGCCACACGTGCGTCCGGGGGCGACCGTGGTGCTGGAGTCCACCACCTACCCCGGCACCACCGTCGAGTTGTTCGTGCCCATCCTGGAGCAGGGCAGTGGCCTCAGCGCCGAGACCGATTTTCATGTCGGCTATAGCCCCGAACGCATTGACCCCGGCAATCCCACGTTCGGGTTCGTGAACACCCCGAAGGTGGTCTCGGGGCACGGGTCGGCGGCGCTGGACAGCGTCGACGCGTTCTATTCCACCCTGGTCGACCGCACGGTGCGCGTGGCAACCCCCGCCGAGGCCGAGCTCACCAAGCTCATCGAGAACACCTTCCGCCATGTCAACATTGCGCTGGTGAACGAGTTGGCCACCTTTGCGCACCAGCTGGGGGTCGACATCTGGCAGGCGATCGACGCCGCCGCCACGAAGCCTTTCGGGTACATGAAGTTCACCCCGGGGCCCGGGGTGGGCGGCCACTGCCTGCCGGTTGACCCCAGCTACCTGTCGTGGCAGGTGCGCCGCAAGCTGGGCAAACAGTTTCGCTTCGTCGAGTTGGCCAATGACGTCAACGACCACATGCCCGATTACGTGGTGCAGCGCAGCCAGGCCATGCTCAACGCCATCGAGCGCAGCATCAAGGGCTCCAAGATCATGCTCGTGGGCCTCGCCTACAAGGCGAACACGGGCGACATTCGCGAATCGCCCGCACTCCGGCTCATCGAACTGTTGCTCGACCTCGGCGCGAATCTCACGGGTGTCGATTCGCACGTCGAAGAGTACCGGTGGCCGCGCGGGGTCGCCGTGGGCGAGCTCACCGAGCAGAGCGTCTCCGAGCAGCACCTCGTGATCGTGCTGACCCAGCATTCCGATGTCGACCTCGACCCGTTGCGCTCCACGAGCACCCTCGTACTGGACACCAAGAACCTCCTGCCGGGTACCGGCGCGCAGCCGCTGTAGCGCGGCACCCTATGTAAAGGACCCTCATCCGTGAAAATTCTCGTCACCGGCGGCGCCGGGTTCATTGGCTCCAACCTCACCAAGTACATCGAGCGCACCCGCCCCGAGCATGAGGTCGTAGTGCTGGATACGTTCACCACGGGCTTGCGCTCAAATCTCGACGGCGTCCGCGGTCGGGTCGTCGAGGGCTCCATTCTTGACCTCGAGTTGCTCGACGGGCTGGCGAAAGAGGTGGACGCAATCGTCCACCTTGGCGCCATACCCTCCGTTCCCCGGTCGATTGATTTTCCGCGCCCCAGCCATGAGGCAAACGCCACCGGCACCCTCAACATTCTCGAGGCGGCCCGGGCTCACGACGTGCAGCACGTCTCGGTGGCGTCGTCGAGTTCGGTATACGGCGCGAATCCCGCCCTGCCGAAGTCCGAACTTGAATGGACCAGGCCGATGAGCCCGTACGCGGTGACGAAGTTGGCGACCGAGAGTTACACCGTGGCGTACAAGTTCTCGTACGGCATGTCGACGGCGGCATTCCGCTTCTTCAATGTGTATGGCCCATATCAGCGTCATGACCACGCCTACGCCGCGGTGGTGCCGAAGTTTATCGCCGCCGCGATGCAGGGCAGGCCCCTCACAATTCAGGGCGACGGCACGCAATCACGCGACTTCACCTACATCGACTCGGTGTGTCAGGTGCTGCTCGAATCCGTGGAACGCAAGGTTTCGCCGGATTCGCCCGTGAACCTGGCCTTCGGCACGCAGTTTTCTCTGTTGGACGTCATCGGCATGCTTGAAGACGTCATGGGCCGCAGTATCGAGCTCGATTTCGTGGCGCCACGAGTGGGCGACGTGAAGGCCTCCAAAGCGGAGTCGACACTTTTCTCTAGCCTCTACCCGGACGTCACGCCGGTGCCGCTGCCCGAGGGCATCAAGCGTACCTACGAGTGGATGCGCGACAATATCGACTGGTCTCAGGCCAACGCCTAGCCGCGACCTACCGATCGCCCGCCTTGACCAAGCTGTCAAAATAATCCACGAGTCGCTCTTGCACCTGGTGGCGGGCGTAGTTCTCGATCACGTGTACGCGCCCCGCTCGACCCAAGGCGGTGCGGCGCGCTGGGTCGGCGAGCAACTCTTTGAGAGCTGCAGCTAGCCGCTGCGGGGAGCGGGCCGGAACGCGCACCCCTGTCACACCGGGGACCACCGAGTCGCGAGCGCCCGTGGCCTCGGTGGTGACGATGGCAACCTCGCAGGCGGAGGCTTCGAGCACCACGTTGGGGAACCCCTCGCGGTACGTGGGGAGACACAGGATGTCCATGAGGGCGTAGTAGTCGCGCGACATGTTGACGTGTCCGGGAGCAACCACGTGAACGCCACTGGCGCGCACACTCTCTATGAGCTCGGAGACGTCGGAGCCGTCGTTTCCGCCGAGCAGCAAGAGCTGAAACTTCGCGGAGCCGGCCGCGAGTTCGCGCGCGGCCTCGAGGAGGTCGCCCACGCCCTTGTCTCTGTTGATGCGGCCCACGAATCCGATGGTGGGAACGTCCTCGCGCAGCCCGAGAGTGGAACGCAGCGCCAGCCGATCGTCTCCGACCACCGGCCGGTAAGCCTCGGTGTCGACTCCGTTGGAACTGCCGAGCCCGAACAACTGCAAGGGTCTGCGCATGGTGACGTTTGCCCGCACTGCGGCGCGCGAGAGGCTGGGGCTGACCGAGATCACCGAGGTGCTGCACGCGAACGTGAGGCGCTCGAATGCCTGCAAAAATACCCGCTTGGGCCCGCGCGTGCCCTCGAGTCGCAGTCCACGCAGAATGTACACGCGATTGGCTTGGCGTTCGAGGCAGCCGGCCACGCTGGCCAGCAGCGAAACCTTGGGTGTGCCATAGAAGACCACGTCGGGGCGCTCGCTGCGGAGGATCTTGCGCCAGGCCTGGATGGAGTGGAGATCGTCTTTAATGCTCGGGCGCCGACGCATCTCCAGGGGGCGCGCCGTGACGCCGTCTGCTTCGCAATAGGCATCGAGTTGCGGGCCCGGAGCCGACACCACGATTACCTCCCAGCCGCGAGAGACCAGGCACGTCTGTAGGCCGCTGGCAAGCCCCAGGGAGGGCGCAGTGGTCACAGCCACGATGATCTTGTGCATCCGTTGCACCTCTACCCCGCTCAAAGATTTGCGACGCCTCTCGGATCCACTTGCCGGGGACGGGGCATCTCGGCTTATTGTTACATGTGTGACGCTAACAAAAATATACATGTCATCACCCGACGTAACCCAAGCGGAAGAAGACGCGATTGTAGCCGCTCTGCGATCGGGCTGGGTTGCGCCACTGGGCCCCGACGTGGATGCCTTCGAGGCCGAGATCGCAGCCAAGTCCGGAGTCCAGCATGCGGTCGCACTGGCCTCGGGAACCGCCGCCTTGCATCTCGGGATGCTCGAGGTGGGCGTCAAGCCAGGCACGCGGGTCATCTCCTCCACCATGACCTTTGCCGCGACCGCGAACGCCATTACCTATACCGGCGCGGAGCCCGTGTTCGTCGACTGCCTCCCCGAAACCGGCAACCTCAACCCTGAGTTGCTGCGCCGCGCACTCGAACAGGCACACTCCGACGGGGCCACGGTCTCAGCCGTCGTCCCCGTCGACCTCCTGGGGCAGGCCTGCGACTATTCCGCGATCGTGCCCCTGTGCGAGGAGTTCGGCGTGCCGCTCGTCGAGGACGCCGCCGAGGCCCTCGGCGCGACTCACTCAGGACGCCCCGCGGGCTCCTTTGGCACGTGCGCCGCACTCTCGTTCAACGGCAACAAGATCATGACCACGAGCGGCGGCGGCATGCTGCTCACCGACAGCGAGACCCTGGCCGCCCGAGCGCGGTACCTCTCGACCCAGGCCCGCCAACCGGCCGTCCATTATGAACACACCGAGATCGGCTACAACTACCGCATGAGCAATCTGCTGGCTGCGCTGGGTCGGGCTCAACTGCGGCGCCTCGACGAGATGATCGCGCGCCGCAAAGCGATGCGCGATCGTTACAAGGCAATCTTCGCGAGCGTGCCGGGCGTCACGGTCTTTCAGGGCGACTCCGACGCCCACGACAACTACTGGCTCACCTCGATAGTGATTGGCGACGACGCCGCGTTCACCCCCGCGCAACTCGCCGCGCACCTGGGCGGCGACAACATCGAGTCGCGACCCCTGTGGAAGCCCATGCACTTGCAGCCGGTGTTCGCGGGTGCCGCGGCGGTCGTCGACGGCACGAGCGAACGTCTGTTCGCTCAGGGCCTCACCCTGCCGAGCGGCTCCGCCCTCGGCGACGAAGAAATCGGCCGGGTCACGACGCGGCTCGCGCAGTTCTTGGAGCAGCATGTCTAGCCCGAGCGCGCCTGGCCGGCGCTACGACACCTACAAACGCATCCTGGACGCCACGGTGGGCGGGCTTGGCCTCGTCGCCTCCGCCCCCCTCCAACTGGGTGTGGCCCTACTCGTGCGCAAGAAGCTCGGCTCCCCGGTGCTCTTTGCCCAGGAACGCCCGGGCCTCGGGGGCAAGCCCTTCACGATGTATAAGTTTCGTTCGATGCTCGACGCGGACGAGACCAGGGGCCTCACGAGCGATGCCGACCGGCTCACGGGCTTTGGCAAGGCCCTTCGCGCGACGAGCCTCGACGAGTTGCCCGCCCTGTGGAACGTGGTCAAGGGCGACATGAGCCTCGTGGGCCCGCGACCGCTGCTCATGCGCTATCTGCCTAGGTACAGCGCGTTTCAGGCGCGCCGACACGAGGTGCGCCCCGGCATCACGGGTCTCGCGCAGGTTTCGGGGCGCAACTCGATCACGTGGGAGCAAAAGTTCGCGCTCGACGTGGAGTACGTCGATACCCGGTCGTTCTTGTTGGATGTCAAGATTCTGGTCGCCACGGTGACCAAGGTCTTCAAGCGCGACGGCATCGCGGCGGAAGGCGAGGCCACCATGACCGAATTCATGGGCAGCGACTCCCCGCAGCCCAGGGCCTGAATCTCCGCCCGTCGAGCCGCCCGCTGAGCCGCCCGCGAACAACGACTGGGTACGGGGGGGCCAACCCCCAATTGTGCTATCGTGAAGCAGCATGGGTGCCCGAAAATAGCGTGTTTACGCATGTGAAGGGGCGCTTGTGAACCGGGCGTCCAAGAACGCTGGCCCGCTTTTGTTGCTTTTATTCGGAGGTACCCGTGTCCAACATTGATCGCTTGAAAGAAGTTTTTGCGGACTCGCTGAACGTAGACCAAGCGGATCTGAACTTTGACACCCTCACCTACCGTGGCATTCCCGAATGGGATTCGGTCGCGCACATGACGCTGATCGCCGAGATCGAAGACGCCTTCGACATCATGATCGACACTCAAGACGTCATCGACATGAGCAGTTTCGCGGTGGCGCAGACGATCGTCGCGAAGTACGGCGTAGAAATTTAGGCGCGCGACGTGACCACCGCACCCACGCCGGTTCCCGCGTCCCTCATCGACCTCACCGGCCGGGTCGCCTTCGTGACGGGTTCGACGCGCGGCATCGGCCTGTGCACGGTGCGCCTGCTCGCGCAGCACGGCTGCAAGGTCGTCGTCTCGGGTAGCAGCGAGTTGGCCCAGATAGAGCCCATCGCGCGCGAGATCGGCAGCGAGTTCGGCGTCGACGCGCTGGCCCTGCAGTGCGATTCGCGTAACCCCGACCAGATGCGTCAGGTATACCGCGAGATCAAGTCCGCTTTCGGCGGGCTTGACGTACTCGTGAACAATGCCGGCATCATGAGCCAGGGTCTCGCCGGCATGATCCCGGACGACGACATCACCGCGACTCTCGACGTCAACTCTGCGGCGCCCATTCATCACATGCAGAACGCCGTCAAGCTCATGCGACGCAAGAAGAGCGGCTCGATCGTTAATCTCGCCTCCATCATGGGCACGAACGGCACCGACGGCCTCATCACCTACTCGGCCTCCAAGGCCGCCGTCATCGGCGCGACCAAGGCCGCGGCGAAGGAGTTCGGCAAGTTGGGGGTGCGCGTGAATGCGCTCGCGCCGGGCGTCATCGACACCGACATGATCAAGGTGATTCCGCCAGACACGCTGCAGGAGCGCCTCGATTACACGCCGCTCGGCCGTCTCGGCTCGCCCGACGATGTGGCGCGCGCGGCCCTTTTTCTCGCGAGCGACCTCTCGTCGTTCGTCACCGGTCAGGTCATTGGCGTAGACGGCGGCCTCATTATTTAATGAGCGACCGCGAGGTCGCTCCCGCTCGAAAGTGTTTTTGTGTCTGAAGTTGTTGTAGTCAGGGTTCCCGGCGGTCACGACATCACCACCGCCACCATTGCCGATCGCGTCAGCGCGCTGCAAGAGTTGCTGTCGTCGCAGCGCGAACTCGTGTTCCTGCTCACGGATGTCTCGCGCGAGACCTTTCTGAACTTCTTCGCGGCGAGCGACGCGCCGTGCGCCGTGGCCCTGCTCGATACGGGGCTGAGCGATGCCCTCCTGGGGCCGCTGATCGAGCTGTACCAGCCGCGCGTCATCATCGCCCCCGAGGGCCGGGCCCTGCCCGCTGCTGCGGGCGAGGCCCGTGAGAGCGGCGTGCCGGGAGTGCTCGTGCGCGACGTTCCCCCCTGCGAGGTACACCCCGATCTGGCGGTGCTGCTGACCACCTCGGGCAGCACCGGCAGCCCCAAGTTCGTGCGACTTTCGCAGCAGAACATCGACCATAACACCGAGGCCATCGTCGCCTCGCTTCGCATCAGCGACCGCGATGTCACGCCCACTATGCTCCCGCTGCACTACAGCTTCGGCATGTCGATCGCCAATACCTACCGCCAGGCCGGGGCCCAGTTGGTGCTCACCCAAAAGAGCGTCATCGAGCCGGGCTTTTGGCAGGAGTGCGGAGAGCTCAAGGTGACCTCGCTCAGCGGCGTCCCCTCCACGTACGCCATGCTCAAGCGCCTAGACTTTGCTGCGAAACTCCTGCCTCAGGTACCCTCGTTGACTACGCTGACGCAGGCCGGCGGCAAGCTCGCCCCCGAACTGATTCAGGAGTTCAGCGAGACCATGCACGCGCGCGGCGGGCTGCTGTACGTGATGTACGGCCAGACCGAGGCCGCACCCCGCCTCACGTGCCTGCCCGGCGAAGAGTTGCCAGCGCGCCTCGGTTCCGTCGGTACGGCACTTAAAGACGGCACGATTGAAATTTTGGACGCCGCGGGCACCGTTGGCCCCGTCGGCACCGTCGGCGAGATCCGCTACCGCGGGCCGAACGTCATGATGGGCTACGCCGAGCGGCCCGCCGACCTGCTCGAGGGCGACGTGTTCGGCGACGAGCTGCTGACGGGCGACCTCGGCTATCTCGACGACGAGGGGTTCTTGTTCATCACCGGCCGCACCAAGCGGATCGCCAAGATCAGCGGAATGCGCGTGAGCCTCGACGAGATCGAACAGAAGATCGACAAGGCCGGCCAGGTCGCCGCCGTCGCTCATCCGAGCGGCGACGGGGTGGTCGTATTCTGCGATTGGAACGATGAGGCGTTCTTTAAGGCGGAGACCCGGCGCGTGCTGCGCGAACTCAAGTTGCCGCCCAAGACCCTGACCCTCCGCTATCTCGCCGAGATTCCCACGCTCGCCAATGGCAAACTCGACTACAAGGGCCTCGAGGCCGAACTCGCAGGCGAGGGTTCGCGATGAGCAGCACGCTAACGGTTGACGATCTGTACGACATCGAGCAGTTCACTATCCCGCAGGTCGACAAAGAGCGAGTGCTGCTCGACGCCCTGCGCGACCTCACCGCCCATCACGAGGCCAACTGCCCGCCGTACCAGCGCGTGCTGGAGGGCCTGGCGCACGACCCGGCGTCCGTCACCTCACTGCCCGACCTGCCATATCTGCCGGTCAGCCTCTTTAAGCAGCACTACCTCGCGAGCATCCCCGATGCCGAGGTGTTCAAGACCATGACCAGTTCGGGCACCACGGGCCAGGCCGTGAGCCGCATCATTCTCGACCGCGAGACCGCCGCGCGCCAGTCGCAGGCCCTCGCCGCGATCATGCGCAAGGTGCTGGGCGACAAGCGCCTGCCGATGATTGTGATCGACACGAAGAACGTGGTCAAAGACCGCAACACGTTCAGCGCTCGCGGAGCGGGCGTGCTCGGCATGATTCAGTACGGCCGCAAGCACTTCTACGCGCTCAACGACGACATGTCGCTCGATGTCGAGGGGCTCCGGGCGTTTCTCGCCGAATACGGCGGCCAACCCATGCTGATGTTCGGCTTCACGTTCATGGTGTGGAAGCACTTTTTGCAGCAGATTCGCGACCTCGACCTCGACGTCGACTTCAGCCAGGGCGTGCTGATTCACTCGGGCGGCTGGAAGAAGCTGGTGGAGGAGGCCGTGAGCAATCAGGTGTTCAAGCGGGCGTTCCGCGAGACCACCGGCCTCACCCGCGTACACAATTTTTACGGCATGGTCGAGCAGGTGGGCAGCGTCTTTCTCGAGGGCGACGACGGCTTTCTCTACCCGCCCAATTTCGCGGACGTGATCATCCGCAACCCCCAGACGTGGGAGGTTGCCGAGATCGGCGAGGTGGGCCTCGTCGAGGTGCTTTCCGTCCTCCCGCGCAGCTACCCCGGTCATGTGCTGCTCACGGAGGACCTTGGCGTCGTGCATGGCATCGGCGATGTCGCGACCGGGTGGAGCGGCAAGCAGCTGGAGATCATCGGCCGCGTGCCCAAGGCCGAGCTGCGTGGCTGCTCCGATACGCACGCCGCCGACTTCACCGCGGCGCGATAGAAAGGGCCGTCGTGCCACACGTTTCACAGTTGAGCCCCACCGTGGGGACGGTCGACCTCGACCAGATGCTCACCACCCTCGCTTCGCAGGCCCCCCTGCCACCGTTTGCGCCCGAGGCCCTTGCCTTCGTCGCCGACCTTTCGCGTGCGATCGGAAAAGCGGGGCGCGGGCGTCCAGAATTGCAGGCCCTCGCGTATTGGATGCGCAAGGCCGAGCTGACTCGACTCGCCGAATCCTTCGCGGGCCTCGAATCGGAATCGAGCGTGAGGGTGCCGCGCGGCACGGTGTTTCACGTGCCGCCCGCCAATGTCGACACCCTGTTCGTGTACTCCTGGGTGCTGGCGCTGCTCACCGGCAACCGCAACCTCGTGCGCATGTCGTCGCGCGTGCTCGCGCACGAGAACCTGCTGATCCGCGTGATCAACGAGGTGCTTACCGAGCATGCCGAGGTCGCGGCGCGGTCGGTCATGGTGACGTACGGGCACGAGCAGGCCATCACCGATGCCCTGAGCCTCAGCGCTGACCTGCGCATCATCTGGGGCGGCGACGCGACGGTCAACGTGATCCGCCGCGCGCCCCTGCAGCCGTGGGCGCGCGACCTGACCTTCCCCGATCGCTTCTCGCTGGCGGCCATCTCGTCCCCGGCCTATGCCGCGCTCAGCGAGGCCGAGCGTGACGAGCTCGCGAACCGTTTCTACAATGACGCCTACTGGTTCGACCAGATGGGCTGCTCCTCGCCGCGGGTCGTGCTCTGGGCGGGCGAGCCCCACGATGACGACTTTTTCACCCGCGTCTCCAATGTGATCGCGCACAAAAACTACGAGGTGGAGACCGCGACGGCCGTTGCCAAGCTCGTGTACTCGCTGGGTTCGATCATCGAGCGCGACGTGACGCGCTACGGCACGCACGGCAACGAACTCTCGGTGCTGCAGGTGACCGAGTTTCCCGAGGTGCGCGGCGAATTCTGTGGCGGCGGGCTGTTCTTCTCGTGGCAGGTCGAAGGCCTGAGCGCACTCGAACCGCACCTGCAGCGCAAAGACCAAACCCTCTCGCACTTCGGGTTCGCGCCCGCCGAGCTCAGAGAGTTTGCGCGCCATGCGAACGGCCGCGGCATCGACCGGTTCGTGCCGATCGGTCAGGCGCTTGACTTCAATCGCGTGTGGGACGGCGTCGACCTGGTCGCCGAATGTACGCGCATCGTGACCGTGAGCTAGCGAAGGAACCTCGCATGTCTAAAGTTCGGGTGGCCATTCTTGGGGCCGGCGGTTTCGGCCGCGAGGTGTACGGGTATCTGCGCGATATCGCCGTTCGCGACGAGGGCTTTGCGGTGGCGGGTTTTATCGACTCGAACCCGGCCGCGCTGGAAGGGTTCTCGCTGCCCGGTAACCCGGCCATTATTGCGTCCGGCCTGGACGCCGCGGTGGGCCAGTGCGAGGCGGTCGTGATCGCCCTGGGTGACCCGGGGCTGCGGGCGCGGTTTCGCGGAGAGGCGGCGGCCGTCGGGCTCGACTTGTTCACGGTGACGCACCCGCTCGCGTACGTCGCTACGACGGCGACGGTGGGCGCGGGCAGCATTCTCGCACCGTTCGTGACGGTCAACGACTGCGCAGAGGTGCAGGAGAACACCGCGATCAACTGTTATGCCTCGGTGGGGCACGATGCGCGGCTGGAGGCAGACGCCGTGCTGAGCCCGTACGCGACGCTCAACGGCTTCGCCGTGGTGGGCCGGCAAGCCCTGCTCGGCACGCACTGCGCGGTGCTGCCCGGGGTGAGCGTCGGCGCGTTTTCAAAGGTCGCGGCGGGCGTTGCGGTGTCGAGGCCGGTAGAGCCCGGCTCACTCGTCGCGGGCGCCGCACCGAAGTCTCGCGTCATGTTCGCGGTGCCCGAGTCTGATGCCTGAAAGCGCGGCGTCGCGCTCGTACGTGGGGGTGGATACAGAGCCCCTTGCTCGATTTAACGAGCCTGACCTGCGCCTCTTCACCGCTGCGGAGGTGGCGCTCGGCCGGTCGGCCGCCACCCCGGCGGAGTTCTACGCGGGCCGCTGGTGTGCCAAGGAGGCGATCGTGAAGGCCGCGTGGCCGCTCGTCCGACTCAGCCCGCGCGAGGTTGAGGTGCTGCGCGACGATTCCGGACGCCCCGTGGCCCGTTTGCTCGTCCACCCCCCGGTTTCGCTGCACATCGATGTCTCGATCACGCATGACGAGGCCCGCGCGGTCGCGTTCGCGATTGTCATGCCTGCTTAGGCGTGTGCTGCGGCGCGCGGGGGGCGGCCCGCAGGAGGATCGCCAGCCACACCACGGAGACTAGCGCGGTGGCCCCCACGTAGCCGTAGATTGCGCCCGTCAGCCCGTGCGTGAAGGCAAGCGCGACCGGTAGGACGATGCTGAGGCCAGTTTGAGTGAGCCGACCCCAGGCGAGGCCCGCGGCGCTGGCGTGCGCGCGGGCAACGATGTAGCAGTACGTGATGAGGAAGTTAGAGCCCACAAAGACTCCGGTGATGAGCGCGTATTCCTCGAGGTAATTGATGGTGCCCAAGTTGAGCCCTGTTGCCGGCAGGAGCAGCAGGGCGGCCGCCGCGGCAACGGCGAATGCCACGGTGGCGCCGAGAACGAGGAGCAGCCGCCGGGGTCGCCTCGCCGCGTCCAATGACTGCTGCAGCAGGCTCGGTCGCAGGGGCGTCATCACGATGCGCACGGGAGCGGCGACGTTCGATACGGCCCGGTAGACGCCGAAGTTGTGGGCACCGAGAACGGGCGCCAGCAGGTACGGCACGCCGATGGAGCTGAGATCCATCACGAGGGAATCGCGCAGCAAGACTCCGATGTTGTGCCGGTGTTCCCGCACCCACTGCCGCAGGTCGCCGAACCGACCCCAGGCGCCGCACGGCTGCATCACGGCGGTGACCAGGCTAGTGCACGCCCACAGCAGAGTGACCGCCGTTGCCGTGCGCCCCAGTATTGGGAACACGACGAAGCAGAGGCCCACGGTGAGAATAGCGCCGGCGGCGTTCGCCGCGACAATGCGCCCGAAGGTTTTCTCCCACGTGAGAATGTATCGCGCCCCCACCACGTAGACATTGGCACCGACTCCCACCGCGGCACTGATCGCCAGATGGCGAAGGGAGGGCACACACACGCACACGATGCCCGCCAAGGCTCCCGAATAGGCGGCGAACTGCAGCGCCACGGGGCGGAGCAAGCGCGGTAAACCTGCGGTGTCGCTACCTCGGCTGCGCAGCCAGGATTCCAAGACCACGGAGAGTTGCACGGAGGAGAAGAGCGCGAAGAGCAGGTAAATGATAGAAAACAGGCCGTACTCCGACGGCGCCAGCGCCAGCAGCGACACCACTTGAATCGCGATCGAGAAGACGGCGGAGGAGAGCGCGGAGACGCGCGAGTTGCTGAGTCGGCGCAGCACGCGTACCTCCCGCTTTCTAACTAATACTGCAGGCGGGGAACCTCCCCGCACAACGATGTCAGCTGACTGGGCAGACTCATTGCTAGCATTACCTTACATCCCCCTAGGAGGAGCCCTGGATGACGCTTCACACGGTTGCGCGCTACGGTCGAGGCGGCGCGAGTTCACGCGTGCGGCTCTACGATTGGCTTGATTACTTGAGCCTTGACGCTGTTGAGAACAATTACCTGGGCGGCAATGACACGTCGTTGAGGTTTGTGATTCGTAATGCGGGTGCCGTGCTGCGCGCCGAGCGCGCTCTGCGCCGCCTGGTCACAGACTGCCAAGGTCAACGCCTGATCCTGTCGCGCTCCGCAAGCCCTCTATCGTCAGGAGGGATCGAAGAGCGACTCTTGCGGGCAGCGGGGCACGCAGTTTACGACTTTGATGATGCGCTCTATGAGCGCGGGCGCACGCGCACAAACCCCTTTTCGCTTTCAGATACGTGGCGAAGGAGTTGCGCCGCCGCTGACGTGGTGATCGCGGGCAACGAAGAATTGGCTTCACACGCCCTGGCGGTTTCGCGCAATGTTCACGTGATACCCAGTTGCGTGAACCTTGAGCACTACACGGCAAAGACCGACTTTGAAATCGGTGCTGCCCCGCGAGGAGTTTGGATCGGCAGTGCTTCTACAGAAAAGTATCTCGCTCACATAGCGCCGAGCCTGCTTAAATTGCACCGCGAAGCGGGGCTCCGCCTCACCGTGATCTCGCATCCGCAGTCATCAGTGCCCGAACTCGAGGGGCTCATCGATCGCGTTCCCTGGCAGGCGAGCACGTTCGGATCCCTTCTGGCACAGGCAGACTTCGGCATCATGCCCCTGACGGACGAGCCGTGGAGCCGCGGCAAATGTGCATACAAACTATTGCAGTATGGAGCCGCCAACCTGCCAGTGATTGGTTCACCCGTGGGAGTCAATGAGCAGGTCATCTCCGGCATGGGAGGGCTTGCGGCTTCGACGGAATCCGAGTGGTCGGAGGCCCTCCACGCAGTGATTCATGACAGTGCCGAGGGACGGTCGCTGCGGGGACGCCAGGGTGGCGAATACATTGCGCAAAATTTCAGTTTCACAGCCTGGGGTTCCGCTTGGAAATCCCTCGTCCTACCGGGCTAGACTGTATAAGACTGAGGTGCATTCATCCTCGTCGTGACCATTTTGTGTTCAAGTCGTGTCGTGTTACAGCTACTACGTCAGCTACCCACGTCCCAAGACCATTCATCTTAGGGAAATTTTGACTTCGAAATCGCGTTCCACGTTGGTGCATCGATCAGTTATCGCCGCCATCGTCGCGGCTCTGGTGTTCCTCTGTGTGAAGCCCATCTCTGCCAACGTGATCGCGTACTCCGCCATCGGACTTCTAGCCGTCATGGCGACAGTGGAATTTGTGCGGCGCGGCATAACAACGAGTTATCTCCTGGTTCGCCTCGCGGCCGTGTGGCTCACTTTTGTATGTTTCGGCACCGTTATGGGGCTCGTGCATGGCAATGGATACATCCCCATTAATCTCGCGATCATGCTCGTGGTACCAGCGGTATTTTTCGTTATGTCTCACGCTGTCTCCGCCGAGATCCTGCAAATCGTTCTGTGGATCGCCAGCCTGACTTGTGTAACTCTGGGCAGTTTTGTCATATTTGCAGTGTTTGCCGAGAAGGGCGGTTTCTACCTTGACCTCTCACTGTTGGGCCGAACTTTAGGCCTCAACATTCACGTTGATTCGACTAACGTCACTGCCTTGACGTATTACAGCCTCGGAGCACTCGTTGCTTGGGCTCCCCTCTTAGCGGCTTCACTCCTCTTCGTTCGACGCGAAGTCTTTTTCCCGCCGCTTTGGCTTCGTGCACTCGCCACGGTGATCAATATGGCCGTCATTCTCGGCTCATGGCGCCGTGGTCTGATCCTGACTGTCGGACTGCTTCCCCTCGTGATGGCGGCGGTTGCGGTCATAATTTGGGTTCGAGGGCGCAACGTCGCGACCGCACTAGAATCGGCGCGTGACCGCAAACGCGGCGATCGATGGTGGGTTCGGCCGCTGGGCGTGATCGTCGGCGTTCTGGCCCTCGGTTCCGTGCTGACGTTGGCAATACAGCCCCATGTCACGTACCTGGTACGACCGCCGGCGACGAGCACTGCTCCTCCCTCCCCAGTCGATGAAACAAGCCCCACGCCAGGCGCCCCGCAGCCCATAGCGACTCCGACCCCACCTGTCAGTGAGATACTCGCCGATAAAGATGACTCGCTCGCCATTAGGTCTAGCGAAATCCACGACTTGACAGTCCCCGATTCGCTGACAAGTGCTGTCTTTGGTCACGGTTTCGGCGCGGAGGTGCCGCGTGCCGTCGAACGCGATACGGTGCGCGAGCCCTGGCGCACCGAGTTGGCGTACAACAAGATTTTCTACGACACCGGCATTATCGGGGTAGGACTGGTCATTACTACGTTTGTGCTGGCCTGCGGTCTCATGCGTAATCTCGTACGCGCCGTTCCCACCTATGGCCCGGCCGCATTCGTGACGTCGGTAGCCAGTTGCTCCATGTTGATAGGGAACGCGACGAATCCATATATACAGGCGCCGGGACTTTATTGGCCATTGCTGCTTCCGGTCGCTCTATACTGCATGGCCCTGCGCAGTCACGCAGCGGCCTTCCCACGACCCAAATTGCGGCGAATCCTGGGCATTTCCTGCACTATTCACGCGGACACTTCGAGAATTGCACCCCCAAATCGGGTCTCCCCGTCGGCTTCCCACCCTTCGCAGTAGCCGCCTCAAGCCTCTCGTCGTGCACATCGGGTAGCATTGTCCCATCTCCATACCCCGCACTCTTGACCGAACTTTGGCTACATGTCGTCAATCCTGGCCGCAATACTGCAATCATTGGTCGCCTTGGCCGTCCTTCACGGAGCCAGTTTCATACTCCTAAGGCTGTGGCGGGTTAGTGCACTCCGTGCCAACTATCTCGCGCCCTTGCTGTCTCTCGGACTGTTCTCGTTATTCGGCTTTACTCAGGGTTACGTGGGCCTGAGGTGGAATCTTCCCACGTTGATTGCACTTTGGCTAGGTCTTGTCGCCTTGAGCGCGCTCTGGCGAGGCGTTCGGGCCCAACTGGCGGCCCGCGGAGTGGCCCCATCTGTCGGTGCAAACACACTTACGCAGCGTTCGACTGCCTGGCGGTACCCCACGCGGAGAGATTCAACATCGTTGTGCTTAGCAGTCCTCTTCGCCGCCCTGGTCGCCTGCGGCCTTGCGTTCCTCAGTCTCAACAACGCTGTCAATGGCTCGTGGAATATGCCGTCGCAAACCTGGGACGCAGTGCTGCATGCGAACTCGGTGCGCTTCCTCATCGAGTCAGGTAACGCCGGGCCATTCGGGCTCCGCTACGCACCCTTCGTTGAGCCTGCTCAGCCTGTGTTCTACCCGTCGACGTTTTATCAATTGGCGGGAGCCGTAGTCACCTTCACAGGGGCGGACCCGATCACCGCAACCAATATTGCCGCGTTCTTAATAGCTGGCTGGATCTTCCCCTTAGGCATGGCATTCTTCGTCTCGTGCCTCGCGCCTCATCGCCCTCACTGGCAGCCCGTAGCTCTGCTGCTCGGACCGAGTTTGTGGGCTTTTCCCTGGGCGCCCCTGGGATGGGGCGTGCTCTGGCCAAGCGCAATTTCCATCGCCATGATCCCGTTCGCGCTGGGCGCCCTCGTGCGCGTGTTTCATTCCGGAAGTCACGTCACCCGGCTTCAGCGCGGCGCCTGGATGTTGCTGGCAATCTTGGGTGCGTCTCTGACCGCATTGAGCCACCCCCGTGGCGCGGTTTTACTCGTTATCGCAAGTGGGATTTACCTGCTCAACCTTGGAATTCGGAGTGTGCTGTGGAGGCGCCGTGGGGATGCTCCGCAACATCGGGCCCTCAGGATCGCAGCGGGCGTGATGCTCCTCGTCTTGCCCGCAGTGACGATCTGGGGCTACTACCAACTGACTTCCGACAGGTTTTCCAATAAGGTCACCAATATTTTCTGGCCAATCCGCTCTAGCCCTATGGGCGAAGTGTGGAATTATCTGATTCAAGGCCCTGAAAATAGCAAGCCTGCCTATGTCTTGGGCGCGCTGATCGCGCTCGGAGTCCTATGCACCGTGGTGCGCCCACGCTACGCGTGGCTCAGTGTGGGGTACCTCGTCTTCGCCTGGCTCGACATCACCGCGGCGACAACTCACGATGAGTCGTTGCTGGTGATCACTCAAATTTGGTACAACGATCGCCACCGCATTGTCGGAGTGACCGCGGTATTTGCTATTGGTCTCATGTGCCTGGCCCTCCACGCAATCTCAGTGATGAGCGTGCGCGTCATTCAGCGCGCTCGTGAAGCGCGCGCCCCCTTGACCGGTCGCCAGAGAGAAGCCACCCTTGCCCTGCAGCCCGCGATACTAGCCACCCTCGTCGCCGTTATGTTCGTGTCGAGTTCGGGTCTCAACGTTCTCGGGCATGTGCAATACCTATCGCAGTATTACCGCGATGCTCAGAACACTGTGCCAAATTCGCTGGTGAGTGCGTCAGAACAGCAATTCATGGAGTCGCTGTCAACATTCGTCTCACCCGACGAGGTGGTCGTGAACATGCCGGGCGACGGTTCACCCATGCTTTACGCAATCTCTGGGCTTGAGCCCCTGTTTCCGCTCACCAACACCCTCTCCGGCAACAGCACCATCATCAGGATCGCGCAGAATCTGACTGCACCAGGACAATTACCTGGGCTGTGCGCCGACCTCGAACGCCTCAATGCGCCCTGGCTGCTGACTGCCCAGGATGTTTTTCACACGGATTCGGTGAGCCCCTTTGACCTGCCAACTCTCCGGGTCACACCGGGGGACCCCAATTTCACTCCCGTCGCGCGCGGCGGAGACATGACCCTGTACCGAATCACCGGGTGTTTTCCCCCTGCCTGAAAACGGCAACGTCCCGACTTGGGTCCCCTAAATTCTGGACGGCGCCGCGAGGATCGGCACACATGCAAAGGGGGCGACCCGGCTTACACCGGATCGCCCCTTTACGTCGATTCGACGAGAACCGCGTGCCTACTTGGCCGCGACGACGTTCAGTTTGACGTGCGCAACGATGTCAGCGTGCAGGCGCACGGTAACCTTCGCTTCGCCCACGCGCTTGATCGGCTGATCAACGTGGATCGTGCGCTTGTCGATCTTCTTGCCCGAGGTGGCCTCGACCGCGGCGGCGATGTCTGCCGTCGAGACGGCACCGAAGAGGTGCTGTCCGTCGCCCGAGCGGGCGCTGATCGTGGTCACGTTGGCGCTGATCGACGCTGCGACGGCCTGAGCCTCTTCGAGCGAGGCGAGTTCGCGCACCTTGCGAGCCTTGCGGATGTCAGCAACCTGCTTTTCGCCGCCCTTCGACCACGAGGTCGCGAGCTTGCGGCGCAGGAGGAAGTTGTTTGCGTAGCCGTCCTTGACGTCGACGACGTCACCGGCGCTACCGAGGCCGGGGACCTCGTGGGTAAGAATCAACTTAGCCATGGTGTGCTCCTTAACGGCCCGAGCTCGAGTAAGGCAGCAAAGCTACCTCGCGAGCGTTCTTGACGGCCTTGGCGATCTTGCGCTGGTCCTGGACCGAAACACCGGTCACGCGACGAGCGCGGATCTTGCCGCGATCGGAGATGAACTTGCGCAGCAGCGCAACGTCCTTGTAGTCGATGTCGAGAATCTCGGTCGACTTGAGAGGGTTCTGCTTCTTCTTCGGCTTGCGAAGAACTGGCTTAGCCATCGTGGTGCTCCTTCAGAGAGGGGAGCCCGAGGTTGACCCCGGGATGGGAATATTTAGAAAGGGGGAGCGTCGCTGTACGACGCGCCCTGATCGCGGCTCGCCCAGGGGTCATCGGCGCTCGGCGAGTTGTTGTAACCGCGCTGAGGTGCCGCCTGGTTGTCGAAGCCGCCTTGGTTGCCGGCGGGCGCGGGGGCGTTGTTGTAACCGCCCTGATTCGCGTTCGCCTGGTAACCCTGTGAACTGGGAGCCCCGCCGAAGTTGCCGCCGCCACTGCGCTGATTGCGCGTGACCTTTGCGGACGCGCGGAACAGGCTCGGGCCCACCTCGACCACGTCGAGCTCGACCGAGGTACGGTTTTGGCCGTCACGGTCTTGCCACGAACGCTGCTTGAGGTTGCCCTGCACGACCACGCGCATGCCCTTGGTGAGGGACTCCGCGACGTTCTCGGCCATCTCTCGCCACACACTGCAGCGCAGGAAGAGTGCCTCGCCGTCCTTCCATTCATTGGATTGACGGTCGAACGTACGCGGGGTGGACGCCACGGTGAACGAAGCGACTGCTGCACCGCTCTGCGTGAAGCGCAGCTCGGGGTCGCCGGTGAGATTACCAACGACGGTGATCAGAGTTTCGCCAGCCATGGACGTTCCCTTTCGACAGGTGAGTTCGGATTACTTCGCTTCGAGGCGCAGAACCTTGGTACGCATCACGGTCTCATTGAGGCCGAGCTGGCGATCCAGTTCTGCAGCGGTCGCGGGCGTAGCGGAGAACTGAATAACGGCGTAAACGCCTTCAGCCTTCTTGTTGATCTCGTAAGCGAGACGGCGGCGACCCCAAACATCAACCTTGTCAACGCTGCCGCCTTCGCTGGGAACAACGGCGAGGAGCTTCTCGAGAGTAGGGGCGACCTGGCGCTCGTCCAGCTCGGGGTCGAGGATGATCATCATCTCGTACTGACGCATGTATTACCCACCTCCTGTGGTCTTTACGGCCATGGTCTCTCCATGGCAGGAGGGTTTCGTCAGACTGCGAAAGTTGCGCCATGTGGATGGGCAACTCACTTCGCGCCACCGGGGCGGCACGAACCTGGCGAGGCCGCAAAAAATCACGGCCCGAACCAGGGCAATAGCATCAGTCTACGGTTAACGACGAAACCATGCCACCGGCCAAGGTAAACACCGCTTAGGTTTCTGATCACAGCGTGTGCCGCCGCGGCGCTCTCTAAGCCCCGAATTCGCAGGCCCCGCTGGCTATAGTGGAACTGCGTTACGCCCGTACCCCCTTATCGAACCGCTTCGCCGGTCGGTTCACTCAGGCAACGTGACCGCCTTAGCGACAGGACCACCATGCCGTCACTGCTCAGCGTCGCACTCTACTGCGGCCTGAGTATCGTCGCCTTCGAAGCCGCGGGCTACCTCATATTGCGCTCCTGGGGCGCCCGCATCGGCACCGCCCTACTCATGGCTCCCGCCGCAGTGCTCGCCCTCGTGGCAACCGCCGGCCTCGCCCAAACTCAAATCACCGTGACCTTCGGGCTGTGGTACCTCGGCACCCTGTGGGCCTTCTCGTGCTTACTCGGCCTCGTCGTGCGGTTTCTCCTCGTGCACCGCGTGCGCGAAGTCAATGTGCCACCGCCGGCCGCCTCCAAACGCACCCGCCTGCGGGCCCTCGCGGGAATCTCCGCCCTCGACACGAAGCGCGACCTCGATCGCGACCTGTTTGGCGAGCACAACCCACCCGGGCAGCGAGGGCCGGACGCGACGGGGGGCCCGACCCGCAGCGGCCTCCCTGCCAGCGCCACCAGCGGGGGCGTCCCCGAGGTGCCCCGCAACCATTCCTTCGTGCGCGTCGGCGTGCCCCTGGGCCTCCTCGTGAGCGCCGCGCTCGCCTTCGTGACCTTCACGGGCGCCCTGCGCGGCGACTGGGGCGTGGCCTCCCAAACCTGGGATGCCATGACTCACCTCAACGCGATTCGCCGCATCGTCGAGACCGGCAACGCGAGCCCGTGGAACCTGCTCAGCTACCCGCAGATTGAGGTGCTTCGGCCGGCTTTTTACCCCGCCGTGTTTCACCAGTTCGCCGCCACAGTCATTGCGCTGACCGGCTGTTCCGTGCTCGTCGGCGGTAACCTCGCCGCGTTTTTGCTCGCGGGCTGGGTGTTCCCTGCGGGCTGCGTTGTGCTGGTTCGCGTGTGCCTGCCGCGGCTCCCGCTCGCGCAGGTCTCTGCCGCGCTGCTGGCTACGTCGATGTGGTCGTTCCCGTGGGCTCCGCTCGGCTGGGGAGTGCTGTGGCCCACCGCCACCTCGCTCGCCGTCGTTCCCTTCGCCCTCGCCGCGGGCATCTCGACGCTCAACCTCTTCTCGCGGCGCGCCCTCCTCGACCGCGTGGGTTTCGCGACGCTGTTCGTGGGCTTCACCCTCACCTCGGTGCTGGCCCACCCCCAGGGCGCCCTCCAACTCGTGGCGATCACCGGATTCTGCCTCCTGGGCTACCTCGTGTCACGGGCGGTTACGGCCGCGCGGTTCGGGCTGCACGCGGCCTGGCCCCACCTCGCCCTAGCGATCGCGTACATCGCGCTGGCGTGCTGGTCGGTGCCCGCGATCTTCGTTCGCCTCGTGCAAGCCTCCGACGACAAGGTCGCCGCCGTGTATTGGCCGATTCGTCAGTCCATGCTCGACGAAGCGCTCGCCTACACCATTCAGGCCCCCAACCAGAGCGTCGCGGCGCCCTTTCTGGCGCTGTTGCTCGCCGCGGGGGGCATCTACGCCCTCGTCCGGCACCGACACGCCTGGCTGGTGCTCACCTTCGTCGCCTTCGCGCTACTCGACATCTTCGCCGCGAGCACCCACGACGACACCTTCTTGACCCTCTCCCGGCTTTGGTACAACGACCGTTACCGCATCACGGGCGCCACTTCGATCGTCGGCATACCCCTCGCTGCCCTTGGCGTCCACGTGCTCACCCAGGGTGCCCTCGCTCTGTACCGGCGCTGGAAGCACCGCGGCCAGTACGCACATGCGGCCCCCGCCAACCCCCTGACCGCACGGACGCGGGTCGCCGCCACCGCCGGCGTCCTCGCCCTCACCGCCGCGGCCACCCTCGGATTCAATGCCTACGGTCACGCGCAATATCTCGCGGGGTATTACGGTGCGGTCGAGGACGCCCCCGTGGGTTCGCTGCTCAGCGTCGACGAGCAGGCGTTCCTCGACACGCTGCCGCACTACGTGAAGCCCGACGAGGTGGTCGTGAACCTCCCCGGGGACGGCTCCGGCCTGATGTACGCCGTGAGCGGGGTGCAACCCCTGTATCCCTTCACCAACACCATCGGCGCCACCGAGAACGCCGACGTGATGTCGCGTTATCTGACCGAGCCCGGGCAGCTGCCCCGCCTGTGCGCGAACCTCGACCTCATCAACGCGCGCTGGTTACTGAACTCGGACCGCTTGTTCCAGGCCGAGGCCGTGACTCCCCGGGAGGTGCCCGGACTGCGGGTGCGTGAGGGTGACCCCAACTTCACCCTCGTCGCCGCGGGCGGCGGTATGCGGCTCTACCGCATCACCGGCTGCGATAGCCGCTAGAGGCCCGACATAAGGCAAGGTCACAGGGTTGGATGCCCGCAAAGTGTGATCGCTCCGTTACGCTAATGAGGCCGCTCCGGCAATTTTGCACGCGCCCTCGCGGCGTCGGCTGACATATCACGCAACCGAGAGGACACCCGTGGCCAACGCGCGCCAAGACAGCGGGCTTCGGCTCGATATTCAGGGCCTCCGCGCGATCGCGGTGCTCGCTGTCGTTCTGTTCCACGCACACGCCACGTGGCTACCGGGCGGTTTCGTCGGCGTCGACATGTTCTTCGTCATCTCGGGCTTTCTCATCACTGGGCTCCTGCGTCGCGAACTCACGAGCGGCCGCCCCCGCGTGCTGCGCGGCTTCTTCGTCAAGCGCCTGCGCCGACTGTTCCCCGCCGCGGCCGTCGTCATCACCGCCACCCTCATCGCGGCATACATCGTCACCCCGGTGACGCGCTTTCGCGAGTTCGGCCTCGACGCCATCTCGAGCCTCGTTTACCTCTCGAACGTTCGCTTCAGCCTCTCGAACACGGGCTACTTCGCGAACGACATCCCGACCCCGTTCCTCCACCTGTGGTCGCTCAGCGTCGAAGAGCAGTTCTACATTGCCCTCGCGCTGCTCATGGTCGCCCTGAGGCGCGTCAGCACACGCGTCGTGTTCTGGGTGCTGCTCGGCCTGCTCATGGCCTCATTCGCGGCGAGCATCGTGCTGTCAGCCCTGCAGGCCGACTTCGCGTACTACCACCTGCCCACGCGCGGCTGGCAGTTTCTCGTCGGCTCGGTGCTCAGCCTCAGCCTGCCGTTTTGGCAGCGCGCCGGCGCTGCGCCCCTCGCCGCACTGCGCATCCTCGGCCTCATACTCATTACCGTCTCGCTGATCCTCATCAACGAAACCATGCCGTTCCCCGGCTGGGTCGCCGCGATTCCCACCCTGGGCGCAGCCCTCGTGATTGCCGCTGGGTCGGGCCCCCGCGGGCGTCCGGCCCCCGACTGGGCTCGCTACGACTTGCCCCGCCGCGTGCTCGAGAGCCGGCCGGTCACCTACGTCGGCGACATGTCGTACTCGCTCTACCTGTGGCACTGGCCGCTCGTGATTCTGCCCCTGGTCGCCACGGGAGAGCCGCTGCCTGTGCGCTGGATTCTCGTGGCCGTGGCCGCGTCGTTTGTGCTCGGTGCGCTCACGTATCACTTTGTTGAGCGGCCGATACGCATTCACAAGGGGGCGACTTTCAGCGTTCCCCGCAACCTCGTCCTCACCACCGGCACGGCGCTGCTGATCTGCTCGGTCGCCTACAGTTTCATGTACTCGACCGAGCGCACCCTCACGAGACTCACGACGCTCACGCTCGGCCCGACGACGGCGGCACCCGTTAACCCCGGGGGAACCCTCGACACGCCCGTGGGAAACTACGCGATTGCCCCCGCCGCCACACTCTCGCCGCTCTTGACCAATGCGGGCGTCGTCACCGACCCGCTGCAGGTCGACTGCATGAATCAGTTTGCCGACGCGACCGTGCGGGTGTGCTCCTGGGCGCCCGCGGGCGGCGGCAGCAAGCGGATCCTGCTGTTTGGGGATTCGCAGATCAACATGCTGTGGCCCATGTTTCGCAAGGTTGCTGAGGAGCGCGGCTACGAGCTCGACATGATCGTGAAGGCGGGCTGCCCGCCCTCGGACATCGAGCCCTTTAAGGTTCCCGGCCTGGAACAGACCTGCCCCGTGTGGCTGAGCGCGGCCCTCGCCAAGGTGACCGAACTGCAGCCCGACCTGATCGTCTACGGCGGCCATTCTCAGGACCTGCAAAACACCATTGGACTCTCGGCGGCCGAGTTCAACCAGAAGTGGGCGGCGGATTTCGCCTCGTTCACCCAAAAGCTGCCGGCAGCATCGCAGAAGCTCTTTGTCACCGACCGCCCCATCTGGCGCTTCGACCCCATCGAGTGCATCTCGCGCAATCTAGAAAACCCTGCGGAATGCGACACGCCGCTGGCCGAGATGATCGACCCCCAGCGCATTCAACTCGAAGAAGCGGCGCTCGCACCCCTCGGCGTCTCGTTTTTGAACCTGCGCGACGGCATCTGCCCCGAGGGAACCTGTCACGCTGTGTACCAGAACTACATCACCTACTCCGATGGCATCCACCTCACCGCCGCCTTCTCGGAGGCGCTGGCACCCTATGCGTGGGTGCCGGTGAGCGAAGCCCTCGGGGAGGCACCGTAGTCGGCGTTCGCGGGTCATCCTGCCGGACGCTCCGGCCCTCCCTGCCCGGGCCGCACCCCTTGGCTCGGCCGTTCCACCTCTTGGAGACGCGTCACACTCTGTTGATGATTCTGTGAAGAGTCAGCGCCCTTGGCGTGCAAAAACACCAGTTCACTCAGTTCCGGCGCGAAACTACGATCACAGTGTGGTTACGTAGTGTTATGCCTACTGCATCTCGATCTCCGCAGACGTCGAAAGCCGGCAAGCGCAGGTTGATCAATTACCCCCGCCGCAACAAGCGTGGATTCTGGCGCTGGGTGCCCAGCTTCTGGCTCGTGATGGGGCTCTTTTTCACGGGCGGACTCGCGGTGGCGGCCGCCCTCGTGGTCGCCTACTTCGTCATCGAAGTGCCCGAACCCACGGACGTTGCCGTGGCACAGGCCTCGACGGTCTACTACTCAGACGGCGTGACCCCCATCGGCCGGTTCTCGGAGATCAACCGCGAAGTGATCGAGGCCTCGACCATACCCACGTCGATGAAGCAAGCCATCGTGGCATCCGAAGACAGCACCTTCTACACCAACAACGGTGTTGACCTACGTGGCATTGGCCGTGCCGTGGTAAACAATGTGCAGGGTAACGCTCAGCAGGGTGCTTCGACAATCACCATGCAGTACATCGAAAATTACTATCTCGGAACCAACAAGTCCTACGTCGGCAAGATTCAAGAGGCGTTGCTCGCCTTCAAAATCGAACAGCAGGCCGACAAGGACACCATCCTGTCGAGTTACCTGAACACCATCTACTTTGGCCGCGGCGCCTATGGCATTCAGGAGGCCGCGAAGCGGTATTTCGGCAAGAGCGCCGCCGACCTCACCGTCAGCGAAAGCGCCATGCTGGCCGGAATCGTGCCCGCCCCCAGCGCCTACGACCCCGCCGTCAGCCCCGAAACCGCGACCCTGCGTTGGAACCGCGTGCTCGATCGGATGGTCGCCCTCAACATGATCTCCTCCGCCGACCGGGCCCAGCAGGTGTTCCCGACCGTCATTGACTTTGAGCCCGAGCAAACCTACCTGGGCACCAACGGCTACCTCATGAACCTCGTCCACCAAGAGTTGCAGCAGGTCGTGGGCCTTAGCGAGGACCGCATCTCCCGCGGCGGACTGCGCATTATCACCACGTTCGACAAGACCACCCAAGACGCCGCCGTGCAGTCGGTGAACGACCTCGGCGAACGCCCCGCGGGCAACCACGTGGGCATCACCTCGATCAACCCCACCAACGGTGCCGTGCTCGCCCTCTATGGCGGAGCGGACTACCTGCAGGTGCAGCACAACGACGCCACGCAGGCCATCCTGCAGGCTGGTTCCACCTTCAAGGCCTTCACGCTCGCGGCGGCCCTCGAAAACGGCTCGACCCTCGCGACGCGCCTGCCCGGCAACTCCGGCGCCCGCGTGGAGGGATGGGTCGGCCCCGATGGCAGCAATCGAGTGGCCAACGACAGCGGCGAAAGCCTAGGCGAGACCGTGAGCCTCCTCGCCGCCACCGAACACTCCTTGAACTCGGCTTTCGCAGAGCTGAATGCGCAGATCGGTGCCGACAAGACGCGCGAGGCAGCGGTGCGCGCGGGGATACCCGCGGACACCAACGGTCTCAATGACACCCTCTCCAACGTGCTCGGCACCGCCTCACCCCACGTCATCGACGTGGCCAGCGCGTACGCGACGTTCGCGGCCGAGGGCATGCGCTACCAGCCCTACATGGTGCAATCGGTCGTCGACCCCGCGGGCGAAGTCTTCACGGCCGCCCCGGCCGGCACGCAGGCCTTCAGCGCCAACGTCGCGAACACCGTCAACGAGGCCCTGAAGGGAGTCGTCGAGAACGGCACGGGCACGCGCGCCGCGGCGCTCGGCCGCCCCGCTGCGGGCAAGACCGGCACGAGCGACGAATCCTCCATCTGGTTCGTCGGCTACACGCCGCAAATCGCGACCGCCGTCGCCATGTTCCAAACCAACGAGGTCGGCAACCCCATGCGCCTCGAACCCTTTGGCGAATACACCTCGATGTACGGCAATACCTACCCCCTCGACCTGTGGCTCGCGGTGCAGGGTGCCTATCTCGAGGGCAAGCCCATCGCCCAGTTCACCGAGCCGCCTAGTAGCCTCGTCAACCCCGCGCCCGCGCCGAGGCGCACCGCAGAGTCGACACCCGAACCCAGCGACGAACCGAGCGACACGCCCAGCGAGGCGACGACGGAACCCAGCGACGCGGGCGTCCCCGATACCCCCGGGCCGGACGCAACCGACTCGACCAACCCGACCGACGCGACCGATACGAGTACCGAACCGGGCGCCGCGACGACCGACGGCCCCGACGCGCAGCCCTCGGGCGGTTCCGAACCGTCAACCAACCAGCCCGGCGGCTCGGACGGCGCACCAAACCCCCAGCCCACCACGGGTGACAATGCGGGTGGCGGAAACCCCGGCGGCGGCACCGATCCGCAACCCGGAACCGGTGATGTGTCGGGCGTGGCGCCCCCTGCGGACGTTGCGGTGCCCGAAGTACCCGTAGCCCCGCGAGAGTAGTGCGCCCCAGGTCAGTCGCCAGATTCGGCTTGCGTCTTCGCGAGCGGCCGGTAGAGTGCTTCTGCACGGGGAACCTGACGTGGCGGCGTCTAAACGCTATGCCAGCCTCCCCGCACGCACGATTCTTTCCATGACGCGGCGAGGGATTGCGGGCTTGTTCCGCCGCCCGCGTCGCACCCTAACAGACGCTGACATCCATGGCTGCACCACCACTGGGGGCCCCAAAACGGCGCCGCTTGATCGACTATCCTCGCCGCGGCAAGCGCGGCGTGCGCCGCTGGCTACCCAGTTTCAGGCTTCTGCTGGGCCTCGCGTTCGGCGCCGCCCTGGTCGTTGTGGCAATCCTCGTGCTCGCCTATGCCCTGATTCCCGTGCCCCGCCCCAATGACTTCGCCATCTCCCAATCGACCACGGTGTACTACTCGGACGGTAAGACCGAAATCGGTCGCTTCTCTGAGGTTAATCGCGAGGTCATCGCGGCGGAGGAGATCCCCCTCGACATGAAGCAGGCCATCGTCGCCTCCGAAGACAGCGCGTTCTACTCCAATAGTGGTGTCGACCCCAAGGGCATCGCCCGCGCCCTCGTCAACAATGCCCGCGGCAACGCACAGCAGGGCGCCTCCACCATCACGATGCAATACATCGAAAACTACTATCGCGGCACCGATAAGACGTACCTGGGCAAGGTCCGCGAGGCCCTGCTCGCGTACAAGATCGAACGGCAGTTCAACAAGGACACCATTCTCTCGAGTTACCTCAACACCATCTACTTTGGCCGCGGGGCGTACGGGATCCAGCGGGCGGCACAGGCGTACTACGGCAAGGATGCCACGGAACTCACCGCGAGCGAATGTGCTCTGCTGGCCGGCATCGTGCCCGCCCCGAGCGCTTACGACCCCGCGCTGAGCCCCGGCATCGCGCGCGAGCGCTGGGAGCGCGTGCTCGACCGCATGGTGCTCTCGGGCGGGCTGACCCCAGCCGAACGCGAGCAGCAGGTCATGCCGGAGACTATCTCGTACCGACTCGAACAGGCCTACCAGGGGCCCAACGGTTATCTCATGGCGATGGTGCACGATGAGCTGCGCACGACGGTGGGGATCAGCGAGGACGAAATCGAACGCGGTGGCCTGCGCGTCGTCACGACTTTGAACGCGGACGCCCAGGCGGCCACGTTCCGCGCCGTCAAGGGTTTGGTCGGCCGGCCCGAGGGCACGCAGGTGGGTGTCGCATCCGTGGATCCGACGAGTGGGGCCGTGCTCGCCGTCTATGGAGGCGACGATTATCTGAAGACACCTAACAACAACGCCACCCAGGCCATCGTGCAGGGCGGCGCCCTCTTCAAGCCGTTCGCGTTGGCCGCCGCCGTGGAGTCCGGCACTCGGCTGGACCAGCCCCTGACCGATCTCGCGAGTGACGCGCCGCGCGATCCCTTGGCCGCGGGGGTGCAGCAGGTGCGTCGCATCGACCCGAACACGGGAGTCGCGACGGTGAGCGTGCTGGCCGCGACGGCCTTCGCGTTGGATTCTCCGTATACGCAGTTGAACGCCGAGGTGGGCGGGACTCGAACGCGAGCCGCGGCGCTGGCTGCGGGGATCCCCACCGACACCTTCGGCCTCGACGACTCCGACCTGAACGTGCTCGGTACGGCCGCGCCCCGGCCCCTCGAAATCGCGACCGCGTACGCGACGTTCGCCTCGGGCGGGCAGCGCCACACTCCGTACATCGTGGCGAGCGTGACATCGCCCGGTGGTAAGCGTTATCTCGCGCAGCCGGTGGCCGACACGGTGTTTACCTCTGATGTCGCGAGTTCGGTGAACTACGCCCTCTCTGCGGCCGTGACGGACGGCGTGGCCCGGCCCGCCGCCGCGCTCGGGCGCCCCGCTGCGGCCATGAGTGCCACGAATGGCACCACGTCACTCTGGTTCGCCGGGTACACCCCGCAGATCTCCACCGCGGTCGCGATCTTTGCGACCGACGCCGAGGGGCGGCCGGCGGCCCTCAAACCCTTTGGCAGGTACGATACGCTCGCTGGCAGCGGACAACCCGCCGATGTGTGGCTCACGGTGCAGGCCGCCTACCTACGGGGAGAGCCGACACAGGCGTTCGTGCGGCCTCCCGAACGCCTGATCAGCGGGGCGGCACCGGCGGCGTAACCGGGGCCGCGCCGCCCGAACGAGACGCGCCGCCCGAACGAGAGTGACATGACTGAATCCCTTCCTCCCAGCGCGGTCGCGCCCGACGGGGTGACCCGGCTACTGGTGGACCTCGCGTCCGAGAGCCTGCCGGGCGCGACCCGGGTGCTGGTGGTCGACGACCCCGACGGTGCGTTGGCGCTCGCCGCGGCCCGCGCGGGCTGCGAGGTTGAGATCTGGTGTGACTCGCTCGTGCACGAGCGGGCGGCGGGGGCGGCCTGCGCCCAGTTGCCTCGGGTGCGCGTGGTGGATCGACCGGGGGCGAGCGATCTGGCGCTGGTCCGCCTGCCGAAGTCGTTGGGTGCGCTCGCCGAAATCTGCGATGCGATTGCGCGTGCGGGCTGCACCGGGGCGATCTTTGCGGGTCGCGTCAAATACATGACTCCGCGGCAGAACGCGGTGATAGCGCGCTACTTCGAGGGCGTGCACGCGACCCGGGGCCGGTTCAAGTCGCGGGGCATCGTCGCGGGGTCGCCGCGGGGCCGGCTACCGGTCGAGGGCGAATTGTGGCAGGTTGTGGACGCCCAGGTGGCCGGGCTGGCACTGCAGGTGCACAGCCGCAGCGGAACTTTCGGAGCTGGAAAAATTGATTTTGGCAGTGCATTTTTGCTAGAGAACATGGGCACCTTCTTGCTGCAACAATTACCAAATCGACCCCTTGTGGCGCTCGACATGGGTTGTGGCAATGGAATTATTGCAGCATTCCTAGCCTCCTCTAGCGGCAACGTTAGCGTCACGGCCAGCGACATCTCACGCTCCGCAGTGACCTCCGCGAACGCCACCTTTGCCGCCAACCATCTCGACTCCGCCGTCGCCCTCAGGTCTGACGCTCTCGATCACGCCGAGCCCGGCAGCGTCGACCTGGTCATCACCAACCCGCCCTTTCACGACGGCGGAGCAGTCGACACCGCGATGTCGCAACGGCTCTTTGCGGGCGCCGGTCGGGCACTCGCTCCCGGCGGCGAGCTGTGGTGCGTGTTCAACTCCATGCTGCGTTATCGGCCCCTACTCACCGAGGCCGTGGGCGCCACCACCCTGATCGCCCAGAATCGAAAGTTCACGGTCACGCGCAGCGTCAAGTCCCGTTAAGCCGAGTTCACAGTCCGTCACCCAGGGCACCGCAAAATGGTTACCCGGAGCCCACAGTGCTGAAATGAGGTCAATCGCAACCACGGCAGAAACGGAAACCCATGGATCTCGACTACCTGCGCGGGCAGACCGTGCTCGTGGTGGGTGATGGTCGGCCCGCCTATCGCCGCGCCTGCGCATTCCGGGCCGCGGGGGCGCACGTCACGACGCTGACGCGCCACGGCGAGTGGAGCTTCGACACGGGCTCCCTGCCGCGCCTGGCCGTCACCCTCGGCCTCGAAGGCCACGTGGTGCACGCGCCCGAACTCAACCACCTGGCGCAGATCCGCATGTGCCACGCAGTGCAGCTTGACGTGACCTTGTACGCCGGGGAGGATTCCCGCCGCGCGGCGATGCGCCTGCATCCGGCCGGCAGCGCCGCCCGCCAGGACGACCTCATCCGCGAGGCCTGGCTGGTTGAGATCGTGACGGACGATGACGACCTGGCCACCGAGTGGGCGGAGCGGGCGGCGGCCCTCAAGCGCCCCGTCGCTCGCCGCGCAGCGCCACAGCCGGTGGATGTCACGCTGGTCGGCGGCGGGCCGGGGGGCTCCGAGCTCCTGACCGTGGCCGGCCTGGCGGCGCTCGAGGAGGCAGACGTTGTGTTCGTCGACCGGTTGGGGCCCGGACGCGAGGTACCCCACCTGGCCCCGGGAGCCCTCGTCATCGATGTGGGTAAGGCGCCGGGTCACCACCGGGTGCCTCAGGCGCAGATCGAGGATCTGCTGCTTCGGTTTGCGGCCGAGGGTGCCCGAGTGGTGCGCCTCAAGGGGGGCGACCCGTTTGTGTTCGGGCGCGGCGGGGAGGAACTCTCGAGCGCGCTCGAGGCGGGCCTCAGCGTTGACTCGATTCCGGGCATCACGAGCGCCATCGCCGTGCCGGCCGCGGTGGGCATCCCGGTGACGCATCGGGAGGTGACGCGCGCGTTCACGGTGATCTCGGGTCACGAGGAGTTTACGGACGCCGAGTGCCGCGGACTCATCGATACCGGCGGAACCATCGTGATCCTGATGGGGATCGGCACCCTGGAGCCCAACGTGCGCGGATTGCTGCGGCACGGGTTGCCCGGCGAGACACCGGTGTCGATCGTGGAGAACGGCCACACCCCGCAGCAGCGCGAGGTGCGTGCGTCGCTCGCGGAGGTGTCGCTGGTTGCGGCGCGCGAACGGGTACGAAACCCTGCCGTTATCGTCATCGGAAATACCGTTGAGAAAGCTGCAAATCTCTCTTCTGATGCTGCAACAGTTGCATTGCAAGATCGCAAAAGCAATCTTCAAGATCTTCTGGCACCTGCAAAACTAAGAATCGTGAGCGACAGCCCCGAGCCTCGCGACGACACTCAAGACGTGCTGCCGCTACTGCGGGGGTACCGCATCGCCGTCACCGCCGACCGCCGCAGCAACGAGCAGATCGAGGCGTTTCAACGCCGAGGCGCGGACGTGCTCCATGCGCCCACCATGCGCATCGTCCCCGTCGCCGACGATGCCACACTGCGAAGCGACACGGCCGCGATCGTGCGTGCCCGCCCCGACATCGCGCTCATCACGACAGCGCAGGGGCTCTACGGCTGGCTCGATGCTCAGGCTGACACCACCGAAGACGCCACCCTGCCCACCCTGCCCACCCTGCCCACCCTGCACGAAACTCTCGCCCGCGCTGAGATCCTCGTGCGCGGCCCGAAGGCCCGCGGCGGGGTGCGCGCACGCGGGCTACGCGATGCCGGGGTCGCCACCGACGAGACTACTGCCTCCCTCGTCGACCTGGCGCTCGAGCGTGCGGCCGCAATCCAGGCGGCCCGCACCCGTCATCAGGCAACCACCCCAGCCACCGGCCTCACCATCGCCCTCCAACTCCACGGCTACACCGACGAGCAGCAGATCGCGCGGCTCACCGCGGCCGGCCACCGCGTGCTCACGGCCGCCCCCTACCGCTGGCAGGGCCCACCCGATCCCCAGGCCGTCACGCGGCTACTCGACGACATCATCGAACGCCGAGTGCACGCCGTCACCTTCACCGCCGCGCCAGCCGCGGCCTCCCTGCTCGCCGTGGCCCGCGCGTCCGGCCTGACCGAGCCCCTGCGCGAGGCCTTCGCGGCCGACGTACTGGCCGCCGCCGTGGGGCCCGTGACCGCGCAGCCCCTGCTCGACGCGGGAGTTCGTACGAGTTTCCCGCCGCGGCACCGACTCGGGGCGCTCGTCAAACATGTCTCCGAGAGCCTCCTGCGCGATCGCCCCCCGATGCACGCCTCATGACCGAGACGCCCCTCATCGGCCTCGCCCACGGCAGCCGCCACCCCGCCACCCGCGCCGCAGTCGAGGAGGTCATGGCGCGAGCGTCGCTGCTCGCGGGCGGAGTGCCCGCCCGCGCGGCGTTTCTCGACCTCACCGAACCCGACCTCGAAACGGTCTGCCGCGACCTCGTCGCAGCGGGCCACACGCAGGCCGTCGTCGTGCCGCTGTTGTTCACGAATGCTTACCACGCGCGCGTTGACACCCCCCAGGCCGTGAAACGCGCCGAAACCGCCACGGGCCTGCGCCTGAGGCGTGCCGACATCCTCGGCATCGACCCCTCGATCGCCGAGGGCCTGCTGCACCGCGCCCGCGAGGCCGGGCTCGACGGCTCCGACCCCATCTCGCTCTATGCCGTCGGGTCGTCCTCCGCCGCCGCGAACGAGGAGGTACGTGAACTGGCCCGCGACCTCGCCCTACGGCGACCCGGCACCTCCGCCACCGCGTCATTCGCCACCTCGGCGGAGCCCCGGGGGCGCGACCTCGCCGCGGCCCTCGAACCGGGCGATCGTCTCGTGTTTGCGTCCCTCTTCTTGGCGCCCGGCACCCTCTTGGATACATTACATACGGCGCACCCGAGCCCAGCGCGGGCTCGCATAGCCGCGCCCCTGGGCGTCCTCGCCGCCCCCGCCATCGCCCGGCGCTACCTGGGCGCACTCTCTGAAGGACACAACCCGTGGCGACATTGCCCCGCTGGATCCGCAGGCTCGACGGCTTCCTGATTCTGCTCGTTCTCACCGTCGTCATCGCCACTCTGCTGCCCGCCCGCGGCAGCATGGCCCCGATCATGGACGGCGCCTCCACCGCGGGCATCTTCTTGCTGTTCTTCCTCTACGGCGCGCGGCTGCCCACGCGCGAGGCCATCGCGGCGCTCAAGGAGTGGCGGCTGCACGGCGTCACGCTCGCGATCACGTTCTTGCTGTTCCCCCTGCTCGGGCTCCTGGCGCTGCTGATTCCCGACACGCTCATGCATGCTGACCTGCGACTTGGGCTGCTGTTTCTCACCCTGCTGCCGTCGACCGTGCAGAGTTCGATCGCATTGACCTCACTCGCGGGCGGCAACGTGCCCGCGGCGATCTGCTCCGCGAGCTTCTCGAACCTGCTGGGCGTGGTCGTGACCCCGCTGCTCGTGACGATCTACATGCACGCCGACGCCGGCATCAACGCGAGCTCGGTGCTCAACATCGTCACGCAGTTGCTCGTTCCCTTCGTGCTCGGCCAGCTGCTGCAACGCTGGATCGGCCCCTTCATCAAGCGGCACACCATTCTCACCAAGATCGTCGACCGGGGTTCCATTCTGCTCGTCGTGTACACGGCGTTCAGCCACGGTGTCGTCGCGGGCATCTGGTCGCGCACCCCGTGGGTGCAGATCGTGCTGGTGGGCGTCGCCTGCTGCGTGCTCCTCGCGCTCGCGCTCAGCATTTCGGCGCTGATCGCACGCTGGTGCGGGTTCACCCTGCCCGACCGCATCGTGGTGTTGTTCTGCGGCTCCAAGAAATCGATGGCGAGCGGCCTGCCCATCGCGAACGTGCTGTTGCCCGCCGCGAGCGTGAGCGTGATGATCCTGCCGCTCATGCTGTTCCATCAGATTCAGTTGATGGTGTGCGCCGTGATTGCGCGCCGCCTCGCCAAGGCGCCGCGCGACTAGCGGGCCACCGGAGCGTCCGGCCGGACGCCCCGGCCCTCCCTGGCAGCGCCCCCACCGCAGCCCGCGGCCGCTTAGGCCTCGCGGCTCTCCCACCAGGCCAGCAGCTCTGCCCGGGCCTCGTCGAAGTCGAGCGGGCCGCGCTCGAACCGCACCTCGAGCAGGTGCTTGTACGCGGCACCGACCTCGCGGCCGGGTTTAATGCCGAGGATCTCCATGATCTGCTCGCCATTGAGCGAGGGGCGCACGGCGGCGAGTTCTTCTTTTTCGCTGAGCTCTTCGATGCGGTGTTCGAGGTCGTCGTAGTCGGTCGCGAGCTTGCGCGCACGCGCCCGATTGCGGGTCGTGCAGTCGGAACGCGTGAGGCGGTGGAGCCGGTGCAGCACGTCGCCGGCATCGGTCACGTAGCGGCGCACGGCCGCGTCGGTCCAACTCTGGTCGCCGTACCCGTGAAACCGCAGGTGCAGCTCGATGAGGCGCGAAACGGCCTTGATGGTGTCGTTGTCGAACTTCAGAGCGCGCATGCGCCGTCGCGCCATTTTGGCGCCCACGATTTCGTGATGGTGAAACGACACGCCCCCGCCCGGCTCGAAGCGACGCGTGGGCGGTTTGCCAATGTCGTGCAGCAGGGCCGCCCAGCGCAGCACGAGGTCGGGGGCCGGCACGGCGCCGTCGGGCCCGGTCTCCAGCGCGATGGCCTGGTCGAGCACCGTGAGGGAGTGCTCGTAGACGTCCTTGTGGCGGTGATGCTCGTCCATCTCCAGCGTGAGCGCCGGCAATTCGGGTAGCACGTGGTCGGCCAGGCCGAACTCGACGAGCGCCTCGAAGCCGCGGCGGGGTGATTCGGCGAGGATCGTTTTGCACAGCTCGTCGCGCACCCGTTCGGCCGAGACGATGGCGATGCGGGGCGCCAGGGCGGTCATCGCTTCGCACACGCGTTGCGAGAGGCTGAAGCCCAGCTGGGCGGCGAAGCGGGCGCCGCGCAGCATACGCAGCGGGTCGTCGTCGAAACTCTGCTCGGGTGTGACGGGGGTGTCGAGTTCGCCGAGTTCTAGGGCGGAGACCCCATCGAAGGGGTCTACCAGTTCGAGGCTGGGCAGGCGCACCGCCATGGAGTTGACGGTGAAATCCCGCCGCGAGAGGTCGCCTTCGAGGGTGTCGCCGAAGTCAACCTGCTGGGGTTTGCGCGAGTCGGCGTCGTAGGTTTCGGTGCGGTAGGTGGTGATTTCGACTTTGAGGTCGCCGCGTTGCCCGCCGATCGTGCCGAAGTCGCGGCCCATCTCCCAGATGGACGAGCCCCAGGCGCGCAGGATCGCCTCGGTGTCGTCGGGGCGCGCCGAGGTGGTGAAGTCGAGGTCTGCGCAGTCGCGCCCGAGCAGGGCGTCGCGAACCGGGCCGCCGACGAGGGCCAGTTCGAATCCTGCCGCCTCGAAGCGGCGCCCGAGGTCGTGAACGGCATCGGGCAACTGAGAAAAGGTGTCGCGCACGCGGGCGCTGGCGGCGGAGGTTGAGGTAGCCATAATCAGTTCAATTGTTGCAGGTCTCTCGTGGGACCGCACCGCTCAGTTCACGGGTAGGCCCAGATTTCACATTACAGTGGAGCCATGCGCAGCTCTTCCCGCCGACCCCTGTGCCGCCCCCGCGCGGTCGCGGGCGCGGCGGCGGTGAGCTGGTTGTGCCGTTGTGCTGCCCGGACGCCCCGGTGGCCCGTGCCGCGTCTCCTGGCGCTGGTTGCGCTCCTCGTTCTCCCGCTGTCGCTGCTGACTCCCGCGGCGGCTCGGGCGACTCTGCCGGCCTCCGCGGTGGGCGCGGCGGCCGCCCACGCTGAGGGTGACTTTGACCTGGCCCTGACGGGCCTGAGCCCGAGTTATGTGAGCAGTGGCGGCACGGTGTCGCTGTCGGTGTCGATCACCAATGCCTCGACGGCGCCCCTCAACCAGGCCGTCGTCCGCGCGTACCTCTCCACGTCGCCCTTTATTACGCGGTTTAGCGTCTCGCAGTGGGAGTCGACCGCGCTGGGGCAACGCCGGGGTGAATCCGTGGGCGAGCAGGCCATAAACACACTGATCCCGGTGGGCGGCTCCCTGTCGACGACCTTCGTTTCGACCCCCCTGAATCGCTCGGGTTCGGGCCCTTACGGCCTGGTAGTAAGCCTGATAGACCCAGAATCCGGGGAGACCCTCTCCGAGCAACGCTCGTTTGTGGTGGTGAACCCGCCGAGCACCTCCACCAAGGTGAGCGTCGTAGTTCCGCTCGTGAACCCCGACCCCGTGGGCACAGCGGCGTTTGCCGTGACCGAGTCCGGCGTCACCGAGCCGAGCCCCGAGTTGTTGCAGCGCGCCGAAGCGGGCGTACATGCGCTCTCGTCGGGCGCGTTCGCCAGCGCCATGGCGGTGGCTCAGGTGCCCGGAATTACCTGGACGCTCGATCCCTCCCTGGTGTTGGACACCTCCGTGCTGAGCCCCGAGGAGCGGACGGCCCAGCTCGACCCCGACGCGGAGTCCCCGGCAGCGACGGAGTCACCCACCACAACGACGCCGACCGGCGCGACGGAGGGCCAGCCGACGGGGGCGGGCGCAACCAACCCGGCCACCGGCGCGTCCGAACCCGACCAAACCCCGTCGGGGGGTGCCGATACCCCCTCGGAGGCGACGACCACCACACCCTCGGAATCCACGACCTCGGCGACGGCAGCGCCTAGCCCGAGTGCGACGACGCTGGCCGCTCCGCTGCGCGACGCGATGCGGGGCGTGCGAGACGCGCTCGTGGCCGGCGCTCAGGGCCGCGACATCTATGGTGGTGACTTCGCGTCGCTGCCGCTCGCTCAGGTGCGTTCGGCAAGCGACCAGGCGCAGTATGCGCAGGTGCAGCAGTGGAGCACCGAGGCGTGGGAAGACCTGGGCACCGCACCGCGGGGCACGCTGGGCTCGCTCGCGCTCGATACGGTGAGCACGACGGCTCTTTCGCAGTGGCAACGCGCGGGAGCGACACAGATGCTGCTGCCCGACGTGACCGTGGCCCCGATGGAGAACCTCACGTTTACGCCGACGGGGCTCGCCCGCCTCAATCTGGGCGGCGCGACATTTAGCGCCGCCCTCAGCGATTCGCCTCTGAGCAGCGACCTGGCCGATTTCGAGACCCTCGACGGTGGCATTGTGGCTCAGCAGCGAATGCTGGCTGACCTCGCAGTGATTTCAAGCGAGTTGCCCGAGACCCAGCGCAGCGTGGTGATTGCGGCGCCGCGGAACTGGTCGCCGCAGGTGCTCAGCACGAAGGCGGCCCTGGGGCAAATTTTCTCGGCGCCGTGGGTCGAGGTGCAGCCGCTATCGGACCTGTTTGAAACCCCCGTAAATGTGTCGCGGGCGCCCCCTCAGGCCATGTCGGAGACACGCAGTGGGTTCTTCGACCCCGTGCCAGCTCGGTCGATCGTGCCGGACGCGGGGCCCTACGTGGAGTCTGCGCAACGCATCGAGCAGGCGTCGGCCTTCGAGTCGATGCTGTCGGCTGGTGCCAGCCTCGAGCCGCTGCAGAGGCTGAGTTTTGCCGCAATTGCGGCATCGGCCAGCGCGCCCGATCAATCCGTGGTCAATTTGGCTTTAGAATCTATCAGCGCTGCCGTCACTCCGACAGCGCCTGCAAAAGTTAATTTTGTGGCGGAGAGCGGCAACATTCCGGTCTCCATCCGCAACTCTCTGAACACCCCTATTACTCTGCGGCTCAAGGTTGTCCCCGACCTTCCCTTGCTGCGGTCGGACCGCACCATTTCGGTTCAGTTGGCACCACAGGAGACCCGCTCGGTCACCATGCCGATCGTTGCCCTGGCTAACGGAGACACCTCAGTAATCGTCGAGGTCCTGGACGCCGACGGCAACACCGTGGCAGCGTCCGTGCCGTTCACCGTCTCGGTGCGGGCGCAGTGGGAGGGGCTGGTCACCTATATCGTCGTCGGCCTCATCGCAGGACTCCTTATCTATGGATTTCTGCGCCGCCGGTTCACGAGTAAGCGCACTACGTTGGAGTCTCGTTGAGTCAATCACCCGCCGTTCAGCCAGCCTCGGGAAAGTCGTCCCTGCTGCGCAATAGCGCCAAGATGGCCATCGCCACCCTGATCTCTCGGGTGCTCGGCTTCGTCAAGGGCGCGGTGCTCACCCTCGCCATCGGCACCGCCGTCGCGGGTAACGCCTTCACGGCGGGCAACTCGCTACCCAACCAGCTCTACATTTTGATCGTGGGCGGCGCGCTCAACGCGATCTTGGTGCCGCAGATCGTCCGGGCCTCGAAGGCCAAAGACGGCGGCGCCGACTTCATCAATCGCCTGCTCACCCTAGGCATTACGTTCTTTCTCGGGCTCACGCTCGTGGCCCTCGCGCTCTTCGTGCCGCTCTTCGACATTTTCGCCCCGAACAACGAGGGCGTCACGCGCCAGTTGGGCCTGATGTTCGCACTCTGGTGCGTGCCGCAGATCTTCTTCTACTGCCTCTTCACGCTCCTCGGGCACATGTTGAACGCGCGCGAAAACTTCGGCCCGTACACCTGGGCGCCGGTCTTCAACAATCTGGTCGCCATCCTCGGCGCGGTGCTATTCATCATCCTCTTCGGCAGTTACCACGAGGCCACCAACGACCCCGCGTTCTGGGGCCCCGGCCCCATCCTGTTGATCGGCGGATTCGCCACGCTGGGCGTGGCCCTGCAGGCGATCGTGCTCATTCCCAGCCTCAAGAAGGTCGGTATTACCTATCGCTGGACCTGGGGATTCCGCGGCATGGGCCTCGCCAACGTGGGCAAGATCGGCCTCTGGACCATCGCGGCCCTGGCCCTGGGTCAGGTCACCGTGATCGCCTTCAACGTGGCGCTGGGTGCGGCGAACACCGCCAGCGCGGCCTTCGTGGCGAGCAACGACCCGGCCAACAACCCCATCGTCGGTGCCTTCGGCTTCAACATGATCGGCTACGTCGTGTTCATGTTGCCGCAGTCGCTCATCGTGGTTTCACTCGTGACCGCGATATTCCCGCGGATGTCGCACGCCGCCGTGGACCGCGATTTTCCCCTGTTCCGCGAGCATTTCTCGCAGGCGATGCGCGCCTATGTGCCGGCCATGATGTTCGGCGTCGCTGGACTCATTGCGTTGGCTGAACCCGTGGTCTCGCTCGCGACGTTCGGCGCGCCGCAGGTGCAGGTTGAGGCCATGGCCGTGGTCACGCAGATTCTGCTGCTGGGCGTGCCCGGTTTTGCCGCGATCTTCGTGATTAAGCGCGCCTTTTATGCGTTCGAGGACGGGCGCACGCCATTTCTCCTGCAGATCCCAGTCACCGCCGTGACCTGGGTGGTCGTCCTGGTGGCCCTGTGGCTGGCCCCCGATTCGCGCATGGCCATCTGGGCCGCCTGGTCGAGCACGATCGGCAATACGCTCGCCGTCATTCCCGGCCTGTGGGCACTGCGCCGCCGCATCGGCTCGCTCGATGGTCGCCGCATCGCCATGACCTACGCGCGCGCCACGCTCGTCACGCTCATTACGACCCTCATTGGCTGGTCCATGGCCACCCTGATGGATCCGCTCAGTTACGTCAGCCTCTGGGGAGCCATGCTGACGGGAATCCTGGTGGGTGCCGTCATGCTCGCGCTATTCATTGGCCTGTGCGTGATCTTCCGGGTCGAAGAGATGCTCTCGGTGGTGTCGCCGCTGCTACGCCGCGCTCGCCTCGGCCGGTTCCTCCCAGCGGGAGTCGCCGGGGGCGCCGCGATCCCTGCGGCCGCCCAGAGCGACGACGTACCCCCGGCCATCGCCACCGAGGGCGAATACGCCCTGCAGATTCCCTATGGTCCCGATGGCGGCCTGACCGAGGTTCCCGGGGGTTTCATTCCTCTCCGGGACGCCCCGTACCTAACTACCCGGGCGGCCGCAGGTACCGGAGAGCGGGCCGACCGCGCGTCCGATAACCCGACCGGTACCGAGGGTGAGATTCAGACGGAGGCGTACTCGGGCACGCCCCTGCACCTCGACGGCGAACCGCACTTTCCGATCGACGCGACCGGTGACGCTGAGGCCACCCTGCTCGAAGTGCATGAGTCCACGTACCATAGAAATAATGCCGTTGCCGCCGCGGAGTCCCTGGGCGGCACCCATCGCACGTCAGACGAGGTAACCATGAAGAAGAAGGCGCCTGAACAGGCGGCCGAGCAGGTTTCGGGTGAGGAATCCGACGCGCTGAGCGGCCGATACCGCCTCGGCAAGCAACTCTTCGTGTCTGACACCAATTCCCTGTACAGCGGCACCGATACCGTCCTGAATCGGCCGGTGAACATTCAGATCGTGCGCGCTGGCGAGCATTCGCGGGCCGTGAACAAGGCTGCGCTGGACATGGTGTCGTTCAAGCACGCTGCCTTCTCGCAGGTATTGAGCGTAGACATGCAGGAGGGTGAGGTCATCATCGTGCAGTCGAAAACGTCCGAATTCAGCCTCACCGACCTGGTTCGCAGCGGGGGGCTCCCTTTCGAAACGGTGCGCGCGATCATTGGTTTGAGCGCTGAGGCGCTCGAGGTGGCGGGGCGTCGCGGGCATCTCCACGGGGCTCTCACGAGCGATCACATCATGGTGAACGCCGACGGCACGATCCAGATTCGAGGTTTGGGTTTCGAGTCGGCGCAGTATGGCATAGACACTCGCGAGCCGGGTCGCTGGGCGCGTCGCGATGCCGTTGCGCTGATGCAGGCGATGTACCTCGGCATTACGGGCCACACTCCGGTGCGTTTCGGGGCGACCGATCGCACGGGTGTCACGGCGAACGAGGGGCGCACTCCGCTGATCGACATGCCGCATGCCCCGTATGTCGACGATCAGGTGGTGCGACCGAGCCGCGTGCCGGGCGCGTCGCGGCCAGTGGCTCCGTACATTGATGAGGCCATTGAACTGGTGGTCAACAGCCCGAGCGATTCTGGCGAGGGCGTGGCCGACATGCACGACGTGATTGAGTTGTTGAAGCCCTGGGAGCGTCCGAAGGATTCGATCCCGGTGCCGCGCCCCGCGGGTGCGCGAGTCATTAATGGGCAGGTCTCGCAGCGCGCGGGCTTTGCGAGTGCGACGTACGACGACGGCCCGCATAGTCCCGCCGTGATCGATGCGAAGGCCATCGCGAGGGCGAATCGCGCCTTCGCGGAGAAGCCGTCGTCGCTCCTGGACGTCGAAGAGGCCGAATACAACCCGACGTTGAAGAACAAGTCTCGGGTGGAGGTTGCAACGGGCGCTGCGGCAGCTACGGGTGCTGCCGTGGTGAGTGCGTTCAAGGCTCCGCGCGAACGCATCGTGGGTCCCGCCTCGGCGGGCCTCGGCGCGGTATTGCAGGTCGCGCTCGATAAGGGGGGCCAGCATGAGCCCCCGGAGCGGGTGGTCGTGAATGGCCGCGTGTTCAACGCGCAGAAGTTCACGCTGATTCTGGTGGGTCTTGGGGTTGCTGTCGCGATCATCGCCGCCGTCATTCAAATCGTGCCGGTGTTCACCACGACGTTCGGTGCCTTGGGCGCGGCTCGCGGAGGCACGCAGGCGACGGCTCCGGCCACTCCGGCACCCACGGCGACGTCTGCCGCTCCCGGGGACGTCGCTCCGACGACGGCCGCGCCGAAGATTGTGGGCGTGCAAACGTTCAGTGGTCGCGGTGAGGAGAAGCAAAGTGATGTCGGGTTCCTGTTTGACGGTAATCCTGACACGCAGTGGACCACCAATACGTACCGCACGCAGGCCTTCGGAAATCTCAAGCCACTCGTGGGTCTGGGTATTGCGTTCGAGGCCCCCGCGACGGCAAAGCGGGTTACGATTCAGTTCGATGGCGATGGTGGTCACGTCATCGTCTTACCCGGAAAACTTAACGAAGCCCCCCTCGGTGAAGCGCCCGTGTTGGCAGAAGGTGACCTGCAAGGTGGAAACCTCGTGCTCGACCTTCCTGCAGACACCGTCGTTGACGGTCTGACCGTGGATATCACGAGCCTGTCCGGTTCGGGATCTAGTTGGCGAGTTACTATCAAGGAAATTACTATCGAGTAATGAACACGTCACGACAGCGCGAGCTGAAGCATCTCCAAGACGCGGTTCATTCGAAACCCGAAAAACAGCACCGCTCTTGGGTGCTGATGGCCGCGGGGGCTGTCGTTGTCGTGGGCATGGCCTTCCTGGCAATGCTGTATGTTGGCTGGTCAGCGAACTTGGCTGACAGTACCTCACCCCTTGTGGACGCCTCGGTGGCCCGCCATGAGGATACGCCCGTACCCACCCTGGCTGCGACGGATATGGCCGCCAACAGTGCTTCGACACCTGCGACCCCCGCCGAGATTGCGGAGATCCCTCAGGTGGATGCCAACGGAATACCGGTAATTTCTGAGTCAAATCTTGGCGATTATTCGCTTGAGATTTTACGCAAAACCACCAAGTCGATGACGGTCACGGGCGACATTCAGTCGTGCTTGGCAGCCATCGGCGCCACGGATCCGATTCGCGCGGTGCAGCAGGTGAATTGGCAGTCAAGCTCGTCGAACAGTTCCGTGGAGTCCTGGCTGATTGTGACGTCCAAGACCACCCTCGCCGACCTGCAGTCAATAGGCGGAGAGGTGCAAAGCGTGATCATGCCGCTTGAATGTGCAAACCTGCCGACGGGAGAGGCGGTGGCATCTGCTGACGCGGCCGTCCCAACCTCGTATTTCTTGTCTAAGTTCAGCGTTCCCCCAGGGCTATCGAGCGAGACGGGCGTGGTCACGCAGTCCGGGTCCACGTCGCCCCGCTAGGCGCCCCGGGCTCAGGCTGGCGAACTGGCCGACCCTCTCGAAATTGCGGAACAAATTCGCTCCGGAGCGCGTTGCACGGTTGAATGTGAAGTACCCAAGGTGGGTGGTTCTATTGAGGAGATCCCGTGTCGCAAGAAGTTCGCGAAATCATCATTGTTGGTAGTGGCCCGGCGGGCTACACGGCAGCCATTTACGCTGCTCGGGCCGGTCTACAGCCGCTTGTGATCGCGGGTGCTCTCGCGAGCGGTGGCGCGCTCATGAACACAACCGACGTGGAGAACTTTCCCGGCTTTCCCGAGGGCGTCATGGGCCCCGACCTCATGGAGAACCTGCAGCAGCAGGCCGAGCGTTTCGGCGCGGAGGTCGTGTTCGACGACGCCACCGAGCTGACGCTCGAGGGTGACGTCAAAACGGTCGTGACCTCGGCGAGCGGAACGCACCAGGCGCGCGCGATCATTCTGGCTACGGGTTCGGCCTACCGCGAGATCGGCCTCGAAGACGAAAAGCGCCTCTCGGGTCGCGGCGTGTCGTGGTGCGCCACGTGCGACGGGTTCTTCTTCAAGGGTCAAAACATTGCTGTGGTGGGCGGCGGCGATTCCGCAATGGAGGAGGCCACGTTCCTCACCAAGTTTGCCGAGTCGGTCACGGTCGTGCACCGTCGTGATTCGCTGCGGGCCTCGAAGGTGATGGCCGAGCGCGCCCTGAACAATCCCAAGATCACGTTCGCGTGGAACAGTGAGGTCGTGGGCATTCAGGGCGACACCAAGCTGTCATCGATCACGTTGAAGAGCACCGAGGACGCGACCGAGTCTCAGCTGGATGTTACGGGCCTGTTTGTTGCAATCGGGCATCTGCCGCGCACCGAGCTCGTGAAGGGGCAGATCGAGCTCGACGACGAGGGTTACATCGTTTGCGAGGGTCGCTCGACCCGCACGAGCCTGCGTGGGGTTTTCGCGTGCGGCGACGTGGTTGACCACACCTACCGCCAGGCGATTACCGCCGCGGGTTCGGGCTGCGCGGCCGCGCTGGACGCCGAGAGCTTCCTTGCGTCGCTGGGTGATGCGTAGTCACTAGACTTTCTCGGTGGGCACCTACACTGTGTGGGTGCCCACCGATTTTGTTGTCAGCCGCCTGATGGCCGCGCGACCAGACATCGACCTTTCGAGTGGCTGCCACGCCGTGGTGATATATGCGCTGTGGTCGACACCCGGTCGCTGGGTGTTTCACAGTTGCGACGAGTTGGCCGGCGAGTTGCCTCGTGGCCGGGTGACGTTTCACTTTATCGAGGCCGACGCCTCGGTGGCCGAGTTTGCGCCCCAACTACCGCTGGTCGTGGTGGTGAGGGAGGGGCAAGAGATCGATCGACGTGTGGGGGCGGTGCCGAAGCCAACGTTGAAGCAGTGGCTGTTGCTGCTCAGCGAGGGCTGCGCGCCGGTATAGGCAGAGACCTTGCCAACGTGTCTGTGTGGGCCTGACCATGGCACTCGTCGGCGAGTCGAATACTTTTCCACTGGAATTTCCACACCACGCGCGGCCACTCCACATTTTTTCCACAGGCGGACAGTGGGAATGGGTCGGCTCGAGGAAGAACACCTAACAATTAGTGGCCATCGGTCACTTGTTGTTAAAGCCGCTGTTCAAGGCCTCGCCTGAGAGATTTATGCAGAAAAGTCAAAAATCTTGGATGTGGGTGTGTTAAGGGAGATTTTCCACAACCTCGTCGGCCTGCTGTGGATTGAGGCGGCGGGAGGGGAGGCTGCGGGACGTCTTTTCCACACTCGATGTCGTGTCTCCGCTGACCATTTGTAGACGTCCCAGCGGTTGTCGACGTCTCGACGTGAGTGTGCGCGCCCCGGGGTTCGCGACGGCTACTTTCCGTGCAGAGCGGAGAGGAGGAGCGAGGATGTTCGCACTGTTCCACGTGAAACAGTGCGGCCTGCCGGGCCACCGGTTCGCTGTGCACGGAGGGGCGTACAGAAGCCGTTCGCAGGCATCCAACCAGGCCAGTTGAACTCAAAAGTCGGCTAGGAGGCCGTCTCACGGCCTCGCGAGCGCGGAGCAACCGATCACCCCAGGAGTAGCGCGTTAGGGGCTCAGAGGGGCCTCGCACGAAGCAGCTTTTTGAGATGGTGCCCGAAATCGTGCATTCCTCGGCCGCTCGTGGTGCCCGGTCACGCAAGGGCTTCACGGATCTGGTAGTGGCCACTCCCAGCGCCCTGGCGGTGGTTGGGGTCTGTGGATGAGATCGACCATGTTGGTGAACTCCTGCGGGCCGCGCTTGCGAGGGTCACTGCGTTGCCAGAGGTGTTCGTCAACTCTCTCGAAGTGCACGACCCAGAAGCGTGGCGGGTCTGACAAGGCCGGGGGTCTGACAAGGCCGGGGGTCTGACAATGCGATAAATACGGGCTCTCCTGCTTTGGATGCGAAGGTCACTCACGCATTCCGCGTTCGGCGATGTCTGTTTCACGTGAAACGTTGAAGCGGACACCAAAATCCCTACCGGACCAGCCGGGCCACCGAACGCGATCAGTATCCCGGTTGCACGAACAGGGTACCGGCTCACCGCCGTGACAGTGCCTGCTGTGAGCGGACATTCGCCCGGCGAAGGCCGATCCTCGACTCCCCACGACAACCGAGTTCCCAACTACTGCGGGTCGGCGGCCTCGGCAGACAACGGGGCGTGGTGTAGGGGTCAATTCTACGCCCCCGGGGTCCAACTCACTCAAGGTGTCATTCTGCATGTTTCACGTGAAACGTCCGCCGAAGCACCCAGTATGGCCTGCCCTCGACGCGAATGCGGCTTGACCTCCGGCGGCTCACCCGCGCCGTAAACGACATCAGCGATCACGCGCTACAGAGGCGTAGAAGTGAGTCCCGCAGTGTGGTGTAGCGCGGCGGTCCGGTTCGGCATTCACGACGTAGACGCGGTCACCGTGTGTTTCTTCGAGAAAACTCGCTACTTCTCACTCGAATGGAGTCATCAGAGAGACCGCTCCTTACATTGTCGACCCTGCCGGCGTGCTGAGCGAAGCCCTCGCCGAAGCGTCGCCGGATCTCATGCGGCAATTACTGCAGACCATGATCAAGGCGCTGTTATCCGCGGACGCTGACGCCGTGGGTGGCGCGCAACGGACAAACCCAGTCCGAGCGTATCGCGCCAGGCAACGGCCACTGGCACCGCGAACTCGATACCCGCGTCGGCACCGTAGATGTCGCGACTCCCAAGCTGCGGTCGGGGAGGTACTTCCCGCTGTGGCTGCTCGAGCGGCACAAGCGGGCCGAGACGGCATTGATCACCGTCGTCGCGGACTGCTACCTCGTCGCGGACTGCTACCTCGTCGGGGACTGCTACCTCGTCGGGGACTGCTACCTCGTCGGGGTCTCAACCCGCCGGATGGACAAGTTCGTCAAGACCCTCGGGATCCCCAACTTGTCGACATCACAGGTCTTGCGGATGGCCGCGGACCCCGACGAGCACGTCGGCCAGATCTGCCACCCTCCCCTCGGTGACGCGGGCCCGTTCACGTTCGTCGCCGCCGACGCACTCACCATGAAGGTCCGAGAAGACGGGCGCGTGATTAACGCGTTCGTGCTGGTTACGACCGGCGTGAACAGGGACGGGCGCCGAGAAGTACTCGGTCTACGGGTCGCCTCCAGCGAGACGGGAGCGGCCTCGAACAGCTCCGTCGCTGACCTCGTCGCCCCAGCCAAGGCGGTGCCGACACCATCCTCGAAACCAGCGCCCAACCCTCGCCACGAAGGCGACAGCACCACCCCACTACTAGGGACGTGACCACGGTAGAAGTTTCGGCCGCCATCACCACTGCAACCCGAGAGAGGCCCAATACACGCCGTCAATTCCGCACGCTGCCCCGGTGGTTGCGCCTACGCAGGATGATTGGCGGACCGCAATCCGCCAACCACACATCGCCGCCTCCGATGTTTCACGTGGAACGCGACCGAGCGGGTGCGCATAGTCGAAAAACTCGCATGACCCCACCACCGTTCAGACGGCAAAATGAAACTCGACCTCGAATTCTGGGATGAGTCCCTTGGTGTTGGAATGCATTGAATCCCGGGAAGCGGTGTGGTGGTTGGCGAACGTCGTAGTTGGTAGGCGCCGAGATCGAGGCGTTCGGGATGCACGCCTCGGCACTCGCGTTGGACACGAACGTGAGTAGATGATCGGTGAGGATGTCCGCGCAAGAGTCGTCGAGATTCGGGTACTCGCTAATGTCACGGAGATCAGGTTCGCGGCAATGCTGCGCCGTCTTTGCCAGGCAACGAGGCTAGTGCCCAGCGCTGACCGCGACCTGGCCGAGGAAGGGGACAGACCTAACCAGGAGAGTGTCAGTGAATCTGCAGGCCTAGACACGGCCGAGGTAGCCATTCCAGGTCGCCCGATCTTGACCGTCAAGACCCACAGACCCAGGACCTCGTGGCGACGTTGCAGCTGGCGTCGGTTGCCTTAAACTCTTCGGAGAAGTTCACTCTTCCATCCTCTTTGACCTTCTTGTGAGAGCGCCGGTGGAGACCGTGAACCCCGCCGTCCCGTTACAGGTGCTGCATTCAGGATGCCATTGCGAGATACGGGTACCTTGACGCGCTGACGAACTCGCAATGTCGACCGTGCAAATTCCGCCGATCACGTCGGGCGAAGACTCGGTCGGACCACGCGGGGCTCGTGGCGAGTAAACCCTCACGCGACCTCACAACAGATTCGTCATCCCAGCATGGTTTCACGTGAAACACCCGCACGCGGACGCGCGTCACTCAGGGCCCACGTGAATGAACCAACGCCATCCGCTGTGTGCGGAAGCAACCGCGGGGATGGAGAAGTAAAGTCGCCACGGCCACGGCCACGGCCACGGCCACGGCCACGGCCAAACCTATAACCGTGCGCGAACTACCGACGGCTCTGAATACGAGGAGATGTACGAGACCGAAGTCCGTGGTAGAGCCTCTTGCACTGGATTTGCGATGGCCCATAGAGGGAAAGTCCGAAGGCAATAGTCGCCACTGACGCCACTTCGGATACCGCGTGAGTTAGACGGCGGTTGCCAGTAAGTGGCCGATACAAGGCAACGCATGGTGAAGATTGTCGAGTCGCCGAGGACGACAACTAGCACCAGTACCGGGCCAGGTCAGTTGAGTGTTGGCCGTCCTCGGGTAGAGCCGTGTATGACGAGGCTTTTGGAGATCGTCGAATGGGAAGGTCCATCGTTGGACCGGCAACGGTGTTCCACGTGAAACATGCCCGACTTGCACTACAAGGTCTCGTTGAGAACCAGCCGCATCGGCCCCCAACATGCCAGGTCCCACATCAAGTGCCGCCCTGATCGGACCTCAACACCTCAAGGGCACCTGTACAAGACCCTGTGCAGTGCACGCCAATGCGCCGCAGCATTCGACCGTGACTCGCCGCCCACAGCGCTCTACAATCGCGCAGCGACCATGTCCGTACCCTAATACAACAGGAAGGTCTGCATTCTCGCCGCGTTGGGGCAGAAATTGGGGCTGTGTGCCCTCCTAATGGCCCGTGGCTGCGGGAATGACCGATCACCCCACTGGCCCCTTGAAAGGGCGGCAGAGGGCCGTCCCATAGACCCCCCTACTCGCACTCATCCTCGAAAATTTTCTTCGGCTGCACCGAGTCGTGTCGGATTCCGTGACATTTTCAGACTCTGCTCGATGAACCGATCGACGTCCATTTGCCTCATTGGCAGTGTTCACTAGCGCTCCACTGGGCGGCAGATCATCCGTTCTCTGACCGAACCGATGAGCCTATGCCGTTCACCGCAAGTACGTGGAGAAGACCGCAATTGCGATCACTCTCAGCGGCGTCCCCAGGATCTGAGCCAACGCCATCGCGAATTCTTCGGGAACCGCTCTCATACCCCGTTCAAAACGCCAACCCATCACGTGCCTAGAGGATGCGGCACCTTGTGCAGTCGTGGTCCACCTCGACGACATTGTCGTTGCACGTTAGTTGTCCAGCGATAAAACTGTCGGGATCGTCGAAACGAAGTGTTCCACGTGAAACATCTCCCGTGGACACCTTGGCACGGACGCACAACCGGGCACACATTAGCGTTCGAACACAGCCACTTTCTACTGACTGGCAACCTTCTTTGCATTGGTAATGAACCAAGTTTCGCCTCATTGGGCCCCTACTCTGACCGTGGTTGATGGGCGTGTGGCACCACAAGGAACGACATAGCTGTACTAGGCCCTACCCATGAGCCAACTCGTCGACCGCGAGGAAATGGCTCCTTCCAGCCGAGGTCACCCCATCCTGAGAGGTCTCCAACCTTCTATTCATGTTTCACGTGAAACACGTGCATCGACGTGCGATGCTTGCTATCGGCTCTCGTAGCTCGAGAAGTGGACGGCAGGGCCAAGTCCAAAGATGTTGTTAGAGGGAGTGGCACAGGCACAGGCACAGGCGTGCTAGCGAGCCACAGTGCACCTAGTACTGCGTTCTGGCATGGTTGCCATTCCCGGCCCGGAGCCGCAATTCGATGGGTTACGGGTCCAGAATGTCTCGTGTGTCCGGCGCGCAGCGGGGCTCAGGTGTGCGCCCATCCTTTGCCGGGTAGTTGTTATGTTCGAGATTGTCGCGGTTGATGTCGTGGGCGGGCTCGCTAACTGCGTCGAGAGTGACACGCACGGGCTGCGCGCAGTGCTCAGGGTGATCACGGTGCCCAGGGATTGGGTGCTCCGCAATGCTTGTGGAGCCACCATGGGAGGGCTTGGCGTCGGTGATCGACGAGCGGGCCGGGACTCGTATTATTAGCGCGCAGCGAGGGGACTCGTGGATTCCTCGTGACTGTACGAGGACTCCAGTGAACCAGTACTTGGGTATTTCCTGGATGGTGTTTTACCTGGGAGGGGCAACATTGGCGCCATTGTCAGCGATTGCGCCAGCGGCAGCGGCAGCGCCAGCGCCAGGGTTGCGGTTGCGGTTGCGGTTGCGGTTGCGGTTGCGGTTGCGGTTGCGGTTGCGGTTGCGGTTGCGGTTGCGGTTGCGGTTGCGGTTGCGGTTGCGCCATTGTCAGAGGATGGCGACTTTGCTGGTCTTGAGATTGCGTTCGATCGGTGATCTAAGTGTCCCGTGTGGGGCTTACTACGGCACGTGCAACTCCAACGACGGCCGTCAACAGGAATCGTTAAAGGGCTGGCATTGGCCTGCAAAGTAACAAACTTTCGGACACACCTTTAGGCTTATAACCGTCCGTTGCGTTTCCCACCGAGAACTGCCGCGGTCTGCCATTCCACTGGCGCGCATGCAGAATCGCCTGCAACCTCATCTCGACGTAAGCACCCCATCAACGTTTCACGTGAAACTTCACTGTGCCCTGCCGATAATTGCACCTCCAGCGTCGCGTCCGTGCGAGGTATGTCGTATCGGGCACCCAGCGTCGCCACGTCTATCCGCATTCGTTTCAGGACGCCGGACACGAACCCTCGCTGATAGTGCAACACGGCTCGCGCGTCTCAGTCTGCCACCGAGGTCACGTGTTACCGAACTCACGCCTCCACCGATCTCGCAGTTGGCTGAGTCTGCGGCTGAGAGTGCCACGCTGCTCACGAGTGTGGTCAATGCGAGTGTTCCACGTGAAACACCCGCGTCAATACAAGGCGCACGGACATCCACGCTGCTGCGGGGTAGCAGCAAGATACTAGTCACCGAACCTTCGCCACACTCATGCACGAGGCCGGTATCGCACTTCGGCATTTCCAACGCTGTCTCACCATGTCGATGTCGGCCTCGGGCGGCGCAACACCTAGATCGTCAGTTGTCGTCCACTCGCGTGTCTCCCGGCATCACGCTGCAACACTGCCCCTTTGTTTCACGTGAAACACACCGGCCAGGTTTCCCGCTCTCAATCGCGATTTCACACCTTCGACCGCTGCAATCTGCACGCAAGAAACCCTGACACTCAGAGAAACGACAAAAACGCGATGAGCGCCCTTCTCCCAGCCTTAACCCCCAGAATCAACCAATCACTCCACCCTCGGCCTCAAAGTCGCTGTAAGGGGCCCTCCACGCCCTTGTTATTTTCGATCGTGGCCTCATTATTGGGGGGGCGGTACCGCGGCGATCTCACGTGGTCGCCGTGTGTCGGTCAGTGCACGTGTGCATGGCACCGATGCCCACGCACACACGGCACCCCACTCTGGCGGAGACGTCCGCCGGCACGAAGGATGAGCACGTGCTCAGGTCGAGATATGCTCCCCGCGCGTACACGCCCAGCGGTCGGCTCGATCCACTAGACGTTTCACGTGAAACAGTTCGGACCCTCTATGGGTTGCTCGACCGACGCGGTGGGCTGTCACCACCCGACCGTGTCAACGACTTCACCATGCAGAGACGTGGCTCCCGCTATCGGCCCAACGCGACCAGTATGTGTGGAAAACTCACTGACGCGAGGCTCGTACAGCGGATCGCCCGTCGAGATTTCGAGCGAGCTTGCCCGCGTCACCCGGCAAAACTCCAGGTCAGCTCATTGCAGCTGCAAAGACATGCAATCGGCCAGCTCGAAAATTGAATTTGCACAGGTGCGCCGTTGTTCTGTGTAAAACACAAGGCGCCGACGTTTCACGTGAAACGTCGGCGCCTTGACGCAGATGCTTACTCGTCAACCTCGGCACCGGGAGCAATAACCTCCAGAATCCGTTGGAGGTCGTCCATGCCGCTGAACTCGACAGTGAGTTTGCCACGGCGGGTTCCCATAGCGATCTTTACCCGAGTATCGAACCTATCGGAGAGTCGACCGGCAATGTCGTCCATCACGGGGTTGATGGTGCGTCCTATACGATGCGCCGGGAGATCGGGGGCTTGGTTATCACCCAGAGCCACGAGTTCTTCGGTTGCTCGAACCGAAAGGCCCTCAGCCACAACCTTCTGCGCCAGTCGTTCAATTGCCGCGTTGTCTTTCAAACCCAGCAGGGCCCTCGCGTGCCCCATGGACAACACGCCGGCGGCCACGCGACGCTGCACGAGCGGCGGCAACTTCATCAAGCGGATCATGTTCGAGATCTGGGGCCGCGAGCGTCCGATCCGAGACGCTAATTCTTCCTGGGTGCACCCGAAATCCTCCAGCAACTGGCTGTAGGCCGCTGCCTCTTCGAGTGGGTTCAACTGTGCTCGATGCAGGTTTTCGAGAAGTGCATCGCGCAGGAGGTCATCGTCGCTGGTGGTGCGAATGATGGCCGGCACGAATTCCTTGTCGGCCAATTTGCTGGCTCGCCAGCGGCGCTCACCCATGATGATTTCGTACTGCAGCCCGTCAGGCACAGAATCGAGCAGGGGCTCGGGGATGGGACGCACCACAATCGGCTGAAGCACACCAATCTCGCGCACTGAAAATACCAGTTCGTCGAGTGCCTCCTCGTCAAAGACTTCGCGAGGCTGCCGCGGATTCGGCCGAATGGAATTAACTGGCAGGTCGGCGAATGCGGCGCCCGGCACGGGCAACAGGGCCGCGGCATCCGTTTCGGTCTTGTCCTCCACCGGCTGGGGGTTCTCAACCACGGTTGGTGCGCCGGTCTCCACGGCTAGGCCCTGAACTTCCTCAGCCACAACTGACGTTGCCGTGGCAGATTCGGGCTGTGGGTCAACACCCGTTTCACGTGAAACATCCCCGTGAGGCTCAGCATCCGAACCCTGCGCTGACACTACCGCATTCTCCGGCTTCACCATCTCGGCCACCGCCGGTTCCACGGGAACAGAGTCAACGACCTTCGGGTCAGCTGGCTGAGGCGCATCTACCGCGGGCGCTTCACGCGATTTCGTCGGCGAGGCGCCCTTTGCTCGGGAAGACTTCGTCGCAACCTTGTCGGTGCTCGGTGCAGCAGCTTCGGTGGCCTTCGCTGGTTTAGCCGCGCTCGTCGCCTTCGTGCCGGCGCGGGAGGCCCTCATGTCGCCCGCCAGGGACGAGGCCAGATCCGACGCGCGCCGCTTCGGCCTCTCGTCGCCTTGGGGGAAGAAAGTGTCGATACCCTGTCGTCCCGTACGGTAGGACGCGGGGGTTGCGTCTTCGCTGGGACGGGCCACCTTGGCGTCCGGCTCAACCGGTGGAGTGGTGAGAGCGGGAATCAGCGAACCCAGCCCACGCCCCAAACCACGGCTCTGATTCTTGCGTTCAACCATGAAGGAACCTACTTAGTCGTAGCGCGCTGCGCTATTTCGCGGGCGGCCTCGAGATACGCCTGGGCACCCGATGAACTGGGGTCATACGTGATGACGGTTTGACCATAACTGGGTGCCTCGGAGACACGCACGGAGCGAGGGATGGCCACGGCCAGCGTCTGCTGGGCAAAGTGGTTTCGCACGTCCTCGGCCACCTGCGTGGCGAGGCGGGTTCGCCCATCGAACATGGTCAACAATATTGTTGAAATTTCAAGTGAAGGGTTCAGGTGCGCCTGAATCAACCCAATGCTCTTCAACAACTGTGACAAGCCCTCCAGCGCGTAGTACTCACACTGAATCGGAATCAACACTTCGTTCGCGCACACGAATGCGTTCACGGTCAGCAATCCGAGCGACGGAGGGCAGTCGATGAAAACATAGTCCAGTCGGGGCAGTCCCTTGCGTTCACGAAACTTGGCGTACTGAGCCAGCGCCGCCTTGAGTCGGTCTTCGCGGTGCGACAGCGACACCAATTCAACTTCGGCGCCAGCCAAATCGGTCGTCGAGGGAACACACAGTAGCGACTCGAAATCTGGGCACGACTTCACGACCTCCGACATGGGGACGTCCTCAATCAGCACGTCATACACGCTCGAGACGCCCGAGTGATGATCTACCCCAAGCGCCGTCGACGCATTGCCCTGGGGATCGTTATCAATCACCAACACGTTCAACCCATGCTGAGCGAGCGACGCCGCAATGTTGACGGCCGACGACGTTTTGCCCACGCCGCCCTTCTGATTGGCTACCGTGAAAACGCGAGTGTGGTGCGGTATGGGTAGCGTCAGCTCGGCGGCCTCCGGTGTGTAGCGTGTCGCCAGTCTCGAAGCAGACTCTGCGGCAGGTGTAGCCAACGGTTTTCTCCCCATTCGAAAGACATCACTCGCGAAACTTCAGCCTAATACCAAGTGAGCATGCGCCGCATAGCCCCGCAGTATTGTCCGCGCGGATCGCTCACAAGCGGCGGCAAAAACATCGCGATCAGATCAAGGTCAACTCTAACGGTTACGCTGACGCAGCAGCGCGTACCAACCTCACTATGGTCGTGGGTTGCTCAAGGCCGTTCGCATCACACGTCAACACCTCGGCGCTGCTGACCTTGAACTTTCGCAGTACCTTGGCGGCGGCATCCACCTCAGCCTCGGCCGAGCGGCCCTTCATAGCCAGCAACTCACCACTGGAAGCTACCAAAGGTAGGCACCAGCGCGACAACTTATCGAGCGCTGCCACCGCCCGCGCCGTCACCACGTCAAAGGTCCGCTGACCGTGCAGCTCCTCAGCGCGCGCCCTCACGATCTCGACGCTCACCCCCAGATCATCGGCGACCTCCGCCAGCCAGGTCGTGCGCCTATCCATCGGCTCCACGAGCGTCACACGCAGATCCGGACGCGCGAGCGCCAGCACGAGACCCGGCAACCCAGCCCCGGAGCCAACGTCACAGACACGTGCGTCCGGCCGAATCAACTCGTGAAAAACGCCGCAACCCAGTACGTGCCGTTGCCACATGCGCGGCACCTCGCGCGGCCCCACCAGTCCACGCTCTATGCCCGAGGTGCACAGATGATCCACGAAGCGTTCCACGAGCGCGAGGCGATCTCCGAATATTTCAGCAGCGGCGCGTCGTTCGTCGGGCCCAAACTCAGGTCGGGCCGTCGTGTCGATCGGTTCCTCCGACGGCCCGGTGGTACCCGGCCGGGCGGACGCGCGCGGGGCTGGGCGCTCGCTCATGCCCGGTTACTTGTCGGCGGGAAAAACGACGACGTGACGGTTCGAGTCGGTGCCCTCGGAGTCACTCACGAGACCCGCCGCGGCGATGGCATCGTGGATGACCTTGCGCTCAAAGGGGTTCATGGGATCAAGGTGGACGGGTTCACCGTTGGCGCGCACCGATTCAATGGCATTCTCAGCGATCAACTTCAAGCGCGAACGCATCGTGGTGCGATGCCCGGCAATATCGAGCATCAGTCGCGAGCGGTAACCAGTCTTCGTCTGCACGGCAAGACGAGTCAACTCCTGCAGCGCCTCCAACACCTCACCGTTGCGGCCTACCAGCAGTTTTAGTTCTTTTGTATCGTCGTTGAGGATCGCGATAGACGCGCGACCACCCTCCACGTCAATGTCGATGTCACCATCGAGATCGACGATGTCGAGCAGTTCCTCGAGATAGTCGGCGGCGATGTCACCTTCTTCTTCGAGCTGCTCAATCGTCAGGCTGGTCCGCTCTCCGCGGCCCTCGGCCGAGTCGTCGGCATCCTCCGACGCGTCGGCGCTGTCTGCTACCTCGGCGACCGCCTCGGTTTCGGCAACCTCAACTTCGAGGTCAACGTTGTCTTCCTGCAGATCGTTCGACATGATGTCTCCTTGGACTACTTCTTGTTACGTGGCTTTTTGGGGCTCGGGTTACCTGGGTTTTGACCCTTGGACTGGTTACCAGAAGCCTGACCCTTGGACTGGTTACCGGGGCTTTCGACGGCGGAACCGCTGTTGGGACTCTGCGGGCTGGAGGGGGTCGCCTGATTGAGCGGTTTCCCATCGGGACCCTGCGTTCGCTTGGCCTTCGGCGCCGACTTCTTGGGTTGATTGCGCTTGGGCTGTTCGCGCTGCCCCTGAGGCTTTTCGGCCGCGGCGGCGAGACGGGCCGCGCTGGCCTCCTCCTCGAGGGTCGGCAACCCCTTGCGCACGCGCTTGGCATTGAGCCGCTCACGGTACTTCTCTTCGGCCTCCGAGCCGGGGGTGGGGCTGTTGCGAATAACGTAGTACTGCTGTCCCAAGGTCCACAGGTTAGAGACGGTCCAGTAGAGCAGCACGCCGATGGGGAAGTTGAAGCCCGTGATACCCATGATCGCGGGCAGCATGTAGAGCATGATCTTCTGCGTTTGACCCATGGGGCCCTCGAGCGCCGAGGGAGGCATGTTCTTCATCGAGATCTGCCGCTGCGTGATGAACAGGGTCGCGCACATGGCGATGATCAGAATTACTGCGAGGACGCGACTCGGATTCCCGGCGGTGGCCTGCATGAACGTGTCAGAGAACTTGGCTCCGAAAAGCACCGCGTTGTGGGCTTCGGTGGCCAGGCGCATCGTCAAGTACCCGAAGTCACCCTCGTGAATACCACCCTGAGCGTGCTGGGGAATCTGGTAGTACAGCACTCGGTACAGGCCGATAAAGATCGGGGTCTGCAGCAGCAGTGGTAGGCACGAGGAGAACGGGTTGGTGCCGGTGCGACGGTAAAGTTCCATCGTTTCCTGGCTCATCGCCTGGCGGCTGGCTGGGTCGGTCTTGCCCTTGTACTTGTCCTGAATCTTCTTCATCTCAGGCTGTATCAACTGCATGCCACGCTGAGCCTTGATTTGGCGCACGAAGAGCGGAATCAGCAGTACCCGCACCACGACAACGAGGCCGACGATAGACAACGCCCACGTCGCCCCGCCCGCCGAATCCAACCCAATCAGGGTCAGCAGCTTGTGCGCCATCACCATGATGAAGGCGATCGCCCACTCAATGGGATAGAAAATCGTATCTAACATGGAGGCTCCTCTGCCCGGTCGACCGGAGCAATTCAGGTCGGTTAGAGGCGTCGTTCGTGTAAAAACCTAGTGTGAAGAACTGCCCGAGTTCGCGACAGTCGGCGGTTCATTGTCTCGCACCACAGGATCGTAACCACCATCTGACCAGGGGTTGCAGCGCAACAATCTCCAGCACGCCACAGCAACTCCTTTGACAGCGCCGTGATGGCGCAGTGCGTCGATCGCATAGTGCGAGCACGAGGGCTCGTACTTGCACGACGGGGGAAACCACGGCGAGACCACCAACTGATATCCCCGCACGAATGCCACGAGCGCTCGTTCGGGTGCGCGTCGAAGGGTTGCCCAAGCAGCGGACATATCGTCAGGCCGGTTCGTGGGGTCGGCCGCTGCGTTGGTGGTCCCGCTCGAAGTAGCGTCGCTGCGCCGTCCTCAAGCTGCTCACGACCTCATGGTGCAGGTCAGTAAATGGAACTTCTCCTGCACCGGCGAGAGCACGGATGACGACGTCACCCTCTGCCGCAAGCAGACCGTGCTCGGTCGGCTGGTTCAATGCCTCGGCCATGATGGCCCGAAACCTGCGCTTAATCAGATTGCGACCCACTGCTCCGGATACCTTTTTAGGCACAACGAAACCCACGTGCGCCGTTCCATCGCCCACTCGGGGCGCGAAGTGAACGACTACGTGGGTTCGAGCAGCTCGGGTGCCTGATCGCATGACCCGCGAAAAATCGCGCGCCGTGCGCAGTCGGCACCGGGCCGAGAGCACCGGCCTTACGCCGAGATTTCGGCGCGACCCTTGCGACGGCGAGCGGCCAGGATGGCGCGGCCGGCACGGGTGCTCATGCGCAGGCGGAAGCCATGAGTCTTCGCACGGCGGCGGTTGTTAGGCTGAAAGGTCCGCTTAGACACAGCAGTTCTCCAATGTATTAAAACGTCGTTGAAAGCCTCGACCAAGGGGAAGAACGAGGCGCATGAACCAGTCGCACGCTTCTCATCGAAGCGCCACCTGACCCACAATGGATGCCCAGGTGTCGCGGAAAGTCACCACTCATTAGTGCATGCAAACGACATAGGCCTACTAAGGCTAGAGCTGGCCGACCACCTGGGTCAAACGCCGGCACCCATTCGGTGAGCAACAACACGCGCGGCCGTCCCTTGGGCAGGCGATCGCGGTCGGTTCCGGACGCCGCGTGGCCCGTCGGTCCGTCACCCTCTCCCCATCGTGACTATCCAATTGTGGAAAACCAGTCCCGAAACCGCTACAGTAATCCACAGCATGACCGAGGTTTTCCACAAAAACCGCGGATCTGGCGTCCTGAGGGGGAACTTTATACACAGCGCCGACGTTCGCGGCCTGTCGTTCCTTTCACCACCGGCCCGACAGGCTTCATCTCGGTCGGAACTTTAAGATTTGCATCGGGAGATCACATGCAGAACACGTCCGAGCGCGAGAAATGGGCCTCGTTCCTCATCTTGCTGAAGGAACAACCCGATGTTTCCCCGCTCGACTATGCCTCCGCCAAGTTGTCCGAACTCGTGGCAGTGGCCGGTCAGCACATCATCGTGGCCGTAAAGAGCGACCGCGAACGCACCGTGTTCGAGCGGCAGATCAGTGCACAGGTCTCAAACGTCATGACTGCCCTGTTTGGGCCGGGAACCCGACTGAGCATCACCATAGATTCGACCATTACGGGCTTCGAAAATCTCCTAGAACCTGAACCCGAACCGGAGCCGGAACCCGAGCCCGAGGTAGAAACCGGGCCACCCGCGGCGTCCAGCCCCCTCACCCTGGGACCGGCCGATGAAGTGGAGGCGGCCGACGCGGGCGTCCTGAACCCCAAATACACCTTCGAGAACTTCGTGGTCGGCGAGTCCAACCGATTTGCCAACGCCATCGCCATGGCCGTCGCGGAACAGCCCGGTACCACGAATTACAACCCACTGCTCATTTACGGTGATTCGGGCCTAGGCAAAACCCACCTGCTGCACGCCATAGGCAACTACGTGAAGGAGAACATCCCTCACCTCAACATTTGTTATGTGTCGAGCGAAGACTTCGCAACTGAGTTCATCAACGCGATCCGGGAGAACGTGATGAACGAGTTTAAACAGCGCTATCGCACCTACGACATTCTGCTGATCGATGACATTCAGTTCATGGCCGGCAAGACCGACACCATGGTCGAGTTTTTCCACACCTTCGACGCGCTCTACCGCGAAGGCAAGCAAATCGTCTTGACGTCGGACATTGCACCCAACCTCTTGAACAACTTCGAGGAACGACTGAAATCGCGGTTCAGCAGCGGTGGAGTGGCGAGCATCGAACCCCCGCAGTTCGAGACGCGCATGGCTATCCTTCGCAATAAGGCCATGCAAGACAACATGAATGTCAAAGATGACGTGCTGGAGTTCATTGCCACGAACATCACCTCGAACATCCGTATTCTCGAGGGTGCGCTGGTACGTGCGCATGCGTATGCGATCCTGCAGAACTTCGCGCCCACCATCGCGTCGACGCGACAGATTTTGAAGGACGTGATCTCCGAGGGTGGCTCGATTGAGGTGACGGTGAAAACCATCATCGAAGAGACTGCCAAGTACTATCAGTTGGACGTCGACGACATTTGTGGCAAGTCACGTACGCGCCTGATCACGCTCGCCCGCCAGATCGCCATGTACCTGTGTCGCGAGTTGACGAATCTTTCATTGCCGCAGGTGGGACACCACTTTGGGGGCCGGGATCATTCGACCGTGTTGCACTCTGTTCGCAAGATCAACGCTTCGATGGCCGAACGGGCGAAGGTGTTTAACGATGTCTCGCAGTTGACCGCCCAAATCAATGCCGCGTCTCGCAAGGAGTGATGTGACACACCTCACTTGCAACCCACCTCTTTGGTGAAATCGCAGATCAGGGCCGTTTCCAAAGGTGTGGATAAACCTGTGGAATCTTGTGAGCTACGCAGCAGCATATGTGAGCTGTCTCCGGCCCTCTGTGAGCTGTTTCAGGCGAGTTTTTTGGGTTTCCACATTCGAGTCTCAATAGCTCAGCGAGAGCTCACGAGGAGCTAACAGAGCAAAATGGTGTCTCATCTGCACAAAGGGTGGTTTTGAACAGTATCCACAGGCCCTATTACTACTACTACTCTTCTCTAGAGGCACAGAATGTGGATTTGTGGTGTTGCGTGCTCCAACTGGTGCGGCTTCGGGTGGATCGTGGCCGCGTCAGGTTGTGACGCGACGGAGCGCGGTGGGCTGAGTCTCCACTAGGCTGAAGTGGTTTGGCAGCGGAGTCGTCAGAATTCAGGCGAGACCGATAGTGCCAAGATTGAGTGGCGGCGCGGCCGCACACGTGAAACGCGTGGAGTGACCCTCCGCGCTACTTCGAAAGGGTTCTCATGAAGTTTCAACTCGACCGTGATGTGCTTGCGGACGTCGTGAACTGGGTGGCACGCACGCTGCCTGCACGCCCTCCCATGCCTGTGCTCTCGGGCTTGCTGCTTGCGGCAGACGACATGGGCACCCTCACGATTTCGAGTTTCGACTACGAAGTTTCAGCCCGGATGGAGGTCGCGGCCGAGGTGCACGAACCAGGCACGGCACTGGTGTCGGGCCGACTACTGGCTGACATCTCGAGGGCCCTACCCGCAAAGCCGGTGCACTTTGAACTTGAGGGTGGCAAGATCACGCTCAACTGTGGCACGTCGCGTTTTACCCTCGCGACCATGCCCGTGGAGGAATACCCTGCGCTGCCCCTGATGCCCGAGGCATCGGGTTCAATCGACGCCAAGGTATTCACCGATGCCATCTCGCAGGTCTCCATCGCAACGTCGAAAGACGACACGTTGCCCCTGCTCACCGGCATTTTTGTGGAGATCCAGGGCGAAAAGATCACCATGCTGGCGACCGACCGCTACCGCCTCGCGGTGAGGGAATTGAACTGGGTACCGGCCGATCCCAGTTTCGAATCGACGGCGGTTGTACGGGGGCGCACCCTCACTGAGGTATCGAAGTCGCTCGGAGGTGGCGAGCCCGTCACGGTCGCCCTGACGAGTGGGCAGGGCCGCGATCTCATTGGTTTCCAAGCCGGCGGCCGCCGCACCACGTCGCTGCTGGTTGAGGGCAAGTACCCCGACGTTCGCCAACTGTTCCCCAAGGACGCCCCCATCTCGGCCGTGGTTAACGCCAAGGAGCTCGCCGATGCCGTCAAACGCGTATCACTCGTCGCGGAGCGCTCGACCCAGGTGCGACTTGCCTTTGCTGACGGCCACGTCGTGCTCGAGGCCGGCGCCGGAGACGACGCGCAGGCCAGCGAGACGCTTGAGGCGTCCATCGAGGGTGAGGACATCGTCGTGGCCTTCAATCCAGCGTTCTTGCTCGACGGGCTTGGCGCCCTAGGCACCGCGTACGCGAAGTTCGCCCTGACCAACCAGGTCAAGCCCGTGATCCTGACACCGCTCGCCAAACTCGAGGGCGCCAATGATCACGAGGACAGCAACTATCGCTACCTCCTGATGCCCATTCGCCACACGAACTGATGTTTATCAGCCATCTCACTCTCAGCGATTATCGCAGCTACGAGAAGGCTGAGTTCAGTTTCGACCCCGGCGTCACGGTATTGGTGGGTCCCAATGGCCACGGCAAAACCAATGTCATGGAGGCGATTGGGTACCTGGCCACCATGACCTCTCACCGCGTGGCGCACGATGCCGCTCTCGTGCGACGCGGCTGCGAAAGCGCGGTGATCCGTGGTGTGGTGCAGTCCGATGAGACCGATGAACGACCTCAGAAGATCGAGGTGCAGATCATTCCCGGGCGGGTCAATCGTGCCCGCCACCAGGGGGTTGCCCGACGCCCCCGAGATCTCACGGGCATCGTGAGAACGGTCCTCTTCGCACCCGAAGACCTACAGCTCGTGCGCGGCGATCCAGATCTACGGCGTCGGTTTCTGGACGACCTGCTCGTGCTCATCGCGCCGCGGTTCGCGGGGGTCAAGGCCGACTACGACAAGGTAGTCAAGCAGAGAAACTCCCTGCTCAAGTCAAGTATTAGCCGAGAGAACCCACGCCGGGCAGGCGCCGCCCGCCGCAAGGCAGAGAATGTTGCGGTCGCCGTCGAGGACGCCGAGGTGGGTGCCGTGGGAGGCAATCACCTGGCCACCCTGGCGTCCGGTCCCTCCCCCCTCAGCACGCTCTCAGTCTGGGACGATCAACTGGTAGCGCTCGGCAGCGAACTCACTCGGGCACGCATTCACCTCGTCGCACGACTCGTGCCGCACTTCAAAGCCGCATATCTGCGCGTGAGCGAAGATCAGGAAACCCCCGACGCACAACCCAGCGCCGAAGGTACTGAGGCACTCGCTGCTCAATCACCCGCGCACCTTCGCTATGCTGCACGCGTCGAACTTCCCGAAGGCGAGGTCACCCCGACGAATCCCACGGGCCTGCCGAGCCAAGCGCAAGTGCGCGCCGCACTCGCGGTGGCACTTGCCGACCTGCGTCGGCAAGAACTCGATCGGGGAGTGACACTCGTGGGCCCTCATCGTGACGATCTGGCGCTTGAACTTCTGGATTTTCCGGTCAAGGGCTACGCGAGCCACGGGGAGACATGGTCGATCGTGCTGGCTCTCAAACTGGCAGCGTTTGAGTTGCTACGCCAAGAGACGGCGTCTTGGGAGGCGGGCGACCCCATACTGATCTTGGATGACGTTTTCGCGGAACTCGATGTGGGGCGCCGCCGTAGGCTGGCAGAAATCATACGCAACACTCAACAAGTTCTTATTACTGCAGCCGTCGATGAGGATCTTCCTGCTGGCCTATCTGGTGCGAAGTACGGAATCCGGAGGGATGACGGTATTTCTGCAGTAGTTTGCGCCTAGACATTATCTGTGAAAATAAATTATCAGCAACAGCTAGCCAGGTGGAGGTCAAAACATCGTGCGACGATCCGACGACTCCCACGCGGCCGAGCACTTGGATAATAGCCAGGAAGCGGACGAACCCGATTCGGCAGACCTTGACGCCGATTTTGCCGCCACCCCCGAGGAGCAGGCTGCTCGTGTGCATGAATTTCAAGACCTCCCTCACCTCGCCCTCTATCAGGCTCGTGCCGACGCGCGTGCGCGCCGCCATCGGCCCACGAGTCTTGGTCAAGCGCGTCGCGGCCAGGTCGCCGAGGCCGCATCGGCCCGGCTGATCGGTACGGGGAGCGGGGCGAGAGATCCCCTGGCGCTCGGAGTAGCCGTGCGGCGCCTTATCCAAGATAGAGGCTGGGACCACCAATTTGCAGTGGGAAAGTTGATCGGCGACTGGCCGACGGTCATCGGACCAGAACTGGCCCAACACTGCACCCCGACCACCTTCGTGGAGGGTGAATTGACCATTCAGTGTGCGTCGACAACCTACGCGACCTCACTGAAATTGCTGCTAGGCACCCTGCAACAGCGAATAGACTGTGAAGTCGGGGAAGGTGTAGTGACGTCCATCAGGATTGAAGGCCCGCGACCGCCGCGTCAGGTGAAGGGCAAGTATCGGATTCACGGCTATAGGGGACCACGCGATACGTACGGCTAGGCCGCAGGACACGTCGACCACCGCTGCTTTGGAGAGATTCGAATATCGGCTGAATCGTCACAGAAGCGATTTTTCTGCCCAAAAATGTTGGCTCACTCTCACGGGTCTCTGAAACTCGCTGAAAAGGCCGTTTACATGCCGCGCAGCGCGCGAAGAAGAGGGACCACTCCAGGTAGAATTAGTGAGTTGAACCTTGCGTCGCAAAGTGGCACCCGCACAGCGGGGTCAGGACGGTTCGCACGACTCCTTAGTCGTGCGTTACTCGGGGTACACCGCGACGTCTCGCCGGGGGCGAGTATCGCGTCGATTTGAACGCAGATTTACCTAGAGGAGTTGGTCGGCCAGTGGCTGAAACGGCGTCTGAGGGCCCAAACCTAAGCGCATACGGTGCGGAGAACATTACCGTATTGGAGGGCCTCGAAGCCGTCCGCAAGCGCCCCGGCATGTACATCGGGTCGACCGGTGAGCGAGGCCTGCATCACCTGGTCTATGAAGTCGTAGACAACTCCGTCGATGAGGCCCTCGCCGGGCATGCCACCGAGATTATTGTGACCCTGTTGGAAGACGGCGGCGTGCGCGTGGTTGATGACGGACGCGGTATTCCCGTCGACATCCACCCCACCGAGGGTAAGAGCACGGTTGAGGTTGTCATGACCATCCTCCATGCCGGCGGTAAGTTCGGTGGCGGCGGCTACGCGGTATCGGGTGGCCTACACGGTGTGGGCATCTCTGTGGTCAACGCTCTCTCCTCCCGGGTCGACACCGAGGTGCGTCGCCAGGGTTACGCGTGGCGAATGTCGTTCCGTGACGGTGGCCAACCGCTTGCGCCGCTCGAAAAGTGCGAGGCCACCGACGAAACGGGCACCACGCAGACGTTTTATCCCGACCCCGCCATCTTCGAAACGGTTGCCTTCGACTTCGAAACCCTGCGTGCCCGGTTCCAGCAAATGGCGTTCCTGAATAAGGGGCTAAGAATTTCGCTGACCGACGAGCGCGTAGAGCCCAGCGATGAGGACCCGACGCATTCCGAAGAGGGTGTCTTGCGACAGGTCACGTACTGCTATGAAGGCGGACTCGTCGACTACGTACAGCACCTCAACCATGCCAAGCGTGCAGACCTCGTGCATGACGAGATCATTGCGTTTGAAACCGAGTACCTCGAACCCCTGTTTTCGGTCGAAATTGCCATGCAGTGGACCACCGCATACAGCGAGTCGGTGCACACCTATGCGAACACGATTAATACGCACGAGGGGGGCACCCACGAGGAGGGCTTCCGTTCTGCGTTGACGGGTCTCGTGAATCGCTACGCTCGCGATAAGGGCATCATCAAAGAGAAGGATGACAACCTCACCGGTGATGACATTCGCGAGGGTCTGACCGCGGTCATCTCGGTGAAACTGGGCGAACCTCAGTTCGAAGGTCAGACGAAGACCAAACTGGGCAACACGGAGGCTCGTACCTTCGTGCTCAAGGTGGTGAATGAGCAACTCACCGATTGGTTTGATTCGCACCCGGTGCAGGCCAAGGAGATCATCCGCAAGTCGCTACAGGCCGCCGCAGCCCGCATCGCGGCCCGCAAGGCACGCGAAACGACTCGTCGCAAGGGATTGCTAGAGTCGGGCGGTTTGCCCGGCAAGTTGAAGGACTGCCAGACACGCAACGCCGAAGAGGCCGAAATCTTCATCGTGGAGGGCGACTCGGCAGGTGGTTCTGCCGTGCAGGGTCGTAACCCGCGTACCCAGGCAATCCTGCCGATCCGAGGCAAGATCCTCAACGTCGAAAAGGCTCGGCTGGACCGCGCTCTGGGCAATCAGGAGGTACAGGCGCTCATTACGGCCTTCGGTGCCGGCGTGGGTGAAGACTTTGACATTGAGAAGCTGCGCTATCACAAGATCGTTTTGATGGCGGACGCCGACGTAGACGGCCAGCATATTTGCACCCTTTTGCTGACCCTACTGTTCAGGTACATGCGGCCGCTCATTGAGCATGGCTATGTATATCTCGCGATGCCTCCTCTGTATCGCATCAAGTGGTCGAACTCGGCCCACGACTACGTGTACTCCGACGCTCAGCGCGACGCGTCGCTGGCCGAGGGTGAGGCCTCCGGTAAGCGTCTGCCCAAGGAGGGCATACAGCGATACAAGGGCCTGGGTGAGATGGACTACCAGGAACTCTGGGAGACCACGATGGACCCGAGCCATCGCACCCTGCGCCAGGTGCAGATTTCTGAAGCTGCCGCAGCCGACGAAATCTTCTCGATTCTGATGGGTGAGGATGTCGAATCGCGACGTAACTTCATTCAGCAAAACGCTAAGGACGTGCGGTTCCTCGATATTTAGAAATGCAGTCAAAGAATCAACTTTTGCAGTACAAATGATTACTTTTGAAGCATTACGATATTGAGAATTGCAAGTAAGGACACCATCAAGTGACTGAAGTGACACCCCCCATCGAGCACGGCAACATCGAGCAGGCCGACCTCCAGCTCGAAATGCAACGCAGCTACCTCGACTACGCCATGAGCGTTATCGTCGGCCGAGCCCTGCCGGATGTGCGCGACGGCCTCAAGCCCGTGCATCGCCGCATTCTGTTCGCCATGTACGACGGTGGTTTTCGTCCTGATCGGGCCGTCAACAAGTGCGCCCGCGTCGTCGGCGACGTCATGGGCAAGTACCACCCGCACGGAGACAGCGCGATCTACGACGCCCTGGTGCGACTCGTGCAGCCGTGGTCGATGCGTTACCCCCTCGTCACCGGTCAGGGTAACTTCGGCTCCGCCGGTAACGACTCCGCCGCCGCCTCGAGGTATACCGAATGCAAGATGGCGCCACTCTCCATGGAGATGGTGCGCGACATCCTGCAAGACACCGTTGACTTTCAGCCCAATTACGACGGCAAGAACCTCGAGCCCAAGGTACTGCCGTCGCGCATCCCCAACCTACTTGCGAACGGCTCGGCCGGCATCGCCGTGGGTATGGCCACCAATATTCCGCCCCATAACCTCAAAGAACTGAATGACGGCGTCCAGTGGTTCTTGCAAAACCCCGAGGCCACGCGCGAAGAACTGCTCGAGGCCATGATTCAGCGCATCAAGGGTCCCGACTTTCCGACGGGTGCGACGGTGCTGGGTCGTCGCGGCATCGAAGACATGTATCGCACCGGCCGCGGTTCGATCACGCAGCGCGCCGTCGTGAAAATGGAAGAGATTCAGGGCCGCATGTGTCTCGTGGTCACCGAGCTGCCCTACCAGGTCAACCCCGACAATCTGGCCATGAAAATCGCCGACCTCATCAAGGACGGCAAGATCCAGGGCATCGCCGACATGCGCGATCAGACCAGCGGCCGCAACGGCCAGCGACTCGAGATCATCCTGAAGCGCGACGCCGTGGCGAAGGTGGTGCTGAACAACCTCTACAAGCACACGCAACTGCAGGACAACTTCAGCGCGAACATGTTGGCTCTGGTCGACGGTGTGCCCCGCACTCTCACGCTCGATCAATTCATTCGGTACTGGGTGAATCACCAGGTCGAAGTGATTGTGCGTCGCACCCAGTTCCGCCTGCGTGAGGCCGAAGAACAGATCCACATCTACCGCGGTTACCTCAAGGCACTCGACATGCTCGATGAGGTTATTGCCTTGATTCGTCGCTCACCCACGGCTGAGCGCGCGCGTGACGGCCTCATGGAGCTGCTGGAGATCGACGACGTTCAGGCTGACGCGATTCTCGCCCTGCAGCTTCGTCGCCTAGCGGCGATGGAGCGCGACAAGATCATTGAACGCCACGATGAACTGCAAGCGCTCATCGCAGACTACGAATCGATTCTCGCGAGCCCCGAGCGCCAGCGCAGCATCGTCAGCGAAGAACTCGAAGAGACCGTCGCCAAGTATGGTGACGACCGCCGCACGGAGATCGTGCCGTTCGAGGGCGACATGTCGATGGAAGACCTGATCCCCGAAGAAGAAATCGTCGTCACTATTACGCGCGACGGGTACGCCAAGCGCACCCGCAGCGACCAATACCGCTCGCAACGCCGCGGCGGCAAGGGCATCAAGGGTGCCCAGCTGCGCGGCGAAGACGTGGTCGAACACTTCTTCGTCACGACCACGCACCACTGGTTGCTGTTCTTTACCAATCTGGGTCGTGTGTACCGTGCGAAGGCCTACGAGCTGCCGGAGGCAGGTCGGGACGCCAAGGGTCAGCACGTGGCCAATTTGCTGGCTTTCCAGCCCGGTGAAGAAATCGCCCAGGTGATGGATCTGCAGGACTATGACCAGGCCGAGTATCTCGTGCTCGCGACTCGACGCGGTCTCATCAAGAAGACCCGCCTGGCCGAGTACGACTCGAACCGGTCTGGGGGAGTGATCGCCATCAACCTGCGCGAGGTCGAGAACGAGAACGGCGACGCCATCAAAGACGAATTGGTGTCTGCAGCACTGTGCAGTGCAACGGACGACATTATTTTGGTGTCGGCTCTGGGCATGTCGGTGCGCTTCACGGCGAGCGATGACGCGCTGCGGCCCATGGGACGCGCAACGTCGGGCGTGACGGGCATGAAGTTCCGCGGTGACGATGAACTGCTGTCGATGGATATTGTGCGTGACGGCACGTACGTGTTCGTGGTGACCGAGGGCGGGTACGCGAAGCGTTCACTCGTGGAGGACTATCGCGTGCAGGGCCGCGGCGGGCTCGGCATCAAGGTCGCCAAGATTTCTGACGGCCGCGGACGCCTCGTTGGTGCGTTAATCGTGGAGGAATCCGACGAGGTGCTGGTTGTCATGGAGAAGGGCAAGATTGTTCGCTCCAGCGTGCTGGGCGTGCCCGTGAAGGGCCGCGACACCATGGGCGTCGTGTTTGCAAAGCCTGATTCGGGAGATCGCATCATCGCTGTTGCCAAGAACCCGGAGCGCACGCTTGATGAGGTTGCGGAGGATGAGTCAGAAAATTCATCTGGCAGCTCTAACGTGTCCACTGCCACGGCAAATTCGCATGAATCTGCCAACAATGCGGGTGATGAACTCGTATCAACGGCAAGTTCGGTGGACAATGACACTGAGCCTATGTCGGAACTTGACGCGCCCGCCGCGTCTGCCGATACGAACGACAACGAAGACTCTGGAGACTAAGCATGAGTTCATCGACGGGCACCCTCGCATCCGATTCGAACCGTAAGCAACCCACGGGCAAGTCCTCTGGCGCTGCCAAGGCTCCGGCTCCGGCCTCGAAAGCGAAGGCTGCCACCGACAAGTCTGTTGCCGCAGAGTCTGCCAACGTGAAGCCTGCCGCAGCCAAGCCCGTCGCACCCAAGGTGAAGGTGGAGCCTCGTCGAATCCGATTGGTGCTGTCGCGTGTCGATCCGTGGTCGGTCATGAAACTGTCATTCCTACTGTCTGTGGTGTTGGGTATTGCCACGGTGGTCGCGGTTGCCTTCGTGTACTCGGTGCTCAACGGCATGGGTGTTTTCAACTCGGTGCAGGAGTTCATCAGCAACGTCGTCGGTAGCACGAGTGAGTTCTCGATTCTTGGCTATGTTGAGTTCAGCAAGGTGATCTCTTTCGCTGTGATTGTCGCAGTAGTGAACGTGTTAATCATCACGGCGCTCTCCACGATCGGTTCGCTCTGTTACAACATTGCGGCGGCTCTCTTGGGTGGTCTGCACGTGACGCTGACCGACGACTAAACACCGCGTTGCGGGCTTGGCTCCGTGTGAGGAGGATCAAGTCGGCCTGGGCTCCCACGGTTTTGGTTTCGCTGCGAAGTTGGGGTAATGTTTAGCAGTCGGCACGAGAGTGTACGACCATTTTTATGGCGAGGGCCGCGAGGTCGGAGCGCATAAAAGGTATGGCCGGGTGTGCCCGGCCAGCGGGCCTATAGCTCAGACGGTTAGAGCGCTTCCCTGATAAGGAAGAGGTCACAGGTTCAAGTCCTGTTAGGCCCACGTAACGCACGCACGATGAAGGGTGTCAACAATGAAGAAGATTCTGCTGTTGCTCCTGATCGCTGCGGGTGGTTACCTGGTGTGGCGCAAGGTTGAAGAGGAACGCCTGGAGGCGGATCTCTGGAACCAAGCCACTGACCTGGTCGCCTAGGTTCTCACTGGGAATCTGAGCAGTGCGGTTTAAAATTTCATCACGGGGATATGGCGCAATTGGTAGCGCACCTGCTTTGCAAGCAGGGGGTTAGGGGTTCGAGTCCCCTTATCTCCACGTATCAAGCCGCCGCTTCGAGTTTCGAGGCGGCGGCTTTGTTATTCGCTAGGCACGGTGTGTAGCACTCAAGCGGCCAACTTTGCGAGGCCGGTGCGGTAGTCGGTGATGGCGAACTCGGGAAACCTGGCTTCGAACTTGGCCGACGTGAACAGGTTCTCTTGTGCGTAGCGAGGTAGGAGTTCACGGATCTCGCGAGCGTCGGCCGACGCGAGGCCCGCAGCCCAGAGTAGCCACGAGGGCATCACGGTGTAGCGAGGCGACGTGCCGAATACAGTGGCGGCTCGGTGGATAAACTCGCGATAGGTGGGTCGCTCGGAGTGGACGGGCAGATGCCAGGTTTGACCGAAGGCGTCGGGGGTGTTGCCGAGCGTGGCGAGGGCGCGGCTGGCGTCGGGGGTCCAGATGAGGGTGCGGCGCACATCATCGCGCACAGGCGCTAGAGGTCGTCGACCCGAGCGCAGGCGGTCGAGGATAAGCGCATGGGTAAAGCTCTGGGTGCGGCCCGGGCCGTAAAACTCCGGTGCGCGGCCGATGACTAGGTCGATGTAGCCGCGGCTCATCTCGGCGAGGACGGCGTTTGCCATGGCCGCGCGGACTGCGCCCTTGCGCCCCACGGGAGCGAATTGTGTGGTCTCGGTCTGCACCCTGTCGTCTTGGGGGTACATGTAGGTGTTGTCGAAGTAGACAAACTTGGCGCCGGCGGCGCGGGTGGCGGCAAGGGCATTTCGCAGCATGGTCGGGAACTGGCGTTCCCAGAGTTCGGTGTTGGCGGGCAGGCCTGCGGCGAAGTAGACCACATCGCTGCCCATGACGGCCGTCGTGGTTTGTGAGGCGTCGAGGAGGTTCGCCGATACGAGTTGATCGGTGTCGTGGATTCGCTGGGGGTTGCGGCTGACGAGGCGCAGGTCCTGTGTGTGAGAGCGATAGAGTTCGCGCGCCAATTCAGTGGCGATCTGGCCGGTGGACCCCAGAATAGTCTGCATGCAATCCTCGATTCTGCGTTGTTTGTACCAATGTACTCACTGGTGAATTGGACATGTAGTCAGCAATGATATCGATGTCAACGTACCCGAGCGTTCCCCTGCGGCTACAGCAGCAGGCCGAGCATGACCGGCATGGTGACGAGCGAGAGCACCGTCTGCGCGCCCGTGATCGAGGCCATGAGGGGCGCGTCGCCGCCCATGCGCTCGGCCAGTACGTAGGAGGATGACGCGATGGGCAGTGCTGTCAGCACGACGAGGCTCGCGAGCGGCGCCCCCTCGAGGCCGAGGGCCATGCCAAGCCCGCCACACGCCGCGGGCAGCGCGACCAGCTTGGCAACGGCTGCAAAACTGATATACAGGGCGTCTCTGCGCGAAGCCCGCCACGTAATGGCTGCTCCCGCCGCGAGGGTGCCGCAGACGAGCGCGGGCTGCGCCAGCATGTCTATCGAAATGCTCACGAACTCGGGCAAGCGAACGTTCAGGGCGCCAAACAGCAGGCCAACCACACAGCCCAAGATCAGTGGATTCGTAATCACTTCACGCCACAAGCGTGGCCGTCGCGAGCCCGCGTTAGGGGCGCCGTACACCGACAGCGCGACTACCGAAATGACGTTGATGAGCGGCACCATGATCGCCGCAGCGAGGGCGAACGTGCTGACTCCGAGCGCGCCGTTGAGGGCCGACGCAAACACCAGGCCAATATAGGTGTTCTGGCGAATCGAACCCTGCAGGATCGACGTCAGCTGAGGCCCGGACGCCCGTAGGGCCCGTTTCAGCCCCAGCACCAGTGCCGTCATGAGCAGGATCGGCACGGTAATGCTCGCGACGAGCGGCAGCGGCTTCACCACGCCCAGATCGGTGCCGGCGAGCGAGGAGACGAAGAGCGCGGGCGTGAAAATGTGGTACGTCAGCCACTCGAGGCCGCGCCAGAACTCGGTGGAGGGCAGGAGCCAGCGCCTGAGCGACCAACCACCGATGAGGAGTGCCACGACCGGCAGGATTGCCGTGCTGACGAGATGCATGAGGTCGAGAATGCGCGATCACGCCGGTCAGCGCAAGCGCCACGGTGCGCTCGTGAACAGCCTTCGGGCCACGCAGAAACCGGACGCTCCGGTGCCACGTGGGCACCGGAGCGTCCGGTATGAATATTGCGGTTACTTCGCGGGGGCGACGAACACACCGTCGAAGAACGCCGCGAGCGAATCCGTGCCGTCGAGGGGCAGGATGTGCGCGACGTACTGGTCCGGGCGAACCACGACGATGGCGCCGTCACGCGAGATGTTGCGAGCCTCGAAGATATCGTCGGCGGGGTCGACCGCGTAGATCTTTTCGTAGTCGAACACCTGGTAGGGGCCGACGCGGGGGCGGAACGCCGCGGGCACCGTGTTGATGTTGACGTCGATGTGCGGCGCCTGGTAGATGACCTTGGTGTCGACGTAGACGTCTTGATTGGCGCCCTCGGGGCGGTACTTCACGAGCGGTGAGGCCGCGTCGTCGTTCAGCCAGGCCGCGAGAGTGGCCGTAGCCGAGCCCTCGTTCAGGCCGTCCTGGCCGGCGAAGACGTAGATGCGCCATTTGCCATCCGCACGCGCATGATGGCCGAGCTGTACGGGCACACCGTCGCAGACTCGCATGACGGGTCGCGAGTGGAACCGCTTGCCGAGGGTGAAGCCCGCGGCGAGGTCTTGCTGCGGGTCGCCCGCGACGATCATGGACGGCACGTACTCGGTCATGAATCCGGCGGGGAACTCGGCGGTCTGCACGTAGAAGCGCTCGACCTCCTCGGGGTCGCTGAGCTGTTCGGGCTTGGCGGCCATGAGGCTCGACCACTGCTTGTCGAAGTCGATCAGGTTCTGCGCAATGACCTGGCGTTCGGCCGAGTACGTGGCGAGCAGTTCTTCGGGGGCGCGGCCCGAGAGCACGTGACCGAGCTTCCAGCCCAGGTTGAAGCCATCCTGCATCGACACGTTCATGCCCTGGCCGGCCTTGGCGCTGTGCGTGTGGCACGCGTCGCCCATGATGAAGACGCGGGGCTTGCGGCCGGTCGCGGCGTCGGCGTCGTCGAAGCTGTCGGTCACGCGGTGACCCACTTCGTAGACGCTGCGCCACGCAACGTGACGCACCTGAACGGTGTAGGGGTGCAAGATCTGGTTGGCTCGCGCCTCGACCTCTTCTTGAGTGGTCTTTCGGACGCTGCCCGAATCGTCGGGCGAGACCTCACCGAGGTCGACGTACATGCGGAAAAGGTGATTACCTTCGCGCGGGATGTGCAGGATCGAGCCGCCATCGTTCGACTGGATCGCGCACTTGCGGCGAATGTCGGGGAAGTCGGTGTCGGCGAGCACGTCCATCACGCCCCAGGCATGAAACGCCTGGTCGCCCTGGAGTTTGCGGCCAATGGATTCGCGCACCCGGGAGCGGGCGCCGTCGCCACCGACAACATACTTGGCGTTGACGATGCGCTCTGTGCCTGCGTCATCGCCTACGGTGCGCTTGAGCGTGACCGCGATGGGGTATTCCTGGGTATCGTCGCGGGTCAGCGTGACGAACTCCCAGCCGTAATCGGGCTTGTTGCGGGCGGGAGAGTTCGCCATGAACTCCAGGAAGTAATCCTGCACGCGGGCCTGGTTCACGATCAGGTGAGGCAACTCACTAATGTTGGCCGGGTCGTCGGGGGCGACTGCGGTGCGGACGATGTTCTTGGGATTGTTGACGTCGGGCTTCCAGAACGCCATTTCGGTGATCTGGTAGGCCTCTTCGGTGATGCGCTTGGCGAAGCCAAACGCCTGAAAGGTCTCGACGCTGCGGGCCTGAATACCGTCGGCTTGGCCGACCTCTAGGCGGCCGCCGCGGCGCTCCACGGCGCGCGTCGTGAACTGCGGAAACTGCGACAACTGGGCGGCCAGCATGATTCCTGCTGGGCCGGTGCCGACGATGAGCACGTCGACGTTGTCGGGAAGGTTCTCGGGACGGTCGATGCCTACGCCTGCGGCGGGCTCCACACGGGGGTCGCCGGAAACATAGCCGAAGTGGTGAAATTGCACTGAATTCTCTCCTCACACCATTGTGGGCGTGCGCGTCTCAGGGGTGAAGTCGCGCGGTGGCCGGGGGGCCGCGCCTATCGTATACGATCTGCCAGTCACATCGTATACGATTTTTCGCCTCCTGTGGGATACCATGGTGTAGTCCGGCAATGTTGCTGAGAGTTTGCTTCACACCCACAGCCGATGCCCGAAAAAGGGGCATGCGCCATGCACCCGCATGAGCGAGTCACATATGGAATCCCCCTTCCCTCCACAGTGGATTGGATGCATATGCCTACCGTCACCCACCATGTTGCCCACGCACTCTCCCAGCACGTCGAACACGTCTTCGGCCTCATGGGCAACGGCAACGCTCACTTTCTCGACGCCCTCCTGCGCGAAACCGACGTCGCCTTCACGGCCGTCCGCCACGAGGCCGGCGCCGTGGTCGCCGCCGACGCTTACTTCCGCGTTAGCGGCAAGATAGCCGCCGCCTCGACCACCTACGGAGCGGGCTTCACCAACACCCTCACCGCTCTCGCCGAGTCGGCACAGGCGCGCGTTCCCCTCGTTCTCATCGTCGGGGACGAGCCCACCTCGGGCCCTCGCTCGTGGGACGTCGACCAGATCGCCCTGGCCTCGGCCGTCGGTGCCCGCACCTACACGGTGGGCCGCCTCGACGCCGCCGCCACCACCGTGATCGCCATCGAACACGCGCTTTCGTACCGCGTGCCCGTGGTCCTCGCGATTCCCTACGACATGCCCAAGCGTGACGCGGGCGAACTTCCCCAACTCGCCGACCTGCAGCTGCCCCAGCCTGCACCCCTGAGCGTCTACCAGCAGACGGCCATCACGCGCGTGGCTAAGGCCCTCGCGGCCGCGGAACGCCCCGTAATGCTGGCCGGCCGCGGCGCCCACCTCTCGGGTGCGGGGGCCGAACTCGGCGCCCTGGCCACCCACACGGGTGCCCTCACGGCCTCGTCGGCCCTGGCTCGCGGCATCTTCCCTGAAACCCAGTACGACCTCGGCATCACGGGTGGATTCGGCGCCGAGGGTGCCATGGAACTCATCCACAGCGCCGACGTCGCGCTCGTCTTCGGAGCCTCGCTGAACCAGTTCACGATGCGCTTCGGCGGCCTCTTCGGCCCCGACACGCTCGTGGTCCAGATTGACGCGGCACCCAACGCCACCAACGCGCGCGTCAATGAATTTTTGCAGGGCGACGCGCGCACCATCGCCGCCGCGCTCGTGGAGGCGCTGCGCGCCGAACAGCCGGACGCCACGTCGCCGGGTTGGCGCGAAGGCGTGGACCTGGCGTCCGCCCGGGTCTACGAGGCCGGCGACGACCTGGCACCCGATGGCCGCCTCGACCCCCGCTCGGCCGCCGTCAAGATCGGTGAGTTGCTGCCAGAAGACCGCGTCGTGGTCAGCGACGGAGGCCATTTCATTGGCTGGGCCAATATGTACTGGCCGGTCAAGGAGCCGGGCCGCATGGTCATGGTGGGCACCGCCTACCAGTCGATCGGCCTCGGGTTCCCGAGCGTGCCGGGTGCCGCGGCGGCCGCGCCCGATTCGACCATCGTGCTGACCACGGGTGACGGCGGCGGCCTCATGGCCATTGCCGACCTCGAGAGCGCCGTGCGCACGGCCGGCGGCCGCGGCATTTGCGTCGTGTGGAACGACGGCGCCTACAGCGCCGAAGTGAATCTGTATGGCCTGCAGGGCCTCGTGAAAGACCCGATGCTGATTCCCGTGGTCGACTTCGCCGCGATGGGAGCGGCGGTCGGCGCCGAAGGGCACGTGATCCGCACGCTCGCAGACCTCGACGTGCTGCGCGAGTGGGCCGCCAAGCCCGTCGCAGAGCGCCAGTACCTGCTGCTTGACCTGCGGGTTTCGGGTGACGTGATCGCTCCGTACCAGCACGAGATCATCGCCATCAACTCGGGCAAGTAGCCGTAGCCAGACGTTCAACGGGCCACCACGACAACTCGTGGTGGCCCGCTTTCGGGTGTCCTAGGCGTCCGGGTAGGTCGTCTCGCTCAGCAGCGTGAGGCGAGAATCGAACGGCAAGTGAACGGGGTCGAGCGTCGAGTTCTCCCAGCAGAACATGCGGCCGATGGAGCGCTGCTGCTGAAAGTCGATCACGAGCACGCTCTCGACGGGCATGACCGTCTCCGTCCAGAAGTAGATGACCAGGTCATCGCCGAGCTCGAAGGCCTTCGTCTGTTCGACATCAGCGAGGCCCTTCTCGCCGCCACGCACGCACTGCCAGGCCACCGTGCTCGCGTTGAGGTACACGTGTTCGTAGGCCTCGGTGGCGCTGTAGCGGTAGAGCACCCGCTTGCCGACGAGGTAGTCGGTGCGCTCGCGCGGCTCAATCTCGCCGCTGCCAACGAGACGCCCCGAGATGAAGTCGGTTTGCATGCGCACCTGGCCGTTGCGGCCCACGAAATAACTGTCGGCCGTGGTGACGCGGCCATCCGCGAGATTCACAATCATGACGAGTGCGTGGGTCTTCACGCTTTCGCCTTTTTGAAACTCGATGTAAAAAATTCCCTCACGCACTTCGATCGCTCGGTACGTGTGCGTGCCCGTGTCTCCGCTGCCCTCGCCCGCGGTGATCAGCCACGTAAGACTCGTCGCACTGGCGAACGTATGTCGAATCGTGATGCCGCCCTCATAGTTCACGTCAAGGGTCTGGCCGACGAGGGAGTCGCTCGCGGGCAGGCTCGGCTCCCCGAAGCCTTCGAGCATTTCAGAGACGTCCGGCCAGGTCTCGATCGGCACGAACTCTTGGCTGTCAACGGTGACAAACGCAGTCGATGTGGCAGGTCGGGACGATATTTCGGACGCGGGGGTGGTCGGGTTGGTCGTAGTCGTTGGGGTCATGGTGGTCTCCTGTGACGGGGCGGCGGGCCACGGTGCCCACCGCAAAACTCTGCAAGTGCTGAATGGCTCCCATTTAAGCAGACGCTTAATTTGGCTGTCAAGAGGGTGTTCCCACGCATCCGAACGTCAAAAGTGCCGCTAGAGCCCGGTTTTCTACCTATACTGAACGACGTGGCAGGCACTAAAAACAACTCAGATAACCTAAGTACCCGCTCCGCCAAAACTCAGCGCAAGCCTTACGGAACCGGACGCGAAGCACTGATGCGAGCGACCATGCACGTCATCGCGCAAAAAGGGCTACGCGGCATGACCTATCGATCCGTCGCCGAGGCGGCCGGAGTCGATAACTCCCTCGTTGCGCACCATTTTGGTAATCGCGACACCCTCGTTTCGGAGACCCTCAAATGGGTCACCGAACAGTCCATCTCGGAGTCTCGCATCGACGATTTCGCGACCTCACCCGACTCCTTTCAGAGCGCGTTGGGCGATTCGCTGCATCGCGATGCGGACCTCCATCTCTTCCAATTTGAAATGATTATCGAAGCACGCCGCCGACCAGATCTCGCTCCGCTCGTGCGCAACCTCTACGAGGGGCACATCGGAGCCTTGGCGCGCAGCGTCGAAACCCACACCGGCAGTCCCATCGGGGACGTCAGCGCACGCGCGCTGTTCGCAGCAATGGACGGTCTCGCCCTGCAATTCTTGGGCGGAGTCATCGACCGCGAGGGGCTCGACGCCGGGCTGCGCCGCGTGTGGGAAGGCAGCGGCCTCGCCGCCTAGACGAAACGTGTCACCAGCCTAAACGACCCAATCTACCCGCAGCACAACGTTTCTCTAACCGTCAGACCCGCCGCTCGGAAGTCCGAACGGCGGGTCTTTAACGTGCGGCGACTACGCGGTCTGCACCGCCGTGCGACCCGCCACGTACTCCGCGAGCACGCCCTCGATCCACTCCACGGCGGCCTCGCCGGCCGGCACTGGACCGCCCGCATTGTGGCGACCATACTCACCCACCCGCACGGCCCCGCACGCCGCCAACGTCTCGTCCACGATCTCACTGCCCCGCGAATAGGTGCGGGCATAACTGGTGTCGCCCATGCCAAACACCGCATACCGCACCGCCGCAAGATCGGGCTGAGCTGCCACGAGTCGCGCATGCGCGGGCCGCACCGCGGTCGGCAATTCACCGTCGCCGTACGTGGAACACACCACCACATGTAGTCGTTGCGGCTCCAGCAGCGCGGCCTCGACCTCGGCAAGATCGCGCACCTCGACCGCGGCCCGATCGCCCAGGGCCTGCGACAACTCCTCGCTGACCAGCTCGGCGCCGCCCGACTCGGTCCCAAACCACACCGTGAGCGGAAGATCGCCACCGCCCCCGCCCGCCACGAGCGGCGTCACCTCGGGCAACTCGATGCTCGTGTCACGCGCGGCCGCAACCAGCGCGGCCCGAGTGCCCAACTTGGCACGCGTGCGTCCGGGAGCCGCCCCCAACGTCTCGCGCACGTCAATGCGCCGCCACCCGTCAAAGTCGGTCTCGTCCGGGTCGCCCGACCAGCCGGGAGCTCCCGAGCCCACCCGACCCGCCGCGGCGTCCTCGGTAATCAACCGCGCCAGCTCGCGTGCGTCGGTGCGCTGATCGGGAATCGTGCCGCGCGGACCTCTCCGCAACCACCCCGCCGTATACAGGCCCGGCTCCACCCGGCCGCCCGCGTGGGCTCCTGGCACGACCGGCGAGTCGGGGTCCGCCGCGAAACCCACCGCCGTGATCACACTCGTCACGGGCAGCGACACGCTCTCGTGCCCGACCCGCGCGATCACGCTCGCGACGCGGCCCTGCGCACCGCCCTCGAACGCCTCGGGTGTAGCCCCAAACCACCAGTTCACCACGACGCGCGGGGCACCATCGGGGGCACCCTCCACCAGTTGACGCACGGCATCGATGCGGGCGTCCTTGCCGGGGGGCACGTCATCGGGCGTCGCACCGACGAGGCCGGCGCGCACGACGTGCCGCACGCCCCGCAACCCCGCCAATTCGCGCACCATGACGGGGTCGAACTTGCAGGCCTCGGGCGTGCTGCGCGCCACGACGTGCACCGTCGCGAGGCTCGCGGTGAGCGCGTCGCGAGCGGTATCGGAGACATCGCTGCCCGCCAACTCGCTCACATCACGCGCGAGCAGGCGAATCACATCCATGGCCACATTGCCCGCGCCGATCACGGCCACGGTCTCACCCAGGTCACCAAGCGGCTCCTCGTCGGGGTGCGTGTTCAGCAGCCGCGTGACGCGACCCGCGCCCACGACCCCAGGGAGGTCGGCGCCGGGAACGGGCAACGCGGCGTCCGCATGCATGCCGGTCGCGAGCACGACCGCGTCATAAGTGGCGCGCAGGGCGTGCAGGCACGTGTGTTCGCCGAGCCGCGTCGACCCGCGAAAGCGCACGCCCTCGTGCGTGAAGAGCTTGTCGAATTGGCGCGCCACCGACTTCGTACCCTGGTGATCGGGTGCGACGCCCGAGCGAATCAGGCCAAACGGCGTGGGCTGCGCGTCGAACACTTCGAGCGTCGCGTGCGGCAGGGCGCGCCGCAGGGCCTGCGCCGTGAACAGGCCCGCGGGGCCCGCCCCGATGATGGCCACGCGCGGCGCCAGCACCTCCTCTCGCGCGCCCGTACCGGACGCCGCCGGCGCCGCGGTAGCCACGTCGTCCCACGTCACCGGCAGGCTGAGCATGCCTCGGAACACCCAGCCCCCCACCTCGGCGGGGCGCTCCGGCACGGCGCGCAACCCGCGCAGCCGCGAGAACACGAGCGGCAGGGCCACCTCCGCGACCTCCGCGCGCGCCGCCCACGCGCCCAGGCACACGTGGACTCCCTTGCCAAATGCAAGGTGCGGCTTGACCTCGCGACGAATATTGAACGACTCGGCGTCGTCCCACACCGACTCGTCGCGGTTGGCGGAGAGCAGGCAGATGCCCAATTTGGACCCCGCGGGCAGTCGCACCCCCTCCAGCACCGTGTCGCGCTTGACCTGCCGCGAGTACAGGCCGATCGGGGCGACCCAGCGAATGGTCTCGTCGAAGGCGGCGTTCCACAGGCTCGGGTCCTCCTCGACCGCGGCCCGTTGCTCCGGATGCGTCAGCAGGGCCCACGTCGCTACGCCGAGCGCGTCGCGGGGCTCATTGAGGCCGCCGCCGATGGTCATCTTGACGTTGGCGCGAATGCTCTCGAGCGGCATGCGCTCACCCGGCTGGCTGAGCAGCGACGAGATGAGGGAGTTATCGGGGTGCTTCGCATGCCAGTCCAGCATCTCGTCGAGCGCTGCATCGACCTCGTCGAACGATCGCTTTCCCTCAGCCCACACGTGGGGATCGTTCGCGTAATTGCCAGTTGCATCAATCATCGTTTGCGACCAGCGCTGCAGGTCGGCCTGCGTCGAATTGTGCAGGCCAATCAGTTCGCGCAGGCTCTCCGCCGAGTAGGGGGCCGCGAAATCTGCGATGAAATCGGCGCCGGGGCCTTTCTCGATGAACTCCTCGAGATAGCGCTCGGCAGTGCGCTGGAACATCGACTTCCACACTTTGTGCACGACGCCCGGGCGCAGCTCGGGCTGCCACTGCCGCCGCTCCACATAGTGTTCCGGATCATCGCGGCGCAGCATCGAATGCCCCATCGCACGAATCATGAGTGAGCCCTCCTCATTTGCGGAGAACACCTGTTGATCGAGCTCGGTTTCGTGCACTGCGGCATACGTCGTAATGAGGTAGCGGCCCACCTGTGGCACCCAGTGCACGCCGCCCTCGGCGCGCAGGCGTTGATAGATGGGGAACGGATCGCGGTACAGATCGGGGATGCTCACCCAATCTGCGATAGGGGCTTCACGGGTTGTCATGGGGGTCTCCTTCGGTGGAAACGGGGTGGGGATGGTGCGTAGCAACGCAAGATGGCGCTGGGAGCGGACCCCGTGTGCGTCCAGAAAATTCAACACACCAATGTGGAGGACGCGAACCGCTCAAGCAGCGCAACTATCACTGACCCTACCAGCGTCTACAGCAACGACGCCCGGAACCAAAAGGAACTGGGCGTCGTAGGTGGAGAATTGTGATGCTTACGCGATGCCGCGAATCGGACTCACTTGCTGCTCGGCTTCGTGATCGGGGCCGAGCGGGATGCCGCTACGGTCCTTCAAGATCAGCGTCGCGATGATGCTGATGAGGACCACGCCGGCGAGGTACATCGAGATGCCCGAGGTGCCGCCCGTGTTCTTGAGAATCAATTGGGCGACCGTGGGGGCAAAGGCGCCACCGAAGATCGCGCCGATGGCGTACGAGATTGAGACGCCCGAGAAGCGCACCGAGGCAGGGAAAAGTTCGGTGTAGAAGGCCGCCTGCGGTCCGTAGGTCAGGCCGAGGCCCACCGACGTGATGAGGAACGAGGCCGTGAGCGACGCGAAGGTGCCCTGGTTGACCAGCGGGAACATCGTGAAGATGCCGACCAACAGTGCTACCCAGCCGATCAGGTAGGTGTTTCGACGCCCGATCTTGTCGGCCAAGTAGCCGCCCAGCCACGTGAACACGAACCAGCCGATGGCGCCGATGGCGACGGCCCAGAGTACGGGGCCGCGGTCCATTTTCAAGGCGCCTTCGGGGTTGGTGGCGTAGTTCTGCAAGAATCCGCCCGTTGTCATGTAGCCGACCGCGTTATTGCCCATGAACAGGCCGGCGGCGAGAAGAACCAGCAGGGGGTGCTTCTTCAGCAGCTGGATGATAGGCATCTTGGTCTGCTCGCTGCGCGCCGCGATCTCGGCGAACACGGGGCTTTCTTCGACGCGGCTACGGATGTAAATGCCGATGAAGATCATCACGATCGAGAGCAGGAACGGCACGCGCCAGCCCCACTGATTGAAGGCATCGCCGGGGGCGATGATGTTCATGACCGCGAGCACGCCCGAGGCGAGCAGCATGCCGAGCGGCACGCCGAGCTGCGGTGCGGCACCCATGATGCCGCGCTTGCCGTTGGGAGCGTGCTCGACGGCCATGAGGACTGCGCCGCCCCATTCACCGCCGGCCGAGATGCCCTGCACGATACGCAGGAAAATGAGGATCGCGGGGGCCGCGAGGCCGATCTGCGCCGTGGTGGGCAGCACACCGATGAGCGCGGTGGCGACGCCCATCATGATGAGGGTCCACATGAGTACCACACGTCGACCAAACTTGTCGCCGAAATGGCCGGCCAGGAACGCGCCGAGGGGACGGAACAAGAAGCTGAGGCCAACGGTGAGGAACGAGAGGATCTGGGCGATGCCAGCGCCCGCGGGTTCGAAGAACACGTGGCTGAACACGAGGCCGGCCGCGAAGGCGTAGATAAAGAAGTCGTACCACTCCACTGTGGTGCCGACGATCGTCGCGAAGGCTACGCGGCGATGTTCTGCAATGCTAGAGGCGCCCCCTGGTAGGGGGCTGGACTTGAGGTTCGACATGGGCACTCCTATGTGTCATGCAGCAGATGCATCATTGCTGTCTGAGTAAATCGTATACGATTATAGACGAGATGGGTAGCGATCGTATATGATCGTTACGTTCCCAGACGATGACAAAGGAGTATCACGTGGCGAACCCCGCGCAAACCCCCAGGTCGCAGGCCGATTCAGTCCCCGCTGACGAGATTACGAACGGAACGGCACTGCAGCCCGGCAAGATCATCGCCGTACATCTGAGCTATGCATCGCGCGCCGCACAGCGCGGCCGCACCCCCGCCGCCCCCTCGTATTTCTTCAAGCCCACCAGTTCGGTGGCCGCGAGCGGCGCGACGGTCGAACGCCCCGCCGGCACCGAACTGCTGGCCTTCGAAGGTGAAATCGCCCTCGTCATCGGCAAGCCCGCCTACCAGGTCGCCCTCGCCGACGCGTGGGAGCACGTCGCCTACGTCACCGCAAGCAACGACTGGGGCCTTTACGACCTGCGCGCCAACGACAAGGGCTCTAACGTGCGCAACAAGGGCCGCGATGGGTTTACCCCCGTCGGCCCCCGCCTGATCGACGCGCGTAGCATCGACCCAGCCGCTCTGCGCATCCAGACCTGGCTCAACGGCAACCTCGTGCAAGACGCCACCACCGACGAGCTGATCTTCCCCCTCGCCCAGTTCGTCGCTGACCTCTCGCAGCACTTCACGCTGAACGAGGGCGACGTCATTCTGACCGGCACCCCCGCCGGCTCCTCCGTCGCGCAGCCCGGCGACACCGTCGAGGTGGAGGTTTCCGCCCCCACCGCCCCCGGCGCACCCACCTCGGGTCGACTCGTCAGCCACGTCACCGAGGGCACGGTCGCCTTTGACCCCACCGTGGGCTCGCTGCCGAGCGTCAACGACCTGCAGCGCGAAGAGGCTTGGGGCTCGCGTGAGGCAGCTGGCCTCGCCGACACCAGTGGTCCCACGCTCGACCCCGCCCTGCGCGCCAAACTGCTCGAAGCTCCCGTGGCGGGGCTCTCCCAAGAGTTGCGCAAACGTGGGCTGAACGGAATCTTTATCGACGGCGTCCGCCCCACCCGCCCCGGCCAAAAGCTCGTGGGTACCGCCAAGACCCTGCGCTTCGTCGCCCTGCGCGAAGACCTCTTCAAGAGCCACGGCGGCGGCTACAACGCCCAAAAGCGCTGTTTCGACTCAATTCGCCCCGGCGAAGTGGTGGTCATCGAGGCCCGTGGTGAGCGCAGCACCGGCACGCTCGGTGACGTCCTCGCCCTGCGCGCCATCAACCGCGGTGCGGCCGGCGTCGTGACCGACGGTGGAGTCCGTGACTACGAGATGGTGGCGGGCTTTGACCTGCCCGTCTTCACCCAGGGTGCGCACCCCGCCGTGCTCGGCCGTAAGCACGTGCCGTGGGAACACGACACCACCATCACGTGCGGTGGCGCCACCGTGCAGCCCGGTGACATCATCGTCGGCGACGTCGACGGCGTCATCGTGATTCCGCCCGCCCTCGTGGAAGAGGTCGTCAACGCGGCCCTGGCACAAGAAGAAGAGGACGCCTGGGTGGCTGAGCAGGTCGAGGCAGGCCACCCGGTCGATGGCCTGTTCCCCATGAACGCCGAATGGCGTGCCCGCTATGAGGCGGCCAAGGCCGGTGCAGCGGGCACCACCTCGGAGGGCGCCTGATATGTCGCCCCAGAGCAAGTCTGAACTCGCCTACGCGTGGATCCGCGATCGCATCGTGAACCACGAGTTCGCGGGGGGCTACAAGTTGGTACTCGCGACCATTGCCACGACCCTCGACATGAGCGTCGTGCCGGTGCGCGAGGCCGTGCGTCGCCTCGAAGCCGAAGGCCTCGTCGAGTATGAGAAGAATGTCGGCGCCCGCGTGGCCCTCGCCGATGAGCGCGAGTACGTGCATTCGATGCAGACGCTCGGCGTCGTCGAAGGCGTCGCGACCTCGCTCTCGGCCCCGTTTCTTTCTGCGGAACAGATCACCGAGGCACGCGAAATCAACCGCCGCCTCGAAGACTTGCTCGACGACTTTGACCCGTTTAGGTTTACGCAGGTCAATCAAGATTTTCACAAGGTTTTGTTCCTGCCCTGCCCGAATCCGCAGATCCTCGATCTGGTGGATCGGGGCTGGTCGAAGCTCGCGGCCATCCGGTCGTCGACCTTTACCTTCGTGCCGTTCCGCGCGCACGAATCGGTGCGAGAACACGAGGAGATCCTCACGCTCATCGAGCGAGGGGCTGACCCCATCGACATCGAGCAGGCGGCGCGCCAGCACCGTTGGCGCACGATGAACGCCTACCTCGCCATGCGCCACGCCTGGACGCCGACGGGTGAGGGCACCAATGAACACCGCAAGGAACCCACGCCACTCGGCATCAAGTAAAGGCCCCAGAATTTGACCCCCGCATAAGTACGAATCACTACGCAGTTCTCATACACGTTCCTTAACGAGGAGGATCCATGACTTCGAACCACACCGCGCCAGCCGATCTGCCCGATCGCATTCGCCACTACATCAACGGCGAGTTTGTTGACTCGATCGACGGCGACACGTTCGACGTGCTCGACCCCGTCACCAACGAAACCTATGTGCAGGCCTCGGCAGGCAAGAAGGCTGACATCGAGAGAGCCGTCGCCGCCGCCAAGCTTGCCTTCGACGAGGGCCCGTGGCCTCGCATGCTGCCGCGCGAACGTTCGCGCGTGCTGCACCGCATCGCCGACATCGTTGAATCGCGCGACGAGCGCCTCGCCGAACTCGAATCGTTCGACTCGGGTCTGCCCATTAAGCAGGCCCTCGGCCAGGCCCGCAGGGCCGCCGAGAACTTCCGCTTCTTTGCCGATCTGATCGTCGCGCAGGCCGACGACACCTTCAAGGTGCCCGGCCGCCAGATCAACTACGTGAACCGCAAGCCCATCGGCGTTGCCGGTCTCATCACGCCCTGGAACACGCCCTTCATGCTCGAAAGTTGGAAGCTCGGCCCGGCCCTCGCCACGGGTAACACGGTCGTGCTGAAGCCCGCCGAGTTCACTCCGCTTTCGGCATCGCTGTGGGCTGGCATCTTCGAGGAGGCAGGCCTGCCGCAGGGCGTGTTCAACCTCGTCAACGGCCTCGGCGAAGACGCGGGCGACGCCCTCGTCAAGCACCCCGACGTGCCCCTCATTTCGTTCACCGGCGAGAGCCGCACCGGCCAGATCATCTTCGGCAACGCGGCCCCGTTCCTGAAGGGCCTGTCGATGGAACTCGGCGGCAAGAGCCCCGCCATCGTGTTCGACGATGCCGATCTCGACGTAGCCATCGACGCGACCATCTTCGGCGTGTTCTCGCTGAACGGCGAGCGCTGCACCGCAGGCAGCCGCATCCTCGTGCAGCGCGGCGTGTACGAAGAGTTCGTCACCCGTTACGCCGAGCAGGCCAAGCGCGTCAAGGTGGGTCTGCCCAGCGATCCCACCACCGAGGTCGGCGCCCTCGTGCACCCCGAGCACTATGACAAGGTCATGAGCTACGTCGAAATCGGCAAGGGCGAGGGCCGGCTGGTAGCTGGCGGCGGGCGTCCGGAAGGATTCGATACGGGCAACTTCGTCGCCCCGACCGTATTCGCCGACGTGAAGCCCGACGCGCGCATCTTCCAGGAGGAAATCTTCGGGCCCGTCGTCGCGATCACGCCGTTCGACACCGACGAAGAGGGTCTTGCCCTGGCCAACAACACGCGATACGGCCTCGCCGCCTACGTGTGGACCAACGACCTCAAGCGCGCCCACAACATTGCCCAGAACATCGAGGCCGGCATGGTCTGGCTTAACTCGAACAACGTGCGCGACCTGCGCACGCCGTTCGGCGGCGTGAAGGCCTCCGGCCTGGGCCACGAGGGTGGCTACCGCTCGATCGACTTCTACACCGACCAGCAGGCCGTTCACATCACGCTCGGTGCGGTGCACAACCCCACCTTCGGCAAGCAGTAATTCACCATCCCCTCGGCCCGCGTCACGGAGACGCGGCGCGGGCCTCCCCCTATTCACGCAAGGACGCATGACATGACCGCAGATCGCACCCCCACCTCGTCGGGCTTCTTCGTCTCGACCGAGGTGAACGTCAACACCGACAACCCCGTACCCACGCCCAAGGCCCCCGCACCCGATGTGCTGCGTTGCGCCTACATGGAAATAGTGGTCACCGACCTCGCCAAGTCGCGCGAGTTCTACGTCGACGTGCTCGACCTGGTCGTCACGGCTGAGGACGAAAACTACGTCTACCTGCGCTCGATGGAAGAGTTCATCCACCACAACCTCGTGCTGCGCAAGGGCCCCGTGGCCGCCGTCGCCGCATTCTCTTACCGCGTTCGCACCCCCGAGGACGTCGACAAGGCCGAGGCCTACTTCCAGGAACTCGGCTGCCGCACGGAACGCCGCAAGGACGGCTTCGTCAAGGGCATTGGCGATTCGGTGCGCGTCGAAGACCCCCTGGGCTTCCCCTACGAGTTCTTCTACGAGGTCGAGCACGTCGAGCGTCTCGCCTGGCGCTACGACCTCTACACGCCCGGCGCGCTCGTGCGCCTCGACCACTTCAACCAGGTCACGCCCGACGTGCCCCGCGGCGTGAAGTACATGGCTGACCTCGGGTTCCGCACCACGGAGGACATCCAGGACGAGAACGGCACCGTCTATGCAGCCTGGATGCGCCGCAAGCCCACCGTGCACGACACCGCCATGACCGGTGGCGATGGCCCCCGCATGCACCACGTGGCCTTCGCGACGCACGAGAAGCACAACATCCTCGCGATCTGCGACAAGCTCGGCGCCCTGCGCCGCTCCGACGCGATCGAGCGTGGCCCCGGCCGCCACGGTGTGTCGAACGCGTTCTACCTGTACTTGCGCGATCCCGACGGTCACCGCGTCGAGATCTACACGCAGGACTACTACACGGGCGACCCCGACAACCCGGTCGTCACGTGGGACGTTCACGACAACCAGCGCCGCGACTGGTGGGGCACCCCCGTTGTGCCCAGCTGGTACACCGATGCGTCGCTCGTGCTCGACCTCGACGGCAACCCGCAGCCCCTGGTCAAGCGCACCGACGACAGCGAAATGGCCGTCACCATCGGAGCCGATGGCTTCAGCTACACGCGCGCCGACGACGACCAGCCCATGCCCGAATACAAGCTGGGCAACCAGCTCTAAGGAGCCCCATGCTCTCCCCAGAAACCATCGCACAGCTCGCCGAAGAACTCGCGCAAGCGGATCGTGAGCACACGGTCATTCCGCGTATCACCGCCCGCTACCCCGAGGCCACGGTCGAGGATTCGTACGCCATCCAGGGCGTCTGGCGCGATCGCATGATCGCCGCCGGGCGCACCCTGGTGGGTCGCAAGATCGGGCTCACCTCCAAGGCGATGCAGCAGGCCACGGGCATCACCGAACCCGATTACGGCGTCATGTTCGACGACACCGTGCACCCCTCGGGCGTCGTGATCGACACCTCGAAGTACTCCAACGTGCGTATCGAGGTGGAACTCGCGTTCGTGCTGGCCAAGCCCCTCGAGGGGCCCGACTGCACGCTCGACGATGTGCTCGCCGCCGTTGACTACGTGGTGCCCGCGCTCGAAGTGCTGAACTCGCACATCGAACTCGAGGGCCGCACGATTGTCGACACGATCAGCGACAACGCGGCCTACGGCGCGATGGTCCTGGGTGAGACGAAGAAGCGGGTCGACGAGGTTGACCTGCGGTGGGTTCCCGGCGTGCTCTCCAAGAATGGCGAGATCGAGGAGACCGGCGTCGCCGCCGGTGTGCTCGGCCACCCCGCCACGGGTGTCGCCTGGCTCGCGAACAAGTTTCACCAGCACGGCGCGCGCCTCGAAGCGGGGGAGATCATCCTCGCCGGGTCGTTTACGCGGCCCATGTGGGTCGCCGCGGGCGACGAGGTGCTGTGCGACTTCGGGCCGATGGGGACGATCGCGTGTCGGTTCGAGTAGGCAACGGCTACCCGGGCCTGGGTGGGCCGAACACGCTGCGGGCCGCCCTGGCGTCCGCCTCTCGCCCCCTCTATGGCGGCTGGGTCTGCTCGGGCTCGCCCGTCATGGCGGAGGTGATGGCAGGTTCGGGGCTCGACTGGCTCCTCATCGACATGGAGCACACGCCGAACTCGCTCGAATCGGTGGTCGTGCAGTTGCATGCGATCTCGGGGTATCCCGTGGTGCCGGTCGTGCGCGTGCCGGTGAACGACCCCGTGATCATCAAGCAGGTGCTCGACATCGGTGCTCAAACCATTCTGGTGCCGATGGTCAACAACGCTGACGACGCGAAGGCAGCGGCGGCCGCCGTGCAGTACCCTCCGCTCGGGGTGCGTGGCGTGGGCAGTGCGCTGGCTCGATCGGCGCGCTGGAACCGCACGCCCAACTATCTGACGGAAGCCTCGCAGTACGTGAGTGTATACGTGCAGGTAGAAACCTCGGACGCCGTGGCCAACGCTGGCGCGATTGCCGCCGTTGACGGCGTGGACGGGGTGTTCGTGGGCCCCAGCGACCTGGCCGCCTCGATGGGTGTGTTGGGCCAGCAGGGTCACCCGGACGTGGTCGCAGCAGTGGAGTCGACGTTCGCGGCGGTGCGCGCCGCGGGCAAGCCCGTGGGCGTGAATGCGTTCGTGGCGGAGTCTGCGAAGGCCTATGCCGCGGCGGGGGCCTCGTTCGTGGCGGTGGGTGCCGATGTGGCGCTCGCGGCGCGGGCGTCGGAGGCCCTCGCGAAGGAGTTTATTCCGGCCGACGCGGCGGACGTGAACGCTTCGTACTAGGTCTGGCCTGGTTCATGCATCAGGGCAAGGGGGATCGCCGTACCTTCGGGTGCGGCGATCCCCATTTTTGGTGTCAATTTTGCTCTTCGGACATTGGGTGGGGGTGAGGCTGTAGCAGTGGTTGGCGGGTAGGGGTCGAGATCCTCGAAGATCAGTAGTGCTAACTGTCTGATTGTCTCCGAGGACGTCGACGTGTCTCACTGTACTTCGGTGTGCGCTGATGCGCTCTCTGCTGTTGATCCGTGTTCCCGCTGCGATCTCCTTCTCGGCCTCGATGGTGTCCATGTTGAGCGTGTCGACCGGCGCGACGGGCTGCTGAAAGTGACGGTCGGGAGCCCACCAGAGGTGGCTGGGTGCCCGTCGTGCGGGTCATCGCGGTCGGTCGAGGGCGACGCCGACGGGTACTGCATGACGTGCCCGGCGTGACACGAGTGCAGATCGTGTGGCGGCAACGAGTATGGCGCTGCGATGACGACGAATGCGCGAAGAAAACGTTCGTCGAGCAGATCCCCACACTCGTCGCAGCGCGCGGGTCGATCACCACCCGCGCCATCGCCTGGGCGATCAGGCAACTGCGACGCGAACATGCCACCATCGCTGGTCTTGCCCGCCTGCTCGGCACATCGTGGAAGACCGTGTGGCGGGCCGTCGAACCCGAACTGGTCAGCCTCGCGGCCGATGAGTCCCGCTTCGATGGCGTCACCACCCTCGGTGTCGATGAGCATGTTTGGCATCACGTCGACCCCCGAAAGCGCGGCCCGAAGGAACTGACCGGAATGGTCGACCTGACCCGCGACACAAAGGGACGGACACGCGCGAGGTTACTGGCCCTGGTGCCAGGCCGGTCGGGGAACGCCTACGCGTCCTGGCTCGACAAACGCGGCCACGCGTGGCGCCAGCAGGTACACGTGGCGGCGTTAGACCCGTTCGCGGGGTACAAGACCGCCATTGACGACAAACTCGAGGATGCCACCGCGGTCCTGGATGCGTTTCACGTCGTGAAACTCGCTACCGCAGCAGCCCGCGAGGTTCGCCGCGGCGATTGAGGCCAAGTCGGCGCATGGGGAGGTGTACGTCGCGTGGCAGTGCGCGCAGGAACTTCGCTCGGCCTATCACTTGAAGGATCTCCTCGACGGGAGGCGGATCGCGAAGAAAGTCGTCGGGTCATTCTCGTCGTGTCCGATCCCGGAGATCGCACGCCTGGGCCGCACCCTGCGCCACTGGAAAGACGCCTTCCTGGCGTACTTCACCACCGACCGCGCGAACAACGGCGGCACCGAAGCCATCAACGGGATCATCGAACTCCACCGCAGACTCGCCCGAGGCTACCGCAACCGCAACAACTACCGATTACGCATGCTCCTCGCCGCCGGAGGCCTCACCCCATAACCCCCACCCAATGTCCGAAGAGCCCGTAAACGGGCGCGAGAGGGCGTGCTTTTTGAAGAAGGGGATATTCATTTGCGCAGCTTCTGCAGTAATTGATAATCGATTCGGCTTGACAATTCTTTGCGCGGGGGGTGGCCCTATGGTCCATAGTGTCTGCCACTGGGTTTGCCGCCACGTTGGGAGTGTCCCGTCCCGGGCTGGTGTATCCACAGCCAATCCTCGTGGCGCTGCTGGCTACCGTGCTGCAAGTTTTGGTAGGCCACGCCGCGGGGCGCGCGTTGCCGCTATTCGCTGCCATACCGCTCGTGCTTTCGGTGTGCTTCGTGGCACCAGTCGTCCTGGCCGCACTAGACACAGCAGGGTTTGCTATTTATTCCACGGTCAATAACGGCGTGCTCGTCCCAGAAATGGCCATCGGCGAAGAGTTCTACTCGCTGCAGTTGGCCATGGCGACAGGCAGTGTCGTTGCGCTCGGTCTGCTGCTGGCGGGGCCACGGCGGGCAGTCCGGGTCACGGCCACGCTGTTCGCTGGGGCGACCCTAGCGCTGGCAGTGTATGCGTTCGTGGCGCAGCCACCACGAGACCACCTGGCAGGCCGAAGCGGCGCAAAATTTGAGTGCACGACACAAAGCGGTGTGACCGTGTGCGTCGCGCTCGACGATGTGAGGTTCATGCCTCGCTTACTTGACGCAGCCTTGGAGGTGCGGGCCGCTCTACCCGCAGAGGCTACCCCTTCGACCTACGTGCAGGTTGGTCTCGCCACACAGGCATCGGAGGAGGCCCGGCTATCTCTCGTCGCAACTCGCTCTGGCGATGCAGTGTCGGACATCGCCGGGGTGGCCGCGCGCTGGCATACCTGCGACGGCATCGACCCGAACGTACTTCTGGGGCGTGAATTGTGGCTGCTTGCGACTGTTCGCGGTGACCGCGAGGCCTTGAAATTCGAGGTAGTGCAGCGCGCCATGCCAGCGAGTGAGGATGCATCGAGCGCTTGGGCCGAAGTGCAGTTCCCGCAGTGCGTCGGTGGGGAGGGCGAGACAGATGCGGGGTGACGTGCAGTCGGCGGAATGGCGTTCTCTGTGGCTGTTTGCCCGCGCCCGCCGGGCAACGGGGCATGTCGTGGCGATCATGGCCGTCGCCATTTTGTCGACCCTCATCTCGACGGTGGCCGTGCCCGCAGCTCAAGACTTTGGCGACAACCTGGCATACGGTTACCTGTACTATCCGTGACTGACCGGGCCGATCTTCACCTCAGCCCTGTTCTCACGTATTCGATGGGCTGAACCGTTTCGTAGCCGCGAAGCCCTCAGCCTGGACTTTCGGTATCGCCTAGCCATAACTGTTCTCTGCCTCGCCGGCTCGCTACCCAGTGCCATCGCCTCCGGGGCGCATCATGCATGGCTGGTGTCGCTCTCAAATACCGCCGTCATGCTAATCCTGTGCTTGGCGCTGACATGCTGCATGAGTGCACACTGGGCCTGGTTATCGCCTCTCGCATATGGCTTGATCGGAATGACCATCCCCCCGATGCCCTGGTTTCTCATTTCACTCAGTGCATCGGGGGCCAAACTCTTGATGGCTTTACTTCTCTTGCCGGTCGTCATCGTGGCCGTGGCGCTGTACTCACACTACGTGTCGCGCGTGCGGCTCTCCGCGTAGTGATTCGTCGGTTCAGGCCAACCTAAGCAACGTCAGCGGGCCCCCGCGGCTGCGTACCGGGCCCCCGCGACCTCCTCGCAGGCATCCGCGCCAGCGCTGGCCCCGGCGGCGGTGCGGGGTTCGCCGAGCACGAGGTGCATGAGGTCTTCGCCCACGACGAGGCGGCCGCTGAAGCCCTCCTGCGCGCCCTGCCACTTCTCCACCGGCGTGTTGCCCGGCACGAGGTGAGTGAGCACCAACGTTTTCACTCCCGCAGCTTCGGCCTGAGGCCCCACCTGCTGAATCGACGTGTGAGCCGCGAGCATGTGCTGCATCAGGTTGGGGTCGGGGCGCGCCGAGTCGGGGCCGAGCAGGGAGTCCACCCAGTCCATGTCGATGCACTCGTGAAGCAGAATGTCGGCGTCGCGCGCGATCTTCACGAGGTTGCCGCAGACCCCGGTGTCACCCGAAATCACGATGGAGCCATCGGGCGTTTCAAAGCGGAACGCATAGGCCGGGTAGACGGGGCGATGGTCCACCAAAATTGCCGTGACGCGAATGTTTTCGTCGCGGTAGATCTCGAAGGGCTCCATCTCGGGGCTGGGGTCGTCGTTGGGGGCCACGTTAACGGCCGCGGGAATCTGAATGTCAGAGAACTCAAACAGTTCGCGCAGGTCTTGTTTGGCGTTATCGCGCATGCGGTCGTTGATATCGGTGGCGTAGGCCCGCAGCAGCAGGCGGGTGGACTCTTCGAGACCGGGGGTGGGGCATTCGGGGGCGAACACCTCGGGCATCTCGGCGCGGTTTTCGGGCGCGAAGATCGGCGGCAGCTCGCCGCGATTGCCGGGCCCGATCACGCGAATGGGCTGCTGGAGGCCGTCGGAGCCGTTATGCCACGCGAGCAGCAGCAAATTGGGGTAGTCGACCATGTGGTCGGAGTGGTGGTGGGTGATGAACAGGGCCCGCACATTGTCGAGGCCCTTTTGAAACCCCGCCGGGCCGATGCCCGACTTGCGAAATTGCGGCCCCCAGCCTTCTCCGCAGTCGATGAGGTAGACGGCGTCGTTGACGGTGATGGCGGTGGCGATGCCAGTGCGGTCGCTGTCGTCCCACCAGGGCGGTCCGCCCGCGGTGCCCAGTAGGGTCACGCGGGTGCGGTAGGCGCGGGACGCCTCGGTGGTGACGGTTTGGCAGGTCGAGTTCACGTTCATTTTTCCTTCGAACAGTCGGCGAGCGTCTAGATGCTGGCGTGGGACTTGGCGTGGTGGATCAGGTTGAGCACGTGTGCGCGCAGCGTCGCGTACTCGGGTAGCAATTTGGTGTCGACCTGGTCGCGGGGGCTCGGCAGGTTGACCGGAATGATCTCGTTGACCTTGGTGGGCGCTCCCGAAAGCACGATGACGCGGTCGCTGAGATAAACGGCTTCGTCGATGTCGTGGGTGACGAAGACGATGGTGGTGTCAAAGTCGTCGCGAACCTTGAGTACGAGGTCTTCGAGTTCGATGCGGGTTTGCGCGTCCACAGCGGCGAACGGCTCGTCCATGAGCAGTACGTCGGGCTGGTAGGCCAGGCCGCGGGCGATGGCCGCGCGTTGTTGCATGCCCCCCGACATTTGCCACGGGTAGAGGTCGCCCTTGTCGGCGAGGCCCACCGACCGCAGCACGGTGAGGATCCGTTCGGCGCGCTCGGCCTTGGCGAACTTGTTGCGCATGGGCAGTTCGATGTTTTCGCTGACCGTGAGCCAGGGCAGCAGCGAGCGGCTGTAGTCCTGGAACACGACCGCGAGCTTCGCGGGGGGCTCCGTGACGGTTTCGCCCTCGAAGACGGTGCGGCCGCCGCTCGCGTCGAGCAGCCCCGCGATGCACCTAAGGAGCGTGGTCTTGCCCGAGCCGGACGGCCCGACGATGCAGACGAACTCGCCGCGCGAAATGGAGAACTCGAGGCCGGCGAGAATCTGCGCTTTGCCGTAACTCTTTTGGAGGTCTTCGACGGAGAGGAGAACCTCGGGGGTGGTGGTGCTGGTCATGACGCGCCTCCTGTGCTGGCGCGAAGGCCGTGCTGCCAGCGCAGCACGTACCGTTCGCAACGGATGAATACAAGGTTGGCGAGGTAACCGAGGGCCCCGAGCACGATCGTGCCGGCCCAGGTCTTGGTCACCTCGAAGGTCTGCTGGGAGTTCAAGACGTAGAAGCCGATGCCCTGCGTGGAGGCCACCATTTCGGCGACGACGATGAGAATGATCGACATTTGCAGCGTGGTGCGCAGGCCCGCGAAGATCTGGGGGCCGGCATTGGGCAGAATGACGGCCGTGATGCGTTGACGCAGGGTGAGCCGGTAGCTGCGGGCCATGTCGACCAGTTGCGGGTCGAGCGAGCGCACCCCGTCGATGGTATTGAGCAGCGTGGGCCACACGGCGCCCATCACGATAATGGCGACATTCATGACGGGCCCGACGCCGAACAGTACGAGGCCAAGGGGCAGCAGCACGGGCGGCGGCAGGGAACGCAGGAATTGAATCACGGGTTCGGTGAGCGCGCGCAGCGTGGGGGACATGCCGATCACGAGTCCGCCGCCGATGCCCAGCAGCGCGGCGAGCACGAACCCCGCGAGGAACTTCAGGACGCTGGGCACGAGGTTTTCGGTGAAGCCCGGGCCGAGCCAGTCGCGCCCGATGGTCGCAAAGACCTCCGAGGCGGGCGGAAAATACAGTGACGTGGAGCCAGCCGTGGAGAGCCACCAGAGGACGAGGAGGGCGCAGGGAAGCCAGAGCCGGAGCGTCCATAAGCGCCACCCCGAGTAGGGGCCCGCGGCGGGGCGGCGGGAGGGGGCGAGGGTGGTCATCGGGTGGCCTCCTGTCGAATCGAGGCGTGCCAGAACAAGAGCGGTTTCTCGGCGAGGCGGAACGCCAGGTTGACGCCGAGACCGAGCAGGCCGGCGGCGATGATGAGGGCGTACATTTCGGTCAGGGCGTTGGCCGATTGGGCGACGACGATGTTCTGCCCCAGGCCCTCGGCGCCACCGATCATTTCGGTGACGATGGAGATGACGATGGCGATGGCGGCCGAGATGCGCAGGCCCGTGAGGCCGAAGGGTGTCACCGAGGGCAAGATCAGTCGCGTGATGGTGAGCCACGGCCCGAGGCGGTAGCTGCGGGCCATGTCGCGCGCGACGCCGTCAGTTTCTTTGAACCCGTAGATCAGCTGCGTGAGCAGGGGCCAGATGGCGCCGAAGACCACGAGAAACAGTTTCATGCCGGGCGAGGGGCCCCACAGCAGGAGCCCGAGCGGAATCAGCGCGACGGGCGGGATCGGCTTGAGAAACTCCATGACGACCCACGTGGACTCCTGCACCACGCGCGAGACGCTGATCAGCAGGGCGACGGGCGAGGCGATAGCGACGATCAGCACGAGCCCGAGCAGGGCGACCGAGAGGGTGTCCCACACGGCGGCCCAGAAGGCTCCGGTGATGATTTGCCGCGCGAGTTCGCCGAGCACCGCGCTCGCGGCGGGGAACGTGGTGGCGGGCAGCAGGCCGGTGCGGGCGGCGATCTCCCACAGGATGAAGATGGCGAGCACCGCGAGGATACCGAGGTGGACGCGCCGGGGGCGGCGTGGGCGGGTGGCGCGCGGTGGCGCCGTGACCCGGGTGAGGGTGGCGGTCATTTCCAGATCAGCTCCGATCCCTTGAGGGTGCTGTGCGGCATGTAGCCGAGGTCAGTCATGAGGGTGAGGGCGTTGTCGAAGGCCGCGGGGGAGAGTTGGGTGCCGAATCTGGGCTGTTTCATGCTGGCGGCGACGGTGGGGTCGAGCTTGCCGTATTTGACGAGCATCTGTTGCACCTTTTCGGGGTGGGCGGCGGCGATGTCGTTGGCCTTGTCGAGGGCGCGCACGAACTTCGTCACGGTTTCGGGGTTGCGTTCGGTGAACGGGGTGGCGGAGAAGATGATGGCGTAGGTGGCGTCTTTGGTCATGGCCTCCGTATACGGGTGGGCGAGCACTCGCGTGGGCAGGTTCGCGCTGATCGAAACGAAGGGTTCGACGACGCTGGCCGCGGCAATGCGGTTTTGCTGGAGGGCCGTCATCATGTCGGGCAGGGGCATGGCCACGAAGTTGACCTTGCTCGGGTCGCCGCCGTCGGCGCGGATGCTCTCGGCGGCGGCGATGTGGAGGATCGAGGAGAGCGCGTTGACGGCCACGATCTTGCCTTCGAGGTCGCGGGGTCGGGTGACTCCGGACGCCTCGGTGGCGACGAGGGCTGCGACATCTTGCGCTGGGTCTTGGGGCACGTCGGCGGAGTTGGCGACGGCGGTGACGGGGAGCCCCTTGTTGGCCGCGGCGAGGAACGGCACGATGGCGGCTGCACCGAACTGCAGTTGGCCGTTGATGACGGAGGGGGCGATGGCGGCGGCGTTTTGCATGATCTGGGTTTCGACGTGGAGGCCCTCGGCGGCGAAGAGGCCCTCCTCTTGCGCGATGTAGACCTGCACGAAGTCGACGGTGGGGACGACGCCTACTTTGATGGTGTCGTCGGGGCCGAGCAGTTTGGCGCTGCCCTGGCCGACCCCGCAGCCGCTCGTGAGCATCAGGATGACGGTGAGAATGGCCAGTGTGGCTCTGAGTCGCATGCGAACCTCCTTCGGTTCCCGCCGGCACGTCGGTGTGCACGGGCTGTGGTTCGATTCTGTGGGACGCGCCACTATTCAGCAAATACCAAATGCAATGGCTGGGTATTTAGAATGTGTATATGAATCTCAGGCAACTCGCGTACTTCCTGGCCGTCGCCGACGAGGGCTCGTTCTCGCGCGCCGCCGCATCGCTGCACATGACCCAGCCGCCGCTGAGCCTCGCGATCGCTCAGCTCGAGAAAGAGCTCGGAGTGAAGCTGCTGCGCCGCCTCCCGCACGGGGTGGCCCCCACGGCGGCGGGGGAGTACCTCTCGACGAGCGGCCGCGCCCTGCTGCACCATGCGCAGCGCATCGAGTCTCATCTCAAGGCCCTCGGCCAGGGCCTCTCTGGTCAGCTGCACATCGCGGCAGTGCCTACCTTCGCGTGGGCGCACCTGCCGCCCCTGCTCAAGGCGTTCGCCGAGTTCGCCCCCGATGTCTCCATAGACCTCTCTGACCCGTCCCCCGACCGAGTGATCGAACAAGTGGGCAATGGGCAGGTAGACGTCGGCTTCGTGGCGACCTCGGATGCCGCGCAGCTCGCACAGCTGGTGCCGGCGGGGGTCAAGGTGCAGCGCATCGTGCTCATGCCGCTGCTCGCGGTGCTGCCGCCGCGGTTTTCTGATGCACCCGAGGTCGTCGACCTCGAAACCCTCATGGGAGAGTCGTGGATCCTGCCCAATCGGCACCCCGGTTTTCCCGGGCTGGCCGAACAGGTCGAGTCGGTGTGGGCCGGGCGTGGTCTGCACCCCCGCGAGGTGCGCTACGTGTCGACGCTGCAGACCGCCGTGCCGCTCGTCGCGGCGGGCATGGGCGTCTCGATCATGCCGGCCTCGGTGGCCGAGTTGTCGAGTGGGCACATCGTCACGCGCGACATCTGCCCCCAGGTGGGGGTGCTGGAGGGGTCGATGGTGTGGTCCGAGCTGGGTTCTCAGAAGCCCGCGGCGCTGCGGTTCATCGAGATGGCCCGGGAGGCGGGCCAAGGGGGTTAGGGCGGGTCGGGGGCGCGTGCGTCCGCGATATATGCTTTCTATATGCCAGGCCCCAATAATTAATATTTGCCATATATTTGGCGGTGTACCAGACTCGACGTGATCCAGTTCTCACTCCCGCGAGGGAGCCCCACTCGAGAGGTTGCCATGGTCATCTTCAACGACGGCGTCGCAGAAACCGCGGTGCCAGAAACCCAGGTCGTCGAGACCGACGTACTCATCGTCGGCTCGGGGCCCGCGGGCGCGTCGGCCGCCCTGTTTTTGTCTACCCTCGGCGTCCCCAACATCATGATCACCAAGTACCGGTGGACCGCCAACACCCCCCGCGCCCACATCACTAACCAGCGCACGATGGAGATCTTCCGAGACCTTGGCATCGAAGACCAGGTGCTCGCCGAGGCCACGCCGCACGCGCTGATCGGCGACACCGTGTTCTGCACCTCGATCGCGGGCGAAGAGATCGGGCGGATCCTCAGCTGGGGCACCCACCCGCGCCGGCACGCCGACTACGAACTCGCCTCGCCCTCGCTGAACTGCGACATCCCGCAGACGTACCTCGAACCGATCCTGGTGAAGAATGCCACCGTGCGCGGCACCCAAACGCAGTTCAGCACCGAGTACCGCTCGCACACCCAGGACGCCGAGGGGGTCAGCGTACGCGTATTCAACCGACTCACCGGCACCGAATACACCATTCGCGCCAAGTACCTGATCGGCGCCGACGGCGCCCGCTCCCAGGTCGCCGCCGACCTGCAGCTGCCCTACGAGGGCGCCATGGACATCGCGGGTTCGATGAACATCACCTTCAAGGCCGACATCGCCGAACTCGTGGGCCACCGCCCCTCGGTGCTGTACTGGGTGGTTCAGCCCGGCTCCAACATCGGCGGCATCGGCACGGGCCTCGTGCGCATGGTGCGCCCGTGGAACGAGTGGCTGATCGTGTGGGGCTTCGACATCAACCAGCCCGCCCCCGAGGTCACCACAGACGACGCCAAGCAGATCGTCCGCAACCTCATCGGTGCCCCCGATCTCGAGGTCGAGATCACCGGGGTCTCGCTGTGGGGCAACAACGAGCAGTACGCCACCACGCTGCACCGCGGGCGCGTGTTCTGTGCGGGAGACGCCGTGCACAAGCATCCGCCGAGCAACGGGCTCGGCTCCAACACGTCGATTCAAGACTCCTACAACCTCGCGTGGAAGATCGCCGCCGTGCTGAACGGCACCGCGGGGCCCGAGCTGCTCGACACCTACACCACCGAGCGCGCGCCCGTCGCTCGACAGATCGTCACGCGCGCCAATCAATCGAGCCGCGAGTTCGGCCAGCTCTTCGAGGCGCTCGGCGTCGACAACGCCGACACTCCCGAACAGATGGCCGCGAGTATCGCCTCGCGCAAAGACAACACCCCCGAGGGGCGTGCCAAGCGCGCCGCCATCAAGCGGGCCATGGAACTGAAGAACTACGAATTCAACGCGCACGGCGTCGAGCTCGGCCAGTGCTACGAATCCACCGCGATCGTGCCCGACGGAACGCTGCGACCCGCTCCCGAACGCGACGCCGAACTCTTTTACGAGCCCACCACGTACCCCGGCGCACGGCTGCCCCACGCGTGGGTCGGCGACAGCATGCGCAAGCTCTCGACCCACGACCTCGCCCCCTACGACGGTTTTACCCTGCTCACGGGCGTGACCGGGGCCGATTGGGCGGACGCCGCGGCCCGCGTTGGCAGCGCATTCGGCGTGAACCTGCGCACCGTGGTGATCGGCCCCGGCCAGGAGGTCAGCGACCTCTATTTTGCGTGGGAGGACCTGCGCCAGGTGGAGGAGGACGGAGCGGTGCTCGTGCGCCCTGACAAGCACATCGGGTGGCGCTGCCCCAGCCTCGCGAGCGACCCCGAAGCCGAGCTCATCGCGGCGCTCGCGGCCATCTTGCACCGCGACCCCGCGTCGGGGCTCTCGGCTTCCGCCGCTCAAACCACGGCCGCTCCAACCCTCGCAGCCGCAGGCCGCTAAACCCGAACGGAGCATTATGGGACTCGAATTTCACCACGAAACGCTGGGCCAGCGCGTCCTCTTTGGCAGCGGCAAGGCCGCCGACAATGTGGCCGCCGAGGTCGCGCGACTCGGCGCAAAGCGGGTGATGGTGATCGCCTCGGAGTTCGAGGCGCCCATCGCGGCCCGCGTCACGGCGCAGATCGAGGTCGCGCTGACCCACCACGACGTCGTGCAGCACGTGCCGCTCGAGACGGCCGAGCGGGCGCGCGCCGCCGCTGCCGAACACGGTATTGACCTGCTGGTATGCGTCGGCGGTGGCTCGACCACCGGTCTCGCGAAGGCCATCGCCCTCACGAGCGGGCTCCCCATCGTCGCGGTGCCCACCACTTACGCGGGCTCCGAGGCGACCAACGTGTGGGGCCTCACCGAGGCTGCGCGCAAGACCACGGGGGTTGACCCGCGCGTGCTGCCCGAGGCGGTCGTCTACGACGCCGAACTGACCGTGACGCTGCCCGCGGGGCTCTCCGTGGCGTCCGGCCTGAACGCGCTCGCGCACTGCATCGACTCGCTGTGGGCACCCCGAGTGGACCCGATCAACAGCGCCCTCGCGGTCGAGGGCATTCGCGCCCTCGGCGAGGGGTTGCCCAAGGTCACGGCGAACCCGAGCGACCTCACTGGGCGGGAGCGGACGCTCTACGGTGCGTACCTCGCGGCCGTGGCGTTCGCGTCGGCCGGTTCGGGAATGCACCACAAGATCTGCCACGTGCTGGGCGGCACCTTCAACCTGCCGCACGCCCAGACGCATGCCACCGTGCTGCCCTATGTGCTCGCGTTCAACGAGGGCGCCGCCCCCGAGGCGGCGCGCCGCATCGCGCAGGCCCTCGGGGCTAAGACCGCCGTGGACGGCCTCAATGCGTTGCGCGCGGCGCTCGGCGCCCCCACCAACCTGGCCGACCTTGGCTTTGCCGAGGCCGACATTCCGCTCGCGGTCGAGCTCTCGCTCGCCGCTATCCCCGCCTCCAACCCCCGCGCCGTCGACGCCGCGGGTCTCACCGAACTACTGAGCGCCGCGCGCGAGGGCATCGATACCCGCGCCGTCGCTTGGGCCGAAAGGGCAGCCTCATGACCACCACCACCCAAGACACCCCGCTCGTCAGCGAGCAACAGCGCGCGGTCGAAGAAGAGCTGATCGAAACCGTGGTCGCCTCGTTCGAGCACGCTCCCGATGCGCGACTCAAAACCGTGATGCAGTCGCTCACGCGCCACCTGCACGCCTTCGTGCGCGAGGTGCGCCTCACCGAGGCGGAGTGGAGCGCGGGCATCGAGTTTCTCACCGCCGCGGGCCACATCACCGACGACAAGCGCCAGGAGTTCATCTTGCTCTCCGACGTGCTGGGCCTCTCGATGCAGACCATCGCGGTCAACAACGAGGCGGTGGGCGACGCGACCGAGGCCACCGTGTTCGGGCCGTTCTTCGTGGAGGACGCCCCCGAGATTCCGCTCGGCGGAGACATCGCGGGGGGCGCCAAGGGGCAGCCCTGCTGGATCGAAGGCACCGTGCGCGACACGAGCGGCCGTGCCGTGCCGGGAGCCCGCATCGAGGTGTGGGAGGCCGACGAGGACGGTTTCTACGACGTGCAATACGGCGACGAGCGGGTCGCGGGGCGCGCATATCTCAACGCCGACGAGCAGGGGAACTTCACCTTCTGGGCGCTCACGCCGACACCCTACCCGATACCCCACGACGGCCCCGTGGGTCGTATGCTGCAGGCCGTGCGGCGCTCGCCCGTGCGCGCCTCGCACCTGCACTTCATGGTCACCGCGCCGGGGTTGCGCACTCTCGTGACGCACATCTTTGTCGAGGGCGACCCGCAGATCGAGATCGGCGACTCGGTGTTCGGCGTGAAGCAGTCGCTCATCAAACGGTTCGAGCCGCAGGCACCCGGCGCGCCCACTCCGGACGGCCGCGACCTGGCCGGGCAGGATTGGGCCCGGGCTCGCTTCGACATCGTGCTCGCGCCCGCCGCTGCGTAGTCAGGACGCACGGGGCCGGCGGTTCGTTGCGAACCGCCGGCCCCTCGTGGTCGCGGGTCGGGGGTGACTATGCCCGCGTACCCCGGCGGCGTCCGACCCATAGCAGGGCCGCGCCGACCAGCAGCGCCGCGGACGCGATAACCGCTGGGCGCCACGGGTCGCTACCGGTGGCGGCCAGGGCGGTCGGCCCGGACGCCGTGGTGGTGGCGTTGGCTGCGGCCGTGCCCGTTGGCGGCGTCGTGGGGGCCGTCGTTGTCGTGGCGGTTGCCGTGACTGCGGTACCGGCCTGGCCTGAGTCGGATGGGCTCGGCTCCGTCGTGGGCTCGGTCGTCGGCTCGGTCGTCGGCTCGGTCGTCGTCCCGCCGGTCGTCGGCTCGGTCGTCGGCTCGTCCGTCGGCTCCGTCGTCGGCTCCTCGCCCGCCTCGGCGTAGGCGAGCCCGGCCCGGTACGCGAAGAGCGGGTCGGCGGAGTCGTTCGGCACGTCGGAGAGCTGCGCCGCGACGGCCTGCATCGACGACGGCAACTCAAACGGCAGCGTGCCCTCGGGCTTGGCCTTGCCAAGCACGACGTTCACGATGGCCTCGTCGCTCGCCCCGTAGTTGGCGAGCACGGCGTCGCTGTTCTCGGCGACGTTCCCGAGAATCAGCGGCCGGAACAACTGCGGCAACGCGATGGTGAGCGCCCCCGCGTCGTGCGCGGCCTTGAGGGCGACAAAGTCGGGCTCGGTGCCCTTGAAGTCAAGGTCGGTGAGGTCGTTTCCGCCTTTGGGGTCGGCAAGGCGCACGAGCGCGATGTCGGCCGCGCCGGGTTCGGCTACCGGCACGAGGCCCGTGCCGCGCACGGCGGCCGGGTCGATGCCGTACAGGTACACCTTCTTGCCCTGCGGCGCCGCGAGCGGAAGCGACTCGTCGCGGTTGGTGAGCAGCGTGAGCGAGCGTTGCTGCGCCTCGAGCCCGAGGGCCCGGTGCGCGTCGCTGCCGAGGGTGGCCACGGCGGCGTCCACGTCGACATAGGGGTTCTCGAACAGGCCGAGCTCGAACTTCTGCACGAGCACGCGGTGAGCGGCCTCGGCCACACGCTCCTCGCTGAGCAACCCCTCGTTCACCGCGTCAACGATGTGCTGCGGCTGGTCGGCGCCGCCGATGATGTCGACGCCCGCGTTGATGGCGCTCGCATACCGCTCGGTGAGGCTGAGGTCTTCGACGCCCCAGGGCATTCCCGCGCCCCAGGTTCCCACGAACGAGTTCGGCGGGCGGTTGTCGAGGCATTCCTGCGGGCAGTCGTTGGTGATGCCCCAGTCTGAGGTGATCACGCCGTTGAAGCCGTACTGGCCGCGCAGCAGGGTTTGCAGCAGGTACTCGTTGTGATTGGCGCCCACCTGCTCGATCACTTTGCCGCCGAGTACGAGGTCCTTGAGAATCGAGTAGGTCGGCATGACGCCCGAGGCGCCGGCCTCGAAGGCCCCTTCGAAGGGCACGAGGTGTTCGGCGAAATTGTTGCCGGGGAACACCGCGTAGCGACCGTAGTAGTAGTGGCTGTCGTAGCCGTTGGCCTGCGCGCCGTAGCCCACCCAGTGCTTGACCACTGTGGTGACGCCCTCGGTGCTGAGGCCCGTGTCGCTGCCCTGCATTCCCTGAATGTAGGCCTTGACCTGCGGTTTGACGTCGCTGCCGACGGAGCCGAAGGTGCCGTTCTGGCGGCTCCAGCGGGGTTCGGTGCTGATGTCGGCCTGGGGCGAGAGGGCTTCGGTGATGCCCACCGCGCGGTATTCCGCCGCGATCAGGGCGCCCATGCGCTTTGTGAGGTCGGGGTCGTCGATGGCGCCCATGCCGATGGCGTCGGGGAACGGCGTGAAGTCGCCGTTCGAGACCGTCTGCCCCTCGGTGACGGTAAACCCGTTGCGCGGGTCAGTGCTGATTTTGAGGGGGATGCCGAACGGCTCGGCCTCCGCGGCCTCCTGCAGGGCGTTGTTTTCGCTCGCGAGGGTTTCGGCGCCCACGCCGAGCCGCGAAATATAGGTCGATACGTGGCGGTCGTGCAGCAGGGTGCCGAAGGCTTCGCGGTCGTAGGTGCCCGAGCCGGTGAGGCTCGCGTGCACGAGCAGCCCCGCGCGCTGGGCGAGGTCGAGGCGTGCGACGAGGTCGTCGGCGCGTTCCTGCGGGGTGAGGCGCCAGTCTTCGTAGGGGGTGAGTTCGCCGTTGCCGTCGAGGTCTTTGAAGCGCAGGCCGTCGACGGTGAGCACCTTCGCGGTGCGGATGCCGAGGTCGGGCTGTTGGGGTGGCGTGGCGTGAGCCGGGGTGGCGGCGCTGAGGCCGAGGCTGGCGAAAAGGGCGGCGCTGGCGGCCAGGCCGAGGGCCCTGCGCCGGCTGCGGTGCGCTCGCGGCTGCTGTGACGCGCGTGCTTTCATGCGTACTCCTTGGGGGGCGGTTGGCCCCGACGGTGGGGCCCTCAGCAAGCATGATGAATCGCTTCAAAGTTTGTCAACAAAACTTTAGAAACTTGTTGGCAAAGGCAATTTTTGACTCCATTGCGGACGCTCCGGTGGCCCGCTGGCACGCAGGCCGACCTACCAGCCCGGCCCGAGGTGCGTCCGGGCTACCCGCTCAGCGGGAGGCGCGACGATACAGGGACCACGGGCCGACTGCGACCCCCACGACCAGGAGACTCGTCGTGAGGACGAACAGTGTCGGCTCGATGCGCCCGACGAGCGGCCACATGGCGTAGTTGATCTGGCCCGATTGATTGGCGGCAAACGTCGACAGCATGAGGTACAGGAACGCCGCGCTGGCCCCGGCCGGTAGGGTGCTCACGGCGGCGACGACGAGGTTGGTGCCGAGAAAGCCGAGGGTGGCGGCGCCCACGAGCAGCAGGGCGGCGTCGCCCATCGCGGCGCCGACCGCGAGGGGCAGCCCGCCGGTGATGGCCGCGAGGCCGAGGGCGGCGATGCGAACGCGCAGGAGCGGCTGGCGCACCGAGATTTTTTCGCGTTCGATGCTGCCCCCGAGGGCGTAGGCGAAGATAAGGCTCGATTGCAGGGCCGCGACGTAAAGGCCCAGGCTGACGGTGTTTTTGCCGACCCCGATGAGGCGGTCCACGACGATATTCTGCTGCGCGAGTGCCCACGTGAGCACGAGCAGGGCGAGGCTCGCGGGCAGGGCGAAGCGGGTGTAGCGCACGGCGAGCCAGGTGCGCATGTCAGGCGTCCGGGTCGAGGGCGAAGTGCTCGTAGGCGCGCGTGGCGCGCTGAGTGTCGCTGAGCTTCTCGGCGGAGGCTCCGTGCGCGTAGAACTCGTCCACGGGCCCGTCGAACTTCATGGTGCCCTGCGCCAGCACGGCCACGGTGTCGTAGGTGGTGTCGAGATCGTCGATGTCGTGCGTAGAAATCAGCAGGTGTACGTCGTCGAGGCCATTCAGGATGTCGTGAAAGCGCGTGCGCTGACTGGGGTCGAGGCCCGCGGTGGGTTCATCGAGAATGAGGTACCGGGGCGCGGCCACGAGGGCTTCGGCGAGGCCCACGCGCCGCAGCTGGCCTCCCGAGAGGGTGGACGCGCGGGCCGTCATTTTGTCGGTCAGGCCCACTCGCTCGAGGGTGAGTTGGGCGTTCCGCCTGGCCTCCTGGGTGCTGAGGCCGCGCAACCAGCCTGCGTAGGTGACCTGGTCGAGTGTGGTCAGTGCACTGAGGGCGTGAATGTTCTGCGGCATCCACCCGAGGGTGCGAGAGTACTCGGCGCGGTCGCCGCGTCGAGCCCACGAGAGCCCCGCGAGGGTGCAGGTGCCCTTGCGGGGTGCGTGCAGGCCCGCAGCTATCTTAAGCAGCGTGGATTTGCCCGCTCCGTTGGGCCCGAGCAGTACGGTGCGGGTGCCGGTGGGGCACCACGTGAAGTCATGCAGCACGAGGGTGCGGCGGCGGCCGTAGACGAAGGTGATGTCTCGAAACTCAATGCTCATGATGTGCCTAGAGGGGGTTGAGGGGTAGCGGGGGCATGTTGGTGCACTGCTTGTTGGTGTCGAGCACCGACTTCAGCCACGTGCGTTGGCGTTCGAGGGGCCACGAGAGCAACTCCGGCGTGAAGGAGTCGTACGTTAGCATGCCGTCGGTGGGCAGCCCCACCTTGGGGTACAGGTGGTACTTCCACCATTGCGCATAGGTATAGGCAGCTTGGCCTTGTGTATACGGGGGCACATTGGGGCACGGGTACGCAGTGCCGTAGATTCCATCGAATACTCGCTCGGCGGCTAGAGGCAAGGTTCCGTCCATGTATACGGTGACGAGACCGCGCTTATTGTTTTCGGTGACGGTTGCTATGAGTCCTTCGGGGCTTCGTTCCGTGAGGTTTACCCAGGGGACGCCGGTTTCTTTCTCGGTGGCGATGATCGCGGCATCGAAGCGTTGCAGGTACGGGATGTTGCGTTGGTACTTTTCGAGTACGCACCAGTTGGGGTGTCCGCCAGTGCAGACGATGGGCAGGCCGCGGTCGTACATGGGTTGAAAGTTGAGGTTGCGAACGCTGGCGACGGCGCCGCCGCCGAGCAGTAGCGCAACGAGCGAACCGACTGCGAGGGTTCGTTGGTTTTGCGCTCCGGGCTCGTTGCGGCGTAGGTGGTAGAGAACGGCTGTGAAGGCGAGCGCGGTGGCGGCCGCCGCCCAGAGCGTGGTGCCCGCATAGATTTCTGGCGCGGGGATGTAGTACGACGACGGGGCCGTGGCGAGGCCGACGACGCTGCGGGGCCAGGCCACGGTCAGAGTTTGGGGCATGAAGAGTATGAAGAATGTGCTGGCGAGGGCGGTGATGCTCGCGATGAGCCGGGGTAGCCACAGTCCGAGGGCGATGCTCCACGCCGAGGTGGCGAACAGCATGGCACCGTAGACCGGCACCAGCGGTAGGTCGACGGGGCCCCACGCGCGTCTGGCGGTCATCATGATGGCGACCGAGACCAGGATGGCTGCCAACTGTACGAGGGTGAACGTGGCGCTCGGAACGCTGATGCGCAGCAGAACGCTTCGGTTCGTGGTGCGGGTCCAGTAACCCTGAGAGCGCAGTGTCGCCGAGAGCCACGCCATGACGCAGGCACCGACTGCGGCCAGCGCGGGAGTGAGCAGAAATCGCTTGGCAAAGACGCTGTAGGAATCGCTACCTCCCGCGGTCATGGTGTCAGACACGGTGAACCCCACGGCCAGGACGATGGCGACCGTCAGCAGTGCGAACGGTCGCCACGGAGCGAGGTGGATGCGCATGGGAGGCTATTTGAGGTTGAGGGGTAGCGGGGGCATGTTGGTGCACTGCTTGTTGGTGTCGAGCACTGACTGCAGCCACGTGCGTTGGCGTTCGAGGGGCCACGAGAGCAACTCCGGCGTGAAGGAGTCGTACGTTAGCATGCCGTCGGTGGGCAGCCCCACCTTGGGGTACAGGTGGTACTTCCACCATTGCCGGAGTGTGAATACGGCCTGTTCTTGTTGGTAGGGCGGCACGTTGGGGCAGGGATACGCAGTGCCGTAAATCGCGTCGAGGAGTCGGTCGCCGGTAGTTGCCAAGTCTCCCTCGAGGTTGACCGTGTAGAGATGGTTCTTATTGTTTTCAGTTACCGTCGCAACCAGCCCGGCGGGGCCGCGTTCGGACAGATTGACCCAGGGCACACCCGTTTCTCGCTCGGTTGCGATAATCGCGGCATCGAAGCGCTGCAAGTACGGCAGACTCTCCCGATTTCTCGAGAGAACGCACCAATTGGGGTGGCCTCCCGAGCAGACGATGGGCAGGCCGCGGTCGTACATGGGTTGATAGTTCAGGTTGCGTACGCTGGCCCACGCACTCACCCCCAGGATTGTGGCTGCGGCGACACTGAGAGCAAAGACTCGGCCGCGTGTGGTGTGAGGGTCTGAACTGTGCAATTTTGTATGGCATACCGCGATTGCCAGGGTTGTTGCGCCTGCCGCCCACAGGGCGGTTCCTACGTAGACCTCCGGGGCTGGCGCATTGTACTGAGTGGCCTCACTGGCTAGACCAACGACGCTGCGCGGCCATGCGACGGTCATGGTTTGCGGCATGAAGAGCGCGAAGAACGTGCTCGCCAACGCGGCGATACTCGCCAGCAGTCGCGGCAACCAGATGCCAAGCGCGATGGACCACGTCGACGTCGCGAAGAGAATGGCACCGTAAACCGGTACTAGCATGCCGTCGACGCCACCCCAAGCGCCACGTGCGATCAGCATGACGGCGACCGAAATGAGGACCGATAACGTGACCGTCAGCGAGAACACGGTACTCGGCACTATGATGCGCCACGTCGAACTACGGAGACTAACGCGCGCCCAAAACCCCTGCTTACGCAGAGCAGCAGAGTTCCAAGCCATCAAGCCCGCGCCAAGGGCGGCGAGAGCGGGGGTCAGCAAATAGCGCTGTGAAAAGATCCCATAGGAGTCGCGACCACCGGGAGTGAGGGCGCTGGAGATGGCAAATCCCGCGGAGAGCGCGGCAGTAAGGGTGAAGAGAACGGTAGCCCGCCATAGTTTGAGTTGGATGCGCATGAATGCCCTCGGAGATACATCGCTGAGTGCCGCCACATGGGCGGCACCACAACGAATGAACAGTGATTCAGGCTCAGTTCAACGACCACCAGACTGTGATCGGAGTTGTGCTGCCCGATGCAAGCCTGGCAAAGACGAGTTGATTCCCTGGTGCCGGATCACCCCCTCCGTGCTGCCACGTGAAGGTCACGTAAGATTTAGAAGGACAGTCTGCAGCCTTCTCACCGTAGTACGCGGTCTTCCCTAAAAGTCCTGGTCGCCGCACGTTCCAGACCGCTGTGCCAATATTGCCGACACTTCCGTAGGGGCTACAATTACCGATCGCGGTGGAGAATGTTCCGCCTGCGGCAACACTCCACGACTCCGGGCTAATGGCCCCGGGCCGAATGCCTGCCCACTGGTGGTAGGGGATGGATTGAGCCAAGGCGGGCGTCGCCGCCAGGGCAACCGCGGCCGTCACCAGACCGAAGATGCCCAACCTGCGCTTGCCCCTGGGTGAAATCTTTCTCATGGTTCGAACATTCGTGAACGGCCGAGGTGAGCACCTCGGCCTCGCAACTGTGATGTCGCTTACAACCATAATCCAGTTTTTTCGCATGTCAAAGCGAATTTAGCAAAGAATCTCTAAACTCCAAAAGTCGCAAATTGAAAGCCATCCACCTGCTCTTATGCAAATCGAGTCCGCTCGCAAGCGTCCCTTGGCTAGCAGAAGTCGCCTGCCTTTGCCTCCGAGTCGCCCCGGTTTTGCTTATATAATTTATGAAGTCAGTGAGCCCGGCCCGAGCCGCGCCCGCACCAAGTCGAGCGCCAGGTCGAAATCCTCCCGCATGCGCGCGGCCGCGCGCGCAGAGTCCGCCGACTGCATCGTCGCCTGCACCTGCAGGCCGTCCATGGCGGCGATCAGCAGCCGCGCGAGCGACCGCGCCTCGCCTTCGCTAACCTCGCGCCCCGCAACCGCCGCGACCTCAGTGAGCTGCCGCGCGAGGGAACGCTCAATCTCCGCGTACCGCCGCGCGAACGAGTCGTGCAGCGGGTGTTCCTCGCTCACGGCCTCTCCGGTGAGAGTCGAGAACAGCCGCATCCATTCGAAATCCTCCGAGTTGCTCGCCACGAGCGCCCGCAACCTCTCGAAGCACCCGGCGCCGCGCGACCCCGTCTCGGCATCGCGCGGGGCCTGCCCTTCGAGCACCGCGGCGAGCACCTCCTCCTTGGTGGCGAAGTGATACAGCAGCCCCGCGTGCGTGACCCCCGCGTGGCTCGCGATCTGCGACATTGAGACGCCGCTGTACCCGGCGCTCGCAAACAGCGCGCGCGCCGAGGCCACGAGAGCGGCGCGCCTGCGCACCCCCCGCACGTTCGGATTCGACTCGTTCATCATCACCTTTCGTGGCTCCCTTTCGCTCGCAGTCTAGACCCCCGCGACCCGCAGACCCGCCGGCCTGGGACACCCCGGCTCGCCGCCGGCCCGCCCGGTAAGCTGTTCGGGTGAGTGTGAACGTCGACGAGTGCCAGCGAGACAGCGGCCACAGCGAGCCCGAGGCTCGCCAGCATCCTGTAACCGAAGGCGCGAGCAGCCCAGCCTTCACGTTCTCCGACCTCTTCGCGGGCATCGGCGGGTTCCACGCGGCCCTCGCGAGCCTCGGCGGGCGCTGCGTCTACGTCAGCGAGATCGACCCGCACGCGCGCTCCACCTACGCCCTGAACTGGGGCCACGACGTCACCCCGGCCCCGGGCAGGCCGCTGCTCAGCGGCGACATCAACGACGACGCCCCGCAAGACGGCCTTCCCGAGAACAGCCCGGACGCCACGCGGGTACCGACCCACGACATCCTCGCTGGCGGGTTCCCCTGTCAGGCCTTCAGCAAATCGGGTGCCCAACTCGGCGTGCTCGATCAGACCCGCGGCACCCTGTTCTTCAACATCCTGCGCGTGCTGCAGCACCGCCGCCCGAAGCTCGTGTTTCTCGAAAACGTCCGCAACCTCGCCGGCCCGCGCCACCGCGACACGTGGAACACCATCATCGCCTCGCTCGAAGCGCTCGGCTACGAGGTCAGCCACACGCCCATGATCGTCTCGCCCCATCAGATACCGCCCGAGCGCGGCGGGGCACCGCAGGTGCGCGACCGCGTGTTCATTCTCGGTATATATAAGGGAGACCGGGCCACCGGGGCGTCCGAGACCGAACCCACCCTGCCGCGCGGCCCGTACGAGGGTTTCGACCCGCAGAGCTGGGATCTCGCGGCCACGCCGCTGCCCTACCTGGGCGGCCGCCCCGTGCTGCAGCCCGATGCGGAGATCGAGAACCTCGCCACGTACCGGCTGAGCGCCGACGAAACCCGGTGGATCACCGTATGGGACGACCTCGTGCAACGCATGCGCGCCCGCGGCGAACAGCTGCCCGGGTTTCCAATCTGGGCCGATTATTTCGTGCCCGAATCGAGCCTGGACGCCGCGTGGCTCGGTTCCCTGCCCGCGTGGAAGCGCGCCTTCGTGCTGAAAAACTCGCGCTACTACGAGGCGCATCGGGGCACCATCGACGCGTGGCTGCGTGCCGCGCGGCGGGAGGGCCTCGACGAGTTTCCCCTCTCGCGCCGCAAGCTCGAGTGGCAGGCGCAAGACGCGGAGTCGCTGTGGGATTGCCTCATGCACCTGCGGCCGTCGGGGATCCGCGCGAAGAAGGCCACGTACGTTCCCGCGCTCGTGGCGATCACCCAGACCTCGATCTATGGCCCGCGCCGCCGCCGCCTCACCCCGCGCGAAACGGCGAGGTTGCAGGGTTTCGGTGACGATTTCACGTTCGGCGAGCAGGCGCTCGGCCACACCTACAAGCAGCTTGGTAACGCCGTCAACGTCGGCGCGATCAGGTACGCGCTCGTGGCGTTCGTGAATCGATACGCCGACGACCTGGCGGAATCGTTGCCCGAGCTGGTGGCGCGCTGCGCCGCCGAAGGCGCAGAGCCCACTGTCCAGCTGGCCGCCCAGCCCGCCGCTCGCGCGTGACCGGTGTGACGCACGGTACCGCTGCCAGAATCGCCGCTGCGACCGAGCGCTCAGCACCTCCCGTAAAATCAGTGCAACGCGACGTGCATACCGGGCCCGAGCGCGACTTCGAACCGACTCAGAAAAGATCCACCGATGACCACTCGACCCGCTCTTGAACAGCCCTCGCGGCTTGCAAGCGTGCGCTATGACCTGCGCGGACGCATCCTGCAAAGCGTGGAGCGGTTGGAGGCGGCGGGCGAACCCGTCATCAAGCTGAACATCGGCAACCCCGCGCCCTTTGATTTTCCCGTGCCCGACTGGCTGGTCGAGGCCGCCGAACGCGCCGCGAAAGACAGCGGCGGCTACAGCGAATCGCAGGGTCTTTTGGACGCCCGGTGGGCGGTTTCGCGCCGTTACCACGAGATCGGCGTCGACATTAAGCCCGCCGACATCTTCTTGGGCAACGGCGTTTCTGAACTCATCATGATGAGCGTGCAGGCGATGATCGGCCTCGGCGACGAGGTGCTGCTGCCCGCCCCGGATTACCCCCTGTGGACGGCCGCGGTGCGCCTCTCAGGCGGGGTCCCCGTGCACTACGTGTGCCGCGACGACAACGAGTTCATCCCCACGGTCGACGACATCGAGGCCGCCATCACGCCGCGCACTAAGGCGCTCGTGCTGATCAACCCGAATAACCCCACGGGTGCGCTTTACGATGCGGCGACGCTGAAGTCGCTGCTCGAGCTCGCCGACCGGCATCACCTCGTGGTGTTGGCCGACGAGATCTACGACGAGATTCTGTTTGACGACGCGGAGTTCACGTCGGTCTCGCAGCTCGGCGAGGGCCTGCGTTACATCTGTTACGGCGGCCTGTCGAAGGTGTGGCGCGCGGCGGGGTATCGCGCGGGGTGGATGGTGCTCTCCGACGCGCTCGCGGCTGAGACCGCCTTCATGGAGGGCCTGCACCTGCTCGCGAACCTGCGCCTGTGCCCCAACGTCATTGCGCAGCGCGCCATCGAGGCGGCCGTGAATCAGGGTCGCGGAGGCGCCGACGACCTCGTACAGCCGGGCGGTCGCCTGCGCGTGCAACGCGACGTGCTGGTCGAGGCACTCAACCAGATCGACGGTGTCGAGTGCGTGCTGCCCAAGGGCGCGCTCTACGCGTTCCCCTCGGTTGACCTCGACAAGTTCACGTTCTCGGGCGATGAAGATCTCTCGGTGTCGCTGCTCGAAGAGGAACACCTGCTCGTCACGCACGGCACGGGGTTCAACCTCTCGCACTCGCCGCACCTGCGGTTCGTGTTTCTCGCGCAGCAAGAGATTCTCGAAGAATCCGTGTCGCGACTCGCGCGGCACCTCGAACGCCATCGGCTCTGATGCGCGGGCGCGCACAGTAAAACACCGCGGCGGGCGTTATGCCTGCCGCGGTGTTGCGTGGAGGGTGTGGTGCCAGCGGGCCACCGGTGCGTCCGGTATGGGCCGGACGCCGCGGTGGGCTGCTGGCAGGTTTGCTACCGCTTGCGGCCGAAGCCGAAGAAGTTGCGCAGTTTTGTGACGGCGCCCTGATCGGGATCGTCGGTGTCAGAGCCTGTGCCAACACCGGAGTCGACCTCCCCAGCCGACCGTGAGGGGACGCCATACGACTCTGTGAAAGTGTCCGCGTAGGATACGTCCGCAGGGTCTTCTGCGACGTCGTTTGAGGCAAACGACGTGGTGTCGAGGCTTTCACCCGTGGAGTTAACCAGCGACTCAGTCTGCGGTGACACGTTGGCTACCATGGCCGCCGCGGACTCTTGCGAGTCTTGCGGCACGGGGGTAGCGCCGACCAGGGCCGGAGCGGGCGACGCGACTGGTGCGTTGCGAACCTCCGTCTTGGGCGAGCCGTACGTGACGCGCTGAATGTCCGCGTCGAATTCCTTGCTGGGCGATGCAGCCTCTGTGGCGGCGAGATGCCCCGCGAGGAAGTCATTGCGAGCAGCCTCGCCGTCGAATTCGCGGGCCGACTGCAAGAATTCGGTGCCATTGCTGAAGCCGTAATACTTGCAATACGTCTCGGCGATCGACTTGAGTTTGGTCGCGTTGATGCGTGGATGCGACTGCGCTGAGCGCATGACGTCGAGCATGATGGCTCGATCGACATGGCCCGTAGCGTGGTCGCGGACAGTGACGAGGGGTTTGGTGACGGGAATGCCGCCGACAAACATCCAGTCACGCATGGTGTACTTGCGGAGCCGGTAGGTAACGTCACGTTGGCGACTCTGCTTGCGTGCGCCAAACGCAAGTTCGAGGTCGTTCGCCGTGGCATTGCCTAGCCCATGCAGGAACGCAGCGGACCGACCGCAGAAGATGCCAGGATCTTCTAGCTTAAGCCGATCCGCCACCGGCAGAGTGGGGTCCATCGCCAACCAGGCCGCACGAAAGTTCGTGTAGCGGTCAGGACGGGCACTCTCCATCAAGTAGATGCCGTGACGTACACGGGTCGTTCGACCGAGATTCGCCAACCGTGCTAATTGCTGGGGAGTCACGCCGATTGCTTTCGCCTGACTCGTAGTGAACATCCCCCACTGCGTGGATGAAATCTCGGCGAGTTGGTCAATAAGGTTCGCGAGCTTCATAACTTGGAAAGTATCACAAGTTCGGGGGTGTTTTGAATACTTGTACCATTTTTCTCCGCCTTGGCCCCGATTGCCCCTTTGATGCAGTCTGATGGGCTTGGTAATAGGTGCACCATCGGGTCAGGTTGCTAGTTAAAGTTTTGGGTTACCCGCCCCGAAAATTGCATTGTGAAACTGATTTTCCCCTACTGGCCTGCGGTTTCGCTGCGAGGCCCGGACGAGAACTGTGTAATTTTGAGTCGAATCTAGCCCCTTGGCAGCCAGTTAGCAACACTGTGTGCGCTACGGGGGTTGGGGACGACTGCTGCAAGAATATCATGTGCTATTACGCAACCCGTCTGGCACGGAGGGATACGCACAACATTTTGGTCACGTCGGAATGGTCACCCTATCGCACTCGCGACGAGCGGCGTGAGCGGCGGTGCATGGTGGCTCGCTTGGGCACCTCTGGCAGCATCCTCCTGCGAAAGTGGTACGAACCATAAGTTTGGGGAAATTGATATTTCAACAGGCAATTTTGAAAGGTGATACCCAGGGATCCGTGACGGCCCGGCCGCGGCCTATGGCGCCGGGTTCGCTGAAGGCCTTGCAAAAGCCCTTGTCAGGCCTTGAAAAGTAAACTCCATAGCCATCCCCGCGACGCGAGCCGACCTGAGAGTCACCGGGGATCCCACGCAGTGGAAGATTGGTACGGCGTGCCGGTGCCGCCGCAAGGGTCGGCCATGGAGCGGTCTTCCACACGCTTTCAGCTGCTTTTCCACAGGTTGCCCACACCTGTTAATTACACCGGTGTAATCATCCACATGGTTTTCCACAGCAGTGGAAAGTCTCCATGCGCACTGGTTGACCTGCGGTTATCAGCTCGAACAGGTGTTCTGATGTGGATTACCCGGCAAGGCCTGTGAGCTGGAGACTCACAACCTGACCCTGGACGGCCAGCAGAGTTACCGCCAGAACGGCCAGCATGAGGGCAAACACTCCACAGTGCACCCATTGGACGCGGTTCAAGCTCGCCTGGGCTTGCGCAGGCGAGCCCGCCAGTCGACGCGGCATCGTGGCCAGCATGGCCAGGGACAGCAAACCGCCGGTCAGCAGCCCGCCCACGTGCGCCTGCCACGAGATTCCCCCCACGAAGAACCCGAAGGCCAGGTTGATAGCGATCATGACCAGCACCTGCTGCGACTGCGAACCAAACTTGCGCTCGACCACGAAGAACGCTGCGAACAAGCCGAAGATGGCGCCCGAAGCTCCCAGGGTTCCCTGCAGTTGCTCGTGCAGCAGGGGAGACAGGGCGATTACGAAGGTGGATCCACCCAGGGCGCTCACCAGGTAGAGGCCCGCAAACCGGGTTCTGCCGAGCCAACGTTCCAGCGATGGACCGAGGGCATATAGGGCCCACATGTTCAGTAACAGGTGCAGAGGGTTTCCGGGAGCGTGCAAGAAGGCGCTGGTCAGGAGCGTCCAAGGCTCAGAATACGCAAAGTATGGTGCCAGCAACCACGAGTACGTGAAGTCATCGCCGAGCACCCACTGGCCGAGATACACCACGACGTTCAGGGCGATCAGCGAGTAGGTCACGAGCGGCTTTCCCTGGCGCGCCACGCCACCGAATCGAGTGCGGGCCTGGGGCAGGCTCTTCGAAGCCTGGCGATGGCAGTCGACGCACTGTATGCCCGTCGGCGCGTTGACCTGACACTGACCGCAGGCGGGCCGATTGCAGCGTTGGCAGCGCACGAACGACGCCGTGTCGGGGTGGCGTGGGCACACGGGAACACTCGACGACGAGTCGGCCGGGAGGCCATAGGAGGGAGTAGACATAAACTCTTAACGAATCACTCAGCTGGTGTGTTGCACGAAGCCCCCGCTCGCGTGCTGTGATGCTGCGAACGGGGGCTGGGGCGGAAACGCGCCCACGGCGCGTCCGGAAAATTACTTCTCGACCGTAACCGATTCGATCACGACGGGCTCGAGGGGAGCGTCGCGACGGTCAGTGGGCACGTTGGCGATGGTATCGACCACGGCGCGCGACTCATCGTCGGCGACCTCACCGAAGATCGTGTGCTTGCCGGTCAGGTAGCCGGGCTCCGACACGGTGATGAAGAACTGCGACCCATTGGTGCCGCCGGGCTGGCCGGTGATCGGGTTCATGCGCTTGCCGGCGTTGGCCATCGCGAGCTGGTACTTCTTGGTGAACGCGAGCTCGGGGTGGATCTCGTCGTCAAAGGTGTAGCCCGGGCCACCGGTGCCCGTGCCGAGCGGGCAGCCGCCCTGAATCATGAAGCCGTCGATGACGCGGTGGAAACCCACGCCATCGTAGAAGGGCTTACCCGAGACGGTGTCACCCGAGGCGGGGTCGGCGTATTCCTTCTCGCCCGTGGCCAAACCTACGAAGTTTGCCACGGTCTTGGGGGCGTGGTTGTCGAACAGTTCTAGGCGGATGTCGCCATGATTAGTATGCAAAGTTGCGAACATAGTTCGATTCTCGCACGTTACACAGGGGTAGTGGGCGAGCCGCAGCCGATGTGACACGCACGCGCGCGCATGTGAGGCCAGCAAACGTACTACTCTCAGGAGAGATCGCATTCGTGCAGTCGACGTCAGACGCTCGCCAGCGCCCGCACGCCAGAACGTAACACCAGGAGGAACAGTGGGAAAAGTCGCCACACTCAAGAAGACCGCTAGTGCGCAAATCGTCGATGGCGCGGAGGCGGCGCTGCACGCCGTGGCCCCCGTGCTCGAGGCACGCTATAAAGAAGTCGCCGAGCGCGCCGGTCGCGCATACGAATGGGCGAGCCCGCAGGTGCGCCAGGCCGTTGATAAGGCACTGGCCGCGGCACAAGAATACGGTGGCAGCGCCGGCACGCTTGGACGCGAGGGGGCTCAGCGAGTGGTCGGCCTCAGTGAATCGGTGGGAACGAATCTGTCGGACGCCCGCGATCGACTCAAGGACGATTACCTCCCGCGACTTCAGCATTCGGCGGCGGCAGCAGCGCAGGCGGCGGGCGCGGCTGCCAATGCAGCGGGTCTCGCAGCGAGCGCGGCCGGTCACGAGCTCCGCGCAGGTGTGAGCAATGTTGCGGCGAGCGTGGCGCCCCAACCCGCACCGAAGAAGAAGTGTAAAACCCTCAAGCTGGTGCTGGTGCTGGGCGGCGTCGCTGCGGCGGGTGCCGCCGCGTACGTGGTGTGGCGCGAAACGCGCCCGCAGGAAGACCCCTGGGCGCCACCCGCAGATTTCTCGCGCCCGCGCTACCCGGTGGCGTCGAGCGACGAGGCCGATGACGATTCGTTGGCCGAGGCCGTGGGCGGCGCCGAGGCCGGCGACGTCGCGGAGGCACTGCGGGGCGGCGATTCGGCCCCAAAAGCGTAGAGCCCTCTACCGCTGAGGCGGAGGGGGCAGGCGGGGGAGGCGCCCCAGCCGAGTCCGAGGCGGAGTCCGAGGCTCTGGCCGGGGCCGAGGGTGAAACTGACGTCGCCGAGCCCGCCGGTGACGCCGAGCCCGCCGAGACCGCCGAGCCCGCCGAGGGTCTGGCTGCGGAAGGTTCGAGGTCGTCGCACCGCACGCGCGAGCGGACGTCGCGCCGCGCGCACGCCCGTGCGAATGAGGGTGACGCGGCCGCACTAGGTACTGACGCAGCTGCCGACGGGAGTGCTAACAGCGCAACCGCCGGCGCGTCCGATATGACCCACGAAGCGGCCCCCTCGCCTAGTCACTCCAAGTCGGTGCTCAATCACGGCAAGGCCACCCATGGCGGCCACGACAAGAAAAGTGGCAAGAATCACAAGAAGGCCCCTGGGGGCCATGGGACGCCCAAACACGGCCGTAAACCTGGGGGCAAGCAGGGAGGACGCTGATCTCTCGCCCCCCCCTAAACCCGGTATCTGGAGCCCTCCCCTCGGGGAGGGCTCTTTACGCACAGGAAACATTCACCGGATATACCTACCATTCGATAGGGAACCTCACTGCGGCTCAGGCCGCACAACCGCGACCTGCAGTGCGGTTTCAGCGTGCAAGAATCGTTTTTGGCTCGAGAGAGGAAGGTCCGCCGTGAACCTAGCGCCTTCGGACACCGAAAAATTACTCATGGCCGTGGCGGGAATGGTCGCCCGCGATCGCCTAGAGCGCGGAGTGTTGCTCAATTACCCCGAGTCCATTGCCCTGCTGTCGACCTGGGTCATCGAGCGTGCCCGCGACGGCCGCACGGTGGCGGATCTCATGGAAGCGGGCCGAAAAGTGCTCACCCGCGACCAGGTCATGGAGGGGGTCGCCGAGATGATCAGCGACGTCCAGGTAGAGGCCACGTTCCCCGACGGCCGCAAGCTCGTCACCCTGCACCACCCGATCGCGTAAGGAGCATCCCATGGCACACGCCAGCACCTCGGGCCCCGGAGCGATTCGGTTGCGCCCCGAACCTATTCTCATCAACGCCGACCGAGAACGCCGCACCCTGCACTTCACCAACACCGCCGACCGACCCATCCAAATTGGTTCGCACGTGCACCTCGCAGACGTCAACTCTGGCCTCCAGTTTGACCGCCAGGCCGCCTTCGGCTGTCACCTCGACATTCCCGCCGGCACCTCGATTCGATTCGAGCCCGGCGTGGAGAAGGCCCTCATGATCGTGACGTTCGGTGGCTTCGATTACGTTCCCGGCATCAGCCTCAAGAGCGAGTACAACACCGTGGCCCCGAACGCCGAATACCCCGCCAAGGAGGCATAATGCGCGTCGATCGCGAAGCCTATGTATCCATGTTCGGACCCTCGGAAGGCGACCAGATTCGCCTCGGAGACACCGACCTGTGGATCGAGATTGAAAAGGACCTCACCGTCGGCGGCGATGAGTCCGTGTTTGGCGGCGGCAAAACCGTCCGCGAATCCATGAACCAGGGCAGTCTCACCAACGCCGAGGGCGCCCCCGACACCGTTATCACCAACGTCATCATCCTCGACCACTGGGGCATTATTCGTGCCGACGTGGGCATCAAGAACGGGCGCATCGTCGGCATCGGCCGCAGCGGAAACCCCGACATCGCGGACGGAGTTCACCCGGCCCTGAGGATCGGCCCCGGTACCGACATCATCGCGGGCGAGGGCAAGATTCTCACGGCCGGCGGGTTCGATACCCACGTGCACTACCTGTCTCCCTCCCAGGTGCACGAAGCCCTCGCGGCCGGCCTCACCAGCCTTTCGGGCGGCGGCACCGGACCCTCCGAGGGCTCCAAGGCCACGACCGTGAGCCCCGGCCCCTGGCACATCGGACAGACCCTACGCTCCTTCGATGACCTGCCCGTCAACGTGCTCGTGCTCGGCAAGGGCAACACCGTCTCGGCCGCAGCGCTCAAAGAGCAAGCCCTCGCGGGGGCGGGCGGCTACAAGGTGCACGAGGACTGGGGTTCGACCCCCGCCGCCATCGACAGCGCCCTGCGCGCCGCCGACGAGTTCGGCCTGCAGGTCGCTCTGCACGCCGACTCGCTCAACGAGGCCGGCTTCGTGCAAGACACCCTGCGCGCCATCAACGGGCGCAGCATTCACGCGTTTCACTCCGAGGGCGCCGGTGGCGGTCACGCCCCCGACATCTTGACCGTGGCGAGCCACCCCAACGTGCTGCCCGCCTCGACCAATCCGACCCTGCCGCACACGCGCAACACCGTCGACGAACACCTCGACATGCTCATCGTGTGCCACCACCTGAACCGCAACGTGCCCGAGGACCTCGCGTTCGCGGAGTCGCGCATTCGTGCCACCACCATCGGCGCCGAAGACGTGCTGCACGACATGGGCGCGCTGTCGATCACCTCGTCTGATGCTCAGGCCATGGGCCGCGTCGGCGAGGTCATCACGCGCACCTGGCAGGTCGCCCACGTCATGAAGAACCACCGCGGTGACATCGGCGACGGCCTGCCGGCAGACAACTTCCGCGCCCGCCGCTACGTCGCGAAATACACGCTGAACCCCGCGATCGCGCACGGCGTGGACCACGAGATCGGCTCGGTCGAAGAGGGCAAACTCGCCGACCTCGTGCTGTGGGACCCGAAGTTTTTCGCCGTGCGTCCCTCGATCGTCATTAAAGGCGGCGGCATCGTCGTCGGCGCGCTCGGTGATCCCAATGCGTCGATCCCCACGCCCCAGCCGATCCTCATGCGGCCCGCGCTGTACTACCCGAACGCCGCGCGTCTCTCCCAGGCCTGGGTGTCGCCCGCCGCCATCGAGGCGGGCCTCGCCGATCAGCTCGGACTCAAACGCGACCTCGTTGCGGTGCGCCCCACACGTGACGTCGGCAAGGCCCAGATGGTCAACAACGACTACCTGCCGAAGATCGACATTAACCCCGAGACCTTCGACATCGACGTGGACGGCGAGCGCATCGAACCGCGACCCGTCGACGAGGTGCCGCTGGGGCAGCTCTACCAGATGTTCTAATGGCGCAGCCCCCGGCACCCACCTACCCCGCCGAGGTCCTCACCCTGCTGCTCGCCGACTCGAGGCTGCCCACGGGCGCCCACACGCAGTCGGCGGGCATCGAACCGGCCCTGATCGCGGGTCTCAGCCTCGCGCGCGTCCCCGAATATATCGCCACTCGCCTCGCCACGGTCACGCTGATCGAGGCGGGCACGGCGGTGCTGGCGCGGCACCTGTGGGTTTCCGGACGCCGCGGTGAGTTGTTGGCACTCCACCACGAGTGGGCCGCCCGCACCATCGCGGCGCCCCTGCGCGACGCCTCGCATCAACTCGCGCGCGGTTACCTGCGCCTTGGCTCGCGCCTTTTCCCCGCGCTCGCGCACTTCAGCACCGAGCGCTCGGTGCCGTGGTGCCGCGGCGTCGTATTCGGCGCGCTCGCGGCCGAGGCCGGCCTTGACGCGCGCGCGACGGGCCGACTCGTTGCCTACGACGAGGTGCAGACCATCGTCGCGGCGGCGCTTAAGATTCAGCCCTTCGACCCGGCGACGGCGGCCCAGTGGTCGCTATCGCTCTCGCCCTCGGTCGAGGCGGTGGCCACCGCGGTGGCACCCCTCACCGACCCGAGCCACCTCCCTGCGGTCACGGCTCCCCTCATGGAGCACTGGTCGCAGCAGCACTCCCAACTCGAAAGAAGACTGTTCCGTGCCTGAAAACACCGTCGCTCCCGAAACCGCTCCCGAAACCGCCCCCGCTGCCGCCCCGGCGGCTCCCCAGCGTGCCCTGCGCCTCGGCGTCGCGGGCCCCGTCGGTACCGGCAAGAGCTCGCTGATCGCGCTGATTTGCCGCGAGCTGGGCCGCGAACGCAGCCTCGCGGTGATCACGAATGACATTTACACCGACGAAGACGCGCGGTTCTTGCGCAGCGCGGGCGTGCTTGACCCCGAGCGGATCCGCGCCGTCGAGACGGGCGCCTGCCCGCACACCGCCATTCGCGACGATGTCACCCAAAACCTGCTCGCCGTCGAAGACCTCGAACGAGACTTCAACCCCGTTGACATCGTGCTGGTCGAATCGGGGGGCGACAACCTCACGGCGACCTTCTCTCCCGCCCTCGTCGACGCCCAGTTCTTCGTGCTCGACGTGGCCGGTGGCGGCGACGTGGCGCGCAAGGGCGGCCCCGGCATCGGCGGCGCCGACATGCTGATCGTGAACAAGACCGACCTCGCCCCCCACGTGGGCGTCGATGTCGAGCAGATGGTTGCTGACGCCACGGCGGCCCGCGATGGGCGCGACGTGCTCGCTCTGTCGCGCACCAACCCCGAGTCCATCGCGACCCTGAAGGCCTGGGTGCTCGCGAAGCTCGATGAGTTCCGCGCGGGCGCCCTCGTGCCCCAAGACCCGGGCCCCATGGCGCCGCACTTTCACGCCGACGAAGACGGCGGCTTTGTGCACAGTCACGCCGACGAAGACGGCGGCTTTGTGCACAGTCACGCCGACGAAGACCACCCGCACTCCCACCCGCACTCCCACCCGCATTCAGAGGACGATGCCGCAGCCGTGCCGTTCATTCACGTGCACAAGAAGTGATGCGCACCAGTATCACGCTGCGCTCTCAGGGTGACGATCGTCCCGTCGAGGCAACCCTTACCACGGGCCACCTGCGCCCCAGTATCGTGTCGCTCGCCCCGAACCGGGCTCGGCTCGCGCTCGTGGGCGTGCTCGCGCTGCTGCTCGCGGGCGACGATGTGCGCATCGACCTCGACCTCGGCGAGGGCGTGCACCTCGACTTGGTTGAGGTCGCGGGAACCGTCGCGTACAACGGCGAGGGCCGGCTCAGTGCATGGCACGTCACCGCGAATCTCGCGGCGAGCGCGTCGCTGACGTGGCACGGCCAGCCCTTTGTCGTCTCCGACGGCGCCAACGTGGAGCGCACCCTGCGCTTCGACCTGCACGAGACCGCCCGCCTGCGCCTGCGCGACACCGTCGTGCTGGGTCGCACGGGCGAACTCGGCGGGGTCATCGACAACACGACGCGCATCGTCGTGGGCGGCATACCGCAGCTGGTCGAGACGCAGGTGCTGCGCTCTCGGGCCGAGCGATACCCGGCGGCGGGGCAGGAGACGGCCGGACGGAGCGTCCGCTACCCGCACCCGCCGCGGGAGGCCGCTGGCCTGCTCGGGGGGTATCGAGTGATCGATTCGTACGTGTGCATACCTGCGCGCGACTGGCCGCCCCTTGAGGTGGCGGACGGCGTGGGGCACGACTTCGAGCTGCCCGGGGGCGGACGCCTCTGGCGCCACCTTGGCACCTCGGCCGTCCACTCGCCGATTCAGGCCCTGCTGCGCGCGTAAGCGCCCGCCCGCCGTTACGCGGTGGCGGCCAGGTACTCGTACCAGTCGTCAAGGCCAGCGCCGGTGGTGGCGCTGACCTGCACCACCTGGGCGTCCGGGTTCACGGCTCGCAGGTTTGCGAGAAACAGATCGAGGTCAAAGTCGAGGTAGGGCAGCAGGTCAATCTTGTTGACGAGCACAAGGTCGACGGCCCGGAACATGACGGGGTACTTCAGCGGCTTGTCTTCGCCCTCGGTGACCGCATAGACCATCACGCGACGATGTGCGCCGACGTCAAACTCGGCGGGGCACACGAGGTTGCCGACGTTTTCGACGAGCACGGTGTCGAGGCTGCTGAGGTCGAGCCCGCGCAGGCCGGCGGCTACCATGGGGGCGTCGAGGTGGCATTCACCGCCGTACCCCTGGCCCGTGTTGAGCAGGGAGATTTGCGCGCCGAAGCCCTGTAACCGGTCGGCGTCGAGACTCGTCTCGATGTCGCCTTCGATCACGCCGAGGCGGCGGGTGCCCTGAAAATGTTGCAGGGTGCGGCGCAGCACCGTGGTCTTGCCCGCGCCGGGTGAGCTCATGACGTTGATCGCCACGACGTTGGCGGCGTCGAAGGCGGCGAGGTTCGCGGCGGCGGCACGGTCGTTCTCGCTGAAAATGCGTTCGAGGACGGCGATGCGCTCTCCGCCCGTCTCGTAACCCGTGTGGTCGCCCAGATGGTCGTGGTCGTGGGGATGGTCATGATCGTGATCGTGCGGGTGGTCGTGCCCGTGTTGATCGTCGTGTCGGTGGAATCGTCCCATGGTTCTCCTGGTGTCTAGGTTCTAAGCGGCTCGTCAGTCGGCGAGCAGCAGGGTGGTGAGCATGAACTCTTCGCCGCGTTCGAGTGTCACGGCGGTGCTGTCGCACTCACCGCAGCGGAGCACAGGTGGGCCCGAAATGACGGTGCGGGCCGAGCAGCCGATGCACGAGATCTCCACGGCGATGTGGTTGATGTCGAGCACCGAGCCCGCGAGCGAGGTGCCCTCACTGACGAGGCCCCAGCAGTACTCGAGGGTCTGCGGCACGACCTGGCGCATCTGGCCCACGTCGAGACCGATGCTGCGCACCGGCCGACCTTCGGCGGCCCGAGCGGCGATGTCATAAATCGAGGCGCACAGCGAGAGTTCATGCACTGCGCTGCCTCCGCCTCGTCGCTCGGTGGTCGTCGCGGTTAGCGTCGCAAGGTATCACTGGGCAGCTCCTGATAGCTCTGTTTGTACTGACGCGAAAAGTTGCCGAGGTGCGTAAAACCCCAGTGCAGGGCGATATCGGTGACTCGAATGCCATCGCTGGGAATAGCGTCGGCGAGTTCCGCTCGCACGCGCTCGAGTCGCTGCTCGCGCACGTAATTCATGGGGGTCGTGTCGAGGTCTTTGCGAAACGCGTGCTGAATGGTGCGCACACTCATTCCCGTGCCCTCCGCGATCTTGCCGACCGTGAGCGGCTCTTGAAGGTGACCCTCGATATACGCGATGGCCTGGCCGAGCGTGTGTCGGCGCGAGGCGTCGACGGGGGCCCCGCGCAATTCGGTACTGGCCGTCGAGACTTGCAGGTGCAGGAGGGTAGAAATGACGAGCTCTTCGAGACTGCCGAGCCCGACGCCCTGCTGCGCCAGGGAGTCGGGCTGCGCGATCTCCCCCGAGACCATCGAGATTGCGCTGTGCCATCGGCTGAAGTGCGCCAGGCTGAGCTCCATGTGCGGCTCGAACGTCAGCTTGCCCCGCGGGCTGTGCCCGAGCAGTCGCGCCAGCTGGCGCTCCATGGCTCGTCGTTCGATGCGCACAATGAATTGAGGCGAATCGGGTTCGGACGCGATGGTGACCCGTTGGCCGGGCGACAGCACCGTCGCGAGGGTGGGGTTGGCGCTGTAGGGCATGGCGCCGATACGAAAATTCACGGCGCCGCCGGTCGGCAGGTGGACGGTGAACATGTCGCCCGTGCTTTCGATGTCGGTGGTGTACGGGCACGTGACATCGAGGTAGGCGAGGGTGACGTCGCGCAGGCGTGCGGCGTAGAGCGATAACTCGAATCGCTCAAGGTGATGGGGGTCAATGTGGATGCGGGCGGGCGCGAGAAACTTGCCCATCACCGACTCGGCGGCGGCGGGGTGGCTGACGGTCGTGATGTGGTGCCCTTGTAAGGCAGTGGGGACGCCGCGGGGGCTGATCCGTTTGCGCACGGGCTGCCGGGTGCCCGCTGCATTAATAAAACCCACTTTGGCAAGTCGCATGGCACCTCCTGGTTGCATCGTCACTGTCAGCATGGCTGCATTGCGCCCCACGCGCAAGAATCATGCGCGAATTGGATAATCCTTGCGCGTGATGGATTGCACAGTTTCTGCGGTGGGCGCTAGGCTCGGCGCACCGCTCGACGAGCATGCGTGGCAGGCCCCGCGCAACACCACGAAAGGACGCATTCATGATTGCTCCCTCCGACGTTGCCGCCGCAGAAGACACCACTGTTCAACCCACCAGGGCGAGTCACGCGGCCGCCCCGCCCGCTGCGTTGGCGGGTAGCGACAAACTCGCCGCGCGGCTCGAAGACCCCCAGATCGTCGAGTCGCTGAACTTGCTGCTCGACAACGTGGGCCTCTTGGCGATCCTCGTGAGCGGCCTCGATGGCCTGCTTGCGCGGGGCGAGACCATCCTGAGTTCGCTTAGCGGTGCCCTCACCGAATTCAAAGAAGACGCTCGCCTCACCGAAGGCATGTTTCCCGAGGGCGCACCCTCGGTTGCACTCGAAGACGTCGGCGCCCTGCTCTCTGCGGGCGCGAAGGCGCTACCAGCGGCGGGGCCCGCCCTCGACAAGGCCGTCGACTCGGGCCTTTTGAATCTGCTCACCGATGACGCGGCACTGTCGCCCGAGGTGCAGCGGGTGCTCGGGGTTCTCATCACGTCGCTGCGCACCGCCACCGCCGACGCGCAGGCGGGCACCCTGCGCGCGGCCACGCCCTTGCAACTCGTCAAAGAGTTGCGCGACCCCGACTTCGCACGCGGTCTCAGCTTCGCTATTCAGGTTCTGCACCTCGTGGGCCGCGACATCGGCAAGGCCGGAGGCTAGACCAGCACTCGAACTTCTCTCACCGGCGCCCCCGGCGCCCCCCATAAGTAACTCGTGGCAAAGGACCCCAGCATGACTTCAGTTTTGTGGCTCCAAGGCGGAGCATGTTCCGGCAATACCATGTCGTTTCTCAACGCAGAGGAACCCAACGTCGTAGACCTCATCGTTGATTTCGGCCTCGAGCTCCTTTGGCACCCGTCACTCGGTCTCGAAATGGGCCAGCAAGCGCAGAAGATCTTCAAAGACTGCGCCGATGGCAGCCGACCGCTCGACATTTTTGTCTTTGAGGGCTCGGTGATCGAGGGCCCCGACGGCAGCGGGCGGTTCGACATGTTTGCCGAACGACCCATGAAGGACTGGGTCACCGAGATCGCCGCGCAGGCGGGCATCGTCGTCGCCATCGGAGACTGCGCGGCGTTCGGCGGGATTCCCGCCATGGAGCCCAACCCGTCGCGCTCGACCGGTCTACAGTTCCACAAGCGCGCCAAGGGTGGCTTTCTCGGCGCCGACTTCGTCTCGCGCGGCGGGTTACCGGTGGTGAACATTCCCGGGTGTCCCGCTCACCCCGACTGGATCACCCAAATCATCGTGGCCCTCGCGACGGGTCGTGCCGCCGACATAGCGCTCGACGACCTGCACCGCCCGCAAACGTTCTTCAAGACGTTCACTCAAACCGGCTGCACGCGAGCCCAATTCTTCGAATACAAGCAGTCCACGACGAGTTTTGGCGAGGGCACCCGCACCGGCTGCCTGTTCTACGAGTTCGGTTGCCGCGGCCCGATGACGCACTCCCCGTGTAACCGGATCCTCTGGAACCGGCAATCCTCCAAGACTCGCGCGGGTATGCCGTGCACCGGCTGCACCGAGCCCGAGTTTCCGTTCTTCGACCTCGCCCCGGGAACAGTGTTCAAGACACAGAAGGTCTCGGGAGTGATTCCCAAAGAAGTGCCCGAGGGCAGCGATCACCTCACATACATGGCACTCGCGTCCGCGGCCAAGATCGCCGCGCCGCAATGGTCGAAAGAAGACATGTTCGTGGTGTAACCGGCCACGCGAGAAAGTTCTGCTAGTTACCACCAGACCCGCGCGCGTCCACCATAATTTGTGCGCGGTCGGCCCGACCCTACCCACGCGGTCGGCCGATTGAAAGGACCACCATGAGCACGGCAACCAACCAGCCGCCAAACCCCAACGCCGTGGAACTCAATGTGAGCCCCCTCGGCCGCGTCGAGGGCGACCTCGACGTGCGCGTCGTCATTGAAGACGGCGTGGTCACGAAGGCCTACACCGAGGCCGCCATGTTCCGCGGCTTTGAGACCATTCTGAAAGGCAAGGACCCGCAGGCAGGGCTCATCGTCACGCCCCGCATCTGCGGTATCTGCGGCGGCAGCCACCTCTATAAGGCGTGCTACGCGCTCGACACCGCGTGGAAGACCCACGTGCCGCACAACGCGACGTTGATTCGTAACATCGCCCAGGCCGTCGAGACCCTGCAGTCGATTCCGCGCTACTTCTACGCGCTGTTCGCCATCGACCTCACCCACGAGAAGTACAAGAACTCGCCACTTTATGAGGAGGCGTGCCGCCGTTTCACCGCCTACGTGGGCACGAGTTACCAAAAGGGAGTGGTGTATTCCAACAAGCCCGTCGAGGTGTACGCGATCTTCGGCGGCCAATGGCCGCACAGTTCGTTCATGATTCCGGGCGGGGTGATGTGCGCGCCGAATCTCGCCGACATTACGCGCAGCCACGCGATCCTCGCCCATTGGAAAGACAACTGGCTCGAAAAGGAGTGGCTCGGCTGCACCGTCGAGCGTTGGCTAGAGATTCAGACCTGGGAGGACATGCTCGCGTGGGTCGATGAGGACGAGGCGCACTACAACAGCGACTGCGGGTTCTTCATTCGCTACTCCCTCGACATCGGTCTCGATCAGTTCGGTGCGGGCGTGGGCAACTACCTCGCGGCCGGCACCTATTTTCAGCCCGAGCTCTACGAAAACCCCACGGTCGAGGCGCGTCGCGATGCCCTTATCAATCGCAGCGGAGTTTACGCGCAAGGGCAGTTCTACGATTACGATCACCTGCGCGTCACCGAGGACGTCGCGCGCGCGTTCTACCGCGGCGAGAAGCCGCTGCACCCCTGGGACGGCGTCACCGACGTGGTAGACCCCCTCGAGGGCCGCAAGCAAGACAAGTACTCGTTTGCGAAGTCGCCTCGGTACGACGTGCCGGGAATCGGCCGCTTGCCCCTCGAGGCGGGGCCGCTGGCCCGACGAGTTGTCGCGGGCGCGCCCAGGGGCGGCGCGCATCAGGACTACGACCCGCTGTTCCTCGACATCATCACTAAGAAGGGGCCTTCCGTGTTTGTGCGCCAGATGGCGCGCATGCACGAGGCGGCCAAGTACTACTCGTGGGTCATCAAGTGGCTCGGCGAGATCGACCTGCACGGTTCGTTCTACACCAAGCCCACCGAGTTCGCGGAGGGCAAGGGCTACGGCGGCACCGAGGCCGCTCGCGGCGCCCTGCAAGACTGGATCCGCATCCGGGACGGCAAGATCGAAAACTACCAGGTCATCACGCCGAGCGGCTGGAACATTGGCCCCCGCGACAGCGACAATATCGCGGGCCCCATCGAAACGGCCATGGTGGGCACCCCCATCTTCGACCAGAATGACCCGGTCGAACTCGGTCACGTGGCCCGCAGTTTCGACAGTTGCCTCGTGTGCACGGTGCACGCCTACGACGGCAAGACGGGCAAGCAGTTGAGCCAATTTGTCATCAACAAGATGGTGTGAGCGGGGCGTCGGTATTCTCGGTTCGACCCTTCGCACGAAAGATCCTTCATGACCCTAGGTACACCCGGCTCGAGCGACGCTCCCTGGCAACTTCTCGACGAGGTGCCCGCGGAGCAACGCTGCGAAACTCTCATCATCGGCTGCGGAAACGTGCTGCGCGGGGACGACGCGGTAGGCCCGGTATTGATCCGCACCCTATTTGAACAGGGGGTTCCCGAGGGGGTGCGGCTCGCGGACGGCGGCACGGCCGGCCTCGACGTCGCCTTCACCATGCGCGGCGCGGGCCGGGTGATCCTGGTCGATGCGTGCCGCACGGGGGCCGAGCCGGGCACCATTTACCGGGTTCCGGCCCACGAAGTGACCGAGTTGCCGCCCCTCGACGGCATCAACACCCACGCGTTCCGGTGGGATCACGCGCTGGCCTTTTCCACCTGGCTGCTGGGCCCGCAGCGCCCGAGCGACATTATCGTGTACCTCATCGAGGCGGCGGACGTTTCTGCTAATCAACCGCTGAGCCCGGCTGTAAGCGCCGCCATGGCGGAGGTGATCGAGCGCATTCGCCTCGAACTGCGCCCGCTCATGCCCCTGGACGCCCAGGTGGAACTCACGGACGACGGCTACGTGCGGATTCCCGCCACGCTTGCCGAGCGCTGGTTTCCCGGCGGCACCGCCATCCCCCAGCGCGACGGTGCACACCTGCTGCTGGTGCCCCTGCACAACTCTGCGAGCGGCGGCACCATGCTGAAGATTCGCAACAGCGCTGGTGACAGATCGATTCTCGTCCTCGGCCAGTTGCCTGAACCGTTTGCGCCCGGCGTGAAGACCGTGGCGTGGGAGCCAACCCTGCATGCCCTTCTCGTTCAACACGTCGCACGCTACGAGGCACCCGCCACGCCAGCGCCCACCTCTCCCGCGCCTAGTTCTGGGGGCGACCATGCCCGTGGCTAGTTCCCTGACCTTTACGTTTCCGCAGCCCCTCGGCATCGCGCCGTTCCCGCTGGGATTGCTGCTCATCGAGAGCGACGACGTGCGGGAGGCCCTGCTGGCGGGGGTACCCCCCGAGCGCCTCGTGGGGGACGCGCGCGTGGCCCCCGCACCGGGTATCGCGGCGTTGGCAGCGGGCGGGCCACCCGAGGCGTCCGGCCCGCCCGGCGGCGAGGGCCTGCCAACGGTGACCGACCCGGCACTCAGGGCGGCCTTCGCAGGCAACGTGGAGGACGGCGTCCGGCTGCTCGACGCGCACCTGGCCGAGCACCCCGACGACCTCGTGGCGGCGTACAACCGATTCGTGCTCGACGATGCGGGGGTAGATGTCGCGGCCCTGCGCGGGCGCGCGCCACGCGAGGTGGCGGCCCTCGTTGACATCGTGCACTTCGCCACGGGCGGCGCCACCGCGGTGCCCGCCGACGACCCGAGTCTGCCCGCCGAGGTGCGGGCGGTCGCGGGCGTGGCACGCTCCTCGGCCCTGTTGTCGGAGGGCAAGTTCGAAGCGGCCATAGACGAGCTCACCGTGAGCGTCGATCTCGTGTACGCGGCCTCGCCGACCCTGGCCGCCGTGAGCCTCGACGCCGCCTCGCGACTCTATCTGCGCGAGGGGCAGCTCGAACCGGCCGTAGTGGCACTCGAGGCGGCCCTAGAGTTACTGAGTGAGCCCCGACAGGCGTCGCTCGCGGCCGAAAGCGCCCTGCAACTGGGGGTGTGCTGCCACCAGGCCTCGCTCGAGCGGCCCGCTTGGAGCCAGCGCGCCGTGCTGGCCTACCAGCGCGTCTTTAAGTACTGCGACGAGTTCAGCGCGCCTGAGACCTACGCCGCGGCGCACCTGAACCTGGCGTCGTTGTACCTCAGCCGCCCCATGGCGAACGTCGGCGATCAGTTGCGCTATGCCGTCTCCATGCAATCGCTCAAGGCGGCGCGACGCGTCTACGAACGCCTCGGCAGCAACGAGCAGTGGGCCAGCGCGACCATCAACCTCGCCAACGCCCTGGTCTATGCGCCGAGCCAGCACCGCGAAGACAATTTGAACCAGGCCGTAGACCTGTACGACGAGGTGCTCCGCACCCGCACCCGCGAGGAACAGCCCCGGGGCCATGCGTACGCTCAGCTCAACCTCGCCAACGCGCTCGCGCATCTGGGCGCATTCGACGCCGCCGAAGAATCGTTGGGCGTGGCGCGCGAAGTGTTCACCGCGCTGAACGACGGGCAGGCCCTCGAATCGCTGCGCGAACTAGAGGCTGGCCTGCGGGAATCCCGCGCGGGGGGTGCGTGATGGAGGCGCACCTGCGGCAGCAGTTCGACGTGCTCCTCGCGACGTCCTGCGAGGCGTTCACCGAGCGCATCGTGCAGCGCTGCGCGGGCGGCGAGTCGGCACTGGCGGCACTGCGCTCGAACCCCCAGGGTGAGGGCGTGTGGCTCGATGATTTCGTCGAGGCGGTGTTTCGCGAGAACCTGCTCGACTCGCCCGACGGGGCGCTGTTCGTGCTGGGCGCGTTGGCGCGCAGGCCCGTTCCCTCCGGGTGGCCCGCGGGTTCGCCCTCGGCTGCCACGCAGGCGACCACGCAGGCGACCACGCAGGCTGCCGCGCAGACGGTCGCGAGCACGGTCACCGCCCTCGCGCGGCACGTGTTCGCCGAACTTTTGCAGCAGAAGGTGGTCGAACAGTTGAGCCGCAGTCTCAGTTTCGGCTAACCGCCGTGCCATCCCGCGCCACCCGAACCGCCCCGCTCTTGAGCCCACTGCAACGAGGTACTGATGACAGTCACCCAGCCGCCCATCGCGAGCCCCGCCGCGTCGAGCCCCGCCCTGGCACCCCTGAACGCCGCCGACCTGGCCGCGCTGAGCCTCGACCAACTTGGTGAACGACTCGACGACCTGCAGCGTCGCCTGACTCCCGCGGCGCCCGCGCCCGACGGTGCTGAGGCCGTGGCGGCCGCGAGCATCCAGGCGCACCACGAACTGCACCGGCGGGCCCTCACCACCATGGTGAAGGCGCTCAAGGCTGACCCCGCCGCGAAGGCCGTGCTGTTCGACCTGGTCGACGCCCCCGAGGTGGCCATGGTGTTGCAATTGCACGGCATCGTTCGCCCTAACCCTCTCGTGCAGGTGAACCAGGCGCTCGAAACCCTCAACGCGCAGCTCGGTCAGCAGGGCGCCGACGTAGCCCTCGTGAGTTTCGACGAGGGCCGCGTGACGCTGCGCTACGGGGGCGGCGCTGCCAAGGGATGCTCCGCGGCGTCCCTACGCGAGGGGGTCGAAGACGCCCTGCGGGCCGCAGTGCCGAGCGTGCGCGAGATCATCACGGCACCCAACCAGCCCAGCCCCACCCTGATACCCCTCAGCGCCCTCACCGTGGGGCCGCCGCAGGCCGGCGGCTCGGCACCCCCCGCACAGGCGCCCGCCGACCCCGAGCTCGCGGCGGGGGGCTGGTTTCAAACACTGCGCGCCAGCACCCTCAGCCCCGACAAGGTGCACCCCATTACCCTGCGCGCGGCAGACGAGACCGACCTCGAAGTGATCGTCGTGAGCATCGATCAACAGATCAGCGCCTATGTCAACGAGTGCGCGCACCAGGGCCTGCCGCTCGATAACGCGCTCGTTGTCGACGGAGTGCTCACGTGCAATTGGCACGGCTGGTCGTTCGATGCGTGCAGCGGAGAGTGCATGTCGATGCAGGGGGCCCAGCTCGCGACCCTCGACGTGCGGGTCGTTGACGACATGGTGTGGGTCAAGGCGCAGGGCTGATGACGCAAACTACGGTGCACCCCGTCGCTGCCCCGGCCGCGACGGAACTTCGGCGCGCCCGCGTGACCGTGCGCGGGCTCGTGCAGGGCGTCGGGTACCGGCCCTTTGTCGCGCTGCTGGCCGAGCGCTGCGGCGTGACCGGCTGGTGTGCGAACACCGCGACGAGCGTCGAGGTTGAGGCGCAGGGCGGGGCGCCCGAGGTCGAGCGGTTCGTCGCGGCCCTACGCGACGGGCACCCCCCACTCGCGGTCGTCTACGGCACCGAGGTGGGTGCGGCCCCCGTCGTCGTCGACGAAACCGCGTTTACCATCGTGACCTCGGAGGACACCGCCGGGGCCCGCACCCTGATTGGCCCCGACGTCGCCGTGTGCGGCGACTGCCTGCGCGAGATGGGCGACAGCGCCGACCGCCGCTACCGGCATCCCTTCATCACGTGCACCAACTGCGGCCCCCGCTACACCATCATCGAAGACTTGCCCTACGATCGCGCGACCACCACGATGCGCGAGTTCCCCCTGTGCTCCGCGTGCCGCAGTGAGTACGAGGACCCTACGAATCGACGCTTCCACGCGCAGCCCGTGAGCTGCCACGACTGCGGGCCGACCCTTGAACTGGTCACCGCGGCGGGTACTGGCGGGCCGACCCGCGCCGCCGCCCTCGACGGGGCCGCGCGGCTCGTGCGCGAGGGGGGAATCCTCGCGGTGAAGGGACTCGGGGGGTTCCACCTGGCCGCGCGGGCCGACCTGGACGCCACGGTGGCCCGATTACGCGAGCGCAAGCGTCGGCCCGCGAAGCCGTTCGCGCTCATGGTCGATTCGCTGGAGACCGCCGCGCGACTCGTGGTGTTATCGGACGCCGCGCGGGCCGCGTTGGCGGGCCCCGCAGCGCCCATCGTGGTGGCCCCGCGACGGCCCGAACGCTCCGGCCACGCCAACCGCCCCGAGCACCCCAGGGTTTGCGATCTCGTGGCGCCCGAGTGCGACGAACTCGGCATCATGCTCGCCTACACGCCGCTGCACCACCTGCTGCTGAGCGCTAGCGGGCTGCAGGTGCTGATTATGACGAGTGCGAATCACGCCGAAGAACCCATCGCGACCACCAATGCTCAGGCGCAGCGGCTGCTCGTCGGGGTGGTCGAGGCCGTGTTGCAGCATGACCGCGAGATCGTCGCACCCTGCGAAGACACGGTGCTGCTGAGCGATGCGGAGGGCGGTCTCGCCCCACTGCGGCGCTCGCGGGGTCTCGCCCCGCTGCCGGTCGCGCTGCCGGTCGCGGCCCTCACCGAGCCGGTACGCGAGCCGGTCAGCGAGCCCGTGACCGAGCCGGTCAGCGAGCCGGTCAGTGAGCCGGTGGTGTTCGCGGTCGGCGCCGAACTGAAGAACACCTTCGCTCTCGCACGCGACGGCTACGCGTTCCTGTCTCCGCACCTCGGCGACATGCACACGCTCGAGGCGCAGGCCGTCCATGCGGCGCAGGCCGCCCGCGCGCTCGCCGTGCACAACGTGACGCCCCGTCTCGTGGTGAGCGATCTGCACCCCCTGTATTCGACCGGCGGCCTCGCCGAACGCTACGCCGACGAGTGGGGAGCCGAGCACGTGCGCGTGCAGCACCACCACGCACACGCGCTGAGCCTCGCCGCCGAACACGACCTGCTCGGTCACCTGCACGCGGGTGGCGCGCTCGCGGCCCTGACCTTCGACGGCACCGGGTTCGGCTGCGACCGGCAGATCTGGGGCGGCGAACTGCTGCTGTGCACCGGCGAGAGCGCCGATCGACTCGGCCACCTCGCGCCGCTCACGCTCGCGGGCGGCGACGCCGCGGTGCGCCACACGGCCAAGCTGGCGCTCGCAGTCACGGAGGAACTCGGCGTCCCCACCCCACCCGGGGTGACCGCCTACCTGGACGCGCACGGGGGCTGTTCCCTAGCGCGGGGCCAGTTGGCCGCGGGGCTGCAGTGCGTGCGCACCACCAGCGCGGGGCGCCTGTTCGACGCGGCCGGCAGCGTGCTCAACCTCTGCCACGAGGCCACGTTCGAGGGCCAGGGTGCCATCGCACTCGAGGCGGCCGCGCGGCGCGCGCTGAGCGGCCGCGATGCGGCGTGGGCGCTCGCGGAGGTCGAGCGTCCGGGCGGAGAGGCGGGCCGGGTGGCAGGTCAGGCGGCACCGGTGTACGCGCCCGCGCTGCTGCCCTGGGAGGCCATCATGCGTCATCTCGTGGCAGAGTCGAGCGCCGCCCCGCTCACGGCAGCACTCCAGGGGCGCCTCGCGCTCTCGTTTCACGTGTGGCTCGGCGAAGCCGCGGCCGATCTCGTGGCGCGCGTTGGGGTCCCCCGCGAGGTCCCCGTGGGGTTGACCGGCGGGGTGTTCGCGAACCGAGTACTCACCGCCGTGTGCCGACTGCACTTGCAGCGCCTCGGCTACCGGGTGCTCACGCATCGGGCGGTACCCGCCAACGATGGGGGCCTCGCCCTCGGTCAAGTCGCGTACGGCGTGCTGCGCCGCACGAGAAAGGAGTCAGCATGTGCTTAGGGGTTCCCGGGAGGATCACCGCGATCACCGAACAGGACGGCAAGATCATGGCCGAGGCCGATTTCGCGGGCGAGACCCGCGCCATCTGCCTGAACTACCTCCCCGACCTGAGCGTCGGCGACTATACGATCGTGCACGCGGGCTTCGCACTGACCCACCTCAGCGAGGCGGAGGCCCTCACAACGCTCGAGACGATGCGCGATTTCGGGCTGCTGCCGGAACAGGCCAGCGGGCCACCCGCGCGTCCGGCCCCCACCCCGGAGGCCGTGGCATGACCGCGCGAACGCCCACGCGCGTCACCCTGCGCAACTTCGTCGACGACCCCCGCGAGGCCAGCGAACTGCGAGCCGCCGCCATAAGTTGCGCGCGGGCGCTTGCGGGCGGCGGTCGAGTGTGGGGGTGGTCGCGCAGCCCCGTTCGCCTCGGTGAACCGCTGCTCACCCTCCGGCTACCGGACGCCCCGTGGCCCGCGCTCGCCCTGGCCCGCGAGACGCTCGCCCCCGGCGACGTGCTCGTGATGCTGGCCCCGGGGGACGACGCGCTGGCCGCGAACCTGGCCCTGCGCTGCCAGGCGTGGGGCGTGCGGGTCGCGTGGCTCGGGGAGGGCGTACGCGTCGGGAGCGCGCACCAGGTCCTCTCCGGCGACGACCCGCAGCGACTCGTCGACTCCGTGCTGGAGCGCTACCGGCAATGCTGCGAAAATGCCGAAACCCTCGCGCTCGCCATCGCGGAGAAACCCGAAACGGACGTGTGCATCACGTGCAGCGACGAGGGCCGCCTCGCGGAGGTGCTCACTCTCGATTCGGGGCCGCTCGGCCAGGCGCACGTGCGCACGGAGGCGTCGCTCTCCGAGCCCGTCGACCTCATGCTGACGCCCGAGGCGAGGGTCTTCGACCTGGTCCTCGTGCACGCGGGCCTCGCGATCACGCAGGTTGCCGCCCCACCCCTCACCCACCACCAGGAGTCCGAATGACCAGCACCCCGGCCGCTGCCCGCACGAGCAGCAAAGACGTTAGTGAGGCGGGTGTGTTGCAGCGCATTGAGGCGATGCGTAAGCGCCGCCCCCGGCTGCTCGACACCGTCGTCACGCTCGCGCATGGCGCGGGCGGCAAGAGTTCGGCGGCGCTCGTGGACAACGTGTTCGCCGACGCGCTCTCGAACCCCTACCTCGACGAGATGGGCGACGCCGCGCGGTTGACGCTGCCGGGTGGCGACACGCTCGCGTTCAGCACCGACTCGTACGTCGTGAACCCGCTCGAGTTTCCCGGCGGCAGCATCGGCGACCTCGCCGTGAACGGCACCGTGAACGACCTCGCGGTCTCGGGCGCGATTCCGCAGTACCTCAGCGCGGGCTTCGTGCTCGAAGAGGGTTTTAGCATCGAGCGGCTGCGGGCGATCGTCGCCGACATGCGGGCCGCGGCCGCGCGCGCCGGGGTACACATTGTCACGGGCGACACGAAGGTGGTGCCGCGCGGCGCCGCGGACGGCCTGTACATCAACACGAGCGGCATTGGCGTGGTCCCCGCCGGACGCACGCTGGGTGCGGGTCTCGTGCAGCCGGGCGACGTGCTGGTGCTGAGCGGCACCCTCGCCGACCATGGCATGGCCGTCATGCTGGCTCGGGGCGACCTCGCGCTGGAGGCCGACCTGCACAGCGACACGGCGCCCGTGAATGCCCTGGTGGAGGCCCTGCTCGCGGCGGCCCCCGGCACGCGCTGGATGCGCGACGCGACGCGCGGCGGGCTCGGCACCGTGTGCAATGAATTGGCGCAGGCGACGGGTCTCGGGGTGATCCTCGACGAGGCGTCCCTGCCCGTATTGCCGCACGTGCTCGGAGCGTGCGACATGCTCGGCATCGACCCCCTCTACGTCGCGAACGAGGGCAAGTTCATGGCGGTGGTTCCCGCAGACGAGGCGGACGCCGCGGTGGCCGCGTTGCGGGGTCAGCCCGGCGGCGAGCGGGCCACGATAGCGGGCGGCATCGTCGCCGAACCGGAGGGCATCTGCGCGCTGCGCACGTCGTTCGGGGGCACGCGCATCGTTGACATGCTGGTGGGCGACCCCCTGCCGCGGATTTGCTGAAAACACCACGAACAAAAACGCGAGATAGGAGGCCACCATGTGCCTGGGGATTCCCGGTGAGGTAGTAGAGATCGTCGATGCGGCGGAGCATTTGGCGAAGATTGACGTGAGCGGCGTGCAGCGCACCATCAGCGTGCGCCTGCTGGCCGACGATAACGTGCAGGCGGGCGACTGGGTGCTCGTTCACGTGGGGTTTGCCATGTCAAAGATTGATGCGACGGAGGCGGCCCTCACGCTCGAGCAAATTAAGCACATGGGCCAGGAGTACACGGACGAGCTGGAATCCTTTAAATCCAGCGTGATTCTTTGAGAGGCCGAGATGAAATACGTTGACGAATTTCGCGACCCCGCCGCGGCGCGCGCGCTCGTGAAGGCGATTCACGACATCGTGGGGGAGCGGCATTACAAGTTCATGGAGGTGTGCGGCGGCCACACGCACACCATTTACCGCCACGGCATTGAACACTTGCTGCCCGAGAACGTCGAGTTGATTCACGGCCCGGGCTGCCCCGTGTGCGTGATTCCGATGGGCCGCAACGACGATGCCGTGTGGCTCGCCAATCAGCCGAACGTCATTTTTACGACGTTCGGAGACATGATGCGCGTGCCCGGCACGAACGGTTCGCTGCTGGAGGCAAAGGCCAAGGGCTCCGACGTGCGGTTCGTGTATTCTCCGCTGGATGCGCTGAAAATCGCGGTCGACAATCCCACTCGCGAGGTGGTGTTTTTTGCGGTGGGCTTTGAAACGACGGCGCCCTCTACTGCGGTAACGCTGGTGCGGGCGCGCGACCTCGGGGTAAAGAACTTTTCTATCTTTTGCAATCACGTCACCATCGAGCCGCCGCTGCGGGCGATCTTGGATTCGGACGATCTCATTCTCGACGGGTTCATCGGGCCGGGGCACGTCTCCACCGTGGTGGGCACCTCCATCTACGACTTTATTCCCGCCGAATACAAGATTCCCCTCGTCGTGACGGGCTTTGAGCCGCTCGACATTCTGCAGTCCATTTACATGCTGTTGCAGCAGTACAACGAGAGTCGCTGCACGGTTGAAAACCAATATTCTCGGGTGGTGCGCCCCGAGGGTAATGTGCAGGCGCTCGCGCTCATGGAGCGCACGTTTACGCGCAGGCCCACGTTCGAGTGGCGCGGCCTCGGGCATATTCCGGAGTCGGCCCTCGGCATTAGCGAAGAGTTCGCCGACCTGGATGCCGAACGCCGCTTCAACATGCCGGGGGTGCGGGTCGAGGACAACAAACTGTGCGAGTGTGGGAGCGTTCTGAAGGGCGTCATCAAGCCGTGGGAATGCAAGGTGTTTGGCACGGCGTGTACGCCCGAAACGCCCATCGGCACGTGCATGGTGTCGCCCGAAGGAGCCTGCGCGGCCTACTACAACTTCGGCCGCCTGCATCGCTCGACCGCGCAGTTGGTGGGTCAGGGGTAACGGAGGGCATGCCGTGACCGCGATCACCCCGGGCGAACGGCTGTTTGCGCGGTGTGCCCACGCTCCCAACTCGCGCGGGTACTGCGGCCCTCGCACGACCGAGTTGGAGGCCGTCGCGCTCGGAGGCACGGGCGACGTGCTCGCAGCAGCGCGTCGCTTCTCGGGTGTCTGGGTGTACCTCGACCTCGCGGCGCAGCAACTGGGCCGCGATGACCCGCTCGCCCTCGACCTCGTGCAGGCCTATTGGTTGGGGACGCCCCCGCCCCCGGGATTCGCGCGCCCCGCGTTCGCGCGTGACCTGGTGCAGCGCATCGCGAACCAGGCGGGCTCTTATTGGAAGTACCTGACCCCCGAGCTCGAGGCCGAGGTGGTGCCCACCCACGGGTTTCACGTGTTCGGCGTGTACCCGTGGAGTCGACTGCTGCACCGGGGCGCCCCCGAACCGCTCATGGTGCTGGAATCCTGCCGTCTCACGCCCGCGCGGGTACTCGCGGTGTCGGGTGCTGGGCCGGGGGATCGCCTGCTGGTCGCGGCGCGCCCGCTCGAATGCGTCGACGGTGAACTGCGGCTCCGAGCGGAGCGGGAGCGCTGGGTCGAGTACACGCTCGGCGGCGGCACCTTCTTCGACGCGCCGCCGCGCGTGGGCGACTGGGTGGCGCTGCACTGGGATTTCGCGTGCACCGCGCTGACCGCGGCCCAGGCAGCCGCCCTGGAGGCCGACACGGTAGAGCAGGTGCGGTGCGTGAACCTGCGGGCCGAGGCGTAGCGCCACACAACAACGCGGCCGACCCGAGGCCGGGCCGACCGCGCGTCCGCAAGCACCTCTCGGCGCCTCAACCGAATTAGCAGCCCTTGCGGACCACCTGCACCACCGAGGGGCGCGGCCCACTGACCTGGCCGGGGGCGGGCGAACTCTTCACCACGTCGGGCCAGTACGAGGCCGGGGCGTCGAACTCGCCGTCTTCACCGGGGTGCTGCACCGCGACGAAGACCGAGCCGTCGCGGTCGTGGATGACCGGACCGCACGTCTCGGCGCCCGCGGGCACCGCGAGGAACTGCTCAATCGTGCCGCGCTTGTCACCCTCGAGGTACACGCGGTAGAGGCCATCGTTGTACCCGATGGTGCCGGGCTGGCCGTCGGTCGAGATCCACAGGTGGCCCTCGGAGTCGAACGCGAGGTTGTCGGGGCACGAGAGCGGCGCGACGGGAATCTCGACGCCGCCGAGCACCACCTTCGCGTCCTTCGGCGTTCCCGCGAGCAGCAGCAGGGTCCACGTGAACTGCAGCGGGTCGGCCGTCTCGGTGATTTCGATGATCTGACCGGTCTTGTTGTTCGCGCGCGGGTTGGCTGCGTCCACCTGCTCGGCCGTGCGCGACGTGTTGTTGGTGCACGCGGCGTACACGCGGCCCGTGATCGGGTGAATGTCGACGTCCTCGGGGCGGTCCATCTTGGTGGCACCAGCCTGATCGGCCGCGAGACGCGTAAACACGCAGATCTGCTCGACGCTCATGCCCTCGATCATCGATTCGCCGCCGACCATGAGGGGCAGCCACTCGCCCGTGGGCGCGCCGTCAGCGCCCGTCTCGGCGTTGAAGCGCGCTACGTACAGGTCGCCCGCGCTCAGCAGGGTCTTGTTGAACTCGCGGTCGCCCTCGCGGTACTTATCGGCCGAGACGAACCGGTAAATGTACTCGAAGCGCTCGTCGTCACCCATATACGCCACGGCGTGGCCCTCGGCGTTGATGTGTACGTTGGCGCCCTCGTGCTTGAAGCGGCCCAGGGCCGTGTGCTTGACGGGAGTCGAGGTGGGGTCGTGCGGGTCGATCTCGATGACGTAGCCGAACCGGTTGGGCTCGTTTTCGCCGCCGGTCAGCGTCGCGTCAAAGCGCGGGTCGACCTTTTCGTAGCCGTAGCCCGCGCTGTCGGGTGCCAGGCCGTAGCGGGCGTTTTCGGGGGTCTCGGGGGCGTTGAAGTAGCCGTGAAAGTTCTCTTCGCCCGAGAGCACCGTGCCCCAGGGGGTGGTGCCGCCCGAGCAGTTTGCGAACGTGCCGTAGGCGATGGTGCCGGTCGGGTCGGCCGCCGTCTTCACGTGCTCCGAGCCCGCGCCGGGACCGTCGAGCACGAACTTCGTGGTGGCGGTGATGCGGCGGTTGTGGGGGCCGTCAACGACCGCGGTCCACGGCTTGGTGTGCTTCTTGCGCGCCAGGTCAACGATGCTGAAGCCGACGGCCTGCATCGAGACGCGCAGGTTTTCGAGTTCAGCCTCGCCCGTCGCGCCGGGCGGATACATGAGGCCATCGTTGGTGTATTCGTGGTTGCAGGTGAGCAGGGCGCGCGTGGCACCGTGCCTGGCGTGGCCATCGAGCTCAATGATGTCGAGGTAGTCGTTGTTGTAGCCGAACCGCTTGGCCTGCAGCGCGGCGGTCTGCTGCGTGATGTCGAAGGCGGGCACGCCCGAGAACAGGGGGTCGCCCCAGCGCAAAATGACGTGCGACTCGAAGCCAGCGGGCACCGTCATCGAGTCGACGTCACGGGCCACGGGGGCGATGGCGTCGAACTCGAAGTCGGCGACGCGGGTACGACCCTTGCCCTTGCCGGGGTTGCTCTTGCCGGGGTTGCCCCGACCCTTGCCGTTATTGCCGTCCTTGGCGGCTGCGGCGAGGGGGTTGGCGAGCGAGAACGCTCCGCCCGCGAGGAACGCGAGGGCACCGGCACCCTTCAGCAGGTTGCGGCGGGTCAGGTCGGAGACGACCGATTCGAAGGTGCCGTTGCCGCTCACGTTGGGGGCGGGCTTCGAGCACTGGTCGGCGCACTTGAGGTGGCACGTGACGGCGCTGCGCCGGCCGTGGGTCAGGCCGAGCATTGGGAGAAACCGGCGGCCCTGGGGGGCGGGCTGCTGGGCAGGCTGGGGGGAGGGGTGGGAGCATGACATGGTGTTGCCTCTTAACGTGGTGGTAGATCAACCCGGGCAGCCTATAAGGGGTGATCTACGCGGTTGAGACCCTTGTCTTAATTTTGTGACCGCTTGAGGTGAACGCCAAGTAACCACGTAGATGTCTTGGGTAACGAGATGTGGGGGCGGGGCGCGGGGTATCGGACGCTCCGGGGGCAGGGCCGTTCGGGCAGCAAAAACCCGCCTGCCTCGGCACGAGGCGGGCGGGTTCGTCGTAAGCGCGAGCGCTGGCGGGGGTTACTTCCAGTTCAGGAGCATGCCGAAGCCCACGAGCATGACGCCGCCGCCGACCGCGAGGTTCCAGTTGCCGATGTTCAGCGGGTACTGCGCGTAACCGCTCGCGCTGAGCACGTAGGTGGCCACGAGATAGGCGAGGCCGAGCACCATCAGGGTGACCATGAGGGGCGCGTACCACCGGGGGTTCGTCGTCGAAGCGGGGCGCGGCCGCGAGGCACTCGTTCGCCGAGTGTCCTTGGCGGAGCGGGCTTCTTTCGATTCAGACACGATAGATACTCACCTTGCTTGTTGGTTCGCCACGCGGGGAAGCGGGCGGGCGTGGAATCTGAGATGCGGCGCGGGCGCCCATCGCAGCACTTCGCGGCGCTCCCACGCGCGACATTTGGACCCAATTCTACGATATGAAGTTGTGACACTGCAGCATATGCTCGCTCAGCAGGGCGCTTGTGCCCCATTGCCGCCACGTATTCAGGGAGCATCCAGGCTGTTTTCTAAAAGTGCTCCTGATGCCGACTGCGCAAATTGGCGGTACCGTTGAAGTACTCATTGTGGCTGCGCGAGATCCGGCGCGCCACCTGTACCAATGGTTTTGTCGAGCGAGGGCACATGTCAGATGCTGCAGTACTCAACGAATCGCGTAACTCGCCGCCATCACGCGGTGCGGTGGCGATCATCAGCGGCGTGTTGGGCGAGATTCTCATTACCCTCGGCGTGTTGTGCGGCCTCTTTGCCGTGTGGCAAATTTTCTGGACCGACGTGGTCGCAGGCGACCTACAACAGAAAACAATCAACTCCGTAGTGCGGGAGTGGGACGCCAGCGCGGCAGAGCCCCTACCGACCACCGCGGCACCCCGCGGCGAGTACGGCGACCCGCCGGTGCTCGATCGCGACTCGCTCAACCCGTCCCAGGTGTACGGCATCATGTGGATCCCCCGGTTCGGCGAAAACGGCATCCCCCTCGCAGAGGGCACCGACACCAAGACCGTGCTTGACGAGGGCGAAGCCGGCCACTACCCCGACACCGCCATGCCCGGTGAGGTCGGCAACTTCGCGACCGCCGCGCACCGCTCGAGCTACGCCAAGCCCTATCACCTCATCGCGGACCTGCAAGAGGGCGACCCCATCGTCGTCGAAACCAAAGACGCCTATTACGTCTACAAGTACACGAGCTACGAGATCGTGAGCCCCGCAGACACCGCCGTGCTGCTACCCGTGCCACGCCAACCTGAGGCCACCGCAACCGACCGGCTGCTCACCCTCACCGCCTGCCACCCCATGTACTCACTGCGCGAGCGGTACATTGCCTACGGCAAGTTCGACTACTGGGTGCCGCGTAGCGCGGGCATCCCCGCCGAGATCCTCACGACCACCAACGTTGCCGCTGCGGCCCAAGGAGCCAACTAATGTATGCTGCCCTATGGCGCGTCCTGCCGGGACACTGGTTCCTCAAAGTGCTGATCCTGTTGGCCCTGGCCTTCGGCGTCGTCGTGCTCTGCTTTAACTACGTATTCCCCGCCATCGCGCCGTTTGTGCCGTTCAACAACGAGGCGACGGTCGGCAGCTGATTCGAGGCCCCATGAACACCGCCGCACCCGGCGCCACCGCGCAGGCTCAACCTCGCATTCTCGTGGTCGACAACTACGACTCGTTCGTCTACACCATCGTCGGCTACCTGCAGCAACTCGGTGCGCACTGCGACGTGGTGCGTAACGATGAGGTCCCCCGTGACGGCGCGGGCGTGCCCGATCTCGCAGGCTACGATGGCGTGCTCTTGTCGCCCGGCCCCGGAAACCCGGCCGAAGCCGGAGCGTCACTCGACGTGATTCGGGCGTGCGCGGCGTCCGCCACCCCCATGCTGGGTGTGTGCCTCGGCCACCAGGCGCTCGGCGAGGCGTTCGGCGCCACCGTTACCCATGCCGAACACCTCATGCACGGCAAGACGAGCCTTGTGCAGCACGCGAACGCGGGTGTCTTTGCGGGCCTGAACGCGCCCTTCACCGCGACGCGCTATCACTCGCTCGCGGTCGTGCGCTCCACAGTGCCCGCCGAACTGGTGATCACCGCGGAGACCGCGGACGGCGTCGTGATGGGTCTCCAGCACGCGACGCTGCCGCTGCACGGCGTGCAGTTTCACCCCGAATCGGTGAAGACCGAGGGCGGGCATCGCCTGCTCGCGAACTGGCTCGAGGGCATCGACGGCGTTTCGGCCGCCGAGCGCTCGCGCGGCCTCGCCCCGCTCGTCAGCGCCACCTAGCCGGCGCTACCTACACCGACTCCTGCTTCGACCCGCGCCGCAGGCGAGCCCACAGCTTCTGGGCGACCCGAGCCCGAGGCCTCAGCGCCCGCGTCTCGCGGTCGAGGGTGTGCACCACCTGGGCGAGCGGCACGTGTTTGGTCAGGGTCGTCACTGCCCCCACCACACCCGGGTCGCGATACCGGCGCTCGTTGAGCGCGTCTACGAGGGCGCCCCAATCGCTGTGCAACTCGTCGCCGAGCGTCAGGCCCCGTTCGCCGAGCGCGCGCGTGGCCGCCTGCAGCGTCTCGCTTGGGGCAGTGCCCGCCGGCCAGCCGAAACCACGGTCGGACGCCACGGCACCCACCTCGGCATAGGCCGCCTCCAGGGCTGCGCGGCTCGGCAGCGGGGTCGTCGCCGCGTCGCCCATGGCCGCGAAGTGTTGGCGCTGCTGCCAGGCGCGGCGCCCACGCGACCAGGCGTGCGGTAGGTGCAGCGCGCCGATGGCGAGCACGAGCAGTGCGAGGGCCGCCGCGGCAAGCCGCGCCGGAAGACTGAGACCCTCAAACCAACCCGTGACGCGCTCCATGACGCTGGGCGTGGCTACCGCGTCCGCGCTCGCGGCGGTGCCCGGCGCCGGGGCGGCACCCTCGGCCGGGTCGGTGAGCGCCGACGAGGCCGAGGCGCTGGGCGTCGCGGACGAGGTCGAGTCGCTCGGCTCGGGGGTCGCCGAACTGGAGGTCTCGGAGGGGGTGGCGCTCGGCTCGGGGGTCGACCCGGGCGGCGGCCCGTTCAATTGGTCTTGCCAGGACGGCGACGAATATGAGCCCGTCGGGCCCGCGGGCGTCGGCTCGAACCGCACCCACTGCGGATTCTCCGTGGTGCCCATGTTGAGCTCGGGCCACGCGTGGGCGTTGTGATTCGTCACGACCACGTTGCCGTTGGCGTCGGGCTGCCCCAGGTAGCCCACGACGACTCGCGCCTCGATGCCCTCGTACTGCGCCATGAGCGCCATCACCGACGAGAACTGCTCGCAGTACCCCTCGCCCGACTGCAAGAAACCCGTGATCGGGTCGGTGTCCTCGGGCGAGGTGTAGTTAATGTTGTAGCGAAACCCGCGAAAGTAGTTTTGCAGCGCGAGCGCCTTGTCGAGCTTGGTTTCCGCGCCCGAGGTCACCTCGTCGCTCACCGTGCGCAGCAGCGTGGGCACGCTGCTCGTGAGCGCGGACGATGAGGTCTGCATGCTCCACGCGCTTGGGTCAGCCACCTCGGCGCGGCTCGTCACCTCGTACGACAGGCCGCGATTCGACGCGCTTTGAAACTTCAAAACCTGGCCAAACGCGTTGTAGCCCCATTCGCCGGAACCCTCGAGCATTTGCGCGGATTCGACCCCTGCGGGCACCGGCAGGTAGCGATTCTGCGCCCCCACGTCGATGAAGGTGTAGGTCACGTTTTGGCCGGTGTAGGGCGCGGGGGGTTGCGCGGTCAGGCCGTCGCTGGCCTGGCTCAGGTCAGCGTCGAATTCGTCACCCACCTGCCGCCACGTGTAATTTTGGTAGAGGCTCAGCACTCCCACGCGCACGTAGTTATCGGCGTTCGCGGTGTCGGTGGCGAAGGTGAAAACCTCGCGCTCCACGGGGTCGCGCAACTGGCTCGACACGTTGACCGAATTGTCGAGCATCGAGCCGCCCGCCACCTGCCCGTACTGGGTGACATCGAACGCAAACGACGGCGACCCGATGGTCTCCGTGCGCGAACTGAGCGCCCCACCCGCCACGGCCACGCCGATCGCGACCACGCCGACGAGGAGGGTGCTCACGGTACCGAGGGCCCGGGCGTCCGCCCTAAATCGGCGGGTCGAGCCGGACGCGCGGGGCACCCGTTGGTGCCGCGTGGGACGCGTGGCGACGTCCACGAGAAACATGAGGCCGCAGGCCAGGGTCGCGACGGCAAAAATGGTGGGGTCGGGATTGAGGGGGGTGAACAGTCCGCTCGCGATGACAACCCCGAGGATGGGCAGCAGCGAGAGCGCCACCGCCCGCAGGCTCACGTACGTGGCGTCGATCCAGGCGGTCAGCACGGCCACGCCCAGCGTGGCGAGCGCGAGGGTGTTGCCGAGAATCACGAGGGGAACGCGCCCCGTAGCGATGTCGAGGCGCACCGGTTCGATGAACTCGGCCACGGCACTGGGGTTCCAGTTGGCCGGGAGCACTACGTTCGGGGTGAGCGGTGCGACGCCCGGCAGCACCATCGCGATGACGAACAGTTGCACGGGCACCGTGAGCAGCACGCGCAGCCACGACCGGGCAAAGGGGGCAGCGAGGGCCAACGCGAGGCGCACGAGGGCGCCCGCCGCGAGCACGAGCGCAATCATGCCGTGGGCCGAGTTCAGCCAGGTGACCTCGATGATGGGGTGCAGCGAGTACACCACGGCCCACGCGGCGAAAGCGGCGATCGCGGTGCGCGCGAGATCGCGGCGGATGGCACGCCAGCGAGCACCGGGCGCCTGCGGGGCCCCCTGCGGCGACTTCAGGGTCGCGGCGGATGGCACATGTGCGGCGTTCACAAGAGTTGGGTTCGTGGTCATAGCGTTTCCAGCACCGACTCCCAGGCCTGCGTGAACTGGGCGTGACGAGGGCCCTCCGGATGCCACGGCACCGCCATGGGGCGCGGATGGGCAGGGTTGCCGCCGCGCGTGGAGACCTCGCCGCTGCCGACCGTGAAGACGAGGCTTGGGCGCGAGTACGTGTCGTATTCGTCGTGATGCTCGATGAGTTCATGGGTGCGATCGGCGCGGTGCGGGTCATCGAGCCTGGCCAGCGCGAGGTTACGCTGGGCCACGTGGATGGCTTGGGCGTTCAACCGGGCCCGACCCGGCTGACCCGAGGCTGCGGCCGCCAGCGAGGGGGCCAAGGCGTTGTTCTGACCGTCGCAGATGCGCACCACCATGCCGTGCTGGGCGAGGTTGACGGCAACGCTCAGGCCGGTCTCGACGATCGCGCTGACGTGAGGGCTCTCGGCGCCGCCCATGGCCTCCAGCGCGGGGGTAATCACGACGGTCGCATGCAGTCGCTCGACGGGCTCGACATCGCGCACCATGAGTTTGCCCCGGCGGGCGCTCGCTCCCCAGTGCACGCGCCGCAGTTCGTCACCCACGGCGTACTCGCGCGGGATCGGGCTGAGTTCGGTTTCGGCGTCGTGCTGTGCCAGTCTCGACAGTACCGGCAGCGACACCAGGCGCGGCAGCACGAGCACCTCGCGCACCCCTAGCAGGCGGGGAGTCACCGACCGGCGCCAGAGCCCAAACGGGTCGGTTACGCGGCAACGCGGCGTCGCGAATTCGTAGCGCCCCAGGCGGGCTGAGGGTTCGCCGAGCGCGCCCGACTCGGTTTCGAGCACTGCGGCGCGCAGGCAACGGCCGACTGTCACGAGCCGGGTGCGCACGGGGTCCCCTTGCAGGGTCTCGGGCACGCCTCCCTCGACCTGCTCGACGCGCGCCGGGCCTGCGGCCTGGCTCGGGCCCGGCAGCGCGTTGTCGTAGGCGCGCACCCAGACGGTGCGCGAGAGGTGCAGGGGTCGCCATGCGAACTGACATAGTAGCCACGTCAACACGACGAAGAGTGCCAGGGTGACCGCGAGCTGCGCCGCGATGATCACGCCGAAGTTGCTAAACACGTACCAGAGCAGGGCCACGAAGGCGAGGACGAAGCCGCCTCGCCACGTGAGAAACGGTAGCCCCAGGAGGGCGGGGCGGGGGTTGGCCATGTTAACGTGCGCCGACGGCGAGGGGCACCTGCGCTGACAGTTCGCGCAAGATCTGGTCGGAATCCTGGCCGCTCGCGAACGCGCGGGGCGCGAGCTGGACCCGGTGCGACCACAGGGGCAGCAGCAGGGCTTGGAGGTCGGTGGGCAGCACGTGATCGCGGCCCGAAATTGCGGCGTACGCCTTGGCCGCGCGCACGAGGTGAACGGTCGCCCGGGGCGAGACGCCGAGCCGCAGCAGTGGATGCTGCCGCGTGCGATTCGCGAGGTGAACCGTGTATTCGAGCAGTTCGGGCGAGATGAAGATGCTGCGCACCTGATTCATCATCGAGGCCAGTTCGCCCGCCGAGGTGATCGTGTTGATCGTGTGCAGCGCAGCGTGCGCGGCCTTGAAGTCGTTGCTGCGGCCGGATTGCACGGCGAGCATCTTGATCTCGGAGGTGGGGTCGGGGTAGCCCAGCGAAATGCGCGCCATGAAGCGGTCGCGCTGAGCCTCGGGCAGGGCGTACGTGCCCTCCATTTCGATGGGGTTCGATGTGGCCATCACCATGAAGGGGCGAGGCAGCTCGTGCGTTTCTGAGTCGACGGTGACGTGGCTTTCTTCCATCGCTTCGAGCAGTGCCGACTGCGTCTTGGGGCTCGAACGGTTGATCTCGTCGGCGAGCAGCAAGTTGGTGAAGATGGTGCCGCGACGAAACTCAAACTCGGTACTGCCCGGGCGCAGGATGGAGACTCCCGTAATATCACTGGGCAGCAAGTCTGGGGTGAATTGAATGCGCCGTTGATCGACGCCAAGCGCACGCCCCATCGAGGTCGCCAGCATGGTCTTGCCGACCCCGGGCACGTCTTCGATGAGCAGGTGGCCGCCCGCAAAGAGAACGGTCAGCGCGATACGAATGTGTTGTCCCTTGCCCTCAATCACTTTTGACACTTCGTCATACAGCGCGCCCGCGCAGGCCGAAATGAGGGCGACATTCGCTTCTGGATGTTGGGGCACGGCAACCTCGTTCGTTTCGGCGGGCACGGCAAGCGTGTCGGTCGGGTCAGCGCAGGTATGCGCCTCCTAAACCTCCACGCTAGCAGCCTGGCCGAGCCTCCTGCTGAGAGTTACTTGAGGGCTCCCTTCATGCAAAAGTTCTGCGGCCCGATCTGGCGGCTATGTTATGTGGACCCTTTTAGTGTGAACCTGGTTTGGGGCTAGAACAACTCGTAGTAATTGGGGCGTAGCGGATTGTTCTCCCACCCCAGGTACGCGGCCGCACGCAGAATGCGCGCCATGGGCGACGAGGGCACGGCGCCGGGGGTGGGTGCCGCAAGGCCGGGCACCACCGCGCGCACCACGTGACAACCGCAGGCCCGGGCGTCGTCTGTCGTGAGGTCGACGATGATGTATTCCCACCCATTGCGTTGCAACGAGGCGCGCGCGTCGAGGCCCGGCGAGGCGGGATACGTGGCGAGCGTGGTGTCGGAGACGCGCTCGCGCATGGCCGCGCTCTGCGCCTCGGTGACGGCGCGAGCCCGCTGTTCGCTTTGCAGGTGATGGTGCAGCAGGGCCTCGGTGGCGGCAAGTTCGCACGCGGTTTCGTAGTCGCGATGAGATGCGCAGCCGTAGCCGACGTAGTTGTCTTTCTCGACTATCGCAAGCACGGTCGGAAGGTCGTAGGTGTTGCGCAGGTCAAGGAGGGTGAGGTCAACGGAACACGGGGCACCCGACTCGGTCACCCAGGCGTCCTGAATGGACGCGGGGGTGGGCAGTTGGTCGGCCACGCCGCCGCGGGTCCACCAGACTGCGAGGGCGTCTTGGCAGATGACATTGCGCAGGGCCATCTCGGCGGCATCATCGTGATGCAGGCTGCTCCCGAGGCCCGAGAGTTCGATGTGGGGGTGAACGCAGCCGCGCTCAAAGGTGCGGAACACGGTGTCACGGGGCACCCACACGGGAAGCCCCTCGTAGTCGCCCTTGATCCACCAGATGGGTGTCTCGGGGTCTCGCTGCGCCATGGCCAGCGTGCGGGTCAAGACGAAGTCGAAACGGCTGAGGTCAACGACGTTTTCGCCGGCTTCGAGCAGGGCGCGCCGGGGGGCGTGCCAAATTTCGCCCTGAGTGTGGATACTCGAGCAGTAGCGGCCCAGTGCGCGCAGTGCGCTCTCGGCGGTGGGCGACGTCGGGTCGAGCCCTTGGCGAAGCTCGCCGATCTTGGCGACCATGCCGGGCGTGGATTCGGCGGTGAGCCCGGGCACTTCGAACGGGGCTATCAGGGTGAACTCGGTGTACGCGAAGTGGCGTGGGTAGCCTGCTGGGCCGAGCTGAGTGGAGACCCCCGTAATGATGCCCGTATAGGGGTCGATGAGCGGCAACGCGGATTCGGCGGCTGAGACATTGTGCGCGAGGGCGCGGGGGTCGTCCCGATGGTCGTCCAACGGATCGGTTTCTCGGGGTGAGGTGGGCGGAGGCAACACCGGGTGGGGGGTTTGAGTCTCATCGTGCCACGCGAGGAGGTTGGCGAGGCGTCCGAAACAGTGCGGATTGCGGTTGAGTTCGGTAGCGGTGGCCTGCACGGCGCGCAGCAGGGCGGCTTCGCAGGCCTCTGGGGTGAGCGGCTGACCGTAGCGGATTTGCAATCGGGGCACGACGACTTCGAATTGGTGCCAATCTTCGTTGCGGCCGGGGCCGAAGGCGAGCGACCAGACTCCGACCGAGGTGGTCCACAGCAGGAGGCGGGGGCCGGTGATGGCGTCGAGGGCGGCGAAGTGGGGGGCGGGACTCTCGCGCGTGATGAGCACATGCACATCAACCAGATCGGGGTCGCGCGGAGTGGTGTCGGTCGCCCACTGCGCGATGGGCAGGGCGTGCGCGCGGCCGGAGGTGCTCGGGGAAGTTCTGGAGGGGTCGCCGACGAGAGGCTGCGGCTCGGGGTGGACGTCGAGGGTTTCGGTGAATACGGCGAAGAGGTCGGGCGGGGCGTCGACGGTGACGCGGACCTGGGAGAGCCCCCCGACGGAAGTGTCTAATGCGGTGTTTTCGCCCACCACAAAGGCGTGCTTGAAGGGCACGACATTTGAGGTGTTGGCGGAGGTCATAGTTCGAGCGTGACACTATTCGATGGGGCGGTCAACAGCAGATTCTCGGTGGCCGCGGGGCGTATCGACGCAGCGTGAAATGAGGGGCCCACTGCCCTAGCTGTGGGTGATGCGGGTCAGGGGCGGGGCCTGGGGCGGCGGCGTGGTTTATGGTGTGTAGTCTCGGCTGCCGGGTGACCGGGCGAGCTGCGTTTGTGCAGTTAGTGGGCGGGTGCGAGATCGCCTCGGGGTGTCGCCTGACTTCTGTCAACCCTGCTGCATTGATCACTCAATGCAACCATGCGTGGCACAAAGTAGCATTGCAATGCTTTGTTACAGATGTATACAAATTTTGGTGATGCCCAACACGCGGCGCTTCTGTTTTTCTGCGGTAGTGGTGTATTGAACCCGTTTGATCGCGATTGCGTTCGGTTCGGGTTCGTTGCGTCCGCGCGCCCGCGCCGCAGAATGCCCCAACAAAAACTGCAGCGCGGGCACGGCTCGGACAAGATAGAGGCCAAATGCGGTTTGCATTCGCACCGAAATGGGGGGAATGTAAGATCAGAGAGATTGCAGAGCGGAGTCGTGCGTGAGCATACAGTTAGGTCTTGTGCTGGAGGCACTGGCCGAACGTCTTGGCGCCCACAGCGTCATCCTGCAAGATGCTGAGGGCGGCCTGCCCTACAGTTCCTGGGGGTTGCACCGCGATGTCGCCATGCCAGAAATGACCGTGGGCCTACCGAGCCTTTCGCAGCTCGCGCCCGTGCTCGACCGCGTACTGCGCAGTCACTCCGGCACTATCCTGCACGAGGACGTCGACGAACTCAGTTTCAGCGGCATCGCCGTCGTGAGCGATCATTTCGTCGGCGTACTCTGCGTGTTCCACCCCAAGGGCCATCGCCTCACCGCCGAACACGAATCGGCCATGCGCCTCGCAAGCCATATCTGCACCTCCGTTCAGCAAATCAAGGGCCAACGCAACACGCAGGAACGCCTCGACGAACTCGTCACCTATTGCGCCTCCGTGCTCATGAGTATCGGCTGGTCGGAGGTCAGCCGCGGCGTGGACGAGGTCGTGCGCGTCGTGGGCAAGTTCTTCGCCGTCGACAGTTGCTTTCTGCGCTACAACGACTTCGACCTCGGTCTCACCCGCCTCGTCGCTATCTCGCCGCCGCGAGATTTCGTACCCAGCCCCGACCCCCTCTACGAGATTCCGTTCGACTCCGACGACGCGTTCAGCCTCGTGCACGACTTCAAAGACGTGCTGCTGGTCCCGAGCGACCCCCAGGCGTTTGACGGCCGCTATGCCAAACTGCAAGCCCTCGGCTACGCAGCCACGAGGTTCGAGACGTGCTCACTCGTCGCCGTGCCCATGCTGAGCGGCACCGACACCACCGGAATGCTCACGCTCGCGACCATCAGCGACCGCAACTGGACAGCCCATGAACTCGGGGCGCTACGCGCCATCTCGGGACTCCTCTCGCAGATGTATGCGCGCGTGACGGCCGAAGAAGAACTGCACCGGCTCGCGCACGTTGACGAACTCACTGGGCTGCCCAACCGTCGCGCGGTATTCGAAGTGCTGGCCGACTGGGCGGCGCAGGCAGACAAGCGGCCGTTCGCCCTCATGTTCGTTGACATGGATCGCCTCAAGGTCATGAATGACCTGCTCGGCCACACGGGCGGCGACATTTTCTTGCGCTCGGTCGCCACGGAACTCAGGCAGTACCTCGACAAAGACGACGTCATCGCGCGCATCTCTGGCGACGAGTTCGTGATCTTGCGCTCCAACTGCCGCAACGTCGTGCAGGCCCGCACGCTCGCGGCAAACCTGCTCAGCCAGGTGGCCGTGCCCCTCGAAATTATGGGGCGCAGCGTCAGCCGCAGCGCCTGCTTCGGCATCGCCATGTCGTACGGCGCCGAGACGAACCCCACCGACCTGCTGCGCTCGGCCGACCTCGCCCTGCGCGAAGCCAAGAGTGAGGGTTCGGGCACCATCAAGGTGTTTGACGACGAACTGCAGCGCACTACCCTCGACCGCGCCGCCCTCGAGCTCTACCTCGCGAGCGCAGCCGGAAACGGCGAACTGAGATTGTTTTTTCAGCCCGAGATCGATCTCGCGAGCGACCGCGTCATCGCCCTAGAGGCCCTGGTGCGCTGGGACCATCCGCGGCTGGGTATGCTCGGCGCGGGCGACTTCATTCCCATCGCCGAGGAATCCAACCTCGTAGGCCAGATCGGCAACTGGGTGCTCGACACCGCGATGCAACAACTTGCGCGCTGGAAGCAACTACCTGGCCTCGGCGACCTCATGATTCGCATCAACGTGAGCGTGAGCGAATTGGTTGGCCTCGACCTCGTCGACCGCCTGCAAGTGAACTTGGAACGCCACCACCTCGACGGCTCCGACGTGTGCCTCGAGGTCACCGAGTCGAGCGTTATCAAGCGCCTTGACGTCGTGCAGAACACCCTGAACGCCGTGCGCAAGTTGGGCGTCCGGCTCGCGATTGACGACTTCGGCACGGGCTACTCATCGCTAGCGCAACTGCGTGACCTGCCCTTTGACGTGTTGAAAATCGACCAGCAGTTCGTTCGCAACCTGCGCGATGACCCCAAAAATCAGGCGATTGTCGCAGCCACTATCGCGCTCGCGCAGGCCATGCATCTCGAGACCGTGGCCGAGGGCATCGAGGACGCCGAGTCCATGCGCATTCTTTCTGACCTCGGGTGTGGCAGTGGTCAGGGCTACTACTTGGCGCGCCCTAAGCCGGCCTCGGATGCCGAGGCGTGGCTGCGCCGCATGGCCGAGCGCAAGACCCGCGACGGCATGGGGGCGGTGGCCTTTGCAGAGGCCGAGGCCGTGTTCGAAGCGAACCACGAGGGGTTTCACGAGGAGTCGGCCGACGCGCCGTTCACCGAGGTGATTGCCGAGATCGTCTCGCTTTCGTGCCCCGACGGTCGGCCGCTCCCCGAGGGTGGTTTTTCGGTAGACGAGGACGCCGTGTGGCCCTTTGATCCGGAAAGCGCCGTGAGCCCCGTGGCGGCGGAGGTTCGAGAGCCGCAATCCCAGGCGTCGCCGAAGGCAGCCGCCTCCGCACCCAGCGCGCGCAAGCGTACGAAACCGAAGACCTCCGCCGCAAAGCCCGCGGCGCGTAAGCCCGCGGCCGCTAAGCCCGCGGCCGCTAAGCCCGCTGCGCCGAAGGTCGTTGAGTCAACCCCCCACGCCGACGAGGCGGAGGTCCCCGCGACCGCTGAGCCGCCGCGCGTCTGGCCCCGCGCCCCGCGCGCCAGCTAGCCAGCTAGCCAGCTAGCCAGCTAGCCAGCTAGCCAGCCAGCCAGCTAGCCAACCAGCCAACCAGCCAACCAGCCAACCAGCCAGCCAGCCAACTAGCCAACCAGCCAACGCAGCGTGTAGCGCCCGGGGCGCCCGAGGCGTCCGGGCGACCGGTGTCGTCGGCGCGTCCGTGCGGGTCCTGCCGAGAGCCGCGGGCTTCCAGATTTGAGCATGCGCCAGGTCGATCTGACTAATACTGGTTATTTAACTGCTAATCTATTCAGAGTCGATCAAAGGAGGTGCCCATGGTGGAGTCCTCGACCGCCAAATCCCAACGCTGGGAGCCGCTCCTCAGCTTGCTTTCTGAGCGCAAACGATTGAGCGTACAAGACGTCGTAGACCAGCTCGGCATCTCGCCCTCCACGGTGCGCCGCGACTTCAGCGAACTCGCGAGCCTGCAACTCGCCAAGCGCGTCCACGGCGGCATCGTCGCTACCGAGGTGGCCTACGAGATCCCCAGCCGCTACCGCAAAAACTGCGCAGACGACTCCCGCATCGAACGCATCGCCGCCGCCGCGATGGACCTCGTCGGCCCCGGCGACTGCATCGCCTTCAACGGCGGCACCACCACCACGGCCGCCGCCCGCGCCCTGGCCCTGCGCGCCGACCTGATCGGACCGCCCGGTGACTACGTCGTCACCGTCGTCACTAACGCCGTCAATATCGCCACCGAGCTCGTGCTGCGGCCCCACATTCGCACCGTCATGCTCGGCGGGGTCGTGCGCCCCAAGAGTTTCGAAACCGTCGGCCCGCTCGCCATGCATATGGCAGCCGAACTCACGCTCGACTATACGTTCTTCGGTGTCATGGGCGCCCAACCCGAATTCGGGCTAAGTTGCGGCGAAGACAGCGAGATGGGCGTTGTCAAGGCCTTGCAGGAGCGCTCCCAGCACAGCGTCGCCATCACCACCAGCGAAAAGTTCACCCGCACGAGCTTCACCCGCATCTGCGGGTTCGAAGACATCGACCTCGTCATCACCGACGACGGCATTGACGCCGACGTTGCCGCGCGCGTGCGCGACACGGGGGTCGACCTCCGCATCGTCTAATCCTCCACACTCCCTATCCAGACTCAGTATCCAGACTCAGTACCACCTGCTACCACTCGCTATCCACCCGAGAAGGAACCATGACAGACAACCTGTTCGTCACCGCAGAACTCACGAGCCAACCCGACGTGTGGCGCCAGGCCGCCACCACGGCGTCCGAGAATGCCACCCTGCTGCCGCAACCCGGCCAACGCATCGCCGTGGTGGGCTGCGGCACCTCGTGGTTTATCGCCCAGGCCTACGCCGTGCTGCGCGAGGAGGCGGGCGAGGGCGTCACCGACGCCTTCGCGGGCAGCGAATACCCCCTCAGCCGCGACTATGACCTGATCGTCGCCATTACCCGCAGCGGTACCACCACCGAGATTCTCGACCTCGTGACCGCCGTCAAGGGCCGCGTCAAGACCCTCGTCATCACGGGCGATCCCACGAAGCCCGGGATGACCGTCGGCGACGCCGCCATTGTGATGCCGTACGCCGATGAGCAGTCCGTCGTGCAGACCCGCTTCGCTACGGCCGCGCTCACCCTGCTGCGCGCGGGCCTCGGCCACGACATCGAAGCCCTCGCGACCGCGTGCGAACGCGCCCTCGCTGAGGACCTCCCCGCCGACATTCTCACCAAGACGCAGTTCACGTTCCTGGGCCGCGGCTACTCGGTCGGCCTCGCCAACGAGGCCGCCCTCAAGATGCGCGAGGCCTCCATCGCGTGGGCCGAGTCGTACCCGGGCATGGACTACCGGCACGGTCCCATCTCCATCACCGACGAGAACAGTGCCGTCATTCTGCTCGGCGACGCGCCCGAGGGCCTCGTCGGCGAGATCGCTGCCGTTGGCGGCACGGCCTATCAGTGGAACGAAGATGGACAGGTCACGCTCGTGCGCTGCCACCGGCTCGCCGTCGCAAACGCCCTGAAGAAGGGGCTGAATCCAGATACCCCTCGCAACCTGACGCGCTCCATCATCTTGAAGTAATGACTAGTGACATCGTTCTCGCCCTCGATGTGGGCGGCACCGACACCAAAATGGCCGTCTTCGGAGAGCACCCCGAAGAACCCCCGCTGCTGACCTGGACCGCACCCACGCGGGCGTCCGAAGGCCCCGATATCGCGTTCGCCACCCTCGTCGAGAACGCCCGCGTGCTCTTGCGTCGCGCCTCCGAGCTGGGGCGCGTCGTGGGTGGAGGGCTCGCCGTGCCCGGCATCATCGATGAGGGCGCAGAATTGCTCATCAACGCCGAAAACCTGGGGTGGCGCGACCGGCGTCTCGGCGCCGAACTCTCGGACGCCCTGGGGGTTCCGTTCAATTTTGGGCACGACGTCCGCACGGGCGGGCTCGCGGAGTGGAAACTCGGCGCGGGCAGGGGAGAATCCGACCTCGTCTTCGTGCCCATCGGCACCGGAATCGCGTCGGCCCTCGTGCTGAATGACCGACTCATCGACGCCCACGGATTTGCGGGCGAAGTGGGCCACGGCGGGTTCGTGGAGGGGCCGGATTGCCCATGCGGGGGCAGGGGCTGCCCCGAGCGCACGGCCTCGGCCGCCGCGATCGCGCGCCGCTACACCGAGCGCACCGGCCGACCCGCGCCCGGGGCGGTCGACGTGCTGCGCGCAATGCACGAGGGTAACGCCGACGCCGCCGCCGTGTGGCACGAGGCAGTTGAGGCGCTCGGCCAGATTCTCACCGCCGTCGTGCGCGTCACCGGCGTGCCGCTCGCGATCATTGGCGGAGGCCTCGCGCAAGCGGGCGCCGACCTCTTCGACCCCCTCGGCGCGGCCATCGACCGCCGGCTCACCGTGCACCGGCGGCCCCGGCTGGTGCCCGCCCAACTGGGCAAGAGCGCTGGCGTGCGGGGTGCGGGCCTGCTCGGCTGGCGCGCCGCAAGGGAGGCATAGTGCGCATCGTGACGCTCACCCCCAACCCCGCGTGGGACATGACGCACCGGGTCGCCGAACTGCGGCCCGGCGCCTCGCACCGGGTGCTCGCGGCGAGCGGCCGCGCAGGCGGCAAGGGCATCAACGTGGCCCGCACGCTCATGGGGCTCTTCGGCCCAGAGGCGCCGCTGAGCCTCCTGCCCACGGGCATGCGCGAAGATTTCGAACATTCCCGTGCCACCTGCGAGGTGATTGCGGTGGCCCCCGTGGGCGGACGCATAGGTGAGTTGTTGGCAGAAGATCTCGAGCGGGTTGCGGGGCTCGAGGCGCGGCTGGTGCCCGTCTCGGGAGCCACCCGACAGTCGATCGCGGTGGTGCCCGATGACGGCTCGCATCCCACGTTGCTGAACGAGCCGGGTGCGCCCGTCGCGGCGGCAGAGTGGGACATGCTCGTGGCCACGACCCTCGACCTGCTGGGAGAGGGCAGCGTGCTCACCGTCTCGGGCAGCATGCCCCCGGGCCCCGGCGCGGCGGGCCGCTCTGGACTGCCCGAGCTCGTGCGGGCGGCGCGGGCGCGCGGGGCCCAGGTGCTCGTCGATGTCTCGGGTGCTGCGCTCGCGGCAGTGCGCGATTCGGGTGCCGACCTGCTCAAACCCAATCGCGAGGAGTTCTTGGAGGTTGATCCGAGGGGCGAGGGGGCGAGCTTCGCGCCGAATTCTCTCGTGGTCGTGACCGACGGAGCGCGGGGGATGCGGGCCTACGTGCCGCGCGCGGGCGAATCAGACCCGGGCACCGGCACGGGCGCCCCCGGCGCGGCCCTCACCGGCCTGACCCTCACGGGCAACCCCACGGGGGCGGGGGACGCGGCCCTCGCGGCCCTCGCGTGGTTCGTGGCGGGCTACCGGGAGGGCACGGGCCGCACGCTGCGCGACGCACTGGTGGCCGAGGCGTCCAAAATCGAAGGCAACCCGGCTCTGCGGCACGACCTCGAAGCGATGCTGACGCTCGCCGTGGCGGTCTCCGCGGCGGCGGTGCGTGCGCCCGTGGCCGGCGCGGTCGACCTCGCCTCGCTGCCCGAATTCTTTGCGAATAACCACATTACGACCCTCTAAGGATCCCCATGCCGCTCGTTTCTAGCACCACGCTCCTGCAATCCGCCGCCGCAACGGGCCGCGGCCTCGGGGCGTTCAACGTGATCCAGGTGGAACATGCCGAGGCGTTCGCGCTCGCCGCGGAGCGCACGGGGGCGCCGATCGTGATGCAGATCAGCCAGAACGCCGCGAAGTACCATGGCGGGCTGCGACCCCTCGCTGAAGCGACGCTCGCGATTGCGCACGCGTCGAGCGCCCCGCTCATCGTGCACCTCGATCACGCCGAAGACCGCGACCTCGTGAGCGAGGCCATCGCACTCGGCTTCACGTCGATCATGTTCGACGGCTCTCACCTCGACTACGCCGAAAACGTCAAGCAGACCGCCGAGGTGGTGGCCGAGGCGGCGGCTCGCGGCGACGTGCACGTCGAGGCCGAGCTCGGCAAGGTGGGCGGCAAGGATGGCGTGCACGCCCCGGGCGTGCGCACCGACCCGGCGGAGGCGGCTGAGTTCGTGGCCGCGACGGGAGTGCAATCGCTCGCGGTCGCCGTGGGGTCGTCGCACGCCATGGTGAAGCGCAGTGCGGCCCTTGATTTCGAGCGGATTCAAGAGCTCAAGGCGGCGGTGCCCGTGCCCCTCGTGCTGCACGGTTCGTCGGGAGTGGCCGACGCCGACATCACGCGAGCGGTCGAGCTGGGCATGACGAAGATCAACATTTCGACTCACCTGAACCACACGATGACGAACGCCGTGCGCGCCTATCTGGCCGAAAACCCGCAGGTGGTAGACCCGCGGAAGTACCTCGGCGCGGGCCGCTCGGCCCTCGTGGACGAGGTGGTGCGACTGCTGGGCGTGCTGCGCGCCGTCTAGCGGCGGCGTGAGGCGGCGGGCTTCAGCGGCGGTTTCGTTTCGGACGCCGCGGGGCCCCCGACCCAGCGCCCCCACCGCGAGTGGTGGGCGAAACGGTGCGCGCGGCCCGCTCGGCGTCCGCCTCGGCCTTGGCGGCGTCGGCCTGCGCCTGCATGCGTTCGAGCAGCGTGCCTTCGACGGCGCGGCGCCGATTGTGGCGGCGCGCCTGGCCGCGCCCGGCCCACGCGGCGAGGGTCGCGGCGAGCACGAGCCCACCGACCATGCGCAGCAGCGGTTCGCCCTGGGCCGCGAAGTGCGTGAGGGGCCAGAGCGCGCCCATGCTCAGCACGAACGGGTAAATCAGCCACAGCAGCATCATCACGGGGCCGCTGCCGGGTGCCGTGGGGGAGCCCACCATCACAGCGAGCGGCATGCCGCCGCGATACACCGAAACGGTTTGCATGCCGAGCATGACGGGCAGCAGCAGGAGGCTCCACGCGAGAGCGAGAGGGTGACCGTAGCCCTGCACGAAGGCGGCGAGACCACCGAGTTCGAGGCACACGATGAACGCGACGGCGGGAAAACCGCAGTGCGCGAGGGCAAGCCTCGGGTACGAGGCGCCGAACAGCGAGGTGCGGCCGCCGTTGTCGGAGTGTTGCCGCGACCCCTCATTGAGCAGCGAGAGCCCCCAGTACGCCAACACCAGCGCCACGGGGGCGGCGAACACCGAGCCGTTGGGGTGACTGAACGTGGCGCCGAGAACTAGGCCCGCGGCGATGAGCGCCGCGCAGCCGAGGAGCGGCAGTTGGGGGTTGCGCAGGGCGCCGAGGGCGTCGCGGCGCAGCGTCAGGGCCAGCAGCCCGCCGCCCTCGGACAGACGCACACGGCGCAGCCCGGCGCCCGGTCGCACGAGCCCCGTGCGCGCGCTGCGCAGGTCGCCCGTCGCGATGGAGTTCACGGCGGCGCTCGTGCGGCGGGCCTGGGAGCGCAGCTCTTCGAGGCGCAGCAGCGAGAGGGCGCGCGGCCCGGCGAGCACGCTCGCGGCGGTCACCACGAGGAGCGCGAGGGCCAGGTAGGCAGTGGCACCGAGGTGGTTGCGGACGCCCGCGCGCCACAGTTCGGAGGCCCAGCCTCCCGGCCCGGTGAGCAGATTGACAACGCTCGAGGTGGTGCCTTCGAGGGGGCCCTGGCCCGTCGCGAGGGAGACCACGAGCAGCAGGGCTTGAACGGCGAGGGCGACCAGGAGGTAGCCGCGCAGGAGGCCCGTGAAGCGGGGGAGCAACTGCCCGCAGAGCCACACCGCAGAGGCGGTGACGCCCACGCAGAGCCCGCCCGCGAAGACGAGCACACTGACGGAGCCGCTCACGCCGAGCGCACGGCTGAGGCCGAGCGTACTGGTGAGCGCGACCACGGCGAAGATCCCGGTGCAGGTGGCGGCCCCCGCGAGCCACGTGGGCAGCAGGGTGCGGCGGCGCGGCAACTGGCTCGCGACGACGAAGTCCACGTCGGCGGGTTTCGGGGCCACTGGGCCGCGAATCCTGGCGACCTGCAGTAGCAGCACGAGTGCGAGGCAGATGGCGGGGGCGAGCGATTGCTGCGCGACAGGGTTCGACCACAGGCCGCGCACCGACGGGGAGGCGAGGCCATTCACCACGCTGATGATCGAGGGCAGTCCGTAGAACATCGCGAAGAGGGCCGAGACGTAGAGCGTGTAGCGCACGCGTTCGCGGCTCGAGCGGATCTTCAGGATCGTTTGCGTGAATCGCAGGGCGCGGCGGGGGTCGTAGTCGGACGCTCCGGGCAGCGGTTCGGTGAGCCAGTGTGCGTTGGGCCCGTGGCCGGGGTCACCGCTCGGCGTGGCGACGGGCGCGTTCGAGTCAGTCATGGAGCTGAAGGTCGAGAACCTGGTGTGCCGTGGCGGAGACGAGGTCTTCGCTGTGGCTCGCCATGATGACCAGCGCGCCGTCGGCGCAGGCCGCGCGGATGCTGGCGGCGAGGATGTCGCGCTTGTGGCTGTCGAGGCGTTGCTCGGGCTCGTCCAGGATCAGCACGTCGCGCGGCATCATGAATGCGAGGGCGAGGTAGAAGAGCTGGCCTTGGCCGCTGCTGAGTTCGTGGGGGAACCGCGCTGCGAGGCCGGCGATTTCGAATCGTTCGAGAACGGCGAGGGCCGCGGGGTGGCTCTTGTGGCCGGCGACGCCCCACGTGCCTGCGAGGAGGCTGAGGTGGTCGATCAGGGTGAGATCTGAGTAGGTCGCGGGTGGGTCGATATAGCAGCCGATGGCGCGGCGCTGGGAGTCGTTGCGTTCGTCGACGACGTCGCCTTTCCAGGTCACGTGACCGCCGCTGGGTTCGATTTGACCTGCGACGATGCGCAGGAACGTGGATTTTCCTGCACCGTTGTGGCCGCGGACGGCGACGCATTGGCCAGCGGTCGCGGTGAGGCTGGTGGGGTGCAGCAGCCAGTTGTCATCGATGTGCTTGCTGACTTTGGAGACGACGAGGGCGCCGGGTGTGCGGGTGAGCGGCGCTGCGGGCTCTGCGGGGGCGTTGCGGCGGGGCATGTGTTCCTTCGACGTTGAGAGACCCACGGTCTCACAATTTGCTGGACGTTCCCTCCGTGGGCTGACATGTCGATCATCTAGCTCGCAGCGTCAGCGGGTAGCTGACGGTGTGTTTTTGTCGGCGGGGACGCAATGCGCGGGGCAAGATTCAATCGTTATGGGATTGAAATGTAACTGTGTGGTGCACTCAACATGACAATTCCATAACGAACGAGACCCATTCAGCAATCGCTGCAATATTAAGTTGCTCGACGCAACCATGCTGGCAGGGGCGTTGTTTTGGGTCTCCGAGAGCCTGCTTCGGCGGTAGTCGCGGCATCCGGTTGAGCTGTGAAAGTTTGTGCCCTCGTAGCTCACGATGAAGGGGCGCGACGCAGGGTTACTTTCGCCCAAAAACGCGGCCTCACGTGCGCACTCGTCACGCTGGGCAAGGTTTATTTGATGCCGGAATGTCGATACATTCAGGGGGAAAACTTTCATCTCTGGCGCGAGAGCGCAGAAATATCCGTCAAAACAGTTGAATGAGGCCTTCATGACCACTCCTCGGCGTACTCCCTCTCACCGGGGTGCCAAGCGACCTAACCGCGCGGTACCTCGCGTTGCCGCCATCGGCGCGGGCGCAGCGGCGCTGATCGCTGCCGCCCCCAACCTGGCGATGGCGGCGGACGCTCCCGCGGTCGCCACCACTCGCGCGTCCACCGTCACCCCCGTCGTCTACCCCACCGGTGCCTCGAGCTCGATGGCTGTCCACGCGGGTTCGACCCTCTCGTTCTCGACCACCACGGTCGTCCAGAAGGCTGAGGCCAAGGGCGCCAAGGTGTACCTCTCGGGCTGGACCGACAACTTCACCGTGCAGTCGGCGAAGATCGAGGTCAAGAACGTGCCCGCCGGGTACACGGCCCCCAAGCCCACCATCAACGCTGAAACCAAGTGGGTCACGTTCGATGCTGGCGACCTGCCCATCGGCGCTTCGGTCACGCTCACGATGACGGGCACTGTCTCGGCTGAAGCCAAGGTCGGCGACATTGTCACCGCCAACTCAAGCACCGGCGGCACTAACTTCCCGTGGAGCTTCACGCGCGTCACGGCCAATGTGATCGCGGCCGACCAGTCTGCGGGCAACTCGCAGATGTGGCCCTACATTCAGGTGCAGAACCGCTTGATCAAGCCCGGCGACGAGGTCTCGGCCACGTCGACCACCACGGTCGCCAAGGTCACCGCGTACGACGCCGTCGTGACGCAGGGTGTACCCGGGGGCGTCACTCCCGTTAGCGCTAAGGTCACCGTGACCGGCGTTCCCGCCGGCTATGTTGCCCCCAAGCCCGAATGGGACGCGGCGAACTCGCGTTACGTAGCGCGCGTCGGCACGCTGCCGGTTGGCGCAGAGGTCAAGATCGTGGGCACCTACAAGGTCCCCACGAACGCGAGCCCCGGTTCGTTCGCCATGACGACCGCGACCTTCGCAAACAACGTCGTCTACTCGTACAGTGTCGATAACGGCGCGCGCATCACCAGCGATGCCAACGCGGCCGCGGCGCTCATGACGCCCGTGACCACGGTGTCGAACCTGTCGCCCAACGCCGGCGAAACCGTCTCGCTGCGCGCAGAAGCTACGGTCGCGAACAACGAAGCCACCAACCCGCACATTCAGGTGCAGGCCACCGGCCCCGTGACCCTGAGCAACGTCAAGGTGTTCCTCAACGGCCAGTTGGCCCCCGCGGCTCAGGTCGTCAACACCGCGATCGACGGCAAGGTGGCGCTCGCCAACCTCAAGAGCCTGCCCGTGGGAACGCGAGTCACGCTGACCGCCGATGCCAAGGTCGCCGCCGACGCGGCCGCCAACACGAACCTCACCATTGAAGGCAGCACCTCCGCCGCCAACGTGCTCGAGACCCGCACGGTCGTCAACGCCAAGGTCGCGTCGTCGCCCTCCACGCTGCCCGTCACGGCTTCGATCTCGAAGGCTAACCCCGTGCCCGGTGACTCGTTGCAGTTCAAGGCGCGCGCGGTCGCCACCGGCCAGGACGGCGCCACCATTACGTCGCCCCGCGTCGCATTGAACCCCGCGGGCCCCGTCACCATCAGCGACGCCCAGGTGCTCGTCGAGAACGTGCCCGTCGGTTACATCCTGCCCCAGCCCGTGTTCTCGGGCGGCGGCGTGTACATCAACCTGCGCGATATTCCCGTCGGTGCGATCGTGACCATCACCGCCAACGGCAAGGTGAACGCCAATGCCACGCAGGGTGCCGCCATCACGGCGACCGCCCAGGCTCGCGGCGGCAATGTCGCGACGAACTCGAACGTTGCCAACACGGTGGTCGGCACGGGCTCCACGACGCCCCCCACGACCCCCCCGACGACGCCTCCCACTACGCCTCCCACCACGCCTCCCTCGACCGTCGCCGGCCTCACCTCCGCGCTCACGGCCGACAAGGCGGCCCCGAAGCCCGGCGAGACCGTGGTGTTCACCGGCAGCGGCACGATCACGGGCGCTGCGGCGGCCGGCACCAAGGCCAAGCTCGAGTTCACGGGCAACTTCACGCCTACGCGCGTTGACCTCAAGGTCGAAAACATCGCGGACCCCTCCGGGATCGGTCGACCCACCTTCACGAGCGCCAAGGCGGCCGAGGTTTACCTCGCGACCCTGCCCGCACTCGCCAAGGTAACGGTCAACGTGACGGGTTACGTGAACCCCGATGCGAACGAAAACGACGCCATCGCGGGCACGTTCACGATGAGCGCGACGAACGTCGCGACGCCTAGCGTCGCCACCAAGACCATCAAGGTGGCCAAGCCTGACGCCCCCGCGGTGGCGCAACTCGCGAGCACGACTACGGTCGACGCGACGGCAGCCAAGGTCGGCGATAAAGTTAACTTCACCAGCACTGCGAAGGTCACGGGCGGTGCGGCAGCCAACACTGTCGTCAAGTTCGTGCTGAGCGAGGGCCTCACGCCCACCAGCGCGCGCATTAGCGTCAGCGGAGTGCCCGCCGGGTACGAACTCGCCAAGCCCGTCTTCGATGGTCGCAGCGTAACTGCCACCCTGGGCAACCTGCCTGATGGTGCGGTTGTTACCCTGGTGACCACGGGGTTGGTTGACGACACGGCGACGGACGCCGCTACAGCAACCGGCACCACCACGGTCAGCGCGACCGGTGCTACGTCGGCTACGAGCAACGCGGGGGTGAAGGTGAGTGTTCCAAACGTGGCGCCGCGCGTCGAGTCTGCGACGACGGTCGACAAGCAGTCGGTAGCCACGGGTGACGTTCTCACCTACACCAACATCTCGAAGGTGCTCGACAACTCGATCACGGGCGGCAAGCTGACCCTGACGGTCGACGGTCCCATTGCCCTCACCGACGCCAACCTCAACGTGGCCGGTGTTCCCGTCGGCTATGTTGTGCAGCAGCCCAAGGTGAATGGCAACGTCGTGACCGTTGACTTCGGCAACCTGCCCAAGGGCGCCGTCGTAACGTTCAAGTTGGCTGGCCTGGCCACCACCTCGAACACCACGCCTGCCAACATTCAGGTCAAGAGCGCGTTCACCTCAAACGAGCTGGCAGCCGTGAACTCGGCCGCTACCGCCGTACTGACGCAGAGCGATCCCACGACGCCTCCCACGACGCCGCCGACGACGCCTCCCACGACGCCGCCGACGACTGACCCCGGCACCCCGACCGGCCCCACGGCCCTCGGCGCGACCATCGTCGCCGACAAGACCACGGCATCGGTGGGCGACACCATCAACTACGTCGTCACGGGCAACGTCACCGGCTCGGCCGCGCTGAACAGCCAGATCAAGGTGACGCTGGCCAACGGCGTCGACCTGGCGAGCGCGCAGGCGAACGTCACGGGCGTGACCTCCGGCTATGTGCTGGCCCGCCCCGTCATTGACGGCAATACGGTCACGCTCAACACGGCCAACCTGCCCGCGGGTGCCGTTGTGAAGCTGAACCTCCTCGGCCGCGTGGCCACCTCCGCCGTCGACGGGGCCACGGCCACGGCGAGTGCGAGTTTCTCGGCTGCGGGTGCCACGACCAAGACGGTGCGCGCCACGACGACGCTCAATGTGCCGGCCTCGACCCTGAAGGTCACGACGAATGACGTCACGGCCTCGGTCGCACCCGGTGGCGCGGTTACGTTGAAGGCACAGGCTACGGCTATGGGTTCCGACGCCAAGGGCGCCGTGCTGACCCTCAAGCCCGAGGGTCCGTTTGTACCGGCCATGGCCGACATCCGCGTCGACAATGTTCCGGTTGGCTTCGAGGTACCGAGCCCCACGTACGCAAACGGCGTCGTGACCGCGAACCTCGGCAACCTGCCCGCTGGCGCTGTCGCGAGCCTCACGGTGAGCGGCAAGGCCGCGGCCGACGCCCCGTCGGGAGCCATCATCAAGGGTGTCGCCACTCTCACGGGCACGGGCTCGACCACGTCGACGTCAACCTCGACGACGACCGTGAGCGGCTCCACGACGACGCCTCCCACGACCCCTCCGACGACGCCCCCGACGACGCCTCCCACGACGCCGCCGACGACTGAGCCGACCACCGCGAGCTTCCTCTCGAACACCGTGGCGAACAAGCTCACGGGCAAGGCGGGCGACCAGATCACGTTCACCAACACCACTACGGTGCAGGACACGACCTCGAAAGACACGGTCATCACCCTGAAGGCGACCGGTCCGTTCACGCCGAGCACCGGCAGCGTGCAGGTCCGCGGCTTGCCCGCTGGTGCCACGGTGCCCAAGCCCGTGATCGGCGCCGACGGCACGGTGACGTTCAACGCCGGCACCCTCCCCAAGGGCGCTGTCGTGGTCCTCACCTACGTCGGTACCGTTCCCTCGACCAACACGGCGGCGGGCACGATCACGGCCACCGCCACCACCTCGGCGTCCAACGCGGCCTCGAAGGTGTCGACGGCCACCGTTTCGGTGCAGGCCACCGCGCCCGTCGCGGCGACCATCGACAGCGCTACCACGGTTAATGTGGCCACCGCCAAGCAGGGCGACACGGTCATCTACTCGACCGAGGGCACCGTTGCGGGCAACCAGGTCACGGGCAGCCAGTTGGTGCTGAACTTGCCGGCCGGTGTGGATGCCCAGCGGGCACAGGTGCAGGTCACAGGCGTTCCCACGGGCTACACCGTGCCGTCGCCCGCGTACAGCAACGGCAACAAGACCGTCACGGTGAACACGGGCACGCTGCCCGCGGGCGCCAAGGTCAAGTTGAACGTGACCGGTGTCGTCAGCTCGACTGCCGCAGACAACTCGGCTCAGACGGCCACGGGCTCGTTCTCGGCGAGCGGCCTGAGTGCAAAGACGTCGAACGCGACGGTCACCGTGCACGGTGCCCCCGCAACGGCCTCGACCACCACGACGCTCGTCTCGTCGGCGCCCACGGTCGCGAACGGTCAGAACGTGCAGTTTACCTCCACCAGCTCGGTGGTTGGTGCTGGCGTGACCGGTTCGAAGGTCGTGCTGCAGGTGACGGGCGGTGGGTTCCTGAGCCAGGCCAGCGTGCGAGTCTCGGGCGTTCCCAGCGGCTACACGGTGAACCCGGTGATCGCGAACAACACGGTCACGCTTGACACCTCGTCGCTCCCCGCGGGCGCCCAGGTGAACATCGTCGCGACGGTGCAGCGCACCGGTAGTGCCGCGATCGTCGGCACGGCGACGACCACCGCGAGCGGTATCCCGGCGTCCTCCGCCAGCGCCACGGTGAACTAGTTCAGTGGTAGCAAGTATTTAAGCCAGGCCGCGGCCCCTCGGATTCCGGGGGGCCGCGGTTTTTGGGTTTCCCGGACGCCCGCGTGGCACGAATACGCGCGGGCCCGAATCAATGCGGCACGAAACCGCCGCGGGGGCTGGTAGCTGCCCCCGCGGCGTCCGCGATTCATGCCTGCCGCGGTTAGAAGCGGATCTCCTTGCCCGCCTTCGCCGAATCGTAGATTCCCTGCAGGATCTTCATGATCTCGGCGCCCTCCCAGGCCTCGGCGACGGGCTCGCCCTCACCGAGCGCGGCGGCCACGAAGAGGTGAATCTCGTTGGTGAACCCCTCGGTGAATCCGAACGACCGCTGCGTCAGTTGGGGCACGAGGTTGTAGACGCGGTCGTCCTGCTCGATGGCCAGCGTGAGTTCGGGCTCGAGTTGGCCGCCGCCCTTCGTGCCGAACACCTCGACCTCGAGCTTGTCGGCGACGGCATGCAGCGAGTACGTGCAGTCGACCAGCAGTGACGCGCCGTTCTCGAACCGAATCATGGCGTTGACCATGTCTTCGACCGTGTTCTTGGTGGGGTCGTAGTCGCTCGCGAGGTAGCGGTCGGCGTACTGAATATTGGCGCGGTTACCGAGGTGATGGTAGGCGTTGGCCGACACGGAGGAGACCCGCGGGCGGCCCATGAGGTACCAGCACAGGTCGATGACGTGCACGCCCACGTCGATCAGCGGCCCGCCGCCGGAGCGCTCGACATCGGCGAACCAACCGCCGGGGTTGCCGACGCGACGCACGAGGCTGGTCTTGGCGTAGTAGATCTCGCCGAGGCGCCCCTTATCGATGGCGTCTTTCAGCACGACGCAGTTCTCTGAATACCGGCGCACGAACCCGACCTGCACGATCTTGCCGGTCTCGGCCTGCGCGGCCTCGATCTCCTGCGCCTGCTCGTAGTTGTAGGCCATGGGCTTCTCGACCAGCACATGCTTGCCCGCTCGCAGGGCGTCGATGGCAATAGAGGCGTGCGAGTTGTTCCAGGTACACACGCTCACCGCGTCGATCTCGGGGTTCGCGAGCAGTTCGGTGTGCGAGGCGTAGGCGTGGACAATGCCCTCCTTGCTCGCGACCTGCTGAGCACGCTCGAGGTTTTGGTCGGCCACGGCGAGGAGGTTCACGCGCGGATGCTTGGCGTAGACCTCGCGGTGCAGGGCCGAGATGTTGCCCGCGCCGATGACGCCGACGTTGAGGGTGGTGGTCATGCTGCTTCCTCCCAGAGGCGCTTGAGGTTTTCGAGGCCAACTTTGCAGGCCTTGAGGCAATCTTCGTGGCCTTCGAACTCGATGGAGAAGTACCCGTCGTACCCTCCCGCGCGAATCACCTGCATCACGCGGGGCAGGTCGACGTCTCCGTAGCCGATCATCGCGCCGACGATGTACTGCTCGCCGTGGGTTTCGAGGCTGCCGGGGGCCTTGGTGTGGCGGTTGCGAATGTGGAAGTCCTTCGCGTGGATGATACTCGCGACCGGGAGCACGTCTTTCACCGCCGCGACGGGCGACGCGTCGACGCACAGGAAGTTGCCTATATCGAGCGTGATGCCGAAGTTGGGCTCGTCAACGAGGTGGTGTAGACGCAGCAGGCGGTCGGGGTGGTTCATGAACATGCCGTGGTTTTCGACGCTGGTCGTGACGCCCTTGGGTGCCGCGTACTGCGCGAGCTCCTTGGCGGCGCGCGAGGTGACCTCGAAAAGAGCTTCGGCCCGGGCGGGGTCGGCGGTGCGGTACCCCCACGGCAGCACGTCGTGGCGCAGCTTGGCGATGCCGAGGTACTCGGCCGCGTCGATGTACTTCTTCACGAGCGCGAGGTTGTCGGCATAGGTCGCGGGGTCGGAGAAGTCGGCGCCGATGGCGATGTTGCTGAGCACGACACCGCGCTCGGCGGCGTGCTGCTTGATCTGAGCGACGAGGGGGTTGGCGAGGTCGAGCAGGACCGTCGCGTCGAGTCGACCCTCGGGGTTGAGCGATACGGTGGCGAGCTCGAGGTGCGCGCCGCCGTTCTCGGCAACCCAATCGATCACGTCGAGGATGGTCATGCTGCCGTTGCTGAGATTTTGGGCGAAACTGTACGAGCTGAAGCCGATTTCCATGGTGCTCCTTGCGGTGCGTCATTGCAGAACGTCTTTATTCTGTCACTGTGCGGCGCGCTTGGCTCGTCAATGCGTGATTAAATCTAATGATTTTATTAAACTGGGCCGCGAAACGGCGCGGCCGCACGGGTAGCGCGGCCGCACGGGTAGCGCGGCCGCGCCGGGTGGGGTGGGTTCCGTACCGACAGGGCGCCGGGCCGCCGCTCGCGTACCCGGCCCGCCGTTAGCTAGCCGCGCGGCAGCGGGTGCGATTCGAAGAAGCGCCACACGAGGTCGGTGGCCTCGATGGACTGGGTCGTGTAGCCGCCCCCCGAGTACTGATCTGCCCCCGGCCACGTGTGGCCGCCGCCCAGTATGGCCACGTGCTCGAGGCTCGCGCCCGCGTGGCAACCGCGCCACGTCGTGCGCGTGGTGTCGAACGTGAGGGGTCGGGTGGTCGAGGCCTTACAGCCGTTGCGCTCCGCCCAGCCGTCGAGCCACTCGGGCACCGAGGGGTAGCGGCCGCTGGCCTTGTCGCCGCCCTCGTACAGCATGGTGGCGTCGGCCGTGCCGTGCAGTTCGAGCACGGGCGCTCCGGGAGCCCCCGCGCAGCCCTCCGCGGTGCCCTCGTAGAACGCGCCCGCGACCGGCGCAAACGCCGCGATGCGGTCCGAACGCTGGCACGCGAGCAGCGCGACGAAGCCACCCCCGTTCGACTTGCCCGTGGCGAAAACTCGCTGCGTGTTGACGCAGTACTGCGCCTCCAGGGTGTCGAGCAGAGCATCGGTGAAGGCCACGTCGTCGACCCCCGGGGCCGCGTACGAGGCTCCCTGCCAGCCCTGCTTGTCATCCACCACGACGCCCTCGGGGAACACCGTGATCGCGGGCAGTCGCGTGAGCCCCGAATAGTCGCGCAGCTCGGTGCCGGTCGAGCCGCGACCGTGGAACGCGAGCACCACGGGTGCCGCGTGGCCCGTGCGGTAGGCGTCGGGCACGTGAATCACGGCGGACCGCTCGCGCCCCCCGCTCGTCACCGTCACGACGCCGTCCGAGCCGGCGGGCAGGGCCGCCGGGTTCGTCGCGCGGCAACCCTCCGAGCGGGGCGAGCCAGCACCGGTCGGGGCCAGGGGGGCGGACGCGGCGGTGGTCGGGCTGGCATCCAGAACTGGCGTGGCAGCGTGGCCCGGGGAGGCAGCGGTGGCGACCAGGGCCGTGGCGACGAGGGCGGACGCAGTCAGGGACGCGGCCAGGCGGGGGGTGAACAGGCGGGGGGTGAGCAGGGAACGCATGAGGACTCCTAGATCGTACGAATGAATCGAGTTGGGGGACGGGGCCGCGGCTGGAGACGTGCGGCGGCTGGGGGACGGGGCGGCGGGAGGGGGAGGCTGGGACGGGCCACGGGGGCGTCCGCATTCAATCGCCACGGGCCAGCAACCGAACCGGCCGCAGGCGGACTAGCGGACGGGAGCGCCCGGGCCGAGCGGAATGCCAAGGCCCCACCAGAGGAAGAAGAGGAGGGTCCACGAGAGGGTCATGAACACCGCCAGCGGCAGGGTGTGCGAGGCCAGGGTGCCGATGCCCGCGTTCTTTTGGTAGCGCTGCATGAAGCCGAGCGCCATGATGAAGTACGGGCTCATGGGAGTGATGGCGGTCGAGCCGGAGTCTGCGATGCGGAACATCGCGAGCGAGGTCTCGGCGGGCACGTTCAGCAGGAGCAGCATGGGCACGATCACGGGAGCCATGATGCTCCACATCGCCGAGCCGCTCGTGACCATCACGTTGACCACCGAGAGCAGCGCCAGCACGATCAGGAAGATCACCCACGTGGGGGCGCCGAGGTGGCGGAACGCGTCGGAGGAGTTCACCGAGATCACGGCGGCGATGTTGGTCCAGTCGAAGTAGGCCAAGAATTGCGCGATGGCGAAGAACAGCACGAGCACGGGGGCCATGGTGACGAGGCCCTGGGCCATCATCTTGGGCACGTCGGAGGGCGTCTTGAGGATGCCCTGCCGCCAACCGAATACGATGCCCGAGACGCCGAACAGCAGAGCGATGAGGTACGCGATGCCCGCGAGGAACGGCGAATCTGCAAAGCCCTCGGTGCCGCGCAGCGGCGCGCCCGACGGCACCACGAGCACGAGCACCACGAGCAGCGAGACGATGAACGCCCAGGTGGCCCAGCGCAGGGCCGAGCGCTCGCGCCCAGTGATGACGAGGTCGTCGAACTCGGCGTCAGCGTCGGCTTCGAGGTTGGTGCGACGCGAGAGCACGAGTTCGGTGACGATGGTGATGACGAGGGCCAGCAGCACCGAACTCGCGATGTTGAAGTACCAATTGCCGAGCGGGCTCACGACGATGTTGGGGTCGACCAGCTGCGCGGCGGCGGTCGTGATGCCGGCGAAGATCGCGTCGTTGGGAGTGGGCACGGGGCTCGCGTCGTAGCCGGAGGCGATGGCGGTGTAGGCGACCACGATGCCGAGCACGGGGGAACGGCCGACGGCCTTAAACACCATGCCGCCGAGCGGCACCAAAATCACATAGGCGGCCGCCGAGGCGACGTGCGCGACCGTGCCCATGAACGCCACGATGAACACGATGTAGCGGGCGGGCACGCGGGCGATGGAGACCTTCATGGCGGTGGCGAGCAGCCCGCTGCGCTCGGCGAGCGAGACGCCCATGATCACGGTGATGATGGTGATGAGCGGCGGGAACTCCTTAAAGGCGTCCAGCCCCGTGCTCACGGCCATGGCGATGCCGTCGCCCGAGAGCAGGTTGCGCACGGGCTCCCACTCTCCGCTCTTGGGGTCGGTGACGCCGACCCCCGCGCTCGCGAGCACGGCGCTGACGACGGCCAAAATGGCGGCGAGCAGCCAAAACAGCCAGAACGGGTGGGGGAGTTTGTTGCCGATCTTCTCGATGGCGTTGAGGGCTCTGATCAGCGCGGGGAGGCGCTCTGAGGAGGTGTCGAGGGTGGTGGTCACGGCGATCATCCTTGAAAGTCGTAGGGTTGTGCGCGGCGAAGGGCGCGACGGGGTAGGGCGAGGTGCGCTGTGCCGATGCGGGCGCAGGCGGGGGAGGTTTGCGAAGCGGCTTGGCCGCTACAGGGCGAGCAGGGCGGTCGCGAAGTCGACGAGCGCGGCCTCGGCCTCGGCGAGGATCCGCTCGCCCTCGGCGGCGGTGACGCGAGTCGGGTCGCCGAGCACGCCGTTGGGCGCGTACTCGTGGAACGGCACGGCGAGGGAGGGCTGGCCGCGGCGGCTGAGCGCGGCTTTGGCTCCCAGGTCGGCGAGGCGCGTGGCGCCGGGGCTGAGGTGGTCGCGGTCGATCAGTCCGGGGTCGATGGCGATCACCTGCGCGGTCTCGGATTCGCCCGAATGACCGCTGATCTCGCCGCGGTCGAGGGCCGCGTTGGCGGCCTTCGCGAGGGGAGTGATCTGCGAGTGCGCGAAATGAAATTCGGGGTGGCTCGCGATGAGCCGCTGCTGCACCACCCCGAGGGCGGCATGATTGCCGCCGTGACCGTTGATGACGAGCAGGGCAGGCCAGCCGTCGTCGGCGAGCCCGCGCGCGAGCCCGTAGACGAGCTCGATGAACACCATGGGGTCGACCGTGATGGTGCCGGGCAGGCCGGTGTGGTGCGGCGAGACGCCGTAGGGCAGGGCGGGCAGGACGCGCGCGCGGCCCGTTAACGCCTTCGCCACGCGTTCGGCGAGGTGCTGGGCGCGCAGCGTGTCGGTGCCGAGCGGCAGCCCGTGGCCGTGCTGTTCGGTGGCGCCGACCGGCAGAATGAGCAGGGAGCCAGCCGAGCGCGCCGCGCCAGCGGCGGGAGAGGKGAGCAGGGCGTAGTCGAGGTCGCGGTTCATCGGTGACCTCCCGCGGGTGCGGGTGCCTCGCCGAGCAGGGCGGTGCGGATGTTGCGCAGGTGTCGCTCGGTCAGGCGGGCCGCGGCGTCGGGGTCGGCGTCGCGAATGGCGGTGACGATCGCGTGATGTTCGGCGTGGTCGTGCTCGCGGTCGTAGTTCAGGCGCGCGACCTGTTGGGCGCGCGCGTAGATGGTGAGCAGGGATTCGAGGGTTTCACTGAGCGCCCGATTGCGGCTGGCTGCGGCGAGCCGCGTGTGAAAGTTGCGGTCGACGCCCGCCGACTCGGCCTGGAGCGCGTTCGCGAGCGAGGCGTCGAGGGCCGCCAGCTCACTGTCGCCCCGGCGCTCCGCGGCGAGCCGCGCGATGCCCGGCTCGATGGCGATGCGTGCGTCGAGCAGTTCGGCGGCCGCCACGAGGTCTGCGGGGTCGTAATACGGCCCCGCGAGTATGCGGCGGTCGATGGAGGGGCCGACATAGGTGCCGGACCCGTGCCGTAGTTCGATGGCGTCGGTGGCTTCGAGCCGACGCAGGGCCTCGCGCACCGTGGGTACGGTGACGTCGAATCGCTCGGCGAGGGCGCGGGCGGAGGGCAGTGCCTGCCCCACTTCGAGGTTGTGGTCGCGGATCGTCGCGATGATTTGGCGAGATAGTCGCTCGCTGAGGGTGGTGGCTTCGACCATGGCTGACTCCTTCGTGGGACCGCGGTTGATTAAGTCATCTAATCACCTAATCAATCCGGGGTCAAGACTCAATTTTTTGCGTCAGTCCGTCAGCATCGCCGGCTCCAGCTTCACGTGCAGCCCCACTGCGCTCACCGCCGCCGACTCGCCCACCTCAAACCGGTGCTCACCGCCCAAAATCTGCCACGCGGCGTCCATAACCGACCATTCGGCTAGATCGCGTAGGCGCACCTGAATCGTCACCGCGAGGGACTGCAACGCGGCGAGGCGATACTTGGCAAAACCCCACGAGTCGGCGCGGCGCGTCGCCGCCCGGCGCCGTGACATACACCTGCGGCACGCACGTGCCGACCCGCCGCGAATGATTCGTGAGCAGCACGCGCACGCTGATAGGCAGGCCCGAGCCATTGGGCACCTCGACCGCGAGATCCGAGATTTCGATGCGCGCGTACGACAGTCTCTCTCCGAACGTGAACCGTGCGGACAGGCCGGACGCCGCGTGGTGGCAGTAACCGATCAGGCCCCGTTCCGCGTGGCGCAGAGTGCCGCCGTGGGCGGGGGCCGGCGCCCCAGCCCGCGCCTCCGCCGCCGCGATAGTTGAAGTAGAGCACTTCGCTCGCCTCGCGGGGAATCGACAGGGGCAGGCGGCCACCGGGGTCGACCGTGCCGAACAGCACCTCCGCGACGGCGTGGCCCATTTCTTGACCGCCGAACCAGGCGTACAGCAGTCCGTCGACCTCCTCGCTGAAGGGCAGGTCTACCGCGGCCCCGGCGTTGACGACCACTATCGTGTGGGGGTTCGCGGCGGCCACCTGTCGCACCAGTTCGGCCTGCGCTCCCGGCAGGGCAAACTGCGGTCGGTCGCCTCCCTCCATCTCCCAGTCGGGGCTCGTGCCGACCACCACCACGGCCACGTCGGCGCGGCGCGCTACATTCACCGCCGTCGCGAGCTGCCTCTCGGGCGCGGGGGCAAGGCCCCCACCCTGACGCCCACCGTGGCCGACTTCTCGGTGCGGGTCTCCAGATCAATCACCACGGCATACTCGCGGCCAGCGGTGACGTCGAGCGGTCGGCGGAGTTCCTGGGTGCTGCGCCCGAAGAAATGCGAACCGCCCGGCGCGGCGTCGGCCGAATCGAGCAGCACCTCGCCGTCGATCGTGACCGTGTCGCGGCCCGCCGCAACGAGACCCAGTGTGTACGTGCCGCTGCTCGCGGGTGACCACGTGAACGAGCAGCGCAGACTGGTCTCGTGCAGCGGAACCTCCTCGAGCGGGCCGCCGATCCACGTGAGTTCCGTGGTGTCCACCGTTTCGCTGCGTACGAGGGTGCGCTCGGCTCCCTGCAGGTAGTCGAGGCGCGCACCGGGCAGCCCCTCGGGGGTGCGCATCTCGGCCCGACCCAGCGGGCGCGTGAAGCGGTCGATCGAGCAGCCCTCGGCGTGCACTACTTCGGTGTCGGGAGCAACCGCGGCGCGGATGCCGTCGAGCACGCTCACCGCGTAGGGGGCGTTGACGCGCGCCAAACCCCCGCCCTGAATCTGCGTGCGGGCCGCATTGGGGCCGATCACGGCGATGCTGCGCAGCTTCTCGGCAGCGAGGGGCAGGGCTCCCGAGTTGCGCAATAGCACCAGCGACTCGTGGCCGAGCCGCCGCACGGGCCGCTGATCGCTGGCCTCGTTGGCGGACGACTCCGGCCCGGGCGCACCCCGAAGCGCGCCCGTGCGCCGCGCGAGGCGCAGTACGCGAAGCGCCTTGTCGTCAAGGTGCTCGACGGCCTCGACGGCCTCGAGCAGATGCTCGCCAAAGTAGTCGGGCGGCCCCGGCATCTCGAGGTCGAGGCCCGCCCGCGCCGCCGCGGCCACCGAGTTCACGCCACCCCAATCCGAGATCACAACCCCGTCGAAGCTCCATTCGCCCTTCAGTACCTCGCCGATCAGCCACGGGTGCGCCGAACAGTACGTGCCGTTCAGCTTGCTGTATGCCGTCATGATCGCCCACGCTCCCGCGTCGCGCACGGCCCGTTCGAAGGCACCAAAAAAACCTCGCGCAGGGTCGCCTCGTCGGCCACGACATCGACGTTTTCGCGTTCAATCTCGTAATCGTTGGCCACGAGATGTTTAGGAACCGCCGCCACCCCCTGGCCTTGCAAGCCGCGAACGTACCCCACCGCGAGGCTGCCGACCAGGTGGAGGTCCTCGCCAAAGCTCGCAAAGTTGCGTCCGCCCAGGGGTAGCGGTGCAGGTTCAGGGTGGGGCCGAGCAGAGCGCGGGCCTGCTTGCGGCGGGCCTCGCGGGCCAGCGCCCGCCCCATGTCAAAGGCGAGTTCGACGTCGAACGTCGCGCCGAGGGCTGAACCACAGGGAAACACACCGACTGCGTGCCCTGAAAGTGATCTCCGCGTGCGCCGTGGGAGCCGTCCGTCAGTTTCAGCGGGTATACCCCCGCCGCGGGAATCGCGGGAGTGCGCCACGGGCCCTCCCCCGAGGTCAGCAGTGCCTTCTGCGCGAGCGAAAGCGAGGTCAGCACCTCATCGGGGGAGCGCTTCATCCGATACCTTCCCCTCGGGGGCCGGCGCGACAATCGCGCGCGACTCCGCGAGCACCGAAAAATCGAGGGGCACCAGGCCCAGCACGGCGCGCATTCGGTCGCCGCCAAGCAACTCCGACCGCTCAACGACCACGCCCGCGGCGGGTCGAATCACGCCCCGCCGCAGTTCGTCGCGCGCCGCGTCGAGGTAGAGGGGCGACAACTCGGCCAGCGGGCCGCCGACGATAATGTGGCTCGGATTCAGCACGTTGCACACCTGCGCGAGCACCCGTCCCAGGGCAAGGCCCGCGTCGCGCAGCACGCGGCACACCGCCCGGTCTCCCGCCGCCCCCAGGGCCGCAATCTCGCGCAGCGACGCCTCGCCCACGAACGACTCCAACTGCAGTTTGATCGCATCGCTGCTGGCCACGGTGTGCAGGCAGCCGCGACTGCCGCACCAGCACAGCGCGCCCGCGGGGTCGACGCTCACGTGCGCGATCTCGCCCGCGCTCGCGGCCGCCCCCCGATACAGGGCGCCGTTCACCACGAGGCCCGCGCCGATGCCGCTGCCCGCGAGCACGTACACGAAGTTGTCGAGGCCGCGGCCTGCACCCCAGCGCAGTTCGGCCTGGGCGGCCGCGTTGGCATCGTTGTCGAGATAGGTGCGGACGCCCAGCTGGCCCGTGAGCGCCTGCGCCAGCTTGGGTCCGGTCCACCCGGGCACGGCGGGGCGTGACCGCACCGAGCGGTGTTCCTCCCCGGCGGGGCTCGGCATGCTGATGCCGATGCCGACAAGGCGGTCCATGTCGAGGCCCGCTTCGCGGACGACCTCGCTCAGGGCGGCGGCGATCGCGAACGCCGCGCTGGGTTTGTCGGTCTCGCACACGTTCGGCACGACTCCCTCGGCGAGGATCCGGTGGTCGAGGTCGGAGACGGCGACGCGCGTACGGCATTGCCCGACGGCGACCGCCGCGAACCCGCCCAACGCATGGTTGAGCGCTACGAACCGCCCGCGGCGTCCCGCCCCCACCTGCTCGCCGTCGATCTCGCGCACGAGCTGCGCACGCCGGGCCTCGGCCACGATGGCCGAGACCGTGGAGGTGGACAGGCCCGACTGGCGGGCGATGTCGGCCTGGCGCAGGGGGCCGTCGCGGTGCAGGGCGCCGAGCACGAGGGTGCGGTTGGAGCGGGCGAGCGCTTCGAGCGCGCCGTCGCGTGTGGTCATGTGAGGCTCCCGTGCTGCTATTTGCGCAGTGCATCTGATCTTGCCGACTCTAGGACAAAAATCTATGCGAAAGTAGCAAAATGGCAAAATTCGGCCGAACTTCGGACAAAAAATCCGGTACGGTGCGGCAACCCGCCGCGGAGCGTCAGACGGCCGTCACGCAGCCGTCGACATACTGCACCCCAGCAAGACGAGGCGCATCGCGCGCTCCGTCGCGTTAGCCACCAGTTCGGCGGCCTGCTCAATCGCATTCGCGAGGTCCATGGGAATCGGAATAATGCCCATCACCGCGTCAATACCAATGTCATGCACATCGGTCGCGCCCACGCCGATGCTGCCCGCGAGCGCCACTACCGGCTTGCCCTGCAGCTTCGCGCGGCGAGCCACCTCGGCGGGAATCTTGCCCTGCGGCGTCTGATAGTCCACCGCGCCTTCGGCCGTCAGCACCATGTCCGATTTCTCCAGCAGAGCGTCGAACTGCATGCCGCTCAACTCGCCATCCATGAGTACCGTAAAACGACTCTCCAGCCGCGCCCCGCACACCGCCAACAGCGCCGCACCCAGGCCACCCGAGGCGCCCGTACCGCCGCCGAGACGCACATCCGCCTCGCCAATCTGCTCCGAACATTCGCGCTCCAGCAGGTCAGCCCAGCCGTCGAGCGCACTCGACAGCGTCTCCACCTGCTCGCTGGTGGCGCCCTTTTGCGGGCCGAACACGCGAGCCACGCCGCGCGGCCCGGTCAACACGTTGTGGATATTGCAGGCCACCACGATCTCGCACTCGCGCACCCGCGGATCAAGACCCGAGAGGTCAAGCGAGCGCGCCCGCGCTAGTTCCGCGCCGCCCGCACCAATCTCGGCGCCCGCGGCGTCAAGAATGCGGCCACCAAGGGCCTGCACGAGGCCCGCGCCACCGTCACTCGTGCCCGAGTCACCGCAGCCGATCAGCAATCGGGTGGCCCCCGCGTCCAGGGCCGCCAAGATCAATTCGCCGACCCCGCGCGTTGTCGTTGCCGTCGGGTCGCGCAGCTCGCGGGGGACCAGGCGCAGGCCCGCCGCCGCGGCCATCTCGATGACCGCCGTGCCCCGCACCGAGCTTCCGAGCAGCGCAAAGTGACTCTCGACGGGCGTACCCACGGGGCCCGTCACGGTGCGCCGCACGAGCCGACCACCCGTCGACTGCGCGAGCGACACGGCCGTGCCCTCGCCGCCGTCCACCATGGGAACGGTATACACGACCGCGCCCGGGAGGGCCCGGCGGATGCCGCGCGCCATGGCGTCGGCCACCTGCGCCGAATCGAGGCTTTCCTTGAAGCCGCTCGGCGCGAGCAAAATGCGGTGAGGAATGGTGATGGTCATGAGGAATCCTTCGGGACGGAGCGAAAACGTGAATTACAGGGGCATGCCGAGCAGGGGCCACACGACATAGGAGAAACCCAAGACCAGGGCGATCATGAGTGGCGCGAGGGCAATCGACAGCCTGCGCAGGTGTTCGGGGCGGTACGTCTCCACCCCGTCGATATCGGAGAACAGAGCTACCGGCTTGGCCGAAGACGGCAACGTGTGGCAGAAGCCAGCCGCCGCGGTCGACGCGAACGCCGCCGCAACGGGCGAGATGCCTGCCGCAGGGGCGAGCGCCACCACGATGGGCACGAGCACCGAGCTGCGGGCGCTGCGTGACTGAATCACGAGGTGGGCGAGGGTCGACACCACGATCACGGCCAACACGAAGACGAGCGGCCCCGTGCTGCCGAGGGCCCCGAAGGCTTTGCCTGCGACCCATTCCGCCGCCCCCGAGGTAATCAGGGCATCGCCCAGCGCGAGGGTCGCGGCCATGAACAGCAGCAGCGACCACGGCACCGACTTCAGAGTCTTCTTGAGCGAGGTGGAACCGTAGCGAGGCGAAGTCGTGATGAGCGCGCCGATCAGCGCGACGAGTGCGGGGTCGACTCCGTGCAGGGGCTCGGCGCACCACAGGGCCACCACGGTTGCGAGAATCAACGCCGCGCGACCCTCGCGCACGCTCAGCGGGCCCGTGATGCGCAGCGTGGTGCCCTCCTGCAGGTCGTCGATGGTCACCGAGATGGGCTCGCGACGATCCGCGCGGGTAGAAAACATGCGCAGCACCAGCTCGGCGGCGAGGTGACTCGACACCACGGCGAGGGGCAGGCCGAGGATCATCCAGCGCACAAAATCGATGCCCTCGCCCGTGGCCGTCTCGAGCACGCGTGACGTCACGAGGTGCGCGCCCGCGCCGAGCAGCGACGCCACCGCTGACAGCAAAATCACGGTGGGGAACACGAGGGCCAACACGAGAACGCTGCGCCGGTGGCGTCCGCCCCATTTCTCGTGGCTGAGCACCTGCGCCAGCGCGAGAAACACGGGGAGCGTGAGGGCCGCGCGGCCCGAGGTCGAGGGCACCGCGAACGCCGTGATCACGAGCGCCGCCGTACACAGGTGGGTGAGGCTGCGAATGCTGCGCGCGGCCGTGATGAGCCACGCCGCGGCGCGCACCGCGAGTCCCGAATCGGTGACCCCCGCGGCGATCACGAACGCCGCCACGAGCAGCCACACGGTGTCGTCGCCGAGGGTGCCGAAGAGAGTGTCGCTGCCGACGATGCCAAGCAACGCGAGCGCGACTCCCGCGGCGAGCGCCACGTACGTGTCATCGATCTTCGTGAAGATCCAGGCCCACACGGAGAGCGCGAACACGATCAGCGTCGTGCGGCCCGACTCGCCGAGTTGCCCCGCGGCGGGGGAGACGCCGCCCGACGGCAAATGCCACACCGCCGCCACGATGGCGATGAGCGCGAGGGTCGCGATCACGTAGCGGCGCTGCACGCGCGGCAGGCGGCGGGGACGCTCCGGTGCAGGGGCGGGCGCCGGAGGTGCGGTGCGGTAGCTCACGCGCGGGGTCGCGGGGGTACTCACAGCGCCTCCAGTCGGTAGCCGAGACCGCGCACGGTCGCGATGCGCTGGTCGCCGATCTTTCGGCGCAGCGTCTTGATGAACACCTCGACCACATTCGAGGAGGGGTCGTAATCGATGCCCCACACGCGGTCGAGCAATTGTTCGCGCGAGACCACGTGACCGGCATTGAGCATGAGCATCTCGAGCACGGAAACCTCGCGGGCCGTGAGGTCGACGACGAGGTCATCCTCGGTGGCGCTACCCGTGACGCGACGAGAGCGCAGGTCGAGGCTGAGGCCCGCCGCGTCGAGCAGGTCGGGCTCGGCGGAGCGAATGTCTTGCAGGCGCAGCTTCACGCGTGCGAGCAGTTCGGCGAACTCAAACGGCTTGGTCATGTAGTCATTAGCACCGCCCTCGAGGCCGGCCACGCGGTCGGTGACGGAGTCGCGCGCGGTCAACACGATCACGGGCGTCGATACGCGCTCGGCACGTAGCCGCTGCAAGACCTCAAACCCCGTGAGCCGGGGAAGGCCAACATCGAGCACGAGCAGGTCGAACGCGCCGGTGCGGGCGAGCAGCAGGGCCGTCTCTCCGTTATCGGCGATGGTCGTGAGAAAACCGGCTGAGCGCAGGCCCTTCTCGACGAACGAGGCGATTTTCGGCTCGTCCTCCGCGATCAGGATGTGCGTCATGATGACTCCGTGGTGGTGCGATCCGGGGTGAAGAGGTCACGCAGCGTGGTGCGGCGCTGGGGGGTTGGATCGTTGTCGAGGTCGATTTCATCCTCATCGTCGTCCTCGATCTGAGCGACGCGGGGCGCCCCGACCGGCAAAACGAGACCGAAGGTGGCGCCCTGGCCGGGCACCGAATCGACGTAGGCCGAGCCCTGGTGCCCATCCGCGATGGCCCGCACGATGGCGAGACCGAGGCCGGCGCCGCTGCGCTGACCCGAGGTTCGTTCGGAGGTGCCGCGCGCGAATCGACCAAAAATGTGGTGCACCTCGTCCGCCGAGACGCCCGGACCGGTATCGGTCACGGTGAGTTGCACGGACTGGTGGCCGTTCGCTTCGGTAATGAAGCGACTCGCCACCCGAATCTCGTCTCCCGCCTGCGTATGCTGCACCGCATTGTGCGCGAGCTGCAGCATTGCCTGCGTGACGCGCTGTGCATCGAGGCGCGCCTCGCCCTCGGCGACGTGCGTGAGCACCCATTTGCGGTCGCCCAGCGCCTGCACCTTGGCGTCGATGTCGAGCGTGAGCTCGGCGACGTCAACGGGCTCGCCGATCTGGATGAAATCGGGACGCTCCGACTTCGAGAGCGCCAACAGGTCGCTCACGATGCGGCTCATGCGATCGAGTTCTTGGTTGACGAGGGTCATGGTTGCCGTGCGCTCGGCGGGGTCATCCGAGAGCAATTCGAGATGCCCACGGATAATCGTTATAGGCGTGCGCAGCTCGTGGCTCGCATCGTCGATGAACCGCTGCTCGGTAGTGAATGCATTCTCGAGGCGGTCGAGCATGGCATTGAACGTGACGGCGAGGTCGGCCAGGTCGTCTCTGCCGTGCACGGGGATGCGCCGGCTCAGGTCGTCCTGCGAGATCTCGGCGGCCGTGCGGCGCATGGTGCGAATGGGCAGCAGAATCTGCCCCGCGACGACCCAACCCACAATGCCGGGCACGACCAGGGCGCCCAGCGCCACCCAGATCATGAGTTTGGTCTGGTCTCTGACCTGCTCGGAGGCGGGCTTGGTGAACTCGCCGATGATCAGCGAACCCGTGTCGCTCGGCGACGTGGAGACGTTGACTCTCGCCCAGCGGAACTCGCCTTCTGGGGTCTCAAAGACGCCTGAGGTCTTGGATGAGAACTCGGCGAGTGCCTGATCGTCGCTCACCACGTCATAGGCGGTGGGTACCCGGGGGCCGGTGACCGTGCGAATCTCGCTGCCGTCGCCGACGACGCCGAGCATGATCTCGCCGAGCCCCGCGCGCTGCCGACGGAGGAACACGTCGATCATCGGTTCGACCGACGTGAAGGGCTGTGCCGTTTCGGGGTTGACATCCTCGCTCACAAACTGGCGAAACTCGCTGATCTCCTGCGCGATATCGGTGTTCGACTCGTGCGCCACCTCGGCCATCTGGACGCTGTGAACTGTGACGACGAGGGCCGCGAAGCCGATCGCCGTAGTGGCCAGCAGCCAGCCCAGAATCCGCAGCCGCGCGGAGACCCGACTGCCCAGGTCTGCGGAGTGGGCAGTGTGCGTGGGTCGTTGGGAGTCATTCTCTGCCGCCGAGACTGGCGGTGCCACTGGCGGCGCGGCCGGGGGCTGAGTAGCGGTCGCCACGTCGTCTAAGTCTGTGTCGAGAACGGGAACGGGGGCCGTGGGGGTCCGAGATTCGAGGGCGCGAGAATTAGTCATCGTCGCCGCCATCGTCGCCGCCGTCATCACCGAAGTCGTCGCCGATGTCGTCGTCATCGTCGTCGCCCACAACGGGCGCGGGGGCAGGAGCTACGGTGCGGGTCTGCACGGGCGCGGGGGCGGGGGCGACTGCGCGAGTTGTGCGGACGGGGGCGGGGGTCTGAGTCTGGGCGGGGGCCGGGGTCTGAGTCTGGGCGGGGGCCGGGGTCTGAGTCTGGGCGGGGGCCGGGGTCTGCGTCTGGGCGGGGGCCGGGGTCTGAGTCTGGGCTGGGGCCGGGGTCTGCGTGGGCGCGGGCGTCGTGGGCGCGGAGGCGCCCGTCGTCGGAGACGAGGGGGAGGTCGGAGAGGTGCTCGAGGGCGTTCCCGCGGTCGTGCTCGTGCCAGACGCGGGGGTGGTGGCCTTCGACGTTGTCGAGGCGGGAGTAGTCGGACTCGGCACAGTGACCGTGATGGAGGCCTGTTCGGCGGGCACGCTGGGTGCGCCGGGGCGAGCCGCGATGGCACGCGAACCCAGGGCGAGCAGCAGGGGGACCGCCAGCAACACGATGATCACGAGAATCCGCGAGGGGAGCTTGGATGACATGCTGCTCATCCTGGCACACGCCGATGAAACGTCAGTGTGGCGAAGATGAAGGCTTCTTCATGTTGGCCGCCACACGGCGGCCAGCGCGAGCTGGCCGCCGTGGTGGTTAGGGCTCAGCGCCCGAAGGGCGGCGCTGCCGTATTGCCTAGACCAGCGACGTGAGCGGCGGCAGATTAGCGCCGTTTTGGGTGAGGCCCGTGGGAGCCGTGTCGCCCGTGGTCGCACCCGAGGCGGGTGCGGCAGGGTCTGCTGAGTCAGCCGGTGCGGCAGGGTCTGCTGAGTCCGCCGGGTCAGCGGGCGCGTCGGGCTTTTCGCCCCGCTCGCCCATGCCGCCGTGCGGGCCGTGACCGCTTGGGCCGCGCAGACCCTCGTCGCCGCTACCGACGCGCTCCGCCGTGTTGGTGTCACCCGACTGGGTGCCGGCCACACTCACGGTGTCGCCCACCGCGGCGTCTGTGGTGACATCGGTGCCGAGCGCGTAGGTGGCGGTGAAGCCGTCGGCGCTCTTGAGCGTGATCGACGTGTCGCTGACCTCAGTGACCTCGCCCGTTTGCATGACGCGGGTCACGAACTGGCCCTCGTTCTCGCGATCTTCGACGATGGCCGTCGCGTGCAGCAGGGTCGGACGCTCCGCTGGTGCGGCGGGTGCGGTGCCGTCCGCTGGTGCGGCGGGTGCGGTGCCGTCCGCTGGTGCGGCGGGTGCGGTGCCGTCCGCTGGTGCGGCGGGTGCGGTGCCGTCCGCTGGTGCGGCGGGTGCGGTGCCGTCCGCTGGTGCGGCGGGTGCGGTGCCGTCCGCTGGTGCGGCGGGTGCGGTGCCGTCCGCTGGTGCGGCGGGCTTCTCGCCCTCGACGTGCACGTGGCTGAGCGTGTTCACGTTGTCAGCCACGGTGCCGCGGGCGTCGACGTTCGCTCCCACGACGATCGTGTCGGCGAGAGTGACGTCGGCAGGCACGGCGAACACCGTTTGCGAGCCGTCCGCGCCCTTGAGCGTGATCGAGGTGCTCGATACCTCGGTCACCTCTCCGTCGGCGCTGATCTCGGTCGTGATGGTGCCGTCCGCGGCCTGCACAACCGCGGTCGAGGTCACGGCGCCGGGCCCGCCGAAACCGCCGCCACGATGCCCACCCGGACCGCCGTGGCCGCCCGGGCCACGCTGCGCGTCCTGATTCGTGGTCGTGCCCGAATCAGTGCCCGAGTCAGTGCCCGAATCACCGGGTGTCGCGGGCGCGGACGCCGACGCATCGGGGGCCGGTGTCTCGGCGGCGTACGCGCCTCCCGCGTACGCCGCGACGCCGCCAACGCCGGCGACCACGGCGACGGTCGAGCCGATGATGGCGCGGCGCACGGTCTTGCTGAGCGGCCGCTTGGGGGCCGCAGGAGTCAGGTTGGGTTCCATGGTGATTTCTCTCGTATCTACTAAGTGAAGGAGTAAACAGCTGCTGTGCGATTCAGCAGTGTCCACCGTAAGAACCCACTCTGGACCCCTGCTCGCCCGCGCTTGCCAGCTTTCTGGAGCAACCCGGCGAAATTGCCAGTTGCCTGCGAAAACGATTTTTGCAGCGACCCTCGGCGCCGTGGTTGGCGCCTTCTTCCGGACGCTCCGGTGGCCAGAAAACCGCAGGTGACGGTTGGCGGAATGTTGGGATAAATTCCGCCCAAAACCGCAAGCGGCGGTGCAGCGAAGTGGAAGTATGGGGTCATTCCCACTCGAAAAGGACTAGTGCCATGCGCAAAACCACTCGCGCCCCCTCGCGGCGCATACTCGGCGCCACTACCGTGACGCTGCTGGCGGGTAGCCTCCTCACGGCTCTGACCGGTGCCTTCGCCTCACCCGCCGCCGCAGCTGTGCTCGTAGAGCCCATCGGCGCGCCCAACGCCAATAGTGCCTCCTGCACGCCGGCGGGCCAGGAGGCCACGAACACCGACGTTCACCTCATCGGCATCAACGACTTCCACGGCCGCATTAACAACAACACCGTGCAGTTCGCGGGCGTGGTCGAAGGGCTGAAGTCAAAATACGGCGCGGCCAACTCGGTCGTCGTCTCGTCGGGCGACAACATCGGCGCCTCGCTGTTCTCGTCAAGCCTGCAGTTCGATGCCCCCACGATCGACATTCTCAATACCCTGGGGGTCTCCGGCTCCGCGATGGGCAACCACGAGTTCGACAAGGGCTTCTACCCCGGTTCGGGCCAGCCGGGTCTCGACTTCACCACCCGAGTGCTGAACGGCGAGTCAACGGGCGAGGGCGCCGATTACCCTGCCGTGAAGCCCACGTTCCCCTACCTCGCGGCGAACGCCTATAAAGCGGGTACCACCGAGCAGATCGTTCCCGGCCACACCGTGGTCGAGGCCGGCGGTGTGCGCATCGCGGTCATCGGCGCGATCACCGAAGAAACCCCCAACCTGGTCTCGAAGGGAGCGCTGACGGGCGTTGAGTTCGGCGACCCCGTGGACGCCGTCAACGCCGAGGTGGCCAAGATCAAGGCCGCGGGCGACGCCGACATCATCATCGCCGACTACCACGAGGGAGCCCCGTCGGGCACGCCCCAGGGTGCGACGCTCGAACAGGTGCAGGCGCAGAGCCCGGTCTTCAACAAGATCGTCACCGAGACCGACCCCGCGGTCTCCGCCATCTTCACGGCCCACACCCACATGCTCTACGCGTGGGACGCACCCAACGGTGCTACGACGCGTCCGATCATTCAAACCCAGTCGTACGGTGCCTACCTCGGTAACGTGTGCCTCTCGGTCAATACCACCACCCACGCCGTGACGGGTCACTGGGCCGAAAACGTGGCGGTACCCGCGACGCCCAGCGACGCGGCAGCCGCGGCGGCGGCCGACAAGGCCATCACGGACGCGTTCCCGGCGGCGGCGAGCGTCAAGACGATCGTGGACAACGCGATCTCGACGGCCGCAGTTGCGGGCGAACAGGTGGTGGGTAAGATCAACGCCGACCTCACGCGCCCCTCGGCGACCGGCACGTTCGGGGCCGACGGCACCTACTCGGCCCCCGGGTACGGAGACCGCACCATGACCTCGACGATGGGCAACCTCGTCACCACGGCGCTGCAGGCCCAACTGCAGCCCGAGGGCGTCGACCCCATCATCACGATGGCCAACCCGGGCGGCATCCGCACCGATTTGCTCGCTGGCGACAACGGCGACGTGACCTTTGCCGACGCGAACGCCGTGCTGCCGTTCCTCAATAACCTGTGGACGGTGAGCCTCACGGGCGCACAGCTGAAGACCGTGCTCGAACAGCAGTGGCAGACCGACGCCAACGGCACCGCAACGGGCGCCTATCTGCAGCTCGCGCTGTCGCCCAACGTGCGCTACACCTACGACCCGGGCAAGGCGTGGGGCCAGCGGATCCAGCAGATCTGGGTCAACGGCAAGCCCCTCGACGGCAACGCGAAGTACACCGTGGGTACGTTCAACTTCCTCGCCCAGGGCGGCGACAATTTCTGGGAGTTCCAGAAGGCCACCGACGTGAAAGACACGGGCCTGATCGACCGCGACGCGTGGATGGCCTACTTCGCGGCAAACCAGACGGCGGGAATCACTCCCGATCCCTCGCAGCGCGCCTTCGCCGTCACCACACCCGTGCCGACCAGCGGTCAGCAGGGCGCGACCGTTGCGTTCGACATCGCGGACCTGCAGCCCCGCAGCGCGGGCGTTCCCCTCGTCACCAAGGTCGACGCCTACCTGGGCGGCACCCTCGTGGGCAGTGCGAACACCTCGAACGCGACCCTCGCTGCGTCCGGGGCCCCCATCGGCGCCGTCAACCAGGCGAAACTCTCGATCACCGTGCCCGCCGCGCTCGCGGCCGGCGATACCACGCTCGAACTGCGTGGGGTCAGCGCGGCGTGCCCCGCCGGCTGCGCGCTGCTCACCACCCCGTTCCGGGTGGTCGCCAAGACCGTGGCACCCACGGTGTACTCGTACCCGTTCACCGATGATCTCTATGTGGTCGAGGGCACGGGGGCGGCCACGCGCGCCCGCAAACTGACGTTCGAGCAGTGGGTGGCCTACGGGGCCCCGCAGCCCGTGCCCGCCCCGGTGGCGTACGTGCGTTACCCGTGGTCGGACGGCATTGCGGCCGTGACGTTCTGGAACACCGCGCCCGAGGCGTGGCTGTGGCAGCCACTTGGCTTCGATCAGTGGGTGCGCGCGGGCGCACCGCGTGCCACCAACGCGGGGTGGATCCAGGGCACCACAGTCGCTAAGTACGCCACGAGCGACGAGCTCTTCGCCACCTACGACGGCGACCTGCACAAGCTCACGTTCGCCGAATGGCAGGCGATGAACTACGTGGCGCCCACGGTTGCGGGCGACGCCGGCTTCATTAAGTTTCCCTGGTCGGACGCCGTGTTCACCATGACCAGCATCGCCTCCGGTTCGGGTAGCCAGCTTTCGGCAGCCCAGTGGGCGGCTTTGCAGTATCCGACGCCGCGCGTGCAGACGTCGGTTGCGGGGGGCCAGTTCGTGAAGTTTGCGAGCGGCGACCGGGTCTACTTCAGGGCCACGCGCCTCGGGGCAGCCGACATGTACATCACGTACGAACAGTGGAAGGCCGCCGGGTTCCCCGCGGTGACCACCGTTTCGCAGTAATCGCGGGCCGGTGCGCCTACCGGCCGGCTGAGGCGGCGTCTCCCTGGTGGGGGGCGCCGTCTCGTGCGTTGCGCCTCGCGCGGTGTTGCGTCTCGTGCGTTGTTGCTCCCTCGTGGGGTGCGCCGCCTCGCGCGGTGTTGCGCCTCGTGCGTTGCGGCGTCTCGCGGTGGGCCGCCGGGGCGGCCGGAGCGCTGCGGGTCGCTACCATGAGCGGGTGACTACTAAATCCAAGGTGCAGACTGCGGTCGGCATCATCGTGCTGGTCGTTCTCGGCGCCATGTATCTGTTCAACCTGTTCTCGGGCTCCGGCGAAACGTCGCGGGAGGCTGGGTCCCAGGGTTCTACAACGAGTTCCGCGTCGAGTTCGCTGCGGAGCGCGTCGGCCACGTCAGGCTCCACCGCGGCACGCGAGTCCGCACGTGGTAGTGCCAGCCCGAGCACGGGGGCGTCCGAAACCCCCGGCGACGGCGTGTACACGGGCCCGAACCCGAGCGACCTGCCGGAGATCGCGGAATCCGACCTGCCCGCCGAGGGCCGCGAGACCCTCGACCTGATTCGCGCGGGAGGGCCGTTCCCCTATGACCGCGACGGCATTCGCTTCGGCAACTTCGAGGGCATTCTGCCGGACGAGACGAGCGACTTCTACAAGGAGTACACGGTCGAGACCCCGGGTGCAGACACGCGCGGCACCAAGCGCATCGTCGCTGGTGAAACCGGAGTGAAGTACTACACCGATGACCACTACGAGTCGTTCTCGTTCATCGTCGAGGGGAAGTAACGGTGGAAAAGTACGTGGTGCTCGCGGGTCAGACGCGCGAGCAGGTGCTCACGGAGTTCGCTCGCGCCCTGAAGTTTCCCGAATACTACGGGCGCAACCTCGACGCGCTGGCAGACTGCCTCGGCGACCTGTCGTGGCTGCCCCCAGGCCGCAAGCACATCGAGTGGTGGGTAGACCCGGAGTTCGAGGCGGGGGAGGGCGTGCGCCTGCTCGGCACGGTGCGCGCCATCGTCGGTTCGACGCTCGGTCAGCGCGACGATGTCACGTTGAGGATACGCAGCGGGGCCGCGCCCGAGTGCGATGGTGCGGAGCCGGTCGACTGAGCGTGCCCACTGCATAAGCAGCGACTGCCTAATCCGCTAGTTAAAACCCCGATTGCGCAGAATTAGTGCAGTTAGGCGTCGCCTGAAATGCCCTTAGTGGGAGGTCTGCCGCGTCGCGGGGCGAAATGCGATCTATCCTGCATCATGTTGCTCGTTATGCGAATGAATTCCTCCTCAATGAGGTCGGCTTCATAGGCCTCCGCCTGCTGATTCCAGTATTCTGCTTCAAGCCTTGGCAGTAATTCTTCGAGGGCCAGTCGAATGTAGATAGCGCGACTACGCTGAGTGCGCAAAGCGAGGGTGTCTAGGCGCTTGATGAGTTCAGCATCCAGCCGCACCGAGACGACCTGGCCGCTGGCGTGCTCTGGTTGTTTCTTCGTGGGCAACAGGGCCTCCTACGGGTCGTAGCTGACTGTCGCTAGTACGTCAGGTTTACGCCCGCTTGGGGCGCTTTGGTTACCCCTATTGCGCGGTTTGTCTAAACCTTGATCCGACCTTTAGTGGCCGATTCGTCGGCTCGATAAACAATGCAGCTGCGGCGCGCCGGATGCCGTGCCCATTCGCCGACCGGAAGGTGCAATAAGTAAGAAAACAATGTTTACAACTTATCAGCTATAAACCCGGTTTAGTGGCCTGGGCTGGAACTATTACTTGCCCAATTTCTGTGAAAATCGCATTCACGTTGTGATTCGGGCGAGGGCGGCGCGGCGTGCGATTCACGCCCCGCGCAGCCGCACGTGTTCGCCCGAGAGGTCGTCCATCCGGCTCACGCCCAGCAACTGCAAGGTGCGCCGAACCTCCGCCTCCAGAATGCCGAGCGCGGCCTGCACCCCCGCTTCGCCACCAGCCATCAGACCGTACAAATAGGCGCGCCCGATCAGCACACCTCGGGCACCCAGCGCCACTGCCGCCACGACATCGGCCCCGGTCAACACGCCGGAATCGAGATATACCTCGGCCCGCGACCCCACGGCGTCCACCACGTCCGGCAGCAAGGACAGCGGGGTCGGGGCGCGATCCAACTGCCGCCCGCCATGATTCGATACCACCACGGCGTCCGCCCCCGCATCCACCACGATGCGCGCATCCGCCACGTGCTGAATGCCCTTCACCACGAGATGCCCGGGCCACTCGGCGCGCAGCCACTCCAGATCGGCCAGCACGGCCGACGGATCAAACACGTGACCCACCAGCTCGGACACCGTGCCGTCCCAGTGCGTCAGCGACGCAAACTCGATGGGCCGCGTCGTCAACACATTGAGCCACCACGCCGGGTGCAACGACATATCGGCCAGCGTGCGCAGGCCGAGGGTTGGCGGAATCGTGAGCCCGTTGCGCGCGTCCCGCAGCCGCGCACCGCCGACGGGCGTATCGACCGTCAGCATCAGCGTGTCGTAGCCGGCCTCCCGCGCCCGCCGCACGAGGGAGCGACTCGCGTCGCGGTCGCGCCACAGGTAGAGCTGGAACCAGCGGCGACCCGCCGGATCAACCGCCGCGACCTCCTCGGGTGTCGTCGTACCCATCGTGGAGAGCGTGTACGGCACCCCGGCGCGAGCGGCCGCCCGCGCAACCACCGTCTCGCCCGCGTGATGCATCATGCGCGTGAACCCCGTCGGGGCCAGCGCCAGCGGCAGGGCGTGTCGCTCGCCGAGCAGTTCGCGCGAGAGGTCGACCCGCGCGACATCGCGCAACACGCGCGGCTGAAACTCCACCCGATCAAACTGACGTCGCGCCCGCCGCAGGCTGACCTCGCGCTCCGCGCCGCCGTCGACATAGTCGAACACCGCGCGCGGCACGCGGCCCCGGGCGATGCGGCGCAGGTCCGCGATCGAATGGGCGCGCTGCAGGCGGCGCCGAGTCGGGTTGAGCGGCGGAAACTGCGGATTCAGCAGGGGTCGGATCTCATGCCAGCGGGGAACCTGGCGTCCGGCCAGCACGTCAGGTGGAATCAAACGAACCATGGCGAGAATGCTACGCGCCGCGACGGCGGGTGCGTTGGCAGTCGCACTGGCCCGCCGTGCGCAGAGATCAACCCGCGTGAACACGACGAAACAAAAGCGTGGCAAACGGTGTTGACTTGTACCGTGAGTGAGAATCAAAACGCAGCCCCGCGGACCCCCGCCATCAGCCTGCCCACGTCGTTCGCGCTGTCCTTCGACGGTGACACCATCGCGCAGGCCCCCGCGGCGCGCGAGAGCGGCACCGAGTCGATCCGCAAGCCGCGTGTGCGTGCGAGCGAGCTCGAGGGCCGAGGGTGGCTCAACACGGGCGGCAAGCAGCTCACCCTGGCCGACCTCAAGGGCAAGATCGTCGTGCTCGACTTCTGGACCTTCTGCTGCGTCAATTGCCTGCACGTTCTCGATGAGCTGCGCGAACTCGAGGCGCGCCACCGCGACGTGCTCGTGATCGTGGGAGTGCACTCGCCCAAGTTTGTGCACGAGGCTGACCCGGTGGCGCTCGCGGCCGCGGTCGAGCGCTACGAGGTCGAGCACCCCGTGTTGGACGATCCGAACCTCGTGACCTGGTCGAACTATGCCGCGCGCGCGTGGCCGACGCTCACCGTGATCGACCCCGAGGGCTACATCGTCGCGTCGATGAGCGGTGAGGGCCACGCCCACAATCTGGAGATCTTGGTCGATGAACTGATCGCGGAGCACGAGCACAAGGGCACGCTGCACCGCGGCGACGGCCCCTACGTGGCGCCCGAGCCTGCCGCCACCGACCTGCGGTTCCCCTCGAAAATCGTGGGGCTCGAGAGCGGCAACCTGTTGGTCACTTCGGCGGGTCAGCACCAGGTGGTCGAATTGGCCGCGGACGCCGAGACGGTGCTGCGTCGCATCGGCACGGGTTCGCGGGGCTTCGCCGACGGTGACTTTGCAGCCGCCGCGTTCAGCGAACCGAACGGCATCGCGCTAGTGCCTGCCGCGCTGCGCGAGCAGGGTTTCGACTACGACGTGGTCGTGGCCGACACCGTGAATCACGCCCTGCGCGGTATCAACCTCGCTCGCGAGACGGTGACGACGCTCGTCGGGGCGGGCACCCAATGGATGCAGGGCGAGCCCGTCGGCGGCGCGGACCCACTGGCGGCGAAGCTCTCGACGCCCTGGGACGTCACGTACTCGCGCGAGGTGGGCGCCTTCATCATCGCGATGGCGGGGGTGCACCAACTGTGGGCATTCGACCCCCTCGCCGCCTCACTCTCGGTGTACGCGGGCACCACCAACGAGGGGCTCGTGGACGGCCCCCTGGCCGAGTCGTGGTGGGCGCAGACCTCGGGCCTCACGGAGGCACCCGACGGCACCCTGTGGTTCGCCGATTCTGAGGTCAGCGCGTTGCGCTCGATTGTGCCGGGGCCGGACGCGCGCGTGGTAACGCACGTGGGTAAGGGCCTGTTTGATTTTGGGCACGTCGACGGTGACGCAGCCGATGCACTGTTGCAGCACAACGTCGGCGTGGGTGTGCTGCCCGACGGGTCCATTGCGATCAGCGACACGTACAACTCGGCATTGCGCAGGTTTGACCCGGTGGCGGGCGAGGTGACGACCCTTGCGCGCGACCTGCGCGAACCCTCGGACACACTGGTGGTAAACAACGCCGACGGGTCGAGCGACGTGCTGGTGGTCGAATCTGCGGCGCACCGCATCACGCGAATTAGCCTGCCGCAAGACCTGAGCGAGGGCGCGCAGAAGGTGTTGGGCGAGGCGCAGCGCACGCAGCGGCCGGTCACGGAGATCGCGCCGGGTGACGTGCGGTTAGAGGTGATTTTCGTGCCGCCGACGGGGCATAAGCTCGATGACCAGTTTGGTCCCTCGACGCAGATTCAGGTGTCGTCCACGCCTCCCGAGCTGCTGCTCGCTGGCGCGGGAGACGGCACCGACCTCGTGCGCACGCTCACCCTCAACACTGCGATCGACGAGGGCGTGTTGCACGTGGCGGCCCGCGCGGCGTCCTGCGATGCCGACCCCGCCGTCGAGTTCCCCGCGTGCCACATGCATCAGCAGGATTGGGGCGTGCCCGTGCGGATCGCCGTTGACGGGGCGCGATCGCTCGAATTGCCCCTGCTCGGCTGACTCCATGGCGCATGCCGCCTGACATGTGCATTACGAATCAAGTGCCCTGACGCACGTTCGTCGACCCGTTGCTATGTCGGTTGTGCCGCCCCCGGGGATAGCGAACGTCACCGAAAGCCGGGCCCAGTACGTCACAATGTGTCACGTTTTGATAACCATTCGAACGCCGAGAGCTAGCACCTCGCCCCAGGTCGTTGCACAAGGTAACCAAAAAGCTTGCCGTGGGTAATTACCTGCCTCCGCATCGTCACGACGGGAGGGCTGGAGGGCGGGCGCGGGCTGGGAAGGGCCGCCGGAGCGTCCAAAACCCGCGGGCGGCGGCGGGACTCTGAGCCTGCCCGTAACGCTGCGTGACACTTGCTTCTGAAGCTGCGCACGGAAACCATGTGGGTATCCCTCCGAGTGCTGCCTTCAGCCGGGGGAATCCGTCAGTGAAAAGTGGGGACATCATGTTTGGAATTCGAAGCGCGCGCCTAGCGCGCATAGCGGCGGCAGCTGCCGCCGCGGCGCTGGTGGTCACGGGGGCCTCCCTGGCGCTCGCGCAGTCCGATGCGCTGGCCACAACGAACCCGGCCACCGGGGCGTCGGTGACCACGGTCGCGACCGATAAGGCCGATGGCGACAAGATCGTGGCGAAGGACGGCGTGATCAAGGACGTCGTGACCTACGACGGCCTGCACGTGGGCACGATCTATGTGCTGCAGACGCAGCTGTTCGACAAGACCACGGGTGAGCTGGTCGACTGGATGGCCGCGAAGGTGTTCCAGCCCTCCGAGTCGGGCGGCACGGTAACGGTCGAGATTCCCGTTCCGGCCGACCGCGAAGGCCACGAACTCGTGGTCTACCAGACCATTTGGGCCGGCGCCGACGCGCTCGTGGGCAAGCATCTCGACGAGATCGAGATTCGCCCGGGTGCGACTCCCGTGGTGGCCGAGAACAACCCGAGCAACCCCGACCAGACCATCAAGGTGACCCCGCCGCCGCCGGGCAGCATCACGGTCGTCACCCAGGAATGCTGGGGTCTGACCGGCACCTACGTGACCAACCTGATCGACGTCAACACGGGCAACGCGATCGAGTCGACCCAGGGTCTGAACCTCTCCGTCCAGAACATCCCGACCGGCCGCTACTGGATCGCGTTCTCGAATGACACGATTCCGCTGCAAAACGCGCCGCGCTACGTGCTGCCGAGCGATACCGTCTGGTCGGTCTATGACCGCTCGGCGTACGCCCTGTGGAACCACGGCGGCACCGTCGAGTTCGACTACACGGCCGGTACCGACGTCACCTTCACCCTGGTCTGCGGCTACATGGACTTCAGCCCCGTCGCGCTCGACCTGAGCGGCAACGGCCGCATCGACACCTCGAGCGTGTCGGCGCAGCCCGAGGGCGCGGCCTTCGACCTGCTCGGCACCGGCTCGCCCGTGCCTTCGGGCTGGCTGGCACAGGGCGACGGGTTCCTCGTGCGGCCCAACGCCGACGGCAGCGTGACCTCGCTCAAGAACCTGTTCGGAGGGTCGCTCGGCGAGGGCTACGCGCAGTTGCGCACCCTCGACGCGAACCGTGACGGCGCTCTTTCCGGCACCGAACTCTCGGGCCTCAAGGTTTGGGTTGATTCCAACGGCGATCACCGCGCCCAGGCCAAGGAGATCAAGGGTCTCGACATGTACGGCATCACGAGCATCGGTACGCAGCACGCGGTGAAGCCCGTCGCCGACCACGGCAACGTCGTGATCGAGCACGGCAGCGCCACCAAGAGCAACGGCCTCAACGTGGTCGTGGGCGACGCGTACTTCCGCCTCGGCGTCGTCACCGGTGATAACTTCACGGCGGCCGCCGCGGCGCGGGGCGTGAGTCAGGACCGTCTCGCGGCCCTGCCCGCCGCCGAGCAGTCTGCCATCGCGCAGGCCTACGCCACGGCAGCTCGCCAGTAGGCACAAGGGCGCCCTGAGCCGGACGGTTACTGCACCGATCGGCTCGGGGCGCCTGCGTTACACTCGGCGCATGACCGAAGACCTCGAGCGCTGGGCCGATGCGCTGGCCCTGCTCGCCAACCCCCAGCGCCTCAAGGTGGTGCTGGCCCTGCACGGGCACCCGGGGGCGCGTGCGTCCGATATTGCGGACGCCGAGGTGACCCGTAATTATGTGAGCCGCACGCTGGCTGCGTGCGAGCGGGCGGGGCTCGTAGAGGGGGACTGGGACGGGCAGGCTCGGCGGTATCGCTTGACCCATGAGGGGGTGCACCGCGTGTTGCACGAGTTGGGCGCGGAGCACACGGAGCGGCACGCGGAGGACGACCACGCGGAGGCCTAGTGCCCTGCGGTCCATTTTCGGCGCGCTTACAGTTGTGCCACATGCCGCACACGTAGCATGTGTGCATGCCCGCATCGCGCACGCCGCCCCCACCGCACGTGGTGGCCCCTCAAGATCTCGCCGCAGCCACGGCCTGGCGCACGCAGGACACCCGCAAGACCTGGGGCATGTATGGCGTGATCGCCCTCATGCACGTGGTCGCGTTCGGCGTGGTGTTCCTGTTCATCCTGCCACGCCACGACATTCACATCGGCGGCGCGGTCTTTAGCATCGGCCTCGCGCTCACCGCGTACACGCTCGGCGCGCGCCACGCGTTCGACCCCGACCACATCGCGGTGGTCGACAACGTCACCCGCAAGCTCGCGCAGGAGGGCCGTCGGCCCGTTAGCGTGGGCTTCTTCTTTGCCCTCGGCCACTCGACAATTGTGACCCTTATGGCGCTCTGCCTCGCGCTCGGCGTCAAGGCCGCCAGCGGATGGGTCGAAGAGGGCAACCCCATTAACACCGTGCTGGGGCTTTTCGGCACCACGGTCTCGGGCGTGTTTCTCTACCTCATCGCGGCGTTCAACCTGTTTTCGTTTGTTGCCCTGCTGCGCGTGCGTCGAAAGCTGCGCCGCGGCGCGTTCGACGAACACGAACTCGAATACCACCTGCACCAGCGCGGGCTGCTCGCGCGTCTCGTGGCCCGACTGACCGCACGCATCAAGAAGCCCGGCCACATGTACCCCGTGGGTTTTCTGTTCGGCCTCGGCTTCGACACGGCGAGCGAGATCTCGCTGCTCGTGCTCGCCGGAACGGCCAGCCTCGCGGGGGTGCCCTGGTACGCCATCATGGTGCTGCCGCTGCTGTTCACGGCCGGCATGACCCTCTTCGATGCGCTCGACGGCACATTCATGAACTTCGCCTACCAGTGGGCGTTTAAGAACCCCGTGCGCAAGGTCTACTACAACCTCATGCTCACGGGCATCTCCATCGTCGTCGCGTTCTTCATCGGCACCGTCAACCTCGCGCAGATGCTGATTCACCAGGCACACTGGAGCGGCCCCGTCGCGGATGCCGTCAACGCGATCGACATGGAGAACTATGGGTTCTACATCGTCGGCATCTTCCTCGTGTGTTGGTTGGGAGCCGTCACGTACTGGAAGCTCGGTAACGTCGAAGAAAAGTGGGCCCCGGTCACCTCGACCTGACCGGATCGGGCCACCGGGGCGTCCGCCGCGCAAACCTGCACCGAACCCCCATGAACTCAAGCTAGCGTGCAGTCGAATTGCCGGGGGCGTCCCGTAGAGTGGAGGGCGTGACTTTTAGCCCCCGACCGCCGGCTTGGCTGCCCGCGCCCCTGCGCGCTTTGCTGCCGGTGGCTGTATATGTGATCGTGCTTGCGATCATGGTGGGGCTCATCGCCTTCAAGTTGGGCCCTGGCGAAGAAACACCAAGCAAAAGCACCGCCGCGAATCCCGTAGTGCTCGTGGGTTTCACGGGTGTCAGTTGGGCCGATGTGAACGCCAATTCCACCCCCAATCTTTATAAGTTCCTCGCCAACGCCAACATGGGCGCGATGCTCGTTCGCACCAGTTCGCGTGCCAACACTGCGAAAGATGGGTGGACAAGCCTCGGGGCCGGCTCGATTCGCGCGGGTTACATCAAACCCGACACCCTCAACGCGTTCACCCTCATGACCATCAGCAATGGGCTCAAGAGTCACACGTACGGGGCCCTCGCGCCGTTCGCGCTGAGCGTCACGAATTCGACGACCGAGTTGCCCGCGGGGGAGGGCGCACTGCAGCGAGCGATAGTCAGCGACCTGACCGAACACACCGATGTCGTTGTCGTCGACGCGGGCAGGCTCGACGTCGCGACGTCCCCCGGGCGCGGTGGGGACGCGGCCGCGGCCCCGCGGGAGGGCTACTCCTCGCTCGCCGCGATAGATGCCTATGTCGGCCAGGTGGTGCAGGCCGCGCACGTCGCCGCCCCCCAGGCCATGGTGATCGCGGCGTCCCTCGCCGACGATGGCCAGCCCAATGAACTGCGATTTCTTGCCTCGCAGAGCGCCATCAATCAACCTCCCGGGCTGCTTAACTCTCTCAATACCCGGCAGGCGGGCCTCGCGATGGTCTCCGACATCCTGCCCACCATTGCGAACCACCTGAAGGCAACCCTGCCCCCCGGCTATCGCCCCGGCATGTTCGTCTCCCATGAAATGCCCTTCACCGAGGCGGCTCAGTCCGCCCTCGACCGCACCCTCGCCGCCAACGCGATCGAACCGGGCGTGCAGAAGGCCAAGTTTTTCGTGCCGATGGGCATTCTCTTCGTGCTGTGTGTGCTCCCCACTTTCATCGCGATCTTCACGCAGCGCCGCGCGTGGCCGCTCGGCATCGCCTTCGCCCTCTCGCTACCCGTGTCGACGTACCTCGCGATGCTCGTTCCCTGGTATCGGTCCGATACCCCGCTGCTGGTGCTCAGCGTAGTGACGTGCGCCATCGCCGCCGGGATCGCAATATTGGCCGTGACCGTGGGGCGCACTGCCTTCGGAATCGGCGGCATCGTGGGGCTCACCACGGCGGTCGTGATTTACGCAGACGTGGCTACCGGCTCGACCCTGCAAATCTCGGCGCCCCTCGGAGAGCCCGCCACGAGCGGTGCCCGCTGGTACGGCATGGGCAACATGCGCTTCGGCCTTGCTCTCAGCGGCATTGTCATGTTCATCGGCTGGCAGTTCTCGCGCCTCCCCGGTAAATCGGCAAGAAACCGCGTGCGCCGCACGCTGCTCGCCGCGGGTATCGGCCTTGTTTGCATCGTGCTGGGCGTGTCTCCCCTGTGGGGCTCAGACCTGGGCGGGCTCTTTGGCAGCGTCCCGGCCTTCATGACGCTGCTCTTTGTCGCCACCAACTTGCGCATCTCGCTGCGCCGGATGCTGCTGGTCGTCGGTGCCATGGCGCTTGTGATCGTGGGCGTCTGTGTGATCGACTGGCTGCGGCCACCCGAGTCGCGCACCCACTTTGGCGACCTCGTCGACCGGGTCGTCTCGGGCGAGTTCTTCGACCTGCTGTTCGCCGTGCTTTCGATCAACATGAGCACGCTCTTCGCGGGTGCGAACTGGATTCTGCCGCTGCTCTTCGCCGCAGGCGGCTGGTGGCTCATCAGGGGCTGGAGGCGCTACGCCCTGTTCACCTACGAGCCCGCCCTGCGCGGCACGCTGCTGGCCATATTTCTGGGCGGCAGCCTCGCTTTCATCGCGAACGACTCGGGCACGAGCCTCATCAGCGCCGTCGTGTGCATGGTCGTGCCCGTCGTGCTGCTAGCGATCGACGCCCAGCGCGGAGCCGACCTGCGCTTCGCCGAGAGCCGCATCGAACGCATGCGCAACGATCTGTGAGCGCAGAGTTTCTCGGGCTCACAGTGGGCCTCGGCCTCGCGGGCTTCGACTCCGTACCGTTCTTCGTGGCGCTCACCCTCTTGTGGTTCGGCGTGCGCAGGCTACACGTCGCCGCGTACCTGCTGGTCATCGCTGTAGCTCCGATAGCGATCGGCATCCTACTGGCGGCGCTGCTCGCCCCCTGGCTCGGCGGTCTCGACCTGCGGGGCATGCTGCGCGAGGGTTTCTGGCCCGCGTTCCTCGAAGCGGTGCTCGCGCTCGCGCTAGCCTGGTCGGCGTGGAGGGCGCTCTCGGGCGCGCGGCCCCTGCTCGCCGATCTGGAGATACCCCAAAAACTGGGGCTGCTGCCCCAGCTCGGCCTCGGCGTCTTCGCCCTCGGCGGCATCGTCTTCGACCCCGCCTACCTGGCCTTTCAGGTCGCTGCCGCGCGCCAACCCATAGGCGCCCTGGTGCTCGGCGAGGTGCTGTGGCTCACCGTAGCCCAGTGCCTACTCGTGCCGGCGGCGGTACTGGTGGCCCTCGCGTCCCGGGACCGCGTCGAAAAGGTGCGCGCGTGGTGGGAGGCCGGCGCCGCTCGCCGTCAACGCTGGCTGGGGATCATTCCGGCGGCAGTTTCGTTGGTCCTGGCGGCGGACCTGCTCACCCTGTGGTTCACGGGCAGTTACTTGCTGTGGGGATAGATTTAGGTACTCGAAGGGTGCGCAGATAGAGTATGAGAATGGTTCTTCAGGGGTGGGAAGCACTGGCTGTGTTGGTGGGCATGGCCGTCATTATTGGGCTGCTGATCGCGGCGCTAGTGCTGCTCTACAAGGTGTCACGCAAGCCCGCATCGATCGTCGCGACGACGTCGCGCGGTATGGGGCGCGTGGCCGTGGTCGTCAACCCCACGAAGTTCACTGATCTCGTCTCCCTGCGCCGCAGCGTGTACCGCGCGTGCCTCGAATTGGGCTACGGGCAGCCCTCGTGGTTTGAGACCACCGAGCGCGACCCCGGCTACGGGCAATCCAAGCAGGCCATCAACGAGGGCGCCGAGGTGGTGCTCGCGTGCGGCGGCGACGGCACTGTTCGCACCGTCGTCGAGGCGGTCATGGGCACCGACACGTCGGTCGGCATCGTGCCATCGGGCACCGGCAATATTTTGGCCCGCAACCTCGACATTCCCGTGAACAACATGGAACACGCCATTGAGGTCGCGCTCAGTGGGCAAACCCGGCGCATCGACGTCGGGCAGATCACCGTCGACGACAACCCGAGCCAGGCGTTCATCGTCATGGCCGGGTTTGGTTTCGACGCCGCCGTCATGATGGACGCCCCGGAGGCCGTCAAAGCCAAACTGGGATGGTTCGCGTACTACCTCTCGGGGGTCAAGAATCTGCGCGGCCACAAGCAGCGAGTGAGCATCACGGTGGGTGGTTCCGAACCGCTCGACCGCCAGGTGCGCACCGTCATCATCGGCAACGTCGGTCGCCTAGTGGGCGGCCTGAACCTCATGCCCACGGCCACCCCCGACGACGGTCAGCTCAATGCCATCGCGATGGCCCCCGGCAAGTTCATGGGTTGGGGCGCCGTCGCCCACGAACTGACCCTACCCAACGCACCGTCCACGGGAGCGGTCGAACGCTTCGCGGGGCAGTCCATCACGGTCGTCGCGAACGAGCCCATGCCCGTGCAGGTAGACGGTGACCCCGTGGGTCGCGGGCGGCGCATCCAGGCGTCGGTCGAGAAGCACGCGCTGAAGGTACGGGCGCCGCGCAGCGCCCGCGCTTAACCGTATGGGGGGCGTGCCGCGCGGACGCTCCGGGGGGCTGTTCCGGTGTCAGGCTGCGGTCGGAGGGCCCGGGCGTCCGGCCCCCGCGCCTATGATGTGCGCATGACCAACGCTGCCAGCTCTGCCACCCCACCGCCCCGTCTGCGTTACGGGTTCTTAGGGCCCGCCGCGACGTTCACCGAATCAGCCCTGCGCCAGGTGGCAAGCCCCAGCGACCACGAGTTCATGCCGTTCACGAGCGTGATCTTGGCGCTCGAAGCGCTCGAATCCGGCGACCTCGATGCCGCGGTCGTGCCCATCGAAAACTCGGTGGAGGGCGGCGTGCCCGCGACCCTCGACGCGCTCAGAAACTCGCGCGGTCTGCGCATCGTGCGCGAAATGCTGGTACCCATCGAGTTCGCGCTGGCCGTCGACCCGGGGCAGCGGCTCGAAGACATTACGCGCGTCGCGAGCCACCCCCACGGTCACGCACAGTGCCGCGTGTGGATCGCGCACCACCTGCCGCACGTGAGCGTGGAACCCGCGACGTCGACCGCGGGCGCCGCCGCGATGATCGCCGCCGACCGCGAACGCGGCCTCGACGTGTCGGGTCGCGCTGCCCTGTGTTCGCCGCTCGCGGCCGAACAGTACGGGCTTGAAGTGCTCGCCAACGCCGCCGATAACTTGACCGCCGTCACGCGGTTCGTGCTGGTCGCGCGCACGGCCACGCATCCGTTGCCCCAGCGCACGGGCCAAGACAAGACCTCGCTCGTGGTACACCTGCCGAGCGACAAGCCGGGTGCCCTGCTCGACATGCTGGAGCAGTTCGTCACCAACGGCGTCAACCTGTCGCGGCTTGAATCGCGCCCCATCGGCGACGCGATGGGCCGCTACCTGTTCTCCATCGACGCCGACGGTCACGTGCTCGACGAGCGCGTGGCCGAGGCGCTGGTGGGTCTGCACCGGGTGTGCCCGAAGGTGCAGTTCTTGGGCTCGTATCCGCGAGCCGCCGCGACGAGCGCCCTGATTCCCGGCGAGAACTCGGACGAGGCTTACGCCAGGGCGCGTGCGTGGGTCGAAAACCTGCGCGGCGCGAGATAGGCACGGCCACGGCGCGGCATCCGTCGCGTGGTGAAAACGGCGCCCGGCGCCGCAGTGAAAGGTACGACATGCAGGCATCGCTCCACGTCATGAGCGTTTTCGTGGCCGACCAGGCCGCCGCGCTCGACTTCTACACCACCAAGCTCGGGTTCGTGAAAAAGACCGATGAACCCGCGGGCGACTACCGCTGGCTCACCGTCGTCGACGCCGCGCAGCTCGATGGGGTCGAACTGCTGCTCGAACCCAATCAGAGCGACATCGCGCAGACCTACCAGACGTCGCTCGTCGCCGCCGGCATCCCCGCCGTGTCGTTCGCAGTCGCCGACCTCGCCGCCGCCCACGCCGAGCTCACCGCGGCGGGCGTGACGTTTACGCAGGAACCCCTCGACGTCGGCCCCGTGCTCATCGCAACGCTCGACGACACGTGCGGCAACCTCGTGCAGTTGATGCAGAAAAAGTAGGGGCGCGGACGCTCCGGTGGCCCGGTTGGGTGTGCCGGGCCGGTAACCCGTGGCCCGGGCGTCCCCGCGAGAAAAAAACGTGAGGCGGGGGCCCGCGCTCGGTAGGCTTGACGCATGATCGAACTCAAGATTCTGCGAGACACCCCCGACGTGGTGCGCGAGAGCCAGCGCCGCCGCGGCGACGACCCCCAGATTGTGGATCAGGTGCTTGACCTCGATGCACAATGGCGGGCGGCCACCGCAGAGTTTGAGAGTTCTCGCGCGCGTCAAAAGACGCTCGGCAAAGAGGTCGCGCAGGCGAAGGGCGACGAGAAGCAGGCGCTGCTCGCCGAAACCAAGGAGTTGGCGGCCCGCGTGAAGCACGCCGAGGCGCAGGCAAAAGACCTTGAGGCGCAGCGAAACGAGGCGATACTGCAGATCGCGAGCCTCGTTTCGCTCGATGCGCCCGTGGGCGGCGAGGACGACTACGCGGTGGTCAAGACCGTCGGCACCGCGCGCGACTTCGCGGCCGAGGGCTTCGAGCCGCGCGATCACCTCGAACTGGGCGAAATGCTGAAGGCCATCGACATGGAGCGCGGCACCAAGGTGTCGGGCACGCGGTTCTACTTCTTGACCGGGGTGGGTGCGCGCCTCGAGCTCGCCATCTTGAACGCCGCGATCGACAAGGCCGTCGCGCACGGGTTCACGCCGATCATCACCCCGACGCTGGTGCGGCCCGAGACGATGTCGGGCACCGGGTTCCTCGGCAAGCACAGCGACGAGGTTTACCGCCTCGAAAAGCAAGACCTCTACCTCGTGGGCACGAGCGAGGTGGCGCTCGCGGGTTATCACGGCAACGAGATCCTCGACCTCACGAAGGGCCCCCTGCGTTACGCGGGCTGGTCGGCGTGCTACCGCAGCGAGGCCGGCAGCTACGGCAAAGACACGCGCGGCATCATTCGCGTGCACCAGTTTCACAAGGTTGAAATGTTCTCGTTCTGCCCCCAGGAGCAGGCCGCCGACGAGCACCAGAAACTGCTCGCGATGGAAGAAGACATGCTGCAGATGCTGGAGTTGCCGTACCGCGTGATCGACACGGCCACGGGTGACCTTGGCACGTCGGCGACCCGCAAGTTCGACTGCGAGGCCTGGGTGCCGACCCAGGGCAAGTACCGCGAGCTGACCTCGACGTCGAACTGCGGCACCTTTCAGGCCCTGCGCCTCAACGTGCGCGAACGCAGCGAGGGGGGCACCCGCGCCGTGGCCACGCTGAACGGCACGCTCGCGACCACCCGCTGGCTCGTGGCGATTCTCGAGAATCACCAGCAGGCCGACGGCTCGGTGCGCGTACCCGAGGGCCTGCGACCCTACCTGGGTGGCCTCGACGTCTTGCAGCCGGTGGCATGAGCGCACCCGCCGCGCACCTCGTTGCGCTCGACATTGACGGCACCATTCTCGCCGCAGACGGGGTGCGCCCCGCCGTGCGGGAGGCCGTTCGCGATACCGCCGAGGCTGGGCATCACGTCGTCATCGCGACGGGCCGCGGGCCCATCGCCACGCTCGGCATCTGCGCCGAACTGGGCTTCGCGGGGTACGTGGTGTGCTGCAACGGGGCGCTGACGATGCGCGTGGGGCCGGGCCTGCCGCCGCCGACGTACCGACCCGACGCGCACGGCAGTGGCTATGGCGCGTTGCTGCTCGGCGAGACCGTCGACTACGGCTTCGAGGTGATGAGTTCGCACTGGTTCGAACCCGCCGCCGCGATCGCGTTCATTCGCGAGGCCCTGCCCGACGTGCAGATCTCGATCGCGCACCTCGACAACGTGCGTTCCGGCCCCGCCGTGACCTCGCTTTTTCCGCCCGAGATGCTGTTCGGCAGCCAAACGCTCGCGACCACCGACGAGATGGGGAGCCTCAAGGCCCTCAAACTCATCGCGTACGCGCCGAGCCATTCGCTCGACGAGATTCGAGCCATGACCGAGCAGGTGCCCGAGGTCAACGCGGTGCTCGGTTGGGGTCACTGGGTCGATGTCATGCGCGGCGACGTCTCGAAGGCGCTCGGTCTCGAAGAATTGCGGGTCGAACTCGGGGTGCCGCTCTCGCGCACGGTGGCCGTCGGCGACGGCCCCAACGATATGGAGATGCTGCAGTGGGCCGGCCGCGGCGTCGCCATGGGCAATGCGGGTGCGGCGCTGAAGGCCGTGGCCGACGAGGTGGCGGGCGATGTGGAGCACGACGGGTTGGTCGAGGTCTTGCGCGCGCTCTAGCTGCGAAAATTCTATTGTGGGGCCGGGCCGGACGCTCCGGGGGCAGCTGGGCAGCCAACGTACCGACCGGCGTCCGGAATGCGACCCGGTCACCGATTGCATACAGTAGAACCACGCACCGATACGAAAGGCTGAGCCCATGGCACACGCACACGTTTCATGGATGTCGCCCCAGGGTTCCTTCAAATTGCGCGCCGCTGTGCTCTTCGAACACGAGGGGCAGGTGCTGCTCTGCCGTGTGGACGAGAAGCCCGGATGGTATCTGCCGGGTGGCAAGGTGCGCCTCGGTGAGGCCACGCGAGTCGCCGCGCAGCGCGAGTTTCGTGAAGAGTCGGGGCTCGAGGTCGAGCTCGGCGACCTGTTTCTTGTGTCGGAGGGCGTGCACACGCAGATGGGCGTGCAACACCACGAGATCTGCTACTACTACCGTGGAGCGTGGCCGGGCGGCAGCGAACCGAACCTCGCGGAGGCGCCCATCGCGCGCGGGCACACGTTTCAATGGGTGAGCCTGCACGACCTAGAGGCAAAGGATTTCAGGCCGCTCGACATCGCCGCCGCGCTCGGGGCGTCGCTGCTCACGGGCGCTGGCACGGGCACTGAGGCCGCAAGTGCTGAGCCCCCGATGGGCGTGCGCCACGTGACGTATCGCCGCGTGGTTCACTAAAGCCCCTGATCAGGAGGGGTCTAGGCCACCCTCGGGGGCGTACAGGCCCTCGGTGAAAAGGTCGAGCGGTGTGCCGCGATGCACCACGTGCGGCTCGGTCGGCGAATCGGCGTAGAGCCCGCGCGCGAGTTGGTCGGCTTCATGCAGCAGGGCCGCCATGCGCGAAGACGTGTCGTGCGACAGGCTGGGCCAGTCGGTGGCGCTCTTGTAGCCCTCATCGTGCGTGATCTCGCACCACGCATGCTGCAACAGAGTGTGGATCTGAATCTCGAGGTGAAGCTCGTGCGGCTCGATCGACTCCGCCTCCACCTGGCGTAGGGCCGCGCCGTTGTCTCCGCCCCGTTCGAGGATGTGGCGCAGGCGTTGCTCGCGCTGGGAGGCGAGGAACGCGGCGTCCAACTGCTGCACGAGCGTGACGTGAACGGCGCGATAGCCCGACGGTTTGGGATGGGTGACGTAGTCGTCGATTCCCGCGACGCGCAGGTTGTGCTGTGCGGCAAAGTTCAAGATGATCTTCTCGGCGCGGCGCTGATTCTCGAGCGAGTACGCGAGCACGCGCAGCGCGCAGATGTCTTGCACGATGGCCGAGAGATCTTCGGCGTTCGTGGGCGCCGCGAATTCGGGATGCTGCGCGAGCTTGAGCAGCAGCTTGTTCCAGGTGCTGTTTGCGGTCTTGACGCGGGTCTTATCGATCCACACCCGTCGCTGCGATTGTTCAGAGAGTCGCGCGAAGAACTCGTCGGCGAGTTCACCCTTGAAGCGGCCGAGGGCGGCTGCCCAGGCGCCCGCGTGGCTCATGTGCCAGTCGCGGACCTCGGCCTCGAGGTGGGCGGGAATGCGTTCGCTGTCGTCTGTCATAGTGTGGCGGGCTCGGCGGGGAGGCTCCCCTGCATGAGCCCGCTTACTCAGTGTAATCAGCGGCACCGGGGTGGCGCCTTAGATAAGTATCCTCCGGTCAGATTACGCGGTGAGTGAACCGCGGCCGAAAGTTATGCAGCGCGAGCTTGCCGAGCTTCTGCGAGTCCCTCCTCGGTGCGTTCGACCGTGCGCAGCACCGCCGCGAGCGAGGTTTCGGCGTCGGCGTCGTCGCCGCGCGCGAGGGCCGTGCTCGTGAGCAGGGCGGCCTCGGCGGCCTGCGCCACGAGGGTCGGTAGGGCGGACGCGCGTCGGTGCAGCAGCAGCCCCACCCCACCCGGGCCGGGTGGCACGTGAAACCCCTCGGAGGGAGCGACCTCCTGGCCGTACAGGCAGATCGCGAACAGCCCTTCGTGGACGTCGACGAGGCGGTTGCCCGCCTCGATGAGGGCGTTCTGGGTGGGGCCGGCGGGGGCGCGGTCGAGCACCTGGTGAAAGCGGTCGAGGGCGCGTTCGTTGCGGGTCACGATGCGCAGCCACACGCCCTCGCCGAGGGCCTTGCGTTGGCGGCGATTGCGACTCGATGCCGCGCCGTTGGGCGCGCCGTTGGGCGCGCCGTTGGGCGCGCCGTTGGCCGCGCCGTTGGGCGCGCCGTTGGGCGTGCTGTTGTCGCGCTGGCGCCCGTTGAGAGTCGCGCCGTTGTCGCGCTGGCGCCCGCCGATCCGACCCAACCACCCCCGCCAGCCGGCCATCAGAGGTACTGGCCCGTGCCCGTACCCGTGCCGGGGCTGGGGGGAGGCTCCGCGGCGTCCGGCCGCCCCTCGGGCGACGCCGCTATCTCTTTCACCTCGTGGGCGCGGCGCGCCTGCTGAAACTGCAGTTCCATTTGCTGCGCGACGATGGCGGTCTGAATGCCCTGAAAGAGGCCTTCGAGCCACCCCACGAGCTGTGCCTGTGCGATCAGCAGCTCAGATTCGGTGGGCACCGTGGCCTCGGTGAAGGGCAGGCTGATGCGCTGCAGTTCTTCGACGAGCTCGGGCGAGAGACCCGTTTCGAGCTCTTTGAGGCTGCGTTCGTGAATCTCGGCGAGGCGTTCGCGCCCGGCCTCGTCGAGCGGCGCGCGCCGCACCTCGTCGAGCAGTTGCTTGATCATGGTGCCGATGCGCATGACCTTGCTGGGCTCTTCGACCATGGCCCGCGGGTTTTCTTTGCCGCCCTGCACGATGACTCCGCTCGCGTCGAGCACGACCGGTTCGGGGCCTTCGGTGGGGCTGGTGTTCTGTTCAGTGTTCTGTTCGGTGCTCATGTGGCCTGCTCCCTGACTACCCGGCGCTGATCTGGAGCACAATCTTACCGACGTGCGCGGAGTCTTCCATGCGGGCGTGCGCCTCGCCCACCTGCGAGAGCGGCACGACCGTGTCGATGCGGGGGCTGAGGCGGCCGGACGCGTAGAGGGGCCAGAATCGCTCGCGCACCACCTGGCAGATCTCGGCCTTTTCGGCGAGCGGGCGGCTGCGCAGGGTGGTGCCGTGCACGCTGAGCCGCTTCATCATGAGGGTGCCGAGGTCAAGTTCGCCGTGGCGGCCCTGCTGCAGGCCGATGATGACCAGGTGCCCGCCGCGCCGCAGCGACTTGACGTTGCCGTTGAGGTAAGGCCCGCCGATGCAGTCGAGCACCACGTCGACTCCGCCGGCTTCGCGCAGTGCGGTGACGAAGTCGTCGGTGCGGTAGTTGATGGCGGTGGCGCCGAGGGAGCGGATCACGGCGGCCTTCTCGTCAGAGCCGACCGTGGCGTAGGCCTCGCAGCCTTCTGCGCGCGCGAGTTGGATCGCGGTGATGCCGATGCCGCCCGCGCCGCCGTGTACGAGCAGTCGCTGGCCCGCGGTGAGCCCCGCCAGCATGAACACGTTCGAGGTGACGGTGCAGAGCGTTTCGGGCAGGGCCGCGGCGCGTTCCAGGGGTAGGTCGTCGGGCACCGAGAAGCATTGCGCGGCGGGCACCGTGACCTGTTCGGCGTAGCCACCCGCGACGAGCAGGGCCGCGACGCGGTCGCCGACGGCGAACTCGGTGACCGCCGAACCGACCTCGCGCACGACGCCGGCCGCTTCGAGCCCGAGGATGTTGCTCGCGCCCGGGGGCGGTGGGTACGCCCCCGCGCGTTGCGCAATGTCGGCGCGGTTGAGTGCCGAGTAGGCGATGTCGATCAAGACTTCGTCGGGGCCGGGCGCGGGTGGGGCGGGGGCCTCGCCGGGCGCGAGGTCGAGTGCGTCGATCGGGGCGGTCACGGTAACTGCCTGCATGATGCTCCTTGTCTCGAATGGCTCGCTACACCACGAGGTCTAGCGGGAGGTCGGCTATGTCTTTGAGGCGTTCGCCCTCGATCATGGTGGCGAGCGTGGCGGTGGCCTTCGCGTCGTTGAACTGCGCGACGGCCGCGACGAGTTCGGGCAGGGCGAGGTGGTAGAGGCAGTCGATGTCGCCCGTGCCGAGGGCGAGGCTCGCGAGGCGCGACGGTGTGGGTTCGGCCGTGACCACGACGATGTGCGGTTGGTGGCCCTTGCGGTTGCGAATCAGGTTGAGGGCCTCGCTGCGGGCGTTTTGGGCGCGATCGCTGCGCATGGTCCATTTGCACGAGACGACGGCGTGCAGCAGGGGCGTGCTGAGCCGGGCGCCGCGGCGCAGGGCGGTGCGGGTCGCGACCGAATCGTCGATGAGTTTTTCGGTGCGGTTGATTTCGGCGGCGCCGAGGGGCTCGCGCGCGATCACGATGTCGGGGGTGATGTCGTAGGCGTTGCCGAGCGCGGCGCGTAGCTCGGCGTCGGCTTGAATCTTCTCGTCGAGCTGTTTGAGGTGCGTATATTGGCGAAACCGGTGTATCTGGGCGTCGCCCCGGCCGGCGATGTGCTCGACCGTGAATTTGCCCGGACGCACGTGTTGCAGCGCTGGCAGCGTGCGCGCGAGAAACACGCTGACCTCGTGCTCGAATGCGGTGCCACTGGTTTGGCCGGCGGCCTTGGAGCGGGGTGCTTCGAGGATGAACAGCGACTGCTGCGCGGCGGCGAGGTCTTCGAGGTGGGACGAGCGTTCGAGCAGTTGCTCGTAGACCCCGTGCGCGATCTGCACGCTCTGGCGTTGACCCTTGTCGGCGATCGAGACGATGCCGTGGTCGTTGGCCGAGAGCATGCCCGAGCGCAGCAGCTCGCCGTGGAGCCGGTCGCGCTCGACCGTGAACAGGGGGTCGGTGAGCATTGGCCGTTACGCGACCGCGTGCAAGGAGCGGGTGGTGCGGGGGTTGGAGCGGCGTCGGCTCGTGCGGGTGGCACTGGCCTCGATGGCGCGGGTGATCTGCGCGCCGACGGCGGCGGCGACGGGTGGCGGAAACGCGTTGCCGACCTGCCGATACGCGGCCGTCTTGCGGCCCTGGATGCGCCATTCGTCGGGGAACCCCTGCACGCGCGCGGCCATCTGCACCGTGAGCCGGGGAAGGCCCTCGAAGTCGGGGTCGGGCGCGTGGTCGGCGAGCGACTTACCCTCGACGCCGAGCGCGGCCCAGGCGCGGCGGGCGCGGGTGGGGCCGAGGTCGGGGCCGCCGTGTTTCTTCGAGCCGCCCACAAGGGTGGGGGCGATGCTGTCGGCGGCGGCGGCCCACTCGTCGGCGCCGCGCCAGCCGCGCGCGGCCATGAGGTCGTGCAGCAGCGCGCCCACGGGGGCGGGGGCCGTTCCCGCAGTGGGGTATTCGAAGTGGTCTGCGAGGCGCTTCTTGAGGGCGACAAAGATGACGCGCGGGCGCAGCTGCGAGACTCCGAAATCGGAGGCGTTGAGTAGCTTCCACGTGGGCGTGTAGCCGAGCTTCACGAGTTGCTTCTCGACGTCCTGCCGGTAGGTGGCGAACACGTCGTCGAGCAGGCCGCGCACGTTCTCGAGCATGACCGCCTGGGGGCGAATCTCGTCGACCAGGTCGATGGCCTTGGGGAACAGGTTGCGCTCGTCATCTGCGCCCAGTTGCTTGCCCGCCTTCGAGAACGGGGGGCAGGGCACGCCGCCCGCTAGCAGGTCGACGCCGCGATACTCCGCGCCGGACCATTCGAGCAGGTCTTGCTGCACAACGTTCCAGGTGGGGCGGTTGAAGCGCAGAGTATTGCAGGCCTCCGGCTCGATCTCAACGAGCGCCTCGTGCGAGAACCCGGCGCGCTCCAAACCCAGGGCCTGACCGCCCGCGCCCGCGCAGATCTCTACGCTCGTTAACTCCGCCAACTGTCCACCCCACGCACTCAAAATTGCTCGCCTTTCACTCTAACCGGCGCCCGCCGTAGGGGCCGGCATTCCTGGGGCGAGCCTAGGCGTGACGTCATAGGTTTTTGACCGGACGCGCGCGGGGCGGGTTTGCTATCGGCCTTGCCCGACGTTTGCGCTCGCGGCTCCTTTCGACCGCGCGCGCAAACGGCGCGCATCCCGCGGAGGGGTGCGCGCCGCTGGGGTGCGCTGGGTGCCCGCGCCGCCCCCGCGCCGGAAGGTGGGCGCGGGCTGGGACTAGGCCGCCGAGGCGTCCGCCTGCCCTGCCTCGCCCGCGATGAACTCTTCGAGCGCCTCGCGCGCGAGGTCGTCGGCCATTTGCACGGGCGGCGACTTCATGAAGTACGCCGCGGCGCTCGTGACGGGGCCGCCGATGCCGCGGTCCTTCGCGATCTTCGCGGCGCGCAGGGCGTCAATGATGACGCCGGCGGAGTTGGGGCTGTCCCATACCTCGAGCTTGTATTCGAGGTTCAGGGGCACGTCGCCGAAGGCGCGGCCCTCGAGGCGGATGAACGCCCACTTGCGGTCGTCGAGCCATTCGACGTAGTCGCTGGGGCCGATGTGCACGTCGCGCGCGGGCAGGTCGGCGACGATGTTTGAGGTGACGGCCTGGGTCTTCGAGATTTTCTTCGATTCGAGGCGAGTGCGTTCGAGCATGTTCTTGAAGTCCATGTTGCCGCCGACGTTCAGCTGGTACGTGCGGTCGACCGTGACGCCGCGGTCTTCGAACAGCTTGGCGAGCACGCGGTGCGTGATGGTGGCGCCCACCTGCGACTTGATGTCGTCGCCGACGATGGGCACGCCCGCGTCGGTGAACTTCTGCGCCCATTCGGGGTCGCTCGCGATGAACACGGGCAGGGCGTTGACGAACGCGACGTTCGCGTCGATGGCGCACTGCGCGTAGAACTTGGCGGCGTCTTCGGAGCCGACGGGCAGGTAGCACACGAGCACGTCGGCCTTCGCGGCCTTCAGCGCGGCGACCACATCGACGCCGTCGCCGGACGCCTCGGTGATCATTTCGCGGTAGTAGTGGCCGAGGCCGTCGAGGGTGTGGCCGCGCTGCACGGTGATGCCGAGCGGCGGCACGTCGCAGATCTTGATGGTGTTGTTGTGTGAGTTGTTGATCGCCTCGGCGAGGTCGAAGCCGACCTTCTTACCGTCGACGTCGAAGGCCGCCACGAAGTTGATGTCGCCCACGTGGTAGCCGCCGAAGTCGACGTGCATGAGGCCCGGGACCTTCTGCGTGGGGTCGGCGTCCTGGTAGTAGTGCACGCCCTGCACGAGCGAGGAGGCGCAGTTGCCCACGCCGACGATGGCCACGTTGATGCGGCCGCGCTGACCGATTCGAGTTGACATAGTTAGCCTTTGTTAGGTGTCGAATGGGCCAATCGTATGACAAAGTCGGGGTTTGTAAAATGTGTGACGCGCTACAGTTCCGCGTCGGTTGTGTGACGGTTCGGTACCGCACTCGTGTCGAATTCATCCCGGACGCTCCGGTGGCCCGCTGGTCGCGCCTCCGCGGTTCGCGCCGCCCCGGCGCGTGTGTGAGAATAGTGCGGCGCGTTCAACCGCGCCGGGAGACGTGACAGAGCGGCCGAATGTGACGGTCTTGAAAACCGTTGTAGGGTAACCCCCTACCAAGGGTTCGAATCCCTTCGTCTCCGCCTCGAAAAACCCCGCGTACCCTCGGCAAGCACTCGTTTGCCGGGGGTGCTTTGCTTGTTGAGGTGGGCCGCGGTACCCCGTGGTGCCAGTACAGTACCCTCATGGATCCTGACATTGCTAGGCGTCACGAATTGAACCTCGAATCAGAGTTGGTTTCGGTGCGTGCCCTACTCTGTGAACTCCAGGCAAGGTTTCCAGACGGTCTCGACGCCGGGATAGCCCGGTACGACGTCTGGCTTCGCAATGAGATGACCTACACCTCAAATGCCATCGAGGGGAACACCCTCTCCAGCGCCGAAACGAATCTCGTCGTCAACGAAGACGCCGTCATAGTCGGAAAATCACTGCGCGAACATCTTGAAGCGAAAGATCACGCCTACGCCTGGGACTACATGGTCAACACCTTCGAGAAAGGCGAGACAATCACAGTGCAGGGGATTCTCGAGCTGCACCGGCACGTTCTCCACAGCACTCACCGTAGCGAAGCAGGGTTTTTTCGCAGCGTGCCCGTGCGCATTGTCGGTTCGTCGACCGTGCTGCCAAATCACCTCAAGGTGCCAGTTCTCGTGGACGACATGGTGAAACAGATCAACCAACCGGCGCACAATCTGAACGCGTTAATACACGCTGCACTGATTCACCTAGATTTCGTCAAGATCCATCCGTTCGTGGACGGCAACGGACGCACCGCCCGCCTCCTCATGAGCGCTCTCCTGCGTCGTGCGGGCTACCCCGCAGTCCCCATCTATCCGAAGGATCGCGCGGAATATCTCGGCAGCCTCGATCGCGCAGACTCCGACGACGGTGCTGACTGCGCACGCCTCGCTGTCCGACTGCAACGCGAGACGATTGAAGATCTGTTGCGGTTAGGCGCTGAGGGCGCGTGAGTTCACCGGAACCCCGAACGCGCGCACACCCAGCGTTTTACTCTGTAGGGGCCGCCTGAACTGGGGTGATCCCCCCGAAGTTGCGGTGCCAAGGCGGGCACCGGAGCGTCCGCGGCGAAATCGCGCCAGCCCACACCGCAAAGGAATGCCGTGCCCAAGAGCCCTCGCACCCCCAGCCCGATCGACGCGCTCGCAGACGAGTTCGTCGAGAAACTCATCGCGAGCGACCCCGAGCTCGCCACCCACCTCGGCGAACACGACCGCGCCCCAGGGTACGCGGACCGCTCCCCCGAGGGCGAGGCCGCCCGGCGGGGCCTGCTCGCCGACACGCTCGCGGCCCTTGGCAAACACACCCCCGCCGACGACACCGACCGCACCACCATCGACGTGATGACCGAGCGGCTCACCCTCGAGATCGAGCTGATTGACTCGGGTGTCACTCCACTCAACAACCTCGCCTCAGCCCCGCAGGACGTGCGCGCCGTCTTCGATCTGATGCCCACCGACACCGTCGAGGACTGGCAGCGCATCGCGGCGCGACTGGCCGCCGTGCCCGAGGCCCTGAGTGGCCATCGTGCCGCCCTCGACCACTCGCGCACGCTCGGCCACGTGCCCGCCCGGCGCCAGATCGAAGCCGTGCTGGGGCAAATCGACGACTACGCAGGTGACGAGGGCTTCTTCGCGGGACTCGCGGCGGTGGGCCAAGCCGTGGCGCCGGGGGAGGAGGCCGCCCTCGCGTCCGGGGTGGCGGCCGCCCGCCAGGCCTACCGCGACCTCGGTGCCTACCTCGCCGACGACCTGCAGCACGACGCACGCGAAACCGACGCCGTGGGCCGCGACTACTACCAACTCGCCTCGCGAACCTTTCTCGGCGCCGCCGTGGACCTCGACGAAACCTATGCGTGGGGCGTCGCCGAACTCGACCGCATCATCGCCGAACAAGAACGCGTCGCGCAGCGCATCGAGGCCGGAGCGAGCGTCGAACGCGCCCGCGAGGTGCTGAACGCCGACCCGGAACGCCAACTGCACGGCACCGACGCGCTGCAAGCGTGGATGCAACAGAAATCCGACTCGGCGCTCGCCGCGCTCGCGGTCGACACGTTCTCTATCGAACCACCCCTCGACCGCCTCGAATGCCGCATCGCGCCCACCCATGACGGCGCGATCTACTACACCCCGCCGAGCTCGGACTTCTCACGCCCCGGACGCATGTGGTGGTCGGTGCCCGAAGGCGAAGACACGTTCACCACCTGGGGCGAGACCAGCACCGTCTACCACGAGGGCGTGCCCGGTCACCACCTGCAGTGCGCCACCGCGATCGCGGCACGCGCCGAGCTAAACCGCTACCGCTCCGATGTCGTCTGGGTCTCCGGCCACGGCGAGGGCTGGGCCCTGTACGCCGAGCGGCTCATGGAACAGTACGGTTTTCTTGAGGACGCCGGGGACCTCCTTGGCATGCTCGACGCGCAGCGCCTGCGTGCCGCGCGCGTGGTCTTCGATATTGGCGTGCACCTCGGGCTCGCGGTGCCCGAGCGGTGGGGCAGTGGCACGTGGACGCCCGAGAAGGCGTGGGACTTTTTGAGGGCCAATTTCAACGAGTCGGAGGGGCGCGCTCAGTTCGAGTTCGTGCGCTACCTCGGCTGGCCCGGCCAGGCGCCGTCTTACAAGGTGGGCGAGCGACTGTGGCTGCAGGCGCGCGAGGACGTGCGCGCGAAGGAGGGTGCGGCCTACGACGAGCGGGCGTTCCACGACCGTGCGCTACGGCTCGGCTCCATGGGCCTCGATTCACTGCGGCGGGCGTTGCTGCGGTAGGGGAGTGGGGGCCCGCTGCTCAGTCGTGCTGAAAAATCTCGGGGTGATTCGTGATCGCGCGCCGCGTGCGTCGAATGTGCCCGCGCAGGATGCGCTTGGCTGCCTTCGCATCGCGCTCTCGAAATGCCGTGATCATGAGTTGGTGCTCTAGATGGTTGATTTCGAGCCCATCTTCGCCGACGAGGTGCGCGTACGCGCGTCGATAGGGCTGAGTGGTGTTCCACATGCGTTCGACCGTGCTGAACAAGATAGGTGATTTGGCGGCGCGGTAACTCTCGATGTGGAAGGCGCGGTCGGTGCGCAAGAAACCTTCCACGGTGTCGGCCGCAGTGATGTCTGCCGCGAGTGCGGTCAGTTGATCGATGTCAGTGTTGGTGTAGTGAGGCACCGCGAGGCTCACGAGCAGCGGGTCGAGTTTTTCGCGGATCCGGTAAATCTCGACGCATTCGTTGAGTTCGAGTTTGGCCACCCAGGCGCCCGTGTTGGAGACGACGGTGACGAGGCCGTCGGATTCGAGAATGCGTAGCGCCTCGCGCACGGGAAGGCGGCTCGTGCCGTATTCCTCGGCGAGTGCCTCTTGGCCGATGCGCTCGCCAGGGCGTCGCACTCCCGACAGAATTTCGTTGCGTACTCCGGCGGCGATGACCTCCGATTGAACACGGCCGGCGCCGGTGTTTGATTTCGCCCGAGTCACGTCAACCATTCCTTCAGATTAGCGCGATCGGGGGGCGGCTGTCGGATTTGATCATTCTGGCGGTATGCGCTCTTGTGGATCCAATCAATGCCAAAGGGGGCAGAAAGTGTGATCCATTTGCCTTGATTGGATCCAATAGGTCAACTATTGTGAACTTGTCGGGTCACAGTCGAGCCGTAACTCAAGTTGGCGCGCAGAAGAACAGAAAGTGGGCACATGACCGGATTGCCAGGAATGCGCGGGACCGATCACATCGGGTTCACCGTGCCCAACATCGACGAAGCGCACGAGTTTCTCGTCAACGTCTTGGGCTGTACCGAGATCTACCGGCTGGGCCCGTTTTTGCCCCGCGGGTCGTGGATGAGCGAGCACCTGAACGTCGACGATTCCACCACCATGCGGCAGATTCGGTTCTACCGGCTCGGCAACGGCTCCAACTTTGAAGTCTTTGAGTACGAGGCCGAGGGCGCGGCCGAGCAGCCGCCGCGCAACAGCGACGTCGGCGGTCACCACCTCGGCATCTACGTCGACGACCTCGATGCCGCAGTGGATTACCTGCGTAGCCACAACGTGCGCATTCTCGGCGAGCCAACTGCCAGTAACGGTGCGAGCAAAGGCCAGCGGTGGGTCTACTTCCTGGCCCCTTGGGGCATGCAGTTTGAGCTCGTCAGCTTTCCGGGCGGCAAGGCCTATGAGGCCGAAGCCCCCGTGCGCCTGTGGGACGCCCGAGACTAACCATCAACCGCAGCCGCGGCACAACAAGGAGACAGACACATGGCTGAGACGCCACCCGTCGAGAAGTCGATCGCAGAACGCTGGTTTGAAGAGCAGCAGGCCTGGCAAAAAACCATGCGAGAGTACGCGGACGCCATGGCCACAGACGAAAACTTCTTACAGCACCTCGGAAACGCGATGCGCGGTTCGTTGCTCGCTGGCACTGCGTATCCGCAGGCTAACGGCTTCGGCGAGGCCGCCGCTGACCCGCGGAGCAATGACTCGATGGACGAGGTGCTTTTTACCTTGAAGCGCATCGAGGGTCGCCTGAGCGACCTCGAGGCGGCGATCTCCGCCCTCACCAGCGCCGGAGGCCCCACCCCTTCGAAGCCCGACCATGCAGACCGCTGAGCTCCCGCAGCCCTATGACGAGGCCAGCGCACGGTTCTTGCTTGACCAGGCCGAACGCAATCGGCGGCGACTAGATTCACTGCGCAAACTGCTGACCAGCGAAGGCCTCTACGGCACCGGGGCGACGCCCCATGAGGTGGTGCATTCCGAAGGTTCTCTGCGGCTTCTGCGGTTGCTGGACGCGCAGGGTGACCCGTTTGCAGGGCCACCTCTCGTGATCGTGACGGCCCCTGTGAGCCGATACTTCATCCTCGATTTACTGCCGGGGCGAAGTTTCGCGGCGCATCTCGCGCACAGCGGCTTCGACACCTACCTCGTAGATTTTGGAGAGCCCGCCAACGAGGACCGGTTTGCCGATCTTGAGTGGTACGTGAACGGGTTGCTGTGTCGGGCGATCCGTCACGTGCGTAGCACGCGCGACGTGGAGTCTGTGCATCTCGTCGGGTACTGTCTGGGCGGCATGTTTTCGTTGCTCTATGCAGCGGCACACGCACGCGATGTCGCGTGCCTCACCGTGATGACAACGCTCGTAGATAGTTCGGTCGAGGGCGGTATCGCCTGGGTCGCAACGCACCTCGGGGCAGAGGGCGAGTCGTATGACAACCCCCGGATCGTCCCGGCCGCAACCATCAAATCATGGTTTGAGGCGCTCGCACCCGGTTCAAGCAGCCCGCAGGCGCGCATTGCTGACCTCATGCAACAGCTCGACATGCCGCTCGAGAAACTGCAGGCCGTGAGGACCATGGCGTCGTGGGTTGATGACGTCGTGCCAACTTCAGGTCGGCTGCTGGCCGAAGTGGCCGAGAAATTCGGCCCCCGCAGAAATGAACTCATGACGGGGCGGACCACTCTCGGGGGCCGTGAGATCACCCTTGACGCGATCACGATGCCGGTGCTCTCGGTGTCGGCGGCCCGAGACCATATTTCGCCCGCCGACGGCTGCGACGCCATCGCACGGGTGGTGCCCCACGCGCAGGTGATGCGCGTACCAGGCGGGCATGTCGGCGCCGTCGCCGGCAGCCGCGCGGCGTCCCTCTGGGACACCGTCGCGAAGTTCCATAGAGACCACGCCACCGGCCTTGCGGGCCGCGGCACCATGCACAAGGAGACGACCTCTTGAATAATCCTTCGATCAATCAATTTCAGCAGCAGGCCCTTGACGCGCTGATCAAGCAGCAAGACGCCTACCTCGCGCTAGTGCGCGAGTGGAAGGCGAATGCGGCCTCGGCAGGTTTTGCGATGCCTGAGATGCCCACGATTCCAGGCTTCACGGCACCCGCCCTGAGCGATCTGCCCAGCCCCGCCGAGGTCGCCCAGCAACAGCAGCAGTTCTACACGCGGCTGATGGAACAGCAGCAGCGGTTCATGGCCTCGCTGAACGACATCCTGGGAGCGGCGCGATGACCGCAACAACCAGCGCCGCGTCGCTGCCGTGGGTCGCGAGTTACCAGGGTGTCCCCGCGCAACTACCTACTCCCCAACACTCGATTCTCGAAGCGTTTCGTGCCGTTGTGCAAGATAAGCCCGACACCGTCATCATGCGATACTTCGATACACCGCTCACGGCGCGCGAGATCGATGACATATCTAACTCCGTAGCCGTGGGTCTTCAGCAGCGCGGCATTGAACCCGGCGACCGCGTGGCAATGTACTTGCAGAACGTGCCCGCCGCCATGATCACCCTGCTCAGTGCGTGGAAGGCGGGGGCCGTCGTAGTTCCTTGCAACCCCATGCTCAAGGGCCGTGAACTCGTCAAAATCCTCTCCAATTCCGGCTGCCGCGGCATCATCTTGCATGATGATCTGTATGTGGACATCGCGGCCGCCGTACTGTGCGAAACGGCAGTTGAGTTTGCCATCACTACCAGTGCGCTCGACTTTCTCGCAGACGGCGAGGTGCCAGGGATCCTCAGTGGTATGCAACGCCAATCGGCGGAGGGTGCGGTTGAGCTGCGCGATGTGATTGCCGAAAATCGCGGCGCGGAGCCCGCGACGGTGGTCTTGACCAGCGACGATGTCGCTTTTATGGTCTACACATCGGGCACCACAGGAGCCCCCAAGGGCGCGATGAATACGCATGGTAATGCCTACTTTGCCGCGAGCGTCTACCGCGAATGGATGCGGCTCGACGACACCTCGGTGATTCTTGGCCTGGCACCGCTGTTCCACGTCACGGGTATGACTGGCCACCTAGTGCTCTCTCTCATCACGGGCGCTGAGTTGCTGCTGTTCTATCGATTTGATGCCGATACGGCCTGCCGCCTCACGGAAAAGTACCGGGCCACGTTCGCGGTGACGGCCATCACTGCATTCACAGCCCTGCTCGCCTCGCCAGCCATCACCCAGTACGACATGTCGTCGCTCAAGACGGTGTACACGGGTGGCGCGCCCACGCCTACCACGGTGATCGATCAGTGGAGCAAGGTCGTGGGCTCTGAAATTCACCCCATGTATGGACTGACCGAGGTAACCTCACCTGCCACCATGACTCCCTTGGGAGCGGGGTACCGTGCCGATAGCGCCATGGGCGTGGTCTCCATCGGGGTGCCCGTGCCCAACACGCACATCCGCATTGTCAACGACGAGGGCACTGAGGCCGCACCCCGTGAGATCGGCGAATTGCGCATCTCGGGCCCGCAGGTGGTGCCGGGGTACTGGCAGATGCCGGAGGAGTCGTCCGCAACGTTCGAGGGCGGTGAGCTGCGCACGGGCGACATCGGCTTTATGGACGAAGACGGTTGGGTGTACCTGGTGGACCGCGCCAAAGACATGATCGTGGCGTCCGGATTCAAAGTGTGGCCGAGTGAGGTGGAGGAGGTCCTTTACCAGCATGCCGCCGTTCGTGAGGCTGGTGTCGTCGGCGTGCCTGACCCTTATCGAGGCGAGAACGTGAAGGCGTACGTGAGTCTGCACCCCGGAGCAGAAGTGTCGCCCGACGAGATCAAGGCGTTCGCCCGTGAACGTATGGCGGCGTATAAGTACCCGCGTGTTGTGGAGATTTTGGACGACCTCCCCAAGACCACTTCGGGCAAGATCATGCGTCGCATGTTGCAAGACCTCGCGCGCGGGGAGGTGGTCGATGTGGCCCCGCAGCAGCCAGCCTCTGGCGTGAGCTTTCCCGAAGTGCGCGCCGCGATCGAGGCGCGCACGGTGCTACAAATTGGAGCTACGTGGCTGCGTCTCAGTGCCGCAGGCATTTCACCTCGGGAGGCGGCCGGCCTGTACGAACGCCTGCAAGCCTTGCTAGCCACCGTTGATGCAGGTCAGCGCACTCCCGATCGCGCTGCGTTCCTCGCCGCTAACGAGGATTTCCATGCGGCCGTGGTGGGTGTGTTGGGCAACGACCTGCTGAGTAACGCGTACCGGTCCCTCGGTTTGGACGCCATTCTTGGCCGGGCTCTGGAATCGCACGAGGTTTTGCCTGAGGCGTTTGCCGTGCAGCAAGAGCGTCTGGTTGACGCGATCGCGGCGGGCAGTGGGACGGGGGCTTGCCGCGAGATCCTGCGTTGGGCCGAAACCTCGCGAGACACGCTGCGCCCCGCTACCGAGGCGACGGGTGCGGGCGTGCAGTCGGTGCGTGTGCGTCGCTCGGAGGCCCCTGTGGCTGACAGTCAGGCGAGCGCACAGATGCCGCGCGAGGTGGAGAGACTCATGGCTGCGTTGGAGGCGCGCGCGGCGCTCGAAATCGGCATTATTCAGGTGCTGTCTCGTGCACAGGCCGACACCGCCGAACGCAGCCGCTTCGTGGCTAGGCTCAAGGCAGCGATCCCGCTCGTGCGCGGCACCGATGGTGTGCACACCGTGCGGTACGTGCAGTCCGACGCGGAGTTCCACGATGTTTTGCTGGGGGTTCTTGACAACGAAAAGATTACCGACGTGGCAGAAGCGTTTGGCGTGCAGGGCTTGCTGTTGTGCGTCCTGGAGGGAACCTCCATCTCGGTGCGAGACGCACTTGACGATCACCTGGCGTTGACGAATGCGTTGGAGGCGGGCGACGGCGATGCCGCGAGTCGAGCCATGGCAGCTCAACTTCCACAGGTGAGGGACGCCCTGACGCGAGTTATCGCCGAATTTCACGCGAGCCGGCGCAGGTCTGAGGCGTGAGGGCGAGTAGACCCGTCGAAATCCCCGCAGGCGCGTTGCCGCTGATGTCATCGATACCGCTAGACGATCCCGTCTGCGGGCGTAGCGACGGCATCTGGTGGCGCGCCTCGGGGCGCGGTACCCCGCTGGTGTTAATTCAGGGGCTGGGGTATCCCGCGGCCATGTTTCACCGCCTGTTGCCGCTGCTGGAGCCTTGGTTTCGCGTGATCGTTTTCGACAATCGCGGCGTCGGAAATAGTTGCTCCGCTGGCGGATTGCAGGGGCTGTCGATTGATGCGATGGCGGCTGACGTGGTCTCGGTCATTGACGATGCCGCCGGCGGGTGCGCGAACGTTTTTGGGGTGAGCCTCGGCGGCATCGTCGCGCAAGAGTTGGCGCTCGCGTACCCGCGCAGTGTCAATCGCTTGATACTGGCGGGCACGCACACCGCTGATGAGCGGCTGGTGCTGGCCGACCAGGCGGTGTTTGACCTCATGAAGTCGCGGCCCTCGATGAACGATGAGGAAGCGATAAGAAGTTCGTTGCCGTTTGTCTACTCGCCGGACACCCCTCAAGTGCTCATCGAAGAAGACGTGGCAATTCGACGCGCGATGCACACGGGGTGGGAGGGGTATCAAGCGCAGCTGAATGCTGTTTACGCCTATGAAGGGACGAGCTCTCGGCTGCCTCGGTTGAGCAAAGCCACTTTGGTTTTGCATGGCGCTCTCGATGAGTTCGTGCCTCCCGCGAACGGCGAGGTGATCGCGTCACGGGTACCTGGGTGTGAGTTACGGATTCTCGACGGTGTGAGCCACAACTGCTACAGTGAGGCCGCGCCGCAGACGGCGGCCGCCATCATCGAATTTTTACACGTTTAAGTGCAATGCGTTGCATACTTCGCAAATGCGTAGTAAACTGTAGTTGTTCGATAAATCCGATTGATGGGAGCCCCATGATGTCTGAGTTCACCAAGCAAAACACCGCTGCCACCGAGCAGTACCTCGCTTTTCTCGCCAAGGGCCAAGAGCAGTTGCTCGAGCAGGCTCGCCAGTTCGCAACTCTCGCAGCAGACGCCCCTCAGGCATCCGCAGTGCCCGTGGCGCCAGTGGCCGACCTGCCCACACCGCGCGAGCTCACCGAGGCTGCGTTCTCGTTCACCGAGAAGCTCATCGCGCAGCAGCGCAACTTCATGCAGCAGTACCTCGACATCGCCGAGCGCAAGGTCGCCGACGCCAAGGTGCCCGCCGCAGCCGCCAAGAAGGCCTAATTTCCGACGCGCGGCAGGCAGTACCTATGCTGATGGGGGAGTGAACACACTCCCCCATCAGTTTGCGTAGTACGGAGCCAGCAGTGGAAGAACAAGACCGCGACCAACTCAAGGCGTTCGGCGAGTTCGTCCGCGCCCAGAGGCAACTTGCCCACATCTCACAACGCAACCTCGCCCGTAGTGCAGGCTTCTCCGACTCCTATCTCAGTCAGCTCGAACGAGGCACGTACATGCCCTCAGCAAAAACAGTGCACTCACTAGCCGAGGCCTTCGGAATGCCCGCAAGTCTACTGTTTGCGCAGCTCGGGCTTCACGACGACGAAGACCGCACAGCAACGCCCGTCGAAGACGCGATCCTTGCCGATCCTCATCTGTCCCCCGCTCAACGCGAAGCCCTGATCACGGTGTATCGCTCCTACGTCGCCACGGCCCGTGCCGAAAGCGCGGCCGGGGCCTGACGCGCCAAGCTGCCCAGTGCGCGTCCGGCCTAATACCAGTTGCCGTCGACCGTCAGGCCCCCGTCGACCACCAGCAGGTGACCGTTTACAAATGAGGACGCCGCGGTGGCCAGAAACAGCGCCGCCGCCGCGATCTCCTCGGGCTCGGCAAACCGGCCCAGAGCTGTCCGCCGCCGAATCGGCGCGTCATTCAATTTTCCCTCGGCAATCAACTGATCGGTAAACGGCGTGCGCACGTATCCGGGGGCCACCGTGTTGACTCGCACGCCGCTGCCGCCCCACTCGACGGCGAGCGTACGGCTCAACCCTCCGATGGCGGCCTTCGCCGTGGTATAACTCGCGCGCTGCGGCATACCGCTCACGGCGGCGACGCTGGCCACGTTGACGATCGTGCCGCCTCCCTCCCGCAGCAGGGGGTACGCGGCGCGCGCGACGCGCATCGAGCCCGTCACATGAATGTTGAGCATGAGCTCGAAAGACTCGTCGGTGATGGCGTCACTCGGCTCAGGGTGTGCGATTCCCGCCGAGTTCAACACCGTGTCGAGGCGGGTTTCGGTCGCAGCTACCGTGGCCAACGCGGCGTCCACGGAATCTCGCGACGTCACGTTGCACTCAACCCCTCGGGCGTTCTCGGCGCCGAGGAGGGATATGGCGTCCACAATTCTCTCGGTGTTCAGGTCTGCCAGCACGGCAAACCCGCCCTGGGCGATCCACGCTTGCGCGAACGCGAGGCCAATGCCGGAGGCACCGCCCGTGATGAACGCTGTCGGTTTCTTCGTCATGAGGTTTTCTCCCAAAGATAGGGACGGGGCCACGCCACATGCCTGGCGCAGCCCCGTGAATTTTTCGTTCCTACTGCTTACTTGCGCTTCTTCTGGCCGAGTAAAGCCGTCGGAATCTTCGCGGTCTCGGGCGTGATCAAGGCGCAAATGGCCGAGATGGCCACGCCACCGGCAGCGAACATGGCGACACCAAGCCAATTGTTGTTCTCGCCGTTGATGGCCTCGGCAATGGCGGGCGCGAAACCCGCGATGACCAGGCCGAGCATGAGGCTAATCGCCATGCCGCTGTAGCGTACGTTCGCGGGAAACTGCTCGGGAAAGTACACGACATAGACAGCGTTGGCGGCGGCGTAGCCAAACGACAGCATGATGATTCCGAGAACCCACACCATCCACGTGTTACCGGGCGAGGCGTTCGAGAGGGTGCCGAAGTAAGCAATCACCGTGCCGATCATGATGATGCAGCCGCCGATAAAGACGGGGCGTCGACCAATGCGATCCGAGAGAGCACCGAACACGGGAACCATCACGAGCGTTCCCAGGTTCGACACCGTGATGAGGGTGAGCATCTCACTGCTGTTGATGCCCGCCACCTTCGTGCCATAGGCGAGCGAGAAGGTGCTCACGAGGCCCACCATCAGCAGGAACAGGGCCATGCCCGCGATGCGGAGCATCTGCGTGGGGTAATTCTTGACCAGGAACGCGATGGGTACTTTGACGATTTCGTGATGTTCCTTGGCTTCTTCGAAGACCTCGGGTTCTTTGAGGCGGCGGCGCATGAACACGGTGACGACCGTGACGACGATGCTCAGCAGGAACGGGATGCGCCAGCCGAAACTGAGCATGAATTCTTCGGGCAGCATGTTCAGTGGGATAAAGATGGCGGACGACAGCACAAGACCCGCCGTCGCGCCCGCGATGGTCCAACTTGTGTAGAAGCCGCGGCGGTGGTCGGGCGCAGTCTCCATCGATAGCGACGACGAGCCGGGCGACTCGCCACCCGCAGACAGGCCCTGCAGCAAGCGCATGGCGATGACCAGTACGGGGGCCCACACGCCGATGCTCGCGTGGGTAGGCAGCACGCCGATCACAAACGTCGAGACGCCCATCAGCACGATGCAGGCCATCAGGGCACGCTTGCGTCCGATCACATCACCAAGCCAGCCCCACATGACTGCGCCGAGGGGGCGGGTAATGTACGACACGCCGACGGTAGCAAATGCGTAGATCTGACCAGCGTTTCCCTCAGCGGGGAAGAACAGGGGCTGCAAATACAGAGCGGCGGCGGTCGCGAAGATGTAGAAGTCGTAGTACTCCAGGGTGGAGCCCACGAAGCCGGACATGGCTGCGTTGCGAGAGTTTTTCAGTCTCTCGCTGGTCACGGCGGGCGCAGTGCTCCCGTGAGAAGCGGACGTTGTGGACATGACGGTCCTTTCGCGATGAGCGTCTTTGATGATCACCAGGTTGAAGGTATGAAAAAGGGAGCGGCGGGCTAGCCCGCCATGAACAGGCCACCGTTGACGTGCACGACCTCGCCGTGCACGAAACTCGCGGTATCGCTGAGCAGGAACGCAATGACGTTTGCGGTCTCCTGAGCCGTACCGTCGCGCCCCAGTGGGGTGGCGGCCACCCAGGCCGCGCCGTTGGCCGCGCGAGCGTCGGCGGTCATGGCGGTGTCGATGATGCCCGGTGAGACGGCATTTACCCGGATCTGCTGAGGGCCTAGTTCGAGAGCGAGCGTGCGCGTAAACGCGATCAGACCGCCCTTGCTGGCCGCGTAGTGCGCGTGCGCGCGGCTGCCGCGGTGACCCGCTACAGAGGTGAGATTCACGATCGCCGAGCCCTCGGGCATGAGGGGAATAGAGCGCTTGATCAGCATGAATACGCCGTCCAAGTTGATGCTCTGCACGAGCCGCCACAGGTCATCGGGGGTGTCGGCGATCATCGACTCGGGGTAGATGCCCGCCGAGGGCACGAGCAGGTCGAGACGTCCGTAGCGCTCCGACACGGTCGAGATCAGCGCGTCGATGCTCTCGGCGTTGGCCGCGTTGAGCCCGACACCCAGGGCACTCAGGCCCTCGGCGGCCAACTGCTCGGCCTTCGCCTTCACGGCGGTTTCGTCGAGGTCGGCAAGCACCMCCCTGGCGCCCGCGCTAGCGAGCAGGTCGGCGAGAACTCCGCCGATGCCTCCCGCCGCACCCGTAATAACAGCGACCTTGCCGCTAAAGTCCCAGGTAATTCCACTCATGAGTTGCTCCTTTGCTGATTGGGTGCCGCGCGTCAGACCAGGAGCCTGAGCGGATGATTGATGAGGTCGACGAAGGTTCGCAGCCAGTCGGCACCCACCGCCCCGTCTACTGCCCGGTGGTCCCACGACACGGTGACGCTCATCATGGGTCGAACGCGGGGCTGGCCGTCGACGGCGACCACGCGATCCGAGATCGCACCGACCGCGAGGATCCCGCTCTGGGGCGGATTCAGGATCGCGCTGAACTCCTCCACCCCATACATGCCGAGGTTGGACACGGCAAAGCTGCCACCCGAGAGTTCGTCGTGGCGCAGCGTGCCTGCGCGCGCTCGCTTGGCGAGGTCGGCTATGGTCGAACTGATCTGCGACAGGGTGAGCGTGTTGGCGTCGCGCACCACGGGCGTGAGCAGGCCGTCTTCTGTGGCCACCGCAATGGCGATGTTGGCCGAGTCGAATGCCAGCACGTGATCGCCGCCCCAGATGAGGTTCGCGCGCGGCACCTCGACGAGTGCCCGCGCGATCGCGAGCACCACGAAGTCATTCACCGAAACTTTGGTGGGGCGAACGGCGTTGACGTCGCTGCGCAGGGCCAGCAGGGCACTCACGTCGCACTGCGCCGTGAGGTAGAAATGGGGCACCGTCGACTTGCTCTCAGTGAGTCGGCGAGCAATGGCACGGCGCATACTAGACAGTTCGAGCCTCCGTCCCGCTGCGGGAGCGACCGGGGTTTGAGGCGTGTCTGCGACGAGCGCTTCGAGGTCGCGTCGCACGATGCGTCCGCCGGGCCCGGTGCCCCGGATCCCTGCAAGGTCGAGACCGCGCTCTCGAGCGAGCCGACGCACGAGCGGAGACGCAAATAGGCGTGCCGGGGCAGCTGGCGCGACCACGGGGGCGTCCCCGCTGGCTAGGGTCGGTGCCAGGGCCGGGGTATCGGACGCGCGCGGGGCAGGGTTGGCCTCGCTCGTGCCGTCGCCGCCGTCGAGTTCGAGCAGCGGCGCGCCGACGACGAGTGGTTGGTTCGCGTCTACGAGGAATCGCGTCACGACACCCGCCGCGTCTGCCGCGATCTCCACGGTCGCCTTCTCGGTTTCGACTTCGGCAATGGGCGTGCCCACGTCAACCGCGGCACCCTCGGCGATGAGCCAGGAGTTGACTGTGGCCTCGACCATGCCAGTGAGCACCTCGGGCATGCGCATGATGGCACCCATTAATTGCCTCCCATCGCGCGACGAATTTCTTCGAAAGCTGCCGCGACCTCTTCGGTGCGGGCGATTGCGGCGCGTTCAAGCACCTTGGAGATACTCGGCGACGCCTCTTGACCGGTGACTCGCGCGACGGGTTGGTCGAGCCAGTCGAAGAAGCGGCGCTGGATCTCGTCGGCCAGCCACGTGCCGTACGACGTGCCCACGGCGCCCTGCTCGACGATGACGGCAACGTTGGTCTTGCGGATGCTCGCGCCGATGGTCTCCCAGTCGACCGAGGCCCGGTCGAGCCAGCGCAGGTCGATGAGGTCGGCGTCGAGCCCTGTGAGATCGAGGGCCTCTTCGCAGTGCTGGACCATCGAGAGGTAGGAGATGACCGTTGCCTCGCTGCCAGTGCGGCGCACGGCTGCGGTGGCAAGCGGGATGATGTAGTCGAGGTTGCCCGCGGGAACGCTATCGCGCCGCTGGTAGAGGTCTACGTGTTCGATGACCAACACCGGGTCTTGCAGGGCGAGTGCCGCATTGACGAGCCCGATGTAATCGGCAGCGCAGGAGGGGGCCACGATACGCCAGCCGGGGCTCGTGGCCATGATTCCCGCGGGGTCCATCAGGTGCTGCGAGCCGTATCCGGACCCCATGGCGACCTTCGTGCGCATGACGAGAGGAACGGGGTTTTCTCCGCCAAACATGTGGCGCGCCTTGCCGATTTGATTGAACAGTTGATCGGCGGCGACCCAGAGAAAGTCGGGGTACATGAACTCAACGACAGGGACGAAGCGGCGGTCGAGTGCGATACCGCCGCCCAGGCCCGCAAAGGCGTTCTCGCTGATCGGGGTGCCGAGCACGCGACCCGGAAATCGTTCCGCGAGGCCGCGCGTGGCGCCATTGGTGCCGCCCTTGAGATGATGGACGTCTTCGCCCAAGACGACGATGCGGTCGTCGAGTTCCATACGGCGGTCCATCACATTGGCGACCACATCGACAAAGCGTGACTGCGTGGTCTCACCGTGGTAGGTGGAGGGTTCGAGCGTGGGGAGGCCGACGAGTTCGCTCGCGTCGCCTCGAACACCCACGTTGACGAATGCCGTATCGGGCCACAGTTGGGGGCGAATGCGCTGCTTGCCCTGATGCTCGGGGTCGGCCTCCAGGAGTCGAGCGACGATGCTGTCGAGCGCGGCGCGCGCCTGGTCTCGCACCGAAGCGACGCCCGCGGCGTCGATTAGGCCACATGCGATCATTTCGCGAGCGACGCGGTCTAGCGGGTCCCTCTCTCGCCACGCAGCTTCTTCGGCCTTGTCGCGGTAGCCGAACGCGCTGCCCGCGAAGGGGCCGTTTTGGTGGAAGAAGCGGTACGTTTCGGCCTCGATGATGACGGGCCCCCGGCCCTCGCGGGCATGGAGCAGAGCCTCCTGCATCGCCAGGTGGACGGCCAGGGGGTCCATGCCATCGACGCGCCACGCGGGAATGCCGAAGCCCTGCCCTCGGCCGGAGAGTCGAGGTTCGGCTGTGACCTCGTCGACGTGGGTCGATACCGCGTAGAGATTGTTTTCAATGAAGAAGATCAACGGCAGACGCCACGCGGCCGCGAGGTTCATGGTCTCGAGGACGGAGCCGATGTTGGTGGCGCCGTCGCCAAAATACGTGACCGTGACGTCAGTGGTTTGCGCATGGCGCTGCGACCACGCGTTTCCGGCGGCGAGGGGGACGCCGCCGCCAACGATGGCGTTGGTGCCTAGCGCGCCCGCCTCGAACCACTGCAGGTGCATGGAGCCGCCGCGGCCGTGGCAATAGCCCGGAGCGAGGCCGAGGATCTCGGCGAGTGTGCGGTAGAGAACGCAGTCGGTCGCCTCGTCGACAAGTTGGCTCAAGTCACCGAAATCGGGGCGCACATACCCAAGTGCCTTGGCGAGAAACTGATGGTGACCGCGGTGCGACCCGTTGATGGCGTCAGTGGAGCGCAGCCCGAGGATCGAACCGACGGCGCCACCTTCTTGGCCGATGCTGGAGTGTGCGGGGCCATGTACGAGGCCTTCGCCGGCGAGTTCGAGGACCACCTCTTCGAACGTACGGATGAGTTGCAGTTGGCCGAGAAAGTTGCGCAGCAGGGTGGGGTCGGCCTGGGCCCAGTCGGCAGAGGTTGCACTGAGAGTTGCCCACGGCGTTGTCGGCTGAAGAGTCTTGTGATCAGGCATGAATCCGTATTCGCGTCATCATTACGCAGGCGACGTGTGTGCCCGCGCTGGGGAGGAATAATTGGATCCAATATAGGCATACAATGCACCCAATTCAACCCTTCTTCTCGCAAAAGTGATGTAATCGGATCCAATCAGCCCAGCGAGGCCTGGCTGGCGCGAGGGGCGACTGTCGCGCTGGTGGGTTCGTTGAGCTCTGAGTCCCGCTGATTCGCCGCCCTGAATCAACCCTGTCTGGGCGCTCGGCAGTCAACCGCCCCAAGCCCCGCGTATTTATTAGTCATTTGCGTGAATTAAAGGTTGACCAGCGCAGCAGGTACTCCGCGTTTTTGATTCGATGTGCTGGTAATGAGCTGGGGTTATTGAGTGGGAGCCCCGCCAAAACATGCGATTAATGCAGACGAACTCTGCTGTCAGCCTGGCACTATGCGACCGTATCCCGGTTCATCCGCTCGTGGCGCGCCGCTGCTACACCTGCGATTATTACGATAATCAGTGGCTCTGCGCGATTTTTTGTCTGCGTTCGCACGGTACTTTATGAGGCAGCACTGGCAACAAATGAATTGTTCGCCATTCGTTATGAGGAATGTCGTCAATCGTGTTGCGAGCCACCTGGATATGTGTGATCTTTCAACTACAGGGCAAGCGCTTCCACACCAGAATCGCAACCCTCGCCCCGCCCCACTCCACCTCGCATTGGCACCGTCATGTACAACACGCAGTTCACGTCTGTTGCGCCCCGCGCGCCGCACGACTGCCTGCGCGTGCCTGGGCTCCCGCCGAGCAATCCCTTCTCTGAGTTGCGCACTGCCGACTACGGCCTCGAAGACTTCGACCGCATCACACCCCAACACATTCTGGAGGCGGCAGAGGCGGCCGTCGCGCACTACCGCGCAACCCTCGCCCTCGTCATCGCAGACCCCAGCCCGCCCACGTTCGACAACACCATCAAGCCCCTCGAACTCGCGCAGGGTGCCGTCAATCGAGTACATAACGTCATCGCGGTGCTGAACATGGTGCACAACTTCGAGGGGTCCGCCGACGTGGCCGCGCGCGTGCGCACCCTCGTGGCGGACTGCCGCACCGACATGCAGGCCTCGCAGGGGCTGGTGGAGCGCATTCAACGGCTGCACGCGGGCGTCCTCAAGGGCTACGACGGCGGAGATGCGGCCGCCTTCGAATGGCTCACCGACGAGCAGCGCCACCTCATTGACCTCATGTTTCAACGCCAACTGGCCATCGGTGTGCACCTCGGGCCGGGGCACCGCGCTCGCCTTCACGACATCACCGAAGAGCTCGAACACCTGCGCCACCAATTCACCGAGAACTTCGAGGCCGCGAGCGACTCCGCCTCGTTCTGGGTGAGCGGCCGGACCGAGCTCGCGGGCATGCCCGAATCGCGGCTCGTCGCGATGCGCGCGGCGGCGCGCGACCGCGACCCAGCGCGATTCGACCGCGAACGCGGCGGCTACCTCATGGAGGTGCGCGGCACGCATCGCATCAAAGACCTCGAACACCTCCACAACCGTGACCTGCGCCGGCGCGTCTACGAGCGCGGGCAAGACCGCGCCGCCGACACCAATCTGCCGCTCGCCATCCGCATCTCAACACTGCGAGCCGAGGCCGCGCGACTGCTCGGATACGCGACCCACGTGCACCGCAAGACGCACCTCGAAGCGTCGGGCACCCCCGAGGTCGTCACTAACCTCCTGCACGAACTGACCGAGCCCGTCATGCGACAAGCCGAAGCCGAGCTCGAGGTGCTGCGTGACCGCGCGCGCCGAGACGGTATCGACAACCTCGAACCCTGGGACATCGCCTACTATCTCGAGGCGGTGCGCAACGAGCAGTTTCACCTCGACCACGACGACCTCATGAACTACCTCGAACTGCGCAATGTGGTCGAATACGGCCTGTTCCACGCCGCGAAACAGCTGTACGGGCTCACGTTCCGCCGTCGCATGGACCTCTTCGCGTACCACCACGACGCCCAGGTCTACGAGGTGTTCGACGGCCCGCCGGGACCCCGCAACAGCGGTATCGGGCTGCTCATCAACGACCTGTACGCGCGCGACGATTCGACCAATAACACCTGGACCCACGCGTTCACCACCGACGTGGGGCTGCTGCGCACCCAGCCCATCGTGGTGCTCTCTAGCTGCCTCGACCCACCCACTTACGGCGTGCCGTCGCTGCTGACGCTCGCCGAGGTCATCGACCTGTTCCGCAGCTTTGGGCACATGCTGCACCTGCTCCTGGGGCGCAGCCACTACCCCGACACCAGCGCGCTCGAACTGCCGTTCGACTATCTGTTCTACCCCATGCAGGTCAACGGCATGTGGGCCACGAGCCCCGACGTGATGCGCAACTACGCAATTCATGTCGATACCGGCGAACTCATCCCGCGCGAACTGATTGACCGCATCGCACGCAGCGCGTCGTGGGGCATGGGCCTCGCCACGGCGGTTACGCTCGCCGCTACCGTGGTCGACCTCGCGTGGCACTCCCTCGAAGCCGACGCAGAAGGCGCCACTCCCCACGCGCCCCGCACGCCCGCCGAGGCGCGCGCCTTCGAACGCGACGCTCTGCTGCGGGCGGGCATAGACCTGCCGGGCATCACCGATTACCCCATCACGCAGGTGTTCGCGCATGCCTTCGCGTACGCCGATTCCGGGTACTATGCCTACCTGTTCTCTGACTGCCTGGAGGCCGAGACGGTGACGTGGTTTACCGCGAGTGGGGGGCTGACCAGAGAGAACGGCGAAGCCTTTAAGCGATCGATTCTCGAACCGGCGGCCACCCGGGCCCCGCTCACCGCGTTTCGCCGCTTTGCGGGTGCGGGCGTCGCCGCGGCCGGCTTTTTGCGACGTTACGGCTTCGGGTTGCCCGTGCCGCTTACCCTGGAACCATGACGTGGATCCGCGAACGCAGCATCACCGTGCCCGCCCCCCGCGACGACGTGTGGGGGGTCATTTCTAACCTCGCCGCGTGGCCCGCACTGCTCGGCGAGTTCAACAACCTGGTGCCCAGCGAGGGCCAATTGCGCGCCGGCGGCGCGGGTACCTTCACCATCGCCGGCCTCAAGGCCGCCGCCCACCTGATCGCGCCCGGCACCTTCTATATTCGACACTTCGCCCCCGGCCAGGGGGTCGAACTGGTGCTGCAGGCGCCCCGCGCCCAGTTCGTCGTGGGTTTCGCACTCGACGATGCGCCCCTGGACGCCCCCGTGGCCGGGTCGGCTGCCCCGCTTTCGGGCCCAGCCACCGTCCTCACGCAGACCCTGCACATCGAAGGCGTCACCGAGCGCGTGGTGCGGCCGGTCGCCGAACGCCTCGACGCCCGCCTCGATGTCTTGGGCGCGCGCATTCTCGGCCAACTCGGCGGGGTGGCCGAGTCTCGCGGCCTCAAAGTCGTGATCGCGGGTGAATCCGGCGATGTCGCCACTCGCCTCGCCGCCCGTGCCGCCCTCCGCGGGCACCGGCCCGTACTGCTGCTCAGCGAATCTCGCCCCGACCTGCCCTTCGCGCAGGCCTACTGGAACGGCACCGACCTGGGTGGCTGGGTCAATGAGGTGCGCGAACAGCCGGGCCGCACCGTGCTCGTGAACCTCACTGCGGACGCCCCCGCCCACCTTGACGGTGCCGCCCCGGGGGTTGCGGCCGAGGGCTACGCCGCGCGCGGCACGCATTCGCTGATCATGGCCACGCGGCAGTGTCACGAGCCCCTGCGCGGCTGGGTGCAACTCGAGTACCGCGGGGCGCATGCCGAGGTCCCCGCTGAAACTCATGCACCCGAAACCCCGGCCGACGAGCGGCCCAACACGCTGGAACGGTACGTGTTGCGCGCACCAGTGGCCCCGGCGTCCGCCCTCAACCCGCTCGCGGTGGTTGCGGCGGCGGGGGCCGAGACGCAGATTGGCAGGGGTAAGCTTGGACGCCGCCTGCGCCGGTTGGCAGAGCTGGGCCGCACCCAGATTGACCCGTCCGCGGTGGAGTTGTGGGTCGCCGACGTGCTGGAACGGCTCGACGCCTGGCGCTAATTACTGGCGCTACGTCACTGGCAGAACTTCGAGATCAGGTCGTCGGAGACCTGCTTGGCCTGGTCGGCCGAGACCTCCTGGCCGGTGATCTCCTGCACGGCGGTGGTGATCGAGCCGACCGTGTCAACGTTCGACTGCTTGGCCGCACACGCCTGCGCCCCCAGCTGGGTCAACTGGTCTGACGTGAGGTTGGCGAGTTCGGGTACCGAGGCGGCGAGCTTTTGGGCCTCCGCGCTAATCTGCTCGGTGGAGAGCCCTGCGACGGCCGACTTCACGTTAGCGAGCTGTTCGTCGAGGGCGGCGCTGGCCGCGTCTTTGGCGCTGTCGGTCGCGCTCGCGACGGCGCTGCTCGCGGCGTCTTTCGCGCTGTCAGTGGCGCTCGCGGCGGCACTGCTGGCCGCAGCTTTGGCGCTGTCGGTGGCTGACGTGGCGGCGTCCTGAGCGGCGCTGCACGCCGTGATTCCGAGGGCGAGGGTAGCCGCGAGGCCAAGCAGGGCGAAGTTCTTACGCATCATCATGAATCGATCGTAGCCGCGCGCGAAGCCCGCGCGGCGCCGCAAAAGGGCCACGCGGGCGTCCTCTACCGAATCTCTACGTGATGCCGGCATCACGGCACAGGCGTGGAGGCCTACGCGTCGATGATTGAGATGCGGGCGACGCGGCCGGTGCGGTCGAGGCCGAGTCGCAGGTGCTCTTGGCGGGCCATCGCGACGGTGCAAGCGAATACCGCGATCATGACTGCGAGGCCGCAGCCGAACATGGTCCAGCGTTCGCCGAAGTGTTCGGCGGCCCAGCCGACCAGGGGGCCGCCGAGCGACTGCCCGCCAAGCAGCACCAGCACGTACAGGCTCATGACGCGGCCGCGCAGTTCGGGCTTCGACGTGGTTTGCACGAGGGTGTTCGCGCCGGTGAGGAACTTGAGAAAGCACAGGCCGTAGACGATCAGCAACGCGCCGAATAGGTAGACGCTGCCGCTCAGCGACGCGACGGCGAGGGCGAGGCCGAGGCCGAAAAGGGGTATCACGAGCTTGCGCAGCCGCGGCATGCCCTTCGAGCGCGCGGAGAGCACGGCGCCGATCAGGGCGCCGATCGCGACGAGCGAGTTGAACAGCGAGTATCCGCTCACGCCGGTCTGGTAGATCTTGTCGGCGAACCCGGCGAGCAGCACCGCCATTGAGGCGCCGAGGATCGCCAGCACTGCCACCAGCACGATCGACCACGCGATCTCGCTGGTCTGCTTGACGTAGTCGAGACCGCTGCGCAGTTGGCCGCGGGCGCGGGGCTGCGCCTGGGGTCGCGTGAGTTCGCTCGTGCGCATCATCAGCAGCATGATGACCACGAACGCGCAGGCCGCGGCCTGGGTGGCGAAGGCGTAGGGGTAGCCGAGGCTGTGGATCAGGATGCCCGCGACGGCTGGGCCCGCGAGCGCGCCCATTTGGAACACGCTCGAGTTCAGGCTGATGGCGTTGCGGATCAGGGCGGGGCCGACCATCTCGCTCACGAACGCCTGGCGCGCCGGGTTGTCGACCACGGTGATGAAGCCGCCGAGCACGGCCGCGAGGTAAATGTGCCAGGGCTGAATCGCGTCGACGAACAGCAGCGCGCCGAGCCACAAGCTGAGCAGGGTGGCCGCAGTCTGGGTGCAAACGAGGAGGGTGCGCTTGGAGAAGCGGTCGGCGAGCACGCCACCGTAGAGGCCGAAAAACAGCACGGGAGCGAATTGCAGGGCAACCGTGATGCCCACGGCGGTGACGCTGCCGGTGAGTTCGAGAATCAGCCAATCTTGAGCGATGCGTTGCACCCACAGGGCGATGTTGGCGAACACCTGGCTGATGACGAAGATGCGGTAGTTGCGCACCTTGAGCGCCGCGAAGAGGGCGGGGGTGGACGCGCGCGTGCCCGGGCTGGCCTTGCGCGGCCCGCGGGGCTGGGGGCGCGTGAGGGAACTGGGGTGGTTGCGTTCGCCGCGCGGGGTGCTGGTGCGCTGGGCGAGGTCGAGGTCGTCGTCGAGGGGAAGGATCGGGATTTCGGTGGTGTTTATGGGGGGTGCCATGGTGAGGTGTGGTCCGTAGTAAGAGGCGAGTGTCTGCGTTGTGGGATGGCGTGTGAAACGTTTTGCACTTCTACGTTAGGCGCTGCCGATAAATAGTGCATCTCAATAAGGGCTATAACACTTATTCGAAAACGCAATGGCTCGGTAGGTGCGGCGCTGCGCGAGCCCGCGTGGGCGCTCTTCATGCGTCGCCGGGGTGGGGTGCGGGGCTCTCCCCGCCATCACGAACGACCCGATAACGCAGGCAAACGACACCGCCGGGGCCCGCGTCGACCGAGATGAGATCGAGTTTCAGGGGCTCGGCCGCAGGGTGGAGCGTGGGCCCGTCCATGATCGAGGGGGTGCCGAGACCGCCGACGAGGCCGGGCAGTATGGCGACGTCGACCTCGTCCACGAGGCCCTCCTTCAGCAGGGATGCATTCAGGGTGCCACCCGAGTCCGCCACGACCGTGGTCACGTCCAGAGTGGTCGCTAGCCTGGCGAGGCCCTCCCGCAGATCCACTCGCGCCTCGACTGCCACCAGGTAGGCAATGCCGCAGTCGCGGAGAAACTGCAGGTAGTTAAGCGGCGTATGCTCGCACACCAGCACGAGTAATGCCATGTTCTCGTCACCCGTGAAGGTCCAGCGCACCCGGCCGCGGCTATCGGCCACGACGAACCACCGGGGCGTCCTGCAAGGCACGAAATCGCGCCGTCATCGGGGGGTCGAAGTTTTCAGTTGCCAGGTGCCGCCCGGCTACCGCCCCATGCGGCGTCCGACCACCAGCGTGGTCACGTACGGAACCTCCACCACCTGCCCCGGCGCGAACCCGAGGTGCAGGTGCAGGTACCAGTCGAGGTTAGCGAGCACGCGCTCGCGGGCGGTGCCGTCGGCCGCGAGGTAGAACGAGCGAGTCTGCGCCAGCGCGATCAGGTCTGCGGGAGTAAGCCGCTGAACCCACGCGAAGTCGCGATGCAGCACCCACTCAAACGGCGCGGTCAGCGGGGGCCGGTCGCCGCGTCGAAAGATGTCGCCCGAGCGCGAGATGCGCGTGTAGCGCTTCACCCAGGCCACCTCGGTGTCGAGCTGGTTCCACACCACGGCGACGTGCCCCGAGGCGGTGAGTACGCGGTCGAGTTCGGCGCACGCTCGCGGCACGTCCACCCAGTGCCAGGTCTGGGCGAAGGTGGCGAGATGCACGCTCGCATCGGCCAGCCCGGTCGACTCGGCGCTGCCCGGGCGCACCTCGAACTGGGGGTGCAGGCGCTCGAACTCGGCCCGCATGGCCTCGCTCGGTTCGATGGCGACGGCACCCGCGGGCAGGTCTGCCGTGAACTTGCCCGTGCCCGCCCCGATGTCCACCACGCTCTCGCCGAGATACGGGGCGAGCGCCGCGAACACCTCGGGCGGGTAGCCCGGACGCACGTCGTGGTAGTTGGCCTGGTCCGCCCGGTAGGCGGCGGCCTGGGCGCGGCGGCGTTGCGGAGTGGCCTTGGGGGCGCGGCTCGTCATTTCACAATTATCGGCGACAGCCACGAGCTCGCCCTCACCAGTAGATCGAGTAGTGTGGACCGAAGGAGTCACCCCACCCCGGCATAGATGACGGGAGCCGCTAAGTCGCGCGCGTGCGTGCAGTAAACGTCGCAATCCCGATCAACAGCACCGGCAACGAACTGGTGTAGTGCGTGGTCTCCCAGCCGTTGAGCCCTCCAGCGAACGGGGAGTACGTCGCAAGTGCGCGCTCGCCGGTTGTCCACGCCGCGGCAAGGAAGAATGCAATGCCCACGCCCGCTGACATGTGCGTACTGGTGAAACCCGCCGCGCACAGAATGACGCCCAGGCACAGTGCAATATTGCTTGCCGCTGAGGCGGCAGCAACGAACGGAACTGTAAATGTAAAAGAGTCGTTCAATAACACTTGTTGCGGCCCCAGAAGGACCAACGAAGAAGGCAAGGCAGCGAGAACAAGGTATGCAATCAGCGGAATGCTAACGGTGAGAGCCACTCCGATGACCACGCAAAGTGCGCGGCGCACCCGCAGGTCGCGGCATGAAGTGCGGTCGATGTGCGCCATGCGGCCTGACACGGCAAAAGGTATCAAGCATGCCATAGCGATGCCTAAGAGCTCCCAGGTGGGAGCCACACGAGCCTCAACTTGACCGAAAAACGGAATGGGAAGATAGCGACTCCAGGCCAGTACGGTAACGATGAGTGCGGCACACCACGTGACCGCGAACCATCGCCAGGGTCGGCCAGAGAAAAAATAACGCCAATCGCTGAGGGGCTGAGTCATCACGAAAGGTCCGCGAGAGTGAGTTCGCATCTTTTGGCCGACGAGACATGTTGCTTAAGCCACCTAGCAAACTCCGCATCATTCATTGTGCGTAATGAGACCATGCCTGCGTTCAAGCGTTCAGTGGTGGCGTCGTCGATGACGAACGATGCGCTGCGAGCATCGGCGGATCGACCTGATTCTGTCAGAGCCCGCGCTAGAACCACTTCAGACACCGTGCGAGACATCTCGTATGCGATATTGAGGTCGGGCGGAAGACCTTCGTTCCCCAGATAATAGGGCATTGCCAGTTTTTCGCAGGCGTGTATTCCGACTGCGTAGTCGGCGACATCGCGGGCAACAGACCGCATGGTCTCTTCTTGTGAATTCACGCCACTTAGACTGAATTGAGGCGCGCCCTGCGCAGTCACGGCCGGGCCGTTCAAGACGCCCGACACGGTGCCTGACGGCAAAATCCTCAGTACTTCTTGTGCGGCCTCAACGACGGTGGGGAGGGCGGTTCGCTGAGCAGGGTGCAGGCACACTGAGACATGCTCAGTGTGAGACGCGGGCACATCGCTGCAGATGGCTGGCGGAAGCGCCTGCGCACGGACCACCGGCGGGCCAACGGCTACCAAAACAATGGCGAGGGCCAACGGTGCTAGCAGCCATGTGAAGTTCAAAGACCACAGACGCTTGCCACGTGCGCGGGCGCTGGCAATTGCAAGCAACCCAGCAGAGCAAAGTATGCAGAGCGACCATCTCAACGCTTGAACGGTCAACGGCGACTCATTACCAACGACGGGCGCCACAGACGCCCAGGTCGGCAGAGCAATTGCGAACGCATCTTGGTGAGAAATGCTTGAAGTGATGGCGATGCCTTGAATCACATATGCCGTGATAGGCGCCGCAAATACTGCAATGACACGCCGAGTGAGGATGCCCCAGGTAACGCCGAAAGCCACCCAACTCGCGAGAGTCAAGAGGTTTGTAACGAGCATGGCCCCGTCCATGGTGGCCCAGGTTGCTCCACGTGCCGTGCGTATCAAAAGCGGAGTCGAGCCCAAGATATATCCCGTCGCGGCAAGAATCGAGGCGACGGCAAATACCTTGACAGTCGCGTGGCTGCTTCGCGGCGACATGGGTGACCACAGGACGGAGTCGCGTGAAAACACCCCAGCCAACATGGCGCTCATCAGTACTACCGGTATGGAAAGCGGAAACAAGTTCTCTCGTAGCCGAGCGTCCGTCGTAGACCAGGTCGGTGGCAGCCATTGGGTCAATGAAGGCACGCTCAGCAAGAATGAACAAGCGGCCACGAAAGCAACGCAGGCGAGGGCGGGCAAAGGTCGTAGCGGACGCAAGTTCATGAGGTACTGGCCTGCATGAGGCTGGCGTATCCGGCTTCAAGGGCAGAAAGGCCAGGGTGAACATGAGGGGCGAGCGCTTCGAGTGACGATACCGATTCGTCAAACACGAATTTCCCGTTACGGAGTACTAAGACTCGTTGTGCGATGCGTTCGATGTCGTCCACGATATGGGTGGACAGAATGACGCACGTGGTTGCTGCGATCGTTGCGAGATTCGCACGTAGTTCGACGCGTTGGAGGGGGTCCAGGCCCACGGTGGGTTCATCTAGAATCAACAACTTTGGCTGATGCGCTATCGCGCAGGCGATTCCGAGGCGTTGGCGCATTCCGCCAGAAAGAGTTCGCGCCTTGCTGGAGGCGTGACTGCCGAGGTCGACTGTCTCGAGCGCGCGTTGCGCCGCCGCCTTGCAGTCCCTGGCATCTACTCCATTGGCCCATGCGGCATACTCGACGTTCGCGCTGCAGGATGAAAACCCCATCAGATTATATTTTTGCGGCAAGTACCCGAGATGAGCTCTAGCGACCTTACGGCCATCTGGGGATGACATACTGTGCCCCATTATCTTGATGGAGCCTGAGGCGGGTTCGCGCAGCGTAGTAAGAAGGCTGAAAAGCGTTGTTTTACCAGCGCCATTCGGGCCCAAGATGCCATTGATTCCGGCGCTGACTCCGAATGAAATGTCATTGAGAACGGCCCTTTTTCGATACGAAAATTGAACATTCTTGCATTCCACAATGTGATCTACCATCGCTGCGCGAACCCCCTTTCTTGACTTACTTCACGACCCGTCCGGACTGGACCAGTGAGTTGTTGGACGAGTACACCTCAGTGTAATAGGCGTGGCCAGTGGTGGCACCGCCTGACGTGCCGGTCAAGGTGAAGGTCTGTCCGGTCTTGCTGACGGTAGCCAAAACGGAGTCGGGTAGCCACTCGACATCGCGCTTCACCAGCAATGTTGCCGTGGCGGAGTTGAGGCAGCCGGTGCGTCCGCCCGATGACGTGATGGTGGAGCCTGAAAAGGTCGGGGTGTTGGCGTAGAGCCTGCACGTGTTCTGCGAAGCCGCATGGGCCGCAGTGGGTGCGACTGCCACAGCCAGGTTGCCGCATGCGAAAAATGCAAGCGATGCGATTGCCGAGACTTTGCTGAGTTTAGACATGATCTTCCTCTTCCTTGAGCGAATGGAGCGCCCGGGCAAGACCAGCCTAACTAATGCCCTCGCGGGGGGGGGGGGGAGATTTGCACATAGTGGTCAAGAAAATTGCCCTCGTCGCGGGCTTTGGCAAAAAATATTACAAAGGCTGGCCTTGTGCTGAGCGAATTCCTTAACACAAGGCGGCGTCGACCCCCCCGCCGCTCACCCCTTCGGCGTCAGGTGCACGTTCATGATGGCCCGCGACAGCGCCTCGATCGGCTCGGCCGGCCCCAACGGGTTCGCCACCAGGGCGATGTCGACATCCGGCAGTTCAGGCAAACCATGGCGCTGCAACGGCAGCAGGTCGCCCGGCACCCGCGACAGCGCCAGCACGCACACCCCGAGCCCCGCCCGAGCGGCGGCCAGCACACCGTTGATCTCGCGCGTATTGCACGCGATGCGCCAACGTAACTCCGCCGACTCCAACGCCTCGAGCGCGACCTTGCGCGAATACGAGGGCGCGGGATACACCACGAGAGGCACCGGCTGGTCGAGGTCAAGCACGAAGTTCGGCAAACCCACCCACGCGAGTCGGTCGCGACGCACGGGCGCGCCCACGTGCGCGTCCGGCTCTTGATTAATGAACACCAAATCGAGGTGCCCCGCCTCCAGGCGCCGCCGCAAAATACCCGACTGCGTCACCGTGAGTTCGAGATTGATCTGCGGGTAGAGCTGGCGAAAGTCGCGCAGAATGCGCGGCAGTTCGGAGATTGCGAGTTCGTCGGCGGCGCCGAAGCGCAAGCGGCCGCGCATCGCCGAGCCGGTAAAGTACGCCACCGCCTCGTCGTGCGCCGCGAGGATGGACCGCGCGAAACCCGCCATCGCCTCACCGTTGTCGGTGAGCGCCACCCGCCGCGTATCGCGCACGATCAGCGCGCGGCCCGCCACGTCTTCGAGCCGCTGCACGTGCTGACTGACCGTCGGCTGCGAGAGCCCCAACTGCTTCGCGGCGGCCGTGAAACTGAGCCGCTCAGAAACCGTGAGGAACGTGCGCAGCAGCGCCGGGTCGAAGACGCGATCACCCGGCGGCGACGAATACACCACTACGCCACCAAGAATCCGTTGCGTTCAAGCAGCGGTTCGACCGCCACGTCGCGGCCCCTGAACTCGCGATACGCGTCGAGGGGGTCGCGGGTCGCGGCAATGCCGAGAATCAACGCGCGATAGCGATCGCCATTCTCGCGGGTGAGCCCGCCGTTGCTCTTGTACCAGGCCACGGTGTCGGCGTCGAAGGTCTCCGACCACAGGTACGTGTAGTAGCCGCCCGAGTAGCCTCCCGCGAAAATGTGCGTATACGAGGCCGACATGCGCCGCTCGCTGAGGTGCGGGAACGGGATTCCCGCCGCGAGCACCAAGTCGCGCTCAAACGCGACGGCCTCGGCGGGCGTGGTGGGGGCGCCGGACGCGCTGCCGCCCGTCCGCGGCAGCGAATGCCACCCAATGTCGACCGCGTTGTTTGTCAGCTGGTGGCAAGTGGCGAGCCCCAGACCCCACAGCCGCGACGCCTCAATGGCGTCTACGGTGGCCTGCGGCAATATCTCGCCCGTCTCAACGTGCAGCGCATAGTTTTCGAGCACCTCGGGCCACAGGGCCCACATCTCGTTGACTTGGCTGGGGAACTCGATAAAATCCCACGGCACCTCGAACGCGCACGTCTTGCGATAGGTGCTGCGCGCGAGCAGCCCGTGCAGGGCGTGGCCAAATTCGTGAAAGAGCGTGCGCACGTCTTGCAGCGTCAGCAGGCACGGGTCGTCACCCGTGGGTTTGACGTAATTGCAGTTATTGATCACGACGGGGCGCATGGCGAGAGAGGAGTTGGCGAACCGGAACGCGTTCATCCATGCGCCCGGACGTTTCGTGTCGCGCGAGAAGAAGTCGGCCACGAATAGGGCCATGCCCTCATTCGGGGTGCCGGGTGAGCCGTCGAAAACCTCCCACACCTTCACGTCTGGCAGGTAACCGTGCAGTTCGGGGCGCGGTACGAAGGTGAGGCCGTAGAGCTTTTCGGCGGCGAAGAAAATGCCCCGCTCGACCACGTTGGTCAGCTCGAAGTACTGCCGCAGCGCGGCAAAGTCGAGGTTGAACCGCTCGGCCTTGAGACGCTCGGTGTAGAAACTGATGTCCCAGGCCTCCACCTGCTCGATGCCGTCGCGGGCGGCGGCCTCGCGAATCGCCGCGAGTTCGACCTCGGCGGTCGCGACCGCCGGTGGAGTCAGCGCCTGTAGCACCGCGGCCACCGCCGCGGGCGTCTTCGCGGTGCGCACCGACGTGAACAGGGCGTGATACGACTCGTGCCCCAGCAGCTTGGCCATCTCGGCCCGCAGCGCGGCCTCGCGGCAGGCGATCTCAAGGTTCGGTTCGACGCAGCGGCTATTCGCCGCGAGGTACACCCGCTCGCGCATCGCGCGATTCGTCAGCTCGCGCACCTCGGGCAGGTTGGAGAGGCCGCGAATCTCGAGCAGGTACCCGCCCTCGCGCGCGAACCGCTCTGGGTCGCTCGCCTCGGCGGCGGCCCGGGCCGCGCCGATGCGACTCTCGCTGAGCCCGTCGAGATCGGCCACGTCGCTCACCCAGAAGTCGGCCGCCTTGCTCGCGTCTACGAGGTTCGCCGAATAGGTGACGCCGAGAGACGAGAGTTCAGACGCGATCTCTTGCAGCCGCGCGCGCTCGGCGGGCCCGAGGCCCGCTCCACTGCTGCGCAGGTCATCGCGGTACATCTCGGCCACGCGCCGCTGCTCGCCGTCGAGCGCCGGGCTCTCGAGAATCGCCTCGACTCGCTGCAGCAACTCGGGCGATAGGCTGAGCTCGGTGTGGATCGCCGCCATCTTCGGCTCATATTCGACCGTCACCTCGCGCACCTCGGGCGTCTGGTGCGACGAATCCACGATGTTCAGCACGCCACTCACCCGCGCGAACGCGGCGCCGTCGATCTCGAGCGGCAGCAACGTGTTGTCGAACGTTGGCGCGTCGGGGCTGGCAATAACGGACGCGAGGGTGGCGCGTAAACGGGCCATCGCGGCGTCCAGGGCTGGCCCGTAATGTTCGGGACGAATCGCCTCGAAATTCTCGAGCGCGTAGGGGAGGGGGCTGAGGCTGCGGAAGGGGTTGTCGGCGGGGAGTTCAGGCAGGTCGAAAGGGCTGGCGGCGGGGGAGGTCATGAAGGGTTAGTGCCTAACGAAGGGTACGGCGACCTCGCACACGAGGTCATGGTCGGAGGCCGAATTGAGGTCGGCCAGATAAATTTCGCGCGGGGACCCCGCGACACGAAAGTTCTTCGCCTCGACCCACGCGAACACGTCGTCGTAGGCGGCGAGAATCTCTGCCACCTGGGCCTTCGAGACCTTGAGGCAGGCCATTTCGCATTCGTCTTCGACGAGCACGTGGTCTTCGGGTTCGCCCTCGGGCAGGGGGATGGGCAGGCTGTTAATGACGTGACCGTCGACGGTCTTGGTGACGGGCTCGGGGTAGAACACGGTGGCGGGGCCGGTTGCGCCGCCGAGGGTGCCCGCCTTGCGCTGCAGGCGCTTGCTGGAGCGGTGCAGAAAGTCGGGGAGATCGTCGGCGCCGAGGAGGCGCGTCTCGATGAGATAGGCAGTCTTGGGTTGTTGACGGGTTTCGACGCTCATAATGACGCTCCCTGCAAGGATCCCTCGATAGGCATGCATCCAGGGTAGTTGCTGGTGGTCGCGGCCGAAATGACTGCGGGCAAATCTTGACCCAACGGGTACCTTCTCGCGAAAGTACCCGTCGGGTCAGGTGGTCTGGGGGCGGGGGTTAGAGCTCGTGATGCATCTGCACGTGCTTGGTTCTCGTGAAATCGGTGAGGGCGTAGGCCGAGAGGTCGCGGCCGTAGCCGGAGCCCTTGAAGCCGCCCCAGGGCATTTCGTTCGCGATCACGAGGTGGGCGTTCACCCAGACCGTGCCGAAGTCGAGGCGTCGCGGCAACTCGAGGGCGTGCGCGCTGTCGCGGGTCCACACCGAGGCGGCCAGGCCATATTTCACAGCGTTCGCGCGGTCGATCGCCTCGTCAACGGTTTCGAACGTCTCGATGGTGACGACGGGGCCGAAGATTTCTTCGAGGGCGGCCTCCGAGTCTGCCGCGACGTCAGCGAGCACCGTGGGCGCCACGAAATAGCCGGGGCCGTCGAGCGGGCCGCCGCCGACCACCGCGGTGGCGCCGTCGGCGAGGGCGCGGTCGATGAAGGCGGTGACGCGCTCGAAGTGAGCCTTCGAGACGAGGGGGCCGAGCTCGACCTCGGCCCCGGCCCACGGCTCGCCCACCACAAAGGTGCTGACCTGGGCGGCCAGGGCCTCAGTGAAGCGCTCGGCCACCTCGCGATGCACGAGTACGCGCGTGCCCGCACCGCACTCCTGACCCGCGTTCCAGTACCCCGCATTGCGGATCGCCTCGGCCGCGCGGTCGAGGTCGGCATCGGGGAGAATCACCACGGGCGCCTTGCCGCCGAGCTCGAGGTGTACGCGCTTGAGGGTCTCGCCCGCGCTCGTGGCGACGGCCCGGCCGCTATTGACGCTGCCCGTCAGCGCCACCATGTCGATGTCGGGGTGCGTCGAGAGGCGCCCGCCCACCTCGGGGCCGAGGCCCAACACGACGTTGAGCACGCCCGCGGGCAACAGGTCGCCCATCACCTCGACGAGCGCCAGCAGCGAGAGCGGGGTCTGCTCGGACGGCTTGATCACCACGGTGTTGCCGGCTCCGAGAATGGGCGCGAGCTTCCACGCTGCCATGAGCAGTGGGTAGTTCCATGGCACGACGGCGCCCACGACGCCGACGGGTTCGCGCAGAATTATTGACGTGTGGCCTGCGGCGTAGTCGCCGGAGCCGACCTCGGTGAAGACCCGCGTGGCCCCCGCGGCGAAGCGAAACACGTCGACCGCGCTCGCGATGTCGTCTTCGGTGACGGCGGGGGGTTTGCCCGTGTTGACGGCCTCCAGGCGCCGCAGGCGGTCGGCGTTGGCCGCGATGCGGTCAGCGATCGCGAGCAGTATGTCGGCGCGTTCGCGTGGCGTCGTGCGGCGCCAGGTTGTGAGGGCGTCGCGCGCCGCGCCGACGGCGCGATCAACGTCGGCCGCCTCTCCGTTGGGTACCTCGGCGAGGGGCTTGCCCGTGGCGGGATTCTCGACGGTCGTCATGCTGGTCGGCGCCGTGGAGATGTCGAACGAGCCGTTGATGTAGTGCGCGAGGGGCGGAAGTTCGCTGGGGCCGAAGAACGCGCTGGCGTCGCCGCGAACGATGGTGCTAGTGGGGGTGGTGACGGTCATGATGTGGCTCCCTGGTGCCGCTGCGGTGCGGCGTATGGTGGACTCTTCGTTGAGTGTTATTTGTGATAACAGATCATACACATGGGGTGGCGGGTGCGGAAGGGGGTGGGCGCGGTGAAGGCCCGGCGCGCGGGTGGCCCGTTCCAGCGCGGGCCGGACGCGCGGGTGGCCCGTTCCAGCGCGGGCCCGGCGCGCGCCCGGTGCGCGGGGGACTCCGTAGAATGGCGCCATGACGTTGCCAAAGCTCGCGCCCAGTGCCCGCATGGGAGATCAGGTTTTTGACGCCCTCCATGCCGCCATCGTCACCGGTGAGCTTGCGGCGGGCGACCGCCTGCGCATTCGCGACCTGGCCACGAGCCTGGGCACGAGCGTCATGCCCGTGCGCGAGGCCATCACTCGACTGCAAGAGGTGGGTCTGGCCGAGGCCGTGCCCTACAAGGGTGCCTTCGTGAAGGGCTTTACGCACCGCGAACTGCTCGAACTGTATTCGGTGCGGCGCATCCTCGAAGTGGAGGCCACCTTGCGGGGGGTTGAGGGCAGCGAGAAGAGCACCGTCGCCGCCCTGCGCGAGGCATTCGCCGTAATGGAAGAAGCCCTGCGCGCACAGGACGCCGCCGCCTATATCGAGGCGGACGAGGCATTTCTCAGCATTCTTTACTCGGCCGCCGAGAACCAGGTACTGCTGGATACCATTCGCAGCCTGTGGCATCGCTGCCGCTCGTACAAGGTCATGGGCGCGCGCAGCGAAATTGAGCGGGGCAACATCAAGCCGCTGCTGACCTGTCAGCGCGACCTCCTGGCCGCCGTGAAGAATGGTGACGTGGGCGGGGCGAGTGAGGTTACCGAGAAGTCTCTCGACGCTGCCACCGCAAGAATACGCGAGGCGATGGACGCGGCGTCCGGCCCGTCGGCCCCGTAGTTTTCGCGAGGGTCGGGCCAGCGCCCACCGGGCCCCGGCCCTAAGCGCCCACCGGGCGCGGCCTGTGAACTGCGGCGATGCGCTGCGCCCCAAAAATGTGGGAGTTCTCCACGAAAAACCATTGCGTGATTTGTGATCACAGATTATTGTCGTTGTGATCACGGCAATGCGGTGCGGGTCACAGAAGACTCGCCGCACCAACGCCACCCTCACGCACCAGCCGCCGCGCACCGCAGCGCCCGGCCACAGCAAAGGAGCGCACATGAAAGACGTCATCATCGTCGGAGCCGGCCTGGCAGGCCTCTCCGCAGGCTGGCGCCTGCGGCACTTCGACACGCTCGTGCTCGAGGCCGACACTCGAGTCGGCGGGCGCATCCGCTCCGAACGACGCGGCAACTACTGGCTCAACTGGGGCGGGCACATCTTCGCGGGCGACGGCTCGTCCACCGACGCACTGCTGCGCGAAGTCGGAGTCAGCGCCGTCGCCGTGCCCGGCACCCTGCAGGCCATGAGCATGAACGGCAAACTGCTCAAGAGCGGCCCCATCGCCACCTACCCCCTGCGCATCCCTATGTCGCTCGACGCGCGACTGGCGACTCTCAAAGCCGGCCTCAAGGTGGTGCCCGCCGTGCTGAAATACACGGGAGTCGTGCGCAGCCGCAAGGGCGAATCCGGCGCCGCGCGTCAGCAACGCATCTACGACTTCATGAATGCGCAGTCTTTTCACGATTTCATCGGTGACCTGCCCGAAGACGCCGCCGCCCTGTTCAAGACCACCGTCACGCGCTCGGCGGGCGACATGGACCAAATTTCGGCGGGCGCCGGCGCCGGCTACTTCAGCCTCGTGCTCGGCATCGGCCAGGGCCTGAGCCGCGGCATCGTGGGCGGCCCGTCCACCCTCACCGAAGCCCTCGCCGCGAGCCTCGGCGAAAGCGTGCAGCTCGGGGCGACCGTGCACGAGGTCGTGCAAAAACCCGACTCGGTGATCGTGCGTTACCGCCAGCACGGGGTCGACCACGAGGTCGAGGCCCGCACCGCGATTCTCGCCACCACGGCCGACGTCACGCGCCGCATCGCCGTCACGGTGCCCGACGATCTGCGCGCCGCGCTCGGCACCGTCAAGTACGGCCCGCACGTGAGCTCGGCGTTCCTCACCAACGAAACGGGACCGCGCCCTTGGGACGACATCTACGCCATCGCCGCCCCCAAGCGCTCCTTCGCGATCGCGCTCAACCACGCCAGCATCGTGCGCGGCACCGAAACCGTGCGCCAGCCCGGCGGCAGTTTCATGGCCTTCTCACCCGCGAGCCTCGGCCAAGCGCTCCTTAACAAGAGCGACGACGAGGTCACGTCAACTCACCTGCGCGACCTCGACCAGGTGCTCGGCCACGACTTCGCGAGCACCGTCGTCGAGGCGAAGGCCGAACGCTGGGAGGTCGCGTCGCCGTATTGCTTCCCCGGGCGTGCCGCCGTGCAACCCACCCTCATGCGCGGCGCCAGCCGCGTCTTTCTCGCGGGCGATTACCTCGGCACCCTCTACACCGAAAGCTCGGTGACCACCGGATTCTCCGCGGCCCAAAACGTCACGAGCATCATCGCGACCGACCGGCAGTCGCGCCGCATTGTCGCGGTGCCCTCGCAGCGAGAAACCGCCTAACCACCTCTATTACCGGACGCTTCGGGCCAACGTTGGCCCCGCGCGTCCGGCACCCCCTCGGCCCGTTTTACAACACGTTTACAACCACGGGTGGCTTTCGTGCACCCAAAAACAGTTCGCGCCACCCCGCGCGCGCCCAATAAGGAGAAATTAATGACCAGCAATCTCAGCGGTGTGCTCACCGCGCTCACGACGCCCTTCGACGCAAGTGGCGCCCTCGATGTCGACGCGCTCAAGCGTGTCGTTGATCGTTCGATCGCGGGAGGCGTCGACGGTGTCGTCGCCGCCGGTTCGACCGGCGAGGTCGGCGCCCTGTCGTCGGAGGAACGACTCACCCTCATCGAGACCGTCATTAAGCACACCGCGGGCCGCGTGCCCGTGATCGCGCACACCGGGGCGACCTCGACGGCCGAGGCCATTCGCCTCTCGCGCGCCGCTCAGGATCTCGGCGCCGACGTGCTCATGCTGGTCACGCCGTACTACGAACCACTCTCGGTCGACGAAACGGTCGCGTACATCAAGGAGGTCGCTGCGGCCGTTGACCTGCCGATCATGCTTTACAACATTCCCGCCGTGACGGGCGTGAACCTCGACCCCGCGACGGTGCGCGCGCTCGCCACCGAGGTGGAGAACATTCGCTACATCAAGGATTCGAGCGCGAACTGGGAGCAGGCCCTGCAGCTGATTCATCATCATTCCGATGTGATCGGCACCTTCATCGGCTGGGATGCCTACCTCTACTCGGCGCTCGTGGAGGGTGCCGCGGGAGTCATGGCGGGCACCGCCAACGTGGTGCCCGGAGAGATCGTTGCGGTGGCGCGCGCCATTCGCGAAGGTGACCTCTCCGGGGCGCTCGCGCAGTGGAAGACTGTGTACCCCGCCATCGACGCGATGCTGAGCGTGCCCTTTATCTCGGCGGTCAAGGCCGGCCTCGATATTCTCGGCGAGCCCGTCGGTGTGCCCCGCGCGCCCACGGCACCGCTCGACGCCGCGGCCATCGAGTCGCTGCGCGGCGCTCTCGGGCGGCTGACGCCCGTGACGGCGGGGCAGCCCGAAAAGCCGCTTGCCGCGTCGACAGTGGGAGGGAACTAGATCATGGACGAGATGCTTTCGAAGTTCAGCGACGCGATCTGGACGCCCATGGCGTACCTCGTCATCGGCATGGGCGTCGTGTTTTCGGTGCTGCTCAAGGGAGTGCAGTTTCGCAGTTTTCCCGACATGATCAAGCAGCTTAAAGAGGAAAACTCGGGGGAAAACGGCGGCATTTCGTCGTTCCAGGCCCTCGCGCTGGCTCTCGGCAGTCGAGTGGGCGTCGGCAGCATCGCGGGCGTCGCGACCGCGATTGGGGGCGGCGGCCCGGGTGCTCTGCTATGGATGGCCGTCACCGGGTTGGTCGGCTGCACGGTCGGTTATGCGGAGGCGACGCTCTCGCAGGTGTTCAAGCGCCAGGTCAAAGATGCCGACCGCATCAAGGCTAATGAAGACATTGGCGGCATGCCGTACTACATCAAGTACGGCCTGAAAATGCCGGTGATTGGCGCGATCGTGGCCGTGCTGGGTCTCGTCGGGTACGGTTTCGTGTTTTCGGGCATTCAAGCGAACACCATCGCGGCGAGCGCGAAACTCGCGTTCGACCTGCCCGCGTGGGTCCCCGCGGCGGTCGTGACGGTGCTGGTCGCGGCGATCATTCTGGGCGGCACCACGCGCATCGTGAAGGTCACGCAGTTTCTCGTGCCGGTGCTGGCCATCAGCTATCTGGTGTTGGCGCTGTGCGTGATCATCGCAAATCTTTCACGCGTGCCCGATGCGCTCAGCCTGATCGTGCGCTCGGCGTTCGGCCTCGAACCCATGCTGAGCGGCATGGCGGGTGCGGCCATCGCGTGGGGCGTGCGCCGTGCGGTGTTCGCTTCGGCGAACGGACTCGGCGAGGCCACGTTCGCGGCTGCGGCCGCGCGCACCTCGCACCCCGGTAAGCAGGGCCTCGTGCAGACGTTCAGCATTTACATCGACGTGCTGCTGATCTGTATGGCTACGGGCCTCATGATGGTGGTGTCGGGCAAGTACAACGTGACGGATGCGTCCGGCAACATGCTGATTGAGAACCTGCCCGGCCTGAACCCGGGAGCCAACTGGGTGCAGGAGTCGATCGACACGCTCGCCCACGGCTGGGGCGCCGGGTTCGTTGCCGTGGCGGTGCTGATGTTCGGCTTGACCTGTATCTTGCTGTACTACTACGTGGCAAACTCGAACCTCTTGTACCTGCTCGACGGCCGCGAGGGTCGCGGCTGGAAGCGCGTGCTGAACCTCGGCACCATCGCGATCGTGCTCGTCGGCTCGCTCGTCAACGCCAAACTGATGTGGGCGCTCGGCGACATCGGCCTCGGCCTGATCGCGTGGGTGAATCTGATCTGCCTCGTGTTCCTGTTCCCCATGGTCTACCGCATCTGTCGCGACTACGACCGTCAGAAAAAGGCAGGCCTCGACCCGACCTTCGACCCGCAGGCGCTCGGAATTACGGGTGCGGACTTCTGGGAGAAGGCGCCCGACAAGGAGGCGGTCTCGCGGTAGGTGTTCACAGTGGAGCGCGCGGCGCGCCGACCGAAGGGGGGTCGGCGCGCCGCGCCGCATAGGATGCCAGCATGCTGACTCTCGCCGCGAATGCCGAAATGCTCTACCTGGACCTGCCGTTCGCGGAGCGCGTGTGTCGCATCGCCGCCGCGGGCATGCAGGTCGAGATGTGGGGATTCGCCGGTAAAGACCCGGCCGCGCTGCGGGCCACGGGCGCCGAGTTCTCGATTATCAGCGGGTTCGAGCGCGGCAACTTCTTCGAGTCGGGTGACGCGCAGGCGTTTCTCGATTCGTGCGCCGACGGGCTGCGTTTCGCCGCCGAGATCGACGTGCCGCGACTGTGCGTGCATGGCTCGCCGCTGCACGCTGACGGTTCTCCCGTTGCCGACCCGCTTGCAGCGACGGGTCGCCGCTGGATTCGCGCCTACGACACCCTGGGTCGCCTCGCGGACCTCGGCGAGCGGGCGGGCCGCGTCTTTGTGCTGGAGAACTTCAACCTGCGCGTGGATCACCCGGGCACTCCCTTCGCGGGCATCGAGCACACGCTCACGCTGGTCGAGGCCGTCGACTCGCCCCACCTGCGGCTGAACCTCGACCTGTACCACGCGGGTATCGACGAGGGCTCGCTGCATGGAGTGATCGAGCGCTGCCTGCCGTTCATCGGCGAGGTGCAGATCGCGGACTACCCCGGCCGCTGCGAGCCCGGCACCGGTGAGGTGCGCTGGGAGTCCATCGCCGCGCGCATGCGTGAGGTCGGGTATGCCGGGGTGGTCGGCTTTGAGGGGTACGCTTCGCGTGGCGGGGTCGAAGGGTCGGACGCCGCGCTGGCCGCGTTTGCCGGCGCGTTCCGGTAGCGCGTGGCTATGACCTTGGTGGGGTCCATGCGTGACTATTCGGGTCCCACCTTCCGTGGCGAATTTCGCCGGAGAGTATCGGGCTGAGGCAACCACCAGCATGCTTGAGAGCCGCATCTAGGCTGTGAAACTCAGGTGGATAGTCTTCAAAGTCTCTTGCCGCCTTGGGAAATGCGGCACTCCATTGGTCTCCGGGAGAGGTCAACGCCTGTGGAAGTTTTATGCGCCTGCGACGCTGCTCGTGCCGCAAGAGTTCTGCGAGCGACTCAGCAGAAAAGCCTAAAGAGGCAACTATGTGCACGATGTCGGCAAGGTCTCTGTAGCGAGTCGACGGCTTGCCGCCATGATGCCTTTCGTACATGGCGCACACTTTGTCAACTAGGTGATTTGCGATAGGTACTACAGGTACTCCGGGAAGCTCCTGCAGCGAGGGGTGCTCGATTATTGGACTCGGGACAATGAATTCGACAGGGCCGGTCACGTGGCGTCGTTGAGAGACATCAATGGTGAAGGGCTCGAATTCCTTGTTGGCGATGAGGGCTCGGGCATATACGCGGGCCGACTGAGTGCCGTAGCCATACCGATCTGCGTTCGCACGGGTGTCGATACGGGTGAGTTCGAAGTCGAAGCCGTCATCCATGTCGCGGGCCACCAGCCCGCGAAGCTCTTTGAGAATTGAGCTGGCGTCAATCCAATCACCTTCTCGAGATAGGTCAACGTCGCGAGTAAAGCGGCCGCTGATGGATCGTAAGACTAGGGCATTCCCTCCGAGCACGAGCCACGAGGTCGACCGCTCGTAAAAGATGCGGCGATACAAGAGTGCAAACACGTACTGCTTGCGAATCATTGAGGGGTTAACGCCCTTGACCTTCGCGAGGGCATTGATCTGATCCAGGAGCGATTGGCGCGTTGCTTGACTGGTTCGTTGGGGTTGGTGTGCTTGGTTCAATTTATTGGCTCATTCACATGGGGGCTTGTCCGTGCCATCGACGACACGTCCCTGAAAAACTCCATGTGCTTTGTCTGAAAGCCCACGGGCACCTTGGGAAGTGCTGCCGCAAGCTCGTGAGCCCAGGTAGTCGAGGTTCCTTTCCACACGTAATTCTCAACCCTTATGCCAGGGAGGTGTTGAACACCCAGGGCATCTTGCACCGCGCTGCGCACGGTGCGTTCAATGAAGGACTTCAGTGCTGATTGGTCAAGAGAGGCCGTGAACGCCGCCAAGACTCGATTCTGGATAGCTTCAAGTGACCGTGCCAACGCCTCCGAGCCCAGCAGGTTAGCAGCAACCGTGGGCAGGCCCGCGCTCTCGAGGCAAGCATCCACGAGTTCAGTGCCATTGGTGTGGCCGTAATGATGCGCCACGTCGTCGAGTCGGTCAGCAAGCGTTTCGGGGTGCACTTCTGGTTTGCCGAGGGCGTCCCGCACCACGTCGGCTAGGTGATCAAAGTCGGTGGCATTTTCGGCGAGGTCCGCCACCGTTCGTGTGACTGAAGTCAAGGGCAGTCCGTCCACGTATTCGACGTCTTCAGCGGCGAGCGACGCCTTGTAAAACCGCAGGTCGGAGTGAGTTGTTTGCCGACGTCGAGACATCGTGAAGTCACACGCGCCGGCCACCAGATCACCCAGGCCATGCACGGAGGCCGCTGACATATGGGAGACGACAACGTGTGTGCGCTGACGGTCTTCGGCAAGTAGCCGCGGCTCGGTGGAGAGCCACGCTGCGTAGAGGCCATGGTGCGGGCCTTCCGTGGTGGATGGCAACGAATAGACCCCACGCCTAACAATGTTGACCATGCCCTTTTCGCGGAGTCTGCCGAGCGCCACCCGTGATACTCCGTAGCGTTCAGCTTGACCCGTGGTCACCAGGCCCCACTGGCTTGAGCCCAGTTCTTCGAGCGTCTTAAGTGCTTGAGCTGTATTCACGGGGCTCCTTTCGATGCAAAGTTTGTAACACTCAGAGTGTTACTTTATCAGCACCTAGCAGAGCCTGCTGGCCGAGAACGCATCATTCGGTGGTCGGCGCCGCGACGGGTCGGCGCTGGATCCGCGCCTACGACACCCTGGGTCGCCTCGCGGACCTCGGCGAGCGGGCGGGCCGCGTCTTTGTGCTGGAGAACTTCAACCTGCGCGTAGCTGGGTTCGTCGGTCTGGTCTGGTGTGGGGGTTAGTAGTCTTCGTCGACGAGGAGTGCGGTGTAGGCGCGTACCTCCATGTCGACTCCTTGGCCTGCGCGGGTGAGGGTGCCAGTGACGGGTTGCAAGGGGCCAAGGTTGACCCGGTACTCGGCGGAGTAGGTGATGGTCTGACTGATGCGGTAGGTGCCCTTATGGCGGTACACGTTCCAAATCGCGCCCGGTACTTTATGGGGTGGATTGCGGGTGATCTTGCCCGCGTACTTCACTCCGGGGCCGCTGCTGGTGGCGTGGGTGCCGTTACCGAAATCGAAGGCCCACTGCACGGGCGTTGCCCGCACCTGCACGATCTGACCCAGCATCATGATGGTGTGCGTTTCGGTGGCATTCGACGTCTAATACGCTTGCGGACGGTTAACCACCGCGGAGGGCTTCGAATCCTCGGTGGGAACGCACGAGCAGTAGGTTTCACGATGGTTCAGCGACAGCCGCGCGAAGTCACTTTGGGTGAATGTCACCGTCACCACGACCGGGAGGGCGGGCTGGCCAGTGCCGGGGGCCGCGGGGGCCGTGGGGTTGATGCAGTAATCCCCCACAGGAGTCGGAGCGTCCACCACCTGGTTCGGGCCCGCACCGGAGCGTAATTCGGTGCGCGTAACGGGGATACCCCCGGGCGTGCCCTCGCACGGATTACGCCCCACCCCACCCCACGCGGCAGGCACCTGAATACCCGCCACCGCACGCCGCAACGGCATGGGCGGGGGCGGCGAATCATCCACTTTGCCAGAACCACCGCCGCTCGCTTCGGAGGGCGTGGCAGTCGCCGATTCTCCCTTGGGCGCGAGGCCCGATTTATATTCTTTTGCGGGTGTCACGACTTCCGTCGTGGTGACGCTGCTCCAGGTCGTAAGATCTACGGTACTGCCTGATGATGCAGCGGACACGTCTGGATTGGGCGTAGCCTCCCAGTGCTGATTCGAGAACATCTCGGTCGGCGCGTGAAGTGAGCCACCCGCAGGCGTGGTGGTTACGCTGAGTAGAATTGTGGTTGCGGCGAATGCTCCAGCGATGACTGTTTTCATTCTGCAGGTCCTGCCGCCTGGACAACAAACTGTCCCTTTTCGGCCCATGCGACAGCGATTCGCCAATTGCCGTCCAAATTCTTCGTTTGGACTCGTACAGATTGCTTCGGCAGATAAATCGAGATTGGATTGTACGTCACTCGCCCCTCAAGGATATAGCCGTATTCTTGCTTCTCCACAATCCTCAGTTGCTGGACAGAAATCTATTGAGTAAGCGCAAAACCACCATTTGTGTAGGTCGATTGAATTTGCTGACGGATTCGATTGCAGTTATCGCAATCTTGGGTGGTGGCGACATCGACCACGTTTGCGTCGCCCGTATTCACGTAGTAGTTCAGTGCGTGAAAGTAGTAGTTCGTAACCAGCACTGCTCCCGCTTCGGTTTGCGTGAACCCGTCAGCGTCCATGCCGGGCGGCGTGAGCCCGGTGGCTTTGGCGGGGAACGTGGCGGGGTCGCGGTACTCCATGGTGTAGCCGAGCTGCTTGGCGCTCTCGAACAGCTTGAGATCATCGGCGGTCTCTGCGGGCGGGGTCCACGTCGAACCCGGTTCGGGCTCGACCACGGAAATGGTCCGCGCCGGTTCGGTAGTCGCGCTGGCGTCTCCGCTCGTGACCGCGCCACCCGACGCACCGGACGCCGAGCCGCTCACGATCCCACCCTCACCGATGGCCGTGGTCGGCATCTGCAGGGGAGTCTCCACCGGCCCCGAACCCGCATAGCCACCCTCCCGCACCAGCGGCTCAGGCTGCGAACACCCCGCCAGCACGGCAACGACACCCACAACAGCGGCGGCGCGCCAAGACAGCCGATTCGAACGTTGCATCAGGGCCCCTCAAGATTGGTGAAACAGTCGGTAGACCCACCCACGGCATACATTCGCAGCAGCGCCCGGGGCATAGCCAGGAATGTGTGGAAAAACCGACGACTCGGCACACGGGCGTTCGGGTGCGCGGAGTTGGGGCCACCGGGGCTGCGGCGAACACGGGCCACCGGGGCGTCCGAACTATTTCGAGGCCAAAGCGTCAATCTGCGCGATGCTCATACCCTTCGTTTCGCGCGCCGTGAAGGCCGAGACCGCCGCCGCGACCATGCAGGCTGTGATGAATAGCGCCACGGCCAGCCAGCCGCCGCGGCCCTCGCCCGCGATCGCGGCCGCGATCGCGGGCGTAAAACCGACGAAGACCAGGCCGATCTGGGTGCTCATGGCGTATCCCGTGTAGCGCACCTGGGTGGGGAACATCTCGGTGTACATCGGTGCCTGCACCATGTTTCCGCCCGTGGCGATCAACATGAGCACCAGCATCATGATGAAAATGGTCGTGTAATTCGCCGCCTCGACCGCCGCAAACAGACCAAAGAAACTCGCCGCGATGCCGAGCACCGACACGATAAAAACTGGGCGGCGGCCGATGCGGTCCGAGAGCATTGCCCACAGGGGCGCGACGGGGATAGAAATGAGACCCACAATGCTCACGATCGACAGCAACTTTGTGGCGTCGAGGTCGAAGTTGGCGACGCCGTAACTCACGGTAAATACACTCATCATGGAGCCCGAGACGGCAAACAATGAGCACACAATCACGCGGATCATGTTGGGCCAGTTGTGCGCGACAACCTCAACGATCGGGGTGCGCGTCCGCACCGGGCCATCCGCTGAAGGTGCATGCTCGTGCACCTTAGCGAATGCCTGCGCCTCGCGCACCTGGCGGCGAATGTACAGCGTGACAAGAGTGAGCGGGCCCGCCACCAAGAAGGGAATGCGCCAACCCCAGCTTTGCAGGTCGGCCTCTGGCAGCGACGTCAACGGAATGAACGCCGCAGAACCCAGCGACGTGCCCACCGCGACGCCCACCATGGTCCACCCTGTGAAGAGACCGCGCTTTGCATCGGGCGCGTGCTCCGCGGTGAGCGCGTTCGCGCCGGCCTGCTCGCCACCCGCCGAGAGCCCCTGTGCGAGACGCAGCACCACGAGGATCACGCCCGCAGCGGGCCCGATCTGCGCCGCCGTGGGCAGCAGCCCCACGATGAACGTTGCGCCCCCCATCAGCACGAGCGTATAAACGAGGGTGCGGCTGCGTCCGATTTTGTCGCCCAAGGTGCCAAACAGCACTGCTCCCAGGGGGCGCGCGACGTACGCGACGCCGAACGTCGCGAGCGAGGCCATGACGGCTCCCTGGGCGCCGAGCGCGGCGAAGAAGACGCTCTTGAAAATAAGCGCCGACGCCGTTGCAAAGATGACGAAGTCGAAGTATTCGACGGTCGAGCCGAGGAACGCCGAGAGCGCGGCCTTGCGGGCCATTCGCGTCGAACCGGGCGCAATCGCGGGCTCGACGTCGGCGTGGAGGCGGTCAGAAGTAGTCACAGGTAACTCCAGGGGTTGAGGGCGCGGCTTTGCGCATGAGGTTTATACGAGGTGTAGTGACAAGGGCTGAGGTGTGACTGCGAGGGCGGGCGCGCCCTCAGCCACACGAGACCACAGTTCTTGCGCCACGGCGTCGAGCAGAGCGCGGCCAAGCGGCTCGAGGTAGCCTCGCGACTCAAGGTTGTCGTCGACGACCCGATAGGCGGCCTCGAAGTGCGCGAAGGTGGGGAACTCGCGCATCACCTCGTCGCGTGGCCTGAGCTCGAGGCCCCCGCAAACGGCATTCTCGGGGAGTGCGGGTACCCACCGCACGAGTGCGTGCTCGGCAAGCCCCAGGCGGATACCTCCGGTGAGCAGTCCCGTCGCGGCCCGCGCAAACTCGTGGGGCCGCCCGGGCACCTGGCCGAAATACAGGCTCGGCGCCGCGGGTTCGCCATCGCGGGACCAGTTCACGAGCGCGACCATCGCTGCGGTGACGATGGGTTCCAGCGGCAGCGTATTGAGCTGGTCGAGAGCGTTTTGCGTGAGTACGCGCGGCAGGCGACCTGCCGCTTCGATGTGCTCGTTGCGCGGAATGACGCGCGAGCGCGCGTCGGAGTGCGGGGCCGCCGCCACGTGCCAGTGGCGGCGCAGCGGGCCGTCGCCATCGCAGTAGTCTGCCGCCGTGAACCCAAACATGCTCGTGAAAAGCGTCGTGTCGGCCTCGCTCGTCACAACCAAGTGCGGCACGTCGAGGTCGCGTAAGGTCACGTGTCGAGGCAGCAACTGCTGGCACGGCCCCGCCTCGCCCTGGTTGAGTTCACGCACGAACACCCCGGCCACGCCGGAAAGAAAGCCGTCGAAGCAGCGGGTGCCCGCGGGCGTCCGCAAGATGTCGTGAAAATGGTGGGCGAAGGTGTTGACGTAGAGGCCCGATTGGGATTGACCGATCAGGTAGACGTCCCGCGGGCGGGGTTCGTCGCTGCCACCGCGCAACCAGGCGGCGACCTGCGCGAGAATCTCCCAGGCGAGGCCTTCGTGGCCGCCCTTAAGCACCTGAAACGGGTTCCAGCCGGGTACCGCGCGCAAGTCGGGGAGGTCGCCGCCCCAGGTCAGGGTCGCGTAGCGCTGCGCGTCGTAGGTGCGCAAGGCGGCGGCGTTGATGGGCTTGCTCGTAACGCCCACGTACGTGTCGCCGCGCGCGATGATCAGGTTGTGTGCGCGCCGCCAGTCGTCTTCGATGTCGTAGCCCTGCGACGCATTCAGCACCGAAACCCAAGCGCTGCGATCCGGTCGCGGCGCGGCGGGGGTGCGCACGATAATGCGCGTCACGTAATCGTGGGCGGCGCTGGGCAGCACGCCGCCCGGCGTCTCCTCGAAGAGCCGCGCCCGGCCAGCCACGAGGTACTCGCGTTCGACGTACCCAGCAGCCGCGAGATCGATCGGCTCGCGCGCGCAGGCGTTCGCCGAGAATGGGGGCCTCACGCCGTCGGGCAGGAGCCGCGCGGTGGCTTGGGGAACAGTGAACGTCGTGGTGGTCACGGTGGCTCTCTCGCTGGGGGAGCGGCCCCGGTTGCGGCCGCGTCGCTCGATGCCACCACCCTAAGGAGCCCCGCCGCCCTGCTCCCATCGCGCATGTGCAGTATTTTCGGCGCCCCAGACCTAGCTCACGGACTAGCTCATGAGCTAGGTGAGCGGCGCGACCCCCGCCGCGCGCGCCTTGGCCAAGAGCTCTGCCGAACTGTGGGCGTCAAACGCGGTGAGCAGGTGACGTCTGTGGGTGCGCACCGTATGCACCGACAGCGTGAGGTCTTCGGCAATCTGAGCATTTGACTTTCCCGCGAAGAGGCTCCACAAGATGTCGCGCTGACGCCCCGTGAGGTGAGGGGACGCGGGGCCCGTAGGTAGGTCGCCTGCGGCGGGCGCGGGTGAGGTTGCGGTAGTGGGTATTTCGGCGCGCTCGAAGCAGTCGACAACGTGGGTCTTACCGTGCTCATCAAAGACCGTGGCTCGCGTGATGTTGCGCAGCGCGCACGCGGCGGCCCGAGCGAGCACCCGACAGAGTTCGACGTGATGGGCGCGAAAACCACCCTCGCTTGATCCCAGCAGCAGGCTCCCGATGATCTGATCTCCCCGCGTCAGGGGAGAAAAGAGCAGGTGGCGGCTGCGGTCACCCACGATCGCGGACACCCCGTCGGCGCGATCGGTATGCGGGCCGGTGAGCGCGTTCACGCAGGCTTGTTTCTCGTCGCGGTCACGCAGCCACAGGGGCTGCGGCGCGTGAACATATGGCTGCAGGGGCTCCCATGCCAGCGGAACCAGCAGGGTGGAGGCGAAGTGCGGAAACCCGAGCACTCCCAGGGTGGCGAACTGGCGCGCGGCGGGCAGCGCCACCTGCAGCGAGACAATGGGGGCTGAGCTTGCCTGCGCTAATTCGCCCACGAGGCGTCGGCATACGTCTCTCGCGTCGTGCTGCTCAAGGCAGTCACCCACAGCCAGCAGCAGGCGGTGGCTGAGTTCGAGGGAGGCGGGGGTGATGAGTGTGCTCACGGCGTCCTTACGGCAAGCGGGTTGGTTCGCGATCACGCGTGCACATCGATCTTACGACGTGTTGGCTGCCTCACCCCCACCACCACGAACCCCTACCGCCCGGTAGGCTTGGCTCGCCCCCAACGCCACACCAAAGGCCCGCCATGCCCCAAACCCTCAGCCCCGAACAGCGCCAGTCCGTGTGGCGCGCCCTGCGGTCGCCCCGCCTGCTGAAAACCGAAGTGCTCGCGGGCCTCGTGGTGGGCCTCGCGCTGATTCCCGAGGCCATCGCGTTCTCGCTGATCGTGGGCGTCGACCCCAAGGTGGGCCTGTTCGCCTCATTCATCATGGCCTGCTCGATTGCGTTTCTGGGCGGTCGCCCCGCCATGATCTCGGCTTCGACGGCCGCGACGGCACTCGTGATCGCCCCCGTCATGGCAACGCACGGCCTCGATTACTTGATTGCCACCGTCATGCTGGCGGGCGTGTTTCAGGTGGCGCTCGGCCTCGTCGGCGTTGCGCGTCTGCTGCGGTTCATCCCCCGCTCGGTGATGATCGGCTTCGTGAACGCGCTCGCGATTCTCGTGTTCGTGGCGCAGATTCCCGACCTCCTGGGCGTGCCTTGGCTGGTCTACCCGCTGGTGGCGCTGGGCCTGCTGATCACGTACGGGCTGCCGCGGCTCACGACGGCCGTGCCGTCCCCGCTCGTCGCAATCGTGGTGGTCACGGCCATTGCATTGATCTTCAAGGTGCAGGTGCCGAACGTGGGCGACAAGGGCGAGCTGCCCGATTCGCTGCCCGCGTTCTTCGTGCCGCAGATCGAGTGGAGCGTCGACACGTTCGCCTATATCGCACCGTTTGCCCTGGGCATGGCGGTCGTAGGCCTGCTCGAATCGCTCATGACGGCCAAACTGGTCGACGACATCAGCGACACCCGCTCCAGCAAGAAGCGCGAATCGGTGGCGCAGGGCTGCGGCAACATTTTCAGCGGATTCTTCGGCGCCATGGGCGGGTGCGCCGTGATCGGCCAGACCATGATCAACGTGAAGGGCGGCGGCGCGCGCACGCGACTCTCCACCTTCATGGCGGGCATTTTCGTGCTGCTGTTCTCGGTGGTGCTCGGCGGGGTGGTCGCGCAGATCCCCATGGCCGCGCTGGTGGCGGTCATGATTTACATTTCGCTCGGCACGTTCAACTGGCATTCGATCCTGCCGCGCACGCTGCGCATCATGCCGAAGAGCGAGACCTTCGTGATGGTCGCGAGCGTCGCGGGCACTGTGGCGACGCACAACCTCGCGGTGGGCGTCGTCGTGGGCGTGGTCTGCGCCGCCGTGCTATTCGCGCAGCGCGTCTCGCACCTCGTGCGGGTCGAGCGGGTCGTGAGCGGGCCGGCCGTGAGCGGGCCGGCCGTGAGCGGGTCGGGCGTGAGCGGGCCGGGCACTATCGGGTCGGACGCTCCGGCGGCCGGGCTGGCAGACTCGGCCCCCGCTACCGGGGTCGCGACGTACACGGTCACGGGCGAGCTGTTCTTCGCCTCGTCGAACGATCTCTACATGCAGTTTCTCTACCACGACGACCCGTCGCGCATCGTGATCGACGTGTCGGCTTCGCACCTGTGGGACGCCTCGACCATCGCGGCCCTCGACTCGATCAAGGACAAGTACGAGCGCTACGGAAAGTCCGTTGAGGTGGTGGGCCTAAACGAGGCGAGCGCGAAGATGCAGGCTCGGCTCGGCGGCAAGCTGGGCGGAGCCTAGGGGCCCGCCCATCGCCCCGGGTGAGAATTTAGGTCACCCTAATTCGCGCAAACTTTACCCTTAGACTCATGTCATCTTTGAGTCGCCGATCCGCCCTGGCCGCCCTCGCCCTCTCCGCCGTCACGGGCCTCGCCGCGTGCGCAGAGACCGCACCCGCAGAGTCGGCGACTAACAACAGCGCAGACGCCACCCCAGCCACCCCTGCGCCGGGCGCGACGGGCCAGGCCAGCCCCGCGGCGTCCGGCCAATACCGCACCCCGCGCGATATGCCGGAGGGCAAGGGCAGCGGCCAGGCCGACGGCGTGTTCCCCCGCGATGTCGTGCACTTCGCGGGCACCACGACCGTGCCAAGCGCGCCGCAGCGCGTGGTGGTGATCAACACGGGCCAGGCCGACGGCCTGCTGCTGCTCGGGCTCGCCCCCGTCGGTTCGACGAGTGCCGAGGGCGCCCAGATCGTGCCGCAATACCTGCTCGATGCCTACGCGGCCGAGCACCCGGGGCTTGCCGCGACCCCCGACGTGGGGCTGCGCAGCGAACCGAAGCTCGAGGCCATCGCGGCCCTAAAGCCCGATCTCATCATGATGAACACGAGCGGCGACGGGGCCACCGACCTCTACGACACGTTCTCCCGCATCGCCCCCACCATCGCGGCCCAGGGCACGGGGCTCTACTGGAAGCAAGATTTTCAACTCATGGCCGACGCCCTCGGCAAGCTCGAGCAGGCCCAGGCGTGGCTTACCGAGTACCACGCGGACGCGGCGGGTCTCGGTACCAGCCTGACCACCCCGGCGTCCGTCTCGTTTGTGCGCAAGAATGCCGACCGGCTGCGGGTGTTCGGGGTGCCCTCGTTCGCGGGCTCCGTCGCCGAAGACGCGGGGCTGCAGCGCCCCGCCAGCCAGCAGTTCGACAAGACGTCGCAAGACATCAGCCCCGAGTCGCTCGACCTCGCCGACGCCGACTACATCTTTTATGGCGTGCAGGGAGAGCCGAGCGAGATCACCGGCATGCCCCTGTGGGGTTCGCTCCAGGGCACCAAGGTGCAGGTTGATGACGACGCGTTCTACCTCAATACCGGGCCCACGGCCGCGCGCGTGGTGCTCGCCCAACTGCGCGAGACGCTGGGCACGGCTTAGTTACTGGGCACGGCGTAGTTACTGGGCACGGCTTAGTTACTGGGCGGGGCGTAGCCGCCGGTCAGGCCGACTGGTCGGCCTCGCGGCGCTTTTCTTCGGCCACGATGGCCGCCCACGCGGGCGCTCCCTGCGCGATCTGTCGCCGATAGATCGCGTACACGAGCGCCACGAGCGCGAACACGCCGATGCTGAACGTGATGTTGTTGCGCTGCGAAGGGTCGATCACCATCGCCACGAGGATCGCCACGATCGAGAGCGCGCACACGATCGAGAGGCCGGGGAACAACCACATCTTCACCTGCAACACCTCGGGCTGGGTGCGTTGAAACTCGAACCGCTTCTTGATGTGTGAGCACACGATCAGCAGGTAGACGTACAGCACCACGGCGCCGCAGGTGGCGAGCAAGAAGTTAAACACCGTGTCGGCGGCGATGAACGCGGTGGCACCCACGCACGCAAAGCCGACCATACAACTGATCAGAGTGGCGCGAATGGGCACGCCGCGATGGTTCAGCACCGTCAACTGGCGCGGGGCCTCGCCTCGCCGCGCCGCGCTGTAGATCATGCGCGAGGCCGTGAACACGCCCGAGTTGAGGCACGAGAGCACGGCCACCAAAACGACGATGTTCATGATGTCGGCCGTGTGGGGGATGCCCAGTTTCGACATCACGGCAACGTAGGGGGACTGACCGACCGCCGGGTCGTTGTACGGCAGAATCGTCACGACCACGAACATCGACCCCACGAAAAACAGCAGCACCCTGATCGCGGTCGAGTTCGCCGCTCGCACGACGCCGCGCACCTTCTCGCGCGATTCGGCGGCCGCGAGCGTCGAAATCTCGGCGCCCATCATCGAGAACACGGCCGTCACGATGGCGACCACGACGGCGCCGAACCCGAGCGGAAAGAACCCGCCGTGCGCGGTGAGGTTAGAGAAGTCCATCGACTTGTTCGGCCAGGCACCGAAGATGTACAGCAGGCCCAGCACGATGAACGCGATGATGGTGAACACTTTGACCGCCGCGAACCAGTACTCGAACTCGCCGTAGAACCCTACCGAGATGACGTTGGTAATGGTGAGGGCGCCCAGGAGGATCACGCCGGTCAGCCAGATAGGAGCGTTCGGCCACCAAAATTGCACGGCACGCGCTCCGGCGACGGCCTCAAAACCGACCACGATTACCCAGAAGTACCAGTACATGATCGAGGCGGTGAAGCCGTGAAACGGGCCGAGCGCGTCGCGAATGTAGTCGGCGAACGAGCCGAGGCCCGGGTTCGCGACGGCCATCTCGGCGATCATGCGCATGACGCAGACGATCAGGAGGCCCGTGACGGCAAACGTGATCATGACGGCGGGGCCGGTCGAGTTGATGATGGTGCCCGAGCCCATGAAGAGGCCCGCGCCGATCACGCCGCCGATGGCGATCATCGACAGGTGGCGTTGTTTGAGGGTGCGTTCGAGACCCGGGGACGCTCCGGTGGCTGAGGGGGCTGCGTCGGGTGCCGTGCTCGGGGTGGTGGCCATGATTGCCTTCGCTGGTGCGCGGGTGGGGCGATGTTGGAGCGGTGCCGGGGTGACCCTACCGCAGGGCGACGCGAGTTCCGATGCAATTCAATAAAAGTGACCCACCGAAGACCGGTTTACCTGCGAATATTACTTATGAAGGGGGCCTACAGACGGCTCGCGAGGGACCGGCCCGCCGCGCTTCCGGTATGTATGTGATTCACAAATGCGTGGCTCTAGCCCGTGGCGAATCGACTCTTGAGTGGTGCTAGGGGCTGGGCGGGTGTCCAATTCGCGCCGAAGAGTTTTGTAGCGCTCAGAGTGTCAGTTGGGGTGTTTTGGAAATAGTGGTCGGCTGCTGCAAAAGTTCACCAAATAATTCAATTTTCATCCAGGAAGCATGTACAGTGGGCACCACGTATCAAAGATGTTACTAATCAAGGGGTTGGCTCATGAATTTTCGTTCTCGCATCTCTCGGGCTGTCGCTGCTGCGATGGCTCTATGCCTATTGACCACAGGTTTCACTACAAATGTGCCCGACTCGTCGGGCTCGCAGGAGGCGGTGCGGGCTGTTGATCTTGCGGAACTCCGCGCAACGGGTGCCTCTCCGAATCCAGGGGTGCCTGCGAGTGCGATAAGCGCACACGAAGTTCAGTTCGGCGACGATGGAGACCAGCAGGCAGTGCTCACTCTCGATTCTGGCGCTGACGCAGTGATCGTGGAATCCCATGCTGCAGAATCATTTGGTATGGAGTTGCCGTCTGACACCAAGAATCCTTCGTTGACGGTGGCACCTGGAGGAGCTGCACTGCTTGAGAACGAGACTTTTGATGTGGCGGTCACGGCGCACGATTCGGGTGCCATCCAGGCCCGAGTTCTGATTGAGTCCTCCCAAAGCCCGCGGCAATATCCGTTCACTCTTGATCTTGCGGCTGGGGTTCAGCCGGTTTTGGCTGCTGATGGTGGTGTCGACTTCATGCAAGTTCATGAAGGTGATGCAACGCCTGTTCTCGTGGCTCGCCTCGAGGCGCCGTGGGCGGTTGATGCAGCGGGTGCCCCTGTGCAAACTCACTACGAAATTCGTGGTGATCAAGTTATTCAGCATGTGCAGCACGGTCCGCAGAATGCGTACCCCGTTGTGGCGGACCCATTCTGGATTCCGGCAATAATTGTCGGAATTCGAGTCGCAACGATTGTAATTAAGGTCGGAAGCAAAACTGTAAAGTACACAAAAGCACCGGCGTCGCGCGTGGTAAACGCGCTTGGCTCCTTTCGCCAACTCACATTCAAGGCGGGTGCGCACACGTTTCGCCTCGACAAGTCGGCCATGACGCACGTCTTGAAGCGACACCATCCGCAGTATTGGGACGGCAGCACCAAGGCTACCCAGACCTTCTTCAATCCCAGCATGTCAGTGGCTGGACTGCGAGATACAATTCATGTTGCGCTCAAGCAAGGTGCGACTCGGCTGAAGGCTGCTGGCACCAACAAGCGGGTTGAATGGACTGGCACTGCCAACGGAGTCAACTACAAAATTGTGGTAGACAAAGGACGAGTCGTGCAGTTCTACCCTCGATAGGAGTTGCCATGACCCCCGCACCCCTCGTCGCCACTACCTATCTGCTGGCGACCGAGACCGTCACCGACCTCGACGACTTCGCCGCCCACCACGAGAAGTACCTCGTTGACATCGCGGTCGAGCCCGCCCGCGCCGTCGACATTTGGCGCGAGCGCCAACGCCGCGGCCAGGTGCCCAGCGACGGCTTCGTGTCGCTGCGCTATCACGGCGTCGAGCTGTTCGGCCCCCGCCTGTGGGACGAGACCTTGGGCATCTGGTGGAGCCTCGTCGACCTCTGTGACGCGTTTCGTGCCCACGGCCGGGCCTCCACCTTGTTCCCCGATCAGCCCCTCGAACTCACCCTTCGCGTGACGCGCGGCTCCACGCTCTTCGGAGTCGCGGGCACGCTCCACCGCGTCGAGTCGGGCGAGTTCGTGCCGGGGCTGCTGCGCGCCGCCCGCGACTACTTCGCGTGGGTGCACGAGGTCGTCGGCGACGACCAGTCCGACGCGTTGCGGCGCATCGACGCGCTGCTCACCCGCGGGGAGCCCGCCGGGGCCTAGGCTGGGGGCAGCCAACCCAGGGAACCATGCTCCCCACCGACCACGACCTCGCCTCCGCCTGCGCGCGCGCCTTCGGGGCTGCGCCGTGGGTCGGGGCTCGGACGCTCCCGGGGCCCGCGGGCACCCTCCACCTCGGCCTCGCCGTGGCCGGGTGTGGCGCCGCGGGCGGGGCCGAGGGGCCGGGTGGCGCTGACGCGCATTCGAGCGTCGAGTTCGTGGACCTCGACAGTGTGCACTCTGTCGCTGGTGGCGCGGAGCTTGGCCTGGCCTCGCGCAGCTGGACCCGGAGCGGCCTGACCCGGAGCGGCCTGACCCGGAGCGGCCTGACCCGGAGCGGCCTGATGCCGCGCGACGCCGCCGCGACCGAGCCGGGTGCCGCCGCCGTGCTGTGCGTGACGGCACCCGCCGCCGCCGACCCGGCCCCGCTGCTCGCCGTGTTATCGCGGGAGGAGGCCGCGCGGGCGTCCGGATTCGTTCACGACGCCGACCGGGCCGCCTACGTGACGGTCCACGCGCTGCTGCGCTTCCTGCTCGCCGGGCGCCTCGGCCGTGCCCCCGCTGAGATCGCTTTTGGCCGCCTGACCTGCGCCTGCAGCTCACGCACCCACAGCAAACCCTGCCTCGCGCCCGCGCCCGCCCGCGAGACCGACCTGACCCTGCACTTCACGCTCAGCCGCGCGCGCGGGGCCGTGGCCGTCGCCCTCGGGGCGCGCCCCTGCGGGGTGGACCTTGAACCCGAGATGACCCCGGCGGCGCTCGCGGCCGTGCGTGGCCTGGTGCCCGCGAGCGAACGCCAGCACTACTCCGACCCGAGCGCCGCGACCGCTGCGTGGGTGCGCAAAGAGGCGCTCGGCAAGCTGGCCGGCACCGGAATCGTGGAGTCCCCATAAAAACCCGCACGCCCGGCGTTGCCCTGCTCGCCGCGCTCGCCCTCGACAACTTTGGCTCCGGCCTGTTCGTGCCGTAACTGCTGTTGTATGTGCAGTCGAGCGGCGGCTGGGACCTCGCCTCGGCGAGCCGCCTGCTCGGCGTCGGCACCGTCGTCGCGCTGCTCGTGCCAGCGCTCATCTCGCGGCTATCGCTGCGCCTCGCGCCGCGCACCTTCGTGCTCACGGCGCAGCTGACGCTCGCGGCGTCGAGCGCGTTGTTCCTGCTCACGGGCTCGACGGTGGCGTTCGTGGCGGGGGCCGTGCTGTGGTCATGCGGCATGCAGGCGTTCTACGCCTCCGTGTTTGCGCTGATCGCTGATTACCCCGTCGGCGAGGGAGGCGACGTCTCTTTCGCGCGCGCGAGCATGGCCCGCGATGGGGCCTTCGCGGTGGCCACCGCCCTGGCGGCTTTCATTCTTGAACGTCTCGGCAGCGAGGTGCTCATGGCCTTTCTCGTGGCGAACCTCGTCTCGTGCCTGCTCGCCGCGGTCATCATTGCGCTGGGGGTGCCCGGGGGGCGGGCCACCCTGGCGTCCGAGACCGGAGCCCAGCCCGCGACCGTCTCGGTGCTGCGCACGCCCGGTTTTCTCGCCCTGATTCTCGTCGCGGTTGCGCTCAACCTGCCCGTTGACCTGCACCTCATGGCCACCCCGGTATTCGTCACGGGGCATTCCGCGGCGCCTACGTGGGTGGCGGGAGTCAGCATCGCCGTGCTGTCGGTGACCACGAGCGTGGGTGCGACCATCGCGGTGCGCGTGACGGCGAGGCTCTCGCGGCGCGCCAACCTGCTGCTCGCGACAGGGTTGTTTCTACTGTGGGCGTCGCTCATGGCGCTCGCGGGGTGTTGGGCGCGCTGGCCAGCACGATCGCGATTCTCGCTGCGGTGCTCGCCCTGGGCGCGGGAGCCATGGTCTGCGTGCCGCGACTGTTTTCGGCGACCCAGGCGCTCGCGCCCGAGGGGCGGGCCGGACGCTTCATGGCCGCGTTGCAATATTCGTTTACGTTGGCGCAGGTGGCGGCGCCGCTGGTGGCGGGCGCGCTGGTGGCGGGCGCGCTGGTGGCGGGCGCGCTGGTGTGGGGAGCGTGGGGGCCCTGGGCCGTGGTCGCCGTGGGGCTCGCGGAGGCTATCGTTGCCCGAAGCTCAGTTGAGAACCCGACTGCACGCTCTCGCGCCGCGCTGCGAGTGGGTGATGCCGGTGAGGGGGTTGTGGGTGTCCTAGTGGTGGGGCGGCCGAGGTTCGCGTTCGTCAGGCCGAGCAATGAACCACCGTGGGTTGAAAACGTGGCGACGCGCTCTCATTTCGTCAGGGTTTCCACCGCCGAGACGACGATCCCCGATGTGGCAGCTGACCACTCATACTCTGGCGGCCTTAATAACGCGGCGACAGTCCGATGCGAACTTGCAGAATCGAGCAAATTTGGGTGGGAACAGCTCCGGCAAGCAGCAACCGCAAGGCCAGCAGCTGCTGCTCGACGCGCAGGGTGGGTCATCTCGACCTTTACCGACCTGGCGTAACGCCCGGGGTTTGACGAGTTTGCCGCGTTCGCGAGGGATCGGGCGACTCGGCCTTCGAGGCTGGCACCCGAGCGTACACCCCAGCGGGTGATCAATCATGACTGGAGCCTCTACCTCAATCGCGAACTGGAGCCGGACCTTTGATAACACGACGGGCATTGCGGTGGCCTGAAGTGGATCTCGCCGAATCCAGGTGCGTGAAGTCTTAGAGAGCCGTGCTGGGCAAAAAGTGACAGGCTAGCCTCCGAAGTTTGCGCATGGTTCACGGCGTGAGTATTAGCTTGCAGATCATCCAGACCTATCTCGTGTGCGCCGCCCTTGGTGTCGACCCGGGCGTATTCGTCGAACTCCTGCGGGAGTTGTTGACGGTCGCCATGACTTTGAACTACTTAGCCTCTGTTGAAAAGCAATTGCCGCATGTGCGTCCAGATGCCGATGCATGGCCAGCCAACCGTCCGCGGCGCAGTAAGAAGTAGAGCGGGGACGGCAAGAGGGGCCGCAATGGGGGTAAGAAGAGCCGCAAGGGTGGCAAGAAGTGCCGGAAGAGGGGCAAGCAGTGTCAGTGAAGCCATGGACTTGTAGACGACTAACCGTGTACGCGTGGTCGAATCTCGTTTGCCATGCGCAACGTTTGCGGCAGTCGAACCGAACCGCCACACACAAAGCGCGGCCCCCTCGCGCCGGCCCCGCGCTACCCTGGCAGCATGACTCCCTTCCTGCCGCTCAGCGACGTGCGACAGCGAACGAGCGAAAAGTGGACCGTGTTCGGCCCCGACGTGCTGCCCCTGTTCGTCGCCGAGATGGACGTTCCCCTCGCGCCGCCGATCCGCGACGCGCTCGCCGCGATGGTTGCCCGGGGCGACACGGGATACGCAAACCCTGAGGACCGCGCCGCCGCCGAGGCGTTCGCCCAGTTCGCTGCCGTGCGCTGGGCCTGGCACGTCGACCCCCACGCGGTCGCCTACACGACCGATGTCAGCGTCGTGATCGTCGAGTCGTTGCGGCGCCTGGTCGAACCCGGCGCGGGCGTGGTTATCACCCCACCCGTCTACCAACCGTTCCCCGACATGATTACCGAGGCGGGCGCGCGTCCGGTACCCGTTCCGCTAGTAGACGATGGCGACGCCTATGCCCTGGACCTGCCGGGCATCGACGCGGCGCTCGCGGCGGGGGCGCGGGCGGTGCTGCTGTGCAACCCGCACAATCCGGTGGGGCTCGTGCATTCGCGCGAGAGCCTGGCCGCGCTCTCCGAGATCGTGGAGCGTCACGGGGCGAGCGTCGTGAGCGATGAGATTCATGCGCCGCTCACGCACCCGGGCGTCGGGTTCACTCCCTATCTCGACGTCAGCGACGCGGCCCGGGCCCACGCGATCGCCGCGCACTCGGGCAGCAAGGCGTTCAATCTCGCGGGCCTCAAGGCGGCGCTGTTCGTCACGGCGTCGCCGCGCATGCGGGCGCTCGTGGCGGCACTGCCCGAGGAGGTCGGCTTTCGCACGGGGCTCTTCGGCCTCACCGCCACGCGCATCGGCTTCGCCGAATGCGGCGACTGGCTCGACGAGGTGCGTCGCGCCATCGTGGCGAATCGTGAGTTGCTGCGCCACGAGTTATCAGAGCACCTGCCGGGGGCGCGCCTGCGCGACTCGGACGCCACCTACCTGGCCTGGCTCGACCTCACGGCCTTGGGCTGGGGCAACGACCCCGCCGCACATGCCCTCGACCGGGCGCAGGTGGCGCTCAGCCGGGGACCAGCCTTCGGCGCGGGCGGCACTGGTTATGCGCGTATGAACGTAGCGTGCGCTCCCGAGGTGATCACCGAGGCGGTAGCCCGTCTCGCGCGGGCGCGGTAACGCCCGCGGCGCGCGAGGCGTCGCTGACCCGCAGCACGGCCCCGCACACCCCTACTCGAGCGGCGCGTACAGGTCGATCGAGTTGCCGTCGGGGTCGAGCAGCGTCGCATAGCGCTGGCCCCAAAACGCATCGAAGGGCGCCACATGGCCCGTGTAACCGGCCGAGGTCATGCAGTCATAGAGAGCGTCGACCGCGGCGGGCGAACTACGTTGAAATGCGAGCGCGATCTTGTGGCCGCCCGTGCCCGGCGTGAACTCCGGGTCGAAGCTGCGGATGGTCTCGATCGTGTCCCAGGCGAGGGCCGTGCCGTCGCCGAGTTTCGCGTCGACGTGGGGCTGATTTTCGGCGCCCTTCGCGATGTCGACGCCGAGGGCGCGATAGAACGCGAGCGAGGCCGCAAGGTCGCTCGTCACAATGCCGATGAATCCTAAGGTGAGTGTCATGGGGTCACTGTAGCGGGGTGGTCCCAGGTTTTTGAGCCGACCCCTCCAGGCCAGCACCAGAGACAACCAGGCCAGTCCCAGAGACGACCAGGCCAGCCACCCGGCCACCCGGCCCACACCCCCAAGCCCCGCCACCGGAGCGTCCGGCTACCCGCCCAGCAGCCGACTCTTCAACTCGCGCACACGTGCGTGGATGTCGTCGCGCACCAGCACCATGCGCTCGCGGCCCTCGATGCCGCGCTGCGACGGCTCGTCGGTCTCCCAGACCTCAACCGTGACCCCGTCGAGCGCGGGAACCACGGCCTCGGAGCCGAGCACCACGACGTGCCCGGCCTGGCGCATGTCGGCCTCGGTGAGCAGGCGCGGCGTTTCGCCCGCGATGTCGACGCCGAGGTCGGCAAGCACCTCCGCCGAGAGGCCGTTGACCGCGCTGCCGGGCTTTGTGCCGGCCGAGGTGACGGTCACGGCGTCGCCCGCTTCGAGCTTCATGAGCCCGGCGGCCATTTGCGATTTACCGCCGTTTTTTTGGCAGACGAAGAGGACGGCGGGGCGAGTGGTCATGCGTGAATCTTTCCGGTGAGGGGAGCGGTGAGGGTTTCGAGGGCGCCCGGAACGAGCGAGTAGTAGGCCCAGACGCCGCGCTTTTCGCGAGCGAGCAGGCCCGCCTCGACCAGCACCTTGAGGTGGTGTGACACGGTGGGTTGCCCGAGGTTCAGCGGTGCGGTGAGGTCGCAGACGCAGGCTTCGCCGCCATCAAGCGCCGCGATCATCGCGAAGAGTCGCACGCGGTTGGGGTCTGCGAGGGCCTTGAAGACCCGGGCGATGTCGTCGGCGGCGGCACCCAGGGGCGCCCCCGGGGCGGCGGGGGTGCAGCATTCGGGGGTGCTGGCCATGGTGTCTCCTCATGCGGGCGGCGTCACATTGATGGTTGTCGATATTTCGACGACTGTCAAGACATTGACGAACATCGATCTAAGGATACTCGCATGGCCCTCGACACCAGGCCCGTCTCCGCCCGGCTCTCGACCCTCGACCGGTACCTCCCGGTGTGGATCCTCGCCGCGATGCTGCTTGGCATCGGCCTAGGCCGTCTCGTGCCCGGCCTCAACCACGCACTCGAAAGCGTGCAGGTCGCGGGCGTCTCGCTCCCCATCGCGCTCGGCCTGCTGATCATGATGTACCCGGTGCTCGCCAAGGTGCGCTACCACGAAACCGGGCGCGTGCTGGGCGACCGGCGACTGCTCATCGCGTCGATCCTCATCAACTGGGTGATCGCCCCCGCCATCATGTTCGCCCTCGCCTGGGCACTGCTCTCCGACCTGCCCGAATATCGCACCGGCCTCATCATCGTCGGCCTCGCCCGCTGCATCGCCATGGTGCTGATCTGGAACGACCTCGCCTGCGGAGACCGCGAGGCCGCCGCCGTACTGGTCGCCCTCAACTCGGTGTTTCAGGTCGTGGCGTTCGGCGCGCTCGGCTGGTTCTACCTGCAGGTCTTGCCCGCCTGGCTGGGCCTGCCCACCACGAGCGCCGAGTTCTCCGCCGCCTCGATCACCCTGTCGGTGCTGGTGTTTCTCGGCATCCCGCTCGCCGCCGGGTACCTCACCCGCGCGCTCGGCGAACGCGCTCGCGGCCGCGACTGGTACTAAAATATCCTGCTGCCGCGACTCGGCCCGTGGGCGCTCTACGGCCTGCTCTTCACCATCGTGATTCTCTTCGCCCTCCAGGGCGACACCATCACGCGCCAACCCCTCGACGTTGCGCGCATCGCACTGCCCCTGCTCGCGTACTTTGCGGTGGTCTTTGCCCTCGGCATGCTGCTCGGTCGCGGCCTTGGGCTCGGCTACGTCCGCACCACGACCCTCGCCTTCACGGGAGCCGGCAACAACTTCGAGCTCGCCATCGCGGTCGCCATCGCGACCTTCGGCGTCACGAGCGGGCAGGCCCTCGCGGGTGTGGTGGGGCCCCTGATCGAGGTGCCGGTGCTGGTCGCCCTCGTGTACGCGGTCCTCTGTGCGCGGCGGTTCTTTACGCGGGCCTGAACCCCGGACGCCCGAGTGCCAGGGTTGGCCGGGCACGTGCCGCCGGCGCGTCCGAAATTGGCCCCTAGCCACGCTGAGTTCTGGCCAATCGCTGCAGGTCGATGCCTATCGTGAATATCCTGGGGAGGGCAGGAAGCCCTCGTGAACCCAGGAGCACCGATGACCGTCTTGCACCCCGTACGCACTTACCGCAGCGACGAGCCCCTGCCGCGCGAGGAGCAACTCGCCTGGAAGATCGCCCAGGTGGCCGTAGACCCCGTCGAGGTGGACGCCGAGGTGACCGACATGATCATCAACCGCGTGATCGACAACGCCTCGGTGGCCGCGGCGTCGCTCACGCGCGGCCCCGTCGTCTCGGCGCGGGCGCAGGCGCTCGATCACCCCGTGAGCCGCAACGGCCAGGGTGCGACGGTGTTCGGGTGCGCCCTGGCGACGCTCTCGAGCCCCGAATGGGCTGCCTGGGCCAATGGAGTCGCGGTGCGCGAGCTCGACTTTCACGACACGTTTCTTGCCGCCGAGTACTCGCACCCGGGCGACAACATTCCGCCGATTCTCGCGGTTGCGCAGCACGCGGGCTGCGACGGCAGGGCACTCGTGCGCGGCATCGCGACGGGCTACGAGATTCAGATGGACCTCGTGCGGGCCATCAGCCTGCACAAACACAAGATCGACCACGTGGCCCACCTCGGCCCCTCGGCCGCCGCGGGCATCGGCACCATGCTGGGTCTGGACGCCGAGGTGATTTTTCAGGCCGTCAGCCAGGGTTTGCACACCACCACGGCCACGCGGCAGAGCCGCAAGGGCGAGATCTCCACGTGGAAGGCGCACGCCCCTGCGTTCGCGGGCAAGATGGCGGTCGAGGCGGTAGATCGCGCGATGCGCGGGCAGACCTCGCCGTCGCCCATTTACGAGGGCGAAGACGGCGTGATCGCGTGGCTGCTCGACGGCCCCGAGGGCCGCTACGAAGTGCCGCTGCCCGCGCCCGGCGAGGCCAAGCGGGCGATTCTCGATTCGTACACGAAGGAGCATTCGGCCGAGTACCAGGCGCAGGCGTGGATCGACCTCGCGCGTCGGCTCGGCACCGAACGCCCCGAACTGCGCGACCCGCAAAACATTGAGGCGATCGTGCTGCACACGTCGCATCACACACACGTGGTGATCGGTTCGGGCTCGGGCGACCCGCAAAAGTACGACCCCACTGCGTCTCGCGAGACCCTAGACCATTCGATTCCCTATATCTTCACCGTGGCGCTGCAGGACGGCGGCTGGCATCACGTCGAGTCGTACGCGCCCGCCCGGGCCGCGCGCCCCGACACGGTCGAGCTGTGGAACAAGGTCACGACAGCCCTCGACGACGAGTGGACGCGCCGCTACCACTCGGAGGACCCCGACGAGAAGGCCTTCGGCGGCCGGGTCGAAATCACCCTCGTGGGCGGCGAGAGCGTCACCGCCGAGATTGCCGTCGCCGACGCGCACCCGCTCGGCGCGAGGCCGTTCGCGCGGGAGAACTACGTGAGCAAGTTCCGCACCCTCGCCGAGGGCGTGCTCGAACCCGCCGAGATCGAGCGGTTTCTCGACCTTGCGCAGCGACTGCCCGAACTGACCGCGGCCGAGGTTGCCGAGCTGTCGATCATCGCCGCGCCGGGCGTGCTCGAATCCGTCACGAATCCGCGGGGGCTGTTCTAATGCTGCACGCCCCCACGCCCGCACACGAGAAACGCCGGCTGTTCCGCGAACGCCTCGCGAGCGGCGAGTTGATGCGGTTTCCCGGTGCGTTTAACCCGCTCTCGGCGCAGCTCATCGAACGCAAGGGCTTCGAGGGGGTCTACATCTCGGGGGCCGTGCTCTCGGCCGACCTGGGCCTACCCGACATCGGCCTCACGACGCTGACCGAGGTGGCGCAGCGGGCCGGGCAGATCGCCCGCATGACCGAGCTACCCGCCATCGTTGACGCCGATACGGGCTTCGGCGAGCCCATGAATCTCGCGCGCACCATACAGATTCTTGAAGACGCAGGCTTGGCCGGCACCCACATCGAAGACCAGGTCAACCCCAAGCGATGCGGCCACCTCGATGGCAAAGAGGTGGTGGACGAGGCCACCGCAGTCAAGCGCATTCGCGCCGCCGTGCAGGCACGCCGCGACCCGAACTTCCTCATCATGGCCCGCACCGATATTCGCGCGGTCGAGGGTCTGGACGCCGCGATTGCCCGGTCCCAGCGTCTCGTAGAGGCCGGTGCCGACGCGATCTTCCCCGAGGCGATGCGCTCGGTCGAGGAGTTCAGGGCCGTCGCCGACGCGCTCGAGGTGCCCGTGCTCGCGAACATGACGGAGTTCGGAAAAAGCGACCTGTTCTCGGTCGACCAACTGCGGGAGGCCGGCGTCCGGATGATTATCTGGCCGGTATCGCTGCTGCGCATGGCGATGGGCGCGGCGGAGCGGGCCCTCGACACGCTCACCGCGGAGGGTCACCTCACGAGCCAACTGGGCGCGATGCAGCACCGCGCCGACCTCTACGACCTCATTGACTACGAGGGGTATAACGCCTTCGATTCGGGCGTCTTTAATTTCGACATCGAAAAGTAGCGTCTGCAGGGCGCGAACGGCAAAGGAGCCAGCATGAGTGAAGACATAAAGAAGGGGCTCGACGGGGTTGTCGTCGACTACACCGCGGTCTCGAAGGTCAACCCCCTGACGAACAGCCTGCTATATCGCGGGTATCCGGTGCAGGAACTCGCGGGCACGCAGCCGTTCGAGGCGGTCGCGTACCTGCTGTGGAACGGCGAACTGCCCAACGAGGCTGAGTTGGCGGAGTTTCGCGCCACCGAGCGCCAGCATCGTGCGCTCGCCCCCGAGGTGAAGCAGGTCATCGACCTGATGCCGACCGGTGCGCACCCCATGGACGAGGTGCGCACCGCGGTGAGCGCGATCGGCGCTAAAGACTTCGCCGACGGCGGCAGCGTGCTCGACGCGACGGGCACCCCCGCGCAAAACCTCGAACGCAGTGCGCGACTGTTTGCCGCTTTGCCCGCCATCGTGGCTTACGGTCAGCGGCGCAGGCGCGGCGAAGACCTGATCGAGCCCCGCGACGACCTGGACTACGCCGCGAATTTCTTGTGGATGACGTTCGGCGAGGAGGCCGACCCGGTGGTGGTTGATGCTTTCAATCGCTCGATGATTCTCTACGCGGAGCATTCGTTTAACGCCTCGACGTTCACCGCTCGGGTGGTCACGTCGACGTTGAGTGACCTGTACTCGGCGGTCACCGCCGCCATCGGGGCGCTCAAGGGGCCCCTGCATGGCGGCGCTAACGAGGCCGTGCTGCATGTGTTCCACGAGATCGGCAGCCCCGACCAGGTTTCGGCGTGGCTCGACACCGCGCTCGCGGAGAAGCGCAAGATCATGGGCTTCGGGCACCGCGTCTATAAGCGGGGCGACTCGCGCGTGCCGACCATGCAGGCGGCGCTCGAAACGCTCGCGGAGCACTACGACCGGCCCGAGGTGCTCGACCTGTATCGCACCCTTGAAGCCGAGTTCGTGGGCCGCAAGGGCATCTACCCCAATCTCGATTACCCCTCGGGCCCCGCCTACGACCTGATGGGGTTCGACGTACTGACGTTTACGCCGCTCTTCGTGGCGGCGCGCATTACCGGATGGACCGCGCACATTCTCGAACAGGCGGCCGCCAACGCCCTCATTCGCCCGCTCGCGGCCTACAACGGGCCCGACGAGCGCCACATCGACGGGTACGTGGCGAACGCCGCGGAGCTTGCCGCCGCGGACCGCGCCGAGGAGGCCGTCTAGTTCGGCTCGCTGACGAGGAGGTGCTCGCGCAGGTAGGTGAGGTGTTCGGTGATCGCGGCGGTGCCCGCGGCGGGGTCGCGATTTTCGATGGCCCGCACAATCGCGACGTGCTGGCCGAACGTCGTGCGCCCCACCTCGGGGTTGATGTCGACGTAGGTGGCGGGCTCGGTTTCGCTGTGCAGGGCGTGCACGAGCGAGGCGAGGATGCGATTGCCGGACATGCGGGCGATGGCGGTGTGAAACTGTGCGTCGAGCGTGCGGATCATGGGGTCGTCGACGGAGCGGGTGCGCTGCCCCTCGAGAATCTGCTTGAGCTCTGCGATGTCGGCGTCGGTGCGGTTCTCGCAGGCCAGTACCACGCTCGGTACCTCGAGGTGCTGGCGCACCATGGCCACCTCGGCGAAGCTGACGCTGCCGAGCTCGAGTAGGTTATGCATGGACTCCTGCATCACCTGGCCGAGCGCGTTGTGATCTACGGCCTGCACGAAACTGCCCCCGCCCGCGCCGGGCACCTTGTGAATCAGCCCCTGCGATTCGAGCGCAGAAAGGGCCTCGCGGATCGTGGGGCGGCTGACGCCGAATTGCCGGGCGAGCTCAGTTTCGGGGGGTAGTTTCTCGCCGGCGCGCACGTCGCCGTCCAAAATGGCGGCGCGGAGGGACTCTTCGACCTGCTGGCGGGGCCGCAAGATCTTCTGGCCGATCGTCTTGTTTGCGGCCGCGCCGGTGCGGGCAAGTGCCACGGGAGCTCCTCTCGCTCGATGATTCGACTATACCCGTCTCGGTCAGACTTTTGCGTGCCGGGTGCGGAGCCTAGCAGGCCGTAAGGATGAGCGCGGGCGGTAACGCCGCTCGCCGGGCAGCCTCGCGGCATATGAAGAATCGCCGCGGAATGGCGCAGTCTAGGGGTGAATGGGCAGGTCGATGTCATGTAAGTTTCGAAGCTTCCAAGGGGTGTCTGATCCGAATTTTGCCCTGAGGGGGTTATGAAGGCCAGTAGACTCGCCGTATCGCGGGGCCCGCGCCGACACGAGGCGTAACCGTCACCGCCTCGTGAGTCACGGCTCGCGCCCACGGCGCGACACTAGGGGAGGTCGTCATGCAAAGAGAAATCACCAGCCGCCACCAGGGCCGAAAACTAGGGCGCCGCGCGTCCGTAGCCCTTGTGGCCCTCGGGGCGTCCGTGGGGGCTGCCAGCCCGGCCCTCGGGGCGTCCGAAACGAATGCGCAGCAGCAGGCCGTCACCTACGTGAAGTACGCGTTCAGCGAGCGCGTCTTTAGCGTCACCACGAACGCCACCGGGGCGCAGAGCAGCCAATGGCTGACGGCTCAGGAGTGGGCGGCGGCGGGGCGACCGACGCCGAAAGTCGTCGCGAACGTGCCGGGCGAAGTGGTGTACCGCAACGCCACCTCACCGGACGTCTACGTGAACCTCGGCGGCGGTGCGGGTCTGAAGCTCACCCTGTCGCAGTGGGTGTCGATGGGCTCGCCCAAGCCGCTCGAACTTGGGTACTCGTACTTTCGGGCTCCGGGCGGAACCACCGTGTTTCGGCAGTTCAGCGACTCAGATTACGCCGTGCCCGTCTCGTTTGAGCAGTGGCTGCGCGACGACGCCCCGACCCCGAGGGTCGATGCCGCGGCCGTCTCTGCGGTGCTCGTGCGCGACGCGAAGGGCGATATTTACCGGCCCGCCACGCGCTACCAGCCCCTCGCGGGGGAGTGCCGCTCGTGGCATCACGTGACGTGGGAGGAGTGGGTGGCCATGGGTGCTCCCGCCGCGGGCAGCGCCAAGCCCGCCGACGCGCCCGGCTGCACGCCCATGCCGGATGGGTCGAGCGCACAGCCGGGCACCGACGCGTCGTCGATGTGGTGCACGCGCGTGCGCTGCTACACGAACGAGTAGGGGGCGGACGCGCGGGGGGCCGGGCTGGCAGCCCCCGCCCGCCGCTCCGCCCCCCGTGTTACCGGTTGCACTTGCAAGTGTAACTGGTTACTCTGGCATCAGGAGGTGGGGGACATGCCGACGTTTTTCAGTCAGCCCACAGAACAGTTTTTGACGCCCGAGGCGCAGGCCGAGGCCCGCGAACTCGCGAAGAAACTCGTCGTCGCGCACGGTGTGGACATTGTTTCAGACGAAGGTGTCACGCGAATCGGCGCTGACCTGATGAGTGCTCTGACGCGCCTCGTGGGATCGTTGGCAGAAGGGCGTGCAGTCACCATCGGTGCCGCGCCCGCCGAGATTACAACAACGACAGCGGCGCAGTTACTCGGTGTTTCGAGGCCAACCGTCATGAAAATGATTGAAGGCGGCGTTTTATCCTCGCGCAAAGTCGGTGCTCATAATCGCCTCACGACAAGTGAAGTCATTGCCTTGCGCCTTGAGCGCCTGGCGGCCCGACGCGCGGAGATGGAGTCGCTGCGCGAATTTGAAGACGCTTTGGGGCTGTAGCCCGCTATTTGTATTACTCAAATGATGTGAAAGCAAATGCCCGCGCTGTTGTAGATGCAAATGTGTTTTATTCGAGAGTCTTGCGGGATTGACTCGGTCTATTGAGTACTTCGCAGGTGGGTGAATTGTTCACGGTGTGTTGGACTGAAGACATTCTGGCGGAGACGATTTACAGCATTCGGCGCAGTTATCCGCATCTTGAGGGCGGCGCCCTGAGCGCTTTGCGCGAGAGAGTTGAATCAGCATTCGCTGATGGGCGCATTCGAGATTACAGGCCTGATCCTGGGTTTTCTAGAACAGACATCAATGATGCACACGTTCATGCTGCTGCGATAGCGTGTGATGCGAGTTATGTTGTGACAAATGATCGGAAAGGTCTCGTTCCTGCTGATGGTCAGAACTTGCCCTACGAGATCTACACGGCCGATGAATTTCTAGTTCTAGTCGATGGTTCGGCGCCTGAAATCGTGTTCGAAGTGGCGATGAATCAATTTCGTTATTTTATGCAGAGAAACCAGCACGCTAATCTCCCGCTGGCACTTCGAAGGGCGGGTGCACCTGAATTCGCGCGAAGGGTAGCGAAACATCTACGCGCAGCCATGGACAGTGGTCAGTTGGTCGAACGTGCTGCGGACTTGTCCAACTCGTAGTTGCGGGCTGAACGAGTAGGGGGCGGGACGCCCCGCGCAGTTAGTGAATCTTCAGGCGTGACCCGGTACCCTTTCGCGAAGCAGTCGCCAACGAAAGGCAATCATGCGCACCGAAACGCAGTCGTGGTGGAGATCGAAGTCGCTGCGGGCCCGGATCCTCACCACTACGGCTGGTGCCACCGCGCTGGCGCTCGTCGCGATGGTGCTGGCCTACGTGGTCCTAACCCATGCGGCGCTGACGTCGTCGTCGACCACAGCCGCCGAGACGCAGGTGCGGCAGGTCGCGGGAATTCTCGAAGAAAGCGACGAGTCGCCAGCGGGCGCCCTCAATGACATACCCACGCGGGGCTCGATACTGCAGATTCTCGATGCGTCTGGTGCCGTCGTGGCGAGTAATGACGCGGCAGCTCGAGCCCCCCTCACCGAGTTGCGACCCGGTGTGGGGGAGGTGCAGAGCGACCGCACCGAGACGACACCGAACGGGTTGGGTGAACCCTACGCCGTCGCCGCGATGGGGTTCCATCACGCCAAGAGCAATGCAAACTTCGTCGCGGTGCTGGCCACGCCGCTGCAGGGCGAGCTCGCATTGCTGCAAGGCGCCACGATCATTTTGTCGAGCATCGGAGCCGTGCTCCTCGTCGGCCTGGTTTTTCTCGTGGCGCGGGTGCTCAGATCCGCGTTCGGCAGTATGGAGCAGGTACGCGCGTCCGTCGCCGAGATCAGTGCCACCGATCTCTCAGTGCGCGTGCCAGTATCGCCCGCTGGAGACGAAGTCTCTCGCCTCGCCGACACCATGAACGGAATGCTGGACAGGTTACAGAGGGCCGACGTCACGCAGCGGTCGTTCGTAAGCAACGCGTCGCACGAGTTGCGCAGCCCCATCACGGCACTCCGCGCGATGCTGGAGGTTGCACCCGAGGGCCTAAGTGCCGCCGCAACCCGCACGGCGCTAGGAGAAACGCAACGCCTTGAACTCCTCGTGTATGACCTGCTCACCCTCGCCAAGGCCGACGATCGGGGGCTCACGGCGAATCCGCAGCGGGTCGATGCCGAAGACCTCATCTGGGACGAAGTGTTCTACCTGCAAACCATCACCGACCACCAGGTCAGCGGCGACGTGGGCCCCGGTTGCGTGCTCTTTGCAGACACCGAGCACGTGCGCCACATGCTTCGCAACCTCGCCGACAACGCGGCGCGTCACGCCGTCAGCACCGTGCGCTTCGAAGCGCGCCGGGGCGGCGAGCACTGCATCGTCACCGTCGACAACGACGGCGCCCCCGTCCCCGAAGACTTGCGCGACCACATATTTGAGCGGTTCGTGCGCCTCGACGAGTCGCGCCAGCGCGACAGCGGCGGCAGCGGCCTCGGCCTCGCCATCGTGAAGGCCCTCGCCGAGGTCAACGGGGGGCGCATTAGGGCCGATGTCGCCCCGGACGGCTGGTGCCGGTTTGAATTGGCCATACCGGTCACCGGGGCGTCCGGGGCCGCCGGGGCCACCGGGGCGTCCAATATTGCGGACGCTCCGGTGGCCGACTAGCCGGTCGGCCTCAGGTCGCCGCGCCCGGGCCCGCGGCGGTGATGCGGTAGCCGTGGCCGCGCACGGTGAGCAGCGTGGTACAGCCGAAAGGGGTGTCGATCTTCTTGCGGATCTGGCCGACGTACACCTCGACGATGTTTTCGCTGCCCTCATACGACGGGTCCCACACGTGGTCGAGGATGCTCATCTTCGAGACCACCTCGTCGGCATGACGCATGAGATGGTGCACGATGCCGTACTCGCGGGTGGTCAGGGCGATCAGCGTGCCATTGCGACGGACCTCGCAGGTGGTGGGGTCGAGGCTGAGATCGCCCACCTCAAGCACGACGGGTCGTTTGGGTTTGCCGCGTCGCACGAGCGCGCGAAGCCGCGCCACGAGCACCATGAAGCTAAACGGCTTGTTGAGATAGTCGTCGGCGCCGAGGTCGAAGGCGTCGGTCTGGTCGTATTCGCCGTCTTTTGCCGTGAGCATGAGTACGGGGGTCCAGATCTTGCGGCGGCGAATCGCCTTCAAGATGTCGTAGCCGTTGCGGCCCGGAAGCATGATGTCGAGCACGATCACGTCCCAATCGTCCTCCAGGGCGCGCCATTCGCCGAGGATGCCGTCATGCTCGACCTCGACCACGAAACCCTCTTTGGTCAGGCCTTCTTTGAGGGGTAGGGCAATGTTCGGGTGATCTTCAACGAGCAGCACGCGCATGACGGGGCCTTTCACGGGAGCGCGACCATTCGCGCCTCAACTACATGATGAACGGGGGCACACGCCGGGGGGTTCCGGGTCGACTTCAGCAGGTCTTCAGGCGGGGTTCTGCACGATGGAATTGCGGTCAGGAGATCCCGGCCCGAACCCGAGACGATCGGGTTGAGCATTTCAAGGAGACATCATGTCGGCTCTCAAGAAGAACAAGAAAGCCCTCCTCGGCGCGAGCATCGCCGGGTTGGTACTGCTGGGCGGGGTCGCGGGCACCGCGAGCATTGCCCAGGCCTACACCGCCAACCACTCGAGCGTCAGCACGACCCATCAGGCTACGCTCGCGCAGACGGACAAGGCTGATACTCCGGATACTCCCGAGCCCGGCGACACTCCGGACGTCGCGGATTCTGCCGAGCAGCACGTCACGGGCAGCCTCAAGGCACCCTCCGAAAATGGCGAGCAAAACGACGCGGCGGAGCAGGCCGCCCTGCAAAAGATCGCTACCATCACCTCGGCTCAGGCGGAGTCCGCCGCGAAGGCTGCGGTGCCCGGAACCGTTTCGGAGACCAAACTCGGCGAGGAAGACGGCTGGGTGGTGTACACCGTGAGCGTCACCGACGGGAAGGGCGCCGCTACTGACGTGATGGTTGATGCGGGCAGCGGGAAGGTGCTGGGCCACGAGGCCGGAGACACCGAAACCAACGACGACCACGGCGGCGCCCCCGACTCGGCAGACAACGGTGGGGCTGGAGATCAAGCCCAGGGTAACGATGCGCCCGAGCCGGGCGATACCCCGGATGTCGCGGGGGCGCAGAGCGGCCAGTAATACACCGCATGAGTCATGTCTGTTCCTGTGCGATGAGGAACGCGGGGGCCGGGCTGGCAGTGCCAACCCGGCCCCCGTGGCGTCCGGCCGCTTCAGTCGAGGTGTCTTCGTGTTTCAACGTAAGGGCGTGATTTACAGGGAACACGCCGGTGGCGACTACGATCTCGAGCGCTAGAGTGTGCGACTTGGGCACAAACTATCGACAGTGAACGGGCACGCGTCGAGATCGTAGGGGGTTCTCTCTGGGTGTGTAGTGAAGTACTGCTGAGTGGGTCCCCAGCTGCCGTCTAAGGCCCTGGCAATGGTGATGATGCTGACTTCGTCCGCGCCGACGGACTTGAGAGCCGCCGCAGTGCTTTGGGCGGAACCGCCTGAAACCCACGTATCTTCGAACAGCACCACGTGAGCACCGCTCACGTTATCGGTCGGGGTAACTCGTATTCTCTTGGGAGAGAATGATCGGTCCTTGCCCCCAACTGCCGCGGTAGGCACGAATTCGAGGTTGGGCGACAACGGCTTGATGAGGTCATGAAGTGCTGTGCGGGGAGGCACCTTTGAGGAGGGTACGAAGGCGACGCAACTTGGGCGTTTGCGACTAATCGCCGTGAGGCATTTGCCGTGCCGTCGTAGGGGTGCCCAAAGCATCGTGTATACCAGCTGGAATGGGCTTCCATAGGTAAGGTCGCTGGGGCCCGCCTTGTAACGTGACAACGCGTGGTACATTTGCAGGCCGCTCCGGCCTTTGCCTTGTGCAGGTCCCTTGGGTTCACTCATCCATGCATATGTGAAGAATGCGGCGCGATCTGCAAGGCTGCTCCCGGTGCTTTGTGCCGCAACGTGGTGAGCGTTGCACTGTACGCAACGAGGGTAGTTGTCCACGGGAAGCCTGCAAGTGCCGCAGAGTTCATACATCGGCACGTGCGCGGCCACGCAGCCTGTGTTGCTGGCCAAGGTGGCGATCGTTGCAAAAGCTGCAGCGTCGGTCCATGAGGCAGCCGCAGTCATTGAAAGACTGCTTCGATGGATTCAGGGAGATGAGGGCCCGCCGAAGCGATTCGTTCAAGTAGAGCCAACGCGTGCTCTTGGTCTGTGGCCACGCGAACTGCAGTGTTTGGATCGTCAGCTAGCGCCTTACCCCAACTCGTACGCTCATACACGCTCGGTGTGATGATCACGGGCCGAGCGTGCTTGACCGCTTGCTTTACTTGGTGGCGGGTGCCGGAACTCTCCTCTGCGTAGATGACAACAGTCGCTCTGCCATATGCTGACATCACTGCATTTCTCATGGGAAAGTGCCTGGCATTGGCGCCATCGTCTGGCCAGAACTGGGAAATTACGAGTCCGTCCATCTCAAGTCGGCGTTGCAATTCTTCGTTCTCCTGGGGAAAAGTCTTGTGTACGCCGGTGCCAATGACGGCGACGGTTCGAGCTTCCAAGTCCAACGCAGCGCGATGTGCGGCCGCGTCGATTCCTCGAGCGAGTCCGGAAACGACTGTCCAGCCACCTCGCTCAATAACAGCCCGAGAGAAATCACTTGCGAATCGTTGGACAGCGGCGTTGGCATTTCGAGACCCTACAATGCAAATGCCGCGGTCTCGGACGCCCTCCCCGAGGAGTTTCCCTCGTGCGAAGACAAAAAGAGGGTAGTCGTACACGTCGCGAAGTTGCGCGGGATAGTCGGGATCCTGGAATGTCAGGAATCTGGTGCCGTCGGCCTCCCAAGCGGCAATTGCCTCTTCAGCTCGTGCAAGTTCCTCGTTAAGTCGACGGGGGTTGTCGAGCGTGTCGCTGAGTTGCTGGTGCCACCCTATTCCCAGGGTGAAGTCCTGGCGCACTTGAGCCGGCTTTTTGGCCACGGGTGGCCGCAACAACGCCACGAGAGATGCTCGGGAGAGTTGAAGGTCGTTCAATATTCCTCCGTCGTCATGCTTGGTCAAGCATATCGTACATATGTTCGAATTCGGGCCATTGGTGCAAGAACGGTCCGAAACCGACGCCGAAACCTACGCCGCTACCGCCTTCTCGAGCGCCGCGAGGCCCTTCTCGAAGTCGCGGCCGACCATCTTGTCCATGCTGAACACCTTCGCGAACAGTCGCTTGAACAGCGTGTCGTTGACGCCGCTCATCGCCCACTCCACGAGCGTGCCGTCGCCCTGCGGCGTGAACGTAAACACCGTGACGTTATTGGCCTGCATCGGCTTGGTGAAGCGCAGGTCAATCTCTATACGCCCGGGGGCGGCGTCGGCAGGGGCGGACGCCTCGGTGATACGCATACTGCCCGCGCCCGCCTTCTTGCCGGACCAGCCGTAGGTGGCGCCGACGCCGGCGTCGGGGCCGGAGTAGCTGCGCTGCAGATCGGCGTCGAGAGTCTCCCAGGGGGACCAGTCGACCCAGCGGTGAAAGTCGTTGACGCGTTCAAACAGGGTGCTCGCGCTCGCGGGAATCACGGCGCTGCGGCGGATTGTAAATGCAGACATTCCGCGATTGTAGGCCCTGCGGGGCCGAAGCAGCAGCCCCGGCCGGGTTTCTCATCAAGTTTGCGTCGGTAGCATGGAGAAAACATCCGTCGCCGCAAGGAGGTCAGCATGGCACGCAGCCTGCGTACCTGGTGGCAGTCGAGGTCCCTGCGCACCCGCATCTTGGTTTCGACCGCGGCCGCTATGGTGCTGGTGCTGGCGGCGGTGATCGCAGCGTACGCGGTGCTCGTCAATCAATCGCTGTGGAGGTCCGCTGAATCTGCCGTGACCGACCAGGCCCACGAAGTGGCCCGGGTGATCGACGAAGACGATGACGACGTGGTCGAGGCGCTGGCCGAGGTGCCCACGCGAGGCTCCATGTTGCAGGTGCTCGATGGCGTCGGGGTCGTCGCCGCCAGCAATGATGTGGAGGCCCGCGTTCCCCTCACCACCCTGCGCCCCGCCGTCAACCAGGTGCTCACCGAGCAGTCCACGGCCATACCGGGCGAGGAGGGCGAACCCTACGCCATCGCCGCGAGGGGGTTTTATTCGCGGGTCGACGACGCGAACTTCACGCTCGTCGTCGCGACGCCGCTGCGGCGCGAGACCGATGTGTTTCAGGGCGCGATCGGTATTCTCGCGGCCATCAGCGTCGTGCTCGTGGGCGTACTGCTGCTGATAATGCGGCGCGTGCTGAACACCGCGCTAGGCAGCATGGAGAAGATTCGCGTGGCCGTCTCGGCGGTACGGTCGACGGACCTCTCGGTGCGGGTGCCGGTTCCCCCGGGAGACGACGAGGTCTCTCGCCTCGCGCTCACCATGAATGACATGCTCGCGCGTCTGCATCGCGCCGACGACACGCAAAAGGCATTCATCAGCAACGCCTCACACGAACTGCGCAGCCCCATCACGGCCTTGCGGGCCATCCTCGAAACCGCGCGGGGGCAACTCACCTCCGAGCGGTCTCGCACGGCCCTCGGCGAAACCCGCCGCCTCGAACAGTTAGTGTTTGACCTGCTCACCTTGGCCAAGGCCGATGACCGGGGCCTCGTCGCGAAGCGCACGCCCCTGCATCTTGAAGATTTCGCGTGGGACGAGGTGTACCGGCTGCAGGCGCTGTCGCCGCACGAGGTCACGGGTGAGATAGACCCCGCCAAGATCCTGGCCGACAAGGTGCACCTGCAGAACATCCTGCGCAATCTTGCCGACAATGCCGCCCGCCATGCTCGTAGCGCCGTACGCATTGGGGTGCAGGTGCGCGATGCTGAGGTCAGAATCGTGTTCGACAACGACGGCGAGCCCGTGCCAGCCGCCATGCGCGAGGCCGTTTTCGAACGCTTCGTGCGCCTCGACGAATCGCGCCAGCGCGACGCGGGCGGCAGCGGGCTGGGCCTGGCCATCGTGAAGGCACTCGTGGAGGCCAATGCGGGTTCGGTGCGGACGCTCGAAACCCCGGAGGGCTGGTGCCGATTCGAAGTGCGGATGCCGGCCACCCTGGCGTCCCCCCAAAAAGCCCCCGCATAACGCCAGCTCTAGCCGCAAACCCGACCGCCCTACAGTGCGCCCTGCTCGACCGGAGGCATGAGCCGATACCCGTGCCCGCGCACCGTCAGCAGCGACGAGCAACCGAATGGCGTGTCGATTTTCTTGCGCAGGTGACCGACGTACACCTCAACGATATTGTCGCTGCCCTCATAGTCGGGGTCCCACACGTGCTGCAATATGTCGGCCTTGGTGACGACCTCTTCGGCATGCCGCATGAAGTGGTGCAAGATTCCGTATTCGCGCGAGGTCAGCGTGATGGGCGCAGCGCCGCGGCGCACCTCGTGCGTGGTCGGGTCGAGCGTCAGGTCGCCCACCTGCAAAACGACGGGGCGCTCCGGCTTGCCGCGCCGCACGAGCGCACGCAACCGGGCCACGAGCACAATGAAGCTGAACGGTTTCGGCAGGTAGTCGTCGGCGCCGAGGTCGAAGGCGTCGGCCTGATCGTACTCGCCGTCCTTCGCAGTGAGCATGATGACGGGGGTCCAGATGTTGTGGCTGCGAATCGACTTCAAGATGTCGTACCCATTGAGCCGCGGCAGCATGATGTCGAGCACGATCACATCCCACGAATCCTGCAGCGCGATGGCCTCGCCGCGAAGCCCGTCGTCGGCCACCTCGACGACGAAGCCCTCATCGACGAGGGCTTCTTTCAGGGGGAGGGCGATGTTGGGTTCGTCCTCAACCAGCAGTACGCGCATGCTTCTCCGTTCACCGCAAGGATTGCCGCTCCCATGGTGCCCCACAAACCTTGGAACCCGATGGATTCGGCCGAGTCTGGCGCGCGCGGCACACCTGTGCCGAAAGCACGAGTGGCCAGCGATAACTCGCTGGCCACTGGTTGACTGCGCTTAGCCGAGGCGAAAAGCGGGGATTCCCGTGAGGCGCTGGCCCAGCACGAGCGTGTGTACCTCGTCGGTGCCCTCATAGGTGCGCACCGATTCGAGGTTGTTGGCGTGGCGCAGCGGCGAGTAGTCGAGGGTGATGCCATTGCCGCCGAGCATGGCGCGGGCCTCGCGGCAAATCTCGATCGCCTCCCGCACATTGTTCAGCTTGCCCGTGCTGATCTGGTGGGGTTCGAGGCCACCGTTCTTGTCTTTCATGCGGCCGAGATGCAGGGCGAGCAGCACGCCCTTGTTGATCTCGACGGCCATATCGGCGAGCTTCTTCTGCGTCAGCTGATAGGCGGCGAGGGGCTGGCCGAACTGCAGGCGCTCGGCCGAGTAGGCGAGCACCGCTTCGAGAGAGTCGCGCGCCGCTCCCATCGCGCCCCATACGATGCCGTAGCGCGCCTCGTTGAGGCACTTGAACGGGCCGCTGAGGCCCTTCGCATTGGGCAGTCGCTGCGACTCGCTGACCTTCACGTCGACGAGGTCGATATCGCATTGAATCGACGCCCGCATCGACAGCTTCTGCTGAATCGGGGTCGCGGTGAAGCCGGGAGTATCGGTGGGCACGATGAACCCGCGCACGCCCTCGGCGGTCATGGCCCAAATGATCGCGAGGTCGGCGATGCTCGCGAGGCCGATCCAGCGCTTCGCACCGTTAATCACCCACGTGTCGCCTTCGCGCACGGCGGTGGTCTGCATCGAGCCCGGGTCGGAGCCCGCGGTGGGTTCGGTGAGGCCGAAGCAGCCGATGATCTCGCCCTTGGCCATGCCCGGCAGGTACTGGTTCTTCTGCTCCTCGCTGCCGTGCTTGTGAATCGCGCTCATGGCGAGCGAGCCCTGCACCGAGACGAAGGTGCGCAGGCCGGAGTCGCCGGCCTCGAGTTCCATCATGGCGATGCCGTAGTCGACGCTCGACCCGCCGGGGCACCCGTAGCCGCTCAGGTGCATGCCGAGAATGCCGAGGTCAGCGAAGCCCTTGATGACCTCGCGGGGAAACTCTGCGGCCTCGTACCACTCTGCGATGCGCGGCTTGATGCTGGTCTGCACGTACGCGCGCACGCGGTCGCGCAGCGCGAGCTCGTCGGGTGTGAAGAGCGCGTTGAGGTCGATCAGGTCGGTGATGTTGGGGTCGGTCACGGTGGCCTCCGCAGTGGGCGTCATTGTCGGTACTGTCGGTTTAATCTTTGCGGACGCTCGCGGGGCTGGGTGTGCTTTTTATGCAACGTTGGTTGGTCCCGAGTGCAAAGTGACCGTGGGCGCGTTCGCTCTCGCCCCGGCATTTAGGTTAGGCTAACCTGTGCCGTCGGCGGTGACCGGCTTTCCCTACCTGAACGCGAATACACTCATGAGCTCCAACTACGCCCTCTTTGACACTCGGCTCGCGGCGCGGCGCTTTGTGAGCCCCTCGATGCTGCGCATCACGCTCGCGGGCGAGTCCCTTCGCGGAGTCGGCGCGACGGGCCTTGACCAGCGCGTCAAGGTGTTGCCGGGTCATGATGCCGTGGTGTGCGACCGGCTACTGGCGAGCGAGGAGGGCTGGTATCAGGCGTGGCTCGCCGAGCCCGACGAGTCGCGGCCGTGGATGCGCACCTACACGTTCTCGGGCATCCGACCCGACCGCGGGGAGGTCGACATCGACGTGGCGATGGAGCACGGCCACCCGCATGGCCCGGGTGCGGAGTTTGCTCTGCGGGCCGAGCTCGGCAGTCGCACTCTGCTCGTGGGCCCTGTGGCGGGCACCGAGGGCCACGAGACGGCGGGCGTCGCCTGGCTGCCCGACTATGCCGTGCTGGCTCACGTGCTGATCGTCGCCGATGAAACCGCGCTGCCCGCGGCGCGGGCGATCCTCGCGGACCTGCCGCCCGCGGTGCGGGGCACCGCCATCATTGAGGTTCCCGAGCGCGGTGACGTGGCGGACCTACCGCGCCCCACCGGCGTTGACCTGGTGTGGTGCCCGCGCGACGAAGGCGGTGATGCGCTGCGGCATTTGCCGTTCCCGGTCGATGCGAGCGAGAGCATCGAACTGAGTGACGACGTGCTGTGGGCCGAGGCCGAGCCGGGCGGCTGGCTGGGTTGGGTGGCGGGGGAGTCGCACTGGGTTGCCCGCATTCGAAAAGGTGCCAAGGCCGCGGGGGTGCCTCGGCACAATATGTCGTTCATGGGCTACTGGCGCCGCGGGGTCGGTGCTCCGTAAACGCGCCGCACTCCGCCGCACGCCGCCGCGAAACCAACCGCCCCGCCGCAACCGCCCCAACCAGCCGCGCCCGCATGATGAGACGAGCGTTCAAATACAATCTCGAGAACTCGCCCCGCGCCGCCCCGCGGCGCTGTCGCGATGGCGCGCCGCAGGGGCTGGTCAACTCGCCGAGCGTGCGAGCATCGCAGTGGCCGAGCGAAGTGTCGCAGGAGACCGGGCGATTTTCGGCGCAAGATCACCCTAAGTAGTCGAAGCTCACGTAGCGCAGTCGCATGCTCCCGGATATCCTGGATGCAGTTGCCTTATTGGTAGCAATGCGGGGTCGACCGACTAGTTGCGGTCGGGCGTGAGGGGGGAATGAAAATGAGTGACTACACGCGATACTGCGCACTGAGCGCGGGTGCGGGCATCGGCTACTGGGTCATCACGTGGTTCGCCATGGGCCTGCATGCGGGCGGTCTCCTCTGGCTGGGCGTTGCGTGCCTGATTGCGCTGTTTGCCTTCGAAGTGCTCCGTGGCCCGGCGCTAGTGCCACATCGTTTCGACCACCTCACCTGCAAGCGCCGCCGACTCGTGCGCGCTACCCAGGTGGTCTCGATCGTGACCCTCGTGAGCGCCGCCGCCCTACACGGCACCTCCCTGCTCGCTTACCTGGCGGGCACCTTCTCGATCAGCGGGAGCATAGAGCAGATGGGCGCGGTGCTCGCCGTTCCGGTGGTTCTCGTGAACGCCCTCGCGAACGCCTCCCTGCTGCTGAGCACCCAGCGCAGCGGCGGCCTGCTGACCGTTTAAGCGGTTCGGCGGCCGCTCCGAACTGCGAGTAAAACCTCTTTACCCGTCCCCTCGGCTGGACGAGTCGCACCAGCGCGCATGTCACCATTCGAGAAGTTTCCGGCCTCGCGCGACGCGAATTACCTGCACCTTGCGAATTTCACAGGGCGGCATGGATCCGTGAGAGCGCCGCATAAAGAAGCGAACGACCGCACCACTTTCGTAACACTCCCTTACCAAATTGCGATTGCAATGTTTGCGTAACGCGTAGCGATTGGCTACTTAGTGTAACTAGGGTGAGTCTCGGTCGCGGAAGTTCACGGGTTGTGTCCAGCCGCGCGGTCCTGCATCACAGCGCCACTCTGCCGTGGCGCGCAGTTGGGGCCGCACGTCGCCCCCCCGCCCGGCGCCAGGTACGCGCCGGGCCGTGCAACCGCGATTGATCCCCACATGGTTCGCGCGCCACGAAGCCGTGGCGCGCCGAAATACAAGAAAGCACGATCCATGAAACAGCATTCCCTTGCCCGCCTTCTCGCCGGGGCAACTCTCACCGCGGGTCTCGCACTCGGCGGCGTCGGCGCGAGCGGCATGGCCGCCGCGGCGTCCGACCCTGCGCCCATTCAGGAGGTAACCTCCAGCACCGCCCCCACGTGGAAGCAGTTCGAAAGCGACACCGTACAAGACGAATACGGCGTCTACATCGTCGACGGAGACACCCCCGTGCTCACCAAACCCGAACTTTTCAGGTTCTTCTCGGCGTTCGCGGGCACCACGAGCGGCACCCTCAAGAACGACCATGACAGCGAACACGCCGACCTCATCATCAACACTGACGGCAGCGGCAACGTGACGAAGTGGTCGGCAACCCAGGCGCGCAACCTCACGTACTGCGTCTCCGACCGGTTCGCGGGCAACAAGGCCGCCGTCGTGGCGGGCATGGAGCGCGGGGCGGGCATGTGGGAGGCTGCCTCGTCGGGAGTCAACTTCGTCTACGACCCGACGCAAGACTCCACGTGTACCACGCGCAATAACAATGTCGTGTTCTCCGTCGAGCCGACGACGACTCGCCAGTTTCTCGCCCGCGCGTTCTTCCCAGACTCGCCGAAGGCCTACCGCAACGTGCTGGTGGCCCGGGGTGCCTTCACCTCGAGCGTGCCACTCGGCAACATTCTTGGTCACGAGCTCGGCCACACCCTCGGGTTTAGGCACGAGCACACGCGCCCCGAGGCGGGCACGTGCTTCGAAAACAACAACTGGGTTGCCCTCACGCCCTACGATTCCGACTCGATCATGCACTACCCCCAGTGCAACGGAACCGCCAATCTGACCTTCTCTGCTCTCGACGCAGAGGGCGTGCGCGCGGCCTACGGGCAGTAGCCCGCGCCGCACCGCTGATTATTCCTGGACGCCAGGTGCCCCCTTCTCGGGGCACCTGGCGTTCTCCTGTGCCCAGGTGGCGACCGGCCCCCTCGCGTCCAGAATTCGTACATAACGGTGTGATCTCGGGCCGTTTCAAACCCGCGTCATTCGTCTCATTATGCGATCGATTCTGCCGTAGAAATGGTTTCAAATAATGAGAAATTTGGCGCCTCCGGATGCGGCGCCAGGCGCCCGATCTCCAGTTTTCGAACCTGCTCTCGCCTACTGCTGGCGAGGTTGTGAACATACAGTAAGTATCAATTTGCGTATGGGGTGCTAACCAAATGCTGAATAGGAGTTTGCGGCAAAAGGTAGCACCAGTCTCGATGGCGTTACTAGGGTGATGGCAGATTGCAGAAACGCACAGGTTTCACACAGAAAGCATGCGCTCAGGGCTGCGCCGCGACGATCTCGTGGCGCCGGCCGGCGCATGCGTGAAACGGCGCCGCACTGCAGTTCACAACCGATAAACCGCTTCGCGTGCCGCGCAGTTGTGGCACGCCGAAACAAAGGACAACCCTATGAAGAAGCGTCCCATCGTAACCCTCTTGGCGGGAGCGAGCCTCACCGCTGGTCTCGCCTTCGCCGCGGTCGGTTCGAGCACCACGGCCAACGCGGCCGCGGCCGCCGATCCGGCTCCCATCGTGGAGGTCACCACCGCAACGATCCCCACGTGGGATGAGTTCCGAAGTGGAGTGCATCAAGACGCAGACGGCGTCTTCGTAGTGTCGGGCGACGAGCCCATTCACGGCGAGGCCGAACTGCGTGCGTTCTACGACCAGTTGGTCAAACAGGCTGGTGGAGGAACCCTCAAGAGCAGCCACGACCATGGCGACGAGGGGCATGTCGACCTCCTGCTGAGGAAGACCAGCGACGGTCAAGCGGCCAAGTGGAACGCGACCACCGCTCGCAACCTCACCTACTGCATCTCGGATGACTTCGGCCCCCTGAAGCAGCAGATGATCGACGCCATGGAGGAGGGCGCGGCTCCGTGGGAGGCCGCCTCGTCGGGCGTCGACTTCCGCTACCTGCCCGAAGAAGACGCCAACTGCACCGCCAGCAATGACAACGTGCTGTTCCCCGTGATGCCCATGCCCGAGAGCGGTGGCACGCTGGCCCGCGCGTTCTTCCCGGACGACGCCGACCGCTACCGCACCGTGGTGGTCGCTCCAGCGGCGTTTGAGTCTCGTTGGCCCCTGGCCAACATCATGGGTCACGAGCTTGGCCACACCCTCGGGTTCCGCCACGAGCACGCCCACCCGGATTCGGGCACGTGCTTTGAAACGGGCAACTGGTATCAGCTCACGCCGTATGACTCGGATTCGATCATGCACTACCCCCAGTGCAACGGAACCTCAGACGTGCCGTCGTTCTCGTACTACGACGGGGTCGGAACGCGCGCGGTCTACGGCTACTAAGGCGCCGAACTAGTTTGTCTGCCACCTGACGGTGGGGGTGCCGGGCGATACGCCTATGCGCGCCCGGCACCCCCGCCTGCATCTCAATATACGAGCAGAGAAATGCGTCTGCAATGCTCATAATTCGAGATTGCTTCCGGGCATTTGTCGCTACAGATTCGCAAGAATTGCCTCATTCGGCGGCAGAGATCCCCAACAACGCCTAGAGAAAGGTGTGATTTTTCGCCAGACATTTTCGTATTAGTAGCTCCTCGACAGTCCTCAGACGATCCCCAACCACTTGGCGGCCGAAGGCGGCGCGCCAAGGAAGGAAAGCAATGACTACGAAGAAACGTCCACTCCTCGCTGCGCTAACCGCAGTAACTGCCGTCGCGGGCCTCGCGTTCGGCCTCAGTGCCGCGGCGCAGCCCGCGGAGGCTCTGAATCAGGCAACCGCAGCGAATACCGGCACCCCGGGCATCGTGGAAGTCACCCACGAGGCCCCCACGTGGGACGAGTTCAAGGCCTCCGTCATCACGGACGGCACGGGTACCTACGTGGTCGACGGAGATCACCCGATCTTCGGCGACGAGGCGCTGCGCCACTGGTACGAGGCGGCGGTGGGTGGCGCCACAGGAGGCAGCCTCAAGGACGATCATGATCATGGCGGCGAGACCGACCTGATCATTAACCACGACATGAGCGGCAACCCGACCTACTGGAACCGCGCCACAGTCGGCAACCTGACCTACTGCGTCTCCAATGCTTTCGGCTCCGCCAAGCAAGACATCATTGACGCGCTGGAACGGGGCTCCCACCCCTGGGAGGACGCCTCCTCGGCGATCGACTTCCGTTACGTTCCGTCGCAGGACTACAACTGCAACACGAGCAACCCGAACATCGTGTTCCCGGTGCTTCCGGACTACACGCCGGGGCTCAGTGCCCGAGCGTTCTTTCCAGACACGCCGAAGCAGTACCGCAGCGTGGTAGTCACGCCGCTCGCGTTTGAAGACTCGGTACCGGTGGAGAACATCATGGCCCACGAACTGGGGCATACCCTGGGTTTCCGGCACGAGCATATCCGCCTCGGTCTCAGAGGCTGCACTGAGGGCAACAACTGGGAGCCCCTGACGCCTTACGATTCGAATTCGGTCATGCACTACCCAGACTGCAGCGGCACGGGGGACATGTCATTCACGAGCCTTGACCGCGAGGGGACCCAAATCGTGTATGGCCGGTAAATAGATTCATGATCTGATTGCCGACCCACGGTCATACGCAGCCGGGCCCACGCAGTCTTGCGTGGGCCCGGCGTGGGCGTGCGGCGTGGTGTAAGGGTGCGGCGACTACTGCTCCGAGTCGGCCAGCATCGTGATGTGTCGATTCGCAATCGAGGGAACCCGCTTCGCGAGCGCGACGCACGCCACGATCATCACGACCGATATTCCGAGGGTCAGCAGGGCGGCCCAGGGCGCGCCCGTCCACAGCCCCTTGAGCTGCAAAATGGCGGGCACGGTGCAGGTCACGTGTGCACCGATCACCAGCAGCCACCCCGTGAACGGCTGATACTGGGTCTTGCCGAGCGCGAGCATGAGGAAGAACATCACCCACATGAGGCCCCACACCAGCCAAATCACGGTAAATACCGGATTGTCGGGGAGGTCATCGATCGCGTACACGACCGCCATCCCGACAACAAATATCGAGTACCAGCCGAGGCCCGAATCGTCGTTCTTCAAGAAGTGATTGATGCCCACATAGAGGTACGTGAATCCGAACAGGTACAGCCCCGAGACCTCCCAAATGGCATTCACCGAGCGATCGCTAATGAGCAGGGCAATCGTGGGAAAGATGGTCTGCATGGCGCCGACGAAGAGATTTAGTGCTGCGGCACCGCGCGGAGTGATGCCGCCGAGCAGCGAGATGCCGTTGACGAAGAGCACGGCCCCCACAAAGAGCAAGCCGATATTGGTCATGAAGAATTCTCCTGAACGTCGCACGGAGGCTGAAACACCACACCAGTGCCCCCCGGATGCGGCGGCGTTAGGTTAACCCGTTTGCCTTAAAGATTGCTGAATCGCGGTCCGCCCCCTCGGTAAGACAACCGGACGCCAGGGGGGCCGGGCTGGTAGGTCTGCCCACCTACCAGCCCGGCCCCCGGAGCGTCCAGCCTGACGAACCCCTAGCGCTGCACCCGCGCGAGGGTCTTGAACGACATGCCCGCGAACGCCGCGTACAAGATGGCCGCGAGCACGGCCGTGAGGATCGCGCCCCACGTGCCCTTCCACGCGAAGTCGCTGAAGAAGAGGCCCAAGCCCACGGCGGTGGCGATGAGCCACGCGAGCAGGCCCGCCCCGTTCACGGCGGGGAACGCGGATTCGGGCAGGTCCGCGCCGAGGGGGCGCAGCCCGCGCGCCCGCTCGATCGCGATGTGCGTGACCGCAATCGCGACCCACGAGGTCACGACGATGCCCTGGATCAGCAGCGCCTGATAGAGGTGAGCGAGGAACCCGCCCGAAATCATCAGCACATAGATGATGACCGAGCTGACGATCACGTACGCGGGGTACGGCACGCGCAACCCGACGCGCTTGCCCACCTCCTCCAGGTTTTGCGCGCCGAGCGCGTAGTTCGCCGTATTAATGCGGGTCTGCGACACGAACACGACGAGCAGGCCCAGGAGGCCCATCATCTTCACGAGACCCACCGCGATGCCCGACTCGGCGGCCTCGGTGCCGGGAATACTGTGGAACAAGAAGATGCCGATGAGCGCGTTCGCTCCGAACGCGAAAACGTAGAACACCCAGCCGAACGTGATGGTGGCATGGAACGTGAGGTCTCGGCGCCGCGCGAGCGACGCGAAATCCATCGTGTACATCATGAGCACCCACACGCCCATGTAGATGCCGAACGCCGCGAGCCACCCGGGGCCACCCGTGGTGAGCGAATTGTCGGTGACGGTGCCGCCCGCCGAGATCCACCCCGAGTTGAACCCGTACTTCACCGACGCCCAAATGCACGCCGCGATGAGGCCGAGCCAGTAGATCGGCATGAGAGCGCCGTTCAACTTGTCGAGAAACTTGCGCACACCACCGATCACGAGCGGGGTCGAGTAGGCCACGACGACGAGACACCAGACATTGAACGAGCCGCCGAACTGCGCCTGAAAAGCCGTGGCCACGATGATGCCCTCGAACACGGCGTAATAAATGGCCGTGGCGCAGAAAATCAGCGTCGCGATGATCGCACCCGATCGGCCCAGCAGGGAGCGCGACAGCAGCGCCACCGTGAGGCGGTTGGTGCCCGCATACCTCGAGAGGTATGCGTTGATGGAGCCGTAGACCGCGATCGTGAGCACCAAACCGATGATCGCGTTCACGGTGCCATACAGCTGACCCACGAGGGCGCCAACGTAGATGAAGAACATCGCGCTGACCAGGCCGTACCAGGCCATGGAGAGCGAGCCGCGGCTCATCTGGTCGGCGTCGCTCGCCTCCTGGGTACCCTGCTCCTTTGCAGAGTTAGAGACAGTGCTCATGACAGGTTCCTTTCGTTAACCTTGCCAGTGCGCAGCAGACCTGCGCTGCATGAGATCGCGGTACTGCTGCGTGGTCGTCTCCAACACCGCACCCGTACCCCAATCGAGAATGACTCCGTAGCGTCGAATCACGTCCATGAGCTCGAGGTCGCCCGCCGTGTACTTGCGCGCAACCTCGTGCGGGTCCTCCGCCAACCAGCCCACGCGGGCGGCGCGAATCTCGGCCCGCAGCGCGTCCGACGCCTCGACGTCCACCTCGAACTGGTCGAGCTCGGCGTCGACCTCGGTGATCACGGCGCCGTAGTCGAGCGCGGCGCGCTTGATCGAGACGTACCCGTCGATGATGTCTTCCACGATCTCGTCGTAGGGCCGTTCGAGCGGGTCGCCGTAGCCGCCGCCGCCCGCCGAGGGGCGCGTGAACGTGTCGCCCGATTCGACCGGCACGCTCGAGAACGTCGAGCCGAGAAACTGCTCGCGTTCGGTGCCGGGGTTGAGCCACACGCCGTGCGGAATCGACGGGAGGCCGCCCGCGATGCCCCACGTGATGGAGCGTGCGCGGTCGCAGCAGTACGACATGACGGTGTTCACCGCGTCGGTGAGGGTGCCGCCCTTGTGAATGCCGACGCCGCCGCGGAACCGGCCCGGGCCGCCCGAGTCGGTGGCGATGGAATGCTCGGTCGTGACCACGGGGCACAGGCGTTCCTGGCCCTCGACGGGCTGCACCGCGAGGCCGGCACCGAACACGGGAGCCGTGGCACCCGAGCCGTCCTTGCTCGCGCGGCCGCCCCAGCCGCCGGCCATCCAGTCGTACCACATGAAGTACGGACGCTCCTCGCTGCGGCCGTCCTTGCCGCCCACCAGCAGGTATTCGAGGTTGAAGGCGCACGCCATGGCGCGTTCGGGCATGATCTGCGACCAGATTTCAAAGATCGCGTTCATGACCTTCTCGTACGGGCCCGAGCAGAAACCGGTCACGGCGTAGGGCCAGCCCGCGTTCACGACGGTGCCCTCGGGGCCGATGTCCGCCGTCACGGCGGCATAGAAGCCCGAGTTGAGCGGCACGTCGGGAAAGAACGTCTTGGTGCCCGCGTAGATCGCGGAGTGGGTGGTGCCGTAACCAGAGTTGAGGAACGTCGAGACGACCGGCGCGGAGCCCGACAGGTCGTAGTGGATGCCCTTGCCGTCGAGCGTGAGCTTCACCTTGATGGGCACGAGCCCCTCACCGTGGGCGGGGTCGGCGTCGAGGTAATCGACGGCCTCCCACGTGCCCTTCGGGTAGTCCTTCAGGCGGTTCAACACGATGCGCTCGACGTAGTCCTGCGTCTCCTGCATGGCCTCGACCACGGTGTCGACACCGTAACGTTCGACGAGGCGGTGCACCTCGCGCTCGCAGACCGCCGTGGCCTCCGACTGGGCGTGCAGATCGCCCATGGCCTGTGCCGGGGCGCGCGTGTTCGAGACGAGCAGCTTGGCGATGTCTTGCAAGAACACTCCGCGCGAGAAGATGCGCACGGGGGTGATGCGCAGGCCCTCCCCGAAATGCTCCTTCGCGTTGACGTCGAACGAGCCGGGCACCGTTCCGCCGATGTCGGCCCAGTGGCCCTTGTTCTGCGCAAACGCGATGAGGCGACCCTCGCTGAAGATGGGGCGAATAAAGCTCACATCGTTGAAGTGCGTGCCGCCCTTGTAGGGGTCGTTGACGGCGAACACGTCGCCCTCGTGAATGTCGTCGCCGAACTCTTCGAGCACGGCCTTGCACTGAAAGTGCAGCGTGCCGACGTGCACGGCGATGTCACCCGAGCCCTGCATAACGGTATTGCCCTGCGCGTCACACAGCGCCGACGAGAAGTCGCGCGAGTAGATCACGAACGAATAGCAGGTGCGCAAGATCTGCTCGCTCATGAGGTCAACGCTCGTGGCGAAGGCGTTCTTCAGCACCTCGAAGGTGACGGGGTCGAGCTTGCGCGCGGCGGCCAGGGCCAGTGCGGTGGCGTTCATCGGGAGACCTCCAAAAGCGTGATGATGATGTTGCTCCACTGGTCGACCTTGGCGGTGGTGTGGGGCGGCACGAGGGTCGTGGAATCGAGTTGGTCAATGACGGCGGGGCCGGGAATCACGGTGCCCGCGGGGAGCGCGTCGCGGTCGTACACGGGGGTGTCGAGCCAGCCGTCCTCGCCGAAGTACACGCTGCGCACCTCACTGGGGGCGCTCGGCTCTTGCGCGACCTCGGGCTGCGGCACGAACGACGGCTTGGGCGTCTTGCCCACCGCCTGCAGCTGCAGTTGGTAGATCTCGACGGGCTGGTCGTCCTGACGGAACGCGAACTCCCGCTCGTGCTGCTGATGGAACGTCTGGATCGCCTCGTCGAGCGCGCCCGGCCCGCTGCCAATCGGCACGGCGAGCGAACGCCACTGGCCCGCGTAGCGCATCGAGATTTTGCGCTGCAGCACCGCGTTCTCGGCGCTGACGCCCTCGTGGCGCAGTCGCGCCGTCGCGTCGGCCTCGAGCGCAGCATATTCGGCCTCGAGTTTGGTTTCGTCGGCCGCGGACGCCAGGGTCATAAACATCGTGGAAAGGTCGTGTGAAATATCCACCAGTAGGCATCCCATGGCGCTCGTGACACCGGGGCTGGGCGGCACGATCACGGTCGGAATACTCAGTTCACGCGCGACATCGGCGCCGTGCAGGGCGCCGGCCCCGCCGAACGCGACGAGCGCGAAATCGCGGGGGTCGTGGCCGCGGCGAATCGAGACGAGTCGCACGGCGTCGGCCATGTTGGCGTTCGCGACCTGCAGGATGGCGTGCGCCGCCTCGGCCTCCCCGAGCCCGAGTGGCTTGCCGATCACCTCGTTAATCGCCTTCTGGCCGAGGTCCTTGCGCAGGGTCTTCCAGCCGCCCGCGAGACTGGTGCCGAGGCGATTAAGGGTCACGTTGGCGTCCGAATTGGTGGGCTGGGTGCCGCCCGCGTCGTAGCAGGCGGGGCCCGGGTCGGCGCCCGCGGACTGCGGGCCGTTGCGCAGCGAACCGGCAATGTCGATGTGCGCTATGGAGCCGCCGCCCGCGCCGATGGTGAGTACCTCGATGGACGGGAAGATGATGGGGTGCCCGTACTCCACCTGCCACTCGGTGGTGACGCGCAGTTCGCCGCCCGCGACGAGGCAAATGTCGGTGGAGGTGCCGCCCATGTCGAGGCCGATCGCGTTGTTGAAGCCGCACTGCTGCGCGATGTGCTTCGCGGCGATGGCGCCCGCCGCGATGCCCGACGCGGCGAGGCGCACGGGGTAGCGTTCGACCATGCGGGGGGTCATGGAGCCGCCGCCCGAGTGCAGGAGCAGCAGGTCACCGCGGTAACCGCCGTCTTGCAGGGCCGCCGCGAGCCGGTTGACGTAGCCGCTCACGAGGGGTGCGAGCACGGCGTTCGAGACGGCCGTGTTGAAGCGGTCGTGCTCGAAGATTTCGGGCAGGATCTCGCTCGACGTGGAGATGGTGGCCTCGGGCATCTCGGCTTCGAGGATCTCGCGCGTGCGCAGCTCGTGCTCGGGGTTGGCGAACGCGTTGATGAAGCACACGGCAACGGTCTTGACCTGGCGCTTCTTGAGCAGGCGGGCGAGGTCGCGCACCTCGCTTTCGTCGAGGGGGGTGACGGTGTTGCCTCCGTAGTCGACGCGCTCGGTGACCTCGAAGCGGTCGCGGCGGCGAATGTAGGGGCCAGAGACGTCGTTGTAGGCGTCCCACAGGTCGTCTTTCGTGCCGTCGCGAATCTCGATGACGTCGCGGAACCCCTTGGTGGTGACCATCGCGGCGGACGGGAAGTTGCGGGTGATGAGCGCGTTGGTGGCGACGGTGGTGCCGTGCGAGAACAGCGTCACGTCGGCGAGGTCGATGCCCGCGCGCTTGACGCCGTCCATGACGGCGATCATGGGGTCATGCGGGGTCGATGAAACCTTCGTTACTCGCATGGAGTGGGTTTCCTCGTCAAAAATACAAACGTCGGTGAAGGTGCCACCCACGTCGACGGCTACACGAACTTTAGCCATTTCTCCTCCTTGAGACTGCCCTTTGATGGCGGTGGTCACACTCTGATGCATGGTCGTCGCTGGATTCTCTGTAGAATGTGAAACCTGCCCTCTCGAATCTTGGAGTTTTTACAAGAGCCCAGCGTGGGGGCGCGCGAGGAGCCCAAGGAGCCCCCCATGTCGAGCCGTTTTCCCCTCGCAGATCTCATCGAGGACGCCTCGCTCGGCCTCACGGTGATCGTGCCCGGCCGCCCCGATGTAGGCCTGCGTTCGGCCCACGCGAGCGACCTCGAATACCCCGGCGACCACGCCGAGCAGGGCAGCGCGCTACTCACCTACGGGGCCCCGTTCCTCGGCCGCGAAGGCGACTCGCGCTACGCAAATGCCCTGCTCGACGACCTCGAACGCGCCCGGGTCGAGGCCGTCTTCTTGGGGCTGGGACCGCACCACACGAGCGTCCCCCGCGCCCTCGAAAGCGTGGCCCGCCACCGAAACCTGCCCCTGCTGACCGTGCCCCCCACGGTGCCGTTCTACCGCCTCGAAAACGTCATCAACGAGGCCCGCCTCAGCGCCGATTCATACCCCCTCAAACGCTCGCTGCGCATCACCAACCAGCTGCTCGATTCGATGAGCGGCGAACACCCGCTCAAATCGCTGATCGCGACGCTGGGCTGGTCGTGCCGCGGCAGCGCGGCCCTCTACGACGAGAGCGGCACGCTGCTCGAATCCACCGGCGAGGGCCCCACGCGCCTCATCTTTACCGAGATCATGGCCCGCGCGCGCGGGGGAGCGACGGGCGCGGGCCCGCGCCTGCGCATCGGCCGCTGGGAGGTCATGAGCCGCAGCGTCGTGGTGCGCGGCCAGGCCTGCACTCTCGCTGTGGCGTCGCGCAACGAGACGATTCTCGACGATATCGGCGACATGCTGCTCGACACCGCGCAGCGCCTCCTCGCGGCCATGACGGGGCTCAATCAGGCCGCCCTCGTGCAGCAGCAGCACGAGAGCAACCAACTGTTGACGGCCCTGCAAGACGGCATCCTGCCCGCCCGCGAGCAGCGCTATTGGGAGCGCCTCAAGGCGTTCCGGTTCGAACCGTACCGGCCCCTGCGTGCCGTCTGGGCGAGCCCCCTAGAGGCCGGACGCGCGGGTGGCGGGGCTGGCGGCGCTGCCCCCGGTGGCGTGCTGGGCACGACGGCGCCGGTGGCGAGCTCTGGCACCGCGGGCCCCGACGACGCGGGGGCGGCGCGAGCGACCCTCGGGGCGGTGGTGGACCCGGTGACCGAGCTGCGCACCAGGGCACGCTACAGCGGCCTCGGCATGCTGTTGATCGAAGAGGTGGCGGCAGATTCGACGCCCCGCGTGTTGGTGCTGGCGAGCGATACCGCTCTGCTGCGGGACTGGCTGGCCGCGGCGGTGGCGACGCACGTGGTGGGAGTTTCGGAGCCGCTGCACTCACTGGTGGATGTGCCGCGGGCGTTTCACGAGGCGCAGACGGCGTGGGGAATCGCGCGGCAGCGATTGCGCACGCGGCGGGCGGCCGGGTTTGCCCTGCCCGGTGACCAAGCGGTGTGGCTCGACGAGGTGGATCTCTCGACGTGGCTGTTGGCTCGGGCAGACCCGCATGGCCTATCGCAGCGGGCGGCGCGGCAACTCGCCGAGTTGGATCAGCACGAGTATCTGCGGGAGACGCTGACGGCGTACTTTGCCCTTGATCTCGAGGTGGCGGCGTGCGCCGCGCACCTGTTCGTTCACCCGAACACGGTGCGGTATCGGTTGAAGCGCTGCGAGGAGGTGCTCGGGGGTTCGCTGCACGAGCCCGTACTGGTGTCGAACGTGTACTTGGCGTTGTATGACGACATAGCCGAGGTGGTGGCGAGACTGGGGCGGCCCGGGCCGAGCCTGTGAGCCGCCCTCAATGTGTAACGGTTGAATAAATATCCCGAGTGCATTCAAGCTGTCAGCTGACAAGGTTCTCACTGAGAGTAGCCGCGCGGACTGGCTCGCCGCAGCTCGCGGCGCCGCGCGGGTCTGTGAGCTGCAAGGTTCTGGGCGGGGCCGTCGCAGCATGCTCACCGCACCCAGAAAAGGGCCGCTCAACGGCCAAAATGGTTACTCCCAGTAACTCTTGCAAACTTCTCGCGAATGGTTGATTCTTGAACTACCGCGCAGACAAACCACTGTTTAGGTTCATGTGGCCACATCTAGCGCGACCAGCATCAGAGTCGCGGAGACCTTGCGGCGAGTGATCAGGCACTCGCTGTAACCACCCTTTCTCGGGTGCCGCCGATCCGAACATCGGTTATACCCTTCACACACGAAGCCCGGGCCGCCCACGCGACCCGGGCTTCGCGCATGTCAGCCGCATGCGAAGTCCGCGACTACCGGCTACCTCGTGCCCAGCCGACCATTCACCCGCTGCGGCACGCCCCACGGGTTCGACGGACGAACGGCCTCGGGCAGCACCGCGTCTGCCGCCGCGCGCGGCACATTCTGAAACGCCACCGGCCGCACGAAGCGAGCAAGCGCCGCGGCGCCCACACTGCTCGCCTCGACGCGGGAGGTCGCGGGCCACGGGCCGCCGTGCTGCTGCGCCCACGTACAGGCCACGCCCGTTGGCCACTGATTGAGCGCCACCCGGCCCACCTGGCCAGCGAGGGCCGCCGCTGCCCGGGAGGTCGCGTGCGCGTCCGTACCCGTAAACACCGACCCCGCGAGCGAGGGTTGCAAGCGACCCAGGGCCGCGAGGGCTTCGTCGAGGTCGTCGTACTCCGCGACCAGCGCTACCGGGCCAAAGCACTCTTCGAGCAAGCCCGACCCCGCTACCAACTGGTCGAGCTCGACCCGGGCCACGCGCGCCACGGCGGAGAACCCACCGCCCTGCGAGGCAGGGTCGCCGACAAAGTGCGCTCCCGCCGCCTCGAGTCGCGCGCAGCCGTCGCCAAAGGCCGCCGCGATTCCGGCCGTGAGCAGGGTCTGGGCGGGCAGCGCGGACGCCTCGGCGGCCACCTTCTCGGCCACCCCCATACCCGCGGGCACGAGCAGCAGACCGGGCTTGGTGCAAAACTGCCCGGCACCCAGCGTGAACGACCCCACAAAGCCCTGGACCAGGGCGTCCGTATCGCAACCCGCGAGCGCGAGCACAGGGTTGACGGTGCCCATCTCGGCGTAGACGGGAACGCCGCGCGGTGCGAGGCGCTCGACGAGGGCCATGCCGCCGCGCTGCGAGCCGGTGAAGGCAACCGCCTGGGTGGCGGGATGATCGACCGCGGCGAGGCCCGCCTCGAACCCCTGCACCAGCGCGAAGGTGCCCTCGGGGGCGCCCACGGAGCGCAGGGCCTCGCCGATCAGGCCGCCCAACTCGGCCGACAGCTCGGGGTGCGCGGGGTGTGCCTTCGCGATGACGGGGCAGCCCGCGGCGAGCGCCGAGGCCGTGTCGTGGCCGAATACGCCGAACTGAAAGGGAAAGTTGCTCGCGCCGAACACCACCACCGGCCCACGCGGCACGTTCACGCGGGCGAGCGTCACGGTCTCGTCTTCGGTGTCGAGCGTGGCACCAAACACCGTGCCCTCGACGGCTACCGAGGCATAAAACTCGGCGTTCTCGAGGGCCTTGGCGAATTCGCCCGGTAGTCGCGGACTGCCGAGCGCGGTCTCGGCGTCGGCGATGGCCACGAGCCGGTCGGCGTTCTCGGTGAGGGCCGCCGCGACGGCGAGCAGCCACTCGCGCCGCAGCGCGGGGGAGGCTGCTGCGAGGGCGGGGGCGGCGGCGCGGGCACTCTCGAGCGCGGCGGCGACCTCGTCGGGAGTCGAGTGGGCGATTCGGGCGCGCTCCGCGCCCGAACGGGGGTCGAAGCTAGGGTCGAAGCTGGGGTCGCTGGTCTGCGTTGACATGAGGTTCCCGTCGTGTTGAGCTACAAAGCAGCGGCGCCCGCGCGCTACCCGAGAGTATCGCGCGGGCGCCGCCTGCCACAGTTACTTGGTGGTGTTGGCGATGATCGCTTCTCGCAGCACCGCGAGGCCGTCGCGCAGCAGGTCTTCGCCGATCACGAGCGGAGGCAGCAGGCGAATCACGTTGCCGTGCGTGCCGCACGTGAGCGTGAGCACGCCGCGTTCGTGGCAGAACGCGTTAACCGCCTTGGCGATATCGGGGCGGGGCGTGCCGGGCTTGTCGAGGGTGCCGGGGTCGGCAAACTCGAGCGCGAGCATCGCGCCGCGGCCGCGCAGGTCGGCGACCTCGTTACGGCTCTCGTCGCTGTCGGGCGCGTTCAGCACGAGGCCGCCGAGCACCTCGCGGGTGACGGCCTCGATGGTCTTCGCGCTTTGCAACAGGGAGCCGTCTGCGAACTCGTCGAACACGGCGAGGGCCGCGGCGCACGCCATAGGGTTGCCCGCGTAGGTGCCGCCGAGGCCGCCCGCGTGCACGGCGTTCATGAGGTCCGCGCGGCCCGTGACGGCCGAGAGCGGCATACCGGCGGCGAGGGCCTTGGCCACGGTGGTGAGGTCGGCGGTCACGCCCTCGTGTTCCATGCTGAACAGCGTGCCGGTGCGGCCCATGCCCGCCTGAATCTCGTCGAGCACGAACACGATGCCGTGCTGCGTGGCGAGTTCGCGCAGACCACGGAGGAACCCGGGGGCAGGCACGATGAATCCGCCCTCGCCCTGGATGGGCTCGATCACCATGGCGGCGATGGTCTCGGGGCCGAGTTCGGCGATCTTCGCGGCCACGAGTGAGAGCGCGGCCTGCGCGATGGATTCGGGGGTGACCTCGCCCTCGATGGCGGCGAGCACCTCGGCGGAGGGGCGCAGGGGGTTCGCCATCGCGGCGCGGTGTACGGTCTCGGGGAACGGGCCGAAGCCCTCCTTGTAGGGCATCACCTTGGCGGTCATGGCCATGGTGAGCAGCGATCGGCCGTGATACGCCTCGTCGAAGACCAACACGTTGGGGCGGCCGGTGGCGTGGCGGGCGACCTTGATGGCGTTCTCGATGGCCTCGGCGCCGGTCGAGAAGAGGCCCGTGCGCTTCTCGAAGTCGCCGGGCACGTGTTCGTTGAGCCATTCGCAGACCTTCACGAACGATTCGTATTCGGTCACCATGAAGCACGAGTGTGTGAGCTTCGCGGCCTGCTCGGCGATCGCGGCGGCGACGCGCGGGTTGGCGGCGCCGACGCTCGTGACGGCGATGCCTGCCGCGAAGTCGATGAGCTGGTTGCCGTCGATGTCGCGCAGAATGCCGCCGTCGGCAGATTCGATGGCAACGGGCAGGGCGATACCGAAGCCGTCGCTCACGGCGGCGAGGCGGCGCGCGTGCAGGGCAGCGGACTGGGGGCCCGGAATCGCGGTCACGAGCTTTCGTTCCTGCGTGATGGGCTGGGTGGGCGCGGTGGGCACAGTCATGTTTCTCCTCGGGCGATGCGAACGCGACGGTATTCGTGATGCTGCTGTCGGTCTCAGTGGTCGAAAAACGTGGTGATCACTGGGCGGCCGGGCCGTTCCGGCGGGCTGCTGATAGCGCTGATCGTTTCTGATCAGTCACTTCAGAGTAGGATTCTGGACGCGCCGGCCCCTGGTTGAAATGCACAGGTGGCGACAATGCGCCGGGCGATTTGTCCACGGGCGGCTTGGGGTGCATAGTGGAGCCCGAGGTTGACGCGCCGCTGCGCGGCTCGGCGTCACACCACTAATCTGCTCACAAGCCGTACTCGTCCCGCATCGGCGCGGGCGTTTGGGAGGCACGATGGTTCGGCTCGACAACCTGGTCCAGCACCTGGTCGGCAAACTTAATCCCGTCGCGGGTACCTACCTTGAATCTCCCGACGCCGCACGTCGCGAGCTCGCGGGCGTGCACATTTCAGAGCTCATCGACCCCACCCCGTACCTGGACGGCTCAGAGCTTTTGCTCACGACCGGGCTCGGCCTCATCGAAGGTCATGACGCGTCGGGCGCGCCGCGAGTGAAGGCGGACGCGCGCGTGGCCGAGTACGTCGCCCGCCTCGCCCGGCGCGGCATCGCGGGACTCGCCTTCTCGCTGGGCCCCAATATTTTCACCCTACCTACGGCGCTGCGGGAGGCCTGCATCGAGCACGGCCTTCCCCTGTTCTCGGTGCCGGCGGCGACCCCCTTTCTCAGCATCTCGCGCACCTATTGGGATCTCGTGGCCGCCGCGGGCGCGAAAGATCTCACGAACGCACTGTCGGCGCAGGCGGGTCTCACCCGCGCCGCGACGAGCCCCAACGCGCGGGGCGAGATCGTCAAGTTGCTCGCGCAGCGCCTCGGCGGGTGGGTGGTGCTCCTGCCGACCGATACCTCGGACCCCCACGTGTGGCCAGAGACGGCGGGCGTCGACACGGTCGCGTTGCGGCGCGACCTGGGTCGCCTGAACATGGCGGGCCCGCACTCGGCGGCGACGTTCATGCAGGGCGGCGATGAGGTGGTCACATATCCGATTGCGGTGGGCCGCCAGGTGACGGGCTTCCTGGCGATCGGGTTGAAGCGGCGCCTCAGCAGCGCCGAGCGGCACGTCGTGCTGTCGGCGTGCGGCCTGCTGGCGCTCGATTCTCGGCAGCGCGTCACCACCTCCGGGCGCACGGACGACCTACGTGCCGCCATCGTGCAGCTCGTGCTGGGTGGCCATGATGTGGCGGCCCGCGACCTCGCAGCCCAGCTGGGCCTGCCCCCGTTGCCCGGCCACGTGCGCGTCCTGCTGGTGGGCGGCACCACCGAGCCCACAGACGCGCTGAAGGCGCTGCTCGGGCAGGCGACGGGGGGTGCAGACTGGGTGGGCACGCCCTGGTACCTGCGCCGCCGGGGCGTCCATTATTTTCTTGAGGACGCCGCGGCGCCCGCCTTGGGCGTGGACGCTGAGTGGGGTGGTGCCCTGTGGGGCGTGTGTTCGCGGCCGGTGTCGCTGGCGGAGGTGCCGTCGGCGGTCGAGGCGGGGTATGCGAGACGCCGCCCCGGGCGACTGTTGGGGCCGCGGCAGCAGGCCACGTCGACCGCGCGCACCATTGCGCAGCAGGTGGCGGCGCTCCTGGGGCAGCCCGGTCAGGAGGTTCACCTCGAGACGGTGCGCAGTTACTTGCGGCATCGGGGCCGCTGGGAGGAGGTCAGCAAAGACCTCGACCTGCATCGCAATACGGTGCGCAATCGCATGGCGCTGATCCGGGAGACCCTCACCGAGATTGAGACCGAATACGAGTTGGCGGCGGGGGCGGCGCTGGATGATCCAGACATCGCGGCGCACCTGTGGCTGATCCTCAGCAATGCCTCGTCTGTAACCATATAGTATCGAAGAGTAATGTATGATACGAAACTGAAACCTAGCTCTGGGTAATGGCGTCGTGTGGCGCGCCGCCGCACGTGATACGCGAGTGAACTGCCGAACGGGGGTCCGCATGATGGGATGGTTCAAGTCACGCGACGATTCTGAGCAGCAGCGCGTCAACGAAGAGGTGCGTCGACTGCTCGGCGACGACCGCATCGCGAACGCCTTCAAGGTTCGAATCGATCCCACGCAGTCAGAACTGAACCGCTCGGTCGGGTCGCGCCCCCGCGACTCCTGGGCCAACCCCCCTAAGCCCCGCAGTTTCGACTCGTAGCACTCGCGGGTGCTCACTTACCCTAGAATCAGGGCCGAATCGGCGTGACGTGACCCTCATTGCGACCGCAGTCCAGGTATTTGGCGGCGGCCCCCGGTGCTCTGACTAGACTTGAGCGCGCTGCGACGGGAGGCGACGCAGGGTAAGGCAACCCGCGTCGGCCGCTTGAGCAGGCCGTTGTCGTCGTGATGGAGGGTGTGCCCCCTTGGTAATTTCCCGCGTAGCTCAAGGCATGCGCCTGGACATCCAGGGCCTGCGCGCGGTCGCGGTTCTCGCGGTGGTCATCTTTCACGCACAAAGCCACTGGCTGCCCGGCGGCTTCATCGGCGTCGACATCTTCTTTGTGATCTCCGGGTTTCTCATGACCGGCCTGCTGCGCCGCGATCTCTCCGGCGGCAAGCCCCACGCGCTACGCGATTTCTTCATCAAGCGACTGCGCAGGTTGTTTCCCGCCGCTGCGGTCGTCGTGCTGGTCACCCTTGTCGCCATGTACATCTGGGCACCCGTTACCCGGGCGCGCGAGTTCGGGTTCGACGCCATCTCGAGCTTGTTCTATGTGGCCAACATTCGCTTCAGCCTCTCGAATACGGGCTACTTTGCGAACGATGTTCCCAGCCCCTACCTGCACTTATGGTCGCTCAGCGTCGAGGAACAGTTCTATATCGTGCTGGCCCTGCTGCTACTCGCGCTGAGAAAGGCGAGCCAGCGGGTGGTCGCCACGGTGCTGTCGGTGCTGCTCGTCATCTCGCTCGTCACCAGCATCGCGCTGTCGACCCTGCAGCCCGACTTCTCGTACTACAACCTGCCCACGCGCGGTTGGGAGTTCATGATCGGTTCGCTCGTGAGCCTGGGCGTGCCGTATTGGCGGCGCCTGACCCCGGACGCCGTGGTCGCCACCCGTTGGCTGGGTGCCGCCTTGATCGTGCTCTCGCTCATCATCACCAACGAAACGATGCCGTTCCCTGGGTGGATCGCCGCGGTACCCACCGTGGGAACCGCGCTCGTGATCGTCGCGGGGTGCCGCACCGAGGCGTGGGCGCGGCACGTCAAGCACCGCGTCGACCCCGTGCTGTGGCTGCTCGAATGCCGCCCCATGAAGTACGTCGGCGACATCTCTTACTCGTTCTACCTGTGGCATTGGCCCGCACTGATCGTGCCCCTGATCGCTCTCGGCACCGACCTCACCGTGTGGCAGAGCCTCGCGGGCGTCGCCGTCGCGTTCGTGCTCGCCGTTATCACCTATTACTTCGTAGAACAGAAACTGCGCATCCACAAGGGAGTGAAGTTCAGCGTGCTGCGCACGACGGCGGTGTCGCTCGCGGCGGCGCTGGCGATGTCCGCACTCTCGGCGGGTGCCATGGTGCACGCTCAGAGTCAGATCGACCGGGCCACACAACTGCTCGCGGGCACCGACAAGAGCAGCGGCGAAGGCACAGATACACCCCTCGGCAACACCGATTTTCCGCCTGCCCCGGTGCTCACGCCGGCGCTCGACAAGGTGGGAACGCTCAGTGACCCGCTGCAGGCGCAGTGCCTGCAGGGGTACGGCTCCGCAGAGATCGTGGTCTGCACCTACCAACCGCCCACGCCGCCCACGAAGCATGTTGTCATGTATGGCGACTCGCAGATGGACATGCTGTGGCCCACGGTGAAGGCCGTCGCGGTGCAGGAGGGGTGGCAACTCGACATGATCGCGAAGGGTGGCTGCCCGCCCGCCGTGCTGCCGTCGTTCCCCGGCCGCGATGCCTCGTTGATCCAAACCTGCCCCGTATGGCAGAAGGCCTCGGTCGCGAAACTCGCCGAGTTGAAGCCAGATCTGCTCATCACCACGGGGTTCGCCGACCCGCTACTGCACCAAATTTGGACCACGGACCAGGCATTCAACACGAACTGGACCAACGCGCTCGCGGCGTACGACGCGCAGTTGCCGCAGGGCATGGAGAAGCTCTACATCACGGCGCGTCCGACGCTTTTCTACGACCCGTTTACGTGCCTTTCGCAGAACCTCGACGACCCCGCGTCGTGCGATCACCCATTGAAAGACTTCATCACGGGTGGCCTGGTGGAGGCCGAGGAGAAGGCGCTCGCCCCGTTGGGCTACAAGTTTTGGAGCATCAACGACATCATTTGCCCCGAGGGCATCTGCAGCCCCGTGCAGAAAAACTATGTGGTTTTCAAGGATGGCCTGCACGTCACGGATGCGTTCGCCCGCGCGATCGCGCCACTCGCCTGGGGTCCGTTGACGGCGGCGATGAACGGCGAGGCGATTCCGCCGCTGCCGACGGGCTCGGGGTCGACGCCCGCGGCATCGACACCCGCGGCATCGACACCCGCGACGTCAGGTGTCGCCTCGCAGACGGTCACCAATCCGCCGACAACGAGCGCGACGGCCCCGGCTCCTCCCGCCGCGACCACCCCAACGTCGACCTCTACGACGCCAGCTCCCGTCGAGGCTCCCGTGCCCGACCCGGCCTCCGCCGACCCGTCCACCGCGACGCTCACTCCGTCGGCCGAAGAGCCGACCTCGTTCACGCCCTCCGCCAAGACCATCACGCCGCGGTAGGCGTCACGCTCCCCAGTGCAGGCCGAGTCGACGCCTCATGCTCACTCGTGCGCCGCGAGGGAGCGCAACCACGCGCGCACCTGGGCGTCGTGCTCCCCCAGCAGGGGCGGCGGCGATGCGGGCCGCACGTAATCCTCGCCGTAGCGCACCGGGTGGCGCACCTGGCGGCCCTCGCCACACGCGACGGTGGGTTCGAGGCCCAGCGACTCGGCGTAGTCAAAGCCCTCGGGGATGCTGAGCACGCTCCCCGCGGGCACTCCCGCCGCGGTGAGGGCCTCCTGCCACGCGGCGGACGTGTCGCTCGCGAGGCGCGCTTCGAGCGCTGAGATCAGCGCGGGGCGGTTCGCGACGCGGTCGGGATTACGGGTGAACCGTGCATCGTCGGCCAACTCGGGCGCTCCCAGTACGCGCGTCATGGCGGCGAATTGCTGATCGTTACCGCATGCCACGGCGAGTGGGCCTTCGGCGCAGGCGAGCAGTTCGTAGGGCGCGATGGACGGGTGCTGATTGCCCATGCGCCGGGGCGTCACGCCCGCGCCAAGGTAGGCCTGAGCCTGGTTGACGAGGGCCGCTTGGAGGCTCGTCAAGAGGCTCACCTCGAGCCGCGTGCCCTTCCCGGTGGCGGCTCGCGCGTGCAGGGCTGCCAAGATGCCCACCGTGGCGTCCTTACCCGTCAGCACGTCGACGAGGGCCACCCCAGCTTTCATGGGGCCCGAGGCAGCGTCTCCAGAGATGCTCATGAGGCCGCCCACGGCCTGGGCGACGAAGTCGTAGCCGGGCAGGGCGGCGCCCCCCGCCGAGCCGAACCCCGTGATGCTCGCGTAGACGAGCCCGGGGTTTTGCCCCTTGAGGGAGTCGTAACCGAGGCCGAGGCGGTCGAGGGTGCCGGGTTTGAAGTTTTCGATCAGCACGTCCGCGGTGAGGGCGAGCGTGCGGGCGAGGGCGAGGTCGTCCGGGTCGCGCAGGTCAAGGGTGACCGACTCCTTGGAGCGGTTGACGCTCTCGAAGTAGGTGGTGGCCGTGGCCGTGAACGGTGGACCCCATTGACGCGTATCGTCGCCCACGCCGGGCCGTTCGACCTTGATGACGCGCGCGCCGAGGTCGGCGAGGGTCATGGTGGCGATGGGGCCGGCGAGCACGCGGGAGAAGTCGGCCACGACGATTCCGTCGAGGGGTAGGCCCGGACGCCTCGTGGCCGGGTCGGCGGGTACTGGCGGGTTGGCTGCGGTGGGGGTCATGGGTTCCCTGTGGTCGTGTGCGATCGGCGATCTTGGGTGCTGCTGGGTGCTTGGGTCACCACGCTATGAGTAGCCGCAGGGGCGAACCTGTGCAGCGACTACAGCGCAAGACGAAAAACACCGGCCCAGAGTGCAATGTGCAATCTGGGCCGGTGCGAATAGAGTGCGCCGCCGGGCTTAGAGTTGGCCGACCTTCGAAATCGCTTCGAGACCGCCCTGCTCAGAGGCGCTGAACAAGAAGTCCTGCAGGTAATGCTGCGAGACGTCCACGGCGCCGATGGCAACCGAGTTGGCGGCGAGGCTGGAGACCTTGACCGTGGGGCTCCACGGCAGGTGGCCATCAAGGTAGTCGCGCACGGCCTGGGCGAGCGTTTCGCCACCGGCGATGGCCGTTTCGCCCGTCAGCACCACGAGCTTCGGGTCGATCACGGCTACCGCCGAGATGATACCGAGGCTAATGCGAGCCGCGACCTCGCGAATGACCTGCTGATACTTCTGCGGGTACGCGACGGCTTCGGCCACCCAGTAGGGGTAGGCGGTGTCCATACCGTTGTTGCGGGCCACCTTGGTGAGGGCGGCCGCACCGGCGACGGCTTCGAGACCGCCCTGCATGCGACGAGCGCCGCGAGCGTCGGCCGGGTTCTGGCCCCGCATGGCCCCGGGTACCGGCAGCACGCCGATTTCACCTGCGGCACCATGGTAGCCTCGGCGCACCTCGCCGTTGATGTAGAGGGCAGCGCCCACGCCGCCACCGAGGGCAACCTCGATGAAGTCATCGACGCCCTGCGCCACACCGAACCGATGCTCGGCGTGAGCACGGAGGTTGACCTCGTTTTCAAAGATCACCGAGCAGTTCAAGGCCTGGCTGATCTGCTGAGCGAGGCCCTTGCGCCAGTGGGGGATGTCCCACGCAAAGATGATGTCGCCCGTGTCGGGGTCAACGGCGCCGGGCAAACCGATCGCCACGCAGCGATGGTTGAAGTCCGCGTCGATTCCCGTCGAGTTGATCGCATTGACGATCAACTCGGGGGTCATTTCTTTGCCGTTGGTGGGCACGTTCTGGGTGGTCATGCGCTGACCGCTGAGAGTGCGACGCTCAATCGTGATGTGGGAGTTCGTGAGATAAACACCCACGGCGAGAGCGAGGTTGCGGCGCAGGCCAAAGACCGCGGCGCTGGGGCCGCGCTTAATTGCCATTTCGATGCCGACCTGTTCGATCAGGTCAGCGGTCATGAGGCGATTGATCACGTCGAGAGCGGTCGGCTTGGAGATACCGATGGCATTGGCCAGATCCGTACGGGTCTGGGGGCCGTTTTCTGCCAGGTAGTCCAAGGCGCGACGGTGATTGGGTGCTCTCGCGAGGCGCAAACGGGACTGCATGTCGTTCATAGGGACACTCTTTTCAAGGTCGTCTACTCGTCCCGTCGACGTGTGCCTGCTTGGGGAGCACGGGAAAGAGTAAATCTCACTACTCTGAACCTATGCCATTTGGGGCTATTTGGCAACTCCTACAACTAAATTTGTCGAAAAAGCGACCAATTCGTAACTGTGCTGCAAAAGTTCCATGAGTCTGGCGGCCCGTTGGCTACCGTGCAAACAGGCCGACAACCTCAGACCTCTGAAAATACTCGGCCGTTTGCACAGCGTTGGGAGTGCCCTTCAGGGGGTCCGCGCCGCACTCCAGGAGTGCCGCAACGACCGCGACGAAACCCTTAAAAGCCGCACCCGCAAGAGGCGTCTGGCCGCGATCATTGGTGGCGTCGACGTTCGCCCCGAGATCCGCAAGCGCCAGCACCAGATCGGCGTGCCCGTGATACGCCGCGAGCATCAGCAGTGAGTTGCCGTTGTGATCAGCGAGATTGGCCGGAACCCCGTCGTTTAAGTACGTCAGCAGCGACGCATCGCCGGCGCGAGCGAGGTCGAACAGTCGCTCTGAGAACCCCAACACCTCCGAGTCGCTCGGAGGCGGTGATTGCGAAAAATTGTTGTGCATGTACTTCGCTCCTAGCGGCTGTGGGCCACGGTGGCGTCGGGGCTGAGATTCCGCGACATGAAGGAGATCGCGTCGAGATTATCGACGAAGGCGCCGCCCTCATGGCCGTTGAACTCCCAGAGTTGCATCGACTTCGGGGCCGTGATGCGATGGTACGCGCCGAAGATCGTGGCGGGCGGGCAGGTGGCATCCATAAGCGATGCTGTGATATGAACCGGTGCCGTGATCTGAGCGGCGAGGTTCACGATGTCAAAATAACTGAGCACACGTTCTATCGATTCGATCTCGTGACGGCGGCTCTTGCAGTATTCTGCGATCTGCGCGTAGGGCTGGGCGTCGGTGAAGCGGATCGCGCGCGGAAAATCGCAGAGAAACGGCACCTTCGCATACACGGCCGCGACGCCCTGCGGCACCAAAGCGGCCGCAGCGAGGGCCAGCCCGCCGCCCTGGCTACCTCCCGTTACACCAATGCGCGCGGCATCCACCAGGTCCAGGGAGGCCGCGGCGGCAACGGCCCGCGCGGCGTCCGTATATAAACGCCGGTAATAGTACGTCTCGCGTGACGTGATGCCGTGCGTCATGAAGCCGGGAGGCCCGGGATTGCGCGGCCCCGAATCGGGGGTGTCGGCGGGTGTGGCGTGCCAGCCCTGCCCGCGCGAATCCATCACAAAGTGAGCGAAGCCGCTCGACGCGATTTCGAGGGATTGTTCTGCGAAACCGCGACCGTGGGAGTAGCCCAGGTACTCGACCACCGCGGGCAGGCCCGCCTCGGTGCGCAGCGGAGACTCGCGCGGAACCTTCAGCCAGCCCTTGATGCGTTCGCCCGCGTAGCCCGAGAACGTGACGTCATACAGGTCAAGGGTAACGACGGGGCTGTCGACGCGTTCGAGAGTCACGTCAAGATCGTGGGCCTCGGCCTCCGCCAGGGTGTCACGCCAAAATTGGTCTAAATCTTCGGGGCTGGTTTGCGCGCTGCGGTAGGTCTCCAACTGGTCTGGCGTGAAATCGACGTACACGTGCTACTCCTGTGTGGCGGGCGTGATGCCTAGTCTATCGACCCTACTCAGAGCCGCAACGAGTCTCACATCGTTTCATTTTGGGGAACGCCGCAGGCGTCGTATATAGTCCTTCGTGGAGATGTCGCATAGTGGCCTAGTGCGCTCGCTTGCTAAGCGAGTTGATGGAGAAATCCGTCGCGTGGGTTCGAATCCCATCATCTCCGCCGGTTGCCCCGTTCCCCTCGTGGGGGCGGGGCATCTCTGTTTCTACAGGCTGTCGAGGCGGTGGCGCTGCGAAACTAGCGGTGGGTGGCCCACAGGGCCGTCACCGAGGCCAGCAGGGTGAGCGGCACGATGAACAGCCCCAGCCGTGCGAACCGCCACGAACTCACCTTGACCCCACGACCCGCGCAGCGCTCTCGCCACAGTACGTTCGCGAGCGAGCCCCACATCAGCACGAGCGGCCCCACGTTGGTGCCGATCAAGAGGGCGGCCAGTCGCAGCGGGTCGCCGCCCGCGGTCGGCTCGAGCGCAAGGTAGGCCGGCAGGTTGTTGAGCAGGTTACTGCTGGCGGCGGCCACGAGGGTCAGGCGGGTGAGGTCGAGCCACGAGGTTCCGGACGCCCCCGTGGCCCGTTCCAGCGCCGCCCCCAGGCCGTTGACGTGCAGCAGCTCAACCACCGTGAACAGCGCGGCCATGGCGAGGGCCATCTTCCACGGCACGGCGATATGCGCAAACGCCTCGCGATCTCGCACGTAGGCCGTCACCGCGAGCACGAGCGCGGCCCCCACCGACACGTAGGCCGGTTCGAGACCCGAGACGAAGAGCGGCCCGAGTGCCACGCACACTGCGGTGGCAATGGCGAAACTCGTGCGATCCCGGGGGGCGCTGGGACCGGGGTCGGGGTACCGGCGGGGCAGGCGGCGTCCGTACCCGCACCACAGGGCCACGGTGGGCACGACGAACGCGGCGAGCGCGGGCGCCCACATGAGGCCGACGAACGACGTGCCGCCCAGGCGGGAGACCGCGAGCAAATTGGTGAGGTTCGAGACCGGCAGCAAGAGGCTTGCGGTGTTGGCGAGGTAGACCGAGAGCAGCGCGAACGGCAGGGGGTTCAGGTTCAGGCGCAGTGCCAGCGCGATCACGATCGGCGTGAGCAGCACGGCGGTGGTGTCGAGGCTCATGACGATCGAAAGCACGGCACCGAGAGCCGCGACCAGGGCAAACAGCCAGAAGGTGTGGCCGCGCGAGATGAGTGCGAGGCGGCGGGCGGCGGCCTCAAAGACACCCGCGCGGTCGGCGAGTTCGGCGACGACCGTGATGGCCATGAGAAAGATGAGCACGGGGAGCACGCGTTCGGCGAGCTCAGTGAGTTGCGTCCCATTGAGGCCGGTGAGTGAGTGAAGGGCTGGCACCCGGACAGGGTATGAGTGCTGGCTGGGAAAACGTTGGATCGCGATGTGCAGGGAATATCCGCAGGTCAAAGGGTGGTTCTGGGTTTGTGATGGGCGTCTCTGGGTAAGGATTAGGTAATCGGGCGCAATTCGCGCTATGGTTTTCTTCGTTCGCACTGAGGTGCGAGGCGCGCCCGTAGCTCAACGGATAGAGCATCTGACTACGGATCAGAAGGTTGGGGGTTCGAATCCCTCCGGGCGCACACAGTGAGGCCCCTGACCAGGCATTATGTTTGGTCGGGGGCCTTTGTCATGCGCTCGCGGATGCGGGCCTCCAGGTCATCGAGCTCCGCGAGCACGTCGGTCGCCACCCAGACGCGGTCACGCTTGCGCCCGGTGACTTCGCGCAGTATCTCTGCCGATTCCGCCTGGGCGATCAGGGCGTACGCCTGGGAGCGGGTTACCCCGGTCGTGTTCACCACCGCGTCGTACGTGACGATGGGCTGCTCGGCGAGGTTGTCGAGCAGAGCAGCCAGGGCCGTGCGCGCAGACGGGTTGAGCCCGGCCTTCCACGCGGCGGGCAGCCCGTGGATGCGGTGGGCGGTGACTTCGCATTCGAGGGCTGCCGCGTGAGCTGACTCGACAAACAGGTGGACGACGGGCTCGGGGTCGCCGCGGCGGTAGGTGCCCAGGCATGCAAAGTACTCCTCGCGACGGGCAAGGATTCCGCTCGCTAGTGGAAGCACAGCGTCGTGGGTCAGGCCGCGGCGCATGAGGCAGGCCGAAACGAGCGCTCTCCCGATGCGACCGTTTCCGTCCGCGAAGGGGTGAATTGACTCGAATTGGGCGTGCGCGATCGCGGCTTGGGTCAGGGCAGGTACGTCGTCTCGATGTGCGTAGGTCAGCAGGTCGTGCAGCAGCTCTGTTACGGTCTCCGGCGGGGGCGGAACATAAAGTGCGTTCCGTGGTGAATGATCGCTCCCGCCTATCCAGTTCTGCATGTCGCGTATCTGGCCGGCGTACATAGACTCCTGCGCGTCGTCGAGCATGAGTTCACGGTGTGCACGCAAGAGGTCGTCGAGCGCAATCTGGCCCGTTGAGCGCGTGGCGGTGACCAGCTGGTGTAGTGCCTGCGCCGCGGCGTGCATGCTCGTTGCGGACGCATTCGACTTGCTGCCGGCTGCGGCTCGCACGAGATCGTCTGACGTGGCAGTGATGCGTTCGATTTTTGAGGAGGCCACGGCCTCAGTGCGGATCATGAGGCGGCTGAGGGTAGCGCCGCGCGTGCCCAAGACGGCGCTTGCTCGGCCGATGGCAAGCATGGCCACCTCGGCCTTGAGGGTAACGGCCGCGGGCGCGGTGAACTCTGCGGTGGCAATGAGCGGCGGTATCGATGCGGCCACCTCGGTAAGAGTGCGGTCTTCGCGAGTGCCGCCGCGAAACTTCTGCCGCCACGGTCGCAGTACGCTTTCGTGTCTCGGCCAGGGCGTGGCGGGAGGTGGGGTCATGGCGGAATAGTAGCAAGGGTTAGTTCAGTTTTCTCCTGAAAACTGAACTAACGCCGGTGCCTAGTTCACGTCGCGACGTAACGCGCCTCTATTTCGGCGTTCTGAATCTGCGTGAGCATCTCCACGGCGTCGAGCACTCGGCACGTCTCGAAGAGGTGGTGAATCAGCGAGAACTCGCGAATGCCATCGCCCACCTCCAGCGGCACCTCGCTGCCCGCGAGCGCCGCGTAGTGAAACGTGCGGCCATCCTCGGGGTTCTCGTCTCGGCTGATCCAAATGGTGCGCGGCAGGTTACCCACGTAGGCCATCACGAACAGCCGAGTTTCTTTGCCGTCGGCGTCGAGCAGCGCACCGTAGGTGCCCATCGTGACGTCCTTACCGCCGGTGCGGCGCAACACGATGGTGTCGCCGACGGGGGTGCCCTTACGCACGAGGTCGGCGATCACGCCCGCGAGACCGTGCTTGCGTTCGACGAGGTCGGCGACTCGCGCCTCGGGCGGATGAGTGGGGTGGGTGAGCATCGAGTTCCTTTCGGCCGCATCATTGCGACGACGGGTCGCGCCCCCACGTGGCGGCGCGACTCCGACAGGGTTGACGCTATCAAGGCGAGCGCGTCTTGCTGAGTTTTCGACGCATTTGTCTCACCCCGCAGTCACCGCAGGCGAGACACGAAACGCGGGCTAACGCCCATTCTTGGCATCGCGCCAGGCGAGCCACCGCTTCACGGCGTCGAAGTCAATCTCTGGCCCCGAGACTCCCAGGGTGAAGAGGCGCACGCCGCCGGCGAAAAGGGCGTCGGCGTCCGCCTCGCTGCGGCCGCGCAACTCGTTAGACACGATCAGGTTGGAGACGTCGCCGCCGTCCTTTTCGGCCCACTTTTCGATCACGGAGATCTTGTGCGCCAGCTGATCGACGGGCGCGAAACTGTGCCACAGGTCGGCATGGCGGGCCACCAGCCGCAACGTCTTTTGCTCCCCGCCGCCGCCGATCAGCACGGGGATCTTGCGGGTCGGTTGCGGGTTCAACACGGCCCAGCGCTGCTCGATGCGGGGCAGTGCTTCGGCCAGGGCATCGAGTCGCCCGCCCGCCGTGCCGAACTCGTAGCCGTACTCGGTGTAGTCTCGCTCGAACCAGCCCGAGCCCGTGCCAAAGATGAACCGGCCCGTCGCGCCCTTCGCCGAGATGTGGTCAACGGTGCGCGCCATGTCGGCCTGCAGGTCGGGGTTGCGATACGAGTTGCAGTTGACGAGACAGCCAAACTCCACGCGCTCGGTGAGTTCGGCCCACGAGGCAAGCATGGTCCACGATTCAAAGTGCGTGCCGTCGGGGTCACCCGAGAGCGGGTAGAAGTGGTCCCAGTTGAACAGCACGTCGACGCCGAGGTCTTCGAGGCGCAGCACGGCGTCGCGCAGGGTTTCGTAGGGTGAGTGTTGGGGCGCGAGTTGCACGCCGAGGCGTACATCAATATCGAGAGCTACCATGCGCGTCACGATACCAACTGGTCCCGGTGCGCACCGCCTCCCCGAAAACGTTTTACCAACGTGGGACGCGCGCGTGGCACGCGATCGCGGCGGCCCCCTCGCATCGAGCCAGACAAAGACGAGGCGGCGTGCGCGGCGGTACTCTTGCAGCATGAGCACTGATTGGCGACCCGAAGTGGTCGCGCACCTGACCCAGTTGATTCTCGCCGCCGACGCCGGCGTGACCGTCGAGAGCAAGTGGAAGAAGCCGAGCAACCCCGACGGCGTGCCCACGTTTACGTGTGATGGCCTGCTGTGCACGGTGGAGACGTACAAAGACAAGGTGAAGGTCACGTTCGCGAAGGGCGCGTCGCTCGACGACCCCACCGGCATTTTCAACGCGTCGCTGGACGCGGGCACGCGCCGGGCAGTCGACGTGAAACAGGCGGATTCACTCGACGATGCCGAGTTTGTGGCACTGATTCGCCGAGCGATCGACCTGAACCGATCCAAGTAGGCGGGCCGAGGGTGCACCATAGCTTCGCACCGCTGTCTCATGCGCTCCATTCGGGGTTGACCGCAAAATCGCGCAAGATCAGGTCGTCGCCGACGCGGCCTTTGAGGAGGGCCGTGCTGAGCACCAGGGTCTTTCGCCCCGTGCCGAGGTCGTAGTGCTCGATGTCGAGGGTGCCGGACTCGCGGAAAGTCTTCTCCCGGGCAAGGAACATGCCCCGCTCGTCGAATTTTGCGGTTGCGAACGACTCATTGTTACCCCACGCATCAAGGGCGAATGCCTTCTCAGTCAGCCCGGTGGCGAGATGGGTGCGCCACACGTCGCCGTTCATGTCGAACCAGTGCATGACGCCCTCGCGAACGGAGCCGGGCTGGCAGGTCACCGCGGGATACTCACTGTCAATTGTTATGGGATTCCCGAGGGAGTCGCTCAGCAATATATTGTAAACGATGGAATTCGCCTGGCCGACTGAGTTGTCATCCGGAGTGAAACGCGCCAGAGAATGTGCAAGGTTATAATTGGCATCTGGGTTCCCTGTGGTTGCCGGTCTCGTGCACGACGAATAGAAATGTATTCCGTCAGAAACAATACCGTCTAAAGATTCGCCTTCGCTGGGGCGATATATTGCCTTCGCCTTGTCTGGGACTTTGGGGTAAGTTTGCACGAGAGAGTATTCCAGGGCGCCGGTTTCGCGCAGCGTTTTGACGAGCAGTCCATAGGCCTTACCTTCGCTCACAGTTTGCACTGGAATAAATCCGAATTCTGGCTGGTTCTCGATTACTTTCGGCGTTGAATGTGTGAACGATGTGATGTAGTCTTCGTCTGGACTGTCCGATTTTCTTGAGCCAACGTTATATGCGATAAGAAATTGACTTTCGCCCAAGTCGACCAGCCCCGAGCACACATCGCCCGCGCCGACATTCTCGCGTTGCATAAGCGTGCTAGAAAAGCGGTACTCATTCAATTCGTCGCTGACGAAAAGCAGGTCGCGGTTCCAAACTATAAGTGAATTGTCTTGTTGTTCGAGGTTGATTGACTGGGCAGAGTTGGGTGTACCTAAGAGGGTGAGAAATCCTCGGCTCTTGGTGAATGGCAAGTCCAAATGATTCAACCTGTTGGGGCAGAAACGCAGGGCCACAACTTTGCCGTCCAGGGTTAAGTTTTCGGGTTCGGTATAGTGCAGGGCGTCGTTGGGCGTGCAGCCCGCCGCTCCGAGCCCGCCTAGGGTCATGGCAAGCGTGAGTGCGGTGCGGCGAGAGAAGGCGGGCTTGGAGCGGCGGATGTGCATGTGACGGTCGCTTTCTAGTACCGAGTTACCCAGGTGGTGCGCAAGATGTCGCCGAGGTACACTCCGGCACCTCCGGTTCCATCGAGGTCGATCACGCCGGAGTTCTTGGTGGTCTCGTAATACGCCGCCCACACCAGCTGGGAGCAGTTCAGTGCCCCATCCGCCTTGCGATTAAAGGCGAAGTTCGTGTTGTACGGGCGCCCGAGGAGGTTATTGTTGGCGTACGCGGCGGCCGCATTTCGGCGGGTTTGCGTGGTGTTGACCTGAAGTCTTACGTGGTTTGTCGAAACTCTGGAGTTCGCAATGAGGGCTTTTCGGCTGACTTGGTTAGTGCCGGGTGCCTCGATAATGTAAGTTCGGTCGTAGTATAGGCCTACACGGTCGGTCGTTGAGTCAGACCAGAAGATGTCTCCCGCCTGCCGCGGGTACGAGAGTGGGGCGCTGCCGACGGTTCCCCCAGAATTGTTGGGTGCTGCGCTGGAATTCTTGTCCTTCAGGCTTTCGCTGTGCAGCGAATAACCGTTTGCTTGCGCCTCGTTGACGGCCGCTTGAAGCACCGTCGAGACGTTTTGATTTGTGCTCTTGGCGTATGCCTCGGCATCGCTCAAAATTTGGGCCTCAGTGCCACCCATGGTGGTGGCCAAGAAGGTCAGGTTGGAGTCTACTTCGTGTGCCGAGGCAGAGGGGGGGCAATTACGCCCACGAGTGATGTGGCTGCGAGTGCGGTGGCGGTGATGATGAATCTGGCCCGGATTCTCGAGGTAAGTTGCATGATTCTCTCCCTTGAGATCGATTGGTAAAAGATTAGGCCGACTTGCCTAAAGAGAGAGTATCAGAGTGTCGGAAGAGTGGGGGAGGGAATTCAAAAAATCGTGCCTTTGCCCACCCAAGCCGGCCACGCGAAAACGCCGGGTGCACGAAAACTCGTGCACCCGGCGTCCGGCCTGAAACCCTCGTTACCGCAACACGACGGTGCGGTTGCCCAGGAGGATCACGCGACCCTCGCAGTGCCAGCGCACCGCGTTACTGAGGGCCTTGCACTCTGTATCGCGGCCCGCGGCCACCAGCTCGGTGGGGCCGAAGGTGTGGTCGACGTCCTGTACCTGCTGCGCGATGATCGGGCCCTCATCGAGCTCGGCATTCACGTAGTGCGCCGTGGCGCCCACCGTCTTCACGCCGCGAGCGTACGCCTGGTGGTACGGCTTGGCGCCCTTGAAACTCGGCAGAAACGAGTGGTGAATGTTGATGACCTGGCCGTCGAGGCGCGTCGCCAGTTTGTCGCTCAGCACCTGCATGTACCGCGCGAGCACCACCAGTTCAACGTCGAGCTCGTCGATGAGGTCGAGCAGCCGCTGCTCGGCCTCGGGCTTCGTATCGGCCGTGACGGGCACGTGGTAGAACGGAATCTCGTACCATTCCACGAGCCCCTGAAAGTCGGGGTGGTTCGAGACCACGCCGACGATCTCGATCGGCAGGTCGCCCGAGCGCGTGCGAAACAGCAGGTCGTTCAGGCAGTGCCCGAACTTCGACACCATGATCAACACGCGGCGCTTCTCGCCGTGGGGCCGCAGGCTCCACCGCATCGAAAACTGCTCGGCCACGGGGGCCAGCGATTCACGCAGGGCGTCGAGGGTTGATTCGGCGCCCTCGGCAGCAAAATGCAGGCGCATGAAGAAGTGGTTCTCGGCGCGCGAGCCGAACTGCTTGAGGTCAACAATGTTGCACCCGTGTTCGAACAGCACCTCAGAGATGCCATGCACGATGCCGGGCGATTCGGCGCAGTCGAGGGTCAGCACGAACTCGGGCGACTGCGTCGTCGCCGAGCCCGCGGGGGTAACTGTGGTCATGCGGGTTCCTTGGGGGTCGTCGCGTCGCTCGACGCGTACTCGCGCATCCCGTCGAGCAGCCAGCGACCCAGAAAGTCAGCGAACGAGGCACGTGGCAGGATGCGATAACTCGACTGCTCAGTCTTCCACAGCACCACCGGGATGTGCGCAATCTCGGTCAGATACGCCGAGTTTGGCAAGAGTTTCCGCTCATGCATGTCGATTGCACAACCCTTTTCAACCACCTCGGCCGCGCGGGGCCCGTACAGTTCGAACGTCGTGCGGTTCGCCGAGAGGTCAACCACCTGGCCGCGCTCGTCGCCGAGCGCCGCCACGAGGCGAGCCAGCAGGTCGCCGCCGAGCGTCGCGTGGTCGGCCTCGGGCGCCACCACGAGAAACTCGGTCGGGCCCAGCCACAGCGTCGCCACCTGGCCGGACGCCCCCGTGCCCGGGTCGCCAGCACCGCCCGCGCCAGCACCGCCCGCGCCAGCACCGCCCGCGCCAGCACCTCCCGCGCGGCCCGTCACTTCGCCGACGCCGTGCGGCAGGCCGCCCAGCACGCCCGCGATGCGCCCACCGGCCGCCGACTCGCGCTCGACGCGCACGCCGATCATCGTCTGGAACTCCACCTCGCGCAGCGTCACGACACCCTCGCGGCTGCCCGCCGCGAACGACTCGGCCAAGTGTGCCGCGGGGGAGCGGCGCGCGGCGCGAATAGCCGTGAACCGGGCGTCCTCGGTGCCGGCGCCACCGACCTGGGGGGTGGATTCAGAAATCAAGGTCTCAGCCATCTTTGCGGTTTCCTTCGGGGTCGTACAGCACGGTTTCGCCGACGGTCACGTCGACCAGTTGATCGCCCACCACCGCGACGAGAGGCTCGCCAATACGGTTGCGGCCATTCTTGATGAGGGCCAGCCCAAACGAGCGACCCAGCGCGGCACTGTGATAACTGGAAGTCACGAACCCCTGCATGGGTACGGGAATCTCAGCCACCGAGGCGTCCTGCTCAATCAGTTGCGTGCCCTCGGGCAGGCGCACCGAACCGTCCACCGGCAGCACGCTCACGAGGTGCTTACGGTCAGGGCGGCTCGTGTCGACCCGCGAGAACGAGCGCTTACCCACGAAGTCCTTCGCCTTCGAGACGACCCACTCCATGCCGGCGTCCTGCGGGGTCACCGTGCCGTCGGTGTCTTGACCGACGATCGGGTAGCCCTTCTCGGCGCGCAACACGTGCATCGTTTCGGTGCCATACGGCGTGATTGCGAAGTCCGCGCCCGCCGCAGTAATCGCCTCCCACGTGCTGAGGCCAAACCACGCGGCCACGTTTACCTCGTAGGCGAGCTCGCCCGAGAACGAGATGCGGCAGATGCGAGCGGGCACCCCCGTCGAGAGCGTGGTCTCCTTGAACGTCATGAACGGGAACGCCTCGGCGCTCAGGCCCTCGCCCGCGGCCAGCTCGGGCGCGATGCGTGCGATCACCTCGCGCGACTTCGGCCCCACCACCGCGATCGTCGACCACTGCTCGGTCACCGACGTGCACTCCACGTCGAGATCGGGCCACTCGGTTTGCAGCCACTCCTCCAACCAGTCGAGCACCTTCGCGGCGCCGCCCGTCGTGGTGGTCATAAAGAACGTGTTCTCGTCCACGCGCAGCGTCACGCCGTCGTCGAAGATCATGCCGTCGGCGCCGCACATCACGCCGTAGCGGGCCGAACCCGGGGCCAGCTTCTTGAACGCGTTCGTGTAGATGCGGTTCAAGAACTCGCCCGCGTCCTTGCCGCGAATCTCGATCTTGCCGAGCGTCGTCGCGTCCATGTAGCCCACCGATTCGCGCACGGCGGCGCACTCGCGCAGCACCGCAGCGTCGATGTCTTCGCCCGCCTGCGGGTAGTACCAGGGCCGCTTCCACTGCCCGACGTCTTCGAACAACGCGCCACGCTCCACGTGCCACGGGTGAATCGACGTGACGCGCGCGGGGTCGAACAGCTGGCCGCGCTGGCGGCCCGCGAGCGCCGCGAACGCGACGGGCGCGTACGGGGCACGAAACGTGGTCGTGCCGATCGCACCAATCGACGCGTCGGCGCCGTCCTTCAGCGCCGCCTTGATCACGCCAATCGTCGTCACGCCCGAGGTCTTACCCTGGTCGTTCGCCGTGCTGATCGACGTGTAGCGCTTGACGTGCTCGACCGAGCGCAGTCCCGCGCCGGTCGCTCGCAGCACGTCGGCCACCGACTGGTCGCGCTGAAAGTCGACGAAGTGCTCGCGCCATTCGGCGGGTTCGCCCGTGGGGCTCGGCACGAGCCACACCTGGCGGGTGACGGGCTTTGCGCCCGAGGCGGGGGCGGACTCGGCGGGGGCGGTGACGGAGAATCCGGCCGCCTGCGCGGCGCGGGCCCCGGCCACGCTGCCCTCGGTCACGCACGAGGCCAGGGGGTAGGTGCCGCGTCCGGCCCCCACCACCTGCTGGCCCGGAACCACGGTGGACGGCACGAAGGCCGCCAGTGCGTCGTCCCACGCGAGCTTGCCCTGACGCTGGCTGTGCAGGTGCACCACGGGGCTGAAGCCGCCCGACACGGCGAGCAGGTCGCAGCTTAGCACCTCGGGCTCGCCCGTGAGCTGATCGGCAGCGTCGAGGCCGTAGACCGCGACGCTCGCGACGCGGCCCTCGGCATCGGCGGTCGTGTCGGCCACCACGCTGCCCGAGATGACGCGGACGCCCGCGGCCACCGCTGCCTGCGCCGCCTCCGAGAGCTCGGGGCGCGCATCGACCACTGCGGGCACGCTGACTCCCGCCGCGAGCAGGTCGGTGACCAGGTCATACACCGCATCGTTTGTGGTGGCGACCACGATGGTGCGACCCGCCGCGACGGCGAAGCGATTCAGGTACGTGCGCACGGCGCCCGCGAGCATGATGCCGGGCCGGTCGTTGTTCGCGAACACGAGGGGGCGCTCGTGCGCGCCCGTCGCGAGAATGACCTGCTGCGCCCGCACGTGCCAGACGCGCTGGCGCGACACGTTCGCGGGCGCGGTATCGAGGTGATCGGTGCGGTTTTCGAGCGCCACGATGTAGTTCGAGTCGTACGCGCCGAACGCCGTGGTGCGGGTGAGGATCCGCGCCTCGGGGGCGGCGGCAATCTCGGCGGACGCCGCGGCCACCCAGTCGAGCACGTCCGTGCCGTCGATTTGGGGCGGGGTCACGGTCGATGCCGAGAGGGCCTGGCCGCCGAGTTCGCGCTGATCGTCGAGGAGCATGACGCGCGCACCGGAGGCCGCCGCGGCCCGGGCCGACGCGAGACCCGCGACGCCACCGCCCACCACGAGTACATCGGTGTGTACGAACTTCTTGTCGTATTCGGCGGTGTCGTCGGCCGGGTCGAGCTGGCCGAGGCCGCTCAGCAGGTTCACGCCGAGGCCGTTGACGAGCTCTACGGTGGTGGCGGGCAGCATCGATTCGGCGACGCCGCCGCAGGGGCGCGCCGCCACCTTGACGAGGGCGTTGGGCTCTTCGACTCCCGCGGCGATGATGCCACGCGGGCGATCGAGGTACATCGAATCGCCGACGCGCACGCGACCGTTCGCAAGCAGGGCGCTCGCGACCGTGTCACCGCGGTAGCCGGTGAAGGTCTCGCCGTCCACCGTGAACGTGAGGGGCTGGCCGCGGTCGATGCGGCCGGGGACGGTTGCTGCCGCGATGCGCGCGGGTTGCTGGGGGGTGGCGCTCACTGTTCGGCTCCCTTCGAGGTGGGCTGGGGTGCGACGGGCTGCATCGCGTAGGTGACGGTATCGCGCTGCAGGTTGAACCAGCGACGGCAGCCGGTGCTGTGCACCCAGCGTTCCGTGAACTGACCCTTGGGGTTGGCGCGGTAGAAGAGGTATTCGGCCCATTCGCGATCGTCGAGATCGGCGGGGGTCTCGGGGTAGGCGACGTAGGCCTCGCCACCGTAGTGGAACTCGGTTTCGTCGCGGGGCCCGCAGTTCGGGCAGGGGATCAGCAGCATGGCGGGCTCCTTAGTGGGCAACGGCGGCGGCGCCGTGCTCGTCGATCAGGGCACCGGTCTCGAAGCGTTCGAGCGCAAACGGCCGGTTGAGGTCGTGGGGGGTGTTGGTGGCGATCGTGTGCGCGAACGTGAGTCCCGCTGCGGGCGTGCCCTTGAAGCCGCCCGTGCCCCAACCGCAGTTGACGTACATGTTCTCGACCGGGGTGAGCCCCACGATGGGGGAGGCATCGAGGGTCGTATCGACGATGCCGCCCCACGTGCGCAGCACGTGCGCGCGGGCGAAGATCGGGAACAGTTCGACCGCGGCGGCCATCTGCTCTTCGATGACGTGGAACGAGCCGCGCTGGCCGTACCCGTTATACGAGTCGATGCCGGCGCCCATCACGAGCTCGCCCTTGTGTGCCTGCGACACGTAGACGTGCACGTGGTTCGACATCACGACCGTGGGGTGTACGGGCTCGTGCAGTTCGCTGACGAGCGCCTGCAGGGGGTGCGATTGGATCGGCAGCCGAAACCCGGCCAGTTCAGCGAGGACGCTCGAGTGGCCCGCGGCGCACAGGCCCACCTTTTCGGTGTTGATGCGGCCGCGCGTCGTCTCGACGCCAACCACCCGGTTGCCGTCTTTGACGAACCCGGTGACCTCGCAGTTTTGAATGAAGTCAACGCCCATCTCGTCGCACTTGCGCGCGAACGCCCAGGCCACGTGATCGTGCTTGGCGATGCCCGCGCGGGGCTGATACGTGGCGCCCATGACGGGGTAGCGAATGTTGTCGCCCGTGTTGACGATGGGGCAGACCTCTTTGACCTGCTCCGGCGTCAGCCACTCGGCGTCGACCCCGTTGAGTCGGTTGGCGCCCACGCGGCGCATCGATTCGCGCACGTCGCCGAGCGTGTGGGCGAGGTTCAACACGCCGCGCTGGCTGAACAAGAAGTCGTATTCGAGCTCTTCGGGCAGAATCTCCCACAGTTTCAGGGCCTGCTCGTAGATGGCGGCGCTCTCGTCCCACAGGTAGTTCGAGCGAATGATGGTCGTGTTGCGGGCCATGTTGCCGCCGGCGAGCCAGCCCTTTTCGAGCACGGCGATGTTGGTCATGCCGTGGTTGCGGGCGAGGTAGTAGGCGGTCGCGATGCCGTGGCCGCCGCCGCCGACGATCACGGCGTCGTAAGACTTCTTGGGCTCGGAGTTGCGCCACAGAAAGTCGGGGTGCTCGGGCAGGTGTGGTGCGCTCACAGGGTGGCTCCCATCAGGTCAGGGGTGGTTTCGGGGGTTTCCGTAGCGTCAGGGCCGGACGCCGCGGTGGTGGCGCTGGTACCGGTGGTGGCGCTGGTGCCGGGGGCCGGGGCGTCCGAGAGGGCTGGGTAGAGCGGGAACCGCTCGGCGAGGGCGCCCACGCGTGCCTTGAGGTCGGCCTCGGTGGCGGCGTCGAGGCCGTTCTCGCTCGCGGCGGCGATCAGGGTGAGGGCGATGATGTCGGCGACCTCGGTGAACTCGGCGTCGCCGAAGCCGCGCGCGGCGAGGGCGGGGGTGCCGATGCGCAGGCCCGACGAGATCATGGGCGGGCGCGGGTCGAAGGGGATGGCGTTGCGGTTGACCGTGATGCCGATGTGGTGCAGGGCGTCCTCGCCGCGCTGGCCGTCGAGTTCGCTAGAGCGCAGGTCGACGAGCACGAGGTGAACGTCGGTGCCGTTGCCGACCACTGTGATGCCCGCGTCGAAGACGTCGCGCTGCAGGAGGCGGCCCGCGAGGATTTTCGCTCCCGAGACGACGCGGCGTTGGCGTTCGGCGAAGGCGGGTTCGGCGGCCATCTTGAAGGCGACGGCCTTCGCGGCGATGACGTGTTCGAGGGGGCCGCCCTGTTGGCCGGGAAAAACGGCGCTGTTGATCCTCTTGGCGTGTTCGGCCTTCGAGAGGATCACGCCGCCGCGCGGGCCGCCGAGGGTCTTGTGAGTCGTGGTGGTGACGACGTCGGCGTAGGGCACGGGGCTGGGGTGCAGGCCCGCGGCGACGAGGCCGGCGAAGTGGGCCATGTCGACCATGAGATAGGCGTCGATGGAGTCGGCGATGCGGCGGAACTCGGCGAAGTCGAGGTGGCGCGTGTACGCCGACCAGCCGGCGATGATGAGGCGCGGGCGGTGTTCGAGGGCGAGGCGCTCGACCTCTTCCATGTCGATGCGCAGGTCGGCTTCGCGCACGTGGTAGGCGACCACGTTGTACAGCTTGCCCGAGAAGTTGATGCGCATGCCGTGGGTGAGGTGGCCGCCGTGGGCGAGGTCGAGACCGAGAATGGTGTCGCCGGGGTTGAGCAAGGCGAACATGGCGGCGGCGTTGGCCTGGGCGCCCGAGTGGGGCTGCACGTTGGCGGCTTCGGCGCCGAACAGGCTGGTGATGCGGTCGATCGCGAGTTGCTCGACGACGTCGACGTGCTCGCAGCCGCCGTAGTAGCGCTTGCCGGGGTAGCCCTCGGCGTACTTGTTAGTGAGCACCGAGCCCTGGGCCTGCATGACCGCGATGGGCGCGAAGTTTTCGCTCGCGATCATTTCGAGGGTGCTTTGCTGGCGTTCGAGTTCGTGGGCGATCGCGCGGGCCACTTCGGGGTCTGCGGTTTCGAGCGGCTGGTTGAGTACGGTGGCGCTGGTGGCTGCCGGGTTGGGATGGGTCATCGTTGACTCCTCGCGTAGATTCTCAGTAGCCGATTGGTCAGCAACTGATATATCAGTAGTATTGTTAGCGTAAGGGCCGGCGCTCGCCGGTGTCAAACATTCCCGAAAAAATCTCGTTAACCTACGAAACACAGGTGATCACGTGAGCATTCTCGACACCCTCACGGCCGACGAACTGGCGGGCAACTCGCTCGCCGAGTCGGCGTACCTCGCGCTGCGCGACCGCCTCATCATGCTCGACATCGCCCCCGGCGACCCCCTGCACGACGGGCAGATCGCCGCCGAGATGGGCGTCGGCCGCACCCCCGTGCGCGAGGCCATCAAGCGCCTCGAAGGCGACCGACTCGTGATCTCCTACCCGCGCCGCGGCACCTTCGCGGCGGGCGTAGACATCGCCCAGCTCGCCGACGTCTCCGAAATTCGCGAACTGCTCGAACCCCTCGCCGCGCGCCGGGCGGCCCGACTCGCCAGCCCCTCCCTGCGCGCCTCGCTGCGCGAGGTGTCGGACGCCATCTCCCTCCTGGGCACCGGCGGCGGCGCGGGTGAGTCTGGCGCGGGTGAGTCTGGCGCGGGTGAGTCTGGCGCGGGGCCGAGCGAACTCATGCGCTACGACATTCAGGTACACCGACTGATCTACAAGGCCGCCGCGAACCCGCACCTCGAAGACGTGCTGATTCGCTACGACAACCTGGCGACCCGCATCTGGTGCTACCTGCTCGACAAGATGCCCTCGGTGCGCGGACACATTAGCGAGCATGTCGACCTACTCGCCGCGATCATCGACGGAGACGAAGAGCGCGCCGCCGCCCTCGCGCTGCATCACGTGACGAGCTTCGAAGAGACCGTGCGCACGGTGCTGTAGGCGGTGGTGTGTCGGTGCAAACTGCGCCTATGAAATGTCCGCTTTCATTCCAGTGCTGCCCTGCCCTGGAGCGCACACGCGGGCACCCGGAGGCCTAAGCTTAATCTGCCGGGCCCGGTGCCGTGGCGTACACTTGAGGCCATGGCACCGGACACTGCAAACCTGATTCGAGACGCCCTCGCGCTCGACGCTGATCAGCGCGCGGTCGTCGCGAACGCACTGCTCGAAAGCCTCCACGCTGGGGGCGAGGTCGACGCCGCATGGCGGGTCGAGGCCACTCGGCGACTGGCTGAGGTGCGCGCAGGAGCCGTCGAGTTGACGGATGCTGACGAACATTACGCCCGTCTGCGTGCCTCGCTCACTGCATGACCGCTGTGCAGTGGGAGCATCCTGATGCTGTAGCGGAGTTCGATGCCGCCGTGCGTTGGTACGAGGCGCAAGAGCCGGGGATCGGCATGAGGCTCATTGATGGGGCAGAGCAAGCCCGAGGCGACATCATGCGCTGGCCACATGCAGCGCCGCCATATACGACCGCTGACGATGGAACCGTGATCCGCAGCAAGGCGGTCACTGGTTACCCGTATCGGATCGTCTACACGGTGGAGTCGGATGCGATTCTGATACTTGCTTACGCTCATGAGCGCCGCGAACCCGGCTACTGGCTCCGACGCCTGAACGACTGGCGCTAAGTCTTCGCAAAGATCAATGCCGCACGCAGGTGCAAGATCACAGATGTGTACTTGGAGCATTATGCCTACCGTCGCCTTCGCCTCGCCGAGCGAGTGCCTACCAAATGTCGTCGTCGCGGGTGCCGTTGCGAATGCCGCGCAGCACCCAGCGCCCCGAGCCGACGCCCACCGCCACCCAGGCGCCGGTGACGAGTAGTTCTATGCCCAGGTGCACGAGCACCGCTGTGGCGGGGTCGCCCGCGCTCACGGCCCGCAGCGCCGAAACGGKCGCGGTCAGCGGGAACGCCTGCGCTATCACCTGACCCCAGACCGGATACACGCTCAGCGGCGCCATGACCCCCGCCGTGAGCGGCACCGCGAGCGACAACGCGTTCGACAGGGCGTAGGGGTCGCGCAGGCCCAAAGAAAACGTGGCCACGGCAACGCCCGTCAGCGCCCCCACGGTAACCGCCACCCCCACGAGCGCAGCGCTCGCGCCGAGTAACGAGAACCCCGCCGAGCCTGCGAAAACCGACACGGCGCCCACGAGCAGCAGCGACACCGCGACATTCAGGGCGCAGGGCACGAGCGCCTTGCCGACCCAATAGGCGACCGAAAAGCGACTGCCGTTCACGACCTCCTGCAGCAGCCCCAGCTGACGATCCTGCGTGACTGCGCGAATCATGGCCGACATCACCGCTGACCCGGCATTCACGAGGATCCCCGCGTACGCGGTGTACGCGAGGTGCTCCGACTTCACGGCGAAAGCGATGGCCACAAACAAGGTGAGCTGCAGGGCAGGCAAGGCGAGCACGGTGGTGAACACCGTGCCGCGAGTCGCGAAACTGGGGGACGACGCGACGGCGATTCGCGCCGAGACCACAATGGCGCTTTGCGCAATGCGTGATGAGGTGTGCTCGCGCATCGTTAAATCAACTCCAGCGTGCCGTCGCGAGTGGCCTTCTTCGCCACGCGGCGGATCAACCACACGGCGCCACCGAGCCAACCGGCGCTGACCAGCAGACCCAGCCCCGCGCGCGTCCAGAACGCTGCATCGACGGTGCCCGCGCCGAGCAGCGCCGCCACGGCGTGAGTGGTCGGCACCAGGTAACTGAGGGGCGCGACCCAGGCTCGAATCGACTCGGGAATCCCAAAAATGCCGCTGAGCAGCACCAGCGGCACCAGCAGCAGGCCCTCGTAGGTGATGGCGTTCGGCGTGAGCACGAAGAGAGCGGCGACCACGAAGCTGATGACCAGGCAACTGGCCCACAGGAGCGTCCCCCCTACCAGCAGGCCGACGGCGCTTATGGGGGCAAAGGGCAGGCGCAAAACCCACGCCGCCGCGGCCGCGGTCGGCAGCGCGAGCAGACCGAACGAGGCGGCCGACGCGATCAGCGGCGTGAGCGTCGAGGCAAGGGAGCGCGGCGACATCGCGAGATGCACGAGCGTGCCCTGAAAACGCTGATAGCCGATCAAGCCGGCGGCGACGGTACTCACGCTCCACATGCCGACCATGCCCGCGCGCAGCCACGCGGTGCCATCGGCGGGGGAGTCGCTCGCGAGCGCGGCGATCGCCTGCAGGGCGAGCACCGAGAGGGTGGAGGTCAGCATGAGTTGCACGAAGAAGCTGTTGCGCGCGAAGAGCGCGAGGTGGAACCGGAGCATGGAGACGAACCTCATGAGGCAGCACCGTTGGAAGGCTGCGCGGGCACGTGCCCGGGGTCGGTCGCGAGAAGTTCGAGGTAGCTTTCTTCGAGGGTGGGCGGGCGAGACACGATGTCGTGCAGGTCGTGGCCCCAGAGGTTTCTCATGGCGGCCTCGAAGTGCGCGGCGGCGGCCGGGGTGCTGGCAAAGGCGCGCAGGTGGGTCATCGAGTGCAGGGAGTCAACGTCGATGCGGCCGGGCCACTGCGAGAGGTCGGCGCCGCTTGCCTCCACCGCCGAGGCGATATCCGCGGCAGGGCGATTCACGGCCAGCGTGATGACGCGATCAAGGTGTGCGTGACGAGAGATGTCGGGGGCCGTGCCGCTAATGCGGATGCGACCGCGCGTGATGACGATGAGGTGGTCGGCGAGGGCCTCCGCCTCGGCGAGGTAGTGGGTCGTCAGCAGAATCCCGACACCCTGCGCCGCAAGGCTTGTCACGAGGCTTCTGAGTTCGAGCGCGATCTCGGGGTCAAGGCCGTTGCTGGGTTCGTCGAGCAGCAACAGCCTGGGTTCGGCGAGCAGTGCTCGGGCGATGTGGAGCCGCTGGCGCATGCCTCGCGAATACTCCTGCACTCTCGAATGCGCGCGATCTGCAAGGTTGACTGACTCGAGCGCGTGTTCAACGCGGCGCGCCACGTCTCGCGCCGCGACACCCGCCACGTGCGCGAAGAAGCGCAAGTTGTCGCGGGCGCTGGCACGCAGGTAGAAGCCGCGGTCTCCGCCGAGCACGAGGCCGATGTGCCGGCGCGCGGCCTGCGGGCTGGCCAGGGCATCGATGCCTGCCACGGTGACGGTGCCCGAGGTGGGGGTGAGCAGCGTGGAGCACATGCGCACCGTGGTGGTTTTGCCCGCCCCGTTGGGGCCGAGGAGGCACACGATCTGACCCGGCTGCACCCGAAGCGAGACTCCTTCGACTGCGACGGTTCGCTGTCGACCGAATTCGCGGTGCAGGTTGTGGGCATCAAGGGCGGGGACGCTGGGGCTCGGGGGTTTCACAGCAGGTCGTTCCGATCGTTGAGTAACCCTTTGGTACTAGTGGTTCGCGCGGCGGGTGTCAAAGGATTTTCGTGCGCCGGGGCGTGCGGCTTCGTTGCGCTAGCGGCAACATCGTTCCCAATCTGGGTAAAAAGTCCCCAAAGCGTTGACGGGCGCGCCCAATGGTCGTATGTTGGTGCAACAGTGTTGCAATGGTTGCAACCGACTGGATTTGGGTGGAAGACAATGACACACAATAATTCCTCCGCGGCCTCCAGCTCTGATCGCCAGAACTCCAAAGACGGAGCCTCGGCACAAGATCACCTCGTCACCACCTTGAGCGGGCAGCAGGTTCCCGCACACAAGAACGTCGTCACGAGTGAGACCCGCCGCCGCGTCATCACAGCAAGCTTCATTGGCAACTTCGTAGAGTGGTTCGACTACGCCATCTACGGCTACTTCGCGGTCGTCATCTCGACTGTGTTCTTCCCAGAGGCCAACCGTCAGGCCGGCCTCCTCCTCACTTTTGGCGTCTTCGCCATCTCCTTTTTCGTACGCCCCCTCGGCGGTTTCATCTGGGGCCACCTGGGCGACCGCATGGGCCGCAAGCACGCGCTTTCGCTCTCCATTCTCTTGATGAGCGTCGCGACCTTCTGCATGGCCTTGATTCCCAGTTTCGACACCATCGGCATGGCGGCGCCCATCTTGCTGCTGCTCGTACGCGTCGTGCAGGGCTTCTCCGCCGCAGGCGAATACGCGGGCGCCTCTGCGTTCCTCGTCGAATACGCACCCAAGGGCCGGCGCGGCATGTACGCCGCCGTCGTGCCCGCCAGCACCGCGGCGGGTCTCCTGCTCGGCTCCCTGCTCGCGGCGCTCCTCACCGGGGTGCTGAGCGACCAGCAAATGCACGACTGGGGTTGGCGACTGCCGTTCCTGCTCGCCGCGCCCATGGGCCTCATCGGCCGCTACATTCGTACGCGACTCGAAGACACCCCCGCGTTCCGCGAAATGGCCGAGCACGACACCGCCGTCAAGGCCCCCGCCATGGATCTCTTTAAGGTCTACTACAAGCAGCTTCTGATCGCCTCGGGTGCCGTGCTGCTCAACGCCGTGGGTTTCTACGTGATCCTCAGCTATATGCCCACGTACCTTTCAGAAGAACTGGGGTTCGGAGCGTCCGAATCGTTCCTCGCCACCACCATTGCCCTGGCCACCTACATTGGCTTCATCTTCATGACCGGCAAACTGTCAGACCTGTATGGGCGCAAGCGCATGCTATTCACGGCCTCGGGCTGCTTCATTGTGCTGACCGTACCGGCCTTCATGCTGCTCGACACCGGCAGCTTTCTGGTCATCGTGCTCGTGCAGATTCTGCTGGGCGCCATGCTCACACTCAATGACGGCACGCTGCCGAGCTTCCTCGCCGAAATCTTCCCCACAAGCGTGCGCTACAGCGGCTTCGCAGTCAGCTTCAACCTCTCCAACGCGATCTTCGGCGGCACCGCGCCGTTCGTGGCAACGCTCCTGATCGGCGCGACCCAGTCCAAACTCGCGCCCGGCTGGTACCTCGTGGCGGCGGCCATCGTCTCGCTCGTCGCCGTACTCTTCGCGGCCGAAACGGCCAAGAAACCCCTGCAAACCTCCTGAATCACTCAACCCCGAGAAACAGAAAGAAACACACCATGACCTCCATCGATACCCGCAACGCCGTCGCAGACCTCGAACGCCTCAAGACCCTGCACAACGGCACCAAGCAAGCCCTCACCTTCTCGGAGGCCGAGTTCGAACGCCGCCTCGCGGGCCTGCGCGAAATCATGACGGCGCAAGACCTCGACGCCGTGATTCTCACGAGCTACCACGGCATCAAGTACTACTCCGACTTCCTTTACACCACCTTCGGTCGGCAGTACGCCCTCGTCGTCACGCAGGGCCAGTCGATCACCGTCACCGCCAACATCGACGCGGGCATGCCGTGGCGCACCAGCTACGGAGACAACATCGTCTACACCGACTGGCGCCGCGACAACTTCTACTTCGGCCTGCAAGAGGCGCTGAACCGCCAGGGCATCAAGGCCCGGCGCATCGGCATGGAGGACGACGCGCTGCCCACCCTCAGCCGCCAAAACCTGCAGGTCGCCTTCGAGGGTGCCGAACTGGTCGACGTCTCGCAGGCCGCCATGCGTCAGCGCATGATCAAGTCCGCCGAAGAAATCGAGGTCATTAAGCACGGTGCGCGCATCGGCGACCTGGGCGGTGAAGCCATCCGTGCCGCTATTCGCGAGGGCATCACCGAGTACGAGGTGGCGCTGATTGGCACCGAGGCGATGGTGCATGAGATCGCCAAGACGTTCCCGGGCCGCGAGGTGCGCGACACGTGGGTGTGGTTCCAGTCGGGTATCAACACCGACGGCGCGCACAACTGGGCCACCACGCGCAAGCTGCAGCAGGGCGACATTCTCTCGCTCAACTGCTTCCCCATGACCAGCGGCTACTACACCGCCCTGGAGCGCACCCTGTTTCTCGGCCAGCCCGACGAGCGTTCGCTCGAGCTGTGGAACGTCAACGTTGAAGTACACCGCCGCGGCCTCGAACTCATCAAGCCCGGCGCCGTCTGCAAAGACATCGCCGCCGAACTCAACGAGATCTACATCGGCCACGGCCTGCTGCCCAACCGCACCTTCGGTTACGGCCACTCGTTCGGCGTGCTCTCGCACTACTACGGGCGCGAGGCGGGCCTCGAGCTGCGCGAAGACATCGACACGGTGCTCGAGCCCGGCATGGTCGTCTCGATGGAGCCGATGATCACCGTTCTCGACGGTGCGCCCGGAGCGGGCGGCTACCGCGAGCACGACATCCTCGTCGTGGGCGAAGATGGCGCAGAAAACATCACCAAGTTCCCCTTCGGTCCCGAACACAACATCATCGAGGGTTAATATTTCTACACGACCCGCCGCGCATTTCCCCTGGTGTGCGGCGGGTCCCCTGATTTTTGCCAGGACGCCCGCGTGGCAGGGCTGGCGCAATCGGGCCAGCCATCGCGGCGTCCACGGACACGAAATATACTGAAAAACATGACTACTTCCGAAAGCCAGGCGGATGGTCGGGGCACCTCGGTCATCGAAAATGCCATTGCCGTGCTGCGCTGCTTCAGCGCCGACGAGCCGCTGCTCGGAGTCACCGAAATTTCGACCCGCATCGGTTTACACAAGTCAACGGTGTCGCGCATCCTCGCCTCGTTCGAGCAGGCCAACCTGGTAGAGCGCGACGTCGATTCGCGCCGCTTTCGCCTCGGCCTCGGCATGATCGCCCTCGCGGGGCCGCTGCTCGCCGATCTGGACGAGCGCCGCGTCGCCTACCCCGTGCTGCGCGAGCTCACCGAACGCACGGGTGAAACGAGTGCTCTCTTGTTGTGGCGCGGCAACGAGGCCATCTGCGTCGAGCAGATCGCGAGCCATCAACAGGTCAAGCACCTGGCGCCGCTGGGCGTGCGCTACCAGCAGGCCCTCAGCGCGTCTGTGCAGGTCTTTCTCGCGGCCGAGCCGCCCGAGCGGGTGCGGGCCCTCGTGCGCCGCGGTGAAATCACGCTGCCCGCGGACGATGAAGCCGCCGTCGACGCGTACCTCGCCGACCTCGCGGAGGCGGCGCGGCGCGGCTACAGCATCAACTTTGGCAACACCTCACTCGAAGAGGTGGGCGTGGCGGCCCCCGTCTACGATCATCGCGGCTCGCTCGTCGCGGCGGCGATGGTGGCGGCGCCCAAGTTCAGGATTTCCCGCGAATCCGTCGCCGACCTTGGCGAGGCCTGCCGTGATGCCGCCGCGCGCATTACCGGACGCCTCGGGGGCCGGGTTCCCCGCGTCGCCCACATGGTGCCGGGGCTGGGTGAGGGGACCGGTGCGGGTGAGGGGCCTGGCGAGGGCGAGGGGCCTGGCGAGGGTGACGCTCGCGGCGAGGAGATCGCGTAGGGGCGCCGTTCCTACTCAGAAACCCCGTATCGAGCAATGTTCCGCGAGGTCACGCGCACTATTGCGGTCACGGCGAACGAGGCCACGAGTGCCACGAGCACGCCAATGTTCGAGTACGCCCAGTCTCCCTCGCGGCCGCCGAGGGGGCCAAGGAGGTAGCCCTGCCAGTTGTTCCACGCGGCGTCCGCAGCAAATGTATTGACCACCAAACCCCACCCCACGAGCGAGGCGGCAACCAGGGTCAGCAGCGCGCCCACATTGGCGGTGCCGTACGCGCCGCGCGAGTCAAACAGATCTGCCTCGCGGTAGGAGCGACGGAACGCGATGTCGGCGATCATGATGCCCGCCCATGACGCCAGGGGCACACCGAGCGTAATAAGGAACGACTGGAACGGGCCGAGAAAATCCTGCGCGACAAACACGACGTAGAGCGTGCCCGCCGTGAGAATCACGCCGTCGACGCCGGCCGCCGCGGGCCGCGAGAGCTTCACGCCGAGGCTAAGCAGAGTCAGCCCCGACGAATAGATGCCGAGCACAGCGCCCGAGACCAGCGCGAGAATCGCCGTCACGAGAAACGGCACGAGAGCCCATGTGGGCAGCACCCCGGCGAGCGCGCCAATGGGGTCGCCACCGATGTTTTCGGCCAGCACCGGGTCTGACGCGGCAAGCATGAGCCCCACGATCACCAGCACAATCGGGGCGACGGCGCCGCCGAAGGTGTTCCAACCGACGATGGCGGCATCGGAGGCGTCACGTCGCTGATAGCGCGACCAGTCGGCGGCAATGTTGATCCAACCAAGACCGAAACCAGTCATTACCATGACGAGCGCGCCGAGCATCTGCGTGGCGCCGCCCGCAGGCACCGCGCCAACGGCGCTGAGGTCAATGTGCGGTAGCGCGAGAGCCAGGTACCCGATGGTGACGATGCCCGTGACCCAGGTCAGCAGTGATTGCAAGCGCATGATGGTGTGGTAGCCCAGAACGGAGGCCGCCACGATGAGAGCCGCGACCACCACCGTAGCGACGAGTTTCGTCGTCACGCCACCGCTCCACCCGAGGCGTTCGAAAATGGTCGCGGTGGCCAACACTGCCGTGATGGCCAGCGAGGTTTCCCAGCCGATAGAGGTGAGCCACGAGATCACGCCGGGCACCCGGTTGCCGATGACTCCAAATGGCGCGCGTGAGAGTGTCATGGTGGGCGCCGAGCCGCGCTTGCCCGCGAGGGCGATAAGCCCGCAGAGGGCGAAAGATACGATGACGCCGACGACGGTGACGATGGTGGCCTGCGCAAACGAGATGCCAAAGCCAAGCACGAACGAACCATACGACATGCTGAACACCGAGACATTGGCAGCGAACCAGGGCCAAAACAGGTCGCGGGGGCGGGCGGTGCGCGCTGACTCGGCGATCACGTCGAGGCCAGCGGTCTCGATAAGGGGTGCGGATTCTGGGGCCTTAGGCATGGTTTCTCCGGTCGCCGTGAATGCTCAGTTCATCCTAGGCGGGTAGCGAAACGAATGCCATGAAGCATGTGGGTCGCTGATCCAGCTATTACGAGTGCGAGTGGCTTTCGCTGCTTGGTCATCGCCTGACATCGACGTGCATTGCCGGGCGCCGGACCAGACCATAGGGGCGGCCCGAATGTGCGCGCCGCCGCGCCGCGTCAGTACACTGGCAAACCGGGCACTACCGCCCGCAACTCGTCATGCAGGGGGAACACATGGCCAAGTACAACAACCGCATCTGGAGCGCGAGCGAGAGGGCCACGGGCGGTGCCCGGCTCGCCACGGCACTGTATATCGCGGTCGGCACGCTCGCAGCGGTGATCCTGATGCTGAAGTGGCCGTTCGTGGGCCTCGCCCTGATACCGCTCGGCTACTTCGCTTTCGCGCGCACGCTCGGCGCGGTCTCCCCGCTCGAACGGCTGCTGCTGATTATCTCTGGCATCGTTGCGGTGCTGGGATTGATCGGCATGATCATCATGACCATTGCTTTCGTGAATTCTTTGTTCTGAGGTTGCGTCCTAGCCCTTCAGCGCGCCGCTGGTGAGCCCCGCGACGTAATACCGTTGCAGCGCGACATACAACACGATGCACGGGACCATCGCGACAACGGCTCCCGCCACCAGGCTGCCGTAGTTGACCTGGCCGAACGCGCCCTGCTGAAGGTTGATCAGCGCGAGCGGCAGTGTGTAAAGGTTCTCGTTGGTGAGAAAGGTGAGCGCGCCCAGGAACTCGGTCCACGCCCCGAGAAATGCGAACAAGGCCACGGTGATGGTGCCGGGCAGAATCAGCGGGCGCAGCACCAGCACGAGCGAAGCGAGCGCCCCTGCGCCGTCGAGTTGCGCCGAATCTTCGAGGTCTGCTGGCACGGCGAGAAACGAATTGCGCATCACGATCACGCCGAATGGCAGGCTCATAGTCGTGTAAAACAGCACGAGCCCGAGCAGTGAATCGGTGAGGCCGAGGGCATTCATTTCAAGGTAGAGGGGGGTCAGCACGGCCTGAAACGGCACCATCATGCTGACCACGACCAGCGAAAACATGAGGTTGCCGCCGCGAAAGTGAAACTTCGCGAAACCGTACCCGGCGAGCGTCGCCACCACCGCCGTGAGGGCGGCCGTGGCCAACGCGACGATCAGCGAGTTCACGATGCCGCGACCCACCTGCGATTGCGCGCCGAAGAGCGCGGCGAAGTTCTCGAGGCTCAGCGAGAAGAACGTGTCGGCCGTGAACCCGCCTGTGATCACGGCATTGGTCTGGAACGCCCGCACCAGCGAAAACGCGATGGGCCCGAGAAACACGAGTACCGCGAGGGTGCCGCCCACGGCGTAGAGCACGTTGCGCACGCGGTCGTCACGGGCCTGGCCCCCGCGGGTAGTGAGGGTGCCGGACGCGCGCGTGACCCGCTGGCCCGCCCGCACTGGCTGGGTGATGGTCATGATTAGTCCTTCTCTCGCGTGAGGGCAAATTGCAGGGCGGTGATGACTCCGATGACCAGCACGTACAGGATCGACAGTGCGGTCGCGGACCCGAGTTGGAGTTGCACGAAGGCTCGGTTGTAGATGTACAGCACCGATGTGGTGGTGGCATTGCCAGGGCCGCCTGCGGTGAGGATGTAAAACTGCGCAAACGCCAGGAGCGAACCGACGATCGACAAGATGACCGAGAGAATGATGCTGCGTTTCATCATGGGAATCGTGAGCGACACCTCGCGACGCCACCAGCCGGCCCCGTCGATTTGGGCCGATTCGTGCACCTCGGCGGGAACGGACTGCATGCCGCTCATCAGCAAGATCATGGTCAGGCCCGTGCAGCTCCAGATGACGAGGGCGCAGATCAGACCCGTGGCGAGGCGGCCGTCGACGAGCCACGCGGTCGAACCGTCGGTGACTCTCAGGGCTTTCAGCAGCAGGTTGAGAGCGCCCACATCGGGCTGCACTTCGAGCACAGTGAGAAAGCTCAGGGTCGACAGGCCCACCACATAGGGCACGAACGTGATGGTGCGCAGCCAGCCGACGCCGCGTCGTTGCGAGCGCACCAGCACGGCGAGCGCGTAGCCCACCACGAGGATAGGCACGGTGACGATGGCGGTGTATAGCAGGGTGTAGCCGATGGCGGCACCGAACTTGGGGTCCTGGAACGCGGCTGCATAGTTCGCGAGGCCCACCCAACGAAACTCACCGATGAGGGGAAAGTTCGTGAGTGAAATGCCGAGCGCGCCCACCAGGGGAGCCAAGACAAATACGAGCACCAACACGAAGGCAGGCAGTACGAGCAAGAACCCGGTGAGAGGGCGGTGGGTGAGACGGTTGCCGCGGCGTGGCGGGATGCGGAGCGCGTCCGGATCTTTCACGGTGGTGGGCCGCCGGTGGTCAAGGGTGGTCATAGTTGCACCTGCTTCAACATGCTGTTGTAGTCCTGATGGGCCGTGGCCATCGCGGCCTCGACGGAGCCCTCGAAGACCGCGGCGCGGAACATCTTCATGAACGGGCCGTCGGGCTGATTGACGAGCACGTTATACGCGAGCGTGGTAGGGGCGTAGCCGTGTTCTAGGTGTTGCAGCGGCAGCACGTTCAGGGGGTATTTCTCGGCAAACTCGTCGTCGGCGGCGTCGGCCCGTACGGGGGTGTACCCGCCTTCGGGCAGGGTGCGCTGCGATTCGAGGCTGAGGGCGTATTCGAGAAACGCCCACGCACCCTGCGGGTTCTGGGCGCCACGGGGAATCGCCATATTGTCGCCCCCGTCGAAGAACGCGGCGTTGCCGTCGGGGCCGCAGAGAAAGCTGTTGCCGAGCCAGCCTTCCTGCCCATCTTTCGCGTTCGGGACGAGCGCTCCGTAACTGGCGGGCATGAGGCCCAGATTGCCGCGCAAGAAGTCGGCTCCCCAGGCGGTACCCGCGTCGGCAAACGCGCTGGGAGGCAGGAGCTTTTCAGTCCACAGGGTGCGGTAGAACTCGAGCGTGCGGCGCAGCGGCTCGTTGCCCTCGATGTTGCTGGTTTGGGCGCCGACCTCTCCGCGCAGCAGGTCGGTGCCTTCAGCCCAGATGTGCGGCTGCACGGTGAAACCCAAAATGCCCTGGCTGTTGCAGGCCTGGGTGAGGCCGTAGAACTCGTTGCCGAGCGAGCGAACTCGGTCGGCGGTCGCGAGCAGGTTGTCGAACGTGGTGGTCGCGGTGGCGGGGTCGACCCCGGCGCGATCCAGCAGGTCGAGGTTCATCCACATGAGGGAGTTGTCGGCGAGAAAGGGAACGGCGTACTGCCTGCCCGCCTTGGTCGCCAGTTGCAAGTGGCCGGGGCTGAGTTGGTCTCGAAAGGTGAGCCGCGAGAGTGGCTCGGTGACATCGTTGAACGCATCGCGGTGAATGAACAGTTGGCAGTTGATGTCGTCGAGATCGACCAGGTCGGGCACTGTGCCCGCCCGCATCGAGGTCGCGAGCTTGGTGACGAACTGCCCTTCTGGCACGGCCGTCATGTCGACGCGCACCTGAGTTTGCGAGGAGTTGAACGCTGCGACGATGGCCTTGAGCCCGTTTTGTGTGGCCGCCCGGCACCAAAGCCGAACCGTGCCGCGCGCGCTCGCGGCGACGTTCTGCGACGACAGGTCGGCCTCGGGGAGCCGCGGCGAGCATCCCGCGATCATGAGCCCGCCGAGCCCGCCGAGCAGCGCGAGGGCCGAGCGACGCCCCATCGCGCCGCCATGCATCGTGCTCATCATGCCTCCCGGGGGATCCACACGCGCATCGCGCCGAGGTCGCGGTTCGCCCACGCGAAGTACGGCACGGCCACGAGGCTCACGTCGCGCGCCTCGCCCCGGGCCGCCGCAGCGCTGCCCTCTTCTGCATAGGGGGCGGCGGGTGCGGGCCGGTGGCGGCCCGGCAGGGTGAGCGTCGTGACGCCGACAAGGAGGTCGGGGCGGTACGCGGCCACCGCGGCGTCCGGGCCCCCCACCAGGCTGACTTCTTCGAGGGTGGCCTCGTTGTCGACGGCTTCGAGCGCGTACAGCAGCGGGCCGTGGAACACGGCGACGCAGCCGCGCGACGCGTCGATGGCGGGGTGCGCGACGAGGTAGCGGGTAGCGAACGGGAGGGTCAGCGTGAGCACCTGACCAGCCCGGACGCCGCGCGCCTCCGCGTACACCCCGGGTACCGCGGGCAGCGGGGTGCCGTCGACGGTGAGGGTCGCGCCGCCCGCCCAGGCGGGCACGCGAACGCGCAGGCTGGCCCCGTCGCGCGCCTCTTCGACGGTGATGGTGACGGTGCCGTCCCACGGGTACTGGGTCTCGACCGTGATGCTCGCGGCGGCCGAGCGGTAGCTGCCGGGCGCGTATTGGTGCAGGTCGAGGGTCGTGTCGCTGCCAGTGGCGGCCATCGTGTCGAGGCTCGCGAGGGTGCGCATGAGGTTGGGCGGGCAGCAGGCGCAGTCGAACCAGCCGCGGCGGCCGTGGGCGGGGCTGCGATTCTCGTCCGCGAGGGCACCCGTGCGCAGTTGCAGCGGGTTGACGTAGAAGTATTCGGTGCCTGCGAGCGAGACTCCCGGCATCACGGCGTTGAACATGACGTGTTCGATGTGGTCGGCGTAGGTGGCCTTGCCGGTCGCGAGCAGCAGTCGCCAGGCCCACTGCACCGAGCCGATGGCGGCGCACGATTCGGCGTAGCCGCGGTCGGTGGGCAGCTCGTAATCGTCGCCGAACGCCTCCCAATCCCAGCGCGAGCCGATGCCGCCGCTCACGTACTGGCGGGTCGCGACCATGCGCTCGAACTGGGCCTCGAGGTGGGCGAGCAGGGCGGGGTCGGACTCTTCGATGGCGAGGTCGGTGGCGCCCGCCGTCAGGTAGACGGCGCGCACGGCATGGCCCTCGACCGTCGTGTGCTCGCGCACGGGCACGCGGTCGGAGAAGTACCAGGCATTCTTGCCGTGCGCCTCGATGATGCCGGTGCCGTGGGCGTCGATGAAGTAGCGCGCGAGGTCGAGGTAGGCGCGGGTGCCGGTCTCGCGGTAGAGCTCGACGAGCGCCATTTCGATGACGGGGTGCCCATCGATCTGTTCGAGCTTGCCCGGCCCGAACGTGGCGACCAGGTGGTCGGCGAAGCGCGTCGCGACGCGCAGCAGGGGCGCGTGGCGCAGCGTGCGGTGCGCTGCGACGGCGGCCTGCATGAGGTGGCCCGCGCAGTACAGTTCGTGGCTCCACGGCAGGTTGGAGTAGCGGTTCTCGGCGCCGTGACGCACCTCGACCACCGAGTCGAGGTAGCCGTCGTCGCCCTGGGCCTGTTCGAGCAGGTGGGTGACCGAGTCGATCAGCGGCGGCAGGCTCGCGTCGCCCGTGCGGCCGTATTCCCAGGCCGCGGCCTCGAGCCACTTGTAGATGTCGCTGTCTTGAAAGTCCATGCCGATCACGTCGCCCTCCCGCAGGCCCGCCAGCACGCGCAGGTTGTCGAGGTTCTTGGCGTCTTCGAGACGTTGGTGACCGAGCGGTATGCCATGCGCGGCAACCGCAGCCTGCCGTTCGGCCCAGAAACCGCCCGTGATGCGGGCCTCGCCCTGGCCGAGCGGGGTGAGGGGGGTGGACGCGCACGGGGCGGTCGGGTTGGGCACGCCCGGTTGGCCGGGTGGCGGAGTGGCGCTCGCGGTGGAGGTGGCGGCTGGGGCGGTGGTGCGGGGGGTGGTCACAGGGGGCCTGCCTTGGAGTCGGAATGTGGTGCCCCGAAGGGCGCTGTCGCGAGCCTACGAAGCGTGTGACGGGCGCCACCAGAGTTTTCCGCAATTTTCCGAAATATCGTGAGCGGCGGGGTGCGCGGGCGGGGKGCGCGGGCGGGGCTCGTGGGGAGGGTGCGCGGGGAGGCGCACCGCCCGCGCCGCCGCGCACCGCTGAGCCCCACGCGCCGACGCGAGCCCCCCGCGCCGACGCGAGCCCCCCGCGCCGACACGCACAAACCCGAGTGGGTCACTTGTCCAACAACCAACAACCACATAGACTTGCGCTGCAACCTCACCACTCAAGGAAGAGTTCACTATGCAGAAACCCCGTCTCAACCGTCGCCACCTGCTGCTTTCGACCCTCGTCGGCGGCGGCGCCCTCGCCGCGGGCCTGTCCCACAGCCCGTCGGCCAGCGCCCTGACCGCCGCCCCAGCACCCGCCCCAGCCCCCGCCGCGCCAGCCGCCAAGCCCGGCTCCCACGGTGCCACGCGGGCGGGCAAGCGCGCCGGTCAAGCCGTGGCCGGCGCGTCCGCCGCCTTCTTGGTTTTTAAGGAGGGCGACGCCACGGGCTCGACCTTCTTCAGGATCCCCTTCATGCTCAACACGAGCGCGGGCACGGTGATCGCGGGCACCGATGCGAACTTCGGCTCGACCGGCGACTCGGCCGACAACATCGATTGCGCGGTGCGCCGCAAGCCGCGCGCGGCCCGCTGCGCCGCCGACGCGGGCTGGAAGCAGCCCGAGGTGCCTGACGTGCTGCACCTGCGCGACTACGCCGACGAGTTTCACTACCAGCAGCAGAGTGCCTCGCTGATCGACGGCCTGATTCTGCAAGACACCCTCGACACGCAGCGCATTCACCTCGTGATCGACCTTTGGACGTGGAACGGCGGCATCTTCGAGTTCATGGATGTCGACGCCACCGGTACCCCCGTGGGCCGCCGTTCGCGGGCCGTCGCGCCGGGCGATGGCTTTGCGCAGATCGGCGACCGCCGCTACCTACTGCTCTCGAGCACGAACGCCACGGGCGACGGCGACGGCCAGACCGGCAACCTCAACCGCAACCTCGACCGCTCGGCGTTCGACCACGTCGCCGACGTATACGGCCCGAAGGACAAGCACGGCCGCGCCCGGGTGTACCGGTTGCACGGCACACCCCGCCCGTACGGCACCACGGCCGCCCCCGTGGACGATTCGAACCTCGCGCTCGGCGCGGCGACCGACTATTCGATCGCCCCCGATCTCGCCCTCTACCAGGGCAATCGCCCCCTCATGACCACTCAACTGAACGCCGCGGGCACGCCCGGGCCGAAGGTTCCGCTGAAGGCCGCGTACAAGGCCTCGCCCCTCCAGATGTACAACACCGCGTACCTCTATCACGTGACCTCCGACGACGACGGCAAGTCGTGGCAGGCCGCGGGCATCATCTCGGGCGGCCTCAAGACCGAAGACTCGACCTACTTCATCACGGGCCCCGGCAACTCGATTCAGGTGCAGCGCGGCGCCCACCGCGGCCGCCTCATTGTGCCCGTCTACCACGGCCCCAGCCCCGAACGCACGGCCGTGGTCTTTAGCGATGACAACGGTGCCACGTGGACGCGCGGCGCCGACGTGCCCTCAACCCTCAACATCAGCGAATCTAACGTGGTGGAGCGCCCCGACGGAACGCTGCAGATCTTCATGCGCACGAGCGGAACGGGTCTCGGCCGCGTCTCGACGGCGCACTCGACCGACGGCGGCGCCACGTGGTCGCAGGCCGCCTCGGCGTTCGGCGATGTCGAGGCCGAGGGCATCGGCTGCCAGGTTTCTGCCGTGGGCCTGCCGTACGACGTGACCCTCGCGGACGGCACGCGGGCACCCGGCGTGGCGGTCACGACGGCCATGGCACGCTCGCGCGACAACGGCGTGGTGCACATCGGCGGGTTCGTCGACGGCGGCGTGCAGTGGGTTGGCCAGGTCGAACTCACGGGGGCGGCCGTGAAGTTCGCGTACTCATCGATGGCGGTGCTCGATAACGGCACCCTCGCCGTGCTGTACGAATCGTCCGAGAACACCAGCTGGACCGACGGCCTGAAGGCCATGTACTACCGCGAGATTCCGAAGGCCGAGTTGCCGCTGGCAGCCGGGTAGAGGTCGGACGCCCCGGTGGCGCGCGGGCAGGTCCACCTCCGCACCGCCGGGGTCCGCCTCCGCGCCGCCGGGGTTCCCTCCGCGCCTCCGAACCGTCTCCGCGCCGCTGGCCGTGGGCGCCCCCAAGTTTCCGCAATTTTCCGGGCGGAGGGCAGGTTTTCTGCGTCGCGGCAACCAAGCTGTGTCACCATGACCGCATGAAACCCCCCGGCGACAGCACCCCAACCACCCCAACCACCCCAACCGCTCCAGCGCCCACCGATCACGTCCGCCTCATCGACATCGCGGCCGCGGCCGGCGTATCCGTCGGCACGGTCTCGAAGGCCCTCAATAACACGGGCCAACTGCGCGAATCCACGCGCCAACGGGTGGTCGAGGCGTCCGCCCGACTGGGTTTTCAGGCCAATGCCCGCGCCCGCGACGCGGCGCCCACCCGCAGTTTCACGGTCGGTCTGATCAGCAACGACGAGGAGGGGCGCTTCATGCTCCCCTTGCTGATCGGCGCCGAGAACGAACTTTCGGCAGAAAACCTGGCCGTGTTCCTGTGCGACTCGCACAACGACCCCATTCGCGAGCAGCACTACGTCAACTCCCTGCTGGCCCGCCGTGTTGATGGGTTCATCTTCATGGATTGCGAGGCCACGCCACGCCCCGCCCTCACGCTGCCGGTGCCCGCCGTGTACGCCTTCTCGCCCGCGACCGACGACCGCGAGATCTCGGTGGTGTGCGACCAGGCGTCGGGCGTGCGCGCTGTCATGAAGCACGTCGCAAGCCTCGGGCGACGCCGCATCGCGCACGTGACGGGCCCAGCGGGCCACCACAGTGCGGCCCTGCGCGCCGCGCTCATGGAGAGCGAGTTCTCCGAACTCCTGGTCGCGCCCGCGTTCCACGGTGAATGGTCCGAGTCGTGGGGGCGCGCGAGCGTGCCGCTGCTGCGGGCGCAATACCCCGAGGTCGATGCCATCGTGTGCGGTAACGATCATGTGGCGCGCGGCGTCACCGATGCCCTGCGGGAGGCCGGGGTGGTCGTACCGCGCGACATCGTGGTCACGGGCTTCGACAATCACGAGCTCGTGTGCCTGAACGCGCGGCCACCGCTGACCAGCGTCGATATGGAGTTCACGCACATCGGCGCGACGGCGGCGCGGCTGCTGATCGGTGCGATAGAGCACTGGGAGCGGCACGGCATCAGCGCGAGCGACCGGCACGTGCACCGCGGTCGCACGGCGTGTGAGGTGCCGCTCGGCACGACCCTCGTGCAGCCGCGGCTTGTAATTCGCGGCTCCAGCATAGAGTAACGAATTGTAACTTTTCGTATGTATGCGCTGGTCCTGCGCTGCTAGACGCTGGGTCCGAGTGTCGGGGGAGTTCTGCCTATAGGAATAGGCGTCAAAAGTCGAGATAATCGCGAGGGGCTGCGCATGCACGCCCCACCCACGGGGCGCACACGCCCAAGCGCGGTGCCACGAGGCGCCGCGAACGAACGCCGTAACCACAGGGGGTCGTTACGACATGCTGTGCTGGCTTCGCAAGCACCGCCGCACCGCGCTGACCTCTGGCGTGATACTCGCGCTCACGGGCACGCTCACCGCCGCGGCCCTGCGCTACGAAGGCTTCGAACAGCCTAATGTCAGCCTCAACGACGGCGGCGTGTGGGTCACCAACGAATCCGACCAAATGGTGGGTCGACTCAACTACCCCTCGGGCACCCTCGACGGCGTGCTCAATGTGGCCACGAGCGACTTCGACATCGCACAGCACGGCAACACGGTGCTGCTCAACAACGTCACTGGCGGCGTACACCGCTACGACACCCTCAACGCCTCGACGGTGCAGAAGTCGGGGGGTGCCGCGGCGCCCGGCGCGGGCGCGCCCGTGCTCGGCGGAGACACGGTTGCCTTCGGCGACGCCGAGGGCAACGTGTGGGTGCTGCCCGCCTCGACCCTCGCTGCATTCACCCCCAAAGACGTCAAACCCACCGTCACCAAGGCCGCACAGGCGACGCTCGCCGTCTCAGCCGACGGCATCAACACCTTTATCTACACCGGCAAAGACCACGTGCTGCGCACAGTCACCCGCACGGGCGCCACGTACGCGGTGACGGCGCAGCAGCGGGTCGAGGGCTTCAATGGCGGCTCGGCAGCCCAGATCACCGTGGTCGGTTCGCAGCCCGTGCTCTTCGATGCCGCGAGCGGCCACGTCTGGAGCCCCGGAGGCGCGGGCCCCATCAGCGGCAACGGCTATCAGCCCGCCACGGGCGACGTCGTGCAAACGCCCGGCCCCAACGCCACAAACGTGCTGATCGCCACCGGCACGGGCCTCGTCGAGGCACCCCTCGGCGGCGGCACGGCAACCGTGACTCCCGCGGGCGCCGCGGGGGCACCCGTCGCCCCCGCCCGGTTTCGCGGCTGCGTCTACGGTGCCTGGGGCGGCTCGAATCTTTCACTCCAGCAGTGCGGTTCAGGCGCGCCCGCCGTCTCCGACATTCCCAGCGTGAGCCCGGGCGCCAAGCTCGTCTATCGCTCCAACCACGATTTCATCGTGCTCAACAACGTGGTCGACGGCAGTACCTGGCTCGTGGCGAAAAACCTCGAACTCGTCAACAACTGGACCCAAAACACCGTCAGCGAAAACGACCAGACCGAGAGCGACCAGCTCTCTCAGGAGGTGCGCTACGACACCAACGGAGACGCCAGGCCCGACCGCGAGAACAACCAACCGCCGGTGGCCAAGCCAGACGAGTACGGCGTGCGTCCGGGCGTAACCCTGCTGCTACCCGTCACCCTCAACGACACCGACCCCAACGGCGACGTGCTCACCGTGCGCGCCACCTCGGACGCCACGCGGCCCGCGTTGGCACCGCTAGAAACCGTGCTCAACGACACCGCGTTCCAGCTGACCGTGCCCGAGACGGCGCCCCCGAGCGACTACACGTTCGAGTACGTCGCGAGCGACGGCAGGGCCGACTCCGCGCCCGCCAGCGTCACGGTGCACGTGGTGGGGGCAAGCGTCAGCGAGAAGCCGCATCCTGTGGAGGGCAAGACCTCGGCGTCGACCGTCGCCGCGGGCGGCAGCGTCACCTACAACGTGCTGAACGATTGGATCTCGCCCCAGGGCGATCCGCTCTATCTCAAAGCGGCAGAACTCGAGACCGCTTACGAGGGCCAGGGCAGCGTGCAGTTCACACCCGACGGCGAGATCACCTACCGCGACGCGGGCACCGCGCTCGGCAAGAAGGTGGTTACGTTCACCGTCGCCGATGACCACGGCAAAGAGAACACGGCGGGCAAACTCGAGATCACGGTCGTGCCGGTCGACAAGGCCGCCCCCGTGCTGAGCCCCGACCACGTGCAAATGCTGGCGGGCACTACCACCTCGGTGGAGCCCCTGCGCAACGACTACGACCCCACGGGCGCAAACCTCACGCTCAGCAGCGTCAATCTCGAAGTGCCCGAGACGGGCATGCAGGTGACCTCGCAGGCGGCGTCGGGCCGGGTCGAACTCTCCTCCGACACGCCCGGCACCTATGTGGTGGCGTACGAGGCGACGGGCAGCGGCCCCAGTGCGAGCAGCTTCGTTCGTGTCGACGTGCTCGATGCGCAGGCCTCCGGCCAGCCCATCGCCGTCAACGACGTGGCCGTGCTGCCCTACGGCGGGTCGCGACTGGTGGGGGTGCTCGACAACGACAGCGACCCCCTGGGCGGAGTGCTTTCAATTGGCTCGGTCGACGTTCCCGAGAACGCGTTCTACCGCGTCGAGGTGCTGCAGCATTCCGTGCTGCGCGTGACCTCGTTGCGGGCCAGCACCGAGCCAGGCTCGTTCACGTACTCCGTGGCGAACGCCATCGGAACCGCCACCGGCCGTGTGCTCGTTACGCCGCTCGCGGCACCCGAACAGATGCAACCCCCACAGCCCCGTGACGACTTCGCCCGGGTGCGCGCCGGTGATGTGCAGACCGTCGCGGTACTCGGCAACGATGTGGACCCCCAGGGCGCCAAGCTGACCCTCAAGCCCGAACTCGTCAACGACACCCCGCAACTCGGTGATGCCTTCGTCTCCGATGGCAGGGTGCGCTTCAAAGCCAATGGGGCTGCAGGAGTTGCCGTCATTCGCTACTCGGCGAGCAACGGCGGACAGTCCGCGAGCGCAACCCTGAAGGTCGAAATCACGCCCGCCACCGCACCCAACGAGCCACCCCAGCCCGGCGTCGCCCGCGGCCGCACCGTCACCGGCCAGCGGGTGACAATACCCGTCGACCTCTCGAGCGCCGACCCCAACGGCGATTCGGTCGCGCTCACCGCGGCGGGCACGACCACGCCGCCCCAGCTCGGCAAGATCGTCGCGTTCACGAGCGACAGCATCACGTACGAGGCCTTCACCGAGCCCGGCACCGACACCTTCACCTTTACGGTCACCGACTCGCACGGAGCCACCGGGGAGGGCATTGCCTACGTCGGCGTGGCCCGGCCCGAGGGGGCGCAACCAGGGCCGACGGCCGTGCCAGACCAGGTGGACGCGCGTCCGGGAGCCCGCCTTGCGATACCCGTGATGGCCAACGACTACTCGCCCACGGGGGCCGCGCTCGCGCTGGTGCCGGGCGGAATCTCGGGCGGGGAGGCGCTCAAGCCCAAGGTGGTCGAGCGGCAACTCGTGGTGACGACTCCCGCAGCCGAGGGCGACTATACGCTCACGTATACGGTCACCGACGGTGCGCTCTCCGATTCGGCGCCCGTGCTCGTGAAGGTGCGCCGGGCGGCCGAGTTGAAACCGCCGGTTGCGAAAGATGACTTCGTGCCGCCCGACGCCGTGAACTCGCTCGTGACCTTCACGGTGCCGGTGCGCGGCAACGATGTCGACCCCATGGGCATCAGCGACGACCTGCGCGTCGAGCTGGTGGGCGCCGACGGCACCCCCGGGCCGCGCGTCCCGATGGCCGAGGTGCTCGCCGACCAGAGCGTCAAGGTGACCTTCACCGAGCAGGCCCAGGTCTTGCGGTACCGAGTCACCAACCCCACGTTCTCTACCAGCGCCGACGCCTTCATTCATGTGCCCGCGAAGCCGCCGCGGCCCGCCGACGCGCCACCCCCGCGCATCACACCCGAGTACAACGGTCGCGTGCTCGCCGTCACGGCAGGTCAGTCTGTCGAGGTGCCCGTCGCGACCTACGTGAAGCCGCTCAGCGAGGGCCACCGCCCCCAGGTGGTGGATACGGGCACGGTGCGCGCCACCAAATCGACTCTCGCTGCGGGCGACGCCATGGTTAAGGACGCCTCGACCCTCCTTTTCGCCTCGGCACCCGACGCCTCGGGCACGGCCGTGCTGACCGCACAGGTCTCCGACGGCCCGGCCGACGACTCCGCCGCCGTGCGGGGGACCATCGCGATACAGGTCACCATCACGCCCTTCGGGCGCAAGGCACCCACGCTCGCGACCCGCGCCGTGCAGGTCGAGCAGAACGGGCCCGCCGCGACGCTCGACCTCGCGACCCTCACGACCTCGAACAACGCGACCGCCCAGCTCAAGTGGTCGCTCGGTGAGGGGATGCCCGCCGGGTACCAGGTCTCGCTCTCGGGCTCGACGCTCAGCGTCTCGTCGGCGCAACTGCTGGGTGCGAGTTCGGTGCCCATCGTGGTGACCGATGGCGACGCGACCACCCGCGCCATGGTCAACATCGCCGTGTCGACGGTGTCGTCCAAGCGGCCCCTCGCGACCCTCACCGCTCAGACGGTCGAGGCGATTGCGGGCACCCCCGTCACGGCGAATGTGCTGCAGGGCTCGACCAATCCGTTCCCCGATCAGGCCCTCACCATCGCGGCAGGGTCGCTACGATTTGATGCCGCGAAGGTCAGCGCGACCGTGCAGGGCGGCCAGGTGACGGTCACCCCGGCGGCCTCGTATCAGGGTCTCGCGACCGTCGAATTTTCGGCGCAGGACGCCACGGGTGACCCGACCCGCGCCGTCACGGGTTCGCTCACCATCAACGTGAAGGGCAGGCCCGCGCGCGTCGCCGCGGTGCAGGTGAAGGGCGTGGGCGACGGCTATGTTGACCTCGCCTGGCAGGCCCCAGCCGACAACGGGTCGCCGATTACGGCGTACACGGTGGCGGCGGCGTCCGGGCCTCTCGCGGCGCCCGTGAACTGCGGTGTGCAGACCGTCTGCCGCATCACGGGGCTCACGAATAATCAGACGTACTCGTTCACCGTAACGGCGACCAATGCGGCGGGCGTCAGCGAGGCGTCGGCGAAGTCGGCCGACGCGCGGCCCGACAAGGTGCCGCCCGCGCCCGCCGCCCCCACGATCACGAACAGCAATGGCCAGCTGACCGTGTCGTGGGTGCCGCCCGCCGGGGGAAACCGCTCACTCGATACCTCCTACGACGTGCTGGTTTCGCCGGGGCTGACGAACGGCGCGACGACGCTCAATCTGGCGGCGCCGACAACGCGCGTCACCCTGAGCGCGGTGACGCTCGGCACGACATATGCCGTGAAGGTGCGCGCGAACAATAGTGCGGGCGCCAACGGTGGTGTCGGCCACGGCGAGTGGTCGCAGGCGTCCAGCGAGAAGCCATCGAAGCCGCCCACGATGGGTGGCAACGCGAGCATCAAGGTCACTCGCGTGGATACCCGACTTGGCGGGGCGCTCGACGTGTCGTGGGCACCGGCCGCCGCGAACGGCGACCCCGTGAAGAACTATTTCGTACAGCTCACCGTCGAGGGCAACAACGGTGCGCTGAACACCTCAACCGTGGTGAGCGGAGGCAACTCGACCGTGCGGTTCACGGGCCTCAGCCCGCGCGAATCGTATCGGGCCAGCGTGAGGGCCGAGAATCGCGATGGGTCCGGTGGGGCGGCCTCGTCGCTGTCTCCCGTGGTGCCGTATGCGATTCCGGACGCCCCCACCAACGTGGCCATCAAGCAGCAGAGCCCGGGCACCAACACGGGTTCGGGTGCCACGCTGAATCTGTCGTGGACGGCCGCGAACGCCAACGGGGGCAAGATCGACGGGTACGTGGTGACGCTTTCGAACGGAAGGAACTACACGGTGGCGGGCACGCAGACCTCGCTGACGGTGAGCGACGGCGTCACGAACGGCACGGCGTACACGTATTCGGTGCGGGCGCAGGCCACCTACGCGAGCACGGTGCAGGGTCCGTCTGCGTCATCGACTAGCCTCACTCCGTATGGTGTGCCGACGATCGGCAACCTGCGCGGGGAGGGGCGCGAGGGCTCGATTCATTGGACCTGGGGTGCGCCCAACCTCAACGGCAACACGTTCGCGTATTACGAGGTCTCGGGATATAAAGCGGGCACAGCGGTGCAATTGCACGACATCAACGTGCGTTCGGCCGATCTATTCGCCGCTCCGAACGAGACGCAGAACGTCACGGTCAAGGTGGTGACTAATCACGGTTCGGGCAGCGTGAGTGGCAGTGCGAAGGCCCTGCCCGCGCCAACCCCCACACCCACACCGACGCCCACACCGACGCCCAGCGTTCCCGCGCCGACTCATACCCTCACCGCGCCCACGGCGCAGATCAAGATGGCCAAGGGGGCGGTGTGCACGGCCGACGCGGGCTCGGGTCCGTTCACGGGTCGACTCATGATGTTGCAGTACACCGCCATGCCGCAGGGCGCGACGGCCAAGGCGCAGTGGGTGACCGCGCCCGCGCCGTACAACGTGACGTTCAATCACGGGGCGCTCCCGCTCGGCAGCGGAACGGTGGTCGCCAATCAGAACGGGCCGGCCTCGGGTAACGTCTGCATCGCCGACACGACCGCCAAGTACCAGATTCAGGCCGTGGCGACCCTGCCCAACGGCACGACGGTCAAGGACGGGCCCATCACGTGGGGCAGCGTGCCGATGGACACGATAACGAGGTAGGTGTCGCGGTTCGGCGTCCACGGTGCGCCCGCGCCCCTCCCCTACGCCCCGCGAAACACCGGCCGGCGCTTCTGCTGAAACGCCGCGAAGCCCTCGCGGTAGTCCTCGGTGTCGCACAGCGCGGCCTGGGCACGGTTCTCGTCGGCCATCGACGCCCACAGACCCTGGCGCTGATCGCGCAGCGCCGCAATCAGCTGCTTCGAGGCGACGAACGCGGCCGTGGCACCCGTGGACGCAGCCAGGGCGGCCTGGCGCGTACGCTCGGCCACCTCGGCGTCCGGGAACACCTGCGAAAACAGGCCCGCCGCGACCGCCTCGCTGCCGCTCATGAGCCGACCCGTGTAGATCAGGTCGAGCGTGCGGTGCGCGCCGAGGCGCTCGAAAAACAGCGCGTGGCCGCCCGAATCGAGCGTCGCGCCGAGGTTTGCGAACGGGCTGCCGATCTTCGCGCCCTCCGCGACGTACACGACGTCGGTGGCGATCAAGAGGCCGAGCCCCACGCCGAGGCACGCGCCGTGCGCTACCGCGAACGTGGGCGCGGGGAACGCGCTCATGCGCTCCAGCAGGGGCTGCACCTTGCCTTCGAGGTAGCCGATCACGTCGTCGTCGCGGGGGTCGACACCCGAGATGTCGCGGCCCGCGCAGAACGCGCGGCCCTCGCCGCGCAGCACGAGCGCCCGCACCCCGGCGGCCTCGGCCTCGGCATAGGCGGCCGTGAGGTCGGCGAGGTCCTGCACGTTCAGCGAGTTCAGGCGCTCCGGTGCGTTCAGCACAATCTCGGCGACTCCGTCGGCGATGGTCAGGTCAATCACGCCAAGCCCCCTACACGTCGAAGTCGATCGCGACGCGATCGCTGGTCGGGTGTGACTGGCACGTGAGCACGTAGCCGCGGTCGACCTCGTCGGGTTCGAGCGCATAGTTCTCACTCATCGTCACGTTGCCTTCGATCACGCGCGCCCGGCACGTGCCGCACACGCCGCCCGCACACGCGAACGGCACGTCGGGGCGGGCCCGCAGCGCCGCGTTGAGAATGGTTTCGTTGGCCGAGACGGGGGTCTCGACGGTCGCCGAGGTGCCGTCGAGGTTGAAGTCAATACGAAACGTCTTCTCGCCCTCCTTGACCTCGATGGGTCGACCGCGGGCAGGCTGGGGTGCGCCGCTCTCGCTGCCGGTTGTGAACAGCTCGTAGCGCATGTGCGCGGGTTCGACGCCCACGTCGGCGAGGGTGTCGCGGCACAGCTGCACGAGCTCGAAAGGGCCGCAGAGCGCCCACTCGTCGACGGTTTCGACGGGGATCAGCGACTTCAAAATAATGCGCAGCTTCTCTTCGTCGATGCGGCCCGAAAGCACGGGAGCGGTGCGCTGCTCGCGCGAGAGCACGTGGTGCAGCGCGAGGCGAGCGGGGTAGCGGTCTTTCAGCTCGGCCAACTCTTCGACGAACATGACGTCGAGCGACGAGCGGTTGGTGTAGAGCAGCGAGAAGCGGCCCGTCTCGCTGCCCTCGAGCACGCGGTGGGCCATCGTCATGAGCGGAGTGATGCCCGAGCCCGCGGCGATGCCGACCACGTGCTTGCCCTCGACGTCCTCGAGCTTCGAGGTGAACGTGCCCTGGGGGCCCATCACGTCGAGGGTGTCGCCCACGCGCAGCGTCGTGTGCGCCCACGGCGAGAAGCGGCCGGAGTCGTCGCGCTTGACGGCCACACTGATCGAACCGGGCGTCGGCGGGCGGCAGATCGAGTACGAGCGGCGCACCTCCTCGCCCTGAATGGTGGCGCGCAGGGCAAGGTACTGGCCCGCGAAGTACTCGTATTCGGCGTGCAGCTCTTCGGGCACCTCGAACGTGATCTCGATGGCCGTGGGGGTGAGGGGGCGAATCTCCGAGACGCGCAGGGCGTTGAAGGTCGCGCGGCGCTTCGCGGGGCGGCCCGTGGGCTCGGTGGCCTGTTCGGTGGCCTGCTCGGTGGCCTGTTCGGTGGTGGGTTCGGACGCCGGGGTGGTCGCCTTGGCCGGCTTCTTTGCCGTGGCCTGCGGGGCGGGGGTAGCGGACATGTCCGCTCCTTTCTGGTGAGGTGGTGTCGGGTCTGCGCCCGAGCCAGGCACGTGCGCTAGTGCACCTTGAAGTAGTCGAAGGGCTCCTGGCAGGCCAGGCATTCGTAGAGCGACTTGCAGGAGGTCGACCCGTAGCGGGAGACCTCGCGAGTGTTGATGCTGTGGCAGCGGGGGCATTTCACGGCGAGCCGCATGGGCAGCGCGCCCCTGCGTACGGGCGCCTTGCCGTTGGGGGGTGCGATGCCGTACGCCTCCAACTTGGCCTTGCCCACGTCGCTCATCCAGTCGGTGCTCCACGCGGGCGTGAGCGTCATGGTGACGCGCACCGTCTCGTAGCCCGCTGCCGTGAGTTCCATGATCACGTCGTCGCGCATCTGGTCTACGGCCGGGCACCCCGAGTAGGTGGGGGTGAGCGTCACCTCGACCACGCGGGCGTCCGACCCCTCAGCGGGGGTGACCGTGACGGCCCGCAGCACCCCGAGGTCCGCAATGGTGAGTGCGGGTACCTCGGGGTCTTTGACGCGCGCCGCGATGTCCCACGCGGCGGCGGCCTGGGGTTCGCGGGGGCGCAGGTCGGTGGCGGTGACCACGGCAGTTACCACGTGGCGCCGGGGTGACGGCGGGCCAGCCACTGCATCTCCGACAGGATGTAGCCGAGGTAGGTGGTGTGCTTGCCGCTGCGGCCCTGGGTCCACACGGCGGTCGACGTGGGGGTTTCGAGACCGGCCTCGGCGAACAGGGCGGCGAGGGTCCGGTCAAACGCGGGGCGCAGCGAGGAGGGCTGCGGTACGACACCGTTCAGGCGCGCGGTGAGGTCGTCGTCCTCGAACAGTTCATCAACGTAGGGCCAGGCGTCGTCGAGGGCGCGGATGATCTTCTCGCGCGAGACGTCGGTGCCCCCCGCGAGACGCAGCACCCACTGCTGCGCGTGGTCGAGGTGGTAGGCCACCTCGCGCACCGACTTCTCGCCGATCGCGGCGAGGCCCGGATCGCTCGACTCGGCGAGCGCGGCATACAGCTCGACCTGGTAGGCCGAGAAGAACAGTTGGCGCGCGATGGTGTCGGCGAAATTGCCGTTGGGTTGCTGCACGAGCCAGCAACAGCGGAACTCGGGCTCATCGCGCCAGTACGCGAGGTCGTCTTCGCTCTTGCCGGTCGCGCTGCCCGCGTAATGCAGCAGCGAACGGGCGTGACCGAGCAGGTCGAGCGCAATATTGCCGAGCGCGAGGTCTTCTTCGAGTTCGGGGGCGCGCGAGATCCACCAACCGAGTTGCTGAGAGAGAATCAGCGAGTCGTCGCCGAGTCGAGTCGCGTAGGCGGCAACGTCGGCGCTCGCGACCTGGTCAGAGCCGGGCAGTTCGGGGTCGAGCTCGAGCTGGGTGACCTCCACATCGCCGTGGTGGTCGAATTCGGCGTCTACGCCGTTCGTGACGTCGTGGCTCACAGGTGCTTCACTCCCTCGGAACGCGTGTAGTACACGGCGTGACGGTAGTTCTTGCCCGCGGGCGATTCGAAGAACGAGTCTTTCGAATCGGGGTCGCTCGTGGTGATGGCCGCGGCGGGCACCACCCAGATCGAGATGCCCTCATTGCGGCGGGTGTAGAGGTCGCGGGCGTTGCGCAGGGCCATCGCCTCGTCGGGGGCGTGGAGCGAGCCGACGTGTACGTGGCTGAGGCCGCGGTTGGCGCGCACGAACACCTCCCACAGGGGCCAGGGTTCGTTGGGGTTTTCGCCGGGGGTTGCCATGATGCTCTTTTCTGATGGTGGTGTGGTTCCGGACGCCGCGGACCAACGCTGGTCGGGCGGCGCGGGTGGCAGGGGTGGGGCTGGGGCGCACGGTCCGGGCTTCCGGGGCTGCCGGACCAGGGAGGGACCGCGCGTCCCGAATGATTAGGCGGCGGCGACGGCGCTGCGGTCGGCCTGCTTGCGTGCGTATTCCGTGGCGGCCTCGCGGACCCAGGCGCCGGCTTCGTGCGCGTCGCGGCGGTGGCGCAGGCGGTGCGCGTTGCAGGCGCCCTTGCCGGCGAGGACTGCCTGGAACTCGCTCCAGTCGATCTCGCTCATGAGCCAGGTGTCGGTCGTCTCGTCGAAGCGCAGGTTCTTGTCGGGGCATTCGAGGCCGAGGGCTTCGAACTGGGGCACGAGCATGCCGACGAAGCGTTGGCGCAGGTCGTCGTTCGAGAAGCGCTTGATCTTCCACGCCATGGAGCGGGCGGAGTTGGGGGATTCGTCGTCCGGCGGGCCGAACATCATGAGCGAGGGCCAGTACCAGCGGTTCACGGCGTCTTGGGCCATCTGCTTTTGTTCGGGCGTGCCCTGCGCGAGCTCGAGGAGAATCTCGAAGCCCTGGCGCTGGTGGAACGACTCCTCTTTGCAGATGCGCACCATGGCGCGGCCGTAGGGGCCGTAGCTGGCGCGGCAGAGGGGTACCTGGTTGCAGATGGCGGCGCCGTCGACGAGCCAGCCGATGGCTCCCATATCGGCCCACGTGGGGGTGGCGTAGTTAAAGATAGACGAGTAACGTGCCTTGCCTGCGATGAGTTGTTCGGTCATCTCGTCGCGCGTGATGCCGAGGGTCTGGGCGGCCGAGTAGAGGTAGAGGCCGTGGCCGGCTTCGTCTTGCACCTTGGCCATGAGGATCGCCTTGCGCTTCAGGCTGGGGGCGCGGGTGATCCAGTTGGCCTCGGGTTGCATGCCGATGATTTCGGAATGGGCGTGCTGCGAGATCTGGCGGATCAGGGTCTTGCGGTAGGCGTCTGGCATCCAGTCGCGGGGTTCGATGCGCTGATCGTGAGCGATCAGTTCGTCGAAGTACTGCTGGGCTGCTGCGTCCTCTGCGTTGAGGGTGGTGGTCGTCATGCGGGGCTCCTTGCGTCTTCGCGATTGCGGCCGGTGGGGGTGTGATGCGTAAAATCTTCGCATCACCCTTATTAACTGACCGAACAATCAGTTAGTATACTCTGGTCTGAACGACTCGCAAGAGTCAAGTCGCAAGAGATGTGGTTCACGTAACCTCAAGCCAACCGCAAAGGAGCGAGTTATGACGACAGACCCCGCAACCCCCGTATCGCCCGGGGTGAGTGATCGCGTGCCCGCCGCCGACCCCACCTGGCGCGCCACCACGATGGCCGAAACCGATCACGTGAAGCAGCACCTGGGCATCGCCATCGACCACCTGGAACGCGGCCGCGCCGTACTCTCGATGACCGTCACCGAGACCATGGCCAACGGTTTCGGAACCACCCATGGCGGCATGGTATTCGCACTCGCCGACACCGCGTTCGCATACGCGTGCAACGAGTCGGACGCCGAGGTGGTTGCGCAGGGTGCAGACATCACGTTCGCCCGCGCCACCCGCGTGGGCGACCGCCTCACCGCCACCGCCGAGCGCCGCTGGGTGGGCGGCCGCAACGGCATCTACGACGTCACGGTCACCACCGCCGACGGCGAGGTCGTGGCTGAGTTCCGGGGGCGCTCCCGCGCCCTCGTCAAGCGCGGCTGAGCCGCCCACGCCATCACTACCACCCCCGTTCACCAATCACCACGCTGAAAATACAGTCATCACAAGGAGCCACCATGACCGCAGAAGCCGTGAACGCAACGATGCGCCCACTGCCTGACGCGCCCGCCGACATCGAAACCGCCGACCGCGCCGCCGTCCAGGCCGTGCAACTCGAGCGCCTGCAATGGACCGTGCGCCACGCGTACGAGAACGTGCCGATGTACCGCGAGAAATTCGACGCCGCCGGCATCACCCCCGACGACATCAAGACCCTCGAAGACATCGAGAAACTGCCCTTCACCACAAAAGAAGACCTGCGCCAGAACTACCCGTTTGGCCTGTTCGCCGTTCCCATGGAGCAGGTGCGTCGCATCCACGCGTCGTCCGGCACGACGGGCCGCCCCACGGTCGTCGGGTACACCGAGGGCGACCTCGACCGCTGGGCCGACCTGTTTGCGCGCTCCATGCGCGCCGCGGGCGTTAAGCCCGGCTGGCGCGTTCACAACGCCTACGGGTACGGGCTCTTCACGGGCGGGCTCGGAGCCCACTCGGGTGCCGAACGCCTCGGCTGCACCGTGATTCCCATCTCGGGCGGCCAGACCACGCGCCAGGTGCAGTTGCTGCAAGACTTCGGCGCCGAGGTCATTCTCTGTACCCCCAGCTACCTGCTCACCATCGCCGACGCCTTCGAGGCGCAGGGCCTCGACCCCCGCTCCACCAACCTCAAGGTGGCCATCTGCGGCGCCGAGCCGTGGACCAATGAGATGCGCGCCGAACTCGAACGCCGCCTCGACATCAAGGCGTGCGACATCTACGGCCTCTCCGAGATCATGGGGCCCGGCGTCGGCAGCGAAAGCGTCGTCACCCAAGACGGCCCGCACCTGTGGGAGGACCACTTCTTGCCCGAGATTCTGGGCGACGACCTCGCGCCGCTGCCCGACAGCGAGCTGGGTGAGCTGGTCATCACGACCCTCACCAAGGAGGCACTGCCGATCATTCGTTACCGCACGCGCGACCTCACGCGACTGCAGCCCGGCACGGCATACCCCGGCATGCGTCGGATCGAGAAGATCACGGGCCGCAACGATGACATGATCATATTGCGCGGCGTCAACCTGTTTCCCACCCACATCGAAGAGCTCGCCCTCGAGGTCAAGGACCTCACTCCGCACTTCATTCTCGAACTCACCAAGCGCGGCACCATGGACCACCTCACCGTCGTCATCGAGTGCGTGCCCGAGGCCGACGAGGCCACGGGTGGAGCGGCGCTCATGGAACTCCAAAAGCGCGTCAAAGACCGCATCGGCGTTTCGGTCGCCGTCAAGCGCGCCGAGGCAGGGTCGCTACCGCGCTCCGAAGGCAAGTTGAAGCGGCTCTACGACCTGCGCGACGAGGCCAGGAAAGACCGGTAAATATACTGGGGCGGGCGCCGCGTGCCCGGTACTCGGGTACCCGGCGTCCGAATCCAGAACAGCCTCAAAAATCAGAACGAGGTGAGCATGACCACCGTGGAGACCAACACCCGCCGAGGGCGGCCCGGCTACGACCGCGACAGCATGCTCGACGTGATCGTCGAGGCGTTCAACGATCACGGCTACGACGCGACCTCGCTCGGCATCATTTCGCGGCGACTCGGGCTGTCGAAGTCGGCCGTGTATCACCACTTCACGTCGAAAGAAGAAATGCTCGAACTCGCGCTCGCGCGGGCGGTCGACTCCCTGCGCGCGGTGTTCGAGGCGCCCGAGGCGGTGGCGGGGCCGGTGGCCGAGCGGGTGCGGTTCGTGGTGCGAGCGGCGGTGCTCGTCGCGTGCGAGCAGCTGCCCTACGTGACACTACTGCTGCGGCTGCGCGGTAACACCGACGTGGAGCGGCAGGCCATGGAGGAGCGGCGCGCATTCGATGCTCGCCTCGCCGACCTGTTCGAACTCGCGAGCGTCGAGGGTGTGCTGCGCAACGACCTGCAGCCGCGGGTGGTGAGTCGACTGGCGTTTGGCCTCGTGAACTCCGTGGTCGAGTGGTATCAGCCCAGTGGGGCGCTCCAACCCGAGGCGCTCGCAGACACGGTGGTCGCTCTCGTGACGGGCGGGCTCAGCGCCCCCGGGAGAGTAGGCCGGGCCGGCTAGGCCTCCGACGCCAGCGCCACCTCGCGCGCGTTCGGCAGGCCCAGTAGGCTCGCGGCGGGCAACAGTATCTTCGCGCCGCGAATGCCGGCCCCGATCACGACATCACCCGCGGCAAGCACCGCCGAGTCGATCAGGATCTCCCACTCGGGAGGCAGGCCGAGGGGAGTGATCCCGCCGTATTCCATGCCGGTGAGGGTGACTGCCTCCTCCATGGGCGCGAACGACGCCTTGCGCGCACCCAGTTCTTTGCGCACCACTCCATTCACGTCGGCGCGCATGGTGGCGAGTACCATGACCGCGGCGTAGGTGGTTTCGCCCCCGCGCTTGCCCGCGACGATCACGCAGTTTGCCGAGTTTTGTAGCGGCACCTCGTAGGCCGCGCAGAACGCGGCGGTGTCGGCGAGGTCTGGGTCTACCTGCGCGACCTCCACTCCGGGCACCGTGGCGGCGGCAGCGCGGACGCTCGCGGGCAGCGTTAAATCGTTTTCTGACGGGCTTTTCCAGTCCAGTTTTCCTCGCACGCCACGACTATACTGGGCCGGACTGGCTGAGACTTGACTCACATCAGGATGTGTGCCGCAAAGCCGAGGCCCCCCACGGTGAGGAGAGTTGCATGTTTGCAACATCACGACGACATTTTCTGCTGGCGGGAGCGACCCTCGCCGCCGGCGGCGCGACCGCCGCGGGGCTGGGGTTCCCCGCGGGGGCGCAGGCCCGGGTACTGGTGGCCGACTCCACGATCTTTACGCAGGCAGCGGAGGAATCGGGCGTCCCCGTTTCGATCGTTGCGGCGTTCTCTTACGCCCAAACCCAATGGCAAGACCACGACGGTATACCCAGCACGGCGCTCGGGTACGGGCCCATGCACCTGATCGATGGCGCGGCGCTCGCCGAGGCCCGCGCGCAGGCCGATAAGGCCGACCCCATGGTGCTCGATACGCTCGGCCTCGCGGCCTCCGCGACGGAGCTCACGAAAGACGCCCTGCGCAGCGACCCCGCGGCGAACGTGCGCGGCGGTGCCGCCGTGATCGCGGCGAAGCAGTCGGCCCTGGGCAACGCGGTGGGCACACAGACCGACCCCACCACCTGGTATGAGGCGGTCGCGAATGCGAGCGGTTTTGGGGTGGGCGCCACCCAGATCGGGTTCGCCGATCACGTCATGACTGTGGTTCGCGACGGCGCGGCAGTCTCTCTGCCCGACGGCACTGAACTCGTGCTTGCGGGTCAGGCACTCGGCCCGGTCGCGCAGCGCGGCAAGGCCGTGAAGCGCCGGCAGAAGCCGATTCCCACGGACACTCCCCTGGAGGCACCCATCGGCGTGGACGCCGAATGGATTCCCGCGCCCTACGAGTTGTTCGACAGCGCCTCCGGCAATTACGGCAACCATGACCTGGCCAACCGGCCCGTCTCGCCCGCCCTCACGCACATCGTCATTCACGACACCGAGGGCTACTATCACACGGCGATCGACCTGGTCACCGACCCCAGGTACCTCGCGTGGCACTACACGATGAACTCCGACGACGGCCACACGGCGCAGCACGTCGCCAACAAGAACGTAGGCTGGCACGCGGGCAACTGGTACATGAACTCGCATTCGATCGGCATCGAACACACGGGGTTCGCGGCGCGCACCACGTGGACCACCGAGGCCATGTACCGCGCCTCGGCGGCGCTCGTGCGCTACCTGTGCCGCAAGTACCAGATTCCCATTGACCGCGGGCACATCATCGGCCACGACCAGGTGCCCGGCATTCTCACGCCGAACATTCCGGGCATGCACTGGGACCCGGGCCCATACTTCGACTGGGAGCACTACTTCGAGTTGCTCGGCGAGCCCCTCGACAAGCACACGGCGGCCCGGGCGCCGCGCGTGGGTGACGTGATCCGCATTCTGCCGGGCTTCCAGGGCAACCTGCAGCCCATGACCAACTGCGCGGGCCCCGGTGACACGTGCGAGCTGGGCACCGCAAACTTCGTTTTCTTGCACACCGAGCCGGACGCCGCGGCGCCCCTGATTACCGATCTAGGCCTGTTCCAGAAGGGGCAGGAATCCACCACGGAGGTCAGCAACATCGGGCCGCGGGCCACGGCGGGCCTCGACTTCGTGGTCGCCGAGTTGAAGGGCGACTGGACCGCGATCTGGTTCCTCGGGCTGAAGGCGTGGTTCAAGAATCCGCACTCGCGGCCGACGGCGAAGGTGCTGACCGAGCACCGTGGCGTCGTGGTCGCCAAGAGTGACGCCGCGCCCACCTACGGGCGGGCCTACCCCGAGGCGGAGGCGTACAGCGACCCCGCCGACGTGCAGGCCGTGACCCCGCTGCTGTATACGATCCCCGCCGGGCAGGCGTACGTGATTCAAGACGCCAATGTGCCGGTGGATTATTACAAGGCCAAGACGTTTGACCTGGCCACCCCCAACGATCACATCGACATCGTGGGCAAGGACAAGTACTTGCAGGTCAGCTTCGGGCATCGGTTCACGTATGTGCGCGCTGCAGACGTGGTGGTGCGCTAGGGGTTGCTTGACAGGTTGCTAGTCGCGGCGATGTTGGCTTATTTCGAAACGATGTTCCAACACAAGCAGACCAAGCAGCGAGGGCCGCATCGGATACCCGATGCGGCCCTCGCCCCTATGCGACTACGTGCGCGACCACCTACGCAGCAACTACCTACGCAACAACCTACGCCGCGGCCACCGCGGCACCCACGGGCGCCTTCGACACGAGCGTCAGCACGTCGTACGTCGCCACGATCTCGTCGTTTTGATTGTGCAGCACGGCATCCCAGTGCACCTCACCGTACTCGTCGGTCTCGCGCGGGATGATTTGCTTCGCCGTGAGCGTCACCCGCACCGTGTCGCCGGGCGAGACGGGAGTGATGAAACGCAGGTTTTCGAGGCCGTAGTTGGCGAGCACGGGGCCCGGCGCGGGCTCCACGAACAGGCCCGCCGCGAACGAGACCAGCAGGTACCCGTGCGCCACGCGACCCGGGAAGAACGGGTTGGCCGCGGCCGCCTCCTCGTCCATGTGCGCGTAGAACGTGTCGCCCGTGAAGTTCGCGAAATGCTCGATGTCGTCGAGCGTGATCTCGCGGCGCTCCGACACCACCTGATCGCCGATCCGCAGTTCTTGCAGCGACTTCCTGAACGGGTGCGTGCCGTCATTGTTCGCTGCGGCGCCGGTGTGCCACACGCCCGTCACGGCCGTCAGCATCTCGGGGCTGCCCTGAATCGCGGTGCGCTGCATGTAGTGGAACACGCTGCGGATGCCGCCGAGCTCTTCGCCACCACCGGCGCGTCCCGGCCCCCCATGCACGAGCATGGGCAGGGGGCTGCCGTGGCCCGTCGAGGAGCGCGCGTCGGCCCGGTCGAGCAGCAGCATGCGACCATTTGCGGACGCCGCCTTGCGCGTCAGCTGAGTCACAAACGCTGGGTCGGCGCTGGCCACGCTCGTCACGAGCGAGCCGCCGCCACGGATCACCAGGTCGGCGGCCTCGGCGGGGGAGTCGTACGTGATGATCGACGAGACGGGGCCGAACGCCTCGGTGTCGTGTACGCGCTCGGCGTTCGCGTCGTCAAAGCGCAGCAGAATGGGGTGCAGCAGGGCGCCGGGGCCCTCGGGGGCCGTGGCGGTGCCGTACACCACCTGCCCACCCGCCTCGATCAGGGTGTTCACCTGGCGCAGCACCTCGTCGCGCTGTTCGACCGAGGCGAGGGCGCCCATCGTGACGCCCTCGGTGCGCGGGTCGCCCACCGTGACCTTCGCGTCGATGCGCTCCGCGACGGCCTTGACCAGCGCATCGGCGCTGGTGGCAGGCACGATGGCGCGGCGAATGGCGGTGCACTTCTGGCCCGCCTTCGTGGTCATTTCGGTAACCAACTGGCGCACGTAGGCGTCGAACTCGGGCGTGCCCTCGACGGCGTCGGGGCCAAGCACCGAGGCGTTGATCGAATCGGTTTCGGCGTTGAAGATGACGCCGCCGCGCTGCACGGCGTCGTGGCGGCGCAGGCTGTCGGCGGTCGACGCCGAGCCCGTGAAGCCCACCACGTCACCGAGCTTCAGGTGGTCGAAGATGCTGCGCACCGAGCCGGCCACGAACTGCACCGACCCCGCGGGCAGCAGCCCCGAGTTCACGAGCAGGCGCACCATGTGCTCGGTGAGGTACGCGCCGGGCGTCGCGGGCTTGATGAGCGAGGGCATGCCCGCGAGAAAGGCGGGTGCGAGTTTTTCGAGCGCACCCCAGATGGGAAAGTTAAACGCGTTGATCTGCACGGCGATTCCGGGCAGGGTCGTGCGAATGTGGCGGCCGAGAAACGAGCCGTCTTTCGACAGCACTTCGAGCGGGCCGTCGAGCTGCACGTGCGCGTTGGGCAGCTCGCGGCGGCCCTTGCCCGAGTACGTGAACAGCACGCCGATGCCGCCCTCGATGTCCACCCAAGAATCGGTGCGGGTCGCGCCGCTCTTGACCGACAGTTCGTACAGTTCCTCCTTGTGTTCCTGCAGGTAGAGGGCCAGCTGCTTGAGCAGCACGGCGCGCTGATGAAAGGTAAGCGCGGCGAGCGACGCCTGCCCCTTGGTGCGGCCGTACTCGAGCGCGCCCGCAAGGTCGAGGCCTTCACTCGATACGGTGGCGACGACCTCGTCGGTGACGGCGTCGAGCACCTCGATCGCCTTGGCGCCCGCGGCGGGCTCCCACCACGCGCCCTGCACGTAGCTCTGCAACATGCGAGTCATGAACGTTCTCCTTAGTTAAGCGGTGCGCCGGCTACTTGGCGGCGTCGTCGGAATAGTCGTAGAAACCCTTGCCGGTCTTGCGGCCCAGTTCGCCGCGCGCGACCATGTCGCGCATGAGCTGCGGCGGGGCGAAACTGTCACCGAACGCGGCCTGCAGCTGCTCGGCGATGCCGAGTCGCACGTCGAGGCCCACGATGTCGGTGGTTTTGAGCGGCCCCGTGGGGTGGCGATAGCCGAGCTCCATCGCCGTGTCGATGTCGGCCGCGCTCGCGACCCCCGACTCAACCATGCGAATCGCCTCGAGGGCGAGGGCAACGCCGAGGCGGCTCGACGCGAAGCCCGGAGAATCCTTCACGGTGATCGGTGTCTTGCCGAGCGCGGCCACCCAGGTGCGGGCCTGCTCTGCCAACGCGGGCGCCGTGGCGTCCGCAATCACGATCTCGACGAGGCTAGAGGCAGGCACGGGGTTAAAAAAGTGCAGGCCGATGAACTGGGCGGGGCGGGCCAGTCGCGCCGCCAGCTGGGCCAGCGGTATCGACGAGGTGTTGGACGCGAGGGTGGCTGAGTCGACGAGGTGTGCCTCCGTGGCAGCGAGGGCCTCTAGCTTCAGCGTGAGGTGTTCGGGAACGGCCTCGATCACGAGCGAGCAGTCGGCGAAGGCCGCGTGCTCGGTGGCGACGGTGAGGTTGGCGTTCAGGGTGGCGAGGTCCGCGTCGAGTCCGCGCGCGACGGAGACGGCGACGTTCTTTTCGACGCGTTCGCGGGCGGAGTCGGCGCTGGCCTGGTCGCGCTCGACGACGGTAACGCGCGAGCCAGAGATGAGAAACGCGTGGGCGATGCCGGCGCCCATGCGGCCTCCGCCGAGGACGCCTACGTGTGCGGGGGTGGTGGCGCTCATGCGCGGTCCTTCTTTCGATTCAAAAATTCGGTCATGCGGCGCATCTTCTCGGGGCTCTCGAAGAGAATCGCCTGCTCTGCGAGGTCTATCTGAGGGTGCATGCTGCGGGGCGCCATCATGGCGCGCTTGCTGGCCTGCGTGGCCTGGGGGTCGAGTTTGGCGATGCGAGCGGCGAGGTCGGCGGCCTTGGCGAGGGCGGCCTCGGGCTCGTCGAGATGGGTGATGAGCTGCGCCGCGAGGGCCTCGTCGGCGTTCAGTACGCGGCCGGTGAGGAGGATCTCGGCGGCGAGGGGCTCGCCGATGATCTCGCGGAGGCGCCACGTGGCGCCGGCCGCGGCGAGGATGCCGAGGCCCGTTTCGGGGTTGCCGATCTTCAGGGTGTGGGTGCCGATGCGCACGTCGGCTGCGTAGGCGAGTTCGGCGCCGCCGCCGAGCGCATACCCGTCGAGCACCGCGATGACGGGCATGGGCAGGTTACGAATGCGCACGAAGCAGGTGGTGTTGATGCCCGCGCGGGCGTCGGCGGCCCGGCGTTCGCGCAGCTGGGCGATGTCGGCGCCCGCGGCGAACACGCCGCCCGCTCCGGTGAGCACGAGGGTGCGGGGGTTGGCCTCGAGCTGTTCGCACAGCGAGTGCAGGGCGTCGATGAGGTCTTGGTCGATGGCGTTGCGTTTCTCGGGTCGATTGAGGGTTGCGAGCACGTGGGTGTCGAACTCTTCGATGCGCAACGTGGCGCTCATGTGGTTCCCTTTCGCGGCGGTGGGGTGTCTCCGGGGATATCGCGGCCTGTAATGTGCATCACAGCGCCCGTCTCGGCAGTTGCGAGAGTTGCACAAGGGGCCGCGTCGCCCGGGGGGCGGACTTTCTGCGACGATGCCAGGCGGACCACCCGGCGTCCAGTATAATTCATGACCGAACGTTCAGTAATATATTCTCCAGAATGAGTCTCACGTTACGCGCCGCCGGCCCGCCGTGTTTGCTTCATCACGATTCGGCAGTCATAATTCGACTTACTGACCGAATGATCGGTCCCTATTTCGCCTCCACGAACAACGGAGTTCACATGGCTACTCCCACCATGAACCGCACCCACGAGGAACGCAGGGTCCTCGCAGGTACGCTCGTCGGCACCACGATCGAGTGGTACGACTTCTTCATTTACGCTCAGGCCGCCGCCGTCGTCTTCGGCGGGCTGTTCTTCGCCCCGCTCGGCGAGACCGGCGCGCAGATCGCCTCCTGGGCCTCGCTCGGCATCTCGTTCTTGTTCCGCCCCCTCGGCGCCATCGTCGCGGGTCACCTCGGCGACAAGATCGGTCGCAAGAAGATGCTCGTCATGACCCTCATCATGATGGGCCTCGCTACCTCGCTGATCGGCGTGCTCCCGTCGCACGCCCAGATCGGCATCGGCGCGCCAATTCTCCTCGTGCTGCTCCGCATCATCCAGGGCTTCTCGGCGGGCGGTGAATGGGGTGGCGCGGCCCTCATGTCGGTCGAGCACGCGCCCGCGAACAAGCGCGGCCTCTTCGGGGCGTACCCGCAGATCGGCGTTCCGATCGGCATGATCCTCGCGACCGGCACGATGTACGCGCTCACGTCGAACCTCACCGAGGCGCAGTTCCTCGATTGGGGCTGGCGCGTGCCGTTCCTGTTCTCGATCGTTTTGATCTTCGTGGGTTACCTGATTCGCCGCTCCGTCGAGGAGTCGCCCGTCTTTCTCGAGCTGCAGCAACGCAAGAGCGAGTCGGCGGCGCCCCTGTCAATTCTGTTCAAGAACAACAGCCGTGAGGTCTGGCTGACCGCCCTCATCTTCATCTCGAACAACGCGGCCGGTTACCTCCTGATCGCCTTCTTCGTCTCGTACGTCACGAAGGCCACGGACATGCCGCGGCCCACGGCGCTGCTGATTACCACGCTGTCGTCGTTCGGCTGGCTGATCTTCACGATGTACGGCGGTTGGCTCTCTGACCGCATTGGTCGCGTGCGCACCTTTCAGATCGGCTACGTCGCCATCGCGCTGTGGTCGGTGCCCATGTGGTTCCTGATCGATTCGGGCGACTCGCTGCAATTCTTTGTCGCGCTGTTTGTGTTGACCATCGGGCTCGGCCTCTCCTACGGCCCGCAGTCTGCGCTGTACGCCGAGATGTTCCCCGCCGACGTGCGGTACTCGGGCGTCTCGATCGGCTACGCGCTCGGCGCGATTCTGGGCGGTGCCTTCGCGCCGCTGATTGCCCAGTTCCTGCTCGATAACACGGGTAAATCGTGGTCCATTGGCGTCTACGTGCTGGTCATTACGTTGATCTCGCTGGGTGCGGTTTCGGTGGTCAAAGAGACGCGCGGCGCCCCGCTCGATCGCAAGGCAGGCGAGAGCGCTTAGATTGGCGTGATCGCGAAGTCTGGGGCGCTACAGGCGCTCTAAAAGACAGGACGCGAGGGCGGCCGGGTTGACAGCTCGGCCGCCCTTTTGTGTGCCCTGTAGTCGGTATCTGGAGCCTGGGCTCGCCCGAATAGTGCGTGCGAGGGCGTTGCTGCGATGGTCTCGTGCTTCGAGGCCCCTTTATAACGGTTTGACGACCAACCTTCGCGGGTTGCTTCTGAGGGCAACTACCCAGAGTGACTGATTTCGTGGGGCCGGCCCCCTCGAGGACGGCCGATATCGGCCGCCATGCTCCGTGAGGGTGTTTCCAGCCCTGTGCGACCTACAAATTTAAGCTCTGAACTTACGCAAGGTAGTTATCGGTAGCGTTGTGTCATGTATTTGCCCGAGCGCATTGCAGAGAGTGTTGATTGCGTGGAATGGTTGCCCGGAGCAGTATATGAGGGTGAGTGGAGTTGCGGCTGGCGCAGCCGTATTATATACGGAAGGTATGGAATGCGATCTTCGATTAATACTCGGGGAGGGTCGTTCATGAAACGGTCCCCCCGTGTGCTGGCCCTCGCGGGTGCGGGCCTTGTGCTGGCGCTTGCGGGGACGGGCACGGCGATTGCCCTCGCGCAGACGAATTCTGACGCGGCGGCTCAGGCCAGTGTCGGCGTCGTCGGTGGGGGGGCGAGCGGCGCTGATGGCTCGCAGAACGCGGCCGTGGGCACCTATGTCTCGAGTTTCAACCACTTCTACGCACCCGGCGATTGGCAGGGTGT
>JAFFTF010000030.1 GCA_022803075.1 Micrococcales bacterium 31B
GGCTGTGGTGGGTATAAGGGTGGTTTGGTTGTGGTGTGGGGTGGGTTACGTTTGTTGGTGTGGTGGGGGTGTGGTGGGGTGTTTTGTGGGTGTGGGCTGGGGTTTTGTGGGTTTGGGGGGTGGTTTTGGTGGATTTGCGTGTGGGGTGGGGTGGGGGTATTGTTTTTCTTGTTGGGCGCGTGAGCGGGTTTCCGTGAGTGTCTGGCGTGGCGGGTCTCAAGTGAGAAGCGCGAAAGAAGTCTGATTGCCTTTTTGGGGTGTTGGGTTTTGGCCGCTGCTCCCAAATGGCTCGTGTGTGATTCCCTGTTTGTGATCCGCTGCCTGGTGTGGTGTGTGGTCTGGGGGGTTGCGCGATTACATTTCCAAGTGTGTGTGCTGTGCCTTTGTGGTGTGGTGTGTGTGCTTGTGTGCGTGTGTGTTTATAACTCAACAGTGTGTTAAAAGTTGATGCCATTTTATTTTTGGTTATCGAGTTCAATTTATTTCTTTACATTCATTTTTGTTTGTTGGTGGATTGTTCTTGGTTGCTGGGATTCATTTTTTAGTGGTCGTGTGATGATGCTGCTCGTTGTGGGTGGTGTTGTTGTGTGGTTGCTTGTTTTCTATTTTTTTATGGAGAGTTTGATCCTGGCTCAGGACGAACGCTGGC
>JAFFTF010000031.1 GCA_022803075.1 Micrococcales bacterium 31B
CCCACACCTCGCGTCGAGACTTTTCTCGGCAGCATAGGATCACCCTCTTCCCCCTCAATGGGGTCATCATCAGGTCTCAGGCATCGTGTGAAGTCTTTTAACCCTTCACGCCCTACACCCTTAAACGTGGACAACCATCGCCACGCGGAGGCTACCTTCCTGCGTCATCCCTGAAAAACGCTTACCTACTACACCTCGGATCACCCGCATCCCACCACCACCCACCCAAAGGTGRMYAGTMRYGTTCAGGGGGYTTAGCATCAGTGATTCAGCATTTGACGGTGCTTCGCCGGTACGGGAATATCAACCCGTTGCCCATCGACTACGCCTGTCGGCCTCGCCTTAGGTCCCGACTTACCCAGGGCGGATTAGCCTAGCCCTGGAACCCTTGATCATTCGGCGGACGGGTTTCTCACCCGTCATTCGCTACTCATGCCTGCATTCTCACTCGTGTAGTCTCCACCACTGGATCACTCCGCAGCTTCACCGTCCACACGACGCTC
>JAFFTF010000005.1 GCA_022803075.1 Micrococcales bacterium 31B
TGGTCAGGGAGTAGTTTGGTGCGGGCGATTTCCATCAGTGCGGCCACGTCGCCGGGTGTGTGAGCGGATCCGAGGTGTTCGATGACTTTATTGGTGCGGCCTACTTTGGCCACGATTTGCACCGCTGTCGCGCCGGAGGACGTCTTCACTTTCCGTAGAAATGGGCTCACAGGCCCTATTCTACCGCCCGGCTAGTGACCCAAAACGACCCCCCTGCACCGCATATCTGCAGGTCAACGGAGTGTCCGGCGGAAAAATCCTGATTAGAGGTCCAACTCAGGTTAAATGGCTCTTCGGACATTGGGTGGGAGTGAGGCCGCCGCGGTGATGGTTGGCGGGTAGGGGTCGAGGTCCCCGATGATCAGGAGCACCAACTGCTGTTCGATCACGAGAACCTCGACGTGTCTTACTTTACTTCGGTGTGCGCTGATGCGCTCTCTTCTGTTGATCCGTGTTCCCGCTGCGATCTACTTCTCGGCCTCGATGGTGTCCATTTTGAGCGTGTCGACCGGCGTGATGGGCTGCTGGTCGTGACGGTCGAGGGCCCACCGTCGCTGACTGGTTGCCCGACGTGCGGGGTCATCGCAACGGGCCGTGGGCGACGCAGACGGGTGCTGGATGACGTGCCCGGGGGTGACACGGGTGCGGATCGTGTGGCGGCTGCGTATGTGGCTCTGCGGCGATGCCGACGGCCCGCGCAAGTCGTTCATCGAACAGGTCCCTGGACTGGTCGGGCCGTGCGGGTCGATCACCAGCCGGTCCATCGCCTGGGCAATCACGCAACTGGGTCGCGAGCACGCGACCATCGCTGGACTCGCCCGCCTTCTCGGGGCATCGTGGAAGACCGTGCGGCGGGCCGTCGAACCGGCCCTTGCGAAAATCGCGGCCGACGAGACCCGATTCGATGGCGTCGCCACGCTCGGCATTGATGAGCATGTCTGGCATCACCTTGACCCCCGCAATCGGGCCCGAAGGAACTGACCGGGGTGGTCGACCTGACTCGCGATGCCCTGGGCTCACCCCCCGGGTACTACGCCGCAACTACCGACGCACCAACCAGTGAAGATGATGGTGGGAATCGCGGCAGCAAAAATGATTGCGTCTGCTATGAAGTGGACTGCAATAGTTGCAGATAGTCCCCATCGCCGATGGGCGAGCAGAAAAACTAGCGCGGCGACGCCTGTGGTGCAACAACCAATCAATCCTCCCGGTAGCCCATAGTAGTGGGCCACGCCAAAAGACACGATCTGGACAAGGCAGGTGACAGGAAAAGTAAGGTAAGAGGACTCAGAGAGCAGGGCACCCCTCCAGATCAACTCTTCACCAATAGAATTTGCTAGAGAGAACACCAAAACTGCTGCCACCAGCCATCCTGTTGCGGGGCGCGCGACATCGATTTGAATCGGCTGTTGCATAAGTTGCCAATTTACAATTGGGACAGCGATCAGTCCAAAAAGCAGCCCTAATCCTACAACCAACACCAAGTTTTTGGCATTTAACCGGATACTCGGTAGGCGGGGTGACGAGTGCTCCCTCTTGGCAAGTAATAACCAAATCAATCCACTGATAAGGGATGTTGCTATCCAGGGCAATCCGAATGCAATGAGAATTCCGAGAGAGCCCAGTGCTACTCTAGACGAAATCCTCCTTGCCGCGAAGACAATAATTGAGGCAAAGAAGAGCACTGCAGCAGGTGAATAGACGCGTGCAATCACCATGAGTCCTACACTGAGGGAGATAGTAACTTCCCTGAGAGTCTTCATGACAGAACTATAGCGAGCCAAGCGGACGCAGCTCGATGTTTCGTCCTGCACGTTCACTCCTCAATGAATCTGTGAATCCCATTTGTCAAGAGAACCCAATGGAATACTGATCGACTTGCCGCTCCACATGGCATCGCCGCTTTCGGTGAGCCTCGGTGTGAGGATCTCGAGAAAATTGCCTGATGCCACGCGAACCTCTGGCCAGCCACGGTGAGTCTCGTCCACGACCCAATCCTGAACAGCATTCATAATATCGATGCAGGAAGGCGAGCCATCAGCCAACGTCCCGATAGCATGCATGCGGCCTGGAAGTGCAAGAACGTAGTCGCCTTCAAATTCTCCAGACACCTCAACCTCACTGCCGTGTACCCATGCGCGAGTCGGCTGATGATAGAGCCCGATAGTAATTGGCAGTCCTGTGATCAAGAGATCGCGGCTCACGAGGTCAACTACCTTGTGCATGGTCGTGCTCCTTGTCTGGTCATTGAATCTTGCACACCATATTGTAGACGAGCACGTCATAGTACCCTTTGTCTCCAAGTTTCTGAACCTTGCCGGAAATTCTCAAGTTTTGCTGACTGTACTTGGCTGCAGTGGCTGAGTTGACACTGCCGTGGGGCGCGTAACTTTGGTTCTTGGAGTCGTAGCGCTTGTTGCCCGTGTACACGTCAACAAGGTATTTAGTGCCCGAGTATGACTTTGATGGGTATGCGCCCCACTGGATCGCAGCAGCTTTAGAGGACTGCTGAATCGAGAAATTTCCGAACGAAGAGTGGACGCGATAATCCTTGCAGCTTTGGATCGGTGGGGAAATCTCAACTGCTGCGCATCCAACGAGCGTTGGCGCCGCGACTAGTGCAAGAATTATTGCGACAAACAACCGGGAATTGTGGCCGCACTTCGACCTTGGGATGAGCATGATTTACCTCCATTGACTACAGTTGCGAGATCGATGGAGCGACTTGGAGTGGGTCGTATCATCAAAGTACCTTATTCGTAAGCCTAAAACCTCGAATTTTCTTGGCTTCGTGGTGTGATCGGCGTGTGGTGCGACAACACCCAAGAGTTCCTTGCCGGATCACTGCGTGCGGGAACACCGTGCCCGACGCCATTCGTGACTACAGTGAACTCCTCGCCGACGCCATCACCCATGTCCCTCCCACGCAGCTCAAGAACATGATGATCCGCTGTGACGGAGCGGGTGCCTCCCACGGGTTGCTTACCTGGCGGACGGCACAAAACCAGGTGAAGGGCCGCGGCGTGGAGTACTCCATCGGGTCCGGCCTTACCAACACACTGCGCGACGCGATAGCGCTCGAACCCCAGAGCGTGTGGACTGCCGCCATCGTCGCCGTATTTGCGACCATCGTCGCGATCCCGCAACCCGCGTAACCCAGTCCCCTCCAACTGCGACCACAGCACTAGGAATCCCGCTGCCCGGCAGCGACAGCCGACGCAACGTCGCGCCCACAATCACTCAAACCACGACCCCACCCCACAAGGCCACAGCCACTGTGAAGAAAGACCGAGGCTAGTCGACGTGGACCGTCGGGATCGCGACGTCGCCGTCGACCGGGGCGTCAAACGCGATACCCAGTTCGTTGCGGCTTGCGGCGTGACGCATCATGGCGTAGGCCACGCGATCGGTGGGCTGCACCTCGTCGACGACGCGGCCGCCGCTGACCAGCAGCCGCTGCAGCTCGCGGCCCGCGGGGGGCTGCGGCGAGTCGGCGGGGAACACGACTTCTTCGAGGGCGACACCCTCGTCGTCGAGGCGGCGCACGGCCGACTTGCGGCCGCCGATGCTGGCCTTGTTGGTGCTCTTCTTCGCGACGGGCATCCAGTTGCCGGCGCCGTCGTCGTGCGCGACCAGCTTGTAGACGAACCCAGCGGCGGGGTGACCGCTACCCGTCACGACCTGGGTGCCCACACCGTACGTGTCGATGGGCGCCTCGCGCAGGGCATGCAGGCGGTACTCGTCGAGGTCGTTGGTGGCCACGATGCGGGTCTTGGTGGCCCCCAGGCGGTCGAGCTGGGCGCGCATGGCGCGCGAGACCTCGATCAGGTCGCCCGAGTCAATGCGCACGGCGCGGATGCGCCCCTCCGTGATGCGCACGGCGGTGTCGATGGCGGTTTCGACGTCAAACGTGTCGATCAGCAGCGTGGTGTCTTCAGAGAGCGAATCGATCTGCGCCTGAAAGGCCGATTCTTCGTCATTGAACAGCAGCGTGAAGGCGTGCGCGGCGGTGCCGATGGTGTGCAGCCCGTAACGCACCCCGGCCATCATGTTCGAGGTGCCCGCGAAACCCGCGATCGCGGCGGCGCGCGCGGCGTCGACCGCCGAGAGCTCGTGCGTGCGCCGCGAACCCATTTCGAGGCACGGGCGCTGCCCCGCAGCCCACGTCATGCGCGAGGCGGCACCCGCGACGGCGCAATCGTGGTTCAGCACCGAGAGCAGCCACGTTTCGAGCACAACGCACTCGGCGAAGGTGCCTTCGACGCGCAGCACGGGGGAGTGCGGAAAGAAGAGCTCGCCCTCCTCGTAGCTGTAGATGTCACCGCTGAACGAGAAGTTTTCGAGAAAGTCGACGGTTTCGCCGTCGACGATGCCCTCGCGCAGCAGCCACGCACCCTGCTCGGGCGTGATGCGAAAATCGGGCAACTGCTCGAGAATGCGGCCGATGCCGGCGTACACGCCGTAGCGGCGCCCCGGCGGCACGGCGCGGGTGAAGGCCTCGAAGGCGCACCGACGATCGGCGAGACCCGCTTGGCGCGCGGCCTGCAGCATGGTGATCTCATATTGATCGGTAAGAAACGCGATGCTCACGGTGTCAGCCTAAGCGTTGGAGTTAACCCTGTTGTGACCGGATCCACCAAATGGTCAGGATTCGCTCACTTACGCAAAGGCGCGCGCCCGGCGAACCGAGGCGCGCGCCCATGCCGAGTGGGTTTTTCAGTAGCGCGCGAAGATCCGAGTCGCGTAGTAGCGGTCGCCGTCAGTGGAGATGCCCACGCCCACACTGGTGGCGGCGGGGTTCAGGATGTTCTCGCGGTGACCGGGGGAATTCATCCACATGGTCATGAACTCCTGCGCCACGTTGCCGCGGCCTCCCGCGGTGACCGCGACGTTCTCGGCGGCCCACTGCCAGCCCGAGGGGATGACTGCGTTATACGCGAACTGCGGCACCGAGGTTGAGTGCTGCATGACGCCGCGGCGCAGCATCTCGGCGCTCCAGGCGTGCGCCGCTGCCGACATTTCGGCCCGCACCTCAACGTGACCGAGACCCCGGGCGCTGCGCTCGTCGTTCACGAGGGCGGCAACCTCGGCTTCGAGGGCCGCGGTTTCGGACGCCGGGGTGGCCGGGTTGGCCGGTGCGGCGGCGCTAACGGGTTGGGCCGGGGCGGGGGCGGCCACGGGTTGGGCGGGGGCGGGGGCGGCCGTGACGACGGCAACCGGCGCGGGCGCCTCGACCGACTTGGCTTCGACTGACTTCGGCTCGACCCGCTTCGCCGCGGGCGCCTCGACCCGCTGGGCTGGTGTCGCCTGGGCGGGCGTCGGCTGGGCGGGCATCGCCGTCAACTCTTGCACCACGACGGCGCCGGGCGTGCTGGCCGGTGCGGGGGCGGCGGCAGGCGCCGCGGTCGCCGCGGCGGGCGTGGCGACGAGGGTTTGCACGATAACCGGCTGTGGGCCAACGGGTGCAGAGGTCACCTCGAGGGCATCGGCATGGGTGGTGGCCAGAAGCACGCCACCCGCTGCGATGATGATGGCTGCCGCTGTCGACACTGTGGCTTTCACGGGGGGCACATGGTTCATGGTGGTGGCATCGGCGGGGGCCGACGTTTCTCCTTCGAATGTATGCGGGGGATCGTCGCGTCGGCGGCTTCGAGAGCAGATCAGAGTAAGCGCCGATGCGTCGTTAATAAGATCGCGAAATCGTTGCATGATGCAACTTTCAAGCAAATCTTTTGCTTTCTCGTGGTCGTTACCCGCCCTACTGCTGGGCAAGTGCTGACCCTTCGCTGCAAATGTCGAAAACTCTCTCATCGCCCGCTGTGAGCCATCTCGCTCGCCGCCCGCACCACCGCATCCCGGTCTGTGCGCGCGGTTTGGCGGTCGCGGGCGAGATCCGTAGAGTGTTGCTGTGACGTTTCCAGATCAACCCTCGACCTCTCACGAGACCTCGGTAGCCGTCCAAGAGCGCGCCGAAGTCGCGTCTCCGTGGGTCACCGTGGTGTGGGACGACCCCGTCAACCTCATGAGTTACGTCACCTACGTTTTCGAGGTTTACTTCGGCTTTAGCCACGAACGCGCCGAAGAACTCATGCGCCAAGTCCACAGTCAGGGCCGCGCCATTGTCTCGAGCGGTAGCCGCGAGCGCTGCGAACGCGATACCCAGGCCATGCACACCTATGGGTTGTGGGCCACGTTTGAGCATTCCGACGCGTTTTGAGTAGCCGCGCGCGCCGCTGACTTCGGTAACATGGGCGGAATGAACCTCATACGCATCGTGCTTGAATCCGGTGAGCGCCAGGTGCTCGCCCAGGTGGTGCGTGAGGTCATCGAACTCGTCTCGAGCGAGATGGGCATCGACGCCCCCAAGCCGAGACTCGCCACGCAAGCGCCCGGCGGTACCGAGAGTGCCAACGATCCCACGAACCCCGCGGCGCTGCCCGGGGAGGGCGCGGCTGCCAGCTCGGCCCCCGGAGCGTCCGGCCGAACCCCCGGAGCGACGGGCCCAACCCCGCGCCCGACCGACCCGGCGAGCCCCGCCCCCGCCCTCAATGCGGCAGAGCAGGAGGATTTTCGCCGCTGGTCGGAGCAGCTGGCCCAGATCGAAACCGACGACGAGCTGCACATCTCGGCCGACCCGGCGCTGCTGCGGCTGTTCCCCCCGGCCTCGCATTCCGACCCCGACGGTGGCCACGAGTTTCGCGGTCTCACTCAAAAGAGCATCGCCGACGACAAACTCAAGGTGCTCGCCTCGGTGCTCGACGATATCGAGCAGGTCGACGGCAAGAACATCACGCTGACCAGCCCCGAGGAGTGGGTGCGCAGCCTCACCGACTGCCGCCTCGTGCTGGCCAGCCGCCTCGGCATCGCCTCGTCGCAGGATTCGTCGCGCATCGACGCGATCGCCTTCGCCGACGAGGGCTCCGAAGAACTTGAGGAGGCCGTGCTCGGCATCGAGGTGGGCCAAGACCCCGACCTCAACTCGTTCGAGCGGATCCGCTACACGGCCCAGGTGTACAGCTTCTTTGGATCCCTGCAGGAGTCGATCTTGCAGGTCATGCGCATCGATAGGACGCAAAACCGGGCATGAGTACGAAACCCGCCACCCCCGAAACGGCACCCATCACTGGCGCGATCAAGATCCCCGCGAACCTGCCCCAAAACGACGCGCCCATCGGCATCTTCGATTCGGGAGTCGGCGGCCTCACCGTGGCCCGCGCCGTGATCGACCAGCTGCCGAACGAGCAGGTGCTGTACGTCGGCGACACCGCCAACACCCCGTACGGGCCGCAAAAGCTCGCAACCGTGCGCGCCCTCGCCCTCAACGTGCTCGACCACCTCGTCGATGAGGGCGTCAAGATGCTCGTGATCGCGTGCAACACGGCCTCGGCCGCCGTGCTGCGCGACGCGCGCGAACGCTACGACGTGCCGGTGATCGAGGTGATTCAGCCGGCCGTGCGCCGCGCCGTGGCCGCCACCCGCAACGGGCACATCGGCGTGATCGCCACGGCGGGCACCGTGAAATCGCGCGCCTACCAGGACGCCTTCGCCGCCGCCCCGCACCTCACCATTAGCGCGCAGGCCTGCCCGCGCTTCGTGGAGTTCGTCGAATCCGGCATCACGAGCGGCCCCGAACTACTCGCTGCCGCGCACGTCTACCTCGACCCGCTCAAAGAGCAGGGCATCGACACCCTCGTGCTCGGCTGCACGCACTATCCCCTGCTGCAGGGCGTGGTCTCGTACGTGATGGGCGAGGGCGTCACCCTCGTCTCGAGTGCCGACGAGACCGCCAAAGACGTGTACCGGCAACTCGTCGAGAACGACCTCGAGCGCCGCACCCACGAGCCGCCCGTGCACCAGTTCATCGAAACCGCGACAGAAAATGTGCCGCCCACCCAGCCGATGTTTAACCCGCCCACCCGGCCCGGTGTCAGCCCGCCCACCCGGCCCGGTGTCAGCCCGGACGCCTCAGGTGGTGCCGTCGGCACCGACGGTGCGGCCCGGCCGGGCCACGAATCGACGTTTGCGACGCTCGCGCGGAGGTTCCTGGGCCCCGAGGTGACCAGTGTGAAGGCCGTGGACCTCGAACGGCGGGCCGCTTCGTTATGATGAACCCACCCAAGAGAAGCGGTGTGTAGTGACCTCCATGAAACTCACGATTGTGGGCTGCTCGGGCTCATACCCGGGCCCGTCGTCTGCCGCGTCGTGTTACCTGATTGAGGCGCACGACGACGCGGGCAAGCGCTGGCGGGTGGTGATCGACCTCGGCAACGGCTCGCTCGGCACGCTGCAACAGCACACCGCGCTCGAAGACGTCGACGCACTCGTGATCTCGCACATGCACGGCGATCACTTTCTCGACATGTGCGGCCTCGCCGTCTACATCACCTACCGCCCCGACGGCCAGCTGCCGCAGATGCCCCTGTTCGCGCCCGAGACGGCCATGGAACAGTTGCGGGCGGCGTCCGGCGAGGTGGGCGACTCGCCCCAGGCCAAGCGCCCGCCCTTCGTACACACTCCCATCAGCGACGGCGGCACGTTTACCATCGGGCCGCTCACGTTCGAGTCGTACAGCGTCGATCATCCCATCGACGCCTACGGCTTTCGCATTCGCTGCGCGGGCAGCGACACCGTGCTCGCCTACTCGGGCGACACCGACGTGTGCGATCGACTCGACGACATCGCCCGCGGCGCCGACCTGTTTCTATGCGAGGCGGCCTTCCTGGAGGGCCGCGACGATGCCATCGCGGGCCTGCACCTCTCGGGCGTGCGCGCGGGTCGCGTCGCCAAGCGGGCCGGCGTGGGCCGGTTGGTCATCACGCACGTGCCGCCGTGGAACGACCTCAACGTGCTGAGCGCCGAGGTCGAGAGCGAGTTCGGCGAGGGCTGGGTGCTCGCCGCACCCGGCCAGACCTACACCGTGTAATCGCCCACGCCGTGTCAGCGCCTACGCCGTGTAGTCGCCCACGCTGGGCGGTGGGCCGCAGCGAAACCCGGGCACGCGCGCGTCCGGCACCCGATAGGGTTGACGCATGACAACCTGCGATAAGCGCGTCGACGGGCGCACCCCCACTGACCTGCGCGAAGTTAAGATCACCCGCAACTGGCTCGACCACGCCGAGGGCAGCGTGCTCGTAGAGTTCGGCCGCACGCGAGTGCTGTGCGTCGCCTCGTTCACCGAGGGCGTGCCGCGCTGGCTGAAGGGCAAGGGCACCGGCTGGGTCACCGCCGAATACTCGATGCTGCCGCGTGCCACCCACACGCGCAGCGACCGCGAATCCATCAAGGGCAAGATCGGCGGCCGCACGCACGAGATTTCACGGCTGATCGGCCGCAGCCTGCGCGCCGTGATCGACATGTCGGCGCTCGGCGAAAACATGATTCAGATCGACTGCGACGTGCTGCAGGCCGACGGCGGCACGCGCACCGCCGCCATCACGGGCGCGTTCGTGGCCCTCGCCGATGCCGTCGCGTGGGCGCGGCAAAAGCACCTCATCAAGGGGGCCACCTCGCCGCTGAAAGACACGGTCTCGGCCATTTCGGTGGGCATCGTCGAGGGCCAACCCCTGCTCGACCTTGAATACCGCGAAGACGTGCGCGCCGAGACCGACATGAACGTCGTGGTCACGGGCTCGGGCGCGTTCGTGGAGGTGCAGGGCACCGCCGAGGGCGCGCCGTTCAGCAAGGCCGAGCTCGACCAGCTGCTCGAGTTGGCCACCGCGGGCTGCGCAACCCTGGCGGACGCCCAGGTGGCCGCGCTGGGCGGTAACCCCACGCAGGCCGGCGGGCGGGCCGCATCATGAGCCCGCGCATCGTGCTGGCCTCCCACAATCAGGGCAAGCTGAGAGAACTGCGGGCGATCCTGACCGCCGCGATCGACGGCCTCGACCCCGAGGACGTGGTCACGGCGGGCGACCTGGGGCTCACCGACGTGGTCGAAGACGGCACCAGTTTTGCCGAGAACGCCCTGCTCAAGGCGCGGCACGTGGCCGAACAGAGCGGGCTGATCGCCCTCGCCGACGATTCGGGGCTGAGCGTCGAGATCATGAACGGTTCGCCCGGCATTTTCTCGGCACGCTGGTCGGGCACGCACGGCTCGCGCGAGGCCGACCTCGCGAACCTTGACCTGCTGCTGCGTCAGCTCGCCGACATCAAGGACGGCGACCGGGCCGCGGCGTTCGTGTGCGCCGTCGCGCTCGTGGTGCCGCCCGAGCTGGGCGCGGGAGTGCGTTCGCTGCACGACCGGCCCGGCGAACCGTTCGAGCACGTCGAGCACGGGTACCTGCAGGGGTCGATCCTGCGCGAACCGCGCGGCGACGGCGGGTTTGGTTACGACCCGATCTTTCTCGTCGACGGCGGCGACCGCTCGCTCGCCGAGTACGGGGCCGACGAGAAGAACACGTTCTCGCACCGGTTTCACGCGTTTACGCAGATCGCGCCGCTCGTGGCGCAGGCGCTCGACACCTAGGAGACGCGCCCGCGGGCTGGAGGTGCCGCAGGGTGGAGGTGCCCCAGGGTAGAGGTGCCCTGCCAAAGCCGGCTGGGCTGCCCACTGCCCCCGCGGGCGTCCGAAACCTACATCACCTGGCAGTGCGCGAGGGCCTGCGTGACGAGCAGGTCGTGGCCTGGCGTCATCTCGCCGCGGTCCGCCGCGTCGCGCGCCTCGAGCGGGGTGAGCCAGGCGATCTCGAGGGCGTCCTGGCGGGGGGCGCAATCCCCGGAGATCGGTACCACGTACGCGAGCGAGATGGCGTGCTGGCGTGGGTCATGAAACCGCGAGGCGCCGGGCGTCGGCAGGTACTCGGCCACCGTGAATGGCTGCAGCGTGGCGGGAACGCGGGGGAGCGCGAGGCTGCCGAGGTCCTTTTCGAGGTGCCGAACGATCGCGTCGCGCAGCCGCTCGTGGAACATCACGCGACCCGAAACGAGCGAATAGGTGACGCGCCCCGCCGCCGAGCCGCGCACGAGCAGGCCGACGCTCGTGACGGCACCATTCGTGTCGACCCGCACGGGCACGATGTCGACGTAACTCATGGGAACCCGCTTGCGCAGGTAGGCGAGTTCTTCGGGGGTGAAGTAGGTGTCGTCGGAGTCGACGGCGGTATCAACCATGGTGCTCCTTAGGCGTCAATGTACAGACCTAGCGTAGTGGTTGACGTGCCGTTTTGGCCTGCTGGCGCGGCGGTTCGGCTCTAGGCGGAGCGTTCGCGGCGGCGCGCCATCGCACGGGGAATGAACGCGCCCATGAGCGCCGCCGCACCGAGTCCGTACGCGCCCGGGAGCGCGGCGCCCGCCGCGAGACCGCCGATCGCGATCACCCCCGAGATGCCCAGCGGGCCCGCCATGGAGCCGAAGCTGCCGAGAAAGTTCCACAGCCCCAGAAACACCTGGCGGCTGCCCGCGGGGGCGAAGTCGGCGCCGAGGGTCTTGATAATGCCCGCGGCCATTCCGTTCGAGAGACCCAGCGCGATGGCCATGATCAGCACGGTCGTGTAGTCGTGGGTGAACGGCAGGTACAGGTATGCGAGGCCCGTGCCGACCATCGACGGCACCACCACGTGCATGCGGCCGAAGCGGTCCATGATCACGCCAGATGGGTAAAACAGCAGCATGTCGAGCACGCCCGAGATGCCGAGAATCAGCGCGATCTGACCCGCGTCGAGGCCGATGCTCGCGGCCCACAGGGGTATCGCGACGCGCTTCGCGTTGCGCGAGGCCGCGACGAGGGCGGCCCCGAGGCCCACCGTGAGCAGCACGCCCTTTTCGCGCGCGAACGTGGCCCGCAGGCTCTGCCGCTCCCGACCCTGGTGGCGCTCGTCGTGGCTGGTCTTCGGCACGCACACCAGCACCACGCACGCCGCGACGCACATGACGACGTGAATCAGGTACGCCGCAGTGGTGCTCCACAGGGCAATGGCTCCCGCCGCGAGCAGCGGGCCGGCGAAGTTACCGAGGCGGCCCAGCCCGCCAAGCGTCGACATGGCCCGCGCTCGATACTGCTCGGGAATCGTCTCGGTGAGGTACGAGCTGCGCGCGAGATCCCACAGCGAATCGCCTGAGCCCATCAGAAACACGCAGATCGCGTAGGTCCACAGGTTCGGCGCCACGATGCAGCCCACGAGCGCGGCGACCGCGAGCCCGGTGGCGCCGATCATGGTGTTGCGCTCGCCAAAGCGGGCCACGATGCGTCCGGCCGGAATATCGGTGACCACCTCGCCCACGCCCGTGAGCGCCACGATGAACGCGGCCTCGGCGGGGGAGGCGCCCAGGGCGAGCGCCGTAATTGCGAGCACGGGCACCACGGCGCCGCTGCCGATCGAATACAGACTGATGGGGAGGAAGGTATTGAGTATCAGCGTCTTGATCGGTACGGGTGCCTGGTTCACGGGTGCAGGCTAGCACGCGCAGTGCGGTGCGGGTTTTGCGGGCCTAGGGGTGGTCGGTTTGGACGCTCCCGTGGCGGGGTTCGGCCACGACGCAACAGTACCCGGGCGCCGGGTCGAGGGCGGCGCGCAGGGAACGGCACCCCGCGGCGTCCAAAATGCCCTCGACGAAGTCGACGTTGGTGGTGCAGACGAGGCGGGTGTGGCGCGCGGCGAGCGCGTGGAAGGGGCAGTTGCGCAGGCGCACGCGGTCGCCGTCGATTTCGGCCTCGAAGCCGAGGGCGTTCAGGGTGGCCTCGGTGGTGTCGGCGGTGTCGGTGGTGTCGGCGGTGTCTGTGTTGTCTGCGGTCTCGGCGCGCACACGGTGGCGCACGGCATCGCGCACCGCCGCGGCGGCCTCGCGGCCGTGCCTGAGCGCGGCGCTCGCGATGGAGGCGTCGAGGTCGGCACCGGCCTGCGCCGACTCGACCGCCGCGGCGAGAATGCCGCCCATGAGGTCGTAGCGGCGCTCGGGGATCGAGACGAAAAACTCGTCGCTCGAGCGCCGGTAGAGCTTCGAGGGGCGGCCCGCGCCGGGGCCTCGGCGGCCGGTGAGTCGGCGGTATTCGGTTTCGAGCAGGCGCGCCTCGGCGAGGCGTTCGAGGTGAAACTTGGCCTTGGTGAGGGGCACGTCGAGGGCCGCGGCGACGTCGTCGCGACTGACGGGCTCGCGGCGCGCGGCGACGTACTCGTAGATGCCGCGCCGGGTGGGGTCGGTGAGCGATCCGATGGCGCTCGCGGTCTGGGGCAGGCTCATACGCCGAATTCTAACAGACAAAAAACTTGACTTTAGAGAGCGGGGGTTCTAACGTTCATGACACTGATCTGCTAGAGCCCGCACTAAGGGGTTTGCCATGAACGCCGTACCTACCCAACCCGAACGCCCTGCCGCGCGCATCACGCGGCACGCGGATTCCATACTGCCCACCCGCCACGGCGAGTTTCGCGCCTTCGCCTACGTCGACGAGACGCTCGGCACCGATCACCTCGCGCTCGTGGCCCCGCAGGGCCCCGCGACCCTGCAGACCGGCGTCGTGGCGCCGCTCGTGCGCGTGCATTCGGAATGCCTCACGGGCGAGGCCCTCGGCTCGCTCAAGTGCGAGTGCGGCCCCCAACTTGAGACCGCTCTCGACCTCGTGCAGAGCCACGGCGGCGCCGTGGTCTACCTGCGCGGTCACGAGGGCCGCGGCATTGGCCTCGCCAACAAGATCAGCGCCTACCAACTGCAAGACCAGGGCGTCGACACACTCGACGCCAACCTACAGCTCGGGCTCCCCGCGGACGCCCGCGACTACGGCGCCGCCGCGCAGATACTGCGCGACCTTGGCATGACGTGTATTCAATTGCTCACGAACAACCCCGACAAGGTCGCGCAGCTGGTGGCGCACGGTATCCAGGTGGTGGAGCGGGTGCCCCTCGTGGTTGGCGTGGGCACTTTCAACGACCGCTACCTGCGCACGAAGCGCGACCGCATGGGCCACCAGATCGCGCTCTAACCCGGCGCGACCCGGCGCACTCAGCCCTTGACCGCTCCCGCGAGGGCTCCGCTCACGAAGTACCGCTGAAACAGCAAGTACACGATCAGCACCGGCACCGCCGACATGAAGATGAAGGCGTTCATCGCCCCGTACTCGGTGCCGTGCTGGGTCGAGAAGCTCTGCACCGCGAGGGGAATGGTCCAATTGGACTGCGTGGTCAGCAGGGTCGAGGCCATCGCGTACTCGTTCCAGGTAGCCACGAAGTCGAGCACGAACAGTGCCGCGAGGGCCGGCTTGGCGAGCGGCAAGAGAATCTGCGTGAAGATGCGAAACGTTGACGCGCCGTCGATGCGAGCCGACTCCTCGAGTTCGTCGGGGAACGCCCTGAAGAACCCGTACAAGACAAAGATCTGATAGGGCATGCCGAACGCGAGATACGGCAACACCAGGGCGATCTTCGAGTCGAGCGCGTCGAGGCTCAGCATGGTCGTGAACAGCGGGCCGAGGCCGATCTGGATGGGCACCATCGACCCCACCGCGATCACCATGAGCGTCACGCGGGCGCCGCGAAAGCGAATGCGCGCGAGCGCGAAGGCCGCCGCCGCGGCGAGCGCGAGCCCGAGCGGCACCTTGATGAGCGCCACCAGCAGGCTGTTGCCCGCCGTGACCCACAGGTTGCCGGTCGCGACGGCGTCCGCGAAGTTCGACCACATCCAGTCTTGCGGCAGCGCCCATACGGGCTGCGCGTTGAGTTCGGCCTTCGACTTCACCGACGTGAAAAACATGAGCAGGAGCGGCAAGAACCACAGCACGGCGGTGAGGGCGAGCGCGACCCAGAGGCCGCGATTCAGATAGTCGACCTTGCGGCGCGGGCTGGCCCCGCCGGTCGCAGCGGTCGGGCGGCTAGCCGCCGTGGTCGTCAGAGTTGCAGTCATGAGCGATCCTCTTTCATTGACCAGGCCATGTAGGGCACCACGAGGGCGAGGGTCACCACGAGCAAGATGGTGGCGGTCGCGCCGCCCATGCCGAACTCGTGATTGGTAAACGATTGGCTGTACGACCACAGCGCGAGCACCTGGGTGGACTGCGCGGGGCCTCCGCCGGTCATGCCCACGACGAGGTCGAACACCTTGAGCGCGTTGATGATGGTGAGCACGACGACGACGAGCGTGGTGGGCCGCAGGGCGGGCATGGTCACCGCGAGAAACCGCTGCCACGCGCCCGCGCCATCGACCTTCGCCGCGTCCATCAGTTCGGCGGGTACCGATTGCAGGCCCGCGAGAAAGAGCACCATGCTGAAACCGACGCCCTGCCAGATGCTGGCCGCAAAAATCGACCAGAGCGCGAAGTTCGGGTCACCCAGCCACGATTGCGTCCAGGAATCGAGGCCCAGGCCCGATAGCGTTTGGTTCACGAGGCCGAGGGTCGGGTTGTAGATCCAGCGCCACATGGCGGCCACCGTGATGGAGGCGAACACGGCGGGAATGTAGAAGACGGCCCGCATGGCGTTGCGGCCGCGGATCTCGCGGTTCAGCCCGAGCGCGAGCAGCAGCGAGATCACCGTGGGAATCACGAGCGACAGCACCACCCACAGCACCGAGTTGCGCAGGGCGGTCCAGAACACCGGGTCGAGCGTGAAGAGGGTCTGATAATTCTTCAGGCCCACCCACACCTGCGGGTCGGTGCGAAACCCGGACCACGAGAAGAACGAGAGCCGAATCGCGTCGGCCATCGGGTACAGCAAGAACCAGGCGTACAAGATCACGGCCGGCAAGACGTACGGTAGGGCGCCGTACAGGCGTCGGCGAGGCCTGCGGCGCGGCGTTGCGGGGGGCGGCGTGACGGTTTGGGTAGTCATGGACGCTCCTTTCACGGGTTGTCGGGTTGGCTGCGGTGTCAGGGGGTCGAGTGGGCGGCGCGGAACCGCTGAAACTCGGCGCCCGCCAGCTCGGGGGTGAGGTCGCCCGTGAGCACGGAGTTCTGCACGCGCCAGAACTCGGTGGTCACGACGGTCGAGAAGTTTTGGTCGTTGTTGGTGAACATGCCGCTCTTGGCGTTCGCGAAGATGTCGGCCCACACTGCATTGAGCGGGTTGCTGTCATCGACGGGCACGGCGGCGTTGACCGAGATGGCGGCCCAATTCGAGCCCGCGATGGCCTGGCCAGCATCTGAGGTGATGAAGTCGAGAAAGAGGGCCGCGGCGTCCGGTTGTCGACTCTGGGCGTTGATATAAAAGGCCTCGCCGAACCCGTAGAGGCGGTCGGTGCCGGTGGGGAACGGAAAGATGCCGATCTCGGCGGGGTCGAGGCCGTTGCTCGTCACCTGGGCGTTGAACCAGGTGCCCTCGAGCGCCATGGCCGCGCGACCCGTGAAGAAGAGTTGGCTCGCGTCGGAGTCGCTGATGCCCATGTAGCCGGGGTTGAGGTAGTTCGCACCCCAGCGTTCGAGGTCGGCGAAGGCCTCGGTGACCAGCGGTTCGCGCGCCCAGTCTCCGTCGCCCGTGGTGAGCCGGTCGGCCAGTTCGGCGCCGCAGCGCATCTCGATGAGGCAGTCGAGCAGCCGCATGACGTGCCAATTGACGGTTCCGCCAAACTCGATGGGGGTGATGCCCGCGGCCTTCAGGGCGTCGGCGGCGGCGACGAGCTCGTCGTAGGTCGTGGGCGCGGCGGTGACGCCGGCCTTGGCGAACAGCGTCTTGTTGTAGTAGATGCCCTCGCCCTGGAGGGTCCACGGCACGCCGTGATACCCGCCGTACTGGGTGATGCCCGCGAGCGAGGCGGGGGTGAAGCGCTCAACCCACCCGAAGCGCTCGTACTGGGCCGTGAGCTCGAGGCTCATCTCGGCGCCGACGAGCTCGCCGCCGAGGCCCGAGCCCTCCCAGTACCAGTAGATGTCGGGGCCGTTGTCGGTGCCGGCGACTTGCCGCATGGCGGCCTTGTGCTGGTCGGTAGAGCGTTCCTCGACCCGCACGGCGAGCGTGGGGTTGCTACGCTCGAACTCGGCGATCAGCTCGGTGAAGGCGGCCTTCTGGGGGGCCTCTTGGGTGACGGTCCACACGCTGATCTCGGTGCGGCCGTCGCTGCGGTTGCGGCCGCAGGCGGTCAGGCCGAGGGGTGCGCCGAGCGTCGCGCCGAGGCCGAGGAGGCCCGTCTTGAGGAGTGTGCGTCGTTGCATGATGGCGGGCCTCCTAGTGCTGCTGCCAGGCCGTAAACTCGGCGAGTTTGAGGTAGAAGTCTTCGAACATGAGCCGCGTGTCGATGTTGGTGTAGACCCGCAGGGGGCGGGCGCCGGGGCGCGCCGTGTAAGTGCCGTCGGCGTTCAGGGTGGGGGTGGGCATGCGCACGTAGGTTGACGAGGAGGGGTCGGCCTCGAATAGCGAGAGCAGGCTCGTGAACAGCACGAGGGGCTGGTCGCCGAGGGCGTAGGTTTCGCCCGGGCCGCGGCCCTGCTCGGTGGCGCGCTGGTTGACCTCCTCGATCTCGTCAAAGAGGTACTGGCCGAGGGCGCCGTGGGGGCGCACGCGGTGGCGCAACTCGGCGTCGCTCACGAGGCATTGGCGGTAGCGGTCGCGCGGCACCTGCCAGATCTCGATGTCGAAGTCATTGAAGACGACCTGCGCCGCCGTGACGTCGATGAGCAGGTTGTATTCGATCGGCATGGGGTTCGGCGGGGCGTAGGCGAGGCCCTCGTGCTCGTTGCCGCCGATCCACACGAGCGTGATGCGCGAGGCGATGGAGGGCTCGATGAGCAGGGCGGAGGCCAGGTCGGTGAGGCCCGCGCCGGCCGCATAGAACAGGGGGGTGGTGACGTCGTCGCGCAGGGCCTCGCGGATGATCGCGTCTACGGCGGGGGCGGGTTGGGGCGTGTGCGCATCGGCGAGCGCGTCGTTGGAGCCGCGGACGATGACGTCGGTGGAGGCGAGGCCCATGCGGCCGAAGACGTCGAGGGCGACCCGCTCGGCATTCTCGGCCGAGTACGGGCCGGGGTCGAAGGGGTCTCCGGGGCGCAGGTGCGAGGCGATCACGTAGCGGATCTCGGCGCCGGGGGAGAGCACGTGGTGGACGATCTGGTAGAGGTCGTCGGGGTCGCCCGAGAAGTCGTTGTCGATGATGACCCGGGCGCGCGGGGCCGCAGTATGGGTGCGCTCTTGCCACGGGAAGGTGCCAAGGCTCCATGTCTTGGCGGAAGTTTCGGGGGCCACGGGGGCGGAGGGGATACGTGTCATCGTCGACGTTCCTTTGAATGTGTAACCGGTTGACCAAAATTGTGAGCACCACAGTATGTTATCGATAACAGGCGGTCAAGGGTTTCGCCGAAAGTGTTTCGTTAGCGCAGGTAGGGTGGTCGAATGCAGAGTGAACCCAGCGCGCCCAGGGTGCGCATGGCAGACGTGGCGCGGAGGGCGGGAGTGTCGGCGCAGACCGTTTCGCGGTACTTTTCGGGCGCCAGCTATGTGGGGGAGGAGACCCGCGAGCGCATCGCGCGCGTGGTCGATGAACTGGGGTATCGGCCCAACCTCGTGGCCCGCAACCTGCGCACGCAGCGCAGCGGAATCCTCGGGGTGCTCGCGCTGAGCGAGATGAACTTCGGGGGTTCGGGGGTGCTGGCGGGGATGAGCCGCGGCGCCCGCGAGGCGGGGTATGCGCTGAGCGTCATGCACCTCGACTCTGCGGAGCACGGGGACGATTGGCGGCAAGAGGTGCGGCGGGCGCACGAGTTTTTCGAGGATTCCGGCGTCGACGGCCTGGTGGTCACATCGATAACCCCCGGTGACGACGCTCTGATTGCGCAACTCGGGGTGCGGGTGCCGCTCGTGCTGGCGGCGGGAGTGTTGGGGGCGAAGTGGCCGAGCGTGAGCTGCGATTCGCGGGCAGCGGGCAGGCTGGCCACCGAGCACCTGATCGGCCTCGGTCATGACCGCGTGCTGCACCTTGAAGGCCCCGCGAACACCAACGAGGCGCGGGCGCGCCGCGAAGGTTACGAGCAGGCGATGCGAGCGGCAGGGCTGGAGCCGCTGTGCCTCCCGGGGGCAGGTAGCTGGGAGCCGCAGGCGGGGCGCGACGCGTGCGCGCGGGCGGCCGGGCTCGACTTCACGGGGGTGTTTGCCGCGAACGATGAGATCGCGCTCGGCTTCATGGGCGCCCAGTCGGCGCGCGGCCTCGTCGCGCCGCGGGACTACTCCATCGTCGGGGTCGACGACATGCCGCTCGCGGAGCACCTGTGGCCGTCACTCACGACCGTGCGCCTCGACTTTCGCGAGGTCGGGCGGGTGGCGGTACTTGAGGTCGTGCGGCACCTCGAAACCGGACGCGCGGGGGGCGGGGTCGTGCTGCAACCCGAGTTGGTCGTGCGCGATTCGACGGCGCCTTATAGCTCGCCGGGGTGACGCGGGGTCGGCCACGACTATCGGTCCGCTGGGCTCAAAATAGTTAGTCCACGTCTGCAGCGATGAGGGCTTCATAGTCGCGGCCCCCGTAATAGATTCCGAGAATGTCGACGCTCTCGTCCGTGACGGCGAAGGCGATCACGACTCGTTTGCGAAACCCGCACGTGCGTACTCCAGCGCGCAAATCGTCACGTGCGACCCCGATGAACGGGAAGGTTGCGAGGTCGTCGCAGTAATCGAGGATCGCGGCAACGTAGTTCGCCGCGCGATCCGGGAAACCGGATTCGTCAACGATCCAGGTGAATAAGTCGGTCAGTTGATCCCGTGCGCTAGGTGAGTAGTTGACGCGGCGGGTCATGCGTCGCCCGTGGTCGTTCGCTTCATGTGGACACTTGCCAGGTGTGCGCGCACGTCGTCGGCGCTCAATGCACGCGACGAATCTGCGCGCAGTTCATCATAGGCGGCGACAACTTCGGTGCGGAGCCAGGATTCCACGGCCTGCTCCCGCGCAAACAAGGCTCGCAGGCCGTCGCGCACAACTTCGCTCTCGCTCGCATAGGCGCCCGATGTGACGCGCTCCTTAAGAGCATCGGCCATGCCGGTAGGAAGTGTGATGCTGAGTTGCTTGGTGGTGCGCATAGCGACTCCTAAAGACTAGTAGGATTTAATCCTACTGAATATTCGCTTGGCAGTACAGCCGTTGCCAGAAGGCAAGGGCGATAAGGAGGACGGCACTGCGTATACGTTTGCGAAATGCCCTTGCGTCACCTTCGCCTGGTGGAATGCCATGTCACGCCCGCCGACTGCGCATCGCCGCCACCTGCTGAAGCGACTCGTCGGTGCTGAGCCGTTCGTACTCCTCGCTGCCCAGCGCGACGAGGGCCACGCGAGACTCAGCGTCGTGATGCAGCCCCCAGCCATATCGCTTGCCCAGGGGAGATGCCCGCAGGCACGCCTGTGACTTTGCGAAGAAGGCCTCGCGCGCCGCCGGCAGGTCACCCTCGGCGAGACCCTGGCGCTCGGCGTACACCGCGAACAGCAGGTCGTCGGAGGTCAGCGAATAGGGTGCGGCCGACAGCAACTCGTACTGCCGCTGCGCACTCGACACGGTGGCACCGCGCTGCGGCGGCACCTCGCCGTGGCCCAGGGGGCAGTCGGGGGCGACGCTAATAAAGGTGTTGGTGTAGTTCGTAGTCATGCTTCACGGTAAGAGTCGTCGCCCAGGTTTTTGATTCAGGCCCGCCGTTGGGGCCACGGCTGCCACGCGCCGTCCGGCCCGAGCGCCGCCAACAGTTGCCGCCCGCGAGCTAAGACCGCCGGCGGCAGGTGCGCGGCATCATGGGTGGCGCTGCTGCCTCCGCTGCCGTCGCTCAGATCAGACCTGTCGTGACCGGTTGGCGCATAGCGACGAAGATTCCCTGGCCGCGGCGATACGACCATCTCAGCCACCGGCGGCGTCCGATAGTTTCGGCGAGCCCACCAGCGGCGATGGAGAGAACTTCGCCCTCCAGGTCGTCCGCCACGAGCTGCCAGGTCTCGTCGCAGGCGTCGCAACTGCAGTGGGGGTACGCCGTCGTGCGAAAGGCACCCGCGTAGATTCGTACCGACGGAAATGCCGTGAAGACAATCAGCAGTGCGGCACACTCGGCGCTCGCGGGCCTGAAGCTTACCGCGCGCACGATCGAGCCCGGCAGGGGTGGGTGCAGCGCGGCCTCCGCGAGCGCGGGGTTCTCGTCGACCTCCACATCATACGTAGCGGCGAGGTGGTCAATCAGGGCCGTCGCGATGGTGTGCAGGGGAGCGAAACGCTCGGCGTGCGAATCTACCGAATAGGTGTCTACGGGCGGCGAGCCGCCCAGGTGCGCCCAACGGGTGCCGTACGGAATCGGTTGGCCGCTCGCGTCCAAAAACTCTTGAGGCTCAATGGAGGGTCTCGTGTACGCGCGCATGGTGCCACCGTAGGGCGCGCGGCGAGGCCACCTCAAGGAGATTTTGCCGGGTGCCCAACTGGCCTAACTACTCGCCGTGGATGCGTCTGAATGTCGCGCCACTGGTCACGCCGTCGCGCTGTATCGTTGACGTGCGGCTTCGCCGCTCGTGCCGATTGCTTCGCCTACCTCGCGCCATGACAGGCTGTGCTCGCGCGCAACACGCGTGAGTGCATCGCCGAGAACCCTCGCGCTCGACCAGTGGGCGAACGCAAATGACCCCCAACCCAATAGGTAAAACCCAAGGTCGGGGGCCATTTTCACACGGTGCGCAAGAGGGGACTTGAACCCCTACGTCCGAAGACACTGGAACCTAAATCCAGCGCGTCTGCCAATTTCGCCACTCGCGCGCTGATGCCGCCCGCGGGTGGCATCGACACTAGTTTACGCGAAACTTTGGGCGCACCGCGCCACGCCCCCCGCCACCCGACCCCCCGCGTTGACAGGGCTCGCCGCGGCGCCGATACTTTTACTGTAAACGTTTACAGTTCGCGGCGAAGGAGGCTCGGTGGCCACCATCAAAGACGTCGCGTGCTCCGCCGGAGTCTCCATCGCCACCGTCTCGCGCCACATCGCGGGAGAATCGGTGCGTCGCGCCGACGACATCGCCCGCGCCATCGAGGCCCTGAACTACCGCCCCAACGAGTCGGCTCGCGGCCTGCGCCGGGGCCGCACCAATCTGGTGGGCGTGATCGTGCCCGACATCAGCAACCCGTACTTCGCCGCGGTCATCGGTGGCATCGAATCGGTGTGTAACGCCCACGGCCTGCGCATACTCATCGCCTCCAGCGCAGAATCCACCGACCAAGAGCTCGACCTGATCGGCTCGCTCGCTCCCACCGTCGATGGTTTCGTCGTGGTGCCGGTGGCCGAGTCGGCGGCCTCGCGCAGCGCCCTCGTGGACGCCGCGGTGCCCGTCGTCCTGGTCGACCGCACCCTAGGTGCGACCCAGGTTTTCGACCAGGTGCGCATCGACAACGCCCGGGGCTCGCGGGCCGCCGCGCGGCACCTGCTGGACCTCGGCCACACGCGCGTGGGGGTCCTCTCCGGCCCCGCCTCGGCCCTGCCTGGCCGCGAACGCCACGACGCGTTCGTCGCCGAGTTCGCCGCGGCGGGCGCACCCCTCGACCCGAGCCTCGTGATGCACGGCGACTTCACGCGCACCCACGGCCGCAACAGCATGCGCAACCTACTCGCGCTGGCCGAGCCGCCCACCGCCGTCTTCGCCGGAAACAACCTGATCGCGCAGGGCGCGCTGCAAGAGCTGCGAGTGCGCGAGATCGAGGTGCCGACCCACATGTCGTTCATCGGCTTCGACGACCTCGACCTCGCCGCCCTGCTCACGCCCCCGCTCACCGTCGTCGCGCGCGATACGGCGCTCGAGGGGCAGTCGGCGGGCGAGCTCATCGTGCGCCGCATCGCCGAACCGCAGCGCGGCCTCATCACCGAGGTGCTGCCGGTCGAACTGATCGTGCGCGGCTCGACGGGCCCCGCGCCCGGCCAGCACTCTTTAACGCATCCCCAGCCCACGCATCGCTAGCCCACACACAAGGAGCCCACATGCCCCACAACGTCTACGTCATCGGCTCGATCTCGGTCGACCTCACGACCTTCTCTCAGCGCTTACCCCAACCCGGCGAAACGCTCATGGGTGACTCCTTCACCATGGTGTTGGGAGGCAAGGGTGCCAACCAGGCCATCGCGGCGTCCAGGGCGGGCGCCCCGACCCGCATGATCGGCGCCATCGGCACCGACCCGTTCGCCGACATCGCGCTCGGCGGCCTCACCGCCGATCACGTCGAGACCACACACCTCGCGCGCATCGAAGGGCCCACGGGCATCGCGCACATTCGGGTCGACGCGAACGCCGAGAACAATATCGTCGTGGTGCCGCACGCGAACGCCGAGGTCACCACCGAGCGCATCGACGCGGCCGCCGCGGCCTACGACATCTCGGCGGGCGATGTCGCGCTGATTCAGCTCGAGATTCCCCTCGACTCGGCGCTGCGCGCGGCCGAGGTGTGGCACGGGCGCGGCGCGACCGTCATTCTCGACCCGGCCCCCGCGCAGCCGCTGCCCGATACCGTCTGGGCGCACGTCGATCTCGTGACACCCAACGAGACCGAGGCGAAGATCCTCACGGGCATCGACGTGACCGACGCCGAGTCGGCGCGCGCCGCGGGAGACTGGTTTGTCTCGCGCGGCGTCAAGACCGCGATCATCACGCTCGCGGGCTCGGGCGCCCTCATCGTCACCGCGGAGGGCGCGCGCACGGTGGCCTCGTTCCGCGTCAAGGCCGTCGACACGACCGCTGCGGGCGACGCGTTCGCGGGAGCCCTGGGCGCGGCCTTCGCGGCCGGCCTCGAGTTCGACGCGGCGCTGCAGCGGGCCATGGCGGCGGGAGCGCTCGCCGTGACCGTCGAGGGCGCGAGCCCGAGCATTCACACCGCCGCCCAGATCGATGCCTTTCTCGCCGAGCACACGGGGGCCGCCGACCATGCGTAATCATCCCGGCCTCCTACACGCGCGGCTCGCGGGCATCGTCTCCGAGCTGGGCCACACCCAGACCCTCACCATTGCGGACGCCGGGTTGCCCGTCCCAGCCTCCGCCGAGCGGGTCGACCTGGCCCTGGCCGAGGGCGTGCCGAGCTTTCTGCAGACCCTGGATGTGCTGCTCGATGAGCTGTGTGTCGAGGCGGCAACGCTCGCCCACGAGATGCAGACCGTCAGCCCCGAGCTGCACGCCGAGGTGACGCGACGCCTCGCGGCTCGCAACATCGAGGTCTCGTACGTTAGCCACGCCGAGTTCAAAGACCGAACCGCCCTCTCGCGCGCCGTCGTGCGCACGGGAGACTTCACCCCCTACGCCAACGTCATTGTGCACGCGGGCGTGACCTTCTAACTGAAATCTGAAAGGTTCATCATGACCGAACTGACCCGCGAACAGCTCGCCCAGTACGTAGACCACACCTACCTTGACCCCCGCGCCACGCACACCGAGGTGAGGCGCGTGATCGACGAGGCCGCCGAATTGGGCGCCTACTCCGTGTGCGTGACTCCCGCGATGCTGCCCATCGATGCCAAGGGCCTCAAGGTCACGGCGGTCGTCGGGTTCCCCTCGGGAATGCACACCTCCACCATCACCGCGGTCGAGGCCGCCGAGGCCGTCGCCCACGGCGCGGACGAGATCGACCTCGTCATCAACCTCGGCAAGGTGATCGAGGGCAACCTCGCGGGCCTCGTGGCCGACGTGCTCGCGGTGCGTTCCGTGGTGCCTGGGGTGCTCAAGGTGATCATCGAATCGGCCGCGCTCACCGACGAGCAAATCAAGCTCGCGTGCGAGGCGTGCATGAAGGCGGGGGCCGACTTCGTGAAGACCTCCACGGGTTTCCACCCGTCGGGCGGCGCCACGGTCGAGGCGGTGCGGCTGATCCGCGAGACCGTCGGTCCCGAGATGGGCGTCAAGGCGTCGGGTGGCATCCGCACGCGCGAGGCCGCTCTCGCGATGATTGAGGCGGGCGCCACGCGCCTCGGACTCTCGGGAACCCGCGCCGTGCTCGACGGAGCGGCGTCCACCGGCTCGTACTAACCGAGGCGCGCGGGCCCACTAAAACGGGCCCGCAGACCCCGAGGCACGCGGGCCCGGTCACCCCCTGCGGGGCCGGGCCCGCGCGCTCCCCCCAGGCTTAGTTCCCCGCGGCCCGCTCGAGGGTCACGCGACCCATGTCGAGGTAGACCTCCACGGGCGTGTTGCCGCCGGGCGAGCTGCCCACGGCGTTATTCAGCGAGCCGGCATCCGGCGAAGGGTAGGGCCGATTCTCGGCAAACGTCGTACGCACGACGTACTGCTCAAAGGGCGGCGGCAGGGTGACGGTAGTGTCCCCAAACATCGAGGCGACCGATAGTCGGCTGACTCCGGTCGCGGTGAAATCAGCCGTTACGTTGGTGTAGGTGGTCAACGCGACCACGGGCGCCATGCCGTAGGGGCCCAGCCCGGTCGTCTGCACCTTGACGCCGTCAGAAGTGCTGGTGAGTTCCAGGGTGTCCGCCGCCCCCATAAACGAGAGGGGGCCGTGCACATAAACCCCGACGTGTTTATAGGAGCCACTCACCGTCGACCCCGTAGCCCACCCGGAGATCGACAGGTCCAGCGGCTCGGGTACCGTCACGATCAGCGAAGGTTCGCTTTCCCGCTCCTTGATCGGAACGTAGTTCACGTGCCGCGACCACGAATCGTTAGACCTGATCACGTACGCGTCGTCGATGCGATCGACGATGTAGGCGGCTTCGTTGCCCACCGAGGTGCCCCGCGCGGTGATCTTGAAGGTGGGGCCGGGCACCACCGTCACGGTGCCGAATTTCGCGTCGATCGAGAGCGAGGTGGGCGGTATCCCGCTCGTCCACACCTGGGTCGACACCCGCTGATCGGTCAGCGTGCGCGACCCATACGCGGTGAGGGCGACGCCCGAGCCGCCCACGAGGGTGCCCACGGTGAGCACGGTGCCCAGGACGGCACGATTGCGACGTGCGCGTAAAGGTTTGGTCGTCATCTCAATTACATCCTGTTCAGGTAGCGCACGACCGCGAGCACGCGGCGGTTTTCGGTGTCTGAGGAGGGCAGGTCGAGCTTCGCGAAAATCGCCGAAATGTGCTTCTCCACCGAACCCTCAGAGATGAAGAGCTTCGCCGCGATGGCACTGTTCGAGTCACCCTCCGCCATGCGTGTGAGCACCTCGAGCTCACGCGGGGTGAGGCGCTCTAGGTGGTCGATCTGGCGGCTGCGCAGCATAATCTGCGAGACCACCTCGGGGTCGAGCACCGTGCCCCCCGCCGCCACCTGCGCGAGCGCCGCGAGAAAACTCTCGACATCGGCCACGCGGTCCTTCAGCAAGTAACCAAAGCCCCGCGCCCCGCTCGCGATGAGCTCGGCGGCGTATTTCTCCTCCACATACTGCGAGAGCACGAGCACCGCCGTGTCGGGCCAACGCTCGCGCACCGTCACCGCCGCGCGGATGCCCTCGTCCGTGAAGGTCGGCGGCATGCGCACATCGACGATGGCGGCCTCTGGTTGAAACGCCTCGACGGCACGCAGCAGGTCGTCGGCGTTCGCCACGGTCGCGAGCAAAACATACCCGTTCAACTCGAGCAGTCGCGCAAGACCCTGTTGCAGCAGCACGGAATCTTCGGCCAGCACTATGCGCATGTCGTCATCAATCCGTGGGTCGGGGTGCTCGGCTGCAAGGGGAACGCCACGCTCAGGTGCGTCGGTCCGCCCTCGGGGCTGTGCAGCCGCAGCGCGCCGCCCGTCGCCGCCACGCGATCCGCGAGACCCTTCAGCCCGCTGGTACCGAGCTGGTGTTCGATAACCCGGGCACCGCCGCGTCCGTTATCAATCACCGAAACCGTGATGCCGCCCGGGTTGCCATAGATCTGGACGCTCGCCTGGCTGGCCTGGCTGTGCTTCGCCACGTTGGTGAGGGCCTCCGCCACGACAAAATACGCGGCGGCCTCGATTTCGGGCGCGGCCCGAGTTGGCAGGTGCACATCGAGATCGCAGGCCACGGGGGAGCGCGCCACGATGGAGGAGAGCGCGGCGTCGAGACCCCGGTCGGTGAGCACCGCGGGGTGAATGCCGCGGGCCAGCTGACGCAGGTCGGTGATGGCCTGCTTCGCCTGGGCGTGGGCCTCGTCGATGAGCGCGGCGGCCGCGCGGGTGTCGGTCTTGATGGCGGTCTGCGCGAGCCCCAGGGTCATCGCCAGGGCGACGAGTTGCGGCTGAGCGCCGTCGTGCAGGTCGCGCTCGATGCGCTGGCGTTCGGCCTCGGCTGCGTCCACGGCACCCTGCCGCGCGGCCCCCAACTCGTGCACCTGCTGACTCAGCTGGTTCTTGCTGGTCGCGCTCAGCAGTGTCTGGGCGAGTGCCCGCTGCGACGACGAGAGCAGCCACACGAGAACGATGCCGAGCACCACGGCCCCCGCGCCGAGCAGCCGTTGCTGCACGGCCCCGAACTGCGCGAGCGGCGCGAGGTTCTGCTCGACAGAGACAATGCCGCTCACGGCGATCACGTCGGGGTCGGCGAACATCATGACGCCCACCCCGGCTCCCATGAGTACCGTGCCTACAAAAACCGCGAGCCACGACAGCAAGACCATGACGGCCTCGTAGGCGAGTCCGCGCCACAGGGCCGCGTCACGCCAGTCGTACCAGAGCTGCAGCAGCCACCGCACGAACAGGTTGCGGTGCTGCGCCCGGCGCGGTCGCGGCACGCTGATCTGCACCCCGTAGGCGGAGGCCGCCACGGAACGCGACCACGCGCGCGTCCCCCTCAAAATATGGGTGCCCAGGAACAGCACGATCAGCCCCGCGCCGAACGCGAGCACGCCCGTCACGCCAATAGACACGATGAAGATGGCCAACAGTACGAACACGAAGGAGGTGAGGGCGGTGACGACGAGCGTCGCGTAGCCGACAAACCACGCGAAGATCGCGCCGAAGAGTTTTCTCATACCTACAACGGTAGTCACGCATCCAGGTTGTGCCCACCGGGGTGCCAGGTTACTTGCGGTGGGGGCTACCCCCCACTACTTGAGTTCGACGTCGACGTAGAGCGGAAAATGGTCGCTCGGGTAGCGCCCCTCATACGTATTGGTGACGGCCTCGTACTTCGCCACGATCGAATCGGGGGAGACAAACAAGAAGTCGATGGGCTTGCCCGCCGTCGGCAACTTGTAGCCGTGGTAGGTGTTAACCGTGTTGTTGATGGTGAGCTGCGATGTGGTGGCCGAATCTGTGAACAGTCGGGACTGCATGACCCGCTGATAGGCGGCACCGCTGGAGGTGGAGTTGAAGTCGCCCATGAGCACCATGGGTAGGCCCGCCGTGTTGACGGTGCGGATGGTGGAGAGCACCTGGTCGACCTGCTTGCGGCGGGTCTGCTCGTAGGKTTYGCCGTTGATGTCGGTGCCGCCGCCGCGATATTCGAGGTGCGTGTTGAACACGTAGAAGCGCTTGCGCGTGTCGCGCTCGTAGAGCTCTACCCAACTGAGGCCGCGGGGGCTGAACGAAGACGAGTGGTCCTCGCTGGGCATTCCAAACGGCAGCACGGCAAAGCCCGAGGCAAGGCGCGTGAACTTGTCCGTGCGCCACGCGATCGCGTTCAGGGCGAGCGCGTAGGGGGATTGGTAGTAGTCCCAGCCCTCGCCGAGCAGACCGCCGTCGGCACCGCCAAACAGCGACCGCGCGTGGGAGCGCTCGAACTCCTGCATGCCCACCACGTCGAGGCCCTGCTCGGCGATGAACATGGCGGCGAGCCGGTCGCGGCCATTGCCCCAATTGTCGAGCGAGTCGGCCTCTTGGCAGTCGCAGCGCACATTAAACGAAGAAATGCGGATCGTGTCTTTGGCTTGCACTACGTCGCTTCCCAGCAGGGGGGACACCAGATGTTGACTGGTTTGGGGGAGTCCCACGGTGAAGTAAGCGGTCACGATGAGCAGGATGATGCCCATTGCTGCCGTGAGTTCCCGCTTCATACCTATATGTTAATTGCGCAGATCACATCTGCCCAATCGGGCGGTCCGCGCCGTTAACCGAGGGTGACGTCGACGATCGTGGGAAAGTGATCGGAGGGTAGGCGCCCGTCCACCTCGGCCGTGTCGACCCAATACTGTTCCACCTGAATCTCCGAATTCACGAACACGAAGTCGATGCGCTTACCCACCTGCGGGCCCGAAAACGCGTTGTACGTCGAGATGCCCGAGTTGACTACGGTTGCGGCGCTCAGTTGCGCGTCGACGAGATCGGTGCCCGTGACGATGGCGCCGTACGCCCCGCCCAACTCGTCGGAGTTCAGATCGCCCAGCATCAACATGGGCAGGGCCTGCGGGTTGACCTCGGTGACGAAGCGGGCCACGGCCTCCGCCTGGTGGCGGCGGATCTCGCTATAGGTTTCGCCCGTGAGCGATTTCGCCCGGCCCCGGTGCTCAAGGTGCGTGTTGAAGACGATGAACTGCTGGCCGGAGTCGCGGTCGCGCAGCATGACCCACGTGAGGCCGCGAGCAAACGTGTCGGTCAAAGCGAGCGTCGTGGGCCAGCCGAGGGGCAGACCGCGGAAACCCGAGGTGACCAGCTCGAAGCGCTCGCGACGATACGCGATGGTGTTGCGGGCGCCGGGGATGGGCGCGTCAACGTGATCGAAGTCGGGGCCAAGCGAGCCCTGCTCCCCGTTGTCGCCGAACAGATCGCGCTGCTGCTCGGCCTCAAACTCCTGAAAGCCCACCACGTCGAGGCGCGCCGCGCGCAAGAACCGCGTGGCGCGCGCGTTGCGTCCGCGGTTCCACAGGTCCTCGGGGTCTTCCTCCCACGTGCTGCCGCGAATATTGAACGTGACGGCGCGTAGGCCCACGGGGCGAATATTCGAGCGCCGGGCGGGCCGTGCGGGTGGGCTGGTGGTGCCGGACGCGCCGGCGGTCGCGTTGGCTGGTGCCCCTGGCGTCCCCGCCCCCTCGGCGAGGGGTTGGCCTTCGCCTCGCTGCACGGCGAGGGTCGTGCCCGTACCCACGGCGAGCACTGCGGCCCCGAGGAGTACGTGTCTGCGCTTCATGCTTCAAGTCTAGGTACGCGCTCGCGGCGATGCCGCGGGGGCTTGCGCGATTCCCGCCACACCGCGCCGCGACGGTATGCGGGCTGGTGCGCGGGCTAGTTCACGCGGGCGACGGTGCGCGGCGGCGGGAACCCGTAGGCCGCCCACTGGGCGAAGCTGAGCGGCGTGCCCTTCATCGTGGCGAGGTTGGGCACGTAGTAGATGGTGCTGCTGGTGGCGGCTTTGACGAACCCGCTCGAGCTGCGGTTCACGAACGGCTTGAAGCCCATGGCCTGCCATTCGGGCAGCGTGAGCGCCTTGGTGGTGGAGCCGAGGGTCGCGAAGAGCTGGTCGCCGGTGCCGTACTTGACGAGGGTGGTGCCTTCGATCCACCCGGCGATGGCGGGCCGGGGGTAGCCCGCGCGGGACCACTCGGGTAGGCCAAGGGGGGTCCAGGTCCAGGTCTTGGGGTCCGCGTTCCAGAAGTTCACCATGAACAGGTTGTCGCACCACGGGTACTTGACGAAGGTCGCTGGCGCGGGCAGGGGGCGGGGGTAGCCGAGAGCCGCCCACTGCGAGAAGCTGAGGGGCGCGGCGCGGGTCTCGGAGCCGCTGCCGGTGACGCCGTACAGGGTGCTGCTGATGGGCACGCTGTACACCCTGGTGGTGCCGCCGCCGAGGGGCGCGCTGGGGGCGGGGAGTTCGACGTCGACGAGCACGGGGAAGTGGTCGGAGGCGAACAACCCGCTGATGTAGGTGTCGTACACCTCGTAGCGGTGCACCGTGATGCCGGGGGAGACGAACGTGAAATCGACGCGGTTGCCGAGCTTGGCGGTCTGCCAGCCGTTGAACGTGGCGAGGTTAGCATCGATCTTCTGGCTCGCGAGGGCGAGCGAGTCGCGCACAATTCCGCTGTTCTGGATCAGTGAGAAGGGCGCTTGGCGCTGGTCGGCGTTGAAGTCACCCGTCAGGATCACCGGCAGCTTCTCGGTGTTGATGGCGGTGATGGCCGCGAGCGATTCTTGGGTCTGCAGGGTGCGAATCTGCCCGTAGGTTTGCCCCGTGACCGAGACTGCGGTGGTGCCGCGGTGCTCGAGGTGGGTGTTGAACACGTAGAACGTGTGGCCCGTGGCGAGGGACCGCAGCTTGACCCACGTCACGGTGCGTTCGTAGGCGCGCGAGCTCCCGTCGAGGGCGGCGGGCCCCGTCGTCAGTTGGCGATACCCCGATGCGACGCGGGAGTAGCCGGCGGTGTTCCAGCCGATGGCGTTCATGGCCTCGGGCACGGCGGCGGTCGCGTGCGCCCAGCCCGCGCCGAGAAGCCCCGTGCCGCCCGCGGTGCCGAAGAGGTCTGTCACTTGGCGCGCGTACGTCTCCTGCAGGCCCACGATCTGCGCCCCGGACTGCTTGATCTGCGCTGCAGCGCGGCTGCGGCGGTTGCCCGTGTCCCACACGTTTTGCGGGTTGGTTTCGCTGCACTGGCAGCGAATATTGAAGGTGGCCACGCGCGTGATCTGGCCGGACGCGCCGGTGGTGGCGCTGGCAGCCACTCGTGCCGGGGCCGGGGCGGCGTGCGCTGGGGCCGAGGCGGCCGTCCCGGTGAGCAGCGAGACGAGCATGAGCGCAACAGTGGGTAACGCAAAGTGACGGAACATGACTCAAAGTATGAGTTCCGCAGCATTAGGTAGCCAATCGAACTAATTGTTACCAGTTGTTGCGAAGGTTGGACGAACAATTTTCTGACGGCGGATGCAACTCACTCCCAGGAGCACTGCGCGAGAATTATGCGCTGGTGGGGGCCCAGACAGGGGCGCGCGGAGGCTTTATCGCTCAACGTCGTCTGAAGCCGTGCAAGGAGTAATGAAGTCTGTGCACTTGACGGTGGGCGAAGACGTCTCGTGCACTGGAAGATGTGATGTGAAGGCGTTGGCAAATCGTCGCGGAAGGTGTTACTCTGTGCGACGAGCGGGCGCACTGAGTAAACATCGCCTGGTGCATGCAAGGCCCACCTGGGATAGATTGAGTCGATGCAAGTCCGCGCGACCGCGGCACCTCTCACCGAGTCATTGAATGCGAGCACCACTTTGATTACCGGCGAATTTGAGCATGGAAAGTTTCGCATTAAGTATCGGTGGCGCGCCGGAGCGCAGGACCGCCGATCTCTCATCGTCATTTTCTCTGGTTTTAGGGCACCTGGAACTCTCGACTTCGTTGGAGCGCCCGTGCAGGGCCTGCGCTCGGACATTTTGTGGATCGAAGATGATCTAGACGGAATGAACTCGTACTACCTGGGAAGCCGCACGCGCACGGACTTTCAGTTGGCCGTGGTTGCGCTCATCAATGACATGGCCGTGAAGTCTGGTGTCACCGCCGCGAACATCTGCGTGGCGGGTTTCTCTAAGGGTGCGTCCGCGGCACTGTACTACGGCATGCAGTTTGGGTTTAAAAATATCCTCGCAGTCGTGCCACAGTTTCGTGTCGGAAACTATGTGAAAAAACAGTGGCCAAAAGTTCATGAGTTCATGATCGATGGCGACGAGTCGCACGCAAATGAGTTGGACCAACTACTACCAAACTTGGCACGCAGCGCTGACCTTTCATCCACCAATATTTACCTCATTAGTTCGCACGCAGACCCATGGCATGAGCACGAAATCGAACCGAACCTCGACGCGCTGCGTCGGGCAGGCAATTTCAATTTCATTCTCTCAGAGTCGGATTTGGTGGACTCCCACATCGCAGTCACGCGCTACAACGTGCCCATCATTGTGTCTCTGTTTCAGGCGTTTGGTGAGGGCATATACCCGAGAATTGGCGAAGTAACCAACGGCCACAAGGGGATAGCGGCACCAATCTCGTCCGCGAATACTCAAGGAGGCATGGAGTCGCGAGTCACGAAGGCAGAGCTTCGAAATGGTCGTTTCTACCTTGAAGGTGACGCAATCTTTCGGGGCATACCAAGCGCTGGATACGCGGGTTTGCAGCGACGAATCGGGTTCGTAAGGCGGTCGGGCGAAAGCGTCGAATTCCCACTCGGAACGCTAATCGATAAGACACTTTCAACGACGTGGTATAACAAGTCGCTCGTGGATTATTCTGCGGGCAAATTCGCAACGCTGCGGCGTTATGGCATCGACGTCAAGGATCTGGGTTACGGTTCACACGAACTTCACGTTTCGATGACATTGAATGACAATAGTCAGACCGCGCCGTTGCCCGCACCGCGCGACATGCGAACAATTGAAATCGCTCGTGGCGACGTTTACGTCTTGCAGGGCAGCGCTGGAGCACCAATTAAGCTGGTCAAGGTAGACGGATTGCGAATCGGAGGAGCCTCGGAGTTCTTTCGAATCGACGAGTTTAGTGAGAAGGACGGTCGCCTGTTCGTCGAGGGTCGATACATCATCAGGGGCGTCGCGCACGACAGTTACCGGGCCACGTCCTATGCGTTGACATTGAAGTCGTCGCAGGCCAGATACAGTTTCGACCTTGGCGTCTTGCAGCGTCCCCTTAACGATGACGAACCGCACGACCCTTGGCTGGACTACTCGTATTCGACGTTCAGCACACCTAAGCGCCAGGGGCTTGAACTGGGCAACGTCGCACCGGGCACTTACTCGGCGCACATCACGGTAGTGAACGGAAGTTACGTATCGAGCCAGATTGTGGTCGGCCTCGTGACCGTCGAGGCTCGATACCCGCAGTCATCACGAGCCCACTCCGGCCAGGCCCTGCCTGTCGTCTCGGTCGTTGGTTCATGTGTAACGAGGGACAACTTCAATTCGAACATTGCCCCACGCTGGAAGTCCTATGCGCATCTAGGGCCCGTTCAATACCAAATGAGCCTGATCAGCCTCGTGTCCGCACCCGTGCCCAGCGTGGAACAGGACTGGAGGGGCATGGACGACCACGCTCGCACCGTGACGCAGCGGGACTTCACGAAGACGTATTTCGCTGAACTGATGCAGAATAAGCCCGACGTCGTCATCATTGATGCTTTCGCGGACGCACGGTTTCCCATACTCCGCATAGGTGATTCGTGGGTCACCCACAACGATTGGAAGTTGCCGTACGCCGCAGGCTACGCCACGTGGAAGAGCGGCAGGCGCATATCGATGGCGGAGAACCGTGACGAGTACTTGGGCATGTTCCATGACGCGGTGATTCAGTTCAAGACGCGGGTGCAGAGCATAGTTCCCCATGCTGTCTTCATGGTGAACCAGGCTCGCAACGTAGACAGCTACTTCGATGGGGGCGCCGTCGTGCGATTCAACACGGAAGCGGTGGCGTCACAAAATGCATCGTGGGACGAACTCGACAAGATTCTGATCGAAGAGTTGAATGCAACACCGTTGCACGTCATGGTGCCCGGAAACCACTCCAAGACGGACCATCCTTGGGGCAAGGGTCCGGTTCACTACGACACGTCATATTATGAGCACTTCGAGACCCTTCTGCGGGACCAACTTGGATACAGCGTTGACTTCAGCGTCGCAACCGACCCAGTGTGAGTTGAGCCTTTGGTAAAAAGGCATGTTGGCTTCTCGCATGTGAGGCCAAACTGGCGGCCAACCTGGCAGGATAGTGCGGTAGCCGCTTGAAGACATCGAGCCGGCGTACCCGTATCGAGAGGCGAACCGCGTGACGATTTTCGATGAGGCGTTGGAGGCGCTCTCTAGTTATATCGACCATATTGAGGCACGCCCAGTCGTCGTCTTGACCGACGATGGGGACCTTGGCTCCCTGTCGACTCAGATCGCAAGCATCGGGGTCGTCCGCATCTGCGTCGTCAGCTTGGGCGCCGCGGGTATCACGCAAGAAACGCGATCTGCCTACCCTCAAGTCGCATTTTATGAAGCGTGGACGGTAGACCGAATTCAGCGAGTATTTGAATCGATGGAGCCTGCCGGCGCCATCGTAGATATGTCGGGGCTTGAACATGCGCGACGACAACAAGTGTTTGAAAATCTCGTACTGAATCTGGCGGATGGTGGCCTATATATCGTTCCAGATGATGTTGTTGACGTGCCTCAGCCACTCGCTTCTCATGTTACTCAGCTCTTTAGTGGTCATAAGGCAGCAATCTATCAAGTCTCTGGCGAATTTCTCATAAAACTCTACGATGAGTTCGCGTCCGGTGCGCTCACAGCGAGAATGGGGACAACTTGGGGCGAAGAAATATTGCAACTCGACTCGGAGAGAGTTGCTTCGAATGCTCGGGTTTTATCGAACAACGTTTCACTCGAGTCGACATATTGTCCTGATTCCTACGAGGCCCCCGCACTGCACGTTCGCAAGTATCTTGGCCCGAGTGTCTACCCTGGTTCGCTCGTCACGCTGGACAGGTTCGTGCTGACTGATTCCTTCAGGCACCACATCTCCCATCGCCTGTCTAATGCGCATCTCACGAGTCCAACGCGTTTTCAAGCGATCGCACCCGAAGAACCAAGTGAGTTCCTCAAGGGCTCCTTCTATTTGGCGGATAACGACCGGTATGGGCATTTCGGTCATATCATGACCGAATTCGTCTCAAAGTTGTGGGCTTGGAAGTTTGTCAAAAAAATCGACTCAAGAGTGCAATTCATGATTTCGGGGGAGGGCGAATATCGAGATTTGCCCGCCTTTGTCCGACAGATACTCGAGGCTTTCGGTCTCACTGAACGCGATGTCTTCGTGTTGAATAGGCCGGTAAAAGTAGGCACCTTGTATGGTGCTACACCTCAGTTTCAGAATCCACGATACGTCCACCACGGCATTAACGAGGTTTACACCAAACTTGGGACGGCTATAGCCGGTGGCCAGCGCAAGAGGACGAGACGCATTTTCCTGGATCGCGTATTAGATAGTGGTGACAACAGTCGAATCTGTCATAATGCCGACGAGGTTAGGGCAATTTTTCAATCGGAGGGGTTCGAGATTGTGCGACCCGAGGAATTGGCGTTTGTTGATCAGGTAATAATGATGAATGAAGCGACGATTGTAGCTGGATTCGCTGGTTCAGCATTCTTTTCTTCGGTGTTCACTGTCGGACCCATCAATCTCATCGTCATTGGTTCCGAGTCGTACGATGCCACCAACGAGTTCATGATTGCGAGCGTCAAGGGGGGTAATGTTGCCCATGTTTGGTGTACTCCTGACCATCCCCGAGAGCGTCACTGGACGATGAAGGCGTTCACAAGCGACTTCACCTTCGATGCGGATCGAGACACGGCGCTCATCAAGCAAGCTATTGCAGAGTTTGCCAAGGCAGGGGCGGATACTTCAGCGAACGAGGTCGATGCGCCATGATCAGTTTGAACCGCGATCGTCACCGTATTTCACACGCAATCATTGTCGGCACTGACGTCTTGGTCTGCTGGGAAGTTCAGCGTCAATTGCTGGCCGCAGGTATCGAAATTATCGCGACAGTGGACCCCTTGCAGTATGCGGACTCCGAATTTGGTGGAGCTCTCGACACGTTGGTTCAAGCCACGGGCATTTTGATGATGGATGTCCTGGTGATCACGATCGACGGAAGTATTAGGCCAGTTCTCGACTACCTCGCACCTGGTCGACCGCATGCGTTGCTGTGGTTAGTCACCACGGTGGATGATCGACCCGTTCCGTCACCACCTGCCCACGTGCGGGCATGGGTGGTCGTGGCTGAAGAGGCTGCGGAGAACTGGCAACGAATCCATGCGCAGCAGGTGTCTCCGTGGAACGGGGTCGACACGCTGTGGGCACAGAGAGGGGCGGTCTACACAGCTGCCGGGCACGTAGCGCATATGCTGCGAACGTGGCAACTTGCTCGTAGTTCCGCGGCGATCCTGGGCGCGACTGCCGTGACTGTGAAAGCTTGCAGCATCGCACGTAATCGAGTGAAGCTTGAGGCCGAGGTGTCGTGGGAACCCCGGGTCTCGCGACACATTCCGTGGTCGGCGTGGTTACGCTTTCAGGCCCAATCAGGCGAGTTCATTGAGGTTCCACTCAGTTTCAAGAATGGCCCCGAAAAAGAGGGCCTGTGCACCGGCGAAATCACGACTCGACACGAGATCGGCATCGACATCTCGCAGGTGCCACCGGGCACTTATCACATGCGCATAGACCTCGTATCCGATGCGGGTCGCCTAATTTCTCACCCATTGCAGCAGCGGGTGCATTGCCACAGCGTTTTCCGTTTGCCCCTGCCCACGCAGCCTGCGTGGGATTCATCGGTTTCGATCCTGAGTTCCGGCTCGGTGAAAGTCACGAGGTGGAATGACACGCCCGACGCCCGACGCTGGACGCGAGTCTGCTCGGACCTTCAATACGTGGAATCACCCGTGCTCCATTCCGGAGCCGATTTCGAACGCTGGGGAGCACGACTGGTATTTCGTGCGCACGCGCAGCACGCCGCTGTCTTGATGATAGATGCCCTTCACCTCGTCGACCACCGCTCGACGTTTGTCATGGATGACCCCCTGCGAAACCTCCTGGAGTTGCTCCGCGAGCTCGGATACACCGGTCAAATCGTGATACCTCGACTCCGGATTGCTTCAAGAAATGCCAACCCTAGGTCCGATTTCTTGGACGTCGTCCAGCACCTCAATGCGGACATTGAAGTGGCCGAGTCACAGGTGGGCTCGGTACCGAATGTGCAATGGACAGCACCGGTGCAAGTGCTCGTTGATGAAGAGGCATATAACCGGCACGATATTGTGTGGTCACATTTTGTTGACTATGCACAACTGCAACGGGAAGTCTGGAAAGCCCTGCAATTCCACTGTGAACTCAGCCTCAGCCAGCGCGCAACGGTTCGCTAAGGCCCGAACAGTCTGACGCCGTCACGGTCCGGCTTGGTCGGCGACAATGGCTGATCAGGCCGCATCGTCTGCGCGCAGCGCAGCGCATCGTTGCAGTAGTCGGCGGATTTCGCCGCAATGATGTGAATCGAAAACACTCGGGTATTCGTGCATGAGCTTCAAGATCGAGCCGTATGTGCCCTCGGCCGAGGCGAAGTCGCCAAATCCCTCATGAGTTGATGCGATACGCAGTTGGACATCTACCACATCAGTGGGGTTCGTCAGGTCGTCGCTCAGGCGATGCAATTGTTCCAACGCCACTGTGGCACGGCCTTCATGATTCGCTGCGTGGGCGATGTATAACCTGGTTTCGCGACGAGCCCCATTGTCAGGTACCAGGGCTCCGAAGTCGTCCCAGCATTTCAAGACGGCGGCATGGTCACCCGCCCGATTCAGATTTTCGATTTCACGTTCGACGAGTGCCGCACGAGCTTCTGCAACATATGCACCCGTGGAGTGACCCTTGAGTGAGCGAACATAGTTACAGATACGCGCCGCCCAAGAATAGTCGCCCAGTTGTTCGAGGACGTTGATCTGCATTTCTCTCAGACGCGTGGCCTGGGGTAAGTAGAGGTGCGATGCCTTCATCAAGTCATTGCAAACATTCAAAATGTCATCGGCGAGGGCCTTGGTCACCGAGTCAGGGTTCAGGCAGCGGGCCTCGAGCAGTAGCAGATTCAACTGGATCGCAAAAACGTTGTTTGATCCGAGTGCGACCTGGGCCCGTGTGTTCGCAGCATCCAGCCACGCGATTCGCTGCACAGCGAGAGGCAGATCCGCGGCTTCCGCGCGTGCGTCCACAGATCCATTGGGCATAAGCGCTTCTGGCGATGCCGAAAGTCCCATGGCCTTGAGTGCGAAAAGTGGCCAGGCGCCTAATACTTCCACAGGGTCTTGGTAACTCCGAGCATTGGCAAAATCTTCGAGCCACGTTTGCGCGGATTCCAAGTCGGTGCGAAGCCCTGAGGGAGCCGAAGGAGACATGGCACGGGCAATTAGCCGACTGGAATGTTCCCTTCCCCGGCTCTTGACCGTCTCAGCGCAGGCCTCGAAGAATGCCAGTGCGGCATGCACCGGATGATTGATGCCGCAGAGGGCCAAGTGAGACCGCAGCGCCGCCAGATCGCGTAGCACATCGTCCGCCCCGACCAGGGACAGAGAAGAGTGCGAGACACGTGCCAGGAGTTGAACCGAACAGACGCTCCAGTCACGGCTCGACTGCGTTGGCACTTTATTCAAGACGGCTTGCGGCAGCAGGAGACTACTGGTCGCTTCCAGCATTGCTTCCCGTTCACCCGTAGGCACATGCCGCGCTACGACTGATGATTTGAGAAACGCACGAGGCAACTTCGACGCGGGGCCGTACTGAGAAAGCCACAGCATGTCGCAGTGGAATGACAGGGCGAGCGATCGTTTCGTTTCGTTGCCGTAGTGCTTTTCCCCTAGGATGCTGTGCACGCAATCGCGATACAGCGTCAAGGTGTGACGACTAGAGGTGCCCTCTGCGCGATAGTCGGCAAGCACGCACGCACGCAAACGCTTGGCAAAATGCAGGGGCCCGAAATGTTCGCCAAGCAAGGCGATGCACTCGTCGAGCACGGGCTCGACAGGCCTCGGTGTGTCGCTGCTTGGCAGGCGATTGTGCCAGGTCAGGATTTCGCGAAGCAGATCGAGCACGCCACTATTAAGCGCGTTGCGCGTCGGAGCGTGTGCCGCCACGTAGTCGTGAGCCTGAGAAGCAAGACCGAGTGCAGCTTCTGACACGCCTCCTGCCACCGTCAACCACTCCGCATACACAAAATTCGCTACGTGGCCGATATATGCAGTAATTTGCGAAGCCTTCAGAGCAATACTGAGGTTGCCGCCCGGGGTGGTCGTAAAGAGAGAGGCCTCGTTCCACGATCGACTCCCCAGGTGCACGAGCGCGTCACAAAGTTGAAACTCACCAAACCACGCATGGAATGGCGTAGCCACGGGCCGCAGTGCGTTAATTGTCCGCGTGAGCAAGGCTAAGTCAGCACCCGCACGCTGAGCGCGCAGCGTGTCGGCAATGAACGTGGTGTACGCCGACTCGTGTGTGACCCGACCACTAACGAGCAATAAGAGTGCCTGCTCGCGGATCTCCGCCGCACGGTGGAGATTTCCAATGGACTCCTGCTCTGTGGCAGTCGCTAGGATGGCTTCAAAATTGCTTCGCATGGGGTGTCCTGTTTGTCGCCGGAGCGGCTAGAGATTCTCGATAGCGGTAACTACACGCGCACAATTGTTTGCGTCGCGATAGGGGAACGTCTCCTGAACTCGTTCACAATAGAGGGCGGCGTCTGAGAACGAGCCTGCCGCCAACTCCTGGACGTTCCTGACCATGTCAACGAGATCAGTAGAGATAGGCCCGAATCCATCGCGCTCGTAATCGAAGTAACCCTTTCGGGTCGTGTGGGCACCGTTAAAGATGTCTCCACCGTCAAACTGGAAGTAGGCAACGGGAACCCCACCGAAGGCGGCGTCGAAGGCCACCGAGCTGTAGTCGGTGACGAGCACCGAGGTGCGCCCTAGCAACTCCGGAAAATCAATCTCGCCGAAGGTAGTCAATTCGAGAACAGAGGCTACAGCCTCGAACTCCTTCATGAATGCCAAACTTGGATGCAGGACATACGTGATTTTGAGGCCGTGCTGGGATGCAAACTCTCGTAATTCAGCGTTCGTCGCCAGCGCGATCCAGTTTCTCCCATAATCTGATTCGAGGAACACCGCGGCCTTCGCCTCGGGTGAGATGGCCTTGACCATGTCATCACGCAAGGATTGTCTCCACGTGGGAACAATCAGAATGGTATCGGGCCGCCGATCCCTTCGATGGGTCTCCAGCCAGATCTTGTCGAAGCGAGGAAAGCCGGTGAGGGCGACTTCCTTCGAACTAAACTTGTAAGGCGTGCGGTCGCCGGCAATGGAGTCGTATTCGGCACGAGTAACTGTGATAATCAGGTCAATGGCCTTGGGCCCGATCCATTTGGAAATGTCGTCTTTGGTGACCCCATGCTGCAAGAAAATAAACTTGCCGTGGGTTCCGAAGCGCCCGCGGTCAATCGGATACATGACGTCCGCCGTAGCGTCTGATGACACCTTGTACTTTGCGTTGACGCAAAGCCTCACGGCCTCGTCGCTGCCATACGCAACGAGCCTGAAGCCATCGGCTGCGAGTCGGTCCCAGTCGGAGGCGTCCTGGTTGAGCAAGAAGTAGGCATTGACGTCAGGCCGATGCTCAGCCACATATCTGTAAAGGTGCTCGCCGTTGTCTCCAGCCGCATGTGGCCGGTCCATGATGACCCAGGCATCCTCGTAACGTTCCTTGGCGGTGCGCGCCTTAGCCGAGGCCATGAGCACGGAGTCCGCTGACTTGCGAAGGGCAGTGTCCACGCTTTCTCGGTTTCGTCCGAGCAGCATCCGAGCATCTTCCGCGAAGGCCTTGTGCAAGGGGGCGCCCGTCGTGAGTGACCGCACGGTGAGGCGATTTCGTACCCGTCGTGCGCGCTGTATGAGCTGGCGTTGCACGGTGCGTTCAGCCGCAGACCCCTGCCGAATTGCCAGGGCAAACGGGGCGCCAAGTCCCTTCGCTACGCGGCTTGGCACCTTTTGCGCAATTTGTTCAGCGAACGGTTTCGGCTTCTGTCGAGGGTTGCGACCCAAGCGTGGTGCGTCCGCAGTTGGCTTGGGAGCATTCCATTTGCCGCCTACAATGCGCTCTTGACGCATGGGAATGCCGCGGTTAAGGACCACGAGAGAGGTTCCGGGCGGCAACTGGTACTCGGCTTCTAGCAGCATTTCTTGGCCAAAGTACTGGTGCGAAATTACCTTCTGGTGAAGTGGCTCCACAGCCCGGCCATCTACCAGGAACGTGAATTCACCACCGAGGCTTGACTGCAAGATGGTGAGTGAAATATTGCCCGTCTCTGGTTTGTCGCGCCAACGGAAGAAAGTCGAAGGAATAATTCTCTCGGTGGTGAAATACGCGATTATTGCCTCGCGTGTGGCCCACCGCACCCCGTGCAAGCTGAATTCTCGAATTGCCGCGACATCGATGAGGGTGAATATCTTTACAAGGAGTTCGAGGAAGACTTCTCGGGTCTCGTCGTCGAGCCAACCCGTACGGCTCAACTGAGCTGCGTCCTCCTTGAAATACCACATGATGTCATAAAGCACCATGTTCTGAACCCATCGGGGTACGTGACCATACCGGCGACGAGCATGGAGCAAGAGATCCAAGAATCCGTACTGCAGCATGTCTACGTAGCGCTCTCGGTGGTGCCAACTCTGCTGCACCAGCGAACTGGAGTCTCCCCGCTTGCGATAGAGGTAGCGAGCTGTCGCCACGACGCCGACTATGGGGTCGTCAAAGACTGCCAAATAGCGGCCGAGCAGATGACCATCCTCAAACGTGGGTTTGATGCGGTGGTCATACGTGAGCTCGTGTTCGCGAATGACGTCGTTTAGCAAGAACGCGGTGGCACCCAATTGAATGTTGTTGGGTTCGTCGGCCAATCGGCTCAGTCGGTCGCCGTGCTGATACTTCGGGTCCAGTGGGTGGGTCTCTGTGAGTTCGCCCGTTTCATCTTGCAACAGCACGACACGCGTAGTCAGCATGACCGCATGCCGGTCTGCATCGCGTTGCAGAAATGACTCGACCTGGGCGAAGTATTTGGGGTGCAGAATGTCGTCCGGGTCCACGACGGTGATCCAGGTGCCGCGAGCCATCGGCAGGGCCTTCGCGCGTGCCGCGCCGGGGCCGGCGTTCTCCTGAGTGAGGTGGCGAACGTTGGGGTGACGGGCCGCCCACTCGCGCACGATCCGATAACTCGAATCCGTCGAGCCGTCGTCGACCACGATCACGTCGAGGAGTTTGAACGGATACGTCTGATTTTCGAGCGATTTCAGCGTCGCGCGAATGTATTTTTCGACGTTGTAGACCGCCAGTATCACCGTGAAAAGTGGTCGCTTCGACCGGTCGGTGGACGGAATCTTCACGCTCATATATCGAATATCTCACTTGTCAGCGGGCCACCGTGGCGGCCCGAAATGCTCTCGAACACTCACGAGGTGATCTTTGCAGTGCAACGGGGGGCTCGATCAGCGGAAATATAACAAGACCGCAACGAACCCCCTCTACATACTAGACCGATTACTGCCGCTCGTCAGGTCGGGGCTCGTTGCCCTCGCGCAGCGCGTCATACAGCCGCTCGCGATTCCGGCCATCGTGAAATGCGACCAGCTGGGTGAACTTGGATTCGTGAGCCTCAGACCGCCACGCGCTGGGAGCCCGCAGCGTCGCCGCCAAATCAGCCCACGTGCGCGTCACCGGCCCAAAAGCCAGGCCCTCGGTGAGCGTGAGAATGCCGCCGTACCGCTCCAAACATTCGTCGATCTCCTGCCACGCAAAAATCACGCCGGCACCCCGATGGAACGCGTCAAAAGCGATACTCGAATAGTCCGTGACCAGCAGTCCGGTGCGGATCAGCAACTCGTCCAACTGCGCGCACGAACTCAGATAGGGGGCAAATTCGGGCAGCTCCACGACGTTTTGCATGTGCGGGTGCGTAGCGATCCGCACATTCGGCAGCATCTCCGCGGGCACGGTCTCGAGCACCCTCCGCAGAAAAGCGGCATAGGTGGTGCGCTCCGGTGCCACCCGCGCCAGGTTGTAATCCCAGGGCCGCCACGTCGGCATGATGGTCACGAGGTTGGCCGCGTCGGCATGGCGCGCCAGGTCGAACTTCGGCAGTCCGGTGACGAGCACGTCCTCGCGGCGGTAGCCGCCGTCCGACACGAAGTGGTGGGCCTCGACCTCGCTCGAAGCGACAATGCGCGTGTGGGCCGGACGCGAGGGGTGGCCCTGTCGCATATCCGCACGATTATCGCTGCCCAGCGAAATCATGAGCATCACGCCGTGCTGTAAAAACACGAAACGTAAGTGCCGAGAAACCGCCCACCACCGCGCCACGCGACTCGCATTACGCAAATCCATGGCGTGATCGGGCACCTCTGTTCCCCAAAAATTTACGTGCCGAAAATACTCGACGTAGTGCCGAAAGGAGTGTTTCGCCAGAACGAAGCGACGCAAATGCTGGGGCACGCGCTGCCAGTCGCGGCTGTTTCGCGCCAGCACAAATCGGGCACCGGTGTCGCCGCGCTCGTGCAGGTACTCAAAGAAGGCCGCCGCCGACTCTTCGTAGCGGTTGGAGTGCTTTTCGTACAGCAAGACCCCTTCGCTGCGGCCCCGCACCTGAGCCACGATGAAGGCCAGCAGCACGAGCAGGCGCCGCGTCATCGAGTCCAGCGGCTGGGTTTCGCGCACCGTCAACACGACGCCGTTGCGAATGTTTTGGCGCACAATAACGGTCGAACGCAGCGACCGCACCCGCAGCGGTTGCCGCCGCCGTGGCGCATGGTTCGTCCACGTCGAGGGGATCACCGCGTAGCGCGCCGTGCGCTCGCCCACCGTCAGCCGCGAATGTATCGGCAGCTCGCCGAGCAGGGCCACGGGAATGTCCGCCCGCACGACGCCGACCGTCCACCCGAAGAGCCCCGCCCACCAACCGGTCGTGTGCAACCGATGCCCGTCGACGGCCACCTCGGGCCGCGGGCCGCGGGCGACGATGCCAAGCCAGAGCCCGAGGCGTCCGGGCAAAGGCCGAATGGGAAGAGGCAAGAGAAGGGAGCGCACGCGGTCAGTTGCCTTCGCGCTGGGAAGGCAGGGCCCGAATCGCGGCCACCACGCGCTCGGTGTGCCGGCGATCGCGCACGGGGAACGCCCGCTGCACGCGCTCGGCAAAGGGCGGCACGAGGGCGGCGTCGCATGCCAGCATCGCGATGATGGCCTCCTTCGTTGCCGCATACGTGTGCGTGACCGGGCCGAAGCCGTCGCGTTCATGACTAAAGAAGCGCGGAACCTCGCCTCCATAGATATGTTCGCGGTGCAGCGTCTCTGCGTCAAAGTGCGCGTAGACGGTGGGCTTGCCGAGGTAGGCAAAATCGAAGGCGACACTCGAATAATCGGTGACAAGGCCGGCGCAGCGCTGAATCGCGTCGCGATAATCGTGCGGGAATTTCTGGACGCTCGCGTGGCCCGTAGCGCGAAAATCACGCGTCTGAGCAGCGAGAGCCGGATGCAGGTAAAACTCCAGCCGGTAGTCGTGATCGGAGCACGCACGCGCAATGTCTCGATCAGACAACAACTGCTGATAAAACTCGAAATATGCGCTATTTACGAAGTCTCGGTTGTACTCCCGCACGCCCGTGCGCACGTTCAGTCTGCCCGCGAGCGACTGCCTCCAGGTGGGCATAATCGCCAGCACGCGCTGCGTGTCGGCCCGCAAACCATCAAATCGCGGCAGCCCCGACAACAAGACATGACGCTCCGCGTACCCATACCGGTCGCCCACCAGGTCGTCATGCTCCGAGCGCATCGACGTCACCACGAGCGAGATGTTCTTGTTGTGGCGGTTCAACCACCCGGCCAGATCGTTGTTGTTGACGCCGTGCTGCAGGAACACGAAGTGGCCCGGGTACAGGTTGGCGTAGCGCCACCACTGGCGGCCAAACGGGTTCGTCACGTAGTCGTCGGCGTGCGACGACACAATGTGCGTCGCCGCCAGGAACAGCACCTTGTAGAGCCGGCCACCATGAGGCACGACGGGGCCCACGGCGCGCAGCCGCTTGAAATCGGGGGAGTTCTTGCGAATCGCGTACACGTACCGCGTGGGGCGCGGCGACTCGTTCTGCGTGCGAAGCGCATGACGAAACACAAACTCGCCGTTGTCGCCCGCGGCCGACGTGCGATCAGAAATCAGCCACAGGTCGCTGCGGCCCCGCGCGAGTCGAGCGAGTAGCCCCGCCAGCCTCCACACCAGCGAGACCGCGCCCCGCGGCTTGCGAACGAGTTCGCGGGTGAACCGTGCCTCGGCCACCAGCCGACGCCACGCCGTGCGGCGCCGCACGCGCAGCCCGTGCGCCGTCTGCGTCACCAAGTGCTTCGCGAACGACCGATAGTTGTGCTGCATCTGGGTGGACCACGCGCTGGCCCGCAGATAGCGCGGCGGCAGCGTGACCTCCGCCTCCGCCGAATCCTCGGCGTCCGCCTCCGCTGGCTCGGCGCCCGCGAAGCGCAGCGCAAAACGCACCGTGCCGCAGGGCAGCACGAGGCGAAAACCCTGGGGGCGCGACACCTCCTGATCGAGCATGGTCGTCACGAGCAGCGGCCGGTTCACGGGGGGCAGGGGCACCTCGTGGTTATCGACAAACGCCACCACCCGGGCGTCCGGCCAGAAGGGCGCCGCGAGGCGACCCTCCACCGCGATCTGCCCGCCCTCGGGTTCCAGCAGCTCGATCTGCACGATCCCGGCCAGGGCGGCCGCGCGCTCGGCGGGTGGCAGGCACGTCGTGGGGCTGCCGGAGTCGAAATCGACCGCGGCGGGCCAGTTCGCTCCGTGCTTCTGGCGATACCACCAGGCCTTCGCCTCCCGCGAGAGGTGGCGCTGCGCCATGATCGCGCGATCGTCGAGGCACGCGATCGCGGCGTTCAGCTCGTCGCGATACGCGCGGGCCTCGGCCTCCGACACGCACGACAGGGCGTCGGCCCACGCTCGCGTCCGATAGCGCCACTGCAACTCGTAGCCCGACACCATGTGGCAGTACAGTGCACGGTCGGGGGAGCGCTCGGCGAGGGCCCGCAGCTGCGGATGCAGCACGCGCAGCGGGTCGCGATACCAGCGCGGGTCGGTGGTCGACGCATCGATCGCCGAACCCGCGACGTCACGCTTGCGGTAGTGGTAGCGGGCCTGCCGCGCGACGCCATAGCGCCCCGCGCCCGCGACCAGCACCGCCGTCATGAACAGCGAATCCTCTGCATACGCGAGGCCCTCGGCGAATGACTGCGCCCGCGCCACGTCGCCGCGAATGACCGTGGAATGCACGCTCATCTGCGGCTTGTTCCAGTCCTCGGTCACGTCGATGAGGGCGCCGTCGAGAAACCGATAGTTCTGGTGATGCTGCCCCTGGCGTTCGCCGAAGAACCAGGTGCCCATCGAGACGAAATCCAGCTCGACCGGAGCGTCGAGAAAAACCTGCAGCGCGTGGGTCAGGGCGTCCTCGCCCAAGCGGTCGTCGGCGTCCACGAAACACACGAAGCGGCCCGTCGACTCGTGAAGGCCGCGATTGCGCGCGGCCGAAACCCCCGCGTTTGCCTGATGTACCACCCGCACGTGATGCGGGTAGCGCCGTGCGAGATCATCGCACAGGCGGGCCGAACCGTCCGTGCTACCGTCGTTCACGAGCAGCACCTCGCAATGCTCGATCGCGTTCAATGACTGCGCGAAAACCGAGGTCACGGCCGACTCGAGGTATTCCGCGGCGTTGTACACCGGCACGATGATGCTCACGAGCGGCACGTCGCCGTGCCACGCCGGGCAATTGGGCGTGCCCTTGCGTGCGAGAACGCTAACCGACGCTGGATCGGGGCCGCGGGTCGGCACGCGAGTGACGCGCTCGGCGGCGGGGGATGGTGACACGGTGCTCCTGGTTGAACTGCGCGTGCAGCGCCGCGGACTACTGTCCGCCCGAGCTGCCAGCGGCAGAAGCGGCGGACGCGGCGGCGATGGCCGCCTGAATCTGCGAGTAATCGTAGTCGCCCGCCGTGGGCAGCACCACGCTCGCAGCACCCATCGTGCCCGTCTTGACCAGGGGGTCTGTTGACGAATAGAGGTCAACGGTGTTCATGGTGTCGCTCTTCAGCGCACCAAGCGTGTCCATCGAATCCTGAATCTCCGTCGTCGCAATGTTGGTGCGCACGTTGTCACCCAGCGAATCGATCAGGTTCACCACCTTGACCGGATTCGCGAGCGTACCCGTCTCGCCGGCCTTCGCCTGGATCGCGCGCACCACCGTCTGCTGATTGAGCTCGCGGTCAAAGTTGCTGCGGGCCAAGCCGTAGCCGCCCTCCGAGCCCCGCGCGCGAGCGAACGACAGGGCCTGCGCGCCATCAAGATGGTTCACGCCGTTGGGCAGCCGCAGGTTCTGATTCACGTCGTAGATGCCTCGCGAATCGGCAGAATCGACCGTCACATCGATGCCGCCCAGCGCGTCGACCGAGGTGCGCAGAAAGGTGTAATTCACCTGCACGTAGTAGGGAATCTCGAGCCCCGTGATCTCAGAGACCTTGCTGGTGAGCGCGAGCGAGGCCTGGTTCAGGTCACCGCTCGTCGCGTTATAAGCACACGTGTACGTGGCGTTGATCTTGCCGCTCGACCCCGCAGCGCAGGGCTCGGGATACTGCACCCACAGGTCACGCGGAATGCTAATCAGCTCGGCATCCTGGCCCCCGGGCGCAATGCTCATCACCATGATCGAATCCGCGAGCAGGGCGCCACCGTGGCCCGCCTCATCGCTCGAATTACCAAAGATCAGAATGTTGGTGCGGTGATTCGCATCCTCTTGCAACTGGGTTTGCGCGCCCTTGTCGGTGATCACGTCGAGCACATTGCCACCGCCCACGAACATGCGGTTGGCGCTGCCCGAGACGCGCAGCGTAAACCAGGCGCCGACCCCGATCACGACCAGCACCACAACGAGAAGGCTGATCAAGAAAATGCGCAGCCCCTTGCGCCGCTTGCGTTGCGGAGGGTTAGGGGTTTGCTGCAGGGCATCGATGGCGCTCAACGGGGGTTCCGTTCCTTAAGGGTCACTGAACGAGGCGGCAAACACGCCGCCTCGCTACTCCCATAATAAGTAGCTCAGAGTAAAAGCCGCGCCTCCACGGGGGCCGCCGCAAAGACTGCACAAAACCTTCGCCAGTGCGCCCCGCCGGGCCGGGCCCGCGCATCAGCCCCAGCCCAACACGGCCCACGCAAACCAGCCCGCATACGCCAGCACGGCAATGGCCGCAAGGATCGCGTCAAACCAGCGCCGCAGGTAGAACAACGCGCCCACGCCGACCAGCGCGGGAATCAAACACAAACCACCCCACACCACGCCATGCGGCGCGCCCACCAGAAACACGCTGTCATTCGTGCGGTACAGGCGCCACACCACCCACGCGATGCCCGCGATCGAGAGCAGGCTAAACACGGGTGCTACGCCCGCAAGGAGGGCCGCAACGCGGCCGCGGCGACGCACCAGGGAGGCGGCGAGGCCACCGGCCCACGCGAGCGTCCAGACCGGCGCGATCACCGCGAACAGCAGGGGAATCAGCAGCACCGACCACACCTGAAACGTGCCCAGGGCCAGCTGGGGCGCGAACCGCGGGGCCGCGATCACCTGGTCCGAGGTCTTCACGGCGGTGGCGGCCTTGGCGCACGCGGGGGCGGCGACCGCCATGGCGGGCGCCTTCATCCAGGTCGTCAGCACCGTGCGCGCGCACGAGGAGGTCGCGAGCAGGTCTGCGCCGCCCGTCGCAAACGTCAACTCTTGTGCCGCGGGGGCCGCAGCCAGCGCCTCGGTGCCCAGGCGCGGCGAGGCCAAGGGGTTACCCGTGCCGAACAGGGCCACGATCGGCTGGGCCGGTACGGGCACCGTGCCCTCCACCCCCACCTGCAGCGCATTACACACCTGCTTCACATCGGCATCGTTGAACAGCCACGTGGTGCTCACCTCGCCCGGTGCCAGGCGGCACGTGTACACCCAGCTCGCGGCCGTGGCGTTGCTCAGCACCCCGGGCAGCGCGCGCTGCACGAGCACGTCCAGCGCCTCGGCGTCGCGGTCGCGCGCCTGACGCAGCCACACCTCGGCGTACGGGTTCACGCTGCTATCGCGCAGGGCCTGCTGAAACAGCATGGCGAGGTCGAAGCCGTCCACGCGCCACGACAGGGGAGCCCCGGTCAGCGGATTCGTGGACGTCACCGTGAGCGGCTCGGCGTTGTACGCCTTCACCAGCGCATCGAAATCGACGGCCTCCGCGCCGGCCCGCGCTTCGAGGTCCTGGGCGGCCGCCTGCAGTCCCGCATTGCGCTGGCTCTGCAGGTTTTGCGACGCGTACCCGTCGGCAATTACGCCGACGATGCCCTGCGTGTCATAGACCGCGGCCTGCAGGGCGACGATGCTGCTCCAGTCCGAGCCCATCGCATACCAGGTGGGAATGCTCAGCAGGGTGCGCAGCTCGGCGACGTCTGCGGCCGACTCGATCACGGCGATGCCCTGCAGCACATGCTCATCGGCCACGTAGGCGTCGGTGCAGCCCTTCAGGGCGGTCGCGTAGGTGGTCATCGCGGCGGCCCGTGCGGCTGGCTCGGCCTGATTGGCCTGCAACAGCGCGAGCTGGGCTGCGGGCGCCGTGCCGCACACGAGGGCGTCGTCGCCGGTCGGTCCGCCGCGGGTCTCCACCACGATCAGGTCACGGTCGGCGAACAGGCCGGTCGCGAGCATTCGACCCGCCTCTCTCACGGCCGTGCCCGAGGGCGCGACATACACGACGGGCGGGTTCGGCTCGCCCTTAACGGGCACGCGATGCCGCACCCACGGCACCGCAACGGTGCGCGAGTCGGCATTGCGGCGTTGCTCCGACGTGATCAGCTGGCCGCATTCGAGGCTGTCGGGCCCGCCCGCCGCGCACTTCGTCATCGCGATGCGTGGGGGAGTCGCGCCCGCCTCCGAGGGCGCGCTGGCGGTTCGGGGTTCGGACGCGCCGGCCACACTTTTCGCCTCGGCCGCCGCGGGCATGAGGAGCATGACCACGCCGAGAAGAAATGCAGCGAGCAGGGCCGCCACGCGAGGTAGCACCCGGCTGACGTCCACGCTGCCATATCTGTGCGTGGAGCGGCCCCGCCCGTGGTGCTCGATACCGGTGCCCGTCGCGATCATCCGTTTCACCATATTTTCATTATTGCCCAACCACCCCGACCTTGCCTCTCGGCGAAACGGCGGTCACTGCTGCGGATACTAGAATGCCCGCCCCCTGAACACAGGGGACGGGCAGTCGAATCTACACGAATGTGCAGCGTATGGGCGTTTGGTCTACTTGACGGGACGCAACCAGACGGCTCCGAGGGGAGGCAGGGTGAGCCCCACCGACGCCGGGAACCCGTACATGGGTTCGTCGCTCGCGGTCACGGCACCCAGGTTGCCGACGCCGCTGCCGCCGAACGCATCGGCGTCCGAATTGAAGATCTCGGCCCATTCGCCGACCACTGTGAGGGGCACGCGGTAGTCGTAACGCGGCACGGGCGAGAAGTTGATGACGACGGCCACCTCGTTGCCCTCACCGTCGCGACGCACGAACGCAATGACGTTATCAGCGGCCGCATCGCCGATCAGCCACTGGAACCCCTCGGGGTCGAAGTCGAGCGCGTAGAGTGCGGGGTTCTCGGCCTTGACGCGGTTCAACTCGCGCACGGTGTTCTGCACGCCGCGGTTGAGGTCTTCGCCGAGCAGCCACCAGTTGAGCGAGGCGTCCTGGTTCCATTCTTCGAACTCGCCGAACTCGGAGCCCATGAAGATGAGTTCTTTGCCGGGGTGCGCCCACTGGAACGCGAGGTAGGCGCGCACGTTGGCGAGCTGCTGCCAGTTGTCGCCGGGCATCTTCGACTTGAGCGAACCCTTGCCGTGCACGACCTCGTCGTGGCTGATGGGCAGCATGAACTGCTCGGAGTACGCGTACACCATCGAGAACGTGAGGTCGTTGTGGTGGTACTGGCGGTGGATCGGCTCCTTGCTGATGTACTGCAGCGAGTCGTGCATCCAGCCCATGTTCCACTTGAGGCCGAAACCGAGGCCGTTGTAGTCGGTGGGTGCCGTGACGCCGCTGAACGCGGTCGACTCTTCGGCGATCATCATGATGCCGGGCACGCGACGGTATGCCGTGGCCGTGGCTTCCTGCAAGAAGGCGATGGCCTCGAGGTTTTCGCGGCCTCCGAACTGGTTGGGCACCCACTGGCCCTCTTCGCGCGAGTAGTCGAGGTAGAGCATCGAGGCGACCGCGTCGACGCGCAGGGCGTCGATGTGGAACTCTTCGAGCCAGTACACGGCGTTCGCGACCAAGAAGTTGCGCACCTCGTTGCGGCCATAGTTGAAGATGAGGGTGCCCCAGTCGGGGTGTTCGCCCTGGCGGCTGTCTTCGTGCTCGTAGAGCGCCTGGCCGTCGAAGCGCGCGAGGGCCCAGTCGTCCTTCGGAAAATGCGCGGGCACCCAGTCGACGATCACGCCGATGCCGGCCTCGTGCAGGGCGTTGACCAAGAACTTGAAGTCATCGGGCGAGCCGAAACGCGAGGTGGGCGCGTAGTAGCCGGTCACCTGGTAGCCCCACGAGCCGCCGAACGGGTGCTCGGCGACGGGCATGAACTCGACGTGCGTGAAGCCGAGGTCCTTCACGTAGGCGACCAGGTCGTGCGCGAGGTCGCGGTACGACTTGCCCTGCTGCCACGAACCGAGGTGCAGTTCGTAGACGCTGACGCGCGAGTTGTGCACGTCATGGTTGGCGCGCTTGGCGAGGTAGGCGTCGTCCGACCATTCGAAGCTCGATTCGGTAACCACCGAGGCCGTGAGCGGCGGCACCTGCGCGGCGCGCGCCATGGGGTCTGCCTTGTCGCGCCAGACGAGGTCGGGCCCGAGAATCTGGAACTTGTAGGCGACGCCCGCGGCGAGGCCCGGCACGAAGAGTTCCCACACGCCGGTCGCGCCGAGCGAACGCATCGAGTGGCCCGAGCCGTCCCAGTAGTTGAAGTCACCCACGACGCGCACGGCGCGAGCATTGGGCGCCCACACGCTGAACGCGACGCCCGCGACGGGCTTTCCCGAACCCGGGTGCGCGAGTTCGCGCACGTGCGCGCCGAGCGCCTTCCACAGTTCTTCGTGACGACCCTCGCCGATCAGGTGCAGGTCGAGCTCGCCGAGCGAGGGACCAAAGATGTAGGGGTCGACGGTGGCGGTGGAGTTGCCGTCCGCCCACACGGTCTCGACCTCGAACTCGGGCATCTTGACGCCCTTGAGGTTGCCCTGCCAGACGCCGTGGGCCTCGTGCGTGAGCGCGACGGGGCCGGTCTTGGTCACGAGCGTTACCGACCGTGCCATGGCGCGGCGCACGCGCACGCTCCAGCCGCCCGTGATCTTGTGGGCGCCCAGCACCGCGTGCGGGTTGTAGTAGTCGCCGTGACCGGCGGCCGCGAGGTCGTTTTCGTGCACCTCGTGGGTGGCCGCTGCCTTGGCTGCGGGCTTGCGGGCCGGTGCCTTCTTGGGGGCGGCCGTCTCGGACGCTCCGGTGGCTGCCTTGGCTGCGGGCTTGCGGGCCGGTGCCTTCTTGGGGGCGGCCGTCTCGGACGCTCCGGTGGCGGCCTTGGCTGCGGGCTTGCGGGCCGGTGCCTTCTTGGGGGCGGCGGCCTGCTCGGTCTTACCCTCGCCGGCGGCTGGCTTCGTCTTGCTGTCGCCGGCCGGCTTCGTGGCGCGTCGGCGGGTGGGTTTGGTGGGCGCGACCGCGTCGAGCCCCTCGATGACGCCCTGGGTTTCGGGCGTGGTGTTGTCGGTCATGAGAGTGGAGCCTTTCGGTGATTGAGAAAATTAGGAGCGGCGCAGGCGCAGGATGTGTGCGACCCGGTATCCGGGATGGAACGAGACGTAGGGGTGCGCGTTCCAGGTGTAGTTTTCGCCCGTGAGCAGGTCTTCGACCGAGAAGCGGTCGTCCCATTCCATGCCAAACGCCTCGGGGTCGAGGTGAACCACGCCCGAGCGCGTGTTGTGCGGGTCGGTGGTGGCCACGACGATGATGGTGTCGGCTTGGCCCGTGGGGGACTGCTCGGCGTCGAGGTGCTTGCTAAACGCGATGAGCCCGTCGTTTTCGCAGTTGTGGAACGTGATGTTGTCGAGCCGCTGCAGCGACGGATGCGCGTGACGCACCGCGTTCAGTTTCGTGAGCAGGGGCGCGAGCGATTCTCCGCTTTCGAGGGCGGCGTCCCAGTCGCGCGGCTTGAACTCGTACTTCTCGTTGTCGATCTGCTCTTCGGCGCCCGGTCGCGGTTCGCTCTCGACGAGTTCGTAACCGGCATAGATGCCCCAGGTCGGCACGAGCGTCGCGGCGAGGATCGCGCGCAACTCGAACGCGGGGCGCCCGCCGTGCGTCATGTACGGAGTGAGAATGTCGTGCGTCGTGGGCCAGAACGAGGGGCGCATGTAGTGGGCGCTGTCGCGCGCCAACTCTTCGACGTACTCGCGCAGTTCGTGGGCCGAGTTACGCCACGTGTAGTACGTGTACGACTGGTGGTAGCCGATCTTCGCGAGCGTGTGCATCATGGCCGGCTTGGTGAAGGCCTCCGATAGGAAGATCACCTCGGGATGATCAGCGCCGATGTCTGCGAGCAGCCGCTCCCAGAAGTTCAGGGGCTTGGTGTGCGGGTTGTCAACGCGGAAGCACGTGACGCCGTGCGCGATCCAGAGCCGCAGCATGTCGTTGATGGCGCGGTAGATGCCCTCGGGGTCGCGGTCGAAGTTCAGGGGGTAGATGTCCTGATACTTCTTGGGCGGGTTTTCGGCGTACGCGATGCTGCCGTCGGCGCGCACCGTGAACCACTCGGGGTGTTCGTGCACCCAGGGGTGGTCGGGCGAGCACTGCAGGGCGATGTCGAGGGCGACCTCGAGGCCATGCTCGCGGGCGCGCGCCACGAAGTAGTCGAAGTCGTCAAAGGAGCCCAGTTCGGGGTGGATCGCGTCGTGACCGCCGGCCTCGGAGCCGATGGCGTAGGGCGAGCCCGGGTCCCAGTCGGCACCGTCGAGCGTGTTGTTGCGGCCCTTGCGGAAGGTGCGACCGATGGGGTGAATCGGCGTGAGGTAGACGACGTCGAAGCCCATGTCGGCGATGGCGTCGAGGCGCTCGGCGGCGGTGCGGAACGTGCCCGATACCCAGCGGAACTGGCTGCCATCGAAGTAGGCGCCCTCGCTGCGCGGGAAGAACTCGTACCACGCCGAGAACAGGGCGAGCTGGCGTTCAACCTTGAGGCAGAACGTGTCGCTGGGGGTGACGAGGTCGCGCAGGGGGTGTTCGGCGAAGTGCTCGGAGATCATCGAGTTGGTCGCGGCCTTGAGCCGCGCCTCGGGGGTGAGCTTGGTGTTGGCGAGCTGCTTGACGGCCTCGCGCAGCAGTTGCTTCTCGGTGGTCGACCGCGACTTTTCGGCGATGGCGCGGCGCAGCACGAGCGCTCCCTCGGCGAGCATGAGGTCGACGTCGCTGCCGGCGGCGACCTTGATTTCTGCGTCGTGCTTCCAGGTGCCGTAGACATCGGAATACGCCTCGATGCGGAACGTCCAGTGGCCGGGTTGGTCGGGAGTGGCGAAGCCCTCCCACGTGTTCAGGCCCGGGTTCAGGCACGTCATGGGCACCCGCGAGTGCTCGCGGCCCGACTCCGAGATCAACACCACCTGGGCACCGAACTGGTCGTGGCCCTCGCGGAACACGGTGGCACCGAAGCGCACGGCCTGGCCGGCCACGGCCTTGGCGGCCCAGCGGCCCCCATCGACGGTGGGGAAAACATCGGTGATGCCAATGCGGCCGATGCCGGATTGGGTGCGCGCGCACGCGTGGCTCGTCGCATGGTGGCTGTGACTGGGCCCGTGCTTGGGGTCGAAGGCCGCGTGCTTGCCGGAGAGTGACTTGCCTGCACGAGTGCGGGCCGCGCCAGTTTCAAAGGGGGCGCTCTGTTCAAAGGGGGCGCTCTGGGGGGTTAGGTGATGCTGAGTACTCACGTTGCCAAATTTAGCGATCGCGCGTGGCGAGCGGGGGTAATTGCCTCAGTTGGATTCTAAAATCTTGCCCAGGAGCCTTCCGAGCCCTGCAAAACTCCTCTTAAACTACTCATACCTGCAGGTAGGCAGCACAATGAGGCTCCACAATAGTTTTGGTCATTCTGACTTTAACGTGGTGTGGCGCGGCGCCTCATTCTTGCTCACGCCGTGAGCAAGAATAGGCGCACCGCAAAGGGCAAGAGTGCGAATAGACCAGCGCCCAAGAGGTAGCTGAGCACCGCGCACACCGCCGCCGCGAACGCCTTCAGGGTCCACGCGATGCGCGTCTCAGAGGGAGTGCGCCGCGCCGGCACGGGCGACGACCGCTCCAATATCAGGTCCCACATCGCCACCCCCGTCGTGCGATGCTGCCAATACTGCGTGTGCGCATGCGCGATCGTGGTCCATACCTGCCCGAGCGTGCGCAGGGTGAATCGGGGACGGATGGCCCGCGCGTCCGGAAATTGGGCCGCCCCAAAAGAGACCGGATCAAACGTGTTGTACACATCGATGCGACGCACCGACCCGCCCCAGCGCGATTCGACCGGGCGGCGGTGAAACACAAAAATCAACGCGCAAAACAGCGCAAAACCCAGCAGCGTGAGCGCGTAATGCAGCGGAAACTCGAGCACCGCCGTGAGCCCGCGCTCGACCGCCGCGGTGATGCTGGCCGGCATCGCCGGCTCGGTCGGCGCGTGGGTCGGGTTCGGTGCAGGGGCCTGGCCCACCGCCGCCAGCCCGGACGCCCCCGTGGCGCGGTCCCACAGTGAGCCCACGCTGGCAGCCACCCCGAGGGCGATCTGCTGCACCCAAAAACTCGAGAGATACAGCGCGAGCGGAAACATCACGATCGACAACCACGCCATGACCAGCACGAGCAGGCTCTTGCGCGCGAGCTGGATGGCGCCGAGCACCAGTTGCCCCGAGCCGATGGAGCCGAACCCCTCGGCGCGCGCGCCCTCCACGAGCGCGCGGCGGGCGAGTTCTGCGCCCTGGGAATGACCCACCACGATGACGCGCTCGCACTGCTCGCGCACCTCCTCGATGCGCCTCCGCACGGCGGCCACCAGGATCGGGCCCTGATCGGTGGACGTGTACGCCCAGGCGTCGCCCACCGTGTCGCTCAGGGCCGAGTGCGCCGCCCGCGCGAGTCGCGACCGCGGCGCGGCGTACTGTACGAGGCCGAGCGCGAGCCCGGCGATGAAGGTCGCCACCGCCACGAGCGGGGTCGCCACGGTAAAGAAGAATGCGTTGAAAATCATCGAGAGCCACGGGCCCACGGTGCGGCGCCAGAAGCTGCCCCCGCGGCGTCCGGTACGCCACGCGTCGAAGTCGAGAAACAGGGCCGTGGAGGCGTAGTGCCACATCACGGTTGCCGCCATGACGGTGCACCACAGGGTCAGGCGGTGGCTCGCGGGCGGCTGCACGAGGTTGTCCCAGTAGGCCTCGGTCACCAGCAGCGGGCGGGCCTTACCCGTTTTCGAGCCCTTGGGCGTGATCGAGAGCTCGTGATCGAGGGTGTCGACGCTCGCCCCGGCGACCACCACCTGCGGTGCGCGGGGCCACAGCAGCGCGGCCGGTCGGCCTGCGGTGCCCGCCGACCGCGAGCCGCTGGGGAGCGGCACCTTGCACGAGCCGCCGTATAGAAACGTCGACTCGACGCGCAGGTCGCTCGGGGCGAAGCGTTCGAGGCACTGCGTGGCCTCGCCCGCGGCGTCGCCCTCGCGCTGGCGCCCGATCCCGTGCACCGCGACGACCCCCGTGCGATACGAGTGCATTGGCTGCGTAGTCATGTAACCCCCTTCGGCGGTCTGCGCTTGCGTCGACAACTGACACCCACGCGCGACCGACAATAAGGAACAATTGTGCCAAATATTTTTCATGTAAGAGTAAAAACACGTGGTATCGGGTGCACACGGTCACGCGCGGTCACAGGCGCGAAACACGCGCGAGGCATCGCAGCAAAATCAACCATAATAAGAACGAAAGCGGAATCCCGATACGAGGACTACAACGTGCGCATCTTAGTTTGTGTCAAGCAGTTGCCCGACTACCAGGGCGTGCGGCAATTCAATGAGCGCGGAGTAGTAGACCGCGACGCCGCCGACGGGATACTCAACGAGCTCGACGAATACGCCGTGGAGGCCGCCGTACGGCTCGTCGAGCAGCACGGAGGCGAGACCATCGCGCTCACCGTGGGCCGACCCGACGCCACCGGTGCACTGCGCAAGGCCCTGCAACTCGGCGTCGACCGCGCCCTCCTGGTCACGGGTGACGAGATCGTGGGCAGCGACGCGCTCGCCACCAGCCGCGTGCTAGCGGCCGCCGTCAGGCACGCGCAGGGCGCCGAGCCCTTTGACCTCATTCTTTGCGGAATGAGCGCGACCGATTCGTACATGGGGGTGATCCCCTCGATGCTCGCGGAACGGCTCGACCTTCCCGCCCTCATCTACGGAACGAGCCTCACCCTGAGCGATGACCTCGGCACGGCCACCATCACCCGCACGCTCGACTCGCGCGAGCTCAGCGTCACGGGCACCCTGCCGGCCGTCGTCAGCCTCACCGACCAGGCCCCCGCCGCGCGGCTGCCCGGCTTCAAGGCCATCCTCGCCGCGAAGCAGAAGGAGATCGAAAAGATCGAGTTCTCCGCACTGGGGCTGCCCGCCGGTCTCGTCGGGCTGCAGGCCGCGCGCGCCAAAATAGGCGCCGCCAAACCCCTGCCCGAGCGCGCCCCCGGCGAACTCCTCAAAGACGTCGACGGCTCCAGCGCGGCCCGCATCGCGCAGGCCCTCATCGACCATGCGGGCCTGCGCTGAACGCGCTGACCACCGGCCATCCCACGCACCAGAAAGCACCCTCGTGACGAACACGCTCGTACTGCTTGACCAGATCGAACACGGCCTGCATCTGCACGCCCAAGAGCTGCTTTCGCTCGCGCACTGTCTTGGCCCCGTGCATGCCGTCGCCGTCAGCGACACCGACCTCGACGATGACTTCGTGCGCGAATGCGCCCAGTTCGGGGTCGAAAAGCTCTACCGGGCCACGAGTCAGCAGCTGTTTCGCTCCGCGCTGGTCACGCCCACCGTCGACGCCCTCGAAGCCGCCGTCGACGCCTCCCAGCCCTCCGTCGTGATCGTCGCCGCGACCTACGAGGGCCGCGAGATCGCCGCGCGCCTCGCAGTGCGCAAGGAGGCCGGCCTCGTCACCGATGTCGCGAGCGTCAAGCTCGATTCCCACGACCACCCGCGCGCCTATAAGTCCGTCTTCGCGGGCGCCTGGACCACCGAATCGTGGGTGCCCGAGGGCCTCGCCATTCTCACGGTCAAGCCCAATTCCCTGCCGATTCGCCGCGTCACAACGGTCACGGGTGGCACGGGGGGCGCAGCGGGCACAGCGGCCGCAGAGGTCGCCGACCTCGTCGCGACCGACCTCGCGGTCACCCACCGCGCGTCGAGCTTCAACACCACGGTCGTGAGCGAACGCGTGCAGCCCCCCAGCTCGCGGCCCTCGCTCGCCCAGGCCAACGTCGTGATCGCGGGAGGCCGCGGCACCGACGGCGACTTCACGGCCCTCGAAGAACTCGCCGACCAGCTCGGCGGCGCCGTCGGCACCACCCGCGACTGCGTCGACCTCGGGTGGATAGACCACGATGCCCAGATCGGCCAAACCGGTACCGTCATCGCCCCCAAGGTCTACCTTGGCGCGGGCATCTCCGGCGCCGTGCAACACCGCGCGGGCATGCAAACCAGCGGCTACATCATCGCCGTCAACAATGACCCCGCCAACCAACTCTTCGACATCGCCGACCTCTGCGTCGTGGGCGACCTGCACGAAATCGTGCCCGCCGTCGTGGCCGAGGTGAAACGACTGCGTGGCTAACATGAACGCCCAACCCGCAAACCTCGTCTACCTCGACCACGCCGCCACCACCGCCGTCCGCCCCGAGGTCATCGCGGCCGTCGCCGACGAGATGGCCCAGGTCGGCAATCCGTCCTCGCTGCACACCGCGGGCCGCCGCGCGCGCCGCGTGATCGAAGAATCCCGCGAGACCATCGCGGGCTGCATCGGAGCCCGCCCCAGCGAGGTGCTGTTCACCTCGGGCGGCACCGAATCCGACAACCTGGCGCTGCTCGGCATCCACGCCGAGCGGCAGGTCGACCGACCTCGGCCCATTCTGCTCACCTCTGCCGTCGAACACCACGCCGTGCTCGATGTCGGCATCGCCCTCGCCGAGGGCCGCACCTGGCTCGGCGACGCGCGCCACCTGATGGCCCCCGTCAATGCGTGCGGAGAACTCGACCTCGACGCCTTCGCGGCCCTGCTCGACCAGCACGGCGACGACATCTCGCTCGCCACCGTGATGTACGCCAACAACGAGATCGGCACGATTCAACCGGTCAAGGAGGCCGCGGCGCTGACGGCGGACCGGGGCGTCCCCCTGCACACTGATGCCGTGCAGGCACTCGGCCACCTGCCCCTCGACTTCGCGGCGCTCGGCGTCGACACCATGGCCATCAGCGGACACAAGATCGGCGGGCCCATGGGAGTGGGCGCGCTGGTTGCCAAACGCGGGCTCGCGATACGCCCCCAGGTGCACGGAGGCGGTCAGGAGCGCGGGGTGCGGTCGGGCACCCTCGACGTGCCCTCGATCCGCGGGTTCGCCGTCGCCGTCGAACTGGCCCACGCCGAACGCGAGGCCGAGCACGCGAGGCTGCTGAACCTGCGCGAAGAACTCATCGCCGCCGTGCTCGCCGCCGTTCCCGACGCCCTGCAAAGCGGCCGCATCGGCTGCCGCGAGGTGCTGCCCACCGTTGCCCACTTCGTGTTCCCGGGGTGCATGGGCGATTCGCTGCTGTACCTGCTCGACGCGCAGGGCATCTCGTGCTCCACGGGCTCCGCCTGCCAGGCGGGTGTGCCCCAGCCCTCGCACGTGCTGCTCGCGATGGGCCTCGACGAGACCACGGCGCGCGGGGCCCTGCGGTTCTCGCTCGGCAGAACCAGCACGAGCGACGACGTGAGGGCGCTCGCGGCGACCCTGCCCGAGGTGGTGGCGAGGGCCCGCGCCGCGTTTTAGTGCGAGACTAGTGGTATCGCACGAGCAGAAAAGAGAATGTGATGCGCGTTCTAGCCGCCATGAGCGGGGGAGTCGATTCGGCGGTCGCCGCGGCCCGCGCCGTCGACGCCGGCCACGAGGTGGTGGGGGTCCACATGGCGCTCTCCAAGAGCCGCGACCAGTTGCGCAACGGGTCGCGCGGCTGCTGCACGATTGAGGACGCCTCCGACGCCCGGCGCGCGTGCGACATTCTCGGGATCCCCTACTACGTGTGGGACCTCTCCGACGCGTTCGAAGAGACCGTCATCAGCGACTTTCTCTCGGAATACCAGGCGGGCCGCACTCCCAACCCGTGCGTGCGCTGCAACGAGCACATCAAGTTCGCGACGCTGCTCGACCGCGCCATCGCGCTCGGCTTCGACGCCGTCTGCACGGGCCACTACGCGCGCATCGAACACGACGCCGAGGGCCACCCCGAACTGCACCGCGCCCACGACCCCCTCAAAGATCAGTCGTACGTGCTGGCCGTGATGGGCCCCGACCGACTGGCCCGGTCGATCTTTCCCCTCGGCACCGTTGGTTCGAAAGACGAGACCCGCGCCGAGGCCGAGGCCCGCGGACTGCAGGTCTCGAACAAGCCGGATAGTTACGACATTTGCTTCGTCGCCGACGGCGACACCAAGGGTTTCCTGCAGCGCCGCCTTGGCGCCGAACCCGGCGACATCGTCGACCGCGAAGGCACCGTGCTCGGGCGGCACGAGGGCTCGTACGCGTACACGGTCGGCCAGCGCAAGGGCCTCGGGCTCACGACCGTCTCGCCCGACGGCGCGCCCCGCTACGTGCTCGAGGTGCAGCCCGAGAGCAACCGCATCGTCGTGGGGGCGGCCGAGCTGCTGACCGTCAATCAGATCGCCACCTCGGACGCCGTGTGGTTCGATTCCCTGCCCGCGCCCGGTGAGTGGTTCGATTGCGAGATTCAGATCAGGGCCCACGGCAAGCCCGTGCGCGCTCGGGTCACGGGGGACCAGACCGCGCTGACGGCCCACCTCATCGACCCCGTGCGCGGTGTCGCCCCCGGCCAGTCACTCGTCGTGTATGTGGGCACCCGGGTGGCAGCGCAGGCCACCATCGCGTCGGCCCGGCGACTCACGATCTCCGATATGGCCCTCGCGGGCAGTCACGTGGTGCCCGGCGACGTGCCGGAGCCGCGCGGTTAGCGCGGGTAGCCGCGCGGGTTGGCTCGCTGCGGGACTGCGAGATTCCTCGCGGCGCCACTCCTCCTCATGGGTTTAGCCTGCTCGCGTGCTTATAGTTGAGGGCAGAGACCACCGTGTGGCGCGGCCTGCCCGCGCGACTCGTCCAGCAGAAAGTGGATCATGCAGTATCTTGTTACCGGCGGCGCCGGATTCATCGGCGCCAACTTCGTGCGGCATCTCGTGGAGCACACCGACCATCACGTGGTGGTCCTCGACAAACTGACCTACGCGGGTAATCGCGAGTCACTCGCCGACCTCGACCCCGCACGGGTCGAGCTCGTCGTGGGAGACATCTGCGACGCAGAACTCGTCAACCAGCTCACCGCCGCAGCCGATGTGGTGGTGCACTACGCGGCCGAATCACACAACGACAACTCGCTGCGCGACCCCTCGGCGTTCGTGAACACCAACCTGATCGGCACCTACACGCTGATCGAGGCCGCGCGCACGCACGGCAAGCGGTTTCATCACGTCTCCACTGACGAGGTGTATGGCGACCTCGAACTCGACGACCCGAATCGGTTCAACGAAGCCACCGCGTACAACCCCTCGAGCCCGTACTCGGCCACCAAGGCCGGCTCCGACATGCTGGTGCGCGCCTGGGTGCGCTCGTTTGGCCTGCAGGCCACCATCAGCAATTGCTCGAACAACTTCGGCCCCTACCAGCACGTCGAAAAGTTTATTCCCCGCCAGATCACCAACGTGATCGACGGGGTGCGGCCCCGCCTGTACGGCACGGGGCAGAACGTGCGCGATTGGATCCACGCCAACGACCACTCGGCTGCGGTGCAGACGATCATCGAGAAGGGCCGCATCGGCGAGACGTACATGATCGGCGCCGACGGCGAAAAGAACAACACCGACGTGGTCGGACTGATTCTCGAGTACATGGACCAGCCGCGCGACGCCTTCGACCTGGTCACCGATCGCCCCGGCCACGACTTGCGCTACGCCATCGACGCCACCAAGCTGCGCAGCGAGCTCGGCTGGGAGCCCCAATACAGCAACTTCGAAGCCGGCCTCAAGGCCACCATCGAGTGGTACCGTGCCAACGAGGCCTGGTGGCGTCCGGCCAAAGAGGCGACCGAAGCCAAGTACCGCGCGGCGGGCCACTAATCGTGGCCGCTGAGTTGCGGGTGGAGCCCACGCCGATTCCCGGGCTGCTCGTCGTGCACCTGCCGGTACACGGCGACAACCGCGGGTGGTTCAAGGAGAACTGGAACCGGGCCAAGATGACGGCTCTCGGCCTGCCCGATTTCGGGCCCGTGCAGAACAACATTTCATTCAATGCCGAGCCCGGCGTGATTCGCGGCATGCACGCCGAGCCGTGGGACAAGTTCATCTCGGTCGCGTCGGGCCGCGTGTTCGGCGCGTGGGTCGACCTCCGCGAGGGCGACACCTTCGGCGCGGTGTTTACCCACGAGATCGGCCCCGACACAGCGATCTTCGTGCCGCGCGGCGTGGGCAACGGCTTTCAATGCCTCGAAGCGAACACCGCCTACGCCTATCTCGTCAACGATCACTGGAGCCAAGACGCGGTCGCGCGCTACGCCTTCGTGAACCTCGCCGATGAGACCCTGAACATCGCGTGGCCACTGCCCATCGACGAGTCGAAGCTCTCGCAGGCCGACATCGCCCACCCGCGGCTCGCGCAGGTCAAGCCGTTCGCGCGCGCCCGCTACGCCGTGATCGGCGCTCGCGGTCAGCTGGGTCGGGCCCTGATCGAGCGGCTCGGCGAGCGGGCCGTCGCCGTGGACCGCGATGAGCTCGACATCACCGACGCCGCCGCCGTCGCGGCGTTCGATTTCTCGCAGGTGCGGGGCATCCTTAACGCCTCGGGGTATACGCAGGTCGATGCGGCCGAAACCGATTCCGGACGCTCCGCGGCCTGGGCCATCAACGCCACCGCCGTGGGCAGCCTGGCCCGCGCCGCCGCCGCGCATCGCCTACCCCTCGTGCATGTCTCGACCGATTATGTGTTCGCGGGCGACCAGGCCGACGTGACCCCCGAGGCGCCGCTGGCCCCGCGCGGCGTGTACGCGCAGTCGAAGGCCGCGGGCGAGCTCGCGGTGTCGAGCGCCCCCGGCAACTCCGTGGTGCGCACCAGCTGGCTCTACGGCGACGGCAATAACTTCGTGCGCACGATGGTGGGTCTCGCCGAGCGTGGCATTAAGCCGGGTGTCGTGGACGACCAGGTGGGCCGCCTCACCTACGCGGGTGACCTCGCCGATTTTCTGCTGCATCTGCTCGACAACCCGCAGCACGCGGGCACGTATAACTTCTCTAACGGCGGCGCGCCCGCCTCGTGGTGCGCGATCGCGCGTGAGGTGTTTCGCCTGAGCGGGGCGAACGCCGACGATGTCACCGCGGTCACGACCGACGAATACGGGGCTGGTAAGCAGCTCGCGCCGCGTCCGGCCCTCAGCAGTTTCAATCTCGACGCGGTGGCCGCCACCGGTTTCGACATTCCCGACCAGATGCAGCGCCTCGCCGAATATGTGGCCGCGCTGCGCATGGCCTAACAGAGACGTGAAGGAGTCATCGTGAAGGGCATCATTCTCGCTGGAGGCACGGGTTCGCGACTGCACCCCATTACGCTCGCGATCAGCAAGCAGCTCATGCCGGTGTACGACAAGCCGATGATCTATTACCCGCTGTCGACGCTAATGCTGGCGGGCATTCACGAGATCCTGGTGATCACTACGCCCCACGATCAGGAGCAGTTTCAGCGGCTGCTCGGCGACGGCTCGCAGCTGGGCGTCTCGATCTCCTACCAGCTGCAGGCGAGCCCCGATGGGCTCGCGCAGGCGTTCATTCTGGGTGAGGAGTTCATCGGCGACGACAAGGTGGCGCTCGTGCTGGGCGACAACATGTTCTACGGCCCCGGCCTGGGCACGCAGTTGCGCTCGTTTACCGACGTCGAGGGGGGCGCGATCTTCGGTTACTGGGTGCCCGAGCCACAGCAGTACGGAGTGGTCGAATTTGATGCCGACGGCAAGGCCATCTCGCTCGAAGAGAAGCCCGCACAACCCAAGAGCAACTACGCCGTGCCGGGGCTGTATTTTTACGACAACGACGTGGTCGAGATAGCGAAGTCGCTCAAGCCCTCGCCGCGGGGCGAGCTCGAAATCACCGACGTCAACCGCGTCTACCTCGAACGCGGCACCCTGCAGGTGGGCAAGCTGGGTCGGGGCACGGCCTGGCTCGACACCGGCACGATCAACGACCTGAACGAGGCCGCGAACTACATTCGCGCCGTCGAATCGCGGCAGGGTCTGAAGGTGGGCTGCCCCGAGGAGATTGCGTGGCGGCTCGGGTTCATTGACGACGCGCGCCTGCGCGAGATTGCCGAGCCGCTGCGCAAGAGCGGGTACGGGGAGTACCTGCTCACGCTGCTGGCGCTCGAAGGCAAGTAACGCATGACGACCGCGTGGGCCGGTAGTGGTGCGTGGGCCGGTTATGGTGCGTGGGCGGGTTTTGGTGCGTGGGCGGGTAGCGATGTGGTGGAGGCGGCGGCGACGCAGCTTGGCCTCGCCGACCAGGGCGGCGGGCTGCCCGCGCTGCCGCTGCTACCGGGTCGCGGCGTGGGTGCAACTCTCGCGGAGCGCGCCCTCGTAGTCGCGGGCTTCGACGACGCGCTGCGCAGCGAATTGATGCCGTACGGATGGCGGCTCACGCACGGCGGGGCGGGCGCCGACGCCGTGCGCGCCCGCGACCTGCTGCTGCGCGACCTCGACGACCTCGCCATTGCCGCGCTGGGTTTCGAGGGTGACCTCGTGGTGCCGCTGCCGGGGCCGCTCGCGACGTGGGGTCGCGTGTATGGCCCCAAGGGCGAGCTGATTGTGGGCGATGCGGGCGCGGCGAGCGAGTTGTGCGATGCGCTGGCGCACGGGTACGGGGTGCTGTGTGCCGAGCTGGCGCGCCGCGTGCCGGGCGCGAGGCCGCGGCTCGTGCTCGACGAAACGGGCGCGTGCGCCGTGCTCGACGGTCGGTTGCAGACGGCGAGCGGGTATAAGTTTCACGCGCCCGCGTCGGAGCAGCGCGCGCTCGACGCGTGGCAGCGCTTCACGCGGGGGCTGCCGGGTTCTGGGGCCGGGTCTGATACCGGGGCCGTCGTGTGGTGCGGGGAGCGCGACGCGGTGGAACGGCGCCTTTCGCTGCTGCGCCAGGGGCTGCGCGACGCCGAGTGGGCGGGGCTGGGCCTCGATCTCGGGGCGCCACTGAGCGCCGCAGCCTTCGAGGGGGTGGCCGAATTTTTGGACGCCGGGGGCACCCTCTGGGCTGGCCTCACGCCACCGGCGGGCCTGGGTGGCGCGCCCCTCGACACCCTGGCGGTCACGCGGTGCGGCTCGGTGTTGACCGATGCCGCGCACCGGGTTGGCCTGGATCGCGCGGCACTCGCGCGGGTGGTGGTGACGCCGCGGGGGCCCGCCGCCGCTGCGACGCCGGCCGCGGCTCGCGAGGCGCTCACTCTCACGCGGGACGTAGGGGAGTTCGTGCGGGAGTGGTCCGCGGGGTAGTTGGGGTGATGGGGAATGGTGCTTGCCGGGCGGGCGACGTAAAACCTGGGGGGTCTGCGGCACAATGGTGGCATGACCACCGCTGAGAGCCCCACCAGCCCCAACAGTTCCGCCGCCGCGAGTTCTGAGTCCGCCGCGAGCCCCGCCGAACGCATGGCTCACCGCATGCAAGAGCTCGCGAACCGCATCGCCGCGGCCCGCGAGGAGTACTACGGCGACGACTCGCCGTCGCTCAGCGACGCACAGTATGACGCGCTGGAACGCGAACTGAAGCAGTTGGAGGCCGAGCATCCCGAGCTGGTGGCGGCCGATTCGCCCACGCAGTCGGTCGGCGGCGCGGCCGTCACCACGTTCGACCCCGTCGAACACATCGAGCGCATGCTGAGCCTCGACAATGCGTTCAGCGCCGAAGACGTCGAGGCCTGGGCCGAGCGGGTCGAGAAAGACGTCGCGGGCGCCACGGTGCGCTACCTCACCGAACTGAAGATCGACGGCCTCGCCGTCGCCCTGCTCTACGAGAACGGCGAACTGGTGCGGGCCGCAACGCGCGGCGACGGTCGCGTGGGCGAAGACGTCACGCTCAACGTCAAGACCATCCGCAGCATCCCGCAGCGGCTCGCCACCGACGCGCCGCCCGCCCGCGTCGAGGTGCGCGGCGAGGTCTTCATCGCGAGCGCCGATTTTGAGCGCATGCAGGCCGAGCAGAAGGCAGAAAACGAGGCGCTCCTGGCGTCCGGTAAGAAACCCAAGCGCGAATATGCCAACCCCCGCAACACGGCGGCCGGCTCGCTGCGGCAGAAGAATCCGCAGATCACGGCGCAGCGGCCGCTCTCGATGTATGTGCACGGCATCGGCGCGCATGAGGGGGTCACCCTCGGCAGCCAGTCGCAGATTTATGCGCTGCTGGCCGAGTGGGGCCTGCCCACGAGCCCGCACTTTAAGGTGTTCGACACTCTCGCGGGGGTGCAAGACTACATCGCGCATTATGCGGTGCACCGGCACGATGTGGAGCACGAGATCGACGGCATCGTGATCAAGGTCGATGACCTCGCGCTGCAGGGTCGGCTGGGCGCGACCAGCAAGTTTCCGCGCTGGGCGGTGGCCTACAAGTATCCGCCCGAGGAGGTGCACACCAAGCTGCTCGACATTTTGGTCGACGTCGGCCGCACGGGGCGCGTCACGCCGTATGGGGTGATGGAGCCCGTGACGGTTGCCGGTTCGGTGGTCACCTACGCGACCCTGCACAACGCGAACGAGGTGCTGCGCAAGAACCTCCTGATCGGCGACACCGTGGTGCTGCGCAAGGCCGGTGACGTGATTCCCGAGATCGTCACGTCGCTGCCGCAGTTGCGCGACGGCAGCGAGCGCGAGTTCGTGATGCCGAGCGCGTGCCCCTCGTGCGGTTCGCCCATCGGCGCGGCCAAGGAGGGCGATGTCGACCTGCGCTGCCCCAATGCAGAGACCTGCCAGGCGCAGATCGAGCGGCGCCTCATCGCGGCGGGTTCGCGCAGCGTGTTCGACATTGAGGCGCTCGGCGAAGAGAGCGCGCTGGCGCTCGTGCGGGCTGGCGTGGTCACCAACGAGGGAGACCTGTTCGACCTCACGCTCGAGAAGCTGCTCGACGTCGAGTTCTATCGCATCACCGCCAAGGCGGCCCTCGCGAAGCTCGAGAAGGAGGGCCAGCTGCCGCTCAAGGCCACCGCCCAGAAGCTCATCGACAATCTCGAAAACGCCAAGCAGCAGCCGCTCTGGCGGGTCATCAACGCCCTGTCGATTCGCCACGTGGGGCCCACGGGTGCGCGGGCGCTCGCGCAGGCGTTCGGGTCGATGCAGGCCATTCGCGAGGCCGACGAGGAGGCGCTGGCGCAGGTCGAGGGCGTGGGGCCCATACTTGCGGCGAGCGTGGCCGAGTGGTTCTCGGTGCCGTGGCACGCCGAGATCGTCGACAAGTGGGCCGCCGCGGGTGTGCGCATGGTCGACGACGTCGACGAGTCGATGGAAAAGACTCTCGAGGGCCTCACCATCGTCGTGACGGGCACGCTCGAACGGTTCACGCGCGACGGCGCCAAGGAGGCGATTCTGTCACGGGGCGGCAAGGCGTCCGGCTCGGTTTCGAAGAAGACCAGCTTTGTCGTCGTGGGCGAGAACGCGGGCTCGAAGGAGACCAAGGCGCGCGAGCTGGGCCTGCGCGTGCTCGACGAGGCCGGCTTCGAGGCGCTGATCGCGGGCGGGCCGGCGGCCGTGACCCTGCCGGAAGGGGAGGCGGGTGACGAGTGAGCCGGCCTGCCTTGGTGGGTTCGGTTGGTTGACAGACCCGGACGCCCGCGTGGCCGCGTTGGCCCTCGAACCCTGCGAATTTGCGACCTGGCCGGGCGCCACGCGGCGCGAGTTCGGGCCGTGGCGGGTGTTCGTCACGGGCGGTACGAATAAGCGTGCGAACTCGGCGTTTCTCGTGGCGGGGGGCGAGGGCGCGGGTGACTTGGCGCACGCCCTCGCGGCGCTGCGGCAGGCGGGTCTCGCCGAGGTGGTGCGCGTGTCACCCGCATTCGGCACCGCCGACCTGGTGCAGTGCCTGGTGAGGGAGGGTTTTGAGGTCGCCAGCGAGACCCTCGTGATGACGCGGGTCGCTGGGCGCGGCGGCCTTGGTGACGGGGGCGGCGACGTGCCACCAACGGCGAGTGCGCCGCCGGCCGCGAGCTCGCAGTGGAGCGCGACCTGCGACGGTGCATGGCTCGACGCGTATAGCGCGTGGCAGGGCCACGGCGAGGCGTCGCGTGGTTACGCCCGCAGCATCTTCGAGGGCTGCCCCTCGCATTACGTGAGTCTGCACGATGAACGCGGCGAGCTCGTGGGCCTCGGGCGGGTGGCCCTCGCGGATTTGCGCCCCGAGGCGCGCACCGCAGCGAGCACCGTGGAGCCCACCGCTGCGTGCGTCGCCGTACACGCCGCGGTCGCGGTCCGCGCCGATGCCCGCGGGCGCGGCTACGGCGCCGCGCTGATGCACGAGATGCTGAGTGGTGCCGAGCGGTTAGGTGCCACGCTGCACCTGCTCCAGGTCGAAACGGACAACGCGCGGGCGCTCGGCATGTACCGACAACTCGGGTTCGAGCCGGCGTACGAGTATCGCTACTATCGGCGGGGAGTCGCGTGATCTGCGCTCGACGCGCTCGGTCGCGCGCCTCGGTGCAAATGAGATGAGACCGAGCATCGCGACGTCAGCACAGCACCGGCGCTACTCCCGAAGTGCAGAGGCCAGCTCAAAGCGCAGAGTCTTCAGGGCGGGAATCAAACCGCTCACGAGCGACGTGAAGAGTCCGAATGTGGCCGCCAAAATGACGGCCTGCCACGGAAACTCGGGCGCGTCGAAACCGGCGTCGGCGGGCAAAAGGGTCGGCACGGCACGTGAAATGGCCAGGTACGACACCACTATCGCCGCGCAGGTTGCGCCGAGCCCGATCACCACGGTGGAGGCGGTCACGCTGCTGATAACGCGGGTGCGCGTGGCACCCATGGCGCGGCGAATGGTGAAGTCGCGGGCACGCTCTCTGATTCCGGCGAGGCCCACGTTGACCATGCCGACGATGGCCACGACGAGCCCCACGCCGGCCAGGGCCTGGAACGTTAGGCCGAGAACGGCCATGGATTCGCGCGTCTGGTCCGCCGTGTCGATTCGCGTTGGCGGTTCGCCGGCGACAGGGGTCAACGAGTTCGCCGCGTCCGCCATGAGTTGCTTGACGTAGGGCATGGCTTGCGGAGTGGACGTGCGGGCGAGAAGTACGGCGTCAGTCACGCTGGGCAGGAAGGGGTTGGCCGTCGCAAACGCGTCAACGCTGCCATAGGCGTACGGTTCGGATTGCCCGTCCGCGACCACGCCCACCACGTTGACCGCCGTCGCCGGAGTGATGCCCCACGAGAGTTGTAGTCGGGTGACGTGGGCTCCGAGGGCCTCCGCCAAGGACGTATTGACCACTACTTCTCCGGGATAGGGGTCGCTCGTCATCATGCGACCCGACACTAAAGGTAGACGCCTGATCTCGGGATATTCGGGGCCGATGAGCCTCACCTTAGTCACCTGATGTGCAGCGCCGGGTTGGAAGGTCGCGCCGGGCGCGTATTCCATGCTGTAGGTCAGCAGGACGCTTCCGGCGACACCGAGCGAGGGCCACTGAGATAGCTGGGCCTGCACGGCTTGGAGTCGGGCCTGGTCGAGTTCGACCCCCGCCAACGGCGCCTGCAGGGTAACGGCGCGGCCCACCTGTTGTTCACTGCGTGCCACGAGGGTGTCTGTGCCGACGCTCGACAGGGCCGCCGCGAGTATCAAGGACAGCATGGCGACGAAAAGCGCAATGAACGACAAGGTTGCGTTGAGGCGGTTACCGCGAATATCCCAGAGCAATTCGCGGCCGAAGGCGTTCATGAGGTGCACCTGAAGACGCCGCGTGACAGCACGTACTGTTTCTCTGTCGCCTTGGCGACCTCCTCGTCGTGGGTGACAATCACGAGGGAGCATCCGACGTGCTGGACCGCCGCCAACAGCACGCGCATGACCGTTTCGGCGGTCTCCTGATCGAGGGCCCCCGTCGGCTCGTCGGCCAGCACGACCTTGGGCTCGCGAACCAGAGCGCGCGCGATGGCTACGCGCTGCTGTTCTCCGCCCGAGAGTTCGCGCGGCATGGCGGCACCGCGATGCCCCAGCCCGAGTAGGTCGAGTGCCTGCTGCGAGCGCCTGCGGGATTCGCGGGCAGAAATGTCGCTCCGGTAGAGGAGCGGTAATTGACAATTCTGCGCCACGTTCCAGGTGGGAATCAGGGAGTAGTTCTGAAAAACGTAGCCGCAATGTTCATTGCGAACACGTGAAAGGCGGGCGTCAGAAAGGGTCGAAGCCGACTCACCAGCCACAAAGACTTCTCCTGTCGAGGGGGGTGCGAGGAGGCCCATGATGCTGAGCATGGTGGATTTGCCGCTGCCGGATTGGCCCATGATCGAGACCGATTCGCCGGCGCTGACCGAGAGGCTAACGTCGGTCAGAATGCGCAATTCACTCGCATCGGGCAGGGTGACGGTCTTCGTGATGTTGTCGAGTGTGAGCGAAGCCGTCATTGTGACTCCAAGGCAGGTGGCACAGCGCTAATCGTGTCTCCCGCGTTTAGTCCCGAGGTGACCTGAATGAGATTGCCGTCTGTGGCGCCGAGCTCTACCCGAGTCGTCACGCTGTTGCCGTCTCGAATCAGCCCGACGACGCCGTTGTCTTGGCTGCCCATGACTGCGGTGCGTGGCACGAGAATCGCGTCGCTCACCTGCTCGGCGCGCAGGGCAACGAGACCGCTCGCCCCGTCCACACCCCTAATCTCAGGCGGCATCGCACACATGATCGAAATGGGTTGCTGGGATTGTGTAGCCGCGTCGGTGCCAGAGCCCTCGCCGCGCGAGGCCTGCAGTGGCGTGCAATCGAATGGCCAGGGCCATTGGTCAATAGGCCTTTCGCCCCGAGCGTTCCCGTCAAGGTCGTGTACGCGGAACTCCCATCGAGAGATGCCGCGAGCACGAACCCGGGGTACTTGCACTCGACTATGGGCAGGCCGGCGGGTAGGTTCGCGCCGCTTTGCAGCCACTTCGAGACTTCGCAGCGGGCGGGGGCCGTGACGGCCTTCTCGCCGCTCGTAAAGAGCGTCGACCCAGCCTCTACCACCTGACCGGGCTGCACTGCTGCGGGGGTCACGGTGCCGGGGTCTGGGTTGCTGACGGAAAACAGGGGCGATGCACTAACGCTTGCCTTCAGTGAGATGACGGGAGTGATGTCGCCACGTCGCACCTCGACGGGGGCTGCGGCGGGTGTGGCAGACACGGCTTCGCCATCAAGGGCGCCTGCCTGCTGACGAGACGACAGCCAGTAGATGCCCAGGCCCACAATCAGGACCACGGCGAGCACCCAGATAACCGTGCGTTGGCGACTTATGGACGCTCCGGTGCCTCGTGCCATGGCTACGATCCCTTTTTGCAATTAGAGGCCACGTCGTTTCGCAGCGGACCGGGGTCGCCGAGCTTCAACGACGACAAGATGGCGTCTATTGATTTCTTGGAGTCCGAGTCCATTGCAGTCTTGTAGGAGTACAAGGACGTGAATCCCGTAAGCTGAGTGAGGGCTTCTTGCTGAGCCGCGCCCTCTGAATTCAGATAGTGCTGTGACCAGGCGCACCACCACGCGCCGTCGGCATCGACTTTCCCGCTGCCGGGTTCGAAGATCGTGTCAGAGGAGTATTTCATGGCGGGGAACGTGGCCCCAGGTGGCAGGGKGAGCGTCTTGGTTTCGGCGATGTATTCCTGGGTGATCGCGGCGGCATCCACAGGCTGCTGCTTGTCGTTTTGAGTTCCACCCGAGCACGCGGTGGTGACGAGTGGAATGTAGAGCGAGACGATCGCCACTGCGGCGGTGCGACGGAAGTAGCTTTTCATGGGTTCCTCGTTCGTTGGTTCGTGAGGTTGATGGCGGCTCGCCGGTCTGGCGTTCCATTCGAGGGGAGCCAGGGTCAACGTCAGGGTCAACCCTGGCTCCTCGCGTCGCGTCCCTCAGTAAGTTTGAGTTCCGCTGAAGTTGTATCCACAACTGAAGACGCACGAACCGTGGCCCTGCGCGTACTCGTTTTGCAACCTCGTGCCAGCGATGACTCCCGTGGCCAGGGAGTAACTAGAGTTGTTGGTGATCTCGGGGTTGTTGCCGAACGTCTTGCCCAGGTTTGAGGACCACAGTCGCCACATGATGTTCCGGCTGGGTCGACTGTCGAGCTGAATGTTGATGAAGCCCATCCCCGCAGTTCGGATCGTCGCGGATCGGTATTAGGTTTGGTTGTTGTACACCGTGCCGGAAATGCCGACACTGGCGGCGCTAGCCACGGTTGCGGTTCCGGCCACTGCGGCCAGCAACGCAGTTGCTGCGACGGTGGCGCGGAGCCAAGATTGCTTCGACTGTGCAAATTTCATCAGGGGTTCCTCGGTAACGGCTACTGGTGAGCATTCCTCAGACCAGTTTGTGCTGATGCGGCCCGCTGATGCGGCCCGCTGATGCGGCCCGCTTCCTTACGTCACTTAAACAACGCAACACCAGCGCGTGGCGCGCGCCATATGAAAGCCTGCCGTCGAGGCGCTCGGTAGACGACACCTTGTGGAGGTGCAATTTTCGTAGATCCGACAATGTAAAGATATGTGTAGCGTTATGAATCGCAGGTCGCAGTGTCGGGGTTGCTAGTCGTTAAGGCTTAGCTTTAAGTGCTGAGTGGTCGCTTACAGCGATTTCCTGCTGCTCTGAGTGGCGAATGAGATTGAGGTTTACGACCCGTCAAGTGTCTCGTGTGCGATGGGCATGGGCAATTGTCATTAAGATGCCCACAGTTTCAGTGGTTCAACTTTGCGACGGTTACGTAAGTATGGTCAAGCGACGCCCGGTCTCGCTATGTGAAATTTCCAGAGTGGCGTGCTCATCGCATTCCAGAGAGTCAGCCGACGGTGTATCGATCGCCCAAGCCGCCAAACTCGCCCAAGCCGCCAAACTCCTAACCCCGCGGGTCGATCATCGTGATGCCCGCCTCGCGCGAATCCTCCATCAGCGGCAGCCTCCGCGCTCCCTCGGCGAGCCCCACCGTGCGCGCGATGAGCAGTGACGGGTCGAGCACTCCACGCGCCACCAGGTCGAGCAGCTCGGGGTAATCCGCGGCGGCCATGCCGTGCGAACCGAGCACATCAAGTTCCCACGCGATCACGCGGTCGAGCGGCACTCGCGGATGCCCGTGCACTGGGGGCAGCAAGCCAATCTGCACGTGACGGCCCCGGCGCCGCAGCGACAGCAACGCCGTGGCACACGTGGCTTCGCTGCCCACGGCATCGACCGCGACGTGAGCGCCGCCGCCTGTGACCTCGTGCACCAGAGCGGGGAGATCCGCATCAAGGCCAGCGAGAAGAACGCGTTCGGCACCGAGCGTGCGCGCGTAATCCAGGGCGGCAGGGTTGCGATCCACCGCGACCACCCTCGCGTTGAGCGCCGCTCCGATCATGACGGCACTCAGCCCGACGCCCCCGGCCCCGATCACCGCGACCCATTCGCCCGGCTGCACCCGCGCGCGTCCGGCCAACCCCCGATACGCGGTGGCGAACCGGCAGCCCAGGGCCGCCGCCGCCCCGAAACCGACCGCGTCGGGCAGGGCGATCAGGTTCGTGTCGGCCGCATGGAGCGCCACGTACTCGGCGAATGAACCCCAATGGGTGAATCCGGGCTGCTGCTGCTCGGGGCAGACCTGCGCGTTGCCGCCGCGGCACCAGTCGCAGCGCCCGCAGCCGCACACGAACGGCACGGTCACGCGGTCACCCACCGCGAAGCGCTGCACGCCCGCGCCCACCTCGGCGACGACCCCCGCGAGTTCGTGACCGGGCACGTGCGGCAGGGCGATCTCGTCGTGACCAGCCCACGCGTGCCAGTCGCTGCGGCACAGCCCGGTCGCGTGCACCTCGACCAGGACGCCGCCGGGCGGGGTTGGCGGGCGCGGCACCTCCCGCACGGTGGGCGGGGCATTCAGGGCATCAAAAATCACGGCGCGCATGGTCGAAATTCTGGCAACCCGGGCCGCCGAGGTCAACGCGCCCGGCCCGCACCTCCGGCCGGGGGCGATTCCCAATCTGCGGGAATGTCTTTGAAAGTGCCACGAGGCCCGCCTCACACTCAAACCATGAATTCTTCAGTCAACCCGACGCTCGTAGTCTCGGGCGTCCTCCGTTACAGCGACGGCACGTATGGACCTGGCTCTGTGTGGGTCGCGGACCAGAAGATTGCGTGCGTTACGATGGGGCGCCCCAGCGAGCGCGAACTCGGGAGTGTGCGCCATATTGACGTCGGTGAGGCCTTCGTTCTACCAGGAGCGATCGATGCTCACGTCCATTGCTACTCGCATGAAGGCGAAGGCATGCTTGCGGCAACACGATCGGCAGCGGCCGGCGGAGTCACCACGATCATCGAAATGCCATTTGATCTAAAGGGCCCCGTTCGCGATGCGGGCCTTGTAAACCGAAAGTGCGAAATCATCACTCGCGAGGCAGTCACCGATGTCGCCCTACTTGGAACCCTTTGGCCGGGCGGAGGATGGCGCGAAGCGGAATCCATGGCCGAGGCTGGAGTCGTCGGGTACAAAGTTTCGCTTTATCACACCGATACTGAGCGGTTCCCCCGCATCGACGACGCGGAGCTCCTTAACGTTATGTCCGCGACGACGGCTGTTGACCGAACTCTTGCTGTACACGCCGAAAATAATGAGATAGTGCAACACCTACAACTCATCGAGCGCGAATCCAACCCCCTCGACCCTCTCACTCACGTTCGGACGCGGCCACCCGTGTCGGAATCGCTCGGCGTGCTGACTGCCATGGAGATCGCTCGCGACCGCGGTACCAGCCTGCATCTCTGCCACATGTCTATTCCTCGTGCAGTGAAGTTGGCAGCCTGGTGGAACGAGGACGGTGCAGATATTTCTCTGGAGACGTGCCCGCATTACCTCACGTTCACCGCCGACGACATGCATACACATGGCGCACGACTCAAAATAAATCCGCCATTGCGCGACCCTGAACACGTCGAGGGTCTGTGGGCAGGTGTCCGTGATGGCTTGATTCCGGTCATTTCGTCGGACCACGCTCCCTGGCCGCTCTCCATGAAATCTCAAGCGCGAATTCTCGAAAACGCCTCGGGCGCCCCGGGTGTTGAAACCTTAGTCAGCGTCACCCTCGGCGGCGCGCTGTCGCGAAATACCGAACCGTCCGCTTACTTCGATAATGCTGTGCGCGCGCTGACGGCCGGGCCAGCCGATCGGTTTGGACTTGGAAACTACAAGGGCCGCCTCGAGCCCGGCTTCGACGCCGACATCATGGTCTTCCGTCCCGATGCAACGTTTGAAGTTCACGACGAAGAGTTGCATTCACACGCGGGATGGAGCCCCTACGCGAGCATGCGGCCAGGTGGCTACGTGCAGATGACATTTCTACGCGGACAAAAAATCTGGGACGCTGAATCGGGAGTACTCGGCGACCCAGGATATGGTCGACTCGCGACGCGGTCCTAGCCATGAATTCGATATTGCATAAGATTCTCGCCACTGGTGTGCGTGGCTCCTCTATTCTCGCGCGTGGCCTGGGCATCTTGCACCTGGTGTCGGTTTCGAGCGGGGCAAGCGTCAAGGAACTTGCGGATAAGTCCGGTCTACCTCTAGCGACTACGTACCGAATAGTAAACCAACTGCGTCAGGCGGGGTTCGTTGTGGAATACGACGGCCGGATACATGCAGGTGCAGCTTTAGCGACCGAATCGAGCGACGGCCCGCACCTGGTTGATCATGCTCGGCCCGCACTTAAATTTGCGTCGTCAGAGACTGGTCTCACGGCAGTGCTAACCGTGCGCGTGCACACCCTCGCCCTGTGCCTGGATGTGGTGTCGGCAAGTCGAGGTGCAACAGCTTTGTTTCGCATCGGCGAGACACGGGCGCTTCACGCGGGCGCCAGCGCCACCCCCCTGCTTGCATTTGCGGCTGACCCGATTATTGAGAATGTTATTGCGAACGGCCTACGTCGATACACGTCGGCGACACCCACAGAGGTCGAATTACGCACGAAACTGGCACTCATCCGACAGCGTGGCTACGACGTGTCTCACGGCGAGGTGCAACCGCAATGGACAGGTGTTGGCCTGCCCGTGTTCGAACACGACAACGTCTACTGTTGCCTGTCAGTGACGGGGCCCAGCGCACGCGTGCCCAACCCGGAGCTCCTCGTGCCAAAACTTCGGGAATGCATAGAAAAACTCGTTAGACACCAGCCTTTGCAGTGTCCGCTGTGGAACCCGACCGACCCTCTTGAATTGGGAGCATAACTGTGACTCAGATCCCCATCGACGTGGACGCCGAGTCGTTCGAGGCGAGTCTCGCCGAGATGGCAACGTTCGTGGACGACACCCAAGACGGGTGGACACGCCAAGTGTTCAGCGACCCGTACCGAGGCTCGCGTGAATTTGTCGCGGCGAAAATGCGGCAGGCCGGACTCGACGTGACCTTGGATGCTGGTGGCAATGTCGTAGGGCGGTTAGAGGGGCGTGGTTCGAAGGCAGGAGTCACCCTCAAGCCCATCATGACGGGCTCTCACACAGATACGGTCCGAGGTGGGGGGAGGTTTGATGGCATCGTTGGCGTCCTCGGTGCCATCGAAGCCGTAGCTGCGATGCGACGTAGTGGTGTGACCCTGAATCGCGACCTATATGTGGTGGATTTTCTAGGAGAGGAACCTAATGAATTCGGCATCTCGTGTGTGGGTTCGAGATCGCTGGCAGGCGTCCTGATTCCAGAACACTTAAATATGATTGGCGCAAGTGGCGACACCTTGGGGGACACCTTGGCAAAAGTCGGAATTAATCCAGATTCGGCGTTGCGTAACGCATGGGCTCCAAACTCCCTCCACGCGTATATAGAGCTGCACATTGAGCAGGGGCCCTTGCTGGAAAAGTCCGGACATGATATTGGAGTGGTCACGGCCATAGCCGGCATCGACAGGCTTATGGCGCGATTCGTTGGACGCGCAGATCATGCCGGAGCGACACCCATGGACGGTCGTCTCGACGCGCTCAGTGCGGCCGCGGCTGCCGTGCTCACCATTGAACGTGAAGGCTGTGGAGCACCGGTGCATGGTGTCGCAACTACCGGACGCATTGAGTCTTACCCGGGTTCGTTCAACGTCGTGCCTTCAGAGGCGCGCCTTTGGGCCGAACTGAGATCAACTGATCAATCGTGGCTCCACGGGGTCAAGGGACGACTCGCCGAGCAGATTGGGCTCGAAGCAAACCGCCGCGGAGTGTCGCACATGATCGAGTGGCTCACCGACCAGGACGCAGTGCCCACCGAACCAGCGATACGCGACCGGATAGCACTGTGCGCCGAGCGACTTGGCTACACCTGGACGCCCGTTCCATCAGGCGCAGGTCATGATGCCGCTCACATGGTTCACCTGGGGCCGATGGGCATGATTTTCATTCCATCGGTGGGAGGTCGCAGTCATTGCCCCGAAGAATTCACCCCGATCGAGGACATTGCGCGTGGAATTCACGTTCTCGCCAAGACCCTGTCGGAGCTGGACGTCACCACGTCGCTAGCATCTTAAGTGCAACGTCGCACTAAGTCTCTTTACAAGTTTATTTCACACTTCGAGGACCCAGCATGTCAAGAATAAATCCACCTCAAACTTCTACATCGGCGCGGACAGGTGCCAGTCGCGATCCACTTCGTAAAGTAGTCATCGCGGCGGCCGCTGGAAACACACTGGAGTGGTTTGATTTTTCGAGTTACGCATTTTTTGCGTCGTACATCAGTGCGAACTTCTTCGTGCAAGGCGATTCGGCTTCTGGCCTCGTCGCGACATTTCTAGTTTTTGCTGTCGGGTTTGTAGCACGCCCGCTAGGTGCTATTGTTTTGGGCTCGTATGGAGACACCCAAGGTCGTAAAAAGACTCTCATGCTGACGGTGTCCCTAATGGCTTTGGGTACGTTCATCATTGGTTTTGCACCGCCATTTTGGGCAATCGGATTCGGCGCACCAGTGTTGTTGCTGGTCGGCCGTCTCTTTCAGGGTTTCTCGGCCGGGGGTGAGATCGGAGGCGCCACGTCATACCTGGTAGAAAAGGCCCCTGCGGCCCGACGCGCTGGATTGACAGGGTGGTTGCAAGGTTCAATGGGCGTCGCCAACGCCCTGTCGGCTCTCATCGGAGTTGTGATCACGTCGACGTTTTCAGATAGCCAGCTCACCGCGTGGGCGTGGCGGATCCCGTTCTTTGTAGGACTCCTGATCGTTCCCGTGGCCGTTTATATCCGCAAGCGCCTCGATGAGACTGAGGAGTTCTTAAACTTGCGCGAGCAGATAGGCGTACACAAGAGGTCTCCGATTCGCGAGTTGTTTCGACAGTATTCACGCCAACTTGCGGTGGCAGCGCTCATGGCAATTCTTTGGCAGGTGAGCGTGTACTCACTGGTGATTTATGCGATTACGTATTATTCGTCTAAGGACGCAAAGTTTGGGTTTACGTCAAACGATGCCTTTTGGGCGTCTCTCGCGGGTAACGTATGCATGATTTTCGCCTGTGTTTATGCAGGTCGACTCGCGGACCGCTTTGGCACGGGCCGCACCCTCACGTGGTCTACGTGGGCACTTATCGTAGTGCCAATTCCGGCGCTTGCAGTGCTCCATGCGGCGCCGAGCATGCCGTTATTGGTTGCGGTGCACATACTGCTATGCCTTGCCGTGTCGGGTTATTCTGGTGTAATTCCCTCGGCCCTGGCTCGAGTGTTTCCTGCGCAAGTTCGTTCTACGGGCACGTCGTTCTCGTATAATATCGCCGCGATTTTTTTCGCAGGTCTTACGCCCGCGCTCATGACCTGGGCTGTACCTATCACTGCCTTGGCTACCGGAATCTATGTTGCTCTGGCCGGTGTCATCGCGTTGGTGACGCTGCCCATGTTTATGAAGATGGTTGCGACACAAGAGGCAACCTCCACATTTGCGGATCACACTTAGAACGCTCCCAACGAGCTCGAGCCGGGCCCACTTTTGTGGTCAAGAGTTACGTAATGGCGCGGCGTGAGCCGCGCCCGGCCCTGTCCACGCAGGGCGACGCAACCCGAGGGCCACGCGTGCGTCCCCTAAGATAAAGATCATGTCTGCCATTAACCGTGACGAAGTCGCGCGCCTGGCTGACCTCGCCCGACTCCACCTCACCGATGCCGAGATTGACCGCTTCGCGGGCGAACTCGACGTGATTGTGGATGCCGTGGCCGAGGTAAGCCAGGCCGCCGGCGACGACGTACCCGCCACCAGTCATCCCGTACCCCTTACGAACGTGTTCCGCGAAGACGTCGTCGCGCACGTGCTGCCCGTCGCCGATGGCCTCGCGGGCGCACCCGAAAGCGAAGACAACAAGTTCGCCGTGCCGCAGATTCTGGGGGAGGAATAACCATGAGTCACCTGAACGGGGGCGGGGGAGACCCCACCCGACTGACCGCCGCTCACCTCGCCGAGCACCTGCGCGCGAAGGAGATTTCGTCGGTCGAAGCGACGCAGGCCCACCTCGACCGCATCGCCGAGGTCGAGGGCGAGGTCAACGCCTTTCTGCACGTCAACACCGAGGAGGCCCTCGCGGTCGCCGCGCAGGTCGACCAGCGGCGTGCCGCGGGCGACGAGCTGCACCCCCTGGCCGGCGTGCCCATCGCCGTTAAAGACATCGTGGTGACGAAGGGCCAGCCCACCACCGCGGGGTCCAAGATTCTTGAGGGCTGGATGCCCCCCTACGATGCCACGCTCGTGACCACGCTGCGCGCGGCCGGCCTGCCGATGCTCGGCAAGACCAACCTCGACGAGTTCGCCATGGGTTCGACCACCGAGCGCAGCGCGTACGGCCCCACGCGCAATCCGTGGGATCTCGACCGCATTCCCGGCGGTTCGGGCGGCGGCTCGGCTGCGGCCGTCGCGGCCTTTGAGGCCCCCCTCGCGGTGGGCACCGACACGGGAGGCTCGATTCGCCAGCCCGCCGCCGTGACCGGCTCGGTCGGCGTGAAGCCCACCTACGGCGGCATCTCGCGCTATGGCCTCATCGCCATGGCCTCGTCGCTCGATCAGGCGGGCCCCTGCGCGCGCACCGTGCTCGATGCGGCGCTGCTGCACGAGCTGCTCGGCGGTCACGACCCCCGCGATTCAACCTCGTTGCCCGATGCGCTCGGCGACCTCGTGGGCGCCGCGCAGCGCGGTGAGGTGCAGGGCATGAAGATTGGCGTGATCAAAGAACTCGTGAGCGAGGGCGAGGGTTTTCAGCCCGGCGTGCTCACGTCGTTCAACGCATCGCTGGCCCTGCTCGCCGCGGCGGGCGCCGAGATCGTCGAGGTCTCCTGCCCCAATCTCAAGTACGCCCTCGGTGCGTACTACCTCATCATGCCGTGCGAGGCCTCCTCGAACCTCGCTAAATTTGACGGCATGCGGTTTGGCCTGCGGGTGACACCTGACGACGCGCCGGTCACGGCCGAACGCGTCATGGCAGCTACCCGAGGCCAGGGCTTCGGGGCCGAGGTGAAGCGCCGCATCATCCTCGGCACGTATGCGCTGTCGGCGGGCTACTACGACGCCTACTACGGCAGCGCCCAGAAGGTGCGCACCCTGATTCAACGCGACTTCAACGCCGCGTTTGAGCAGGCCGACGTGCTCGTGTCGCCCACCGCGCCCACCACGGCCTACAAGCTGGGTGAGAAGCTCGAAGACCCGCTGTCGATGTACCTCGGTGACATCGCCACGCTGCCCGCGAACCTCGCCGGCATTCCGGGCATGTCGCTGCCGTCGGGGCTCTCCGATGACGGTCTGCCCGTGGGCTTTCAGATTCTGGCTCCGATTCGCGGCGACGAACGCCTTTACCGCGTCGGCGGCGCGCTCGAAAAGCTGCTTGAAGATCAGTGGGGTGGCCCGCTGCTCGCGAAGGCCCCGGCGCTTGGGAAGGGTGCATAACTCATGGTCGACCTGATGGATTACGACGAGGCGCTGGCCGCGTTCGACCCGACCCTCGGCATCGAGGTACACGTCGAACTGGGCACCGTCACGAAGATGTTCGATTCGGCCCCCAATGCCTTCGGCGGCGGCGCGAACGAGAACGTCACCGAGGTGTCGCTGGGCCTGCCCGGCACGCTGCCCGTGGTCAACGGCAAGGCGGTCGAGTACGCGATCAAGATCGGTCTCGCGCTGAACTGCCAGATCGCCGAGTACTGCCGCTTCGCGCGCAAGAACTACTTCTACCCCGACGTGCCCAAGAATTTTCAGACCTCGCAGTACGACGAGCCCATCGCGTACGAGGGTTACCTCGACGTGGAACTCGAGGACGGCACGGTCTTTCGCGTGGAGATCGAGCGCGCGCACATGGAAGAAGACGCGGGCAAGAACACTCACGTGGGCGGCGCGACCGGTCGTATTCACGGCGCGACGCACTCGCTGATCGACTACAACCGCGCGGGCGTTCCCCTCGTCGAGATCGTCACGAAGCCCATCACGGGCGTCGGTGCTCGCGCACCCGAGGTGGCCCGCGCGTACGTGCAGACCCTGCGCGACATCTTTAGGGCCCTCGAGGTGTCGGAGGCCCGCATGGAGCGTGGCAACGTGCGTGCCGACGTGAATGTCTCGCTGCGTCCCACACCCGAATCGCCGCTTGGCACGCGCACCGAAACCAAGAACGTGAACTCGTTTAGGTCGATCGAACGCACCGTGCGCTACGAGATTTCGCGCCAGGCGGCGCTGCTCAGCGCGGGCGAGAAGATCGTGCAGGAGACCCGGCACTGGCACGAGGACACGGGCATCACCACCTCGGGCAGGCCCAAGTCGGACGCCGAGGATTACCGGTACTTTCCTGAGCCCGACCTCGTGCCCGTCGCGCCGAGCCGCGAATGGGTCGAAGAACTGCGGGCCACCCTGCCCGAGATGCCGGCCGCGCGCAAGCGCCGACTGCAGGGCGAGTGGGGCTACTCCGATGAAGAAATGCGCGACGTCGTGAATGCGAGCGCGATCGACATCATCGAAGAGACCATCGCCGCCGGGGCCTCGGCGGCCGCCGCCCGCAAGTGGTGGATGGGCGAGCTCGCACGCGCCGCGAAGGTCGAGGGCAAGGAGTTCACCGAACTTCAGGTCACGCCCGCGCAGGTGGGCGAGCTGCAGAAGCTCGTCGACGACGGCAAGCTCACCGACAAGCTCGCCAAGCAGGTGCTCGAGGGGGTGCTCGCGGGCGAGGGCAGCCCGGCCGAGGTGGTCGCGGCGCGCGGTCTCGAGGTGGTCAGCGACGACGGCGCCCTGCTCAGCGCCATCGACGATGCGCTCGCGGCGCAGCCCGACGTCGCCGACAAGATTCGCGGCGGCAAGGTGCAGGCCATCGGCGCCATCGTGGGCGGCGTCATGAAGGCCACCCGGGGCCAGGCCGACGCCGCGCGCGTCCGGCACTTGATTCTCGAAAAGCTGGGCGTCAGCGAGTAGTTTCGCGCACGCATGACGGGAGCGCTCGGGCCACGCGGCCCGGGCGCTTTCGCGCGTTTAGCCGCCGTTCGCCTCGGTTTCGAGGCGATGCAGGGAGTTCACGAGATGCGTGCGCATGGCCGCGGCGGCGGCCTGCGGGTCGCCCGAGGTGATGGCCGCGAGGATGCTCTCGTGCTCGGCGGCCACGCGTTCGAGTCGCATGGTGTGCTCGGCACGGGCGGCGGCGGTCAGGCGACGCCTCGGCATGGTGATGAGCGCGGGGCCGAAGCGCTCGACGGCGTCGACAAAGTAGGGGTTGCCGCTCGCGCGGGCGATGGCGAGGTGAAACTCGTAGTCGCTGGTCATGGCCTGGCCGGGGTGGCTGCCGGCGGCGCGTAGGGCAGCGAGGGCACCGGTGAGGGACGCGCGCGTGGCCGGGTCGGTGCGACCCGCCGCGCGGGCTGCGGCCTCGGTTTCGACGCCCATGCGAAAGGCAAGCAGGTGACGTCGCTCGTCAAGGGTGCGCGGGGCGCTCGCGGCGGCGGGGTCGTCTGCGGGCGGGGTGAGGGCGAAGCTACCGGCGCCGCGCCGCGTGTGCACGAGGCCCTCGGCCTGCAGCCGCGTGATGGCCTCGCGCACCACGGTGCGGGAGACCCCGTGGGCGGCCATGAGTTCGCTCTCGCTGGGCAGCTTGTCGCCGGGCGCGAGGTCGCCGCTCGTGATGCGTTCGCGCAGGTGACCGACGAGGTTGGCCGTGAGGTTTGGGCTCATGGCGGGTCTACGCGGTGCCGAAGTCGACGGAGTCGGTGGTCCAGGCGCGGGCCTGAGCGCTGAGGGTGACGCCGAGGCCGGGTCGCTCGGGCACGAGCATGCGGCCGTCGCGGGTTTCGAGCCGTTCGTTGAACAGCGGGTCGAGCCAGTCGAAGTGTTCGACCCAGGGTTCGCGCGGGTAGGCGGCGGCGAGATGCAGGTGAATCTCCATCGCGAAGTGCGGGGCGAGGTCGAGGCCGGCCTGGTCGGCCAGGGTGGCGAGGCGCAGAAACTGGGTGATGCCGCCGACGCGGGGCGCGTCGGGCTGAATAATGTCGCAGGCGCGCTCGGCGATCAGTCGCTCGTGCTCGGCGACTGAGGCCAGCATCTCGCCGGTCGCGATGGGGGTGTCGAGGGCGGCCGCGAGGGCCGCGTGACCCGCGGCGTCATAGGCGTCGAGGGGTTCTTCGATCCAGGTGAGGTCGAACTCTTCGAGGTGCCGACCCATGCGCAGGGCGGTGGCGCGGTCCCACTGCTGGTTGGCGTCGACCATGAGGGGTACGCTCGCGCCGAGGTGTTCGCGCACGGCTGCGACGCGGCGCAGGTCTTCGCTGCAATCGGGGAGGCCGACCTTGATCTTGATGCCGCCGATGCCGGCGGCGAGCGTGCGCGAGGCGTTCTCGGTGATCTCGTCGATGCTCGCGTGCAGAAACCCGCCCGACGTGTTGTAGGTGCGCACGGAATCGCGGTGGGCGCCGAGCAGTTTCGCGAGGGGCAGGCCCGCGCGCTTGGCCTTCAGGTCGTAGAGGGCGATGTCGAGCGCGGCGATGGCCTGGGTGGCGACTCCCGAGCGGCCCACCGAGGCGCCGGCCCAGAGCAGTTGTGTGTAAAGCTTGCCGATGTCGTTGGGGTCCGCGCCGATCAGGGTGGCTGCGACCTCGCGCGCGTGGGCGTACTGGGCCGGGCCGCCGGCGCGCTTGGAGTACGAGAAACCGAGGCCCGTGTGGCCCTGTTCCGTGGTGATCTCGGCAAACAGAAAAACGACCTCGGTCATGGGCTTTTGGCGCCCGGTGAACACCTTGGCGTCGGAGATGGGGGTGGCGAGGGGGAGCCTCGCGGTCGAGAGGGTGAGGTGTCGGATCTTATCGGGGGTGTAGCTCATGATGCTCCTGGTGGGCGGGTGCGGATCTCCAACATATCGCATAACTGGGCAACTTGTTATATAAATCCGTGGTGGGCACGGCCGCATCAGGTTTTGCGAGCCCTTTTCCGCGAAATAGTGCGGCTCGCGTCACAAAAGGTCTATGGTTAGACCATTGCCGCGCGAAGTGCCCGCGGCTGATCCCATCCAGACGTCAACGGAGACTCATGAGCGGACAACCCACCCCCGACCACATCGACGACGACGCGGCGGCCCTCGCCGACCTCGGCTACAAACAAGAACTCAAGCGCGGAATGTCGGGCTTCTCGAACTTCGCCGTCTCGTTCTCGATCATCAGCATCCTCGCGGGCTGCTTCACCTCGTACCAAATCGCCCTCTCGTCGGGCGGCCCCCGCGCCGTCAACCTCGGCTGGATCATCTGCGGCGTCTTCGTGCTCTGCGTCGCCGCCGCGATGGCCGAGGTCTGCAGCAAATACCCCACCGCGGGCGGCCTATATTTTTGGGCCGGACGCCTCGCCACCAAGAACAAGCGCCAGTGGGCCTGGGGCGTGGGCTGGTTCAATTTTCTCGGCGAGATCGCCGTCACCGCCGCCATCGACTTCGGCTGCGCGACCACCATGATGGCCTTCGCGAACCTCGCGTGGGGCGTGGAGGTCACCCCGGGCGGAACGTTCGCCCTGTTCGTGGTCATTATTTTGATTCACGCGCTGCTCAACGCCAAGGGCGTGAGCCTCGTCAACTTTCTCTCGACCGTGAGCGCGTGGTGGCACATCTTCGGCACGCTCATCATCGTCGGCGCCCTGTGGATCATGCCCACCAAGCACCAGAGCTTTAGCTGGACCATGACCGGCTGGCATAACGACACCGGCTGGGGCTTCGCGCCCTACGTCTTCTTCATGGGCCTGCTCATGGCCCAATACACGTACACGGGCTACGACGCGAGCGCGCACGTCGCCGAAGAGACCAAGAACGCCTCGCTGGCAGCGCCCCGCGGCATCGTCAACAGTGTGTTGGTCTCCCTCGTCGGCGGCGCCATTCTGCTGTACTCGATCACCGCGGCCATCCAAGACTCCTCGGCGGAACACCTCACGAAGCTCGCGAGCACCGCGAGCGAGGGCACGGGCCTCGTGCCTGCCGACATCTTCCTCGAGGCACTAGGCAACCCCACGGTCGCCAAGTTCTTGCTGTTCATCGTGTGCATGGCCCAGTTCTTCTGTGGCATGGCCTCGGTCACCGCAAACAGCCGCATGAGCTACGCGTTCAGCCGCGACAACGCCCTGCCGGGCTCGCGCATCTGGGCCAAGGTCAACCCCAAGACCAACACCCCCACCAACTCGATCTGGCTCTGCGTCGTCTGCTCGATTCTGCTCGCCACCCCGGCGCTCGTGAGCACGACGGCATACCTCGCGGTCACCTCGATCGCCGTGATCGGCCTCTACATTGCTTACGTGGTGCCCGTGTTCCTGCGCCTGCGCAATCCGGACTTCAAGCCGGGCCCCTGGAACCTCGGCCGCTACAGCCGCCTCATCGGGTGGGTCGCCGTCGTGTGGGTCTGCATCATCTGCGTCATGTTCGTGCTGCCGCCCGTGCCCGTCACCGGCGTGGAGAATTTCAATTATGCTCCGGTCGCGGTCGTGGTCGTCATCATCGTTGCGATCGCCACCTGGTTCGCATGGGGCAAGCGCACGTTCATGAATCAAGACAGCGCCGAGCACCTCACCAAGAAGGCCGACGAGATTCTTGAGGAATCGTGACCGAACCGGGCCTCTCGCCCCTTGGGGATCCCCGTGACTACCTCGATAGCCCCCTCGACCTGCAATGGATCGTGCGACCCGTGCGCGTGTTCATGCCGTTCGAGCACTGCGTCGAGCAGCTCGGCACGGCCATCAAGTTTGGCATCCTGAGGCCCGGCACCCAGTTGCCGGGCGAGCGGGACCTCGCAGCCCAGATGGGCGTCTCGCGGGCCACGGTGCGAGAGGCTATCACGGCCCTGCGCACGGCGGGCCTCGTGAGCACCCAGCGCGGGCGCGGGGGCGGCACCACCGTCCTCGAAGCCGCGAACCCAGCCCCCGGAGCGTCCGCCCTGACGGCCACCCGCGAAACCGGCCCCGAGGCAACCCCCGATCTCGAGGCCGACGTGCGCGACCTACTGACGTTTCGCGAGGCCACCGAACCGGGTTACGCCCGCGTGGCCGCGGCGTGCGAGACCACCGCCGACGAGGCCGAGTGGCTGCGGGCGGCCCTGCGGGCCACGCAGCAGGCCGCCACGCCGAGCGAGTATCGCGCCGCCGACGCCCGCTTTCACCTCACCATCGCCAGGCTCACCGGCTCGCCCCGGGTCGTGAGCACCGCCACCGACACGCTCCAACAGGTGCATCGACTGCTCGATCGCATCCCGTTCCTACCCACCAATATTGATCACGCGCAGTCCGAACACGAGAGCCTCGTCGAGGCCATCATCGCCGGGAACGCGCGCGAGGCGCACGACGTCATGACTCAGCATTGCGCCGCCACGGCGGCACTCATTCGGGGTCTCGCGCCCCGCCCAGACCAGACTGCCGACCCGCACGCCGGGCGCCCCACAGCAAAGGAACCCACTCATGGCTAAAGATCGACTGCTCACCGTCGAACAACTCAAACAGCTCATCACCGAGGGCGTCGTCGATACGGTGATCGCGGGCTTCACCGACATGCAGGGCCGCCTGCAGGGCAAGGTGCTGCACGCGTCGTACTTTCTGAGCGACGTGCTCGCGCACGGCACCGAGGGCTGCAACTACCTGCTCGCCGTCGACGTCGACATGAACACGGTCGCGGGCTACAAGATGTCGTCGTGGGAGACCGGCTACGGAGACATGCGGTTCGAGTTCGACTTCGGCACGATTCGCGAGCTCGTGCACCGGCCCGGCACCGTCATGATTCAATGCGACCTCACCGACCACCACGGCGGGCCCATCGCGCCGTCGCCGCGCGCCATTCTCGCAAAGCAGGTGCAGCGCGCGAAAGACCTCGGCTTCGTGGCCCTGGCCGGCACCGAACTCGAGTTCGTGCTCTACGACACGACGTATCGGGACGCCTGGAAGCAGGGCTACCGCGACCTCGAACCCGCCAACTACTACAACGTCGACTACTCGCTGCTCGGCTCCGACCGCGTGGAGCCGCTGCTGCGCGAGATTCGCGCCGTGTGCGACGCCGCGGGCCTGCTGCCCGAGTCGGCCAAGGGCGAGTGCAACTTCGGTCAGCACGAGATCGCCTTCAAGTACGATGACGTGCTCACCACCGCCGACAACCACGTGATCTACAAGCACATCGCCAAGACCCTCGCGAACGACTACGAGCAGGCCATCACGTTCATGGCGAAGCCCAACCAGCGCGAGGGCAATTCGTGCCATATTCACATGTCGCTGCGCTCACTGGACGGAGACATCGTGTTCTGGAAGGACGGCCAGCGCACGCCCCTGTACGAGTCGTTCATCGCCGGAGTGCTGGCAACCATGAACGACTTCACGCTGTTCTACGCGCCGAACATCAACTCGTACAAGCGCTTCGCGAAGGGATCGTTCGCGCCCACCGCGATTGCCTGGGGTCTCGACAATCGCACGTGCTCCGTGCGGCTCGTGGGCGAGGGCCCCGCCGCGCGCATGGAGAATCGCCTGCCCGGCGGCGACGTAAACCCCTATCTCGCCGTGGCGGCGATGCTCGCGGGCGGGCTGCACGGCATCGAGAATCAGTTGACCCTCGAACCCGAGACACGCGGCAACGCCTACGAATCGGGTGCCCCGTCGGTGCCCACCAACCTGTACGCGGCGCGCGACGCCCTGGCGAACTCGGCCGTGGCCCGCGCCGCACTGGGCGACGAGGTGGTCGAGCACTACCTCAATTACGCCGACGTCGAGCTGAGCGCGTTCGAAGCGAGCGTCACCGATTGGGAACTCGTGCGCGGATTTGAAAGGCTATAACCATGACCGCAGCGAACCTGACCCTGCCCGGCACCTCCTACGGTGACGCCGGCGCCACGGAACTCTTTAACCCGACCACGGGGGCGTCCTTTACCCAGATCGGTGCCGCCTCGGCGGCCGAGGTGGACGCCGCGATCGAACGCGCGCAGGCGGCTTACCTCGCGTGGCGCGACGTGGCACCCGGCACCAAGGCGGCCCTGCTGCGCGCGTTTGCCGCTCAGGTGACCGAGCACCGCGACGAGCTCGCGGCCCTCGAGGTGCTGAACTCGGGCCACGTGCTCGGCAATGCGCTGTGGGAGGCCGACAACGTCGCGAACGTGCTGAACTACTACGCGGGCGCACCCGAACGGCACGCGGGCCAGCAGATTCCTGTGCCGGGCGGCGTCGACATCACGTTTCACGAACCCCTCGGCGTGGTCGGCGTGATCGTGCCCTGGAACTTTCCCATGCCCATCGCGGGTTGGGGTTTTGCGCCGGCCCTCGCGGCGGGCAACGCCGTGGTGCTCAAGCCCGCCGAGGTCACCCCGCTGACCGCCCTGCGGCTCGCCGAGCTGGCCCTCGAGGCGGGGCTGCCGGAGCACCTGCTGCAGGTGGTCACGGGCCGCGGCTCGGTCGTGGGGCAGCGGTTTGTCGACCACCCCCTCGTGCGCAAGGTGTGCTTCACGGGCTCTACCGAGGTGGGGCAGGGCATCATGCGCGGCTGCGCCGACCAGATCAAACGGCTCACGCTTGAACTGGGCGGCAAGAGCGCGAACATCATCTTCGACGATGTAGACATCGAGGCGGCGGCCGCGGCGGCTCCCGGTGCGGTGTTCGAAAACTCGGGTCAGGATTGCTGCGCGCGCAGCCGGATCCTCGTGCAGCAGAACGTCTACGAAAAGTTTCTCGCGGCCCTCGAACCGGCGGTCACGAAGCTCGTCGTGGGCGACCCGGCGGGGGCGGGCACCGACCTGGGCCCCCTGATCACGGCGCGGCACCGCGACAGCGTCACGCAGTACATTGCCGGCGCCGACATCGCCTATTCGGGCAGCGCCCCCGGCGGCGACGGCTACTTCGTGGCGCCCTCGGTCGCGATGCCCCGCGGCGTCGACGACCCCATCTGGCGCGACGAGGTGTTCGGCCCCGTCGTGGCGGTCATGCCGTTTGCCGACGAGGCCGAGGCGATTCGCCTCGCCAACGACACCGAGTTTGGTCTCTCGGGGTCTATCTACACGCGCGACATCGGCCGCGCCCTGCGGGTCGCGCGCGGGGTCGAGTCGGGCAACCTCTCAATCAATTCGCATTCGAGCGTGCGCTACTGGACCCCGTTCGGCGGCTTCAAGCAGTCGGGACTCGGCCGCGAGCTGGGCCCCGACGCGCTTAACAGCTTCAGCGAAGTCAAAAACGTATTCATCAGCACTGAAAATTAGGAGCAGACATGACGGGACGATTGGACGGCAAGGTCGCGGTGATTACGGGCGGGTGCTCGGGAATCGGCCTCGCGACGGCGAAGAAGTTCGTGGCCGAGGGCGCGAAGGTGGTCGTCGGCGACCTGGACGAGGCGAAGGGCCCCGGAGTGGCGGCCGAGCTGGGCGGCGCGTTCTGCAAGGTGAACGTGACAGACCGGGCGGAGGTGGAGGCACTGTTCGCGTTCGCGAAGAGCACCTACGGGCGCGTCGACATCGCGTTCAACAACGCGGGCATTTCACCGCCGAGCGATGACAGCATTTTGAAGACCGAACCCGACGCGTGGGATCTCGTCCAAGACGTGAACCTCAAGTCGGTGTATTACTGCTGCAAGGCCGTGCTGCCGTACATGCTCGAACAGGGGGGCGGCTCGATCATCAACACGGCGTCTTTCGTGGCCCTGCGCGGCGCCGCGACCTCGCAGATCTCGTACACGGCCTCGAAGGGCGGCGTGCTCGCCATGACTCGGGAGCTGGCCGTGCAGTTCGCGCGCAAGGGCATCCGCGTGAACGCGCTCTGCCCGGGGCCCGTGAACACGCCCCTGCTGCGTGAGCTGTTCGCAAAAGACCCGGAGCGCGCGGCGCGTCGGCTCGTGCACATTCCCATGGGCCGGTTCGCGGAGCCCGAAGAGCTCGCGAACGCCGTGGCGTTTCTCGCCTCCGATGAGGCAAGCTTCATCACGGGCACCGATTTTCTGGTCGACGGGGGCCTCGCCGGGGCCTATGTCACCCCGCTCGAAGAGGACTTTGCGTGACCGAGAACTCTGCGAACCGCCCCATCATTGCGCTGTCGATGTATCGCGTACCGGCCAGCTGGGCGGGCTGGCTCGAACGCGAGGCCGACCTGCTGACCAGCACCTATGCTCGCTCCGTGGTGGCGGCGGGCGGTCTGCCCGTTTTGCTGCCGGCCTCGTTTACTCTGCCGGACGCGCGCGTGGTGCTGTCTCGCGTTGACGGCCTGGTGGTCTGTGGTGGCGCCGACGTGAACCCGTCTCGCTATGGCGAGACGCCCCACGAGACGGTCACGGAGTGGCACGAGGACCGTGACGCCTCCGAGCTCGCGCTGCTCGCCGCGGCCAAGGAGGTGGGCATGCCGGTGTTGGGCATTTGCCGCGGCATGCAGCTCATGGCGGTTCACGCGGGCGGGTCACTTAACCAGCACATTCCCGAGCAGCTCGGGCACCTGCATCACTCGCCGGGGGCGAACCTGTTCGGCACCACGCGGGTGAGCATCGAGGGCGGCACGAAGATCGCGGGGCTGCTGGACCGAGAGGTGAGCGTGCAGTGCCACCATCATCAGTCGGTAAAAGATGCGGGCCCGTACCGGGTGACCTCGGCGTCGAGCGACGGGGTGCCTGAGTCGATGGAGGGAACGGGGGAGCGGTTCGAGTTGGCGGTGCAGTGGCACCCCGAGCAGGACCGCGACGTGCGCCTGTTCGAGGCGCTGGTGGCGGCCGCGGGCGAGTTCGCGGGCGCGCGGCAAGCCTCGTGACCCTGCCCAATTGGTGAACCGGTACGAGGTGGTGCGGTGTGCGGACGTAGGCTAGTCGCATGACTGACACCACCACCAACGCCCCCGATATTAAGCCCCGTTCGCGCCAGGTGACCGATGGCCTCGAAGCGACCGCCTCGCGCGGCATGCTGCGGGCCGTCGGCATGGGCGATGAAGACTTTGCGAAGCCCCAGATTGGCGTCGCGTCGTCGTGGAACGAGATCACTCCGTGTAACCTCTCCCTCGATCGTCTCGCGAAGGCCGTGAAAGACGGCGTGCACGCGGGCGGCGGCTACCCGCTAGAGTTCGGCACCATTTCGGTCTCGGACGGCATCTCGATGGGCCACGAGGGCATGCACTTCTCGCTGGTGTCGCGCGAGGTTATCGCCGATTCGGTGGAGACGGTGATGCAGGCTGAGCGCCTCGACGGTTCGGTGCTGCTCGCGGGTTGCGATAAGTCGTTGCCGGGCATGCTGATGGCGGCAGCGCGGCTCGACCTGTCGAGCGTGTTCCTGTACGCGGGCACCATCCTGCCGGGCATCGCGAAGTTGACCGACGGCACCGAAAAAGAGGTGACCATCATTGACGCGTTCGAGGCGGTGGGCGCGTGCTCGCGCGGCCTCATGAGCCGCGAAGACGTGGGCATCATCGAGCGCGCGATCTGCCCCGGCGAGGGCGCGTGTGGCGGCATGTTCACGGCCAACACAATGGCCGCGGTCGCGGAGTCGCTCGGCATGTCTTTGCCCGGTTCGGCCGCGGCTCCCGCCGTGGATCGCCGCCGCGACACGTTCGCGCGTCGCTCGGGCGAGGCGGTCGTCGAGTTGCTGCGCCAGGGCATCACGGCTCGCGACATCATGACGCGCGAGGCGTTCGAGAACTCGATCGCCCTCGTGATGGCGCTCGGCGGTTCGACCAATGCCGTGCTGCACCTGCTGGCCATCGCGGCCGAGGCCGAGGTCGAGCTGACGCTCGAAGATTTCGACCGCATCGGTTCGAAGGTGCCGCACCTAGCCGACGTGAAGCCCTTCGGCAAGTACGTGGGCAAAGACTTTGACCACGTCGGCGGCGTGCCCGTGGTGCAGAAGGCCCTGCTAGAGGTCGGCCTCATGCACCCCGACGTCATGACGGTGACGGGCAAGACTCTCGCCGAGAACCTCGAAGACCTGAGCCCCGAACCCATTGACGGCACGGTGATTCGCGAGATCAAGAACCCGATCCACGCGAGCGGCGGCCTCACCATCTTGAAGGGTTCGCTGGCCCCCGGGGGCGCGGTCGTGAAGTCGGCGGGCTTCGGCGACACGGTGATCGAGGGCACGGCGCGCGTGTTCATTCGCGAGCGTGACGCGCTCGACGCCCTCGAAGACGGCACCATCCAGGCGGGCGACGTGGTCGTGATCGCGTACGAGGGCCCCAAGGGCGGCCCGGGCATGCGCGAGATGCTGGCCATTACCGGCGCGATCAAGGGCGCCGGTCTCGGCAAAGACGTGCTGCTGCTCACCGACGGTCGCTTCTCGGGCGGTACGACGGGACTGTGCGTGGGTCACGTGGCCCCGGAGGCCGTCGACGGCGGGCCGATCGCCTTCGTGCGCGACGGCGACCGGATTCGCCTAGACATCAAGAACAAGACGCTTGACGTGCTGGTCGACGAGGCCGAGTTCGCCGCACGCCGCACGGACGACTGGCAGCCCGAGCCTCCGCGCTACACGAAGGGCGTGCTGGGCAAGTACATCAAGCTGGTGGGTTCTGCCACGCAGGGCGCCGTGCTCGGCTAAATTTTCGTCTACTCGCGCTGGTTTCGGCCGGACGCCGGGTGGCCCGTTCCGGGGGTGCGCACCGTAGGTGCGCGCCCCCTTGGCGTACCGGGGGACCCCCGCGCAAGCCCGCCGTGAACTCCGACAGCCCCCGCGCAAGCCCGCCGCGCAGCCCGCCGCGCACTCCGACAGCCCCCCGCGCAGCCCGCCGCGCAGCCGACAAACCCGCCACGCAACCACCGCACGCGACGTGCCAGCGGGCCGCCCTTGCGTCCGGCCCCCACCCGTGCCAAAATGGTTGAAACTTAAACTATATCGGCACGAGCGGTGGAATCAGCATGGAATACGGCCTCATGAGCGTGGGCGACAAGCGCCCCAGCCCCTTCAGTGGGGTCATGCGCACCGATCAGCAGCGACTGCGCGAGCTGATCGACATGGCCACCCACGCCGACAAGGCGGGCTTCGACGTCTTTGCCCTCGGCGAGCATCACAACGAGCCGTTCTTCAACTCGGGAGTGCCCGAGATCCTCAGCTTCATCGGTGCCAAGACCGAGCGCCTCAAGGTCAGCACCTCGACGACCCTCATCACCACCAACGACCCCGTGCGCCTCGCCGAGGAGTACGCGCAGTTGCAGCATCTGGTCGAGGGCCGCATGGACCTCATGATGGGCCGCGGCAACACCACGCAGGTCTACCCGTGGTTCGGCCAAGACCCGCGCAACGCGATCCCCCTCGCATTCGAAAACTACGAGCTGCTGCACCGCCTGTGGCGCGAAGACACGGTGACGTGGGAGGGCCAGTTCCGCACCCCGCTGCGCGGCTTCACCGCCGTACCCCGCCCGCTCGATGGCAACCCGCCGTTCGTGTGGCACGGGTCGATCCGCAGCCCCGAGATCGCCGAGCAGGCCGCGCTCTACGGCGACGGCTTCTTCTTGAACAACCTGTTCATGCACCCCAAGCACTTCGCGCGCCTCAACGACTTCTACCGCGAGCGCTTTCACCACTACCACGGCGACGCGGCGACCCCCATCACGGGCGCGGCCGCGCAGATCTACCTCCACACCGACGCGAAGCGCGCCAAGGAGGAGTTCATGCCGTACTTCCACAACGCCCTCGTCTACCAGGGTGCGAGCTTCGACGACATGCACGCGAACACGGGCCTCGCGGTCGGCAGCCCCGAGATGCTGATCGAGAAGATCCTGTGGTTCAAGGAGCACTACGGCTCGTACTCGCGCCAGCTGTTCGTGCTCGACATGGGCGGCGTGCCGCTCGACGCCATGCGCCGCACCATGGACCTCTTCATGGAGCACGTCAAGCCCATCGTCGATCGCGAATTTGCGGACGCTCCGGCGGTACCGGCCCACGGCAGCCCCGTTTCTGCGCCCCTGATTCGCGACGTGTTTGCCGAGGTATCGGCGTAACCTGGGCGCGCTAGCCGAGTCAGGGTCTGGGTCGTGGGCCGCGAGGGCCGCGGTCGCGGGGGAGTGTCGTGAAATTCGCTGGACCAGCTCGCGCGGCCCACGTAGGGTTGACGTGCACGGATTCACCGCGGACCAAGGAGGTTCCCCATGACCGACCACCACGCCCACGGCGCGCCAGCGCCAGAAGACGTCAAAGCGAAGTTCAAAGAGGCGCTCGAACGCAAGAACCAGACCAAGCACGAGGCACACGGTGACGGCGCGAGCAACACGGGTGCCGTGCACGAATCCGCGGGCGGTGGCGGGCAGCGCATGTTCCGTCGCAAGTCGGGCGGCTGAGCGCGCGTACTTTCGCTGAACTCGAATACAAACTCCTGCAGGGGCCGTGGGCGACGAGATCGCCCGCGGCCCCTGTTCGCATAATGAGAATCGCCGGTCGAAACCTGACACGCCCGCGTTGGCCACGTATGATGCTGGCATGCGCACCATCAATCTCGCGTCGCAGCCTGACGCCCTGATCCTCGTCGTTCTACAGCGCGGCTGACGCCGACTGTCGAACGTCAACCGCGCTGACCCCTGAGCCACTCGGCAAAGGGGTTTTTGTATGTCACCAGCCATAAGATGAGGCAGGCTAGGTCTCCTAGTCGCAACGGCCTCATCGGCCGCATCACGCAAGCAGCACAATTCAAGGAGCACACCATGGCCACCGGTACGATTAAACCGCGTGCAACAGGGACGACTGAGCACGAAACCTTAACGGGCGCTCAGAGCCTCGTCCGCTCATTGGAGCAGGCAGACGTCGATGTCGTCTTCGGTCTACCCGGTGGTGCGATCCTCCCCGCGTATGACCCGTTGATGGATTCCACGAAGGTGCGCCACATCCTGGTGCGCCACGAACAGGGCGCGGGCCACGCGGCGTCCGGCTACGCCCACGCCACCGGCCGAGTGGGCGTCTGCATGGCGACCTCAGGCCCCGGCGCCACCAACCTCATCACCCCCATTGCCGACGCGCAAATGGATTCGATCCCCATGGTCGCCATCACTGGCCAGGTGGGCTCGGGCTTTATCGGCACCGACGCGTTCCAAGAGGCCGACATCGTCGGCATGACCATGCCCGTCACGAAGCACAACTTTCTGGTGACCGACCCCGCCGAGATTCCCGGCACCATCAAGGCCGCCTTCGACATTGCGGGCTCGGGCCGCCCCGGCGTCGTCCTCGTTGACATCACGAAGGACGCCCTGCAAAAGCAGACCACCTTCTCGTGGCCCGACAAGATCGACCTGCCCGGCTACAAGCCAGCGCCGCGTCCGCACCACAAGCAGGTGCGAGAGGCCGCCCGCCTGCTCGCCACGAGCAAGCGACCCGTGTTCTACATCGGCGGCGGCGTGATCCGCGCCAACGCCTCGCAAGAACTCGTCGAGCTGGTGAACCTCGCGGGCAGCCCCGCCGTCACCACCCTGATGGCGCGCGGTGCCCTGCCCGACACGCACCCCCAGCACCTGGGCATGCCCGGCATGCACGGCTCGGTCGCGGCGGTCGCCGCCCTGCAAAAGGCCGATCTCATCATCTGCCTCGCGGCGCGCTTCGACGACCGCGTCACCGGCAAGCTGAGCGAGTTCGCGCCCAACGCGACCATCGTGCACGCCGACGTCGACCCCGCCGAGATCTCGAAGAACCGCTACGCCGACGTGCCCATCGTGGGCGACGCCAAGGAGGTCATCTCCGACCTCTCGCGCGAACTGAAACTCGCCCACGAAGAACTCGGCAAGCCCGACATCGAAGAGTGGTGGACCTCGCTCAGCAAGCTGCGCGACAACTACCCGCTCGGCTGGACCGAAACCGAGGACGGCTTCATGGCGCCCCAGCAGGTCATTTCGCGCATCGGCGCGATCAGCGGCCCCGACAGCATTTACGTCGCGGGCGTGGGCCAGCACCAGATGTGGGCCAGTCAGTTCATCACCTACGAAAACCCGCGCACGTGGATCAACTCGGGCGGCCTCGGCACCATGGGGTACTCCGTGCCCGGCGCCATGGGCGCCAAGGTCGGCTGCCCCGACAAGACGGTGTGGGCGATCGACGGCGACGGCTGCTTCCAGATGACCAATCAGGAACTCGCCACCTGCACCCTGAACGACATCCCGATCAAGGTGGCCGTCATCAACAACTCGAGCCTCGGCATGGTGCGCCAGTGGCAGACCCTGTTCTACAACTCGCGGTACTCGAACACCCACCTCAACACGGGCCACGGCACCGTGCGCGTGCCCGACTTCGTGAAGATGGCTGACGCCTACGGCTGCGCGGGCCTGCGCTGCGAGAGCGTCGACGACCTCGACGCCACCATCGAAGCCGCGATGGAGATCAACGATCGCCCCGTGGTGGTTGACTTCACCGTGAGCGCCGACGCGATGGTGTGGCCCATGGTGCCCGCCGGAGTGAGCAACAGCGACATTCAAGTAGCCCGTGGTCTCACGCCCACGTGGGAACGTGACATCTAAGGGATATGAATATGAGCAGTCACACTCTTTCGGTTCTGGTTGAAAACAAGCCCGGCGTGCTCGCGCGCGTGTCGGCCCTGTTCGCGCGCCGCGCGTTCAACATTCAGTCGCTTGCGGTCGGTCCCACCGAGCACGAGCACATCAGCCGCATCACTGTCGTGGTGGACGCCGACTCGGCGCCCCTCGAGCAGGTCACGAAGCAGCTCAACAAGCTGATCAACGTGCTCAAAATCGTCGAACTCGAATCGTCGACGACCGTGCAGCGCGAACTGATGCTGGTCAAGGTTAAGGTGGACGGAGCGAGCCGCACGAGCGTGCTCGAAATCGTGCAGCTGTTCCGGGCCAAGGTGGTTGACGTCGCCCACGAGGCGCTCACCATCGAGGCGACGGGAGAGGCCGACAAGCTCGACGCGCTGCTGCGCATGCTCGAGCCCTTTGGTATTCGCGAACTGGTGAAGTCGGGAGCCGTGGCCATCGGCCGCGGCGGTCGCTCGATCACCGATCGCGCCCTGCGTTAAGCGAACGCAATCACTCGGGCCGGACGCCCGCGTGCCAACCTGGCACCGGAGCGTCCGCCCCCGGTCCACGGGCCGCGCCAACCCGGCGCCCCGCCTCCGACCACCAGCCGCGTGTCACCAAGTGGCCGCAGCGAAAGGCATCCGGGCAAACCTGCCATGATGGATGCAAAGATTTTTCTTTTTAGTGGCCGCGTTCGCGGCACACCCAACTCACAAGGAGCCAATTCTCGTGGCCGAGATGTTCTACGACAAAGATGCAGACCGTTCGATCATTCAGGGCAAGAAGGTCGCCGTTATTGGTTACGGCAGCCAGGGCCATGCCCACGCTCTTAACCTGCGCGATTCGGGCGTTGACGTCCGCATCGGCCTGAAGGAAGGCTCGAAGAGCCGCGACAAGGCCGCCGCCGAGGGTTTCCGCGTGCTGAACCCCGCCGAGGCTGCCGCCGAGGCCGATGTCGTCGTGATCCTGACCCCCGACCAGGTGCAGCGCCACGTCTACAGCGACGAGATCGAAGCCAACCTCAAGGACGGCGACACGCTCGTCTTCGGTCACGGCTTCAACATCCGCTTCGGCTTCATCAAGCCCCCCGCCGGCGTGAACGTCGCGATGATCGCCCCCAAGGGCCCCGGCCACATGGTGCGCCGCGAGTTCGCAGATGGCCGCGGCGTGCCCGTGATCGTCGCCGTGGAGCAGGACGTCACCAACGACACGTGGCCCCTCGCCCTGTCGTACGCGTCGGCCATCGGTGGCCTGCGCGCGGGCGGCATCAAGACCACGTTCACCGAAGAGACCGAGACCGACCTGTTCGGCGAGCAGGCCGTGCTCTGCGGCGGCGCGTCGCAGCTCGTGCAGTATGGCTTCGAGGTGCTGACCGAGGCCGGCTACCAGCCCGAGATTGCCTACTTCGAGGTGCTGCACGAACTGAAGCTGATTGTCGACCTCATGGTCGAGGGCGGCATCGCCAAGCAGCGTTGGTCGGTTTCTGACACGGCCGAGTTCGGCGACTACGTCTCGGGCCCCCGCGTCATCTCGCCCGAGGTCAAGGAGAACATGAAGGCCGTTCTCGACGACATCAAGACCGGCAAGTTTGCCGAGCGCTTCATCGGCGACATGGACAACGGCGGCAAGGAGTTCGCCGAACTGCGCGCCAAGGGTGAGGCCCACCCCATCGAGGCGACGGGCCGCGAGCTGCGCAAGATGTTCTCGTGGATCAAGACCTCCGACGATTACGTCGAGGGTTCGGTGGCTCGCTAGTCACCGCCCCCGCGGAAGAAACTCTGGCCCGGTCGCACGCTTCGGTGCGGCCGGGCCTTTGCGTGCCGCCGGTAATTTTCGAAACAGTTACTCATGCACCGTCACAGCTCCGATAATTGCTGGAATGCAGGTGCCGGTTGATTTCAATTGTGCAACATTGCTGGCGCGGAGCGCCGGAATGTGGCCCGCCGCCGTGCGGTCGAGCCGGGTCTGAGTCATGCTGGAGGTAAGCAGTCTACTAAGAGGGCGAGATGAGCTTCTTTCGCAAGATCTTCGGTGGTGGCGCAGCGCCGCGCCCCGCGTCGCAGGCACCCAACCCTGCCATCACGGACCCGTCATTCTGGGAGAAGCCCGTTCCGGTGAGCCCCGAGCACGCGATGGCATTCGACCCCGAAGACGAGGAGGCCATCGAGGAGGACTACTCTTTCGATGAGTTCGACGAGTACGTGGGTGACGACGATGAGGGCGGTGCCGGGGGCGAGGGCGGTGCCGGGGGCGAGGGCGGTCACGAAGACGTGGAAACCCGCGCCACGCATGGCCAGGACCACGAACCAGACGTTTTGCGCACCGACTCGGGCAGCATCATCGTCGTGGATGAAGGCAAACTCGAACCCTTTGACGCCGCGTTCGTGAAGGCCCTGCGCACCCCCGACCTGCTGAGCCTGTCGCACCTCATGCGCGGCTACGCGGCCTGGCTCGAGATCAACGTGCCAACGCTGCACGCAACCCTGAACCCGCCCGCCACCCAGGCGCAAGTGGACGCGTTCACGCAGGCAACCGGGGCGTCCCTACCCGAACAGGTGCTCGAACTGTACCGCTGCTGTAACGGAGGCACCGCCGAGAACGGCCTGTTTGACTTCGATTTCAACGACCTGGAAGCCATGGCGAGCGAATACGCGTCGGCGCGGGAGCGGCTCACCGACCCGGCGCTGGCCGTGCTCTCGGACGGCGCGGACAACCTCATCGTCGTGGCGCTCGAGGGGGACCGCGCGGGTGCCGTGTACGACATTCAGCTCGACACGGGCGAGCGGCACCTGCTCGCACTCTCGCTGCGGGACTTTCTGAGGCAGTACCTGCTGCAGTTGGCGTTTGGTAATTACACGCTTGAAGTCAGCGAGGGTGGGGCGCTGCTCTCGCTCGGGCACGACGATCAGGAGTTCAACGAGCTCTTCGAACCGGGCGTCGTCGCCGGGGGAGACCCCGCAGCGTAGCCACTCTAAGAGAGCGGAGATTGCGCACGATATTGTCAACAATCTCGGCGTTCCGGCTACCCAACTGCTGAAATCAGGGCGCCACGTGCCCCGTGCTGCGACAAGAGTGTTCTCAGTCGCGGCAGACCGCGCTGCCGTGCCGGGGCAGCGCGCGCGGCAGATCAGGAACGCCATTTTGGAGGGCGAGTTCGTCTCGGGCCAGCGGCTGATCGAGGCCGAACTCTGCGAACGCTACGGCGGGGCCGCGGCCCCGTGCGGGCGGCACTCATTGAGCTCGACCACGAGGGCCTCATCGAGCGCGTTGCCCATCGCGGCGCGCGCGTGCGCATCGTGTCGAGGGCCTGATCGCCGCCAAGGCAGCGGAGCGCATTACGGCCAAACAGAGTGCCGACCTGCGCGAGTTCGGTGCCCGCAGCCCCGAGGGGGCCGAACGCGCCATGTGGCGCCACGTGGCGTCCGTCGTGGCGGCGCTGCGTGCGACCGAATAGCGGGTGAGCGGCAAGGGTTAGGCCTTGGCCGCCCGGCCGCGGCGGGTGAGTCGTGAGCAGCCGATCATGATCGCACCGAAGGCGGCCCACAGGGCGAACGCCGCGAAGCCCCACTCCTCATTGCCGCTCGCGATGAGCGAGCCACCCATCCAGGGGCCGAACACGGCGCCGAAGCGGCCCATGCCCGAGGTCCACCCGACCGCCGTGCCGCGGCTCGACGCGGGGAACAGCGCCGCGGCGGCCGCGTACACCATGGTCTGGCCGCTGAACAGAAACAGGCCCGCCACGAAGACCAGCACGTAGGTGAGCACGAGGCCCTGATGCGTGCCGAGCAGGAACACCGCCACCGCCGTGAGCGCGAACCAGATCGTCGCGACGCGCACGGGGCCGAAGGTGTCGGAGATGCGGCCCGCGATGAACATGCCCGCGACGCCACCCACGTTCAGCACCAGCAGGAACGCCACCGAGGAGCCCAGGTCGTAGCCGAGCTTGGCCATGAGGGTGGGCAGCCACGTGCCCACGCCGTAGGCGAGCAGGAGGCCCGCGAACGAGGCCAGCCAGAACAAGATGGTGATCGAGCGATTCTCGGACGACAGCAGGTCTTTGAGGCCCGCGAGGGCACCGCGCGACTCCTTGCTGGGCGGCTCCGGCAGGGTCACACCGTGGCGCTGGGACATGGCCTCGGCCTCGGCGTACCTACCGCGCGAGAGCAGGTAGGCGGGCGATTCGGGCATCCGCATGAGCACGAGAGGCAGGGCCAGAATCGGCACGACGCCGATCCAGAACACGGCGCGCCAGCCGAAGTCTTCGAGCAGCCACAGGCCGAGTCCCGACGCGACGATGCCGCCCGCGTGGTGGCCCGTCATGAGCACGCCGATCATGAGGTTGCGGCTGCCCGCGGGCGCGAACTCTGCCACGGCCGTGATGGCGGTGGGTAGCAAGCCGCCGAGGCCAAGGCCGGCGACGAGGCGTCCGAGGCCCAAAACCTCGGGATTGCCCGCGATGGCGCAGATGCCAGAGGCGATTGCGAACACGGCGCAGCACACCGCGAGCATGGTCTTGCGGCCGATCAGGTCTGTGATGGTGCCCGCGGCGAGCGCGCCCACGAGCATGCCGAACGTGGTCACGCTGCCGATGACGCCGGCGGCGGCGGAGGTGAGGCCGAAGCCGGTGTCGGCCAGCATGCCGGGCAGCACGGTGCCGTAGATGAACATGTCCATGCCGTCGAAGAACACGAGCAGCCAGCAGATGCCGACGACCGTGACGACGACGTGACGGGGCCAGGTGACTTCGACGGGGTTCGACGCGGTGCCCAGGGAGGGTGGGACGTGGGGTGCGGACATCCTTGTACGCCTTTCGATGATGCGGGCGCGTCACGGCGCCGGGGCGAATCGTTCGAAAGTATGGCAATCAAATTGTCAACAATCAACGAAACCGGTGCCACAAGCCCGAAGTTTCACTCAGTAAAAAATTCGAGGGGGATTTCAACGCGGGCGCGCCCTCGGGAAAGCGGTTTCTTGTGGCAGGCTGGCTCTCGTAACGTTGCCAAGTTTATTGAGGGGAACCCCATGAGTCGTGCAGTCACCGGGCCGGGGGAGGGTGGCGCCCCGCCCGCGCGGCCCAGCGCGATCCCGGGCTACGAGGATTGGCCCGCGTTCCAGAGCGCCGCGCGACCCCGCCCGGGCGAGCTTGCGGGCTGGCTCGGGGTGCCCCTCGGCGCCCCCGCCGACCTGCGGGCCGGACGCCACTGGTGCCACGCTGGCCTCGACGCCACCGAATACACGTGGTCGGTAGGCTTCGGCCCGCGGGCGCGCGGCGTGCTGCTGCGCCCCGCGGCCCCCGGGACGGCCCGGCTCCCGGGCATCCTCGCCCTGCACTGCCACGGCGGGCGCAAGTTTCGCGGGCTCGAAAAGCTCGTGGAGTCGGGGCCGGACAATGCCGACTTCTCGGGATACGAGGGGCAGGCCCTCGCCAACTATCTCGCGGCGAGGGGCGCCGCCGTGTTCGTGCCCGACGCGTTCACTTGGGGTTCGCGGCGGTTCGCGCTCGATCGGGACTGCCCGCTGCGCGCGGCCGCCCATCGCGACGCCGAGCGGGCGCGCGCCCTCGCGGCGGGCGAGGAGTGGACGGCCGAGCGCGACTACGATGCCGCCGCGGCCGAGCACGAGCACACCGTGGCCAAGGTTGCGGGCCTGCTGGGCACCTCGTTCGCGGGCCTCGTGGCCTACGACGACCTGCTTGCGCTCGAGGTTTTCGCATCGCTCGGTGTCGCGAGTTCCATCTCCACCTGCGGCTTCTCGGGAGGGGGCGGTCGCGCCCTGGTGCTGGCGGCGCTCGACGCGCGCGTGCGGGCCGCGAGCGTCGCGTGCATGATGACCACGTTCGAATCGCTGCTGCCGGCCTACACCGACGCCCACTCGTGGCTGCTGCAGACCCCGCACCTCGCGCGGCACGCCGAATGGCCGCAGCTTGCGGCTCGCGCCGACGCGGGCCGCGAGCCGCGCTTCGATCTACAGGTGCTGCAGGGTCTGGCCGACCCGCTGTTTCCCGAGGCGGGAATGCGCGCCGCCGAGCGCATACTGCGCGACGGCTGGCCGCGCGCGGGGCGGCGCCTCGACGTGCGCTGGTATGCGGGCGGGCATGTGATGACTCGCGAGATGCAGTCGGCGGCGGGGGACTTTCTACTGGGTACGTGAGCGCCGCGTGGCTTCGCGGGGCGGCGCTGCCCTTGTTCGCGGCGAGAGAGGTGTGTACGCTGATGCAAGAAACCGGTTTCTCACTTATCTCTTCACGCGGCACTGACGCCGCACCAGCAAAGGATTCCCATGTCACTCACTGTCTCCCGTCGCCACCTGTTCGGCGCGGCACTCACCCTCACCCTGCCCGCCGGCCTGGCCGCGTGCGGGAGGGCCGGAGCGTCCGATACCGGTGCCCAGGCACTGCGTTTTGGCTGGTGGGGTAACGAGTACCTGAACCGCCAAACCGATGCCGCCATCGCAGCGTTTGAAAAGGCCAACCCCGGCGTCACCGTGACCGGCGAGCCGGGCGAGTGGGGCAGCTATTGGGACAAGCTCGCGACCCAAACTGCGGCGCGCAAGATGCCCGACGTGATTCAGATGGACCAGAAGTACATCGCCGAATACGGGGGCCGGGGCGCGCTGCTCGACCTCAGTCAGCAGCCCGGCATCGACACGAGCCAGCTCGACGCGGCGGGCCTCCAGACGGGCGTCTACGACGGCAAGCTCTACGGCATCAGCACTGGTCAAAACGCCTACGTGGTGATGGCCAACACGGCGGTGTTCACGAAGGCCGGGGTCGACCTGCCCGACGACACCACCTGGACCTGGGACGATTACATCGAACTCGCCGCCACCATCGGCGCGGCGGGCGGCGGCGACTACTTCGGCGCCTCCTACGGCAGCAACGAGGCCGACCTCATCATCTGGCTGCGCCAACACGGCGACGAGCTCTACACCGCCGACGGCGGCCTCGGTTTTCAGGACGCCACGGTGGCCGGGTTCTGGCAGCGGCTCGCCTCCCAGCGTGACAAGCAGGCCAGCCCGAACGCGGGCCTCGCCGCCGAGGACGGCAGCGCGTCGCTCGAGTCAAGCCTCTTCGGCACGAATCGCGTCGCGATGTCGTGGTGGTGGACAAACCAACTCGGCTCGCTCGCCGACACCACGGGCAGCGAGATCGTCATGCTGCGTGCCCCGAGCGTCGACGGGCGAGCCGCCGCGAACGGCATGTACTACAAGCCCTCGATGTTCTGGTCGGCCGCGGCGACGAGCGCGCACCCCGAACTCGCGGCGTCGCTCATCAATTTTCTCGTGAACGACGCCGCGGCGGGCGCGATCTTGCTCACCGATCGCGGCGTACCCCTGAATGCGCAGACCAATGAGCACATCGCCGGGCTGCTGAAGCCCGCCGACGCGACGGTGGTGGAGTTCCTCAAGGCGCTGGAGCCAGACCTCAAGCCCGCACCGAACATTCCCCCCGTGGGGGCCGGCTCGGTGCAGACCGTGATTCAGCGTTACACGCAAGACGTGCTGTTCGAGCGCCGAACGCCGGCCGAGGCCGCGAGCGCGTTTCGGGCCGAGGTGCAGGGCCTGCTCGACAGCGCCGTGCGGTAACGCTGAGCGCCAACCCCTTAGCGCAGCGAGGCCTCCCGCAGAATCTGCTCGGGGGTGCGGCGGTCGCGGCCCGCGAAGAACGTCGCGAGGGCCGGGCCCGAGAGGTTGTGCCAGAAGCTAAACAGGGCGCTCGGCAGGGCTGCTTCGGGGTTGGCCTTAAAGTGCAGGCCGGCCAGGGCGGCGCCGAGGCCCGAGTTCTGCATTCCCACCTCGAACGTGACCGCGATGGCGTCGCGGTGGTCTAGGCGCAGCAGTCGCGCGGCGCCGTAGCCGAGCCCGTAGCCGCCGAGGTTGTGCAAGATGACGACGACGAAGACGAGCGCCCCCGAGGTGAGGATCTTCTCCTTCGAGCCGCCCACGACAGCTGCAACGATCAGCACGATGGCGAGCGCCGAGACGAGGGGCATGGCGCTGACGGCGGCTCGCGCGGCGCGCTTCGCGAACAGGTTGACCAGCAGGCCGAGCACGATCGGCACGAGGACCACCTTCACGACGTCGAGGAACATCGAGGCGACGTCGACGTGCAGGCTGCGGCTCGCTAGCACGAGGATCAGCACGGGCGTGAGGATGGGCGCGAGCAGGGTAGACACGGTGCCGATACCCACGGCGAGAGGCGTGTTGCCCTTGGCGAGGAACGCCATGACGTTGGAGGCGGTGCCGCTGGGGCAGCAGCCGACGAGGATCACGCCGAGCGAGAGATAGGGGTCGAGCTGAAAGATCTGGGTGAGCAGCCACGCGAGCCCCGGCATGATGAGGTAGTGCGCGACGACCCCGATGATGACGCCCTTGGGGTAGCGCACGACGTTCTTGAAATCGTCGAGGGTCATCGTCATGCCCATGCCGAACATGACGACACCGAGCAGAATCGAAATGTACGGCGCGAGCGGTGTGAAGGTGCTGGGGGCGACGAAGCCGAGCACGCCGAACACGATCACCCAGAGGGCGAAGGTCTTGCCGACGAACGACGAGAGTTTGTGCAAAGTTTCCATAACGCCAACCTGTCATACACGTTCAACTGGTGAACAGCGGCGTCCGAAATTTGAAACAATCTTGGCGCTGCCCGCGGGCGATCCCCGCCACAAGCACCCACGTGCACAGATTGCCCCGGGCACCCGCCTAGACTGAAATGATCTGCGCCACGCCGACCAGCCGGTCCGCGGCGATCACCACTACACCGCCCAGGGGGCATCGTGACCACCACACCCGAACAACCACCCACCGCGGCCATGCGCCGACGCACCCTCCTCGCGTCCGCCTTTGTCGGGGGCGCGGCCCTCTTCACCGCCTCGTGCAGCCGAGAAGACGGCCCCGGGCGCATCGGTCGGACGCCCCGGCCCACCGCTGGCACCGAGGGCACCGGTTCCGGCGAGGCCACGTTTACCCTCACCGTGCTCGGCACCACCGACCTGCACAGTTACGTGCTGAACTGGGACTACTTCAAGGATGCCGAGTTCAGCGACGATGACGGCAACCACATCGGCCTCGCGAAGGCCGCGACGCTCATCAAGGCGATGCGCGCCGAGCGGGGCGCGGCCACGACCCTCACCATCGACGCGGGCGACACCATTCAGGGCTCGCCCGTGGGTTTCTACTATGCGCGCATCGAACCGATCGTCGGCACCGGCACCGTGCACCCGCTCGCCGCCACCATGAACGCCGTGGGCTACGATGCCGTTGCCCTCGGCAACCACGAGTTCAACTACGGGGTCGACCATCTCAACGCGTTCATCGAGCAGGTCGAGTTTCCCGTGCTCTGCGCCAACGCCCTCGAGTGGCAAACCACCACCAGCGCCTACCCCGAGTACGTGATCAAAGAGGTCGAGACGCCCGAGGGCGTGCTGAAGGTCGGCATCGTCGGGCTCGTCACCCCCGGCTGTGCGATCTGGGATAAGGCCAATGTCGAAAACAAACTCAGTTTCAACGGCATCGTCGAGCAGGCGAAAATCACCATCCCCAAGGTCAAGGCCGAGGGTGCCGATGTCGTGATCGTCTCGTGCCATTCGGGCTCCAACCAGGGCTCCTCCTACGGCGATGCGCTGCCGTTCCCCGAGAACGCCTCGACCGAGCTCGCCGAGCAGGTCGACGGCATCGACGCGATTCTGGTGGGGCACGCACACGCCGAGATTCCCGAGCAGAAGATCGCGAACCTGACGACGGGCAAGGAGGTGCTGCTCAGCGAGCCGTACTTCTGGGGTCGCCGCGTCTCCGTGATGAACCTCGGCCTCGCGAAGCAGGACGGCGCCTGGGGGGTCGTCTCGTCGTCGGCGAGCCTGCTCAACGCCAACACGGCGGAGCCCGATGCCGACGTGGTCGCGGCGTTCAACGACGCGCACGGCAAGGTGCGCGGCTATATCAACTCGGCGATCGGCACCTCGACTGCCGCTATGCCGCTCGCGGCGGCCCGGTATTCCGACACCGCGGCCATCGACCTCATTAATTACGTGCAGGCCCATAGCGTGCAGAAGGCGCTTGCGGCCACCGACGTGGCGGGTTGGCCTGTGCTTTCTATTGCCGCGGCGTTTATTCGGGAGGGCGGGCTGCCCGCGGGTGAATTGACGGTCCGCAATGCCGCCTCGCTGTACACCTTCGATAACACGCTCAACGCCGTGAAATTCACGGGCGCGAACGTCAAAGAGTATCTCGAGTTTTCCGCCGCCTATTTCAAACAGGTCGACGCGACCGAGGTCGCAGCCGACGATCTCACCAATGCCGACGGGCCGGACGGGCGTCCGATACCCGATTACAACTACGACATTATGGGCGGGCTTGACGCGCCGTTGACCTACGACATCGACGTGGCCAAGCCGGTGGGTCAGCGCATCGCGAACCTCGCCTACGACGGCCAGCCCCTTGCCGACGACGCGAACTTTGTGCTCGCCGTGAACAATTACCGCGCTGGTGGCGGCGGCAATTTTCCCGGCCTCGACGGCGAGGTCGTCTTCAACGAGCAAAAGGAGATCCGCCAGTTCATCATCGAATGGGTGGCCGAGCAGAAAACCATCGATCCCGCGCTTTTTCACACCGTGGACTGGCGCATCGTGTCTAATGGCCGAGTCGTCTCGGTCACGGCCTGAGCACTTAGAAAAGTGCCGCGCGTCACGCCCGCGAATAAGCGTGCAGGTGGGCGCCGTCACGTGGGCGTTCACGCCCGTTAGCTGGCGCATCGAATTGCGGACGCACGCGTTGCCCCGTGGCAGCGCAACTATAAGATGACTTTCGGTCAGCCTGACCCTAAGACCCTCCTGGAGGATGCCCGTGAGCAAGCCTGTCGTACTCATCGCCGAAGAACTGTCGCCCGCCACCGTCGAGGCGCTGGGCGACGGCTTCGATATTCGCTCCACGAACGGTGCCGACCGTCAGGCCCTGCTGCGCGACGTGGTCGACGCCAACGCCCTGCTGGTGCGCTCGGCCACCCAGGTTGACGACGAGGTGTTCGCCGCGGCGAAGCACCTGCAGGTGGTGGCTCGCGCGGGGGTCGGTCTCGACAACGTGAACGTGCCCGCCGCGACCAAAGCCGGGGTCATGGTCGTCAACGCGCCCACCTCCAACATCGTCTCGGCGGCCGAGCTGGCGATCACGCTCATGCTCGCCTCGATGCGCAATGTGGCAACCGCGAGTGCGTCGCTCAAGCAGGGGGAATGGAAGCGTTCCAAGTTCACGGGCGTCGAAATGTACGAAAAGACCGTCGGCATCGTGGGCCTCGGTCGCATCGGTCTGCTGGTGGCGCAGCGCCTCGCCCCCTTCGATGTCTCCATCGTCGCGTATGACCCCTACATCTCGTCGGCACGCGCCGCGCAGATCGGCGTCAAGCTGCTGAGCCTCGACGAGCTCATGCAGGTCTCCGATGTCATCACGGTGCACCTGCCCAAGACCCCTGAGACCGTTGATCTGATCAGCGACGAGCAGTTCGCGCTCGCCAAGCCCGGTTTGCACATCGTGAATGCCGCGCGCGGCGGCATCATCAACGAGGCGGCTCTGTACACCGCGCTCAAAGAGGGCAAGATCGCGGGTGCGGGCCTCGACGTGTTCGATGTCGAGCCGCCCCACGGCAACCCGCTGTTGACCCTCGAAAACGTGGTGGTGACCCCGCACCTGGGCGCCTCGACCCACGAGGCCCAGGAGAAGGCCGGCATTGCCGTCGCGAAGTCGGTGCGGCTTGCCCTCGCGGGTGAGCTGGTGCCCGACGCCGTGAACGTCTCGGGCGGCGTCATCGCCGACGAGGTGCGCCCCGGCATCGACCTCGCAGACAAGTTGGGTCAGGCGTTCCGGGCCCTCGCGGCCGAGACCGCGATCAATTCGATCGATGTCGAGGTGCGCGGCGAGATCGCGTCGCTCGATGTGAAGGTGCTCGAACTGGCCGCCCTGCGAGGCCTCCTGCGTAACGTGGTCTCCGAGCAGGTGAGTTACGTGAACGCCCCCGTGATCGCGACGGAGCGCAATATCGACGTGCGACTGCTGACCGACCCGCAGTCGCCCGAGTTTCGCAACGTGGTGACGGTGCGGGGCACGTTGGTCGATGGCCGCATCATCTCGATCACGGGCACGCTCGCTGGCACCAAGCAGGTGCAGAAGTTGGTGGGCATCAACGAGTTCAGTTTCGATGTGCCGCTGTCGCAGCACATGCTGGTGTTTGGCTACGCCGACCGCCCCGGCATGATCGGCCAGATCGGCACGCTCATGGGCGAGAACGAGATCAACATCGCGGGCATGCAGGTGGCGCGCAACACGGCCGGCGGCGAGGCACTCGTGGTGCTCGAGGTCGACTCTGTGGTGCCCGCCGAGATCGTGGCCGAGATCGGTTTGCGCATCGGTGCCGGCACGAGTCAGGCCGTCAACCTGCAAGAATAGAACGTACGGGGGCCGTGAGCGCCCCGCAGGGTTTAGACTCGAAGCAGACTGTGGCCGCGGTGAAGAGGAAGCACCGCGGCCACAGTCTTGAGCGGGCCGCAGCAGAGCGCACGCGCCCCGTGTGACCGCTAGATGAAACGCCTATTTCGTTATTCAAGACGCGGCCTAAACTTGGCCCTATGAACACGTTCAACATTGCAGTCATCCCCGGCGACGGCATCGGCAAAGAGGTCGTGCCCCAGGCCCTCGAGGTGCTCACCGCGGCACTCGCCAAGACCGACGCGAAGGTCGAGACCAAAGAATTCTCCCTCGGCGCCGAGCACTGGCTCGAAACCGGCGAAACGCTCACCCCCGAAACCCTCGCCGAGATCAAGGGCTTCGACGCTATCCTCTTCGGCGCGGTCGGCGCGGCCCCCGGCGACACCCGAATTCCCTCCGGCCTCATCGAGCGCGAACTGCTTTTGAAACTGCGCTTCTCGCTCGACCAATACGTGAACCTGCGCCCTTCGCGCCTGTTCCCGGGCGTCTCCTCGCCGCTCGCCGCGCCCGGTGACATCGACTTCGTGGTGGTGCGCGAAGGCACCGAGGGCCCCTACGTCGGCAACGGAGGCGTGCTGCGCCAAGACACGCCCGCCGAGATCGCGACCGAGGTCAGCCTCAACACGGCCTACGGCGTCGAGCGCGTCGTGCGCGACGCCTTCGAGCGCGCCACTAAGCGCGAGCGCAAGCTCGTCACGCTCGTGCACAAGCACAACGTGCTCGTGCACGCGGGCCACCTGTGGCGCCGCACCTTCGAGCGGGTCGCCGCCGAATACCCCCAGGTCAAGACCGACTACTGCCATGTTGACGCGGCCATGATCTACCTCGTCAATGACCCGCAGCGCTTCGACGTGATCGTCACCGACAACCTCTTCGGCGACATCGTCACCGACCTCGCCGCGGCCGTCATCGGTGGCATCGGCCTCGCCGCTTCGGGCAACGTGAACCCCGAGCGCACCGCGCCCTCGATGTTCGAGCCCGTCCACGGCTCGGCCCCCGACATCGCGGGCCAGGGCCTCGCCGACCCGACCGCCGCCATCCTCTCGGCTGCGATGCTGCTGGCGCACCTCGGTTTCGACGCCGAGGCCGCCGTGATCGAGGAGGCCGTCGCGGCGGACCTCGCGGAACGCGGCGACGCCAAGCGCTCCACCAGCGAGGTCGGCGCCGCGCTGAAAGCCCGCGTGGTCGCTGCAATCGGCTAGCTTTTCGGTTAACCTTCATTAACCGAGTTTTCGGCGGGACGCAGGGGTGGGCTGGTACCGGGCCACCCCTGCGTCCGGTCATTTCAACCGACCACGCGCTGGCCGCCACGGTACGCGCGCGGCGTGCCGCCGCTACCATTAAGTGGCGCCGCTCGGCCTGCTGATCAACCGTTCTAGAAGTCCAGTGAAGGAAGTCATGAGCACTTCGTACACGTTTAGCGTGACCCGTAATCCCTCCGCCGCCTCTGCGGCCGAACGCGCCAAGGTGCTGGAGAATCCCGGCTTCGGTAACTTCATGACCGACCACATGGTCATGGTCGACTGGACCCTCGACGACGGCTGGGGCGAGGGCAAGGTCGTGCCGTACGGCCCCCTGCAACTCGACCCCTCGGCGTCGGTGCTGCACTACGGCCAGGAGATCTTCGAGGGCCTCAAGGCCTACCGCCACGCCGACGGCAGCGTGTGGGGGTTCCGCCCGCAGGCGAACGCAGAACGCTTCAACCGGTCCGCCCGCCGCCTCGCGATGACCGAACTGCCCGAGCACCTGTTCGTCGACGCGTGCCAAGCCATCGTCGAGGCCGACCTCGACTGGGTGCCGAGTGGCGGCGAAACCAGCCTCTACCTGCGCCCCTTCATGATCGCGAGCGAGCCGTTCCTCGGCGTGCGCTCGGCACATCGCTACACGTTTATGGTGATCGCCTCGCCCGCGGGCGCCTACTTCTCGGGCGGCATCAAGCCGGTCGACATTTGGGTCAGCGAGGAGTACACGCGCGCCGCCCCCGGCGGTACCGGCGCGGCGAAGTGCGGCGGCAACTACGCGGCCTCGCTGATCGCGCAGCAGCAGGCCGCCGAGCACGGCTGCCAGCAGGTGTGCTTCCTCGACGCGGTGGAGCGCCGCTGGATCGAAGAGCTCGGCGGCATGAACGTGTACTTTGTTTATGGCGACGAGAAGATCGTGACCCCCGAACTCTCGGGCACCATTCTCGAGGGCATCACGCGCGATTCCATTCTTACCCTCGCCCGCGAGCAGGGGCACACGGTGGTCGAGCAGCGCGTTGACATCAATGAGGTGCGCGCCGACATCGAATCCGGTGCGATCACCGAAATCTTCGCGTGCGGCACCGCGGCGGTCGTGACCCCGATCGGGTCGCTGCAGTCGGCCGACTCGAAGAGCGTCGTGCAGTCGAGCGAGCCCGGGGCCGACACGCTCGGCATTCGCGAGGCCCTGCTCGACATTCAGTACGGCCGCACCCCCGACACCCACGGGTGGATGCACAGGTTCGCTTAACCGTTTGCCCCGGCTGCGCCACCACCATCGCGGCCCGTCGACTCCTTTCGCTCGCCACCGTCGGCGAACGTCACCAGAAAAAGGGAATCATGACCGAGTTTCACGTCTACGACACCACCCTGCGCGATGGCGCCCAGCAGGAGGGCCTGACGCTCTCCGTGAGTGACAAGCTCGAGATCGCCAAACTCCTCGACGAACTCGGCGTCGGCTTCATCGAGGGCGGCTGGCCCGGAGCCGTACCGAAAGACACCGAGTTCTTCGAGCGGGCCAAGGCCGAGCTGCCGCTGAAGCACGCCGTGCTCGCCGCCTTCGGCGCCACCCGCAAGGCAGGCGTTCCCGTGCTTGAGGACGCCCAGGTGCGGGCGTTGGCAGATTCCGGTGCCCCGGTCGTGACCCTGGTCGCGAAGTCTGACGTGCGCCACGTCGAGCAGGCGCTCAAGACCACTCGCGAAGAGAATCTCGCGATGGTGCGCGATACCGTGAGCCACCTCGTGGGGTTGGGCCGTCGCGTTTTTCTCGACGCCGAGCACTTCTTCGACGGCTACGCCTTCGACGCCGAGTACACCACGCAGGTGGTGGCCGAGGGGTTCCGCGCCGGCGCCGAGGTCGTGATCCTTTGCGACACCAACGGCGGCATGTTGCCGTTCGACGTGTACGACGTGGTGAGCGAGATCAAGGCCGCCCTCGAACCCGAGTTCGGCGAGCGCGTCAAACTCGGCATCCACGCGCACAATGACTCGGGCTGCGCCGTGGCGAACTCCATGGCGGCCGTGCAGGCCGGAGCCATGCAGGTGCAGGGCTGCGTCAACGGGTACGGCGAACGCACGGGCAACGCCGACCTGATCGCCGTGGTCGCAAACCTTGAAATCAAGAAGGGCATGCAGCTGCTGCCCGAGGGCGCGCTCGGTGAGGCCACCCGCATCGCCCACGCCATCAGCGAGATCACGAACATCACGCCCTTCGGCCGCCAGCCCTACGTCGGCGTGTCGGCGTTCGCCCACAAGGCGGGGCTGCATGCGAGCGCGATTCGCGTGGACCCCGACCTGTACCAGCACACCGACCCGCGGCGCGTGGGCAACGATATGCGCATGATCATCAGCGAAATGGCGGGGCGCGCGTCGATCGAGTTGAAGAGCCGCGAGCTGGGCTTCGAGCTGGGTGGCCAGGCCGACGTGCTGGGTCGCATCACCGATCTCGTGAAAGAGAACGAGGCGCGCGGCTACACCTACGATGCGGCGGACGCCTCGTTCGAGCTGCTCGTGCGCGACGTGCTGGGCTCGCGCGAATCGTATTACTCGGTCGAATCGTGGCGAGTCATCAGCGAACATGGCGCGACCAGCGACCAGGACGAGTCGGAGGCCACCGTGAAGGTGTCGGCTCAGGGCCAGCGCGCGATTGCGACCGGTGAGGGCAACGGCCCCGTCAACGCCCTCGATCAGGGGTTGCGTCAGGCACTCGCCGCGACCTACCCCGACGTTTTCAAGTTCGAACTGATCGACTATGCCGTGCGCATCCTGGATTCGCAGCACGGCACGGACGCGACCATTCGCGTACTCATCGAAATGCAGCGTGAGGGTCAGATCTGGCGCACGGTCGGTGTCGGCACCAACATTCTCGAGGCCTCGTGGGAGGCCCTGAACGAGGCCATTGAGTATGGGTTGGGTAAATTTTCGGGCTCAAGCTTCGCTGTGGTCTGACGATATATTCAAGGTTTTTTCATATGGTCTAGGCCCGGTGACGGCACGGGTATAGCCTGAAAGCCCCTAGAGTGCGGCGGGTTCCGCGCGTCGGCGGGTGCCGTCCGAAATGTACTCAATGCTTCGTGACATTTAGCCCCGCACGCGTAGAGCCCGCCGCTGAACTGTGTGGCGACGGTTTTTAGACCCGCAACCCGTCCGAGCCGCTACCCGTCCGAGCCGCTACCCGTCCGAGGTAGATTCCGGATTCGCCGCAAGGGCCACGTAATCCAGGGCGGGTGCCGCCTCCGCGATCGACGGCTCAAAGAATCCACTCAGCGCGGCATCGAGGCTCGCGCCTTCTGTGATGATGCCCGCGCGCACCATGATGCCGCCCACGGCCTGCAGTCGTTCGAGGTGAGCCTCGCCGGGCACGCGATCGACGAACGTGTTGCTGTCGTTGAGCACGTCGCGCACGACGACGTTCGACTGCTGCATGTCGATCGTGAGCTTGTCATAGGCGCGCCCGGTGTTGAGGAACGCCCAGCGGCGAGCGTCCTGATACGCATTGACGGCGGCCTGCACCTCGGCCCGCCGCGTCGCGAGCACGTCCTCGTGGGTAACCAGAAAACAGTGCGTGGTCCACAGCGGGTCGCGGTGCATCACGGGCAACTCGTGCTGCACCTGCGCCAGGGAGGTAGAAAAGCCCACCCAGGCCGCCGCGCGTCCGTCACGCAGGGCCGCCAGGCCCAAATCGTGCGCGAGGTAGAGGGGGTCGATGTCGTCGATCCCGAGGCCCGCGCTGTCGAGCAGGCGCAGCAGATAGTAGAACGCCTCGGAGTTGGCGGTCACGGCAACGCTCTGCCCGCGCAGCTGCGCGGGCGTGGTGAGCTTCGACCCTTTGCGGGTCACGAGACCGCACCAGTTGGGTTCGGACGCCACGGCCACAGCTTTCAGCGCCGCCCCCCTGCTGCGGGCCTCGAGAATGGTCGAGCCCGACGAGGTCGCCAGCAGATAGCGGCCCGATGAGGCCGCCTCGATGGCGTCGCTCTCATACCCGCTCGGGAAGTAATCGAGGTCGAGCGCCGGGTTGGTATCGAGCATGCGCGCTTCGAGGAACCCGCGGTCGCGCACCAGGTACGTGAGCGGGCTGTAGCCGACGTAGTCGACGAGCATGCGGTCCACGGAGCCGTCCACGACGCTCGCGGCGCGCTCCATCTCACCCGAGCACGCGGCCAGCAGCCCCGTGGCCCCGGCGAGGGCGACGGCCCCAAAATGGCGGCGCGTGAATCTGCTCATGAACTCCCTCATCTCTCGGCGCCACCTGCGCGCACGCCCCACCTTACCGAATTCGCGGGATGCGCTCCCGTCCAGCGGGCGCGTGTTGCCGACGGCTGATTCCTAAGAAAATCTGCACGTATCGGAAGGCCGCTCAAATAGACTCGCCCCATGTCGAATCACACTGTTAAGGGCGTCATTGCGCGTTCAGTCCATGCCCCCGTAGAGCTCGTAGATATTATCGTTCCCGAACCCGGCAGCCACGATGTGATCGTGGACATCAAGGCGTGTGGTGTGTGCCATACCGACCTGCATTACCGCGACGGCGGCATCAACGATGAGTTCCCGTTCCTGCTCGGTCACGAGGCGGCCGGCGTTGTCTCCGAGGTGGGCGATTCCGTCACGCACGTCGCCGTGGGCGACTACGTCATCTTGAACTGGCGCGCCGTCTGCGGATCGTGCCGCGCGTGCAAGAAGGGCAAGCCGCAATACTGCTTCGCGACGCACAACGCGAGCAAGAAGATGACCCTTGCGGATGGCACGGAACTCTCGCCCGCGCTGGGCATCGGCGCCTTCATCGAAAAGACCATCGTGCACGAGGGCCAGTGCACCAAGGTCAGCACGGACGCCGACCCCGCAGTAGCCGGTCTGCTCGGCTGCGGTGTCATGGCCGGCCTCGGCGCCGCGATCAACACGGGTGAGGCCGCGCGCGGCGAGTCCGTCGCGGTGATCGGTTGCGGCGGCGTGGGAACGGCCGCCATCGCGGGTGCGGTGCTCGCGGGTGCAACCACCGTGATCGCGCTCGATCTCGACGACCGCAAGCTCGCGTTTGCTCAAGAACTCGGCGCGACCCACACCATTAACACGAAGGGCCTCGACGAGGCCGCCGTCATCAAGGCCGTGCAAGACCTCACCGGGGGCCACGGCGCCGACCTCGTGATTGACGCGGTGGGTCGACCCGAGACGTACCGTCAGGCCTTCAACGCGCGCGACCTCGCGGGTCGTGTGGTGCTCGTGGGGGTGCCGACCCCGGAGATGAAGCTAGAGCTGCCGCTGCTCGACGTGTTCGGCCGCGGTGGCTCGCTGAAGTCGTCGTGGTACGGCGACTGCCTGCCAGAGCGCGATTTTCCGTACCTCATCGACCTGTTCTTGCAGGGTCGTCTGCCGCTCGACAAGTTCGTCTCGGAGCGCATCGGCGTCGACGCGGTGGAGCAGGCGTTTGAGACCATGAAGCAGGGCACGGTGCTGCGCAGCGTGGTGGTGTTCTGATGGTGCGCATCGACCACGCCGTCACGAGCGGCACGTTCTCGCTCGACGGCCAGACCTTCGACGTCGACAACAACGTGTGGGTGATCGGCAACGACGAAAAATGCGTCGTGATCGACGCGCCCCACGATGTCGAGGCCATCGCGACGGTCGTGGGGGAGCGCGAGTGCATGGCTATCCTGTGCAGCCACGGCCACGATGATCACGTGCGGTTCGCGCCGCAGCTTGCCGAGCGGCTCGAGGCACCCATCTTGCTGCACGAAGACGAACTGCCCGTGTGGCGCCTCACGCACCCCGACCTCGACCCCGACGACTTCTTGGAGGACGGCGACATCTACTCGTTCGACGACGTCTCGATCGAGGTCATGCACACTCCGGGCCATGCGCCGGGCGCCGTGTGTTTCTATGTCGAAGACCTCGGCACCGTGTTCACGGGCGACACGCTGTTTCACGGCGGTCCCGGCGCGACGGGCCGTTCCTTCAGCGATTACGACACCATCGTCGAGTCCATTCGCTCGGTGCTGTTCGAACTGCCCGATGACACCGTGGTGAACACGGGCCACGGAGAGTCGACCACCATTGGGGCCGAACGGGAGGGTTCGGCCAGCTGGACCAAACCCGAATAGGAGGGCCGGCGGCGTCCGGAATATCAGCCCGACGCCGCCGCTCGCGGGTCAGCGGGGGTTCGGCGTGTTGGCCGCCATTTCGTGCTGCAGGGCGTCGACCACGCAGGTCAACGTGCCGCGGTGGGCATCGAGCACGCGCAGCTGGCGCTCGTAGGAGGCCCCGTGGGCCAGAATCAGGCCCACGTCGGCCAGTTCGTCCGCGCAGCCCAGCCGCTCGGCCACGGGCTTTAGCCGCTCGATCAGATCGGCCGTGTCGTCGGTGACGAGGCGTTCGTTGCCCTCGGCATCCAAGATGATGATGGCCTCCATGCCGTAGCGGGCCGTGCGCCACTTGTTCTCTTGAACGTGCCACTGCTGAATGCGGGGCAGGGTTTCGCCGGCGTCGAGGCGCGTGACCATGTCATCGACGAGGCACTGCACGAGCGCCGCCAGGGCAAGCACCTCGCGGAGCGTGGGCAGGCCGTCGCAGACGCGCACCTCAATGGTGCCGTTGCTCGGCGAGGGGCGGATGTCCCAGCGAATCTCGTTGATAACGTCGATGACGCCGGTCTTCATCATGTCGGCGACGTACGACTCGTACTGGTGCCACTCGTCGAACTGGTAGGGGAGGCCCGCGGTCGGCAGCTGCTGAAACAGCAGGGCGCGATTCGAGGCGTAGCCCGTGCGCTCGCCCATCCACAGGGGGCTCGACGCGCTGAGGGCCTGCAGGTGCGGCAGGTAGTGCAGCAGGGCATTGATGATGGGCCACACGTGCTCGCGGCGCTCGACCCCCACGTGGTAGTGCACGCCGTAGATCTGCATTTGCCGACCCCACCACTGGGTGCGGTCGATCAGGGTGGAGTAGCGCTGCTTGTCGGTGACCTTTTGGTCCATCCAGCGGCTGAAGGGGTGGGTGCCCGAGCTAATCAGGTCGACGCGCAGGGGGTCGGCCACGGCGCGCAGTTCGTCGAACGAGGCCGTGATGTCGCGGCCCGCCTCGGCGACGGAGTCGCAGATGCCCGTGATGATTTCGACCGTGTTCAGCAAGAGCTCTTGCACGATTTTGGGGTGGGCGTTACCGGCCGACGGCTGCACGGCATCGAGAATGGTTTGCGCGCACTGCCGCAGTTCGCCGCTGTCGCGGTCGATCAGCAGCAGTTCCCACTCGATGCCGAGCGTGGAGCGGCGTGATGTTGCAAAGGGAATGCCCATGGCCCCATTGTCACGCATTTTGCGCGCGGGCTGGCGTCTGGGGTTCGCTAGTGGTCACCGTGTTTTTCGGCACGGACGCCGCGCGGCCCGCAGCGCGATTCACACAAAAACCTGGGTGGCCCGGGGGAGACTGGGGGCATGGCAGACGAACTGGACATGTATGAGTGGGGCGAGCGCTATCTCGCGGTGATTTTGGACGGCTCGTGGGTGCATCGCGAGGTCGAATCGCTGTGGCTGGACGACGTCGCCGACACCACGCGCCGCATTTCTTTGGACGCCACGGTGCCCCAGTTGCCAGCCTGGCCCCCGCGCCCGCCCTCACCCCTACCTCCGCTGGAGGCGGATGACGAGACGGTTGAGGGCGCGCGGCAGATCGCGCTGCCCCTGCGCTGGATGCCCAAGGGAATGCTGCGCCGGTTTACGGTGTCGGTCGATGGAGATTCCGTCTCTTTGCTGACCAGCGTCGAGAACGCACAGATCGCGTGCAGCATGCTGAACTACGTGATCGACTGGTTTGACGTGTCAGAACAGCACGGCGATAGCCTGCGTGAACTTGCCAAACAGGCGGTGACGTGGGATCCGTTCGCGCAGTCGAAGTCGCGCGAAGACACCATGAAATTGCTCTTGCAGCGCTTCGACGCGCTCACGAATGGAGTGGCCCCGGGAGACTCCACCGCCTACTGGGTGGCGTTGTTGCGCCACCTCATGATGGTGTTCTTCGACAACTTCATGATGTTCGTCGTGGTGCCCGCCGAGACGTGCGGTTCGCGGCGCGTCGTGAAGTTTGCGCACGAGTACGCCAACGACGTGTATCGGCCGTCCCTGCTGGGCGACTACAGCATTAAGTATCCGGCGCACGTGGCGTGGCCCGCGGGCAGCTATCACCTGGAGATCAACCTGCCCTCGGGGGCCGAGGCGCAGTCGGTCAAACGCCCCATCGTGCAGTCCAGCGACGGCGACGACGGGGCAGTGCGCGCCTCGACCTCGTCGAATATCGCGCACATCATGGTGCCGCAGGCACACGTTGGCCTCCACACCGAACTGCAAGTTGAGGTGGTGGTGACCCCGCATAAGCAGGGTCTGCGTTCGTTTGCGCTGTGGGTCGCGTGTGGGTTTGCCGCGATGGTGACCGGCGTGAACCTCCTGCGGTATGCCGATGCCTGGGTGGGGCCCGTGGTGATTCCCAGCCCCAGCGTGTCGCTGCTGCTGGTGTGGCCGGCCGTCATGTTGTCGTGGCTGGCTCGCGACAAAGAGAACAATATTCTGGCCGAGTTGCGCAGGCCGCACCGCTTCGTGCTGCTGTGTGCTTCGGCGTTAATCTTCGTCGTGGCCGCTATCGCGGCGATCCCGACTGCCGCGACATTGTGGAACGTCACCTGGTACGTGGTCAATTTTCTCAGCTTGGTGTTGTGCGCATTCGCCATAGTGATTCACCGCAACATTCGCAAGCGGGAAGGGGTAAAATCGTGAGCAGCACAGAGATTTTCGGCACGCCAATAGAGTGGAGAGGTGTCGGCATGAGCGAGAAAAAGAAGCCACGTCGGGGCGTCATCAGCATACCTGCGGCGGGTGCCTCGTTGGCTACCTCCGAGGAGATCACCGTGAAGGTGGGCGGCGAGACCCGCACGGTACGTCTCAATCTGCGCGAGATGGCGCAGCGCGTATACGAACAGAAGCGAGTTCGTGATGGGGCGCGCAGTCTGCGCACCTCGTAGCGAGGTCACCACGAATCTGAAACCCGCACGCGACCGGTGTCGTCGCGTCGACGTTGCGAGCGCGGGTCCGCTACAGTTAGTCGCGGATCAGTCGCGAGGGCAGTCGCGGCACGCTGGTCGTGTCGAGGAAAGTCCGGGCTTCGCAGAACAGGGTGGTGGGTAACGCCCACCCGGGGTGACCCGCGGGACAGTGCCACAGAAAACAGACCGCCGCGCTTGCGCGGTAAGGGTGAAACGGTGGTGTAAGAGACCACCAGCGGCCTGGGTGACCAGGTTGGCTCGGTAAACCCCACCCGAAGCAAGGCCACGCAGCGTGCGCATGAGGGTTGTTCGCCCGAGCACGCGGGTAGGCTGCTAGAGGGCGTCGGCAACGGCGTTCGTAGAGGGATGGCTGCCGCGCCGCAGCGAGTAATTGCGCGGCGTACAGAACCCGGCTTATTCGCGACTGGTCCGCTACCTTATGAAGGGTCTAGCCCGCGGTCGCGTCGCGCCGAGCACCCTCGCCACCTGCATCGCGTCGAGGCCAAAAAGGTGTGTCATATGGCGTATCGCGGACGGTCGTCGGCAATCCAGCCTGTCTAGTATGTATGCGATACAGTGCAACGATGGCAAGATTGCCGCGAAGGTTGAGGGTCATGGCGAAAGACGTTGATCCCTTTGGCCGTAAGGTTCGGCTGGGTCGTCTCGGCGATGAGGAGACCACCCGGCGGATGCTTAAGGTCGGGGTCGAACGCGTTCGAAGCGAAGGCGTGCGTTACAGTTTCGACCGACTCAATTTCGAGGCCCTGATCGCCGAAGCGCAGGTGTCGCGCAGTGCCGTCTATCGCAAGTGGCCCACGCGAAACCACTTTTACGCCGACCTACTGCGCGACCTGTCGCAGCAGGAACACAAGTCGACCGCCGCGTTTGAAAACTCCTCCCATGCCTATGTGGGTGAGCTCTTCTTGGCGCGCGGCGCCGATCTCGCGACTCCCGCGGGTCGGCGCGGGCTCCTGGTTGAAATCGGTCGGCTGGGGGCTCAGCACGAACTCGAGTTGCTGTTTGGTTCGAGCACCCTCACCGTCTTCGAAGTTCTCGGCGCCACCCTGCAGGGCTTGCCCGAACGCGCTCAACTACGGGTCGACCTCGAGAGCCAGCTCGCGAGCATCGAGTCACGGTTCGTGGAACGCATGAGCATTTTTTACCGCGCGATGCTGTCCTCCACGGGGTGGCAGATTCGAGCGGACATCCCCGAGATTGAGGTCCATCACCTCGTAGACATTGGTGTCGCCGCAGTCGCCGGCTTTGGCCTTAGCAGCGTGCTGCACCACCACCAGGCCGACGCGTCGTTTACCGGTGACCCCTTCGTGACCGGCCACGACGCGAATTGGAGCCACGCGAGCGTCCACTATCTGGGGGCCATATTGAGCCTGCTGGAGCCTAACCCGCAACACGACCACGACTGGTCGCCGGAGTTTATCGAGGCTCACCTGGCCGCGTTCCGAGAGTTTTTCGACGCGGCGGTACGAGCGAACGTGATTCCCAGCGAGGAGGGCGAGCCACATGCCGAATAAGGTCACGGGCGAGCGCACCAAGCGCACTACCCGACTGTCAGATCGTGAGACCGAGCGCAGGATGCTGGAGGCGGCCCGCAATCGAGTGGACCGGGAGGGACTCTCCGTTAGCTTCGATGCGCTCGGCTATGAAGAACTCATCTCGGACGCCGGGGTCGCTCGCAGCGCGGCCTACCGCAAGTGGCCGTCGCGCGAACTCTACTATGCAGATCTCATGCGTGAGCTCACGCGATTGCCGCACCCGTTCGCGGGCACGGTCAGCGCCCTGTGGTCGAGTCACGCCGAGCGGTTGCTCGACGAGTCGCCCGACGTGTTGCGGCGTGACCAGGGGCGCCGGCAGTTCTTCGTGGAGTTCCTGCGCCGCACGTGCGACGCGCTGATGCAAGAGGCGCGCACGGGGGTTTCTTGGGGCAACTTCAGGGCGCTGCAGGTGGCGCGCAAGACGCTGACCCCTGGCAGCGAGTTGCTGCACGACGTCACGGAGGGCCTGGAGGCCTCGGTACAAGCCTTCGAGAGTGAACTGGGGGAGTGCTTCGCGGCGCTGCTTACCTTGTGCGGCGTACAGCTGCGGGAGGACTTCGACTACTTCACGACCGCGCACCTGGCGCGCGTGGTGCCCGAGATGCTCGACGGCATGCTCGACCACTGCACCGCGTATCCGCGGCCGCTCAACGAGCGGTTCGTGATGGACCCGTTGCGCACGGGCCGACGCGAGGAATGGCAGCTCTCGACCCTCGGGATCGTGAACGCGATCGTGCTGTACGTGGAGCCGAGTCGCGAGGCTCCGGCGGAGTGGGGCGGCGAGGAGCGTGCTCGTCGGGTGGCGGCGTTCCACGCGCGCGTGGCCCGCTAGCGCCTCCACATCTTGAGACTCGCATTCACGAATATCGGACGCCCCCGTGGGCAATTTTCGTATACGCACCGACACAACGTGAGCAGGCGGAATTCTAAAAAGTGCCGCCGCCTCTGAAGGTGCCTCCAGAAGTATAGCGATGATGCGGACCGAGTTTCGTAAGTTGTCAAGGCCATTCGCGTTAGTGTCGAGGCATCGGTCACGCGCCGTGCGGACCAGATTTTCGTGAACCAGGCCAGGAGCCTATCGTGAGCACACCACTATTTAGAAGGTTCGCCGCGGGGCGCGCGGCGCTGACGACAGTCGCACTTATCGTGGCGCCGATGCCGTTGGGGGTCACGTCTGCGCACGCCTCCGCGCAGGCGGCGGCACCCGCCTCGGCCAGCGCGGCGACCGAGGCCTTCGAGGCAGGGCCGACGCCAGGCCCCGCGAATCTCGAGGGCCACCCAAGGTCGAGTCAGGGCTGGGAGGCCTGGGGCTGGTCCCCGCGATAGCCGGCGTCGTGGCGTGGCTGCGAGCGGCTCAGGGCAAGCGTATCCCGCGTGAATCGCGTGGGGTCGGCATTAACTATGGGGTTGTGAGATGCAGGATTTCACATCATGGCTGCGATGCCCGGCAATTTTTCCACCGTCTCCACGGCGAGTGAACAGGCGCGATTCGGCCCGCGAGGGCCGCGATGAGGGGCGGAATATCGGATGAATCCAGCATCATTATTGATTCCACTAAGCGTAATGAAATTGCCACAATAAGGTAAAGGGGTTGGCTCGGCGAAGGGCCGGGTCAATCATCCATTATCTAGGCAAGGAATCAATCATGAGGATCACACGTGTCAGAGGGGGCGCTACGTGGGGTGCAGCGCTGACAGTGGCCGCGCTCGCCGCGGCGCCCATGCTCGCGGGGGCCAGTTCGGCCCACGCCACCACCCACGCCACCACCCACGCCACCACCCACGCAACCGCGCCGGCTTGGCCAGCGCCACCGCCGGAGCGTCCGTGGCAGAGCGCCAGGCGGCCACGGTCTATTCGGTGCCGTACTCGGACGACCTGTTTCAGGTGGTCAGCGGCAAGGCCACAAAACTCACGTGGAACCAGTGGGCGGGCTTGGGGTATCCCAAGCCGACCCCCGGGCCCACCGATTACGTTCGCTACCCGTGGTCGAGCCAGGTGTTCGCCGTGCACTTCTGGTCCACGCCGCGCGACAACTGGGGGTGGCACGAGGTGATCAAGTGGTCTACTAGCGACGAACTCTTCGCCACCTTCGACGTGCGCACCGACGTCTTGCACAAGCTTACTCCCGCCGAGTGGGCCGCGATGTCGTATCAGGCGCCTGAGGCGCTTTACACCGACTTCTACAAGCTGCCGTGGCTCGACACGCTGTTTATGGTGGGCGAAGCCGGTACCGGCGGCAACGCGGTGACCTTCGACGAGTGGAAGCAGTTGGGCTTCCCGAGCCCGCGAGTCATCACGTCGCTGGGCGATGGCGAGCAGTGGAACATGGCCGCGAACGGCGTCGACATCATCTATAGGTTTGACAAGTTCGGCTACTGGAAGGTCGTGACCCCCGAGGAGTGGGCGCGCGCGGGAAACCCCGCGCCGACCATGGACCTCGGGTAGGTTTCGCGGGTCTCACAACGAACCCCGCCGCAGGACGCGGCGGGGTTTGTTGTGGGGTTCTGACGGCTGGCGCCCGGGCTTAGCTGCGGTGCTTCGCCGCGAGGTGCGCGGCACCCACGATGCCCGCGTTGTTTTGCAGCGCGGCGGGCACCATCTTCGTCTCGCACTCGACCTGTGGCATCCACTTCGCGTGCTTCTTGGAGACGCCGCCGCCGACGACAAACAGCGACGGGGAGAACAAGAACTCGACGTGCTGGTAATACTTCGAGAGGCGCTTGGCCCAGCGTTCCCAGCTGAGGTCCTCGCGTTCCCGCACCGAGTCGGCGATGCGATGCTCGGCTTTGTGCCCGTCGAGTTCGAGGTGGCCCAGCTCGGTGTTGGGCACAAGCACACCGTCGTTGATGAAGGCCGAACCAATGCCCGTGCCGATGGTCGTGACGATCACGTTGCCCCGCACACCCTTGGCGGCTCCGAAGGCGGCCTCGGCCACGCCGGCGGCGTCGGCATCGTTACAGACGAAAACCTGGCGACCCGTCGCCTTCGAGATGAGCTTCTCAACGTCAGTGCCGATCCAGTCGTCGTCGACATTAGCGGCCGAACGGGCCACGCCATCGACGATGATCGCGGGGAACGTGATGCCGACGGGCACGTCCTTCGGCAGGTCGAACGAGTCGACCACCTCGGCGACCACCTTGGCCACGGCGGCGGGCTTCGACGGCTTCGGCGTCGGAATGCGCACGCGCTCCGCCGACAGTTCGCCCGTGCTGAGGTCGACGGGCGCGCCCTTGATGCCCGAGCCGCCAATGTCGACGCCGAACGCGATGGATGCGGTCATGTGCAGGAACTCCTTGATCGGGCGCCGCTTAGGCTACGGTGAGAATCTCGTAACCGTCTTCGGTCACGAGGATGGTGTGTTCGAACTGGGCGGTAAAGGAACGGTCGCGCGTGACGACGGTCCACTTGTCGTCCCACATTTCCCAGGTCTGCTTGCCAAGCGTCAGCATCGGCTCCACCGTGAAGGTCATGCCCGCCTGGATCACATCATTATGGTCCGGCGCGGCATCGTAGTGGGGAATAATCAGTCCGCTGTGAAAGCTCGTACCAATGCCGTGGCCCGTGAAGTCGCGCACCGACTCATACCCGTGCCGAGCGGCAAACTTCTCAATGACGCGTCCGATCACGTTCACTTCGCGACCCGGACGCGCCGCCTTGATGCCCTTCAGGGTGGCCTCGAGGGTGCGCTCGACGAGCAGCTGCACCTCGGGCGCCGCCGTGCCCGCGATGAACGTGGCGTTGGTGTCGCCGTGCACGCCATGAATGAACGCCGTGACGTCGATGTTGACGATGTCGCCGTCTTCGATCACAGTCGAATCGGGGATCCCGTGGCAGATCACCTCGTTGACGCTCGTGCAGCACGACTTGGGGTAGCCGCGGTAGCCGAGGGTCGAGGGGTAGGCGCCGTTGTCGCACAAGAACTCGTGGGCGAGCCGGTCGAGCTCGTCGGTGGTGGTGCCGGGCTGCACCGCGGCCCCCGCCAATTGCAGGGCCTGAGCCGCGAGTTTGCCCGCGATGCGCATCTTCGCGATCGTCTCGGAGTCTTTGACTTCGTTGCCCGTGTACGGGGCGGGCGCGGGACGATCCACGTACTCGGGGCGAGCGATGTGGGCGGGTACGGGACGGCGCGCACCGAGGGTGCCGGGCACCAGGGTGGGGCGCCCCTCGGGGCGTAGCATGGTTACAGACACGCCTTCTATTCTAAGGAAGTTTTATGAGCAACGACGCCATCGACCACGACGGGTACTACTACAACGTCGAAACCCACGAAGTGGAGCACGGCAAGCAGAGCGACTGGAACCACCGCATGGGGCCGTTCGCGACCGCCGCCGAGGCCCAGGCCGCCATCGAGAAGGCCAAGAGCCGCAACGAACAGTGGGACAAAGAAGACGAAGAATGGGACTCCTGGGGCGAGTCGAAGTAGCCGAGTTGGAGGGCCGGACGCACGGGGGGCCGGGCTGGTAACTCGGCCCCCCGGGGCGTCCGGGGGAGGTGGCGAAGCGCCCAATTCGCTAGCAGACGCGACCACTCACTGATAGAATGAATCAATTCTAAAAATTTGATTCAGAGGTGGGTCCGTTGGGTGATGTGGCTGCCGCGATTGCGAGTGCCTGTGCGGCTGCGGGCCTTACTCAGCGTGCAGTCGCCGAACGCACGGGTATTTCACAACCCACTCTTAACCGCATACTCAAGGGCGAGCGAGCTGCCAAGGTGCCTGAGCTCGTACTTCTTGCAGAAGCCACTGGGTGCACCCTGGCGCAACTTACTGGAAGTGCCGTAAGTGGTCGGGTGATCTGTGCTGCGCGGTCCACGAACGGTGCATCGATGGAAGCCATGCGGCAAAGACTCTTACACTTCATGGAACTTGACGCGTACCTCGATGACCACGCGATTCCGGAACGCTAATGGCCTCCAACTACGAACGTGAAGCCGAGCGCGCTGCACAGAGATTTCGCCAGACGTATCGGTTAGGCATGCAACCACTCGGAGACTTGGCGGCGCTCATCGAACAGACGACTGGGCATGACGTAGCGATACTTGACGCTGCAGACGACGAGCACGGTCTCACTATGCGCGACCCGGTGCGCGGAAGGGCATTCATCGGGGTCGCACGTAGCACGAACCCCATGCGTCAGCGCAGTACTTTGGCACACGAACTCGCCCACGTCATCTTTGATGACCAGTCAGACGACCTCGCGGCTCGTTCGAAGGAAGAATCGCGCGCAGACGCGTTCGCTCGACACTTGCTAGCACCGAGGCAGGGGGTCGTAGACCTGCTGGAGGGACTCGAGCCGGTCGGCGATGCGGCACTCGCACAGGTGGTGCAGCGATACTTGGTGTCGCCTGCAATTGCCGCAATCGTCATGCGTGACGCCGGATATATCGACCCAGAAACCGCGAAACGCTGGATGAAACTGAGTACTCATCAGGTGGCCACCCGATTCGGCTGGAGTGACCATTACTCGGTTCTCAAGAGTTACTCCAACCGGCTCCGGGCACCGCAGGGGCTGTTGGCCCGGGCTGTCGCCGGATACGCGGAGGGCGTCGTCAGTGCTCAGACCATAGCAGCGCTTCGGGGCCTGAAAGTAGAAGTCGTTGAAGCCGAACTGCGAGCGGCTGGCATTGTCGCACGGAAAGTAGATGCAACCGAGTTTGACGTGCGTGATTTGCCGGCGGTCGAGGTAGATCTCAGCGGGCTGGAAGACGAAGGCGTCACGTCGTGACGCCACGCCCCATCATGGACGCTGGGCCCGGCATCAATTTTTTCGCGACTCACAAGGAACGCCTGCTGTTCGCGACGCTCGGGCCCCTCGCGGTGCCCGAGACGGTCGAGCAGGAGATGCGTCGCAAGTCAAAGCAAGACCGACGCTTCGAGGCAGTCCAAAATGTCTTGAACAAAGTGCCCACACGACTGCTGGAAATTCTGCCGGACGACGTGACAGATGAACTTGCCTCGGTGGTTCAGCGAATAGAGGGCATCCCGCTAGCGCTACGCCAGCGTACCGCGAAGGATCTAGGCGAGCTCATGGTGATCGCGCACGCCGTTGTCGCAGCCGAAAAAGGGCAGCACGTCCTCGTGTTCATAGATGACGGTGGAGGTCGTACCCTGGCCGCACGGGAGGCTCGGCGCCTTCAGCGGCTACAACTCATCAACCCTGGAGTAGGTAGTCTTGCCCTCGTGACGACGATCAAAGTCCTGAATGAGGCGGCTATGAAAGGCCATGTGTCCGATAAGAGAGCCATGCGTGACCTCTATGGAAAGTTTCGCGATCTTGACGATGGTCTGCCGCCAGTTTCCGAGTCCGGACTTCTGGACTTGCCCGTATGGACGTGATGTGGCTGCTCTGCCGGGCTGGTAGCTCGGTCCGGGGCGTCCGGTAGAGGGGTAAATACCGAGGTTAGGGCGCCGGTGCCGACTTGGGCGCCGCGTTGGGCGCGGGCGTGCGGGCGCTGCCGCGCTGGGCGGCCGCCCCGGCGACGATCACGAGCGCGATACCCAGGAGCTGGAACGCGCCGGGTGACTGCGCGAGCACCAGCAGCCCAATCAGCACACCGAAGGCCGGTTCGATCGAGAGCAGGGTGCCGAACGCGGTGTGCGTCATGCGGCGCAGCGCCGCCATCTCGAGGCCGAACGCTATGACCGGCGTGATGAGGGCGATTCCGGCAGCCGCCGGCAACAGCCAGGCCGTGAACTCACCGCCCAATACCTGCGGCAACCCCACGGGCAACGTCGCGAGCGCGGCGATGGGGATCGTGAGCGCAAGCCCCGAGATGCCCGAGAATCGGTCGCCCACGTGCTGCGTCAACACGTTATACAAACCCCAACACACTCCCGCGGCGAGGGCGAAGCCGACCCCCGCGAAGTCGATGGTGCCGTGCCACGGCTCGGTCATGAGCACGACGCCCACGAACGCCAGCAGCGGCCACACGAGGGCACGGCGAGTGGCGCTCGCGAGACCCGCGACCGTGAGCGGGCCAAGAAATTCGATGGCCACGGCGGTGCCGAGGGGAATCCGTTCGACGGCCGCAAGAAAGAATGTGGTCATGAACCCCGTGGCGGCGCCCAGGCCGAGCAATGCCGGCAGGTCCGCGCGGCGCAGGGTGCGTAGGGCTCGGCGCGCGATGACCGCCAGAAACAGCGCGCCGAAACACATGCGCAGCCACGCGGCGCCCGCTGGCCCCACCTGGGTAATGAGGCTCACCGAGAATGAGTTCGCGAACTGAATCGCGAGCATGGCCGCCACGGCCATTGACCACGGTGGCGCGGCAGAAACCCGAGAAAACATCAGGCACCCACCTCGGGCTCGAACACGGCGAGTGAGAATCGGGCGGCGCGGTCGTGCGGGTTGGCGTATGCGTGCTCGCAGTCGCTCGCGAACGTGATCGCGTCACCGGTATCGAGCACGTGCAAGGAGCCGTCCAGTTCGAGGGTGATGCCGCCGTCGAGCACGTGCAAAATCTCGTGGGTCCCCGGGGCGTGCGATTCGCTCTCGTGCCGCTCTCGCGGTGCCAATGTCCAATCCCACAGTTCGAGCACGGCGGGAGGTTGAGTGCCGCCGACGAGCACGCCGCGGCCACCCTGCGATCCGCTCCACAGCATCGCGCCCTCACCTGCGCGCGTGACGCGAGCACGCTCGATGCCGTTAGCGGCGGGCGGTTCGACGAGCGCGGGCAGGCCCACCCCGAGCGCATCGGAGAGCCGCAGCAGGGTGCCGACGCTCGGATTCGCGGTGCCCTGCTCGACGTTAATGACCATGCGGCGGCTCAGGCCCGAGGTCGCGGCGAGATGGTCCAGCGTCCAGCCGCGGGCGAGTCGTTCGTGCTTCAGGCGCGCACCGATCGCGATCGCGAGGTCTTGTGTGGCATCATCCATGGCACCAGCATAGTGCATTAAAATGCACTAGTGGTGCACTGGAGTGCGTGGGGGACGCGGGTCGGATTCCCGCGGGCCGGAATCTCGCGGGCCGCAATCCCTAACCCGCCGCGCCGACCTCGGCCCGCGCGGCCACGAACGCCGCCACGCACGCGTCCACCTCCGCCTCGCTGTGCGCGGCCGAGAGCTGCACACGAATTCGCGCGGCGTCACGCGGCACCACGGGAAAACTAAAGGCAGTCACGAACACGCCGCGCCCGAGCATCGCATCCGCGATGCGAACCGCGAGAGCGGCCTCGCCGAACAGCACCGGCACGATCGCGTGCTCACCCGGAGCAAGGGTGAACCCGGCGTCCGCCATGCCCGCGCGAAAGCGGGCCGCGTTCGCAAACAACCGCTCACGCAGCTCGCCCGCATCGCGCGCGAGGCCAATCGCGACCCGCGTGGCCGCCACGATCGCCGGGGCGAGCGAATTCGAAAACAGGTACGGGCGCGCATGCTGGCGCAGCAGCGCCACGATCTCGCCCCGCCCCGACACGTAGCCTCCCGACGCCCCGCCGAGCGCCTTGCCGAACGTGCCCGTGTAGAGATCCACGCGGTCCGAGACGCCGAAGTGCTCGGGCGTGCCCGCCCCCGTGGCACCCATGAACCCCACGGCGTGCGAGTCGTCGACCATCACCAGCGCCCCAAATTCGTCGGCGAGGTCGCAGATCTCGGGCAGGGGAGCGAGGTAGCCATCCATCGAGAACACGCCATCGGTGACGATGAGGCGGCGCCGCGCGTCGCGAGCGCTCTCGAGCTGAGCGCGCAGGTCGGCCATGTCGGCATTGGCGTAGCGCAGCCGGCGCGCCTTCGAGAGGCGGATCCCGTCAATGATCGACGCGTGGTTCAGGGCGTCCGAAATCACGGCGTCCTCGGGCCCCAGCAGCGTCTCGAACACGCCCCCGTTCGCGTCGAAACAACTCGAAAACAAAATGGTGTCGTCCGTGCCGAGCCACGCGCTGACCTCGCGCTCCAGGTAGAGGTGCGCGTCCTGGGTGCCGCAAATGAACCGCACCGAGGCCAGGCCGAAGCCGCGCTCCGTGAGCGCGCGCGTGGCCGCGTCGATGAGGCGCGGATCGTCCGCGAGGCCCAGGTAGTTGTTCGCGCAGAAGTTCAGCACGCGCGTCTCGCCCGCGGCGATCGCGGCCCCCTGCGGTGAGGCGATGGCGCGCTCGCTCTTGAAGAGGCCAGCCTCGCGCAGGGCGGCGAGGTCGGCGGCGAGGTCGGCGGCAAAGGTGAACATCTGGGCTCCTAGGGGGGGACGCGCGGGTGGGCGGTTTCGGGTCGGGTGCGGTGGGCAGCGTGCAGGGGGTAGGCGTGAGGCGGTGCTCGGGGGGCTAGAGGTCGCGCCAGTCGAGCACGACCTTGCCTCCGCTCGCGCTCGCGGCCGCCTCAAAACCGCGGCTCCACTCGCGCGCGGGGATCACATCGGTGATGACCGATTCGATGCGGCGATGCGCCTCCCGGTCGGATTCGAGCAGGGCCGACATGGCGTACCAGGTCTCAAACATCTGCCGACCGTAGATGCCTTGCAGCGTGAGCATGTGCGTCACGACGCGGCCGAAGTCGACCCCGATGTCGCCGTGCGGCAGGCCCAGCAGCGCGATGCGTCCGCCGTGATTCATATTGTCGATCATCTCGGGCAGCGCGCTCGGGTGGCCCGACATTTCGAGCCCGACGTCGAAGCCCTCGCGCATGCCGAGCCGCACCTGTACGTCGCGCAGCCGCTCGGTGGCGACGTTCACGGCGAGGTCGACTCCCATCGACTCGGCGAGCTTCAGGCGGGGGGCGCTCACGTCGGTGATCACGATGTGGCGGGCGCCTGCGTGGCGCGCGACGGCCGCCGCCATGAGGCCGATCGGGCCCGCGCCGGTGATCAGCACATCCTCGCTGACCAGGGGGAACGCGAGCGCCGTGTGGACGGCATTGCCGAGCGGGTCGAACACGGCGCCGAGTTCGGGGGAGACCTGGTAGGGCTCCGGCCCCGCGCCCGCACCCGCGGCACCCGCACCCGCCGCGAGCGGCACCCCCTTGCGGCGGCACGCCCGGTGCACCCACACGTTGGACTCGGGCATGACCACAAACTCGGCGAAGGCCCCGTCGCGCTGCACGCCGACGCTGCTGGTTTGGATGCAGAGATGTCGCCTACCCGCGCGGCAGTTGCGGCACAGTCCGCACACGATGTGGCCCTCGCCCGAGACGCGGTCGCCCACGGCGACGGTGGTGACGGCCGCCCCGACCTCGACGACCTCCCCGTAGAACTCGTGGCCGGGGATCAAGGGGGCCGACAGGTTGCGAGCCGCCCACGCGTCCCACTGCAAAATATGCAGGTCGGTGCCGCAAATGCCCGTGGTGTGAACGCGAATCTTGACCTCGCCGGGCCCCGGCGTGGGTTCGGGCCGGTCGGTGAGTTCGAGGCCGGCGCCGGCGGCGGCCTTGTAGAGGGCTTTCATGAGTTCATTCAATCCCACGCCACTATGAAGAAAAAGGGGCAGTATCTTCACATACGTTGAAGTCATACTTCATGAAGGGTTCGCATGGAAGTCCATCAACTGCGCGTCTTGCGCGAGGTCGCTGACCGCGGCTCCGTCACCGCCGCGGCCGCCGCGCTCTACATCTCACCCTCGGCCGTCTCGCAACACCTCGCCGCCCTCCAAAAGACGGTCAGCCTGCCCCTCACCGAACGCCGCGGGCGACAGCTCGCCCTCACCGACGCGGGCAAGATTCTCGCCGAATCCACCGGCGCCGTGCTCGCCGCCCTCGACGCTGCCCGCGCCAGCATCGACGACTACCAGCGCGGTACCGCGCAGCGCGTAACCCTCAGCGCGTTTCACAGCGCCGCCCAGACCCTCCTCGGTCCGCTCCTCGCCCACCTCTCCGCGCGCCTCGGCGACGCGGCCCCCCACGTCCACTGCTTCGACGAGGACGTGCCCCAAGACCACTTCGCCGCCCTCACGGCCGAATACGATCTCGTGCTCGCCCACCGCATGACCCACACCGCGCCGTGGCCCACGGGCCGAGTCAGCGCGATTCGGCTGCTCACCGAGCCCTTCGACGTCGTGCTCGCCACCACCCACCCTGCGGCCGGACGCCCCGTTGGCCCGCGCGAGCTGGTCGGCCTGCGTTGGGTGGTCTCCCGCCAGGGCTACTCGCCCGACGACACCCTGGCCGCCCTTTATTCGGGCACGGAGTCGAGCCCCGAAGTGGTACACCGCATCAACGACTACGCGACCGCCGCCCAGATCGTCGCCGCGAGCGATCTCGCGGCCCTCGTGCCCCGGCACACCGCGGGCATTCGCCACCTCGGCGGCATCACGCAGGTGCCCCTGCGCGGTGCCCGCGTGGCCCGCAGCATCGACCTGCTGGCGCGCCCTGACCTGCTGCAACGCCGCGCCGTGGCCGAGGTCGTCGAATCGCTGCGCGCCGTTGCCGCAAACACTTTGACGCTCGCCCCCGCGCGGGCCTAGGGTACGAGCAGATAACGAACGAAAGGCCTCTCGTGTCGCAAGCAGCCCAACCCCTCAATCGGCGCATCCACCCCGCGTGGTGGGTCGCCGCCGTCGCCTTCGTGGCGCTCCTGTGCGCCGCCGGCTTCCGCGCCGCGCCGGGGGCGCTCATGCTGCCGCTCCACGAGGAGTTCGGCTGGTCGATGACCACGATGTCGCTCGCCGTATCAGTAAACCTCGTGCTTTACGGCCTCACCGCCCCCTTCGCCGCCGCGCTCATGGACCGCTTTGGCATCCGCCGCATTACGGCCATCGCGTTGATTCTCGTCGCCCTCGGCTCCGGCGGCACGGTGCTCATGCGCGACACCTGGATGCTGGTGTTCTGCTGGGGCATCCTGATCGGTCTCGGCACGGGCTCGATGGCGCTCGTCTTCGCCGCCACCATTGCGGGCCGCTGGTTCGTGGCGCGCCGCGGCCTTGTCATGGGAATCCTGACGGCGGGCAGCGCCACGGGCCAACTGGTGTTCCTGCCCGTGGTGGCCGCCCTGGCAGGAGGGGCCGGATGGCGTCCGGCCTCGCTCATTATTGCCGCCGCCGCCCTCGCTGCCGTGCCCCTCGTCTGGTTCGTGATTCGTGACCACCCGCAGCAGCGCGGCGTCACCCCCTACGGCGCGCCCCCCGGCACGAGCCTCGACGTGCCCCGGCCCCAGAGCGGAGGCGTGACGCGCGCCCTCGAAGCGCTCGCGTACGCCGTGCGGCGCCCCAGCTTCTGGGCTCTCGCCCTCGCGTTCGCGATCTGCGGCGCCACCACCAACGGTCTCGTGGGCATTCACTTCATTCCCTCAGCGCACGATCACGGAATGCCCGAAACCACCGCCGCCGGTCTGCTCGCGGTGGTGGGAGTGTTCGACATCGTGGGCACCGTGCTTTCGGGCTGGCTCACCGACAAGATCGACCCTCGACTGCTGCTCGTCGCGTACTACGGTTTTCGCGGCGTGGGCCTGCTCGTGCTGCCGTGGCTGCTCTCGGATTCGGTGCACCCCAGCATGGTGATCTTCATTGTGGTCTACGGCCTCGACTGGGTCGCGACCGTGCCGCCCACCGTGGCCCTGTGCCGCCGCATCTTCGGCGACCGCGGCACCATCGTGTTCGGCTGGGTGTTCGCCTCGCACCAACTCGGCGCCGCCGCGGCGGCGTTCGCGGCCGGCTTCGTGCGCGACGAGACGGGCAGCTACACCTACGCATGGATCGGCGGCGCAGCCCTGTGCGCCGTGGGTGCCTTCGTTTCGTGCATTCCACGGCGCATGATGGAGCAGGACGCCCGCGAGATACGGGTACCTGTCACCACCTGAAACGCATGGTGGCTGGGTGCGAGGTGGGGTGATTCCGCGTAAGGTTGCAGGCATGAGCCAGAACTCTTCCCACGATCCACAGTCGGGCGCGGTCGACTCGTCCACCTCGCAGACGCCTCAGTATGGCCAGCCGCAGTACGGTCAGCCGCAGTGGGGCCAACCCGGGCTGACGCAGCCGGACCCGGCGCAACCCCACCTGACGCAACCGTACGACGTCAAGCAGCCCGAGTACGCTGCGCAGCCCGAGTACGCCGGCTCTCCGCAGTGGCCCGCCTACCAACCCGCCCCGAACCAGATGGCATACGGCCAACCGGCCGCGAGCGGCCCGAACGTGCTCGGCATCGTCGCCGTGGTGCTCGCTGTGATCATTGCCCCCATCGGCCTGATTCTTGGCATCGTTTCGTGGGCGACCGCGCGCAAGAGCGGACGCTCCCGCACCCTCGGCATCGTGGCAACCTGCGTCGGCGCCGTGATCTGCATCGGCGTCATCGTCGCCTCAATTGCGTTCTTCATGACGGTGGGCAGGGACGCGATCAGCGCGGTCGAGCAGTGTCAGCAGCAGGGCAACACGGGCACGGTCGTGTTCATGGGCCAAGAAATGCAGTGCACGCAGGTCAACAGCGAGCTCGAAAACAACTAAGGCTGTAGCCCGCGCGGTTCAAGCGAGAGCGGCCCGACACCTTATGGTGTGGGGCCGCTTTATGGTGTCGGGCCGCTTTATGGTGTCGGGCCGCTTTATGGTGTGGGGCCGCTTTATGATGTCGCGGCGCAATTACCGCTTCAGCTTCGGCAGCACGCTGCGCGAGAACTCGTCGATCCACTCGCGCTGATTGCGGCCCACATTGTGCAGGTAGATCTTGTCGAAGCCCAGGTCAACATACTTCTGCAGGGCCGCGCGGTGTACGTCGGGGTCGCTCGAGATCACCATGCGACCCTCGAAATCCTCGGGGCGCACGAGCTTCGCCATCTGCTCGAACTCGAACGGCGACCGAATGTCACCCTTGGGGAACTTCATGCCCCCGTTCGGCCACTCCGTCATGGCGTTCGCGAGCGCCTCTTCGTCGGTCGGGGCCCACGACAGGTGCACCTGTAGCACTCGCGGCATGGTGGCGGGGTCTTTGCCCGCGTCGCGCGCGCCCTCGTCGAACTTGGAGAACAGCCCCTCAATCTTGGCGAGGGGAGCGCCCACCGTGATGATGCCATCGCAGTGGCGGCCCGTGCGCTTCGCGGTCACGGGCCCCGCCGTCGCCACGAGAATCTGGGGCGCCACCTCGGGCATGGTCCACAGTCGCGTCGACTCGAGCTTGAAGAACTGACCGGCATGCTTCACGTCGCGGCCCGCGAGCGAACCCGAGAACAACTTCTTGATGATGTCTATGGCCTCGAACATGCGATTGATGCGTTCGGGCGCCTCGGGCCAATAGCCCCCGATGATGTGCTCATTCAGCGCCTCGCCCGAGCCGAGGCCCAGGTAGTGGCGGCCCGGGTACATGGCCTCCAGCGTCGCCGACGCCTGTGCGACCATCGCGGGATGCCACCGAAATGTCGGTGCCGTAACCCCCGGGCCGATGTCGCCGCGCGTGCGCTCGCCCAGCGCCGTCAGCACGTTCCACACGAACGCCGACTGGCCCTGCTGGGGCACCCACGGCTGGTAGTGGTCGGCCGCCATGACGCCGTCGAAGCCCTTCGACTCGGCATACGCCGACAGCTCGACCGCCTCGAGGGGCGCGAACTGTTCGAGCATGGCGGCGTAGCCGACGCTGAACTCGCCCGCCCTGATGGCATTGTTGTTGGGACGTACCTCGGCCGCCTTGGCAGTGGTCATGAGACTCCTTCGTGGTCGCTGCGGTAAATCGATAGTAGGCGCAGCGACGCTGGTGGCGGGCGCGATTACGCGCGCTGCGGACGCCCGGCGTCACGACGCATCAGCCCAACCTCTACAGCAGTTCGACGTGCTGCTCGGCCCACTCGAGCGCGGCGCGCGTGCGCTCGCGGGCCGCCACGAACTCGGGCGGCACCGGGTCTTCGCCCCACCAGCGGGCCCACGCGGCGTCCGACGGATTCACGCACTCGGTGATCACGTCGTGTAGGGCCTCACCCCGATACCAACCCCCGTGGCGATGCAGGCCGACCTGCACGTAACCGACGCGCGCCACGGCCCGCGCGCTCGCCGTGTTTGCCGAGAAGTACACGCTGCGCAGCGCGTCGAAGCCGAGCACCGAGAACAGGTACCACGTGCGGGCCCGGTGGCACGCGCTGGCGATGCCGCGACCCCAGAGGTCGGGGGCCACGATCATCGAGCCCGTGGTCGCCACGCGCGTGGCGCCGTTCGTGATGCTGAACGCGTCGGTGATGCCGACGAGCCGGGTGGGCTCGCCCGCACCACTCTGCGAGCCGTCGCCCAGCTCGCGCACGTGGATGCCCCACGCGATGCCATCGTGAGCGCTGCGCAGGTCATCGAAGTTCTTTTCGGCGTCTTCTGGCGTCCACCCCACGCCGAAGCGCGACACCGTATAGCGCGTGACGCTCATGCGGCTCATGCCGTCGACGAGCTGCGGCATCGCGTCGCGGCGCGGGGGAGCGAGCGTCACCGCGAACTCGGGGTGCACGACGCGCATTACAGGCCCAAACGTCATGTCGCCTCCCGCCTCATACCCGCCCCAGCCTCACGACGGTCACCCTCACAGCAGGGTCACGTGCTGCTCGGCCCACTCGAGCGCGGCGCGCGTGCGCTCGCGGGCCGCGACGAACTCGGGCGGCACCGGGTCGTCGCCCCACCAGCGGGCCCACGCGGCGTCCGACGGATTCACGCACTCAACCAGGGCGAGGTGCTGAAACGCGCCGCGGTACCACTCGACATTGCGCTGCAACCCCACGCGCACGCTGCCGATGCCCGCGAGGGCGCGGCCGCTCGCCTCGTTGGAAAGCACGTGTTCGCTGCGCAGTGCGTCGAGACCCAGCACCGCGAACAGGTACCACGTGCGCGCGCGGTGGCAGGCCGTCGCGACGCCGCGGCCCCAGGTCGCCGGGTCGTACAGCATCGAGCCCGTGGTCCCGACGCGCATGGGACCGCGCGCCCGGTGCACGCATTCGGTCACCCCGGCCAGCGTCTCGCGCCCCGACCTGAGGTAGATACCCCACGCCGTAACGTGCTCGGCCTTGCGCATTCGCTCGAAGAACTCGCCGCCATCCTCCGCGGTGTAGCCAAGACCCAGGCGCGTCGTGTACTGCGTGACGCTCGCGCGGCTCAGCCCCTCCACGATCTGCGGCATGTCGGCGTTGCGCAACGGCGCGAGCGTGATCTCAAACTCGGCGTGTGCGACCTGCATGAGCGGCCCGAACGTCATGGCTTACCTCCCTAATGGCGTGGCTTGAGCCTACGGGGTGAGCCCCTCGCCGACCAGGTTTTTATTGCGGACGCCCTTTTATTGCGGACGCCCCGGTGGCCAGGTCGTCGCGACAGCTGACGTGGGCCGCGGCCCAGTCGAGCGCGGCGCGCGTGCGTTCGCGGGCCGCGACGAACTCCGCCGGCACCGGGTCGCTGCCCCACCAGCGGGCCCACGGGGCGTCCGCGGGATTCACGCACTCCACGAGCATCTCGTGGGCGAACCGACCGTGCACGAGGTTGTCGTTTCGCTGCAGGCCCGTGGCGACGTAGCCGACCCGAGCGAGGGCACGACCGCTCGCCACATTCAGATGATGATGTCCGCTGCGCAGGGCATCGAGACCCAACACGGCGAACAGGTACCACGTGCGAGCGCGATGGCAGACCGTCGCCACCCCGTGGCCGCGCACGCGGGCGTCGAAGATGCCGGCCCACGTGGTGGCCGTGCGCATCGCCGCGTCGCGTATCGTCGCGGAGGTGGCGCCGACGAGGGCGCCGTCAGCTCGCGAACGTGTGCTCGGGGCCGGGGAACGCGCCCGAGCGAACCTCGGCGACGTATTCGGCGACGGCGCCCTGCAGTTCTTCGCCCGTCTCGCGGTACTGTTTCGCAAACCGCGGCGTGAACGAACCCGCCCCGCCGAAGCGCACGAGATCGTGCCAGACCAGCACCTGGCCGTCCGTCACGTTGCCCGCTCCGATGCCGATCGTGGGCACGGTGAGCGCGGCCGTGACCGCCTCCGCGACGGGCGCGGGCACCATCTCCAGCACGATGGCGCAGGCGCCCGCGTCTTGGAGGGCCAGGGCGTCCGCGATCATCTCGTCGGCGGCACCCTCGCCGCGGCCCTGCACGCGCTTTCCGCCCAGCGCGTGCTCGCTCTGCGGCGTGAAGCCCAGATGCCCGATCACGGGGATACCGGCGTCGACGATCAGCCGCACCGACGCGGCCACGGGTCGCCCGCCCTCGAACTTCACGGCGTGCACCCCGGCCTCCTTCATGAGGCGCATGGCCGATTCGAGCGCCTGTTGCGGCCCCGCCTGATACGAACCGAAGGGCAGGTCGGCGACGACGAGCGGTCGGCGCGCGCCGCGCACGACCGCGCCCGCGAACATGATCATGTGGTCGAGCGTCACGAACACCGTCGTGTCGAAGCCGAGCACCGTGGTGCCCACGGAATCGCCGACCAGCAGCACGTCAACGCCCGCCGCATCGAAGACGCGGGCCGAGGGGGCGTCGTACGCCGTCAGCATGGTGATCTTCTCGCCGCGCGCCTTGGCCTCGGTGAGGTGATGCACGCGCACGCGCTTGGCGTCGTTCAGGGTGGTGGACATGACCCTACTTTCGGTGCAGTTGCTCGCGCCAACGCGAGGTGATCGGCAGGCGCCGGTCGCGCCCAAAGGCAATCGCGCTGACCTTGGGGCCCGGCGGGTACTGGCGGCGCTTCCATTCCGCGCGGTCGACGAGGCGCAGTACCAGGTCAACACACTCGGCGTCGTGACCTGCGGCGATCAGCTCATCGCGGCCCTGGGCGTGCGTCACGTACCCTTCGAGCACGGCGTCGAGTTCGGGGTACGGGGGCAGCGAATCCTGGTCAACCTGGCCGGGGCGCAGCTCGGCAGACGGCGGCTTGGTGATCGAGTTTTCGGGAATCGGCGCGGTCTTGCCCTCGGCCTCGGCAAGGCGATTGCGATGCCGCGCGAGGTCCCATACGAGGGTCTTGGGGCAGTCTTTGATGGGCGCGTACCCACCCACGGCGTCGCCGTAAATGGTCGAGTAGCCTACGGCGAGTTCCGTCTTGTTGCCGGTCGCGAGCACGAGATGCCCGTGCTGGTTCGATAGTCCCATGAGGATCACGCCGCGGCAGCGGGCCTGCACGTTTTCTTCGGAGACGCCGGTGAGCCCGAGCTGCTCGACAAAAGGGGTCACGAGACCCGCGATGGGCTGCACCTGATAGTTCAGGCCGATGCGCTCCGCCGAGTCGCGGGCGTCGTCTTTCGAGTGTTCAGAGGAGTACATGCTCGGCATCGACACGCCATACACGTTCTCGCCGCCGATCGCGTCCGCCGCGATCGCCGCCACGAGGGCCGAGTCGATGCCGCCCGACAGGCCCAGCACGACGCTCGAAAATCCGTTCTTCACCACGTAGTCGCGTAGGCCCACCACGAGCGCCTGGTACACCTCGGCCGTGTCGTCGAGGCGCGCGGCGGGTGCGCTCGGCGTCGCCGCGAGATCGACCACCAGCAGCTCTTCGTGAAACTGCTGCGCGCGGGCGAGCATGGTACCGGCGGCGTCCACCACGAGCGAATCGCCGTCGAACACGAGGTCGTCTTGAGCGCCGACGAGGTTGACGTACGCGAGCGGGCAGCCCGCCTCGGCGGCGCGGCGCTGGCAGAGTGAAAGGCGCAGGTCGTCTTTGTCGCGCTCGTAGGGACTGCCGTTCAGCACCAGCAGGAGGTCGGCGCCGAGCTCGCGCGTCTGCGCGACGGGCCCGCCGTCTTGCCAGAGGTCTTCGCAGATCGCGAGCGCCACCGTGTGGCCCCGCACGTCAAAGGTGCGGGCCTCGCTGCCGCTCGCGAAGATGCGGAACTCATCGAACACGCCGTAATTCGGCAGGTGGTGCTTGACGTAGGTGGTCTCGACGCGGCCCTCGCGCAGCACGGCCGCGCAGTTTTGCGGGCGACCCTCTGCGTTCGCGTCGAGGTAGCCCACCACCACCGGCAGCGCGCCGTGGCCGCGCTCGGCGAGGGTGGCGGCCACCTCGGCGAGGGTCTGCTGCGAGGCGCGCACGAACGAGCCGCGCAGCGCGAGGTCTTCGACGGGGTAGCCCGTCAGCACCATCTCGGGGAACGCCACCAGGTCGACGCCGCGGGCCGCCGCGCGATCCACGTAGTCGAAGACAAGCGCCGCGTTGGCAGCGAAATCGCCCAGGGTGGCGTTGACCTGAGCGAGGGCCAGGGTGAGGGACGCGCCGGGGGCCGGGCGGGTGGCGGCAGGTGCAGTATCGGGTGCAGCGGCAGGTTGCGAAGCAGTCGTCATGCCCCAAATCTACTCGGTGAGGGCCGCACTACCTCGCGCTCGCTCACGCTAACTCACGCGCGCTGGCACCGCACGGACGGTGCCCACGGGCCACGCGAGCGTCCCCCCCTCGCAGCCCCCCGCGGGTGACAATCAAATGCGGAACATGCAGGCAGTTCTCGCGTCAATACGCAACAATGAGCACATGGATAGGCAGCAGGAGTTCGTACTACGCAGCATCGAAGAGCGCGACATTCGCTTTGTGCGCTTGTGGTTCACCGACGTGCTCGGCTTTTTGAAGTCGGTCGCCATCGCGCCCGCCGAACTTGAGGGGGCGTTCGAAGAGGGCATCGGCATCGACGGCTCCGCCGTCGAGGGTCTCGCGCGCGTGGCGGAGGCCGACATGTTGCTCAGCCCCGACCCGTCGAGTTTTCAGGTGCTGCCGTGGCGCGGCGAACGCCAGGGCACGGCCCGCATGTTCTGCGATGTCTTGACGCCCGATGGCGAGCCCGCCTCGGCCGACCCGCGGCACGTGCTCAAGCGGGCGCTCAACCGCGCGAGCAGTCTCGGCTTCACGTTCTATACACACCCCGAGATCGAGTTCTATCTGTTTAGGCGCGAGGGGCTCGACAGCCTCACGCCGCAGCCCGTCGACGAGGGCGGGTATTTCGACCACGTAGCGCGCGGCGACGCCTCCGATTTTCGGCGCGCCGCCATCACGATGCTCGAAAGCATGGGCATCAGCGTCGAGTTCAGTCACCACGAGGCGGGGCCGGGCCAAAACGAGATCGACCTGCGCTACGCCGATGCGCTGCAGACGGCCGACAACATCATGACGTTTCGCAGTGTTGTCAAAGACGTCGCGTTGGAGCAGGGCAACTTCGCGTCGTTCATGCCCAAGCCGTTGCCGGACTGGCCGGGCAGCGGCATGCACACGCATCTGTCGCTGTTTGATGGAGACCGCAACGCGTTCTTCGAGGCGGGCGCCCAGTACGGGCTGTCAAAGATTGGGCGACAGTTCATCGCCGGTGTGTTGCGGCACGCCAACGAAATGTCGGTGATTACGAATCAATACGTGAACTCGTACAAGCGACTGTGGGGCGGCGGTGAGGCGCCCAGTTTCGTGTGCTGGGGCCACAACAATCGGTCGGCACTCGTGCGCGTGCCCATCCACAAGCCGTCTAAGGGGCAGTCGACGCGCGTCGAGTTTCGCGGGCTCGATTCTGCCGCCAACCCCTATCTCGCGTTCGCGGTGCTCCTCAGCGCGGGCTTGAAGGGCATCGAGGAGGGCTACGAATTGCCCGAGGGCGCCGAGGACGACGTCTGGGCCCTCACCGACTCCGAGCGGGCGGCGCTCGGCATTCGCCCCCTGCCCAGCAACCTCGACCGCGCTATCCAGGCCGCCGAAGAATCCGAGCTGCTGGCCGAGACGCTGGGCGAGCGGGTGTTTGACTACGTGCTGCGCAATAAGCGCAGCGAGTGGGAGGGCTACCGCGCGCAGGTCACGCCGTACGAGCTCAAGAACTACCTGAAGATTTTGTAAGGAGTGCCGCCCGTGAGCGAGACCCAACTCGCGCGCTTTGGGTTCGTGGACGCCGCGCGAGCCGCGCGTTTTCTGGCCTCGCCCGAGTTCTCCGCGCAGGACGACACGCTTGCCGAAGATCTCGGTCGCACGGCCGACCCCGACCTGGCCCTGCTCGCCCTGCTGCGCATACTCGAGACGGCGCTCACCACGGCCGAGGCACCGCTTTGGTTGCGCGTCGTTGGGGAGCGCGGCGAGCTGCGCCAACGCGTGCTCAGCGTGCTGGGTGCCTCCGAATCGCTGGGCGACCACATGGTGCGCCACACCGACTACATCACGTGGCTCGACCCCGCGCTCGACGCCGAAACCGGCTACGGCCTCGACCTGTCGGCCGAGGACCTGCGCACGCGCATGCTGCGGCATGTGGGCGCCGACCCCGAGGCGGCCATGCCCGTCGCCGCCTCGTGGGACGGCGTGCTCGACGCGTTCCGCATGGCATACCGCGTGCGGCTCCTGCAGATCGCCGCCGCCGACACGGCCACCGCCGACCCCACCACGGTGCTGACCGAGGTGGCCCGCGCCCACGCGGACCTCGCGGCGTCCTCGCTCGAAGCGGCCCTCGCCATTGCCCGCGGCGAAATCGAGGGGCACGACGCGGTGCGCCTGACGGTGCTGGGCATGGGCAAGTGCGGTGGGCGCGAACTCAACTACATCAGCGACGTCGACGTCATTTATATTGCCGAGCCCGCGCGCGAGGGGGTGCCGGACGACACCGTGACCCAGATCGGCTCGCAGCTGGCTACCCGCCTGGCCCTGGTCTGCTCGAAGCACACGAGCGAGGGTTCGCTGTGGCAGGTCGACCCCAACCTGCGGCCCGAGGGCAAGGACGGCCCGCTCGTGCGCACGGTCGCGTCGCACCTCGCGTACTACCAGCGGTGGGCGTCGACGTGGGAGTTTCAGGCGCTGCTCAAGGCCCGGTGGGTGGCGGGCGACCGCGAACTCGCAGATCAGTACCTAGCCGCCATGCACCCCATGGTGTGGGAGGCGTCGCGCCGCGAGTCGTTCGTGCCCGACACGCAGGCGATGCGCAAGCGGGTGGAGCGCAATATTCCCGCGAAGGAGGTCGAGCGGCAGATCAAACTCGGGCCGGGCGGGCTGCGCGATGTTGAGTTCACGGTGCAGCTGTTGCAGATGGTGCACGGGCGGGCCGACGACACGATTCGCTCCTCGACGACCCTGACGGCGCTCGGCCAGCTCGCGGCGGGCGGTTACGTGGGTCGTGACATCGCAGAGAAAATGGACGCGCATTATCGGTTCTTGCGCAGCGTCGAGCATCGCATTCAGGTGTTTCGCATGCGCCGCGAGCACGTGCTGCCCACGGGCGCGGCAGATATTCGCCGCATTGCGCGCGGCATGGGCATGCTGCCCGACGAGTTTAACCAGCGCTTCAAGCGAGTGCGCACCGAGGTGCGCCAACTGCATGAAGAACTGTTCTATCGACCCCTGCTGCCGGTCGCGGCTCAGCTGTCGCGCGACGATGCCGTGCTCAGCCCCGAGGCGGCTCGCGAGCGGCTCGCGGCGATCGGCTACGCCGACCCCGCGGGCGCCGTGCGCCACATCGAAGCGCTGACGGCAGGCGTCTCGCGGCGCGCCGCGATTCAGCGTCAGCTGCTGCCCGTGCTGTTGTCGTGGTTTGCCGAGGGCACTGACCCCGACATGGGCCTGCTGAGCTTCCGGCGCATCTCGGATGAGCTCGGCGGCACGCACTGGTACCTGCGCATGCTGCGCGATTCATCGGGGGCGGCGCAGCGGCTCGCGCAGTTGGTCTCGTCGTCGCGTTACGTCACCGAACTGCTCGAACGTGAGCCCGAGGCGGTGGCCTGGCTCGGCAGCGACGAGCAGATGCGCCCTCTCTCGCGCGACGATCTGTGGTCGCAAATTGACGCGCGGCTCACGCGCGCGAGCGACGAGTCCGCCGCGGTGGAGGTGTTGCGGGGCCTGCGCCGGCGCGAATTGCTGCATGTCGCGATGGGCGACGTCACGGGCATGATTGACTCGCGCGAGGTGGGGGCGACGCTCACCGATCTGACGGTCGTGTGCCTGCGCGGCGCGCTGCGGGTGGCCCGGCACATCGTGGCGGAGGAGACGGGCTTCGAGTGCGATTTTCCGATGATCATCGTCGGCCAGGGCAGCTTCGGGGCGTACGAGATGGGCTACACGAGCGACGCCGACGTACAGTTCGTTGTCGGCGACGTGCCGGGCAATCCCCTCGTCGATCAGCTGGCGAACCAGGTCGCGGCCGTCGTGCGGCGCCTCATGGGCGGGCCCGGCCCCGAGCCGAAGCTCGAGGTCTCGGCCGACCTGCGACCCGAGGGCCGCAACGCGCCGCTCGTGCGGTCGCTGGCCCTGTATCGCGAGTACTACGCGAAGTGGGCGCACCTGTGGGAGCGGCAGGCGCTCACGCGCGCGACGGTGTTCGCGGGCTCGGGCGAGCTGACCGAGCAGTTCACGCAGTTCATGGAGCCGCTGCGCTACCCCGAGGGCGGTCTCAGCGCCGCCGAGGTGAAGGAGATTCGCCGCATGAAGGCGCGCGTCGAGGCGGAACGACTGCCGCGCGGGGCCGACCGCAAGTCGCACATCAAGCTCGGTCAGGGTGGCCTCACCGACGTCGAGTGGGTCGTGCAGCTGAAGATCCTGCAGCACGCGGGGGAGCACGCGGGCCTGCGCACCCCGAACACGTTGGAGGGCCTGGCCGAGATCGAACGGCTGGGGCTGCTCGGCCGCGCCGATTGCGCGGCCCTGCGGGAGGCCTGGACGCTCGCGGCCCGGGCTCGGCGCGCTATCTTGCTGTGGCGGGGCCGCCCGAGCGACGCGCTGCCGGCCTCGCGCATTGACCTCGCGGGCATCGCGGGTCTGCTCGGGTTTGAGTCGCCCGCGCTGTTCGAGGAGACCTACCTGCGCACCACGCGCCGCGCCCGGCACGTGGTGAACACGGAGTTCTTCGGCATCGAGCCGTAATGCGGCGTCGCGGTGGGCGCGCCTAGAACTGGTCTGCGAACACGCCGATCAGGGGGTTCCACTGCTGGGCGACGCGCTCGAAGATGAGGCCCTCGCGCCGGAACGGGTCGGCATCGAGAATTTCGAGGGCGGCGTCCACCGTGTCGGCACGGACGATCACGAGGGCCGACGCGGGCTCCTTGGCGAGCGGCCCGCTCGCGACGAGCTGGCCCTTCTCAAACAGGGAGGCAAGGAACGCGCGATGCTCGGGGCGCACGGCGTCCAGTTTTTTGATGTCGGTCGTGTAGTAGTAATTGACGGCGATGAAGGCCATGCGAGTTCGCTTTCTGCTCTTGCGTGCGGTCGCACGCCGCGATCATGGTAACCCGGGTTGGGCTCGTCCGTGCCGGGGGACGCTCCGGGCGTCCAGGTTTCGCCCCGGCCCACGCGATAGGGTGGGCCCGAGGGAACCTTCGTAGCGCAGCTTCTTGCGCTTCGGGCCAGCGTATGACGAGCTAGAGGTGTGGTCATGAACGAGTCACGAGACGAGCAGAGGCACGGCCGCCGCGCGCGGCACGCGGCGAACGAGACCGAGGAGACTCGGGTGGTTCCCGCGGTTCACGATAGCCTCGAGGGCACCCAGCTGCTGCCCGTCGTGTCGCAGGACGGGGCTGGCGACGGTGCCAGCGACGCGGGTGCTGGGGACGCGGGTGCTGGGGACGAGACGCGAGTGCTTCCTGCGGTCGGCGCGAGCGACGCGACTCAGGTCTTGCCCGCCGTGCCCGCGGCGAGCCCTACGCCGCGCAAGGTGCAGTCGAACCCGTTCCCCGCCGAGAACCTGCCGACCGCAGCGGAGCCCTACGCCGAGCCGCCGCGCGCACACCACGCGGAACAGTTCCGCGAGCCCGAGGTGGAACCCCTGCCGTATGTTGGCGCACCCTCCGAGGTCGCAGACCCGCCCCGTCGGCGCTGGCCCGTCGTGCTGATCGCCGTGGCGGCGGCCGCCGTGCTCATCGCGGGTGGGATCCTGATCGGTCAGTACCTGCAGTCGAACAGCAGTACGCAGGCGGGCGGGGGCGCCACCACGTCGACCGCCCCCACGAGCGAGGCGGCCGGCCCCGCCGCGCAGCCGTCCACGTCGGAGAGCACGGCCGAGACGAGTGCCGCACCCAGCGGCGAAACCAGCACGAGCGCCAGCTCGGACGCCAGCTCTGATGCCAGCACCGACGCCAGCACGAGCGCCAGCGCCACCACCACGGGCACCACCCCCACCGACGCCGCGAGCGATACGGCGACCCGCGTAGAGGGCGCACCGAGCAACCCGCCGACCACTGCGGCGCCTTCCGCGGGAGTGCCCGCGACCTCGTCGTTCGGCGACCAGGTCACGTGGGAGGACGGGGTCGCCGCGACCGTGGCGGCACCCGCCACCTTCACGCCTAGCGACACGGCCACCTTCTCGGGCGAGCTGCACGAGGGCCAGGCCGTCGCCATCGCCGTGACGCTCACGAACGGCACCGACACCGCGCTGGACGTCGCGGACATCCCCGTCGTGGTGACGCTCAACGGCGCGCCCGCGACTCTCGTCGAAGACTCCGCGAACCGCACCGTCGCCCGGCCCTCGGGCACGCTCGCGGCCGGTGAGTCGCTCACCTATCGTCTCGGCGTGGCCGCCTCGCCCGGCACTCTCAGCGTGATCGTCACGAACGCCGCCCAGCAGGGTGGCACGCAGGAGTCCACGACCTACTCGACCACGCTCTAGGGTCGCGTCATCGTCATCGCGATCGCGAGCGCGAAGGCGTACGGGCCCGACTGCGCGGGCAGGTCCACGCGGTAACCGCCGGGGGTCGCGGCTAGGGTGAGGGGCGCATCCGAACCCAGCACCGTGGCGTCCCCGAGGCCCCACGCGGTGCGGAGGGTGACGGTGCCGCCGGGCCACGCGGCGTCCCCGATGACGCCCAGGCAGTAGACGTGGGTGTCGGTGTGGGTGTACGACCACTCGACGCCCGGCGTTTCGGTGTGGCACTCGACGCGGCCGTGCGCCGTGCGGGTGGAATAGAGGGCGGGGGAGTTGACCCGCATCCACGCGCCCACCTCGGTGAGCCCCGCGACGATGTGACGGCTGAGGGCGCCGGTCGCGTCGGGCCCGATGCCGAGGAGGTAGTTGCCGCCCATGCCCACGATCTTGACGAGCGTCGCGATGATCTCACTCGTGGGTTTGGCGGGGTCGTCGACCTGCATGGAGCACCAGCCGCGCGTCATGGTGATGCAGCTTTCCCACGGGTAGTCGGGCACCTCGCTGGGCAGGCGCTGCTCGGGGGTGCGGTAGTTTTCGTTGCGGCCGTGCACCTCGCGGTCGACGACGAGAATGTCGGGCTGCAGGGAGCGTGCCGCGTCGGCCAGCTCGTCGATGGCGATCGGCTCGTGCGGTTCGCCGACCCAGCCCGCGTCGAGCCAGAGCACGCTGATGTCGCCGTACTGGGTGAGCAGTTCGCGGATCTGGCCGTGCGTGAAGTCGACGAACCGCTGCCATTTTTCGGGTTCGGCGGCGCGGTCGTAATTGTGGTAGCGGTCGGGTACCGGACGCTCCGGGTCCCAGTAGTCCGGGCAGCCCCAGTCGGCCTTCGAGAAGTAGAGGCCCGTTTCGAGGCCCGCGGCTCGGTAAGCGTCGAGGGTTTTGCGCAGCACGTCGTAGCCGATCGGCACGGCGGGGTTCGTCACCTTGTAGTCGGAGAGTTGAGTATCGAACAGGTTGAATCCGTCGTGGTGCTTGGTGGTGAACACGAGGTATTTCATGCCCGCGGCGCGGCACAGGGCCGCCCACTCGGTGGGGTCGTAGTCGGCGCCCTCGAAGCGGGAGGGTAGGGCGGTGTAGAAGTCGCGGTAGTCGGCGAGGTCGCCCGAGTAGCTGGCGGGCGGGTCCATGAAGTCGCCCATGTTTTCGCGGCAGAGCGACCAGCTACCGCACTGGTCGATGAGGGCGTAGAGGCCCCAGTGGATGATGACGCCGAACTTGAGGTCTTGCCAGTGTTCGAGTGCGGCGAGGGTGCGGGGGTCGGTAGGCCACACGTAGCCGGGGTCGGGCTGGCCCTGGGGGGCGCCCGCGGCGGCGAGGTCGTCGGGGGTGAAGTCGGGCTGGGGGGCGGGGTTCTGTGCGGGGTTCTGTGCGGGGTTCTGTGCGGGATTTCGGGCGGGGTTCTGTGCGGGGTTCTGTGCGGGGTTCGTCATGTGCGCGCCTTTGTCGCGTGGTCCCGCGGCGATTCCGCGGGACTTTACGCAGGCCAGTTTACGCAAATCGACCGCGGTGCGGGAGTCTTCAACATGCAGGCGTGGTGACGCTGGGATTACAATCGATAACAGACTGCAACGATTGGCCGAATGGACTAGCTGAGTAGCGAGGACGGTATGAAGCATTCGCAGGACAGCGCGCTCGATGATAATCCGACCGTCGTGGTGCCCCGCTGGGCCGCCCATAACACCGCAGCGCCGCCGCATCGCTCCACCGACCTCGACGACGAACCCACGGGCGTACACCACGGCCCCACCACGGAACCGCGCGAACTACCCCCGTTTAATGGTGGCTTCAACGGGTCGTGCCTCACTCGATTTCCCGGAACCCCACCGCCCGCTGCCCCCACGCAGCCCGCCCCCGAATATCGCGCCCACGCTCCCAGCGCAACCACCCGAACTCCGTCCCGGGCCAGCGCCGCACTCGACCTCAATCGCCTGCTCAACGAGCCTTTCGCGCAACCCGTGGGCACGTTCCCCGTCCACCTCGCACCCGCACTGCCCTCGGCCAACGTGACGCCACTGCGCGCCGGGCAGGCCAAGCCCAGCCCCGGCAACGGCCCCTGGTTCCTCGCCCTGAGCATCGCCATGCTCTCGGCCTCCCTCGTCGCTGCGGGCATCGTGGTGGGTCTCGTGTTCTTTCCCCGCGCAACGGAAAACGCCCGCGACCTCGCCTTCTCGGTCGCCGACAGCATGGAAGAAAACGTCGGCAACCAGGTCGGCAACGCCCTCGGCGCTACCGAGTCTCCCGCCCCCAGCGCGCCCACCAGCGCGCCCCCCACGAGCGGCGCGGCGCCCCTCGCCGTGCAGCAGCCAGCCACTAACGTCTCAGCCAGCCCGACCCCCACGGCGTCCGCCACCACTCCCGTCGTCGTGCCGGCGCAAAGTGCCTTCGGCGACACCGTCACCTGGCCGGACGGCGTGACGGTCACCGTCGGCGCTCCCCGGGCCTACGCTCCCAGCGCCACCGCGCAACTCGGCGGCGCCGACCCGAGCCGCGTGTTCGTCATGGACTGCATAGTCAACAACAACACCGGCAGCGACTTCAACGTCTACAACGTCGTGTTCCTCCCGAGCAGCGGCAGTCACCTGCTCGACCTCGTGATCGACCCCGCGGGCGGGGTACCCGACGTGCCGCGCAGCGAGATCAAAGCCGGCGGCGTGATGTCGTTCAAGGTCGCCGTCTCGGCGCCCCCCGGACCCTTCACGATGACGGTCGGCAACGGCGTCTCCTTCGACCCCGTCCCCGCGCGCTACCAAACGCAATTGCCCTAAGCGCTAGTCGTTCTCGTGGGCGTGCAGCACCGCGTCATACATGCTGTGACTGATCAGCCCCGCCACCATGGCGGCCAGCACCGTCTCCGCCTCGCCGTGCGCCGCCGCCGTGGGCTGTCCGTGGGGGTCGAGCGGGGGTAGGCTGCCGCGCTCGAACGACCAGTGCGACAACTCGTCGATGCATAGTTTGCGGGTGATCTTGCCGACCGCGTAACGCTGGCAGATTTCGTAGGCACTCGCCCCCGAAAAACCCGGACGCACAGGTGGCGCGCTGCGTGCCGCGCGCAACGCCTGCGCGATGGCGGGTTGGCTGACACCCAGCAGGTCACCCACGGACTGCTGGGTCGCGCCCGAGTCAATGAGTCGAATCAGTTCACGCCGGTAGTCCAGTGTCGCGACGGCGATCTGCTCGTAGTGGCGGCGAATCTGGGAGTCCTTCGTGGTGGGTACTGGTCGCTTCGAACTGCGTGCCATGGATCCGCCTCAATGTGCCGGGTAACTGCTGCTATCGTAACCCCGCCCGCAACGAACCCACGGAATCACTTCGCATCGCTGCACGGCTGTAAACGCTGGTTCGCAACCTGTTAGCGCCGAGCCGAGGCCCGCGCGTCCAGCCCCACCGCCAGCACCGCCAGCGCACCCACCACGAGCGGAACGAGGGCCATGCTGCCACCCAGGGCGGAGCAGGTCATTCCGCACAGTGTGACGGCGAGCGTGCCGAGCAGGGTGCGCCACATCGCGCCGCGACCACCCAGCAGGCTGGTGCCGCCGAGCGCCACCGCGGCGAGGGCCAGCACGCCAGCCGACGCGCCCATTCCGGGGGTGGCCGCCCCCGCATCGCCCAAGGCGACCACCGCGGCGAGACCCGCGCACGCACCATTCACCGCGAGGGCGGCAACCTGCACGCGGCCCACGCGAATACCGCCCAACCGGGCCGCCTCACGGTGACCACCCACGGCCAGCACGCGGCGCCCAAACCCCGAACGCCACAGCAGCAGGCCCAGTATCGTCATCACCGCGAGCATCAACAGCGCCGCTCCCGACACGGGTGCCGCCCCGGATGGCAGCACGCCACTCAGCGCCGAGCGGATGGCCGGTGCCAGGTCGAGCGGGGCGCCACCGAGAAGCGCGCTGGCCCCGCTCTCGTAGACGACGGCCAGTAGCAGCGACACCACCACCGTAGAGGCGCGCACGCTTGCCACCACGAGGCCGGACACGACCCCCAGGGCGAGGCCCACCGCCAGGGCGGTGACGGCCCCCAGCACACCCCCCGCGGACTGAGCCACGAGCGCCCCGGCCGCCGCCGCGACCGTCATCGCCGCGGGTGCGCTCAGGTCGAGCGAACCCGCCATGGCACACACCGTGGCACCCGCCGCGAGCAGGCCCACGACGGCCGCGGCGCCCAGGATGCCACCCAGATACGCGGCCGAGAAAAACCCGCTCACCTGCACGGCCAATACGGCGAGGCAGGCCACCACCACGGCGGCGGCCAAAGCATTGCGCAGCGCGCGGGGTCGAGCATAAGCAGTTGCGGCGGTCATGCAACTTCCTGATCAGCAGTCTGTGAGCGCGGTGACGGCGCGGCGTCGGACTGCGGCGAGTCGAGGCCGAACGCCTCGGCGGGCACGCGCGCCACGACGCGAATCTCGTCGGTATCGGTATCGGGTTCGTGCGGGTGCAGCGCGGGCCGCACCACCTCGGCGGCCAGGTCGGCACCGGCCAGCACGGGGTCGTGCTCGGCGACAATCGCTCCGTCGCGCAGCAACAGCGTGCGCGAACACAGACCCGAGAGCTCAGCGGTGTCGTCGCTCGCGACCACGACGGCGGCGCCACCCGCGGCGATGGCCCGCAGGACGTCGTAGATGATGGCTCGACTCTCCGCGTCCACGCCGCGGGTCGGCTCGTCCACGAGCAAGAGATTGGGGCGCATGAGGAGCCAGCGCGCAAACTGCGCGCGGCGCGCCTCGCCCGCCGAGAGTTCCTCGGCGGGGCGCTCGAGATCGAGCCCGGCGAGTCCAAGCTGCGCCAAGGCCTCCCGCACCCGCGCCCTCCCGCGCGGCCACACCACCGCCAGCGGATGCCCGTCCGACTGCTCCGTGAGCGCTACATTTTCGAGCACCGGGCGGCCCGGTACGAGGGCGCGCTCGCGCTCGGCGGGGGTACCCGGAGGCGCGGGAATAAAGCCAATACCGGCCCCGATGGCGTCCCGAATGCCGTGCCGATGCAGCGAACTCACGTCGACGCGAATCAACCCCTCCGTGAGCGGTCGGTCGCCATACAAACTGCGCAACAGGGTCGTGCGGCCGCTGCCCGCGAGGCCCGCGAGACCCACGATCTCGCCCGCGCGCAGCGCCAGATTCAGGCCGCGAATGCGACCCTGCCTGTCGCTCGCCTCATGCACCCAGACGAGCGACTCGCCCGTCGCGGGCGGCAAGGCGGGCGGCGGAGTGGGGCGTGGCGACGGCACCTCGCGCTCGGCCTGGCGCACGCGCTCGGCGCACTCGGCCGCGGGCACGGTGTCGAGCAGGGTGCCGTCGCGCAGCAGCGACACCGTCTCGCACGCGGTGGCGAGCGCCGTGGCCGACCGCGACGCGAGAATCACGGACGCCCCGCGGGCCCGGTGTGCGGTCAGGGCATTCATGACCAGGTCGCGCTCGCGCCCATCGAGCGCCGCCAGGGGGTCGTCGACGCAGACCACGCGGGCGTCCCAGGCCAGGGCCTTCAGCACCTCGAGTCGCTGCGCGGCGCCCGGGTTCAGGTACTCGACCGGCGTCCGCAGGTCGAGGTCGAGGCTCGTAGCGAGCGACTCGATGCGCTCTCGGGTGGCGCGGCGAGCGGCGGGGCTTACCCAGACCGAGACGTGCGCGGCGTTGAGGGCGGTGTCGAGCACGGTGAGCCCCGGCACCAGGTGCGGGGCCTGCGGGATCAACACGACGCCGTGGCGCCGCGCATCAGCCGGGCCGCGCCAGGGGACGAGCTGGCGATTCACCAGCACCGTGCCCTCGGTCGGCCGCAGCGACGCGGAGATGAGGTGCAATAACGTGGATTTACCGGCGCCACTCGCGCCGAGAATACCGTGGAAACTACCGGGTGCGATGGCCAGGGTGAGTCGGCGCAGGGCACGGGTACCGCCACGGCTCGTGGAGACGCCGCGCAGATAGATTTCTGGCGCGGTCGCCGCCACCGCCTGGACCGGTGGGTGCATGACGTGTCACTCTCGTTTGCCGCAGGAAAGTTGCGGGTCTCGTCGTGGTCGCTAGTACGCTACTGCGTTTATCTCGCAACTGTGGGAGCAACGCGCTACGAAAATCCACTAAACTCAGCACTCGACGCGCGCCCACTCGCGGCAGGGTAACCGCCCGAAAGCCGACACGCCGTGGTGACCTGCATTAAAGTTGCCTCATGGTCAACGGCGAACGCAGCGGGCACTGGTATGGCGGCGACGACCGCAACGGATACATTCATCGCGCGTGGATGCGGCGCGGGATTCCCGAAGACGCCTTCGACGGCCGCCCGCACATCGCCATCGCGAACACGGCCTCCGACCTCACGCCCTGCAACGCGCACTTCAACGAGGTCGCCGAACACGTCAAGCACGGCATCTACGAGGCGGGCGGGATTCCCCTCAACATGCCGGTCGTCTCCCTCGGCGAAACCAACCTGCGCCCCACCGCCATGCTGTTTCGCAACATGATGGCCATGGCCACCGAAGAAATGCTGCGCGCCAACCCCGTCGACGCCGTCGTCCTCTTGGGCGGCTGCGACAAGACCGTCCCCGCCCTGCTGATGGCCGCGGCGTCCGTCAACCTCCCCGCCGTACTGGTGCCCGGCGGCCCTATGCTCACCGGCACGTTTCGCGGACGACCGCTCGGCTGCGGCACCGATGTGTGGCGGCTCTCCGAAGAAACCCGCGGCGGCACCCTCAGTGAGCGCGACTTTCTGCGCTCCGAGGCATCGATGATTCGCAGCAAGGGACACTGCAACACGATGGGCACCGCGTCTACCATGTCGCTGCTGGCCGAATCCCTCGGCATGATCACCCCCGGTTTGGCGGGGGTACCGGCAGCGGACGCCCGGCTCCTCGCTGGCGCCCACGAGGCCGGTCGGCTGGTGGCCCGCACGACGCTGCGACCCCGAGACGTCATGACCCGGGCGTCCTTTCATAACGCGATCGTCGCGCTCGCGGCGCTCGGCGGCTCCACCAACGCGGTCGTGCATCTGCTCGCGCTGGCCGGCCGCCTCGGCGTCGACCTGAGCCTCGACGATTTCGACCGCATCGGCTCGGCCGTGCCGCTACTCGTCAACCTGCAACCGTCGGGCGAATACCTCATGGAGGACTTTCACCGCGCGGGCGGGCTGCTCGCGGTGCTGCGCGAGGTGCGCCACCTGCTCGATGATTCGGCGCTCACCATCACGGGCCAGCCGCTCGTGGCGTACCTCGATGAACCGCGCATCTACGACCCGGCGGTGCTGCGCAGCTTCGCCGAGCCGCTGCAGGAGGCCGCCGGCATCGCGGTGCTGCGCGGCAACCTGGCACCCGGCGGCGCGGTGATCAAGCCCAGCGCGGCCACCCCCGCGCTCTTGCAGCATCGCGGCCGCGCCCTCGTGTTCGACTCGGTGGAAGACCTGCACGCACGCATCGACGACCCGCTGCTCGAGGTCGATGCCGACACGGTGCTCGTGCTGCGCGGCTGCGGCCCCAAGGGCTACCCGGGCATGCCCGAGGTGGCCAACCTGCCGCTGCCGCAGAAGTTGCTCCGCGCGGGCGTGCGCGACATGGTGCGCGTGTGCGACGGCCGCATGAGCGGCACGGCGTACGGCACCGTCGTGCTGCACGTGACCCCCGAGGCCGCGCTCGGCGGCCCCCTCGCCAAGGTGCGCACGGGCGACTGGATCACCCTCGACGTGGCCGCGCGTCGCCTCGATGTCGAGCTCGACGAGGCCGAGCTCAGCGCGCGCGAAATTTCGGACGCCGCGGTGGCCGGGTTTGCCAGCCCCGCGCGCGGTTGGGAGCGCCTCTACGTAGATCATGTGACCCAGGCCGACACGGGCGCCGACCTGGACTTTTTGGTGGGCGCGAGCGGGGACGGGGTGGGGCGCGAGTCGCACTGACGTGCGCGGGCCGGGCCCGGTTGCGGGGCGCGGCTGATAGGCAAAAAAGTAACAGTCTGTGCACCCCTCGGCGCGTTACGTCACGCCTCCGGCGAGTTTCGCAGTCGATGTGCTTTCCTCGGGTGCATGACTACGAAAATTACTGGCCGCCCTGTGCAGCGCGTGTACCGCGTGGCAGCGCTCGCGCTCGCGGTGACCCTCCTCGGCGGCGCGGGTTCGCTCGTTGCTGAGTCTAAGCCAGCAGCGGTGCAATACCTCAAGCCGAGCTTCAGCAACAGTATTTATCGCGTGGTGCCGGGTGAATCCGCCACGCTGCTGACCCTCGCCCAGTGGCAGGCCGCCGGCAGCCCCGGGCCCGGCACCCTCCCCATGAGCTTCGTGAAATACCCGTGGCAGAGCGACATCTACGCCGTCTCCTTCGTCGGCGGCAACGACCGCAGCGACTGGGTGTGGGAGAAACTGACATTCCCCCAGTGGCAGGCGGCGGGCTACCCCACGCCGCAGGCCGCGGGCTGGATTCAGGGCAGCCTCTACTACACGATGCCCGACGCCCCCCAAGACGTGTACGTGACGCTGAACGGGGTGGCGCACAAGCTCACCTATAGCGAGTGGCAGGCCGCGGGCTCGCCGACGCCCTACCGAGTGCCCGTCACCCTGCAAAAACTCACCTGGGACGGCACCATCGCGGCGACCGCCACGCCGCGGGAGCCGATGTTCAACTCCACGCCCCTGACCCTCTCGCAGTGGGCCGGATACCGGTATGCGACTCCTCGGGTCGCCGTGTCGTTCCCGGGCGACCTGCTGTATCAATCGTGTACGAGTAATGAGCTCATCTACTCGGGGCCCACCTTCGAGGGGGCCATCACGTTCGCGCAGTGGCAACAGATGGGCTACCGCACTCCGCTCAGCTGCGATGACGCGCGCAATCAGGGGCTGCGCGACGCCGCCGCGTATCTCAGCGCGAACGGCCTCCGAAACGGCCTGGCCGTGCGCGACGACAAGAGCGGCCGCACCTACAGCGTGAACGGTGGCGAGGTGTTCTACCAGCTCAGCACCACGAAGGTGCTCTATGCCGCGGCGCTCATGAAATCGGCGCAGAACGCCGGGCGCGCCGTGAACGCGACCGAGAAGGACCTCATTTGGCGTGCCATCACCGTCTCAGACAACACCGCTGCGGCCTCTCTGTACGCGCGCATTGGCTACGCACCGGGAGCCACCTACTACGCCCACACCGCAGGCATCACGGGGCTCACCTTCGGCCCCAACTGGGGCGACACCGAGGGCACCGCGCCCAGTGCCCTCGACATGATCGACACCCTGGTGGTGGGTGGCGGCGGCCTCAACGCGGGCAATCACGCCTATCTGCTCTCGGCCCTGCGCAGCGTCGACGCCAGCCAGCGCTGGGGGACACCCGTGACGACCGCCCTCGTCGCGGTGAAGGACGGCTGGGACGACGAAGACAATGAGTACGCCATGAACACCGTGCACACCGTGCAGGGCGCGAACCGCTCGTATTCCGCCGCGATGCTCACCGTCAATACTCGCACCTACGATAGGTCGATACTGACGAGGGCCTCGCAGCGCATCTACCGCACGATGCAGTAGCGGCCCCCTAGCGTGCGGCCCCGGTGCGAGCCCCCTACGGGAGCTGCCACACCGCGTGCCGCCCGACCGCGAGTTGCCACACCGCCGAGCTGCGGCCCGTCGAGATCGTCACCGCGTTCTCACCCGTACGCGTGGCGGCGGGCAGCACGGAGGGGATCGTGCGCGTGAGGTTTGACGGGTCGACCTCGCCGCCGCCCACGCGCACCGCCGTCGCGAAGTCGCCCGAGGTGAAACTCGGCCCCAGCAGGGTCGTGAGCGCGTCGGGGTGTCGCGCGCCGAGGCTCGCCACCACGGTCGAGATCATCAGCCCGTGATCGAATGGCAGGTCGAGGGGGGCACCTGCGTCGAGCCACGTGCCGCTCACCGTGGCCTCCGCGTCGATCCGCACGTGATGCGCGACCGCGAGGGTGCGTCCGCGCGGGTCGCGATTCGCCTCATCAAAGGCCCGCACCTGCCGAATCGCGCCCACGGACCCCGGCGCCAGGTCGGCCTTATCGGCCAACGCCCGCACCGCGGCGTCCGCGAGGGTCTCGCCGTCGGCGAGCAGCACCCCCGGCAGGGCGAGGCGGCCCGCGAACGGCTCGGCCCAGCGCTCGATCGTCAGCACCTGGAGGCCACGGCGGGCGAGGCGCAGCACGATCACATCGACTGAAACAGCGGTCATGAAAGGTTCTCCCGAAGGGTGCGACGAACATCGGCGAAGGACTGGGTGCGCACGAACGCGCCGTCGCGCCACACGGGCTGCAGCAGCGAGGCCGCCTCCTGCGCGGGCGTGGCCCGGTCGATCAGCCGCAAGCGGTCGCCGTGGCGCACCACGGCCAGCCTACCGGTCGCGCTGGTCTTGGTGCCGTCGCCCGTCGCGGGGTCCTTGAAAATGTTGACTCCTTCGCCGTCGACCCGCGCCCAGGTCGCCTTCACGGCGCTGTTGAACGTGTCGCGAGTGACGAACTGGTACGTGTACGAGCCCACGCCGAACACCACGTTGGTGGAGGCGTAGCCCATGCGGGCGAGTCGCGCGGTGATGTCGTCGGCGCGGTCGAACGTGATCGAGTCACCGTAGATCGCCCCCACGCGCGGGTCGAGCTCGCGGAACCCCTTGGCGTTGACGGTGCCGCCGAACGTCTCCCACAGCAGGTCGATGACGCCGTAGTAGGCGGGGTCGTCGGCGCGCATGGGTGGGGTCGCGGGCTGCGGCAGGTTCGCGTTGGTGCGCGTGCCGCAGAGGATGTCGGCGGGGTCTCCCGAATCGGGGCGAATCACGAGCTTGCCGTCGCGGCCCAGCACCTCGGAGCGCAGCGAGGGCAGGTAGTCGGTGAGTACGCGCCACAGGTCGAACGTGTCGGAGACCACCGAGACGATTCCGCTCGGGTACAGGTCGAGCAGGCGGCGAAACGTCTCACGTTCCCCGTGCACCGCGATGCCGGTCGACATGACGGAGTGTTCCGTCGCGGGCACCGACGCGAGCACGAGGCCATTGCCGTCCGGGGTCTGAGCGGGGTAGTAGGCGTCCACGAAATCGAGCGCCGGCAGCGTATCGGAGCCGAGAAAGCTGAGCAGGTGACCCGCACCGGACGCCGCCGCCGACGCGTTGCTGGTCTGGCCGCGGTAGGAGAAATCGTGGGCCTGAAATTCGACCGCTGCGGGGGCAGCGCTCGTCGCGGCTGCCCGTTCGTCGAGCAGTCGGCGCAGGCGGTACGCGAGCGTCGCCGTCGTGCTCGGGTGCCACAGGCTCGCCGAGAGGGTGGTCTCGATGAAGTTGGGCAGCCAAAAGAACTCGTCCAGCGTGTTCTCCACCGTCAGCACGGGCACGCCGCAGGGCACGAGGGTGCCCTCGGGAACGGCGCGAAACTCGAGCGGCAGGTAACCGAGGCGGTGCAGGCTGCGGATGTGCGAGGCGTCCACGCTGCTGGGGGCCGCCCCCAAAATTGCGGCCACGCGGCGCTGGTAGCCGGACGCCACGGCGTCCTCGTTGGCAGCGAAAAAGGGAGCGAACGCGTCGGTGCAGTACTGCTGCAGGAACGCCTGCAGGCCGAAGTGGATAACGCCGTCGAGCCCCGCGATGCGGGAGCGGCGGTGCGTGAGGTTCGAGTACACGCGCGTGACGTTGCCGCTGGTGAGGTACTGCTCGCGGTGCGAGAGCTTGTAGGCGTCGGTGGCGAAAAGGGGTGCGAGGGCGGTGTTCATGGGGGGCTCCTAAGCCTGGTAGCGGTCGGTGAAGAGAGGCGCGTAGAAGGGGGCCAGCGGCTCGGTGTGGGTCGCGAGGGGGTTTCGCGGGGCGCACGAGTCGGTGGTGATGATGCGGCCGAAGTGCGCGGCGAGGCTCGGCGCGCGGCCCGTGAAGAGGCCGTGCGTGACCCAGAGGTCGAGGCGTTCGCGGGGTATCCCGATGCCCTCGGCGAGCAGCCGGAAGGTCGCGCCGCCGTCGCAGATGTCGTCGGCCACGAGGTAGGTGCCCGCGGGGTCGAGGTCGGGGGCGTCGTAGGCGACGATGCGGCCGGTTTGCTGGTCGCGGCGCTTGGTAGCGGCGAAGACGGGCGCGTGCAGGACGGCGCCGAGGGTAGCGGCGCGGGCGGCGGCGCCCGCATCGGGGGCGATGATGCCGTCATAGCGGCGCTCGCGGGGGAGCGCGCGGGGGAGCGCGCGGGCCGCGACTCGCGCGAGGCTCACGAGGTGGAGGTTCGTGAGCAGGCCCGGCAGGTAGGGCGAGTGCGGGTCGATGGCGGTGAGGCGGTCGGCGCCGAGGGAGTTGATCTGGCGGGCGTAGGCGCGGGCCGCGCGGGTGCCCTTGTCGGCGCGGGCGGCGGGCAGATACCCGAGGTTGACGATCACGTCGGCGCCGCGGTCGCGGCAGTAGTCTGCCCAGAGCGCGAGCTGGATCAGGTCGCGTTCGGGGGCGCCGTCGTTGACGACGGTCGCGGCGAACGGGGCATCTCCGGCCGCGGCGGGGTCGGCATCTGGGGCGAGATCCCATTCACCGCCCGGGAATTGAAAGAAGCGGGTGTCGTTGGTGACGAGCGCTCCCTCGCGAATGTGCGTAAGAGTTACGGTCATAAATTGAGCATAGCCGGTAGTGTCCGTAAATCCTACGTACAAAAGAGTGATCTGAATTACGTATAATATACGGTCGAACGCGCGGTGGGTTGGGCTGGCATACCAACCCGACCCGCGTGCGTCCAAAAGAAACCGCGGTGAGAAGAGGGCGCTGCTACCAGGCCCACCGCTCCGTGCTCGGCGAGGTCGGCACTGTCGTACGATGACCAGACCGGGACGTGACTCGCGGCCACCCGGAGGGCGCGAGCCTGTTGGTGCCGAGTCAGTGCACGCACGGTGCACGTCATGGTCGTTGACGGACCTCTTCACACAAGAAAGCCCTAGGCGATGCAGCGGACTCCTCGCACACGAACCCAGCGCATAGCTGGGTTCGGCCTGCTGACCTGCACACTGCTGTCCGCGTGCGTGCGCGCGGACCCCGAGATCGGCACCCCGGTGGAGGTCCCCGCCGCGCTCGAAGTCACCGCCACGCCACTCGGAGAGGTTGAGGTCATGGCGACCGGCCTGGATGCACCGTGGTCGGTCGCGTTCGTGGGCGATGGGATCGTAGTCAGTGAGCGCGACACGGCCCGGATCGTCGAGGTCAATCGGTCCGGGGAGGTGCGCGAAGTGGGAGTCATCGCGGGCGTTAAGGCATTCGGCGAGGCTGGATTGCTCGGCATCGCCGCGCGGGGGAGGTTTCTCTACGTCTATAGCACCGGCGCAGACAGCAACCGGATTGAGCGCTACGAGCTGACCGGCGAACCCGGCGCGCTCCAACTCGGGGCTGGCCGCACGCTACTCGATGGGATCCCCAAGGCCGGATTCCACGACGGCGGGCGGCTCGCATTCGGCCCCGATGGGATGCTGTACGCGACGACCGGCGACGCCGGGCGCCGCCCCGAGGCCCAGAGCCTCACGTCATTTGCCGGAAAGATTCTGCGTATGACGCCTGACGGCGAGGTGCCCGCGGACAACCCGTTTGAGGGTTCGTACGTTTACAGTTACGGGCATCGCAACTCTCAGGGCATCGCGTGGGGTGCCGACGGAACGATGTACGCGGCGGAGTTCGGCCAGAACACCTGGGACGAACTTAATGTCATTGAGGCCGGCGGAAACTACGGCTGGCCCGAGGTGGAGGGTATCGCACACGCGGCCGACTTCATCGACCCCGTGCAACAGTGGCGGCCCGCCGACGCCAGCCCCAGCGGCCTCGCCGTCACCGACGACAGCATCTGGATTGCCAACCTGCGGGGTCAGCGACTGCGCGAGATCCCTGTGAACGAGCTGAATGCGTTCTCGGAGCATTACGTGCGCGAGTATGGGCGCCTGCGAGACGTCACCGTGGGCCCCGACGGAGCGCTGTGGGTACTCACCAACAACACCGACGGACGCGGCGGAGCCGGCCCCGACGACGACCGGCTCCTGCGCATTGCGCGATAGCGGGGCCCTTGCCTGCAGGGCGCTGCTACCCGGCCAACCGCTCCAGCTGGCGGCGGCATGCCTCGCTCATGTCGGAATGCGCGCCGTGCTCGGCGAGGTAGCCGACTACCGACTCCATCTCGTGGGCGCGTCGCGACGCATGCAGTCGCGTGCCGCGCTCGAACCGTTCGATGGTCGCGATGCTGTCTCCCGCGAGCTGCTGCGCGATCTGTGCGCGGATCCAGTTTTCGCAGCCCACTTTGCGGCCCGCCTCCATGGCCTCAATGACGACGCTTGCGAGATTCTTCATGAGCACGCTGCGCACCAGCTTGTGTGCCGTGGCGTCGCCCGGCGCGCCGTCGATGAGTTCAACCGCAGCCCCGGCCGCTTCGAGCACGCTCTGCACCGTGGGGGCGCCCGGCCCGCTGACCATGAGGGGCGTGGCGGCACCCTGCACGAGTACGGGCCCGAGAATGGCGACGTCGGCGAACAGTGCGCCGGTCGGCTCGACGAGCTGCGCGACGCGGCGCATGAGCGTGGGCGAGGCGGTGGTGAAGTCGGCGTACACGCTGCCCTCGCGCAGGTGGCCGACGATGTCGTGGGCAACCCGCTCGGTGACGGCCGCGCCCGTCAGCACGATTGTGAGGTCGGCCTGCGCGGCCACCTCGGCCGCTGAACCGAGGAGTGCCACGTGGGGCACGTCACCGGTCACGGCGGGGTCAAAACCGATGAGGGTGTGGCCCTGGGCGGCTAGGCCCTCGGCATAGAGGCGGCCGGCTTCGCCGAGGCCGATGATTCCAACTCGCATGATGGTCTCCGATCTGCGAGCCGGAGCTCGCGTTAGGTAAGGCTCACGGCGTGCGCTGCGCGCTGTAGTTCCGGGAGCAAGGCGGCAATGCCGTCTGTGGTGTTGTGTTCTGAGGGGCCAGAGATGGAGAGGGCTCCCACCGCCGTGTGATCGCCCCCGAGGACGGGGACGCTCGCGGCGGTCACGCCGATCGCACGCTCTGAGTGTGAGATGTGATAGCCGTTGGTTCGCGTTGCCTCGCACAAATCGCGCAGGTGCGACGTGCTGACCGTGCGGCCGTCGGCCGTTTCAAAGTCGGTCAGAGCCGCGACATACGATTCGCGTGCTTCACCGGGCAGGAACGCGAGGATGGGTAGCCCCGCGCCGCTGTGCAGCGGCAGTCGCTGACCGAGTGGCAGTTGATAGCGCAGGGGTTGCGTGCCGTCCACCCGCGAGACGAGTAGGCGTTCGTTACCGCTGCGGACGTAGAGCGAGGCCGTGAGGCCCGTCGCCGCGGCGAGTTCTTGCAGGAGGGGCCGGGAACGCAGTACCAGGGGGCTCGTGCGCAGGTAGCCGTGCGCCGCGCCCAGTGCGGCCGGCCCGATGCGGTAGGTGCCATTGGAGGTTTCGACGTAACCGCGCTGCTGCAGCACCGCGAGCAGTCTCAAGACGGTGGCAGTGTGGAGGCCGGAGCCCTTGCTGAGGTCGACCAGGCGCAGGGGTTCGGGCGCCCGCTCGAGCAGGTCGAGCAGGTCGAAGGCCCGGTCGACGCTGCGCACTGTCGTTTGAGAAACCGCTGGTTCTGCCATGTTTCTAGTCTATGCGACTGGCCACGATCGACCTCCTCGTCTCAGCTTCGGTGGCGTGCTTGAGTTCGGCGCGATCCGCCACCTCGGCCGCCTCGGCGCGGGGTACGACGGCGACACCATCCCCGTCGCCGACCACGATGTCACCGGGGTGTACGACGACCCCGCCGATGGCTACGGCGGTACCGAGGCGGTAGGGCCCGTTCTTGAAGGGGCCGGCGGGGGAGAGCGAGCGCGCGAACACGGGGAAGGCGATCTCGCTAAGGTCGTCGCGATCGCGCACGGCGCCGTCTATGACCACCCCCGCGCAGCCGCGCACCCGCAGGCGCTCCGCGATGAGCTCGCCGAGCAGGGCCCGGTTCTCGTCACCGTGCCCGTTGACGACCAGTACGTCGCCGGGGCGAATCATCTCAATGGCCGCGTGGATGCCGGCGTTGTCGCCCGCCGCGACCTCGACCGTGACCGCGGGGCCTGCCAGCCGCGCGCCGCTCCACACCGCCGAGATGCGGGCGTCGACGACGCCGAGTCGGTCCATGGCGTCGCCGATGTTGGCGACGGGCAGGGTGGCCAGACGGTCGAGGGTGGTGGCGGACGCGCGGGGGGTTGCGTTGGTCGTGGCGCCTGCGTCGGCGCGTTCCTCCGTGGTGGTGGTATTCATCTGTGCTTCCTTATGGTTTAGTCGTTTGATTTCCAGCCATTGGCGTAAGCCAGCAGCAGCGTCCAGACGCCGAGGAGGCCGCCCAGCCAGTAGGCAACGGGCGACAGCCAGGCGGCTGCCGAGTTGACGAGGGTTGCGCTGAGGAACATCACTCCCGCGAGTTGCAGCAGGACCAGTGCCGTACCGACGAGCAGCATGAGCCACAGGAGGCCAACGAAAACGGGGGTCATGAACGCGATGAGGCGCGCGCGCCGCGGGGAGTGAGTCACGGTGTCGACCTTGAGTGCTGAGGTGGTCATGATTTCTCCTAGTGGGGAACGGGCAGCCAGCCCATGCCGATGAGGGCCGCGATGGCGAGAATGGGCAGTACGTAGAGGTAGACGAGGGGCATGAAGGTCTTGACGGGGTTCACGCCGGCGATGCCCGTCGCGATGTAGATCGCGGAGGCCCCGGGGGGCGAGGCGCCTTCGGTGGAGGCGGCGACCAGGACCACGCACGCTGCGAGGACGGGGTGCACGCCGGCGGCGACGAGAACGCTGAAGCCGATTCCGCCGATGGTGGCGATGGTCGCGGTCGAGCTGAGCGGCCCCGCGACGAGCACCACCATGACGGCGACGATGATGCACATCAAGATCGGTGAGGCGTTGAGGCCATTGAGCACCGCCGAGAGTTGATCGGCGAGGCCCAGCGAGGTTAAGACTGCGCCGCCCGCGAACGCGAACACGAGGGTCGCGCCGATGTCCTTATAACGGGGGCCGGTCTTCACCGTGAAGTGGTACCACTCTCGCGGCGAGCGGGGCAGGTTCTTGTGGCCGATTGCGAGGGCCAGCAGGGCCAGCAACACGGGGATCCACACGACGATGCTGATGTTGTCGAGCGTGTCGCCGCCCAGTCGCGAGCCGAAGAAGTCGGCGCCAGGGCCTAGCGTGATGAGCACGGGGATCACGATGCCAAGGAACACGAGCATCGAGGTCCACCCGCGGCGCACCGTGACGCGCAGGGGCTCGATGTCGGAGTCGGGCACGCGGGCGATCTTGTAGCGGCGCACGAAGTAGAAGATCACGATGAAGCGCCACAGGATGCACCAGGCGGCTGCGGCAAACATGGCAAGCAGCAGTTGGTCCACTGCGATGAGGGGTGCCACGGTGGCCATGCCCACGAGAATGAAGAACGACGAACTGGGTGGAATCACCGTTCCGTTGCCCGCGTTACCCGCGATCACGGTGGCAGCGGCGTGTGCTGGCCAGTTCGATTTCTTCATCCAGGGAATGGCGACGGTGCCCATGGTGGCGGCGTTGGCCGAGCCCGCGTGGGCCACCGAACCGAACAGTGCTGACCCGGCGGTGGCCACGTAGCCTGCTCCGCCTGGGAGACGACCCAGGATCGAGTTGAGCTGGGCGACCTGCTTGTCGATGATGCCGGTCTGCGCGAGCAGGAACCCGATGAACGTGAAGGCCAGGGCAGCGAAGACGATCTCTTGGCTGAAGGCCTCGGTCATTCCCGTTTGCACGAGACCGAAAAAATTAGTGGTGCCAAATGCGCATGTGACGAAGAAGCCGACAACCATGGCCTCTCCGATGCCGCGCTTCAGCGCGACGCTCCACAGCACGATAGACCCGATGTAGGCGATCAGCGCCCAGACTGCGATTCCCATGTACCTCTCCTCGTCGAGAGAACTTCAATTGATGCATTGAAAGTTCGTACTATGAAGTATTCATGCGAAGAGCGCACTGTGTCAAGGGTTGAGGGCTATCTTTTGCACAGCGGAGGCGGGTCCAAGCCACCAGACCAGGTGTAACCAGCAGTTTCTGCTTCATGCTGGCGATTCTGGGCAGCAAAAAACCCACACCGTGCGGTGTGGGTTCAAGGCTGGGTTGTCGATGAGACCCGCCACGACGGCGGGCACAGACTCTTTAAGCCTTTGTATGGATCTGCAGGCCTAGCGCCCTGAGATGGCTACTGGATCGGCGACACCTATGATCCGGCGCATGCTGCATCGGTTGACTGCGTCGCATCACCCGTCGACACTTCGTATCGGGCAATACCGTGTTGCTCGGCAAAGGACTTCACGTAGTCGCGTACCTGCTTACTGAACTGCGGGTCAACACAGTCTGGGGCATCGGTGCTATCACTCGCTATGACCATCGGCTGAGGCCCCGAGGTCGTGTCGGGAGCCAGGATGTAAACAAGTAGCGTGCCCAAGGCATCTGAGCCCAGCGTCAGGTTCTTGCCCGGAAAATACTTCACGAGCCCGGCCTGCAGCAACATTTTCTGCGACTGAATCTCGGCGTCATTGACTCCAATGTTCTCGATGATGGTCACCGGCTGTTTGAACCGGAGAGTGTCTCAATGGCATCGGCTGGCGCTGAACCCTTGAAGCCTATAGCCGCCCCCTTGCCGACACGCAAGGAGGCCACCTGCTCCGCGTGTGTCGCTTGGGTGCTCACGAGGCGATCACGCAGGTCGTTGTACATGGTGAACTCGGCTTGCGCCTCCTGTGGGGTCAACTCAGAGTCGTAGAACGGTGCCGCAACATACGCATCGGGTTGCACGATAGTCACGGCGGGCGGCACCGTCTGCGTTCGTGGAGGCGCGCCAGACGCCCCCATAGGGTGCCCAGCCGACCACGCGGTCGTACCGAGCATCACGACGGCGGCAACAGTGAACGCTGAGGTTCGGAGAGTGGTTGTGCGCATGGTCAATAATCCCACCAATGCCGCCCGGAGTTGACTAGTTCATGTCTTCCATTGACGTGAAGACCTGCGGCTGCGGATAATCAGCATCGCGCCATTCCGCAAACGTGAGTGCATGTGAACTTCCGTCGAGCGCGACGTACACAACGTCGGAGTCTTTGTATTTGTAGTAGAAACTACCCTCGATCCAGCCTGCCGAACTCGGCGCAGGCTGGCCCAATCTCGACCACTCTTCAAACGTTAGCTTTCGCCACACCCAGGACTCCCTCTCGGCACCGAAGAACGACACCGAGTATATGGAAGCACTCCATGGATACTTCACAAAATGATCTGGTTTAACGGTGGGGCTTTGGTAGCCCGTGGCCTTCCATTCGTCGAATGTCAGGAGGTGACGGCGGCCGTCGGTTAGGGCATAGAGGCTGTCGCTGGACTGTTGCTTAGCAAAGATCGTTCCTGGTACGAAGGCGTCTGTCAATGGCTTGGGTTATCACACTCTTGCCCATTGGTCACATGTCAAATACTCGGCGCTGACCTGGCCACCCTCCGAGTAGCTGACCACAAACAGGTCATCACTAAATGTGGATTGCCGCACCGTGGGCAAGGGGTACGTGTCGTCGGTCGACGCCAAGGCAGGCGCGGTCACCACAACGAGACTTAGTGCCAAGCCTGTTGCCGCGACAATTGCAGTCACGGCGCTGCGAGTAATGATTTTCATGTCTAACCGTCCAAAATTGCCCGATAGCGAGATTCGCTGAGTAGATAGTTGTGTAAACAGGAATCCAGGTTGAAGATTCGCGTTAGTCAATCTACCCATTGGGGGGGGATGTCGAGTGGCGGGTATAAMAATTAAATAAATTACATGAAAATAGAATTCCTGACCGCCATAACGCACTGGCCGTCGGTCTCCGATGTCTATCCGCGAGTAGCGCTGAGTGGCGTCGCCGTAGGATCGAGCCGAGGCCTTTAACGCACGGCCGCCGACGCAAAAGCACAGGGCCGCGAATCACCGTGTGATTTGCGGCCCTGTGTCAGGAGAGGCAAGCGGGGGCAGCCCGCCGCCACGTTAACCCTCGAGCTTAGATGTCGTAGTACAGCTCGAACTCGTGCGGGTGCGGGCGCAGGCGGAACGGTGCCACCTCGTGCTCGCGCTTGTACTTGATCCACATTTCGATGAGGTCGGGCGTGAACACGTCACCCTGCAGCAGGAAGTCGTGATCGGCCTCGAGCGCGTCGAGAACGCCGTCCAGCGAGAAGGGAACCTGCTCGATCTGAGCGTGCTCCTCGGGGGGCAGCTCGTAGAGGTCCTTGTCGATCGGGGCGGGGGGCTCGATGCGGTTGCGAATACCGTCGATGCCGGCCATCAGCTGCGCCGCGAAGCACAGGTAGGGGTTGGCCGACGGGTCGGGCACGCGGAACTCCACGCGCTTCGCCTTGGGCGAGCTGCCCGTGACGGGAATGCGGATGCAGGCCGAGCGATTACGGGCCGAGTACACGAGGTTCACGGGCGCTTCGTAACCGGGCACGAGGCGCTTGAACGAGTTCACCGTGGGGTTCGTAAACGCGAGCACCGAGGGGGCATGCTTCAGCAGGCCGCCGATGTACCAGCGAGCAATGTCGGAGAGACCGCCGTAGCCCTTTTCATCGTAGAAGAGAGGCTTGCCGTCCTTCCACAGCGACTGGTGCGTGTGCATGCCCGAGCCGTTGTCGCCGAAGAGGGGCTTCGGCATGAACGTCGCCGACTTGCCGGCCACCCAGGCCACGTTCTTGATGACGTACTTGAACTTCATCAGGTCGTCGCCCGCGGCGAGCATCGTGTTGAAGCGGTAATTGATCTCCTGCTGGCCGCCCGTGCCCACCTCGTGGTGCGCGCGCTCGACCTTGAGGCCGACCTCGTCAAGCTGGCGGCACATTTCGTCGCGCAGGTCAGCCATCTGGTCGTTGGGGGAGACGGGGAAGTAGCCGCCCTTGAGGCGCGTCTTGTACCCGAGGTTGCCGTACTCTTCTTCACGGCCCGTGTTCCACACGCCCTCGTCGGAGTCGAGGTGGTAGTAGCCCTCGTTCACGCCGGTCTTGAAGCGCACATCGTCGAAGATGTAGAACTCAGCCTCGGGGGCGAAGAACGCGGTGTCGGCGATGCCGGTCGAGCGGAGGTAGTTCTCGGCCTTCGTGGCGATCTGGCGGGGGTCACGCGAGTACGGCTCGTTCGTGTACGGGTCGACGATTGAGAAGTTGATGATCAGCGTCTTGGCCTGACGGAACGGGTCAAGGTAGGCCGTGTGCAGGTCCGGGACCAACTTCATGTCGGATTCGTGGATCTCCTGGAAACCACGGATCGACGAGCCGTCGAACATCTGGCCCGTCTCGATCGCGTCGAGATCGAAGGTCTTGGCCGGGATGTTGAAGTGCTGCATGACACCAGGAAGATCGCAGAAGCGAATGTCGACGAACTCGACTTCTTCATCCTTGATGTACTTGATGGCCTCTTCGGCGCTGTTGAACATTCATTCCTCCTTGCGCCACCCGTGAGAGCGGCGGCGTATAACTGTCAGGACCGACCCTATGCCGCCCGGTTTGCTCCCACGTGACGCGAATGTTTCGTTCGTGTTACGCGGTGACCTGGGGCCGTGGCGCGCGACAAACTGTCGCAGTCGTTGGCATTCTCGCGAGAAACACCGGACGCACGGGGGCTGATTCCGAATGACCACCTCATCTTAGTGGGGGCGTGCGGCCTGCGGCTCAACAGCGCGCCGCGAGGAGGAACCTTTACATAAGATGCGCGAGTTTTGCTGCACACGCGACGGTTTACGCTAGGTGCATGTCACCTCGCGAAGACCTCGGCTCGTGGATCAGCGGCCCCCCGCAGGACCCAAACTACGTGCGCGGCACCCAACTCGGTCTGCCCGCCGAAGGCCCGGGCTCAGTAGCCTTCGTGGGCCGACGCTTCGTGGCGGTGTGCATTGACTGGGCGCTCTGCCTGGTCATTTCGTTCGCCTTTTTCCAAGGCAACTCGTGGGTCACCCTCGCGATCTTCTTCGTCGAAAACCTGCTGCTGGTGGGCACCGTGGGGTACACGATCGGTCACCGCATCATGGGCCTGCGCGTGCTCAACATTTACGGCAACTACGCGGGCTGGCTCAAGACCCTGATCCGCACGGCTCTCCTGCTCTTGGTGCTGCCGGGTCTGATCTGTGATCGCGACGGCCGTGGCGTGCACGACCGCCTCGCCGCCACCATGATTATTCGGTTGGGCGCGCCAACGGGCCGCGCGGCGTCCTAAAAAAGGAACCGCGCCCGACCTTCGATCCCCTGTCAGGCCGGGCGCGGAGTAGGTGACCCGCGCGATCACCCGCGCTTGGGAACAGTGTTGACGATGCGAGGCGTGGGCGAACCCCACCATTCGTACTGGGATTCGCTGAGCGGTAACCCCAGGTGATTGCGCAGGTCAAACACGTGATACACGGCGTGCTGCCCGCGTGGACGCACGAACCCCTGGTTGGCGCGAAGGTCCCACTGCTCGTCTCCCGCGAGCGTGAGTTGGCTGGCGTGCGGCTGATAGTAGCGGCCGCCCGCGAACACGAGAGTTTCGTCGCTGGTCTCCCAGCGCACGAGCCGTGCGCACTTATGCATCTCTACGGTGGACGCCCGGGGCCTCCCGAGTTGGAGGTACCGTTCGGTCGACACAAAGGTGAGGGCCTTGGGGTCGTAGAGGTCGGCATTCCAGCGCACGACCTCGAAGATGTCCGTGGACCACGGAAACCGAATGAACCCGGGGTGTACGACGACGGGCTCGGGGGAGCCGTGCTCCATCCACACATCGCGGCTGACGTGCTCGGCCCGGTGCTCCGTGCCGTGACCGGTGAGAAAGTGCATGAGGCCCGAGCACGGTGACTTGAATACCTGCAGTTCAGCTGCTGGTGCATGCGGTGCAACGATCGCGAACCACGAGGTGGAGGCCGAGACGCTTTCGCGGGTCGAGGTTGCCGTGATGACGAGGGTCAGGGGCGCCGCGACACGCAACTCGCCGCCCTGCCACAGGCCGGTCTCGGGGTCGTTGGCAAACGGCACGTCGCTGTACTCGCCGTCGCCGAGCGTGAAGGTGATGCTCATGAGAGAGCCGGGCAGGGCGTAGCCGTGCGGGCGGATTGCCGCGACACCGTTGGTATCAAGCGTGAAGTGCAGGTCCATGGTGGAGCGCGGCGGGGCGACGTGCACGGTGCGGGCGAGGGGGTGTAGCGGATGCACCGAAGCGGGGTCAGCGATGGTAAGCGCCCGCGTGGGAGTGGTGAGGTTCGTAACCCGGGTATCGAAGGCGCCGCGCCGGGGGCTCGTCATGCCCCAGCCGCGCTCCAAGGGGTCGGCGTCGCGGCCGGTATCTCGTGCGCGCGCACGACCGTTCATGGCGCGCTCACCCCTGCTGCTAGCCTTGCGTGGAGTTGGCCGGGTTTCCCCGTTTGCGTACCCATCTGTTCCCCCCGTGCTATCAAAGTTTTTGCGCAGACGGCATCGTTGCCGTTACTACTTTTGCGATTCAACCTCACCCGCTTTGAAGTCTAATGACCGACTGCGGGGGTTGCGAGTCATTGCAAAGAAAAATTAGGGTAAAACTCCCCATGGTGACATTGAAAGCCGCAGCGATGCAGGAGAACCTGCGGTGACACGCCTCCAGCAAAAAAGAATGCTTATGTAACTTTCAACAAACCCCCACGCCAACGGCGAAACCCCCGAATGAAGTTGGGGCTTCACTCGGGGGTTTAGAAATCCGCTCGGGCCGATTTAGGCGCGCTTGCGGTGGCAACCACGCGAGGCGTGGGGTAGCCGGCCGTCTGCCACTGGGCGAACGACTCGGGTGCCGGGCGCTGCCAGCGTCAGCAACGCTGGCACGTCAGGGCTGCCGCCACCTATGCGACGGGCGCGGTCTTCACGATGCGCGGGGTTGGCGAACCCAGTCCGCGCCACTTTTCGTAGGTCAGCGGCACACCCTTGTTGCGCGCAAGATCGGTGACGGCGTAAATCGTGGTGGAGTTGGCGAGTTTCACGAAGCCCTGGTTCGTGTGGTTGATGTATGACTTAAACTCCGTGCCGCGCCACTGATCGTAAGAAATGCGGTAGTAGCGGCCCGCCACCCGGGCAAAGATTTCGTCGCTGGTCGCCCATTTGATGAGGCGCAGGGTGGGCTCGTAGGGCATGTCATGCACCGTGGGGTAGCCGAGCCGCTTCCACTGGTCGGCGTTAACGTAGACGACGCCGTTTTCGGGGTAGTCCTTGCCCCAGTACGTGACCTCGAAGACGTCCCGGGACCAGGGGTACTTGATGTAGGTCGAATTGCCCACGGTGAGGGGCGCGGGTTTGCCGAGGCTGACCCATTCCGCATACGAGATGGGTCGCATACCGAGGGTGGCGCCCGAGCCCGCGATGCGATACAGCGTGGGCGAGGACTTCTGCTTGAATACCTGCACCTTTCCCGCTGCGGGCCGGGGCGCCTGGATCACGAAACGCGAGGTGACCGCGCTACTAGCCGTCTTGGTGTAGGCCTGAGCGTTGTGGACGCCCAAGAGGACGGTGGGCCCACCCGTCATGCTCCACCCCCAGGAGCCGTTGGACTTCACCGTGCCCACAATGCCCATGGCGCCGCCCGGCTCGTTGAGGATCATCGCAATTTCGAGACCCGGGGTTGCCGTGCCGCTGAACGTCATAGTGGGGGGAGTGGTGCCGGGCGTGTACGGAAAATACGTGGAGGAGGTCATGACGGGAGCGGTGATGCTTGCGGCGGTGTCGTCAGCAGCGGAGGTCTGGCTGGCGACCGCGGGGGTGCCGCTCAGCGCCCCTAATGTCGAGGCCGCGATGATCACTGCCGCGGTCGCGTGGCGTCGGTAGAGTCTCGGATTCATGATGCACCTCACTAGGGGTTACTTAGGAACATCGCCATCCTAAGGCCACTCGAAATATTACGTCGCAAAACGGCATGTTTCATCGGCGGCGCGGGCTGGAGGGCGCGCCGACGATAGCCGCGGTGACTAAACCCGTGGCGACACAAAAAACCGGGCGGAGAGAATCTCCACCCGGTTCTGATGCCATGATTACCGGCCGCGCATGGCCTTGCGGCCCCGCCGCAGTTAGCGGCCGCGCATGGCCTTGCGGTCGGGCCGCATGCGCGTGGGGTCGATGCCCTTGGGAATCGGCAGCTTGACCCGCTGCAGCGCGTGCAGGCGGTTCACCACGGCGGGCACCTCGGCCTTCGTCAGCACGGGCTTAATGCGCTGGATCGTGCGGGCCAGCTTGGGGAGGGGAATCTCCAACTCTTGGTCGCCGTTGCCCGTGATGAACAGCAGTATCGGCACGTTAGGCAGCACGCGCGCGGTCTTGCGCTCCTCGTCGCGCAGCAGTTTCTGCACGCGGTTCGCGGGGCCCTCGGCCACGAGCACGACACCGCCACGCCCCACGGCGCGGAACACCATGTCTTTCGTGCGGGGGTCGATCGCCACGGGCTCTTGCTCGATGTTCCAGCCGCGGCGAATCGAGTTCAGGGCCGCGCCGGTGGCACCGGGCTGGCCCTCGATGCGCAGGTACGCCGCCTTCTCGGCGCGACGGCCGAGCACGAACATGGCGCCCAACAGGCCGAACATGATGCCGATCAGCGACCAGATGATCCACCCGAAGATGGAGTTTTGAAAGAAGAAGGCGATCAGCAGGAACACCACGAGGGGCACCGCGAACCACAGCAGCATCACCCAGGGCGCATTGGGCATCATGCCCTTGGTGACCTTGTACACCTCAAGCATCTGCTTGATGCGACCCGGTTGTTTCGCCGGAGTACTTGAAACGCTCACGTTACTTCGCAGTCTGTTCTTCTGCGTGCGCCCGTGCGGCACCGCAGTCTTCAAAAATGGACATCTCTAGCATACCGACTCGCGGGCGCCTTGAGCCCCGGCCGCGCGCGCTAGAACACGCCCCGGTTCAACGCCCCCTAGCCGCGAGGCAGCAGCGCGGCGGCCTCCTGGCGCGCGGGCTGGTCTTTGTCGAGGTGCTTCAACTGCTCGGGAATCTCGAAACCGCGGCGCTTCATGGCCTGGGCCCAGAGGCGTCCGGCGCGGTAGGAGGAGCGCACGAGCGGGCCGCTCATGACTCCAGCGAAACCGAGTTCGGTGGCGAAATCCGAGAGTTCGACGAACACCTCGGGCTTCACCCACCGGTCGATGGGGTGATGGCGCTTGCTGGGGCGCAGGTACTGCGTGATCGTGACGATGTCGCAGCCCGCGTTGTGCAGGTCGGTGAGGGCCTCGCGAATCTCGTCATCGGTCTCGCCCATGCCGAGAATCAGGTTCGACTTGGTCACGAGGCCGTCCTCGCGCGCCATCGTGATGACGTCGAGGCTCCGCTGGTACTTAAACGCCGGGCGGATGCGCTTGAAGATGCGCGGCACGGTCTCCACGTTGTGCGCGAGCACCTCGGGCCGCGACGAAAACACCTCGGCCAACTGCTCGGGCACGGCGTTGAAGTCGGGGATCAGCAGCTCGACGCCGCAGCCGGGATTCTCTGCGTGAATCGCGCGCGTGGTCTCGGCGTAGAGCCACGCTCCGCCGTCTTCGAGGTCGTCGCGGGCGACACCCGTCACGGTCGAGTAGCGCAGCTGCATGGTCTTGACCGAGGCGGCGACGCGGTAGGGCTCCTCGCGGTCGAACGCCGCGGGCTTGCCCGTATCGATCTGGCAGAAATCGCACCGGCGCGTGCACTGGCTGCCGCCGATCAGGAACGTGGCCTCGCGGTCCTCCCAGCATTCAAAGATGTTGGGGCAGCCGGCCTCCTCGCACACGGTGTGCAGGCCCTCGCGTCGCACCAGGCTCTTAATGTCCTGATACTCGGGGCCCATGCTCGCACGCGTCTTGATCCATTCGGGCTTGCGCTCGATGGGGGTTTCGGCGTTGCGCGCCTCTACGCGCAGCATGCGGCGGCCTTCGGGTGCGATGGTCACGGTGGCTCCTTGGTATGCGCAAATCTACCCATCCAGCCTACGCTTCTCGCGCGCACCGACCTAACGAGAGCGGCGAATCGGAGTGTGATCTGCCGCGCCCTTAGACTGATCCCATGAGTTCCCCCCTCCCCGATGCCCCCGGCCCGCGCCGCTCGTGGCTGACGCGCATGCTCGACGCCCCCGGGTACTTCGTGGTGATCGGCGGTGTGCTCGCGGTCATGGACCTCGTGTTCATCGCCGACATGTTCCGGCGCCCTCCGACCGCGCTGTCGGTCGCGCTCACCGTGATTTTCACGGCGTTGACCGCGGCGCTGATCTGGTACGGCGTGCACCGGCTGCGCCGGGCCCGCGCGGGTGGAGGCGAGGCTGGTAGCTAGGCACGCGCGCGTCCGGCCGAAAAAATACCGGACGCCCCGGTGGCCCGCTGGCGCCTAGCCGCTCGGCTGGTCGAGCAGCAGCCCTCGCAGGGTGCGCGTGCGTTCGCGCAGGGCGGCGACGACGAGGGCCACGGCGGGGCGGCGCAGCGATTCGGACCGCGCCACGAGCCAGTAGGGCAGCACATCGGTGACGGTCTCGGGCAGCACGCGCACGAGGCTCGGATGCTGCGCGGCCATGAAGCAGGGCAGGTAGCCGAAGCCGCCGCCCGCCGCGGTGGCCGCGATGTGCATGTAGACGCTCGTCGAGCTGAGCGCGCTGTGCATGCGACCGAGGGCCTTGCTGGGCGCGCCGAGGGCGTCGACCTGCAGCACCGATTCGACGAAGTAGATGAGCGGCAAGCCGTCGAGGTCGGCGGGGCGGCCGGGGGTGCCGTGCTCGGCGAGGTAATCGCGCGAGGCGTAGAGGCCGAGGCGATAGTCGCCGAGTTTTTCGATGTCGGCCCGACGCACCGTCGGCTTGCCGACCATCACCTCGAAGTCGATGCCGGGGCGATATTCGGCGGCCTGGCGCGTGGTGGTGATCATCTCGACGCTGAGGCCGGGGTGCGGCTCGCGCAGCGCGGTGACGGCGGGGATCACGACGTGGGTGGTGAAGCCCTCGGTCGCGCTGAGGCGCACGACGCCGAGCACGCGTTCGGTCGCGCCCGCGCCCTCGAATTCGGTGAGGGCGGCGTGGATGCGTTCGGCGGCACGGAGGGCCGCCTCGGCCTGGGGCGCGACGGCCCAGCCGTCGGGGGTGCGGGCGAGCACGCGGTAGCCGAGCGCCTTTTCGAGGCTACGGACGCGACGCGCGACGGTGCTGTGGGCGACGCCGAGGGCGTCGGCGACGTGCAGAAACGTGCCGTGGGTGGCGACCTCGCGCAGGAGCAGTAGGTCGTCGGCGGAGGGGCGGCCGGGTGCACGGGGGAGCGATTCCATAGTGCATTTTTGCACATCCAGGGGTGCGGCATTGGCGGTTGATTGTTCATTGGTGCGCAGTGCAGGATGTGTGCAGTCAACGCCGACACCACCAAGGAGAACCATGAACAGCAACCGCCGCACCTCATCCGGCGCCCCGCCCGAGGGCCAAGCCTCGGGAACGACGGCGCAATTGCGCACCGTGGTCAAGGCCTCCATGGCCGGCACGGTGGTCGAGTGGTACGAATTTTTTCTGTACGCCACGGCGTCCACGCTGGTGTTCTCGAAGATCCTCTTTCCCCCGTCGAGCGACCCCTACGCGCCGATCCTCGCGGCGTTCCTCACCTACGCCGTGGGCTTCATCGCGCGACCCATCGGTGGCGTCGTCTTCGGGCACTTCGGCGACAAGATCGGCCGCAAGCGGCTACTGCAAATCAGCCTCGTCCTGATCGGCGGCGCCACCTTTCTCATGGGCTGCATTCCCGACTTCAACGCCATCGGCTACGCGGCCCCCGCGCTGCTCGTGACGCTCCGCTTCGTGCAGGGTTTCGCGCTCGGCGGCGAATGGGGCGGCGCGGTGCTGCTGGTGGCCGAGCACGCGAGCAGCGAGCGCCGCGGCTACTGGGCCGCATGGCCGCAGGCGGGCGTGCCCGTGGGCAACCTGCTCGCAACCCTCGTGTTGCTGCTGCTCAACGGCGTGCTCAGCGACGCGCAGTTTCTCGCCTGGGGCTGGCGCGTGAGCTTCTGGCTCTCGCTCGTGCTGGTCGCGGTGGGCTACTACATTCGCACCCGCGTGACCGATGCCCCGATCTTTCACGAGTCGAAGCAGCGCATGGCCGAGCTCAAGTCGCAGAGCGACGGCACCAAGGCGGCCCTCACCGAATACCCGCGCGAGGTGTTCATCGCCATGGGCCTGCGCATGGCGGAGAACATCTTCTACTACGTGGTCGTGACGTTCTCGCTCGTCTACCTCAAAGACGTCGTGAAGATGGATACCGGCCAGATGCTGTGGGTGCTCGCCGTCGCGAACCTCGTGCACTTCGTCGTGATTCCCCGCGTGGGAGCCCTGAGCGACCGCGTGGGTCGCAAGCCCGTCTACCTCGTGGGAGTCGCCGGCTGCATCGGGTGGGGGTTCATCGCATTCCCGCTCATGGGTTCGGGCAGCCTCGGCCTCGTCGGCCTCGCCATCGTGTTGGGCCTGGTGCTGCACGCGTTCATGTACTCGGGGCAGAGCGCCTTCATGGCCGAGATGTTCCCGACCCGCATGCGCTACTCCGGCATCTCGCTGGGCTCGCAGCTGTCGAGCATCGTCGCGGGCTCGCTCGCTCCCTTCATCGCCACGAAGCTGCTCAGTTCGTTCGACTCGTGGGTGCCCGTGGCGCTCTACCTGGTCGTGGCCGGTCTGATCACGGGCGTGGCGGTGCTGGCGGCACGCGAGACCCGCGGCATCGACCTGCGAGAGGTGGACGCCCGCGATCACGAGACCCACGCGGCCCGCGTGGGCGGCGGGGCACTGGCCAAGGGGGCGCAGGCCAACGGGGCACTGGCCAAGGGGGCGCAGGCCAACGGGGCACTGGCCAAGGGGGCGCAGGCATGAGTTCGAGAGCTGGGGCGTCGCCCCGTCGGGCGCTCGTCACGGGCGGCGCCGCCGGCATTGGGTTCGCGTGCGCCGAGCGGCTCGCCGCCACCGGGGTGCGGGTGACCATCGCCGATCTGCGCGGGGCCGACGAGGCCGCGGCGAGGCTCGACGGGGCGGACGCGTGGCAGGTCGACCTCACCGAGGTGACCGCCCTCGAAGGCCTCGCATTGGAGTACGACATTCTGGTGAACAATGCGGGCATGCAAAACGTTGCTCCCGTGCAGGAGTTCGACCCCGCGGCGTGGCGGCGCATGCACCAACTCATGGTGGAGGCCCCGTTCCTGCTGATCCGCGCGTGCCTGCCGCACATGTATGCTCGCGGGTTCGGGCGCATCATCAATGTGTCGAGCGTTCACGGCCTGCGGGCCTCTGCGTTCAAGAGCGCCTATGTGAGCGCCAAGCACGCCCTGGAGGGGCTCTCCAAGGTCGTGGCCCTCGAGGGCGGGCCGCACGGAGTCACCTCGAACTGTGTGAACCCGGGGTACGTGCGCACCGCGCTGGTCGAGAATCAGATCGCCGACCAGGCCCGGATTCACGGGCTCGCGGAGGGCGAGGTGCTGAGCTCGATCATGCTCAAGGAGGCCGCGGTGAAGCGGCTCGTTGAGCCCGCCGAGGTGGCGGGGCTCGTGGAGTTTCTCGCGAGCGACGCGGCGGGGATGATGTCGGGCGGTCACTACACGATGGACGGCGGGTGGAGCGCGCGCTAGTGCCGTGCGCGCCCCGCGACTTCAATTGCCCGCGCACCTCTCCGCCCGGGTACGTGGGCGTGTGGACGTTGACGTAGTACGCGCGAGGGTTGACGCGAACGCCCGCGAGAATGGCCGGGTCGCTCACGGTGGCGTAACCCTTGGCGTTAAACGACGTTGCGCTCGGCACGGTCAGGGGAATCTGCACGGGGTCGGCCGTGCCTCGCGGGGCCAGGTGCACGTGCGCCGCGACCGCGTTCGCGGTGAGACTCGTGACGTTGAGCGTGTAGCAGAACTGGTCGCCGCTGATCGTGTAGGCGAACTTGCCGTGGGCACCGCCCTCCGCGCCGGTGGTCCCCTGGCCGTTATTGACGGGAATCGCGGCCGTGGCGGAGGCACTGTCCTGGGTGGCGCCGCTGCCGCTGACGGCGAGCGATAGCGAGGCGACGGCGGCCCGGCCCGTCAGAGTTTTTTGTCGTATGACTCATTTCTTCGTGAATGGGGGCCACGCTACGGGCCCGGAGCCGTCAGTGTAGAGCGGCGGCAGATGGCAGCGGGGCAAAGCTTAGATAATGCAAGTTTCAAGCAGCGGCACACGCGCTCAGGCGCCCGCAGCAGCCCATTAAAAGCACGTGGCAATACGATTCGTTTCTCAAAGCGGGGACATTAAATGCGAATAGGCTTGTAATTGAGTCCAACCGCAGTTGATTGACTATTCTGAATAGGTTAGCCCAGATGACGAATTAGCTCGACTTGTTTGGTTCGCAAAGGTTGGCCGCAGAGCTCCAAGATTAATGGATTAAAAGTTCACAATGTGCATAATGAGTTAACGTGATTCGAGTTGCGCAATGTGTTGCGGGCGGTAACCTGGTATCAGGTTCACAACCGCATCGGTGCAACCGCATCGGTGCAACCGCATCGGTGCTTCCCAACTGAAGTTTCATGTGAGTACATCAAGATGCGAATTAAATCGCTTTGTACTGGAATGGTGCTCGCAACTGCCATTGTTGTGGGCAGTGCAAGCGCGTCACACGCTTGGGTGGCATTGGGTACGACCACGGCGCACCCAAGTATCGGCGGTGTGTGGCACTACGGATTTGGAGGGGTTTCGATTTTCTCAGATTATACTGCTCCATTCTGTCATACGAGCACTGTGTGGGAACGAAACAACGGTTGGATTGTAAACTCGGCGACGAGCGGGCCAACTGCCGCACATCACAAAGCGGCGGCTGGAATACGGTTATGGAATGGTCCTGATACGGAAGCAAGTTACTTCTATGCGAAATGCTAGTTTCGCTTGAGCGTCGATTCAGCCACCGAGCCCAAGGGACCTGCCGTGCGTAAGAACTTCGTCGTAGCCGTATCGCTCGTGATCTTCACGATGATTGCGGGCCTCACCCTCATGATCGCCGACCTGCGCGACCGCGAGACGCCCGCCGCCCTCCATGCCGAGGCGCGCATCACGCTCAACTTTGGCGCCTACCGCGGCGAAACCCCCGCGCCCGACCTGGTCAAGCGCACCGACACCGCGCATGGCCTGGGGCTCTTCAAGGTGGCACCCGACCCCGAGCATCCGTCGCAGACGCAATACATCGCGGTGACGGGCATCGCGGCGCGCGGCGACGTGCCGTCGCTCGGCGACCGGCCCGGGGGAGTCATCGTGGGGCCCGAGCGTCTCGCCAGCTCGACGGCGAGTGGCACCTACGTGGTGACGAGCGCGTCCAGACTACCCGCGGCCACCCAAGCACTCGCCGCCGAGGGTGTCACGGCGCAGCGCGTGGACACACCCAGTTATGAATATGTGCTGAACGCGTGGAGACTGCCCGAGGTGTTTGCCCCGCTCGTCGCCGTGTGCGCCCTCACGGCCGGGCTCACGCTCTACACCCTCGCCCGGTCTGCCCGGTCGCGGGCGCTGCGGGTGCTGGGCGGGGGTCGCCCCGCCGCCATCTACTGGCACGACGTCGGGCCGCACGTGCTGGGCCTGGGCGCCGCAGCTCTCGGCGTGGGCGCGCTCGGCGGGCTCGGCGTGGGTCTCGCGCGCGGCTGGGTGTTCGTGGCTCCCTGGCTGCAGGTGTACGGGCTGTTTGCGGCGACCGCCCTGGCGGCAGCGCTCGCCCTGCTCTTCGGCCTCGTGGGCGCTTCGTGGCCGCGGGTGCGTCTGATCGCCCGGCGCGAGCCCGGGGTCCGCAGCTTTCGGGTGGTGGGTCGGGGCGTGCAGTTCGCGACCCTGTTCGCGATGGTCGCCTTCGTCGGCACGGCCTGGGTCTCCCTCGGTGACGCCAGTCAGACCGCGCGTCAGGCCCAGGTGTGGCAGGGGCTCGGCAACCTCACGCAGGTGACCATACCGGTGCGCACCCCCCAAGATTTCGCGACCGCCGATGCGGCCCTCGTGGCGGCAGTGACCGAGTTGGACGCCGCGGGCCTCGTCTCGCTCTCGGCCACCGTGCCTGCGCCACCGATTACGCGCGGCCCGAATGCCTACGACGCCGTGGTGCTCGCCAACGACACCTGGCTCGACGTCTCGCGCCAGAGTGACCTCGCAGCGCTGCCCACCCTCGACGAGGCCACGCGCGAGCCTCCAACCCCAGCTCGACCTGTGGTCCCGAGATGGCGCCGACCCCCTGCGCGGCGCCCAGTTCTTCACCACCCGGCCTGGCGAGACGTTCGCGGCGGCCGCCCCCGGGGTCAAGGGCGACCTGGAGTTCTACGACCGCCCCCTCATCATCACGCTACCGAACGTCGCCGACACGCTGAACGACTCCACCCTCGCAGCCTTCGTCAACGGCGCCGCGATCAGCTTCGACGGGCTCGAACCCGTCTCGCGCGCCCTCGCCGACGGCCCACTGCGCGAATCGGCCACGGTCGGCGCGCCCCAGGTCACTTACCTCGCCGAGGACGGCATCATCAACGCCCAAACCGCCCAGTACCGCATGCAGCTCTTGGCCGCGGCCGTCGGAGCGACTCTCGTGGCGTTCCTCGTGCTTGCCGCCGTGAACGCCGCGATCGCCGCCATGCTCGGCGCGCGGCGCGATTTTCCCCTGCGCCTGCACGGCTTCGCCTGGGCACGCATAGTGCGCGGCCGCGTCACTCTCGACGTGGCCCTCGCGGCCCTCGCGTGCGCCCTCGCGTGCGCCCTCGCGATACTCACCCAACAGGTGTCGACCGCGATACCGCCCACCCTCGCGTCCATACCCGCCTGCCTCGCCGTCGTGTGCGTGGCCCACCTCGTAGCCACCCGTTTCGTCTTCACGCGGGTTGCGACCCGCCAGTTCAGTTAGGCCACAGCATGATTGAAGCCCGCGACCTCACCGTCACCCTCGGCAAGCACACCATCGTCGCAGGCCAGACCCTCACGTGCGCGCCCGGCACCCTCACGGCGCTGGTCGGCCCGAGCGGCAGCGGCAAGACCACCCTGTTGCACGCCCTCGGCCTGCTGCTGCCCGTCGCGTCGGGTCGGCTCAGCCTCGGCGGGGCCGACGTGACGCGCGCGGGAGACGGCGCGCGCCGCCGCTTCTGGCAGTCCAGCGCCGCGTTCGTGTTGCAGGATTACGGAATCATCGACGACGAGAGCGTCGCCTTCAACGTGACCCTGCGCGGGGGCCGCGCGGCGGGGCGCGCCGACGTGGCGGCCGTGCTCGACCACGTGGGGCTCGCGGGTCGCGGGGGCGAGCAGGCCGCGGTGCTTTCGGGCGGCGAGAAGCAGCGGCTCGCCGTGGCCCGCGCCCTCTACAAGCGCGCCCGCGTGGTGTTTGTCGACGAGCCCACCGCCTCGCTCGACGCCGAGAACCGCGCCCGCATCGTCAGGTACTTTCGCGACCTCGCCAACCAGGGCGCGACCGTCGTCGCGGCCACGCACGACGACGAGTTCGTCGCCGCGTGCGACGCTCGGCACGAAGTGCGCTAGAGGCCGTGCTGGCGCAGCCCGGTCACGTGCAGCACCAGTTCTCCGTCGGCGTCGGACGCGCCGAGGTCCACCTCGGCATATAAAGCCCAGTCCCGGTGGCCCTGGGGGTCACAGAGCACCTGCTTCACGAGCCACAGGTCGCGACCCTCGGCGTCGCTCGCCTCCTCGAACGAGAAGAGATCGGCGGCGCGCGCCTCGGGTCCGATCACGATCTCCTCGTACTCGTCCCAGAACGGGTCGATGGCGTCGGCCCAATCGTCCGCCGTCCACGCCCCGTCACCCGATTCGAGCCGGGCCAGGCCGTCGAACTTGTCGAACTGCAACATCTCGAGCCGCGCAAACATCGCATTGCGCACCATGATGGTGAACGCGCGGCGATTGGCGGTGATGCCGCGCGTGGCCCCCGCCCCAAAATCACCGGGGCGCACCTCGCTACCCGGCCCCGCGGCGTCCGGATTCTGCAGGGCCTCCCACTCGTCGAGCAGCGACGAATCGACGCCGCGCACGAGCGCGCCGAGCCACGCGAGCACGTCTTCGAGCTCGGTCGTGCGCGAATCGAGCGGCACCGTGCGGCGCAGGGCGTTGTACGCATCGGTCAGGTAGCGCAGCACCACGCCCTCGGAACGCATGAGGCTGTAGCGGCGAATGAACTCGCTGAACGTCATGCCCTTCTCGAACATGTCGCGCACGATCGACTTGGGCGAGAGCTCGCTGCCCAGCACCCACGGCTGGGCGCGCGCGTAGATCTCGTAGGCGTCCTGCAGCTCGTCGGCCAGCGGCTTGGGCCACGTGACTTCTTCGATGAGGCGCTGCCGCTCCTCGTATTCGACGCCGTCGGCCTTGAGCTCGGCCACCATCTCGCCGCGCGCCGCGGACTGCTGCGCGAGCAACACCTGAAACGGGTCTTCGAGGGTCGCCTCGATCACGCTGACGACGTCGAGGGCGTACAGCGGGTCGGCGGGGTCGAACTGGTCGATGAACTCGATGGCGAAGGGAGACAGCGGCTGATTCAGGGCGAAGTCGAGCTGCAGGTCTTCGGGCAGCAGCACCGAGCCGCGACCCTGCGCGTCGCGCTCGATGGTGACGATGCCCGCGTCGAGCAGCCCCCGAAACAGCTCGACGGCGCGCTTCACGTGCGCCACCTGACGCTTACCGGGCTCGTGGTTATCGCGCAGCAGGCGGCGCAGGTGCGCCACGGTATCGCCGCCGCGAGAGACCACGCTGAGCAGCATCGAATGCGTGACCTTGAACCGCGACTGCAGCGACTCGGGCGTGCCCTCCACGAGCTTCGTGAAGGTCGCCTCCGACCAGTTCACGAACCCCTCGGGGGCGCTCTTCTTCACGACCTTGCGCACCTTCTTGGAGTTCGGGCCGTCCGCCTCGCGGCGGGCCTGAATCTTCGCCTCCTGCGCGGCGTTCTCGATCACGTGCTCGGGGGCCTGCACCACCACATAACCGGTGCTATCAAAGCCCGCTCGGCCCGCGCGTCCGGCAATCTGATGATATTCGCGCACGTTCAGCTGCCGCTGCTTGGTGCCGTCGAACTTCGTGAGGCCCGTGAACAGCACGGTGCGAATCGGCACGTTGATGCCGATGCCGAGGGTGTCGGTGCCGCAGATGATCTTGAGCAGGCCCGACTGCGCGAGCCGCTCGACGAGGCGGCGATACTTGGGCAGCATGCCCGCGTGGTGCACGCCGATGCCGTTGCGCACGAGCTTCGAGAGGGTCTGGCCGAAGCCGCGGGAGAACGTGAAGTCACCGATCAGCGCCGCGATGCGCTTCTTCTCGTCGGCGTCGAGCACCTTCAGGGTGGCCATCGCGGTCGCGGCCTCGGTGGCGTCTTTTTGAGTGAAGTGCACGACGTAGATGGGGGCCTTGCGTTCGAGCAGCAGCTCGTGAATGGTCTCGGGAATCGGCGTCATGGCGTACGTGAAATCGAGCGGCACGGGGCGCTCCACATTGCCGATGAACGCGGTCTCGCGGTGCGTGCGGCGTTCGAGGTCTTCGGTGATGCGCGTGACGTCGCCGAGCGTGCCCGAGAGCAGCACGAACTGGGCGTCGGCGAGCTCGAGCAGCGGCACCTGCCACGCCCAGCCGCGTTGAAAGTCGCCGTAGTAGTGAAACTCGTCCATGATCACGATGTGCGCGTCGGCCTCCGCGCCCTCGCGCAGGGCGAGATTCGCGACGATCTCGGCGGTGCAGCAGATGATCGGGGCGTGCGCGTTGACGCTCGAATCGCCCGTCATCATGCCGACGTTGAGCGCCCCGAACTGCGCGCCGAGCTCGAAGAACTTCTCGCTCACGAGCGCCTTGATGGGCGCCGTGTAGTACACCCTGCGGCGGGTCGCGAGGCCGTGAAACATCGCCGCCGTGGCGATCATCGACTTGCCGCTGCCCGTGGGCGTCGTGACGATCACGTTGGCCTCGGCCACGATCTCGTAAAGGGCCTCCTCCTGGTGCGGGTACAGGTTCAACTCGCGGTCCTCGGCCCACTGCAGGAACGCCTCGACCTCGGTCTCGGGGCTCAGCTCGGCGAGGGCGGGCACATAGTCGCTGAGGTTTTTAGCCATGGGGGGTGTCCTTGGGGGCGGTGTCGTGGTGCGGGGCGGTGGCGTGGCGCGGGGAGGTGGCGTGGTGCGGGGCGGTGTCGTGGCGCGGGGAGGTGGCGTGGTGCGGGGCGGTGGCGTGGCGCGGGGAGGTGGCGTGGCGCGGGGAGGTGGGTTCGCGCGGGGGTGGGTCGGGCCACTCCTCGACCCCCGCGAAGACGGGTTCGGCGAGGCAGCGTTCGCGCAGGGCGTTGCCCCACTCGGCGAACTCGCGCTGCCGCCGCACGTACTCGGCGCGGCCCGCGGGAGTCTCGATGCGAATCGGGGGCACGTCGTAGCGGCTCACGTCGTAGGGGCTGGCCTGCATGTCGACGCGGCGAATCGCGCGGGCGAGGTCGAAAGCGTCCATGACCAGGTCGGACGCCACGGTGGGCAGCAATTTAGTACCCCACTTATACAGGTCCATGCCCGCGTGGAGGCAACCGGGCTGTTCGAGGTCGGCCTGCTTCTCGCGGGTTGGCTGCAGCAGGTTGAGCCCGCGCGCGGGCGGGGTGAAGAAGCGGAACGCGTCGAAGTGCGTGCACGTGATCGAGGCGGCGCGCACGACGGCGTCAGTCTCGTCGTGGCTGAGCCGCAGCGGCAGGTTCTCGTGGCGCTGCTCGCCGGGGCGCAGCCCGTACACCATGGCCCACTCGTGCAGCCCGAAGCAGCCGAGCCGCGCGGGGCTCGCGAGGGTGCGTGAGAGCACCCGATGCATCCACGCGAGCCCGCTGCCGCGTTCCGCGCGGTAGGCGGCGAGGTCGACCGCGAGGGCCGGGCCGTGCTGGGTCGGCACGGTGCGATAGAAACGCCAGGACGCGCGCGTCCCGAAGCTGGCCGGGTCGCCTCCCTGGGCGAGCAGGCCGACTCCGGCACCCGGATGCCAGCGCGTGAGGGCACCCACGGTGAAGGGGTAGTAGGTGAACAGGAAGTCTTCGATGGCGTGTTTTTCGCCGCGCAGTCGGCGTTCGCGGTGGCCGGCGGTCGCGGCGTGAACACGGGCCTCGTGTGCCGCTTCGAGGGTGCGCCACTCGTCGTAGGGGAGGAGGCGGTGGAGCGGAGGCACCACACCAGGTTACAGGTCGCGGCGACTAGGCGAATGTCGCCGCGGCTCTTGACAGGGAGCGTGTGGAGGGGTTTAGTTGCGCGTGTTAAACCGGTTTAATGCAACGAGGCTTCCGAGGAGAACACCATGCACGCACCCCACCGCCCAACCCGGCTCACTCGCCGGGCCTTCGGCGCCTCGCTCGGACTCGCCGCCGTTGGCACGACGCTCGCCGTGGACGCGGCCCCTGCGGCAGCCGCAGCCCCGGCGGCCAACGCGAGCGCGGCGCCGGCGCCCTCGGTGCCCCTCACGAACCTCGCGCACCTCAACTTTCTGCTCGACGACGTACCACTCCCGCCCGTGCCGGGCCATACGACGTTCGCCCTCGGCGAGCGCCCCCACGCCAAGGCGCCCTGGACTTACGCCGACGGCCACCCCGACGGCACCTACACGCGCGTGGGCGGCGGCACCCTCGACCCCGCCACCGGCCACTGGAGCCAGGGCGCCTACAACGCCGACGACATCGCCCGCGCCGCCGTGGTCTACCTGCGCCACTGGCGGCTGCGCGGCGACGCCCTGAGCCGCGATCACGCCGTTGAGCTGCTGCGCACGCTCACCTATTTGCAGACCGCGACCGGGCCCAACGCCGGCAACGTCGTGCTCTGGCAGCAGGCCGACGGGTCGCTGAACCCGAGCGCCGAACCCGTCGAACTGCCCGACCCGAGCGATTCGGCCGAGTCGTATTGGCTCGCGCGCACAGTCTGGGCACTTGGCGAGGGATACGCGGCATTTGCGGGTGCGGACGCCGGGGTGGCTCAGTTGGCCGGGTTCGCTGAGTTTCTGCGTGATCGCCTGCACCTCGCGCTCTCGGCACTCTCCCGCCAGTCGCTCGGCCGATACGGCACCTGGGCGAGCGCCGACGGGGTGCCCGTGCCCGCGTGGTTGATCGCGGGCGGAGCCGACGCCTCCGCCGAGGCCGTGCTGGGCCTGGCCGCCTGCGTGCGCGCCGCGCCGTCCGATACCGTCGCTCGCGACGCGCTCGCGCACCTGACCGAGGGCATCGCGGCGATGTCGTCGGGCACCACGCGTGAGTGGCCGTTCGGCGCGATCCTGCCGTGGACGAAGTCGCGCAGTCTGTGGCACGCGTGGGGAGGCCTAGCCCCCGCGGCGGTCGCAAGCGCCGCGCCGCTTCTCGGTCGCGACGACCTCCTGGAGGCGGCCCTGCGCGACACTGCCCAGTTCACGCCGCAACTGCTCACGACGGGCGGGGCCGACAATGCGTGGAGCCCCACCCCGGGCGAGGCGCAGATCGCCTACGGCGTCGATTCGAGACTGCAGAGCCTCCTCGCCACGGCCGACGCGGCTCGAGCCCCCGGCCTGGAGGCCCTCGCCGCCGTCGCGGCGGGCTGGTACTTCGGCGCGAATCGGAGCGGGCTCCCCGCGTATCACCCGGCCACCGGCACGGCGATCGACGGCATCGAGACCGATGGGCGCGTCAACCCCAACTCCGGGGCCGAATCCACGATTCACGCCCTGCTCTCGATGCTGCTGCTCGATGGGCGACCGGCCCTGAAGGCGCGCGCCCTGGAGATCCAGCGCAGCGTCGAGCACTCTGGCCTCACCGTCGTCGAGGCCGAATCGGGTGCGATCAGCGGCGGCGAGGTCGTCACGGTGCCGTCTGCGTGGACCGGCGAGGCCAATCTCTCGGGGGCCGCCTACGTGCAGTTGACGCAAGGTGGAAGCCTCACCGTGACGCTGCCCGCCTCCGCGCAGCCGCGCTACGTCTACCCCATCGTGCAGCGCACGATAGAGCCGGCGGGCGACACCGCGTGGAGCTCGGGCTCGGTCGCTCTCGGAACCACCCCGAACGGCGGGGCGGGGGAGGCCGGCCTGACGGATGCCCCGGGCGTCCTGCTGCCACTCACCCTCGCGCAAGCCCTGCCAGAGGGTGCCACGCGCGTCACCGCCCGGGCGCGCGGGCCCGTCAGCATTGACGCGCTGCTGCTGCAGCCGCAGATCGCGAGCGTGACGGTTTCGGGCGACGATGTCACGACACGGATTCTGGTGAGCTCGGCGCCGCGCACCGTCGAGCGCCGCGTCGACGTGCCCCAGGGCTGCACGATGACGCAACGGGCGTTCGACGCGCACGGTCGCGCCGTGGCCGCGCCGCCAAACCTGCGCGGCCTGAACCGCTCGGGCCGGGTGCGCATCGTGGCGGGAGGATTCACCGAGGTCAGGTTCGAGCGGAGGTAGCGGTCAGGTTCGCCGCGCACCGCCGCGCACCGCCGCGCACCGAACGCCCCGCGCATGGGACGGCGCGGGGGCCCGGCGGGCGCGACGCTAGGCTTAAATCATGCGCATTGCACGATTTACCACCCCCGAGGGTGAACCCCAATTTGGCCTTGTCGAGACCGTCGGCGCGGGCACCGCGACCGAGCGCACGATCATCAATGCCGTCAAGGGCGACCCCCTTTACGCGCCCCTGCAACCGACGGGCGAGCGCTTCGACCTCGACGATGTGCGGCTGCTCGCTCCCGTGATCCCGCGTTCCAAGGTGATCGGCGTGGGCCGCAACTATGCGGCCCACATCAAAGAGCTCGGCAATGAGACCCCCGATCGGCCCCTGCTGTTCTTCAAACCCAACACGAGCGTGATCGGCCCCGGCGACCCCATTGTGGTGCCCGACTGGAGCGAGAACCTGCACGTGGAGGGCGAGTTGGCGGTCGTGATCGGCCGCGTCTGCAAGGAGGTGCCGCTGGAGCGCGTGAGCGAGGTGATCTTCGGGTACACCGTCGCGAACGACGTCACGGCCCGAGACGTGCAGCGCGAAGAGGTGCAGTGGGGCCGCGCGAAGGGCTTCGACGGCTCGTGCCCGCTCGGCCCCTGGATAGAAACCGAACTCGACCCGCGCGACGTGGGCCTCACCACCACCTTGAACGGCGAGACCATCCAAGACGGCCGTACTTCGCTCATGCTCTACCCGGTGGCCGATCTGATCGTCGAGATCAGCCGGTTCTTCACCCTGTTACCCGGCGACGTCATTCTCACCGGCACGCCTGCGGGCGTGTCGCGCATCGACCACGGCGACGCCGTCAACATCACCGTCGAGGGCATTGGCACCCTCGCCAACCCCGTTTTGAAGCGCTAATCAAAGGAACCTCCCCATGACCACCCCCGTACGCGTGCGCTTCTGCCCCTCACCCACGGGCACCCCGCACGTCGGACTGATCCGCACCGCCCTGTTTAACTGGGCCTACGCCAAGCACACGGGCGGCACGTTCGTGTTTCGCATTGAAGACACCGACGCCGCCCGCGACAGCGAAGAGTCGTACCACCAGCTGCTCGACGCCCTCGACTGGCTCGGCATCACCATCGACGAGGGCGAGGGCATCGGCGGGCCGTACGCTCCGTACCGGCAGTCGCAGCGCATGGACAAGTACGCCGAGGTGATCAAGAAACTGCGCGAGACCGGTCACGTCTATGAGTCGTACTCCACGCCCGAGGAGATCGAGGCGCGTCACGTCGCCGCCGGCCGCAGCCCGAAGCTCGGCTACGACGGCTTCGACCGCGACCTCAGCGCAGACCAGGTGGCCGCGTTCAAGGCCGAGGGGCGCGAGCCCGTGCTGCGGGTGCGGATGCCCGACGAGGACATCACGTTCAGCGACCTGGTGCGCGGCGAGATTACCTTTAAGGCCGGCAGTGTGCCCGATTTCGCCATTGTGCGCGCCAACGGAGCGCCCCTGTATACCCTGGTCAATCCGGTGGACGACGCGCTCATGGGCATCACCCACGTGCTGCGCGGCGAAGACCTGCTCTCGTCGACACCACGCCAGATCGTGCTGCACCGCGCCCTGGTCGAGGCGGGCGTCTCACAGGCCGTGCCCGAGTTCGGCCACCTGCCCTACGTCATGGGCGAGGGCAACAAGAAGCTCTCCAAGCGCGACCCCGAATCGAACCTGTTCCTGCATCGCGACCGCGGGTTCATCCGCGAGGGCCTGCTGAACTACCTGGCGCTGCTCGGCTGGGGCCTCTCGCACGATCGCGACCTCTTCAGCGTGGACGAGTTCACTGCCGCGTTCGATGTGCGCGACGTGAACCCCAACCCGGCGCGCTTCGACCTGAAGAAGGCCGAGGCGATCAACGCGCAGCAGCTGCGACTGCTCGACCCCATCGAGTACCGCAAGCGCCTCGTGCCGTACCTGGTCGCGGCCGGCGTGCTGCCCGAACCGCCCAGCGACGCGCAGATCGCGCTGTTGGACCGCGCGGTGCCGCTCGTGCAGGAGCGCATGAACCTCCTCGGCGAGGCGCCCGACATGCTGCGGTTCCTGTTTATCGCCGACGCCGACCTTGAGATCGCGGAGGATGCCGCGAAGGCACTGCGCCCCGAGACCGCGGCGGTGCTGACCGCCTCCATCTCCGCGCTCGAAGGCCTCGAAGATTTCACGACGGCGACGCTCGAAGAGACGCTCAAGGCCGCCCTCATTGAGGGTCTCGAGTTGAAGCCTCGCTTCGCCTTCACGCCGCTGCGCATCGCCGTCTCCGGCCGAAAGGTCTCGCCGCCGCTGTTCGAATCGATGGAGCTGCTGGGCCGCGAATCGGTGCTGGCGCGATTGCGGGCCCTCCTGGCGTCCGCCCCGGACGCTGGTTAAATTGCAGCGAAGAAATTCGCTTCTAAAATAGATATCACTCGAGAGATTTCTTACAGTGTGTGGGGGGCGATGATTCTTCGTAGGTGGTTGAATCATCGCTCCCTGCGCTTGAACCAGGGACCCATGACTGCACTTCAGCGCCCTCTTCGCGCGGTTCTTTTCGATATTGACGACACTCTGGTGGATACGGCGGGCGCGTTCGCGGGCGCCCTCGCCGCGGTGGCCGAGACCCACCTGCCCGAGGGGGTGGACGCGCGGGCGGTGCTGTCTCATTGGCGCCGCGATCCCGGTGGGCACTATCGCGCCTATGAGGCCGGCACGCTCGACTACGGGGAGCAGCGCTACCGGCGCGCCGAGCTCGTGCAGAGCACGTTCGGGGGAGCGCGGCTCGGCCGCGCCGGGTTCGAGGCGTGGAACGAGCAGTTTGAGCGCGAGTTCGTCGCGGGCTGGGTGCCGATGGCCGACGCCGCGGAGGCTATCGAACTGCTCGACCGAGAGCGCATGCCGTACGGGGCGCTCTCGAATGCGTGCACGGACTACCAGGTAAAAAAGCTCACCGCGGCGGGCCTCGGTCGCGTGCCCATGCTGGTGGGGGTCGACACGCTGGGCTTTGGCAAGCCCGACCCGCGCGTGTTTCACGAGGCGGTGCGGCGCGTGGGCGCCCTGCACGGCCTCGACTCGCTGGTGCCCGCAGAGGTGGCCTACCTCGGCGATAACCCCGTGAATGACGCTCGCGCGGCGACCGACGCGGGCCTGCAGGCCATCTGGTTCACTCCCGAGGGCGCGGCGGACGCCGAGCCCACGGGTGAGACGTTCGCGGGGCCGCGCTGCGCGAGTCTGTGTGAGGCGCTGGGCTGGGTGCTCGCGGCGCGCGGCTGACACGCGGGTTGGCCCTGGTCGGCCTGCGTTTACCCGATGCCCGTGCTGCCGGCCGGGATTCGCGGGCCGCGACGCGGCGTGACATGGAACGCACCACAAAGTGCCCGCATCGATTTGAAATCGAGCCTGCGAATCTGTAATGTTTTTCTTCGGCGCGGGGCTACCGCGGCAGCCGAAATCGAGAGCCAATCGGGTCTCGTCGGCGGCACGTAGCCGGTCGTCAACTGTGGGATATGGTGTAATTGGCAACACTACGGTTTCTGGTACCGTCATTCTAGGTTCGAGTCCTGGTATCCCAGCGCTTCTCTTCATGAGGAGCACAATGTGGAGAAATCCACGTGCTTGCCCCCGTTGTGTAGCGGCCTAGCACGTCGCCCTCTCAAGGCGGTAGCGCCGGTTCGAATCCGGTCGGGGGTACAAACAGGCGCCGCGTTCACGAAACCGTGAACGCGGCGCTTTTCGCTGCCCGGGTGGGCCGCGGCGGGCGCGGCGGGCCGGGGGTGGCCCCGCCCGCTAGGCCCGCTCGAACACGTGAATCTCGACCGCGACGGTGGCCGTGACGCGGCCCTCCGCCCCGCACGTGGCCCCCAACCGCGCCACCCGCTCGGCAATCTCGGGCTCGGTCGCGTGGTGCGCGCTCGGGCCCATGGCCACGAGGGCCCGCATCTGTTCCGCGGTGACGGTCGCCTCATAGCGGACGCTCCGGCGGTCGCGTTCCGTGAACGCGGCCAGCGCCCGGGCCAGGCGTTCCGGCTTGCGCGGGTCGACGCGCACCATGGCGAGCGGTTCGATCAGCTCGGAGAGGTGCTGCTCCGTCGGCGTCACCACCACGACAATGCCCCCGGGTGCGAGCACCCGCTCGATCTCGGCAACCGGTCGTGGCCCGAACATGCTGGTCACCACCGCGACCGAGCGCGGCGCGAGGGGCAGGGGGTCCATGACATCGGCGCCCACGGCGACCACCCTGGGGTGGCACGAGGCGGCGCGCTTGACGGCCGGCGTCGACAGGTCGAGGCAGAAACCGAGGCTGCCGGGGACGCGATCGACGAGGCCCGCGAGGTAGTAACCCGTGCCGCCCGCGAGGTCGATCAGCACGGGGGGCTCAGCAGGGGCACCCGCACCGACACCCTCAGCACCACCGGCACCCGCACCCAAACCCGCCGCCACCGCGTCGCCTACGCACTCGCGCAGGCGGCCATACAGGCCCGACCCGAGCACGAGACTGCGCGCGGCCACCATGCTGGCCGTGTCGGCGTTCACGGTCGGCCTGGAGCCCCTGCGCAGGGTGACGTATCCCTGCCGCCCCAGGTCGAAACTGTGCCGCCTCTCGCACACCACACGCCGCTCGTCGAACGCGAACGCATCTCCGCACAGGGGGCAGCGCAACACCTCGAGCGCGCCCGGCGGCCACGCCGCGGGGTGTGCGGTCACGCGACCCCACCCGCGGCGGCCCGCGCAATGAACTCCGCCGCGTCGCCGCTCACCGAGGCAGAGCGTGCGGCGATGCGCGCGGGCACCTCGGGATGATCGGCGTTCACTCGAATCAGCGTCGCGCCGGGAATCTGCTCCGCGAGCTGCTCGACCGGCCAGCGCACCACCGAGGGGGTATTGAAACCGGCGCCGAACTCGAGCAGGGCCACGCGCGCGTCCGACTCGATGCACTCGCCGAGCCAGTCGCGCAGGCGTTCGAGGCCCGGCATGAAGTGATCGTTCACGTACCAGCGACCCCCGTTGACGTTGAGGTACACCTCGCCGCCGCAGCGCGGGCACGCAGGCACGGCCTCCGCGCTGGTGGCGCCGGTCTCGACGTCGAGCTCGGCGAGGGCTCGCTCGATGATGGGGCGCGCGTCCCACACCTCGCGCGTGCATGGCGTGAGGCACTGGTAAAGGGCGTAGTCGCCCTGGGGCGTGTACGCCCGGTCGGCGTCAAAGCCGTTGCGGGTGAAGAGGCAGTCGACGTTTGAGGTCGTCACGAAGTGGTCGCGGTCGCCCGCGATCGCACGCAGGCTTTGATACAGGGGGTTCGGTTCGGCGCCGAGGCGAATGTCGGTGACGTGTACGGCCCAAAAGCCCCACTGATTCCGCGGCGGCAGCGGGTATCCGATCATCTGATAGCGAGCCTCGAAACCGGCTCGGCGCAGCGCGGGGAACAGTTCGGCGAACCGCTTGCGGTCGGCGTAATCGTAGCCCGCGGCGGCTGAAAGGCCCGCTCCCGCGGCGAAGAGCACCCGGTCTGCGGTGCGCAGCGCCTCGAGGGCAGCCGCCTCAGCGAGCTCACCCCGGACGCCCTGCTGGTGCCTGCTCATGACGCGCCTCCCTGGGTGAGTGCCGCGCGGTAGGCGGCCTCGTCGACGTCGGCAAAGAGGCTCACGACGATGCGCATTCGCGACGTCGGATGCCGCGAGAACCAGTCGGTGAGCGCGGCCAGGGCCACGCGCGCCGCCTCGGGCTTGGGGTAGCCGAACACCCCGGTCGAGATGCTGCACAGACCCACGCTGTCGAGACCCGCGGTCTCGGCCACGTCGAGGATGCTCTCGTAGCACGAGGCCAACAGTGCGGGTGCGTCGGGGTCGGGCCAGCGGTGCACGATGGGTCCGACCGTGTGAATCACGTGCCGAGCCGGCAGGTGATACCCGCCCGTGAGGGTCGCCGTGCCGGTCGGTTCGAGGTGACCCTGCCGCCGCATGTGCTCGTTGCATTCGAGGCGCAGCCCCGGCCCCGCCACGGCATGAATGGCGTTATCGATGCAGGCGTGTGCGGGTGAGAAACACCCCAGCATCTGTGAGTTCGCCGCGTTGACGATGGCGTCGGCCGCCAGGGTGGTGAGGTCGCCGCGCCACAGGGCCACGCGGTCCAGGGGGAGGCCGGGCCAGCGGGCCGCCAGGGCGTCCGACCCCGGCTCTGCCGCGAGGGTGGGCAGGCCGGACGCTCCGGTCACGGGTCTCGCGGCCGCCTCGGTTGCCAGCAGGGCATCGAGGGCCGTGCGCACGGGCGTGGGTATCGCGCGCGGGGGGCGCACGCACAGCATCTGATAGAGGGCCTCGCGGGTGCTCAGGCGGCCACTGCTCAGGTGGTGCGCGAGGTCGGCCGCGAGGGCGGGGGAGAGGTCGTCACGCAGGAAGAATTGCGTGATGACCGGGTCGAGGTGATTCACGCCGAGTCTTTCCTGCGTGGGACGACCGTGGTGGTGGCCGCTACTGCGCGGGGGTGGTGGCCGCGGGCGCCGCGGGGGTGCTCGCCGCGGGCGCTGCGGGGGTGCTCGCCGCGGGCGCAGCGGGCGCTGCGGCGGCGGGTTCTACCGCGTCAAACGAAACCACCTTGGTGTTGGGCTCAAGGCACTCGGTGTATTTCGAATTGGTCGCGTCGCGTTCGGTCAACTGCACCTGGTCTTGGGTGAAGGTCCAACCGGTGCTCGTCTTGAGCGCCGTATTAAGGGCCACCGACTGCGCACCATCGACCGTTTCGACCTTCTTCTTGTCGGTCGACATGAACCAGCCCTTGGGGAAGATCGCCAGCGCGAGCGTGCCGTCGCTCAACTTCAGCGAGACGCAACCCTTGGCGTTGCCTTCGAGCGTTCCCGCGAGCGGCGCGATGGCGGCCTGTTCGCCGCGGTAGCTGACGGACACCAGGCGTTCAGCGGGCAGGGGAGCCGCAGTGGGTGCCGCGCTGCCGGAGGCGCTGGTGGTGGCGGCCGGCGCCGGGGCATCGTCGGTGCAGGCCGCGAGCCCGGAGACGCCGAGGGCGGCAATGAACGTGGCGGCAGCTGCGCGAGACCAGTTGCGGGAAGTCATAGTTTCTCCTGGTAGGTGAAGTTTTGATGGGCCGAGCCTGACGAGCGTTGGTGAGCGTTGCCCCTAGCCACACCATTCCATTACGCGGTCATGGCCGACCTTTGTCAAACCCTAGGCGACGAGTCCTAGGACACCCTGAATGCCGCGAGGGCGCCGAAATGCTTCGGCGCCCTCGTGGCGAGCGTGCGGGTGGTGGCCGAAGCACCCCGCACGATGCCTACATAATGGCGTGGCTAGTTGCTGTTTGCCGTGCGTCGCAGCACCTCGGTGAGGTGATTTGCCGACGAAATGACCGCCGCGGCGTGCAGGCGGCCGGGCTGGCGCGTGAGGCGTTCCACAGGGCCGGAGATGCTCACGGCGGCCAACACGCGACCGTTGGGTCCGCGCACGGGGGCAGAAATAGAGGCGACCCCGGGTTCGCGTTCGCCCACTGACTGCGACCAACCGCGGCGGCGCACGGCGGAGAGCATCGTGGCGGTGAAGCGGGCGCCGTGGAGGCCGCGGTGCAGGCGATCGGGTTCTTCCCAGGCGAGCAGCACCTGAGCGGCGGAGCCGGCCTGCATCGTGAGGGTCGCGCCGAGCGGCACCGAGTCGCGCAGGCCCATGGGGCGTTCCGCCGCGGCGACGCACACCCGGTGGTCGCCCTGGCGGCGGTAGAGCTGGGCGCTTTCACCCGTGTGATCGCGCAGGGCATTGAGTACGGGCCCGGCGGCGGCGAGGAGGCGGTCTTCGCCCGCGGCGGCCGAGAGTTCGCCGAGGCGGGGGCCGAGAATGAAACGACCTTGCATATCGCGCGCTACGAAACGGTGATACTCGAGGGCGACCGCGAGGCGGTGCGCTGTGGGGCGGGCGAGGCCCGTTGCTGAAACGAGTTGGGCCAGGGTGGCAGGCCCGGCTTCTAGGGCGCCCAATACCGTGGCGGCCTTGTCGAGAACTCCGACGCCACTGCCACTGCTGTAGGCGGTCTCTCCGCGCGATGTGTCCATATGCTGATTATGCAATATCAATTTGTGAGACGCAAATGCACTGCATATTCGGCCCGTAGACACTGGATTATCAACCACACGCGGGCGTGGATCGCACCAAACCGGTCATTCCCGCAATATTGCACGGAGGACCCAGATGTCAGGAACCCTGGCCGAGAAGGTATGGAACGCGCACGTCGTGCGTTCCGGTGAGAATGGCGAGCCGGATCTACTCTACATTGACTTGCACCTGTTGCACGAAGTCACTAGTCCCCAGGCTTTCGACGGACTGCGCCAGGCCGATCGCAAACCGCGTCGCATTGACCAAACGATCGCCACCGAGGACCACAATACGCCCACGATCGACATCGACAAGCCGATTGCCGACCTGACCTCGCGACTGCAGATCGACACGCTGCGCAACAACGCCAAAGAGTTCGGCGTGCGCATCCACTCGCTCGGCGATATCGACCAGGGCATCGTGCACGTCGTGGGCCCGCAGCTGGGCCTCACCATGCCCGGCATCACCGTCGTCTGTGGCGACTCGCACACCTCGACCCACGGTGCGTTCGGCGCGCTCGCGTTTGGAATCGGCACGAGCGAGGTGGAGCACGTGCTTGCCACGCAGACCCTCTCCCTCAAGCCCTTCAAGACCATGGCCATCAACGTCAACGGCGAGCTGAAGCCCGGCGTGACCGCGAAAGACATCATTCTCGCGATCATCGCCAAGATCGGCACCGGCGGCGGCCAGGGCTATGTGCTCGAATACCGCGGCGACGCGATCCGCGCCCTCTCGATGGAGGGCCGCATGACCATCTGCAACATGTCGATCGAGGCCGGCGCCCGCGCGGGCATGATCGCCCCCGATCAGACCACGTTCGACTACCTCAAGGGTCGCGCGCACGCGCCCGAGGGCGAGAACTGGGACGCCGCGGTCGAGTACTGGCAAACGCTGCGCTCGGACGATGACGCCGTGTTCGACGCCGAGATTGATCTCGACGCGAGCGCACTGGAGCCTTTCGTCACGTGGGGCACCAATCCGGGTCAGGGCCTGCCCCTGTCGGCCTCCGTGCCGAACCCCGAGGACTTCACCAACGACGTCGACAAGACCGCCGCGGCGAATGCCCTCACCTACATGGGTCTCGAAGCGGGCACGCCTCTGAAAGACATCTCCGTCGACACGGTCTTCATCGGCTCGTGCACGAACGGACGCATTGAAGACCTGCGCGCCGTGGTGGACGTCATCAAGGGCAAGAAGAAGGCCGAATCGGTGCGCGTCATGGTCGTGCCGGGCTCGGCGCGAGTGCGCCTGCAGGCCGAGTCCGAGGGCCTTGACCAGGTGTTCCTCGACTTCGGTGCCGAGTGGCGCCAAGCCGGCTGCTCGATGTGCCTCGGCATGAACCCCGACCAGCTCAAGCCCGGCGAGCGCGCCGCGTCAACCTCCAACCGCAACTTCGAGGGTCGTCAGGGCAAGGGTGGCCGCACCCACCTCGTGTCGCCCCTCGTGGCTGCCGCCACCGCCATTCGCGGCACCCTCAGTTCGCCCGCCGACCTCGCATAAGGAATAACCATGGACAAGTTCACAACGCACACCGGCGTCGGCGTCCCGCTGCGTCGCTCGAACGTCGACACCGACGCGATCATCCCCGCCGTGTACCTGAAGCGCGTCACCAAGACGGGCTTCGAGGACGGCCTGTTCTCGGCCTGGCGCCAGGACCCCGACTTCGTGCTGAACCAGCCCGCGTACGCGAGCGGTTCCGTGCTCGTGGCGGGCCCCGATTTCGGCACCGGTTCGTCGCGCGAGCACGCCGTGTGGGCCCTGCGTGACTTCGGCTTCAAGGTGGTCTTGAGCAGCCGTTTCGCCGACATCTTCCGCGGTAACTCGGGCAAGCAGGGGCTCGTCGCGGCCCAGCTCTCGCAGGACGACATCGAGCTGCTCTGGAAGCACCTCGAGAACGAGCCCGGCGCCGAGATCACGGTCAACCTCGAGGCGCGCACGGTCACGGCCGGCGACATCACGTGCACCTTCGAGATCGATGACTACACGCGCTGGCGCCTCATGGAGGGCCTCGACGACATCGGCCTGACCCTGCGCCACGAGGCCGACATCACGGCCTTCGAGGCGAAGCGCCCCGCGTGGCTGCCCAAGACGCTCCCCGCGAAGTTCCCCGCGTAAACACCTCGCGCGAATTTTTGCGGACGCCGCGGCGGCCCCCTCCCAGCGAGGGGGCCGTTTTCGTGCGCGGGCGGGTTGAAACCTATCGCCGCGGTGCGCGAGCGGGCTCGTGCTGGCGCGAATGCGCCGCGCCGATGGCGATGAGATCGCGGGGTGGGCCCGCGGGCGGCACCCGCCCACTCAGCCACAGGGCACTCAGGGGCCGGATCAGGCGTTGATCAGCGACGGGCACGAGGCGCAGTCGCCCCAGGCGCACGTCGTCCGCGACGGCTAGTCGGCTCAGCACCGCGGGCGCCGAACCCGCCATGACCGCCGTGCGCACCGCGGCCGGTGTGTTGAATTCGAGCCGCGGTGGCGCGACCTCCAGCCCCGCCTCGGTGGCGAGGTGCACGAGCGCGTCGCGTGTGCCGCTGCCGACCTCGCGCGTGACAAGTGGGGTCGCCACCAGCTCGGCAAAGGTGAGGCTGCGGGCGCGCCGCGACCACGGATGGGTGGGGGCGATGGCGACCACCATTTCGTCGCGCGCGATGTGTGCGTGGGCGAGACCGCGCGGCATGAACGGTGACTCGATGAAGCCAATGTCGGCGGCCCCGTTGTGCACCAATTCGGCGGCGAATTCGCTGTTGGTGACCGTGAGGTTCACGAGGGTCGCGGTCTCGCCGCGCGCCTCCTGCTGGCTGTGCAGCGCGACGAGCCAGCCGGGCAGCAGGTGCTCGGCAATGGTTTGGCTGGCCACCACGTTGAGCTGTCGCTGTGCGGCGCCGTGCAGCGACGCGATGCCCGCGTCGAGGCGTTGGGCTGCCGCGAGCACGTCGCGGGCCCACGCGACTACCAGGTGCCCCGTTTCGGTGAGTTGCGCGCCGCGCGGACCGCGCGCCAGCAGCGTGGCGCCCACCTGCGATTCGACCGCCGCGACCCGGCCCGAGACGGCCTGCTGCGAGACGCCAAGGGACCGGCCAGCGGCGCTCAGACTTCCGGTTTCGCCAATCGCGACGAGCATTTCGAGGGCGCCCAAGTCGGGCACGTGCCGACTCAACATGGGTGCCGCCTGATAGACAAGAGAAGCATCCCACAATCATAGGTTGTGACCCGATGTGATGCGTGCCGGCCACGCTGCCAGGGAGGTGGCGGTGGGCCCGAGCCCCGCGCGCGTCCGCTAGAGTCAGGTAGTGCCCATCCGAAGAATCCGAGGAATCAATGACCCCCGCATCTGAACTGCGCTCCTGGCCCTGGCTCGAAAAATTGATCTCGTTCGACACCACCTCCCGTGACTCGAACCTGCCGCTGATCCGCGAGGTGGAGCGCGCGCTCGCGCAGCACGGGGTCACGCCGCAGCTCGTGTTCAACGACGAGGGCACCAAGGCCAACCTCATCGCGACGTTCCCCGCGGCCGACGGCAGCACCGACGGCGGCATCGTGATCTCCGGTCACAGCGACGTCGTGCCGGTCGACGGCCAGGCCTGGGAGACCGACCCGTTCACCGCTACGGTCCGCGGCGAGAACATCTACGGGCGAGGCACGTGCGACATGAAGGGCTACCTCGCGGCGGCCCTCGCCTACCTGCCCGAGATTGCGGACGCGCGCCTGGCCCGCCCCCTGCACCTCGCGATTTCCTATGATGAGGAGATCGGCTGCGTGGGCGCGGTGTCGCTCGTCAAGGCCTTCGCCGAGCAGGGCGTGTGGCCGAAGTATTGCATCGTGGGGGAGCCCACCATGATGCGCGTGATCGCAGGCCATAAGGCGATGAACCTGATGAAGGCCACCTTTCATGGCGTCGCGGCGCATTCTTCGCGCACCCCCTACGGGCTCAACACGATCAAGTACGCGGCGCAGTTCACGCAGTGGTTTCACGCGCTGGTCGACGAGTTTCGCACCGAGGGGCCGTTCGACGAGCGCTTCGATGTGCCGTTCAGCACGGGCGGCGTGAACGTGTTCGACGGGGGTATCGCGGGCAACACGGTACCCGAGCGCACCGAGATCACCTTCGAGTTCCGCGTGCTTGCGGCGCACGACCCCGAGGCCCTCATGGACCGCATTCGCACACAGCTGTTCGAGGTCATCGAACCCGCCATGCGCGCCGAGAATCCCGCGGGCCGCGTGGAGCTCGAACTGATCAGCGCCGCGCCCGGTCTCGACACCGACGAAACGAGCGAGGTGCTGTCGCTTGCCGCCGAGCTCGGCGGCGAACTGGTGACGGACCGCGTGAATTACGGCACCGAGGCGGGGCTGTTTCACAATGCCGGCATGCAGACCATCGTGTGCGGGCCGGGCGACATCGCCCAGGCGCATGCGGCCAACGAGTTTGTCTCCATCGAACAAATGCGCGCGTGCGAACGGTTCATGGAGCGACTGCTCGAGTCGAGCCGGCTGGTGTAGCGGTCGGGGCGTCGATCGCCTCTAGCGTTCAGTCACAGACGAGATCAGGTCTTCGAGCGAGATGCTGGGGCTGGGCTTCTTGACCTCGACCTGGTCACGACCGAACTCGACCGACACGGTCGTCTTTTCGGTGTCGGTTTCGCTTTCGATGGTGGCGCCGGTTAGTCGACCCGATTCGACGCCCACGTACAATTCGACTCGGCCGCTTTGGCTATACGTGAAGTCGGGACTGGGAGCGCCCACCCCTGATTCGCCATCCGACGCGTCGTCGGGGCTCGTCGCCACGTCCCGCGGTTCGTCCTGCAGCGGAGCGGAATCTTCGATGATTTCGTGTTTCTTTGAGCATGCTTCGATCACCGGTTCGAGCGACGTGTTGCGCATCCGTTTGCCAAATTGGTACTTCGAGACTTCGGCGAAGCGCAACGCGAAGCCCTGACTTCTTTCGCCACCGACCTCTTTCGCGTCGGTCGCGCGAACTGTGATCATCTTCTTCGAGACGAGGTCATCGTAGGCCTGGCCCATCCGTTCAGGGTCGCGATACAGGCTGTTCAGCTCGTCGCGGCATGCCGTGATCCACTCCTGCTCCCGTGGCTGCGAGATTCTGTCCTCGTCCGACACCATCGAGATCGCGTTCTCCTCAAGCAGCACGATAGCCGGGTCAAGTTCATCGAGCGTGGGCATGAAGTCCGCCTCCTTGACGTTCTTCGCCCAGTCGACTACATAGTTCACCAGTTCGCGTGCCTTCGGCACCTCGACGAAGGTGTCCGACAGATTCGTGGCGGCGTTCAGGATGAGTCTCGCCTCGAACGTGAAGTCTCTGCCGTAGATCGTGGCCTTGCGCAGAGTCGCGTCCATCTCGACCCGCTGGAGGTCGGAGACCGCAACGAAGTCGAGGGTCGCCGACGTGTCGGCTTCGGGCGCTGTCAGGGTGGCGGTGCCCTTGGCGCTGTAGATCGGAACTTCCGCGCTGTTGACAATCGCCCTGCGCAGAAATTCAGGCTTCTTGGTGTTTGGGGTCTGTACTTTCGCCCAGCGGGCTGCAGGCCGCGAGCGTCCCCGCCACGAGACCGACCGCGGCCGCCGCGGCCATGCGGGAGGGGAACGTGCGGCGCGGGGCGCGTGAGATTCGTTGAACGAAATGGGTGCGAATGTCGAGCATGAGGTTCCCCCTGTGATGGCGTGCCCCTGCCTCCCCGAGCGACACGCCTCACATGCTACTCTTCAAAACTTACCGCAGCGAAGAGTTCGTCGATCGAGATGCTGGGGCTTGGCTTCTTGACCTTGACCTTGTCGCGACCGAACTCGACCGTCACGGCCATCGTTTCGGAGTCGGAGTCGTCGTCGAATGTTGCCCCGGTCAACTGGCCCGAATCGACGCCGACGTACACGACGACGCGGGCGTCCTCGTCGTACGTCACCGTGGCGCTGGGTTCGTCGTCGCTGGTTGCAGTATCCGTCGCACCGTCTGAACTCGGAGCATCGTCCTGCGAGGTCGCGGTGTCTTCGTAAACCACCGGCTCCTCGTAGCACGCATCGAAGACCGGGTCGAGCGATGTTCCGCTCATGATCTTGTAGAACTCGTGATCCGAGACATCGGCAACCCGCAGCGCAAAGCCCTGGCTCTGTTCGCCGCCGATCTCCCTCGTGTCGCTCGCGTTGACCTCGATCATCTTCTTCGCGACCAGGTCGTCGTAGGCCTTGCCCATGCGCTCGGAGTCGCGGTACAGGCTGTTGAGTTCGTCGCGGCACTGCGTCATCCGCTCTTGCTCGCTTTGTGAGTAGATGGTGTCGGAGCCGGACATCATCGAGACCCAATTTTTTTCAAGCAGCGTGATGGCCGGGTCGAGTTGTTCGAGCGTCGGCATGTAACTGGAGTCTTCGAGGTCCGCCGACCAGTCAAAGACATAGGTCATGAGCTCGCGCGCCTTCGGTACCTCGAAGTAGACGTCCGACAAATCCGTCGCGGCGTTTGTGAGTAGACGCGCCTCAAACGTGAAGTCTTTACCGTCGAACTTGGCGTCTTTGAGGGTCACATCGTACTCGAAGCGTTCGCCATCGGAGACTGCGACGAATTCGACGGTCCCCGAGTTCTTGGAGTCACTGGACTCAAAGGAGGCGGTGCCTTTGGCGCTGTAGATCTGATGTTCGGCGCTGTTGACTATCGCGCTGCGCAGAAAGTTATGGTCCTTGGTGTCCCGGTCGGCTTCTGCGGCCACCGGGCTGCAGGCCGCAAGCGACCCTGCAATGACGCCTGCGGCGGTTGCGGCGGCGATTCGCGAGCGGAACCCTTGGCGTGCGGGGCGGGCTGGTCGGTGGGCCGAACGAGTGCGAATGGTGAGCATGAGGTTCCCCCTGTGTTGGCGTCGTCGCTGCCCCCTGGGCGGCATCTGACCATGTTACTCGCGTTCGGCATCTTTTAGCAAAGAGCCAGTAAAATACGGTGTGTCGCGAGTAAAATTGGACGCCCGTGGCGCGCGTGATCGGGCCGCACGCGAGGGGGAGGGGCGGGGCGTCCGGGATTAAGTGCCCCTGTTGCACCGGAACGGTTACCCCGCTGCCGCCTCAAGGGCCGACACCGTGATGGGTGCGAGCCGTCGTTCGAGCGCGGCCTCCACCCGCGGCAGCACCTCGGCCACGGTGACCTCGCGCCCGAGTTCGAGGCTCAGGGTCGTGACACCGGCATCCTCGATGCCGCAGGCCACGATGTTCTTCGACCACTCAATGTCGTTATTGCAGTTGAACGCAAACCCGTGCATGGTCACGCCCTTCGCCACGCGCACCCCGATGGCGCACACCTTGCGCTCGAGCTTTTCGGGCGTCGCCGCGAACCATACACCGCTGCGGCCCTCGACGCGCAGGGGGTCGAGCCCTAACTCGACGCAGACATCGATGATGGCGGCCTCCAGGCAGCGCACGTAGTTCACGACGTCGATGGGCTGAGCCAGCTTCACGATGGGATACCCCACGAGTTGCCCCGGGCCGTGCCACGTGATGCGCCCGCCGCGGTCGACGTCGACCACCGGGGCGCCGTCGACGGGGCGTTCGAAGGAATTGGTGCGCTTGCCCGCCGTATACACGGGTTCGTGTTCGAGCAGGTAGATGGTGTTGTCTGCCTCGCCGGCGGCGACCTTCTCGTGAGTTTCGCGTTGCAGGGCCCACGCCTGCGTGTACTCGATGGGGGTCGGCATGAAGGCCAGGTGGCGGAAATCAAACATGCTGCTACTGTACGCCCGACCACCTGTGGAAAACCGGGAGGTGCCGCGCACCGTACACCACAATGGGGGCAATCACAGCGACACTTCACCGCAGTCACCGGGAGGCGACATGACACCCACACTCGCAGGCTATCGACACGTGCGCGAGATGTGGCGCGGCTGCCACGAGTTCTCCATCGTGCGTCAGGGGCGCACCAAATCGGTGTGCGACGAGCCCCACATTATGGTGCTCGACCTGGAGGAGCCCATCGCCCTCGAGGCCATCACGCGCTTTCAGGGCCTGCGCGTCGCGCACGTGCTGCGCCCCCTCGGCGGCACGCGCGACCTGGTGCTGCTGCCGTACGTGCCCCATGTGCTTGCGGAGCGGCTCGCGGAACGCGCCGTGCCACCGCCCACGGCCCTGCTGTGGCTCACGCAGATCGCCGAGGCGCTCGTGGGTCTCCACGCGCAGGGTGTGATCCACGGCGAGTTGAGCGCGACCCGCGTGGTGCTCAAAGACGATGCCCAGGCGTTCTTGCTACCGACGGTAGAAAACGACCTCGAACCAAGCGACGACATGTTTGGCTTCGGCATGTTGCTGCGCGCTGTTTGGCGTGCGGTGAATCCGTATCGCGTGCAATCGATTGAAAACGCGCTGCTTGCACTCGCACACGAGTGCTGCGACCTGGCCCCGCATCTGCGGCCCACTCCACTCGCGGCGGCCGCTCGACTGGTCGTGCTGGGTCAAGACAATGCCGAGCTGCTAAGGAGCGTCGCCCGCGAGCGGCTCATCGCTCGCGCCAACGCCCCCGAACACGAGATGCCGAGCCTCGTGCCGCAGCCGCCGCAACCCGCGGGTCCGGCAGCGTTTGCAGAGTTCATCGCGGCGGAGGCGGCGACCGAGCGCATGGCCGCGCCGAGCACCTTCGTCGCCGGGCTGATCGAGTCGGGCCGAGACGTGAACTCGCGGCGCCGCACCGTGTCGGTCACCCCGAGGGCGGTGACGCCGGGCGAGGTCGCTGCGGGCGAGGTGCCAGTGGCCACATCGGTTACCGCCGAAATAACTGATTCAGTCAACACGCCGGGCGATGTCAGCCCGCCAGCCGACACCCCGAACGACGCCGGGCCAAGTCGCCCGGTCGTGGGCAGCGTGTTCGCCCGATGGCGGCGACAGGCTGCGGCGACCCGACCGCGCGTGGTCAAGGTCGGCAAGCAATACTCGCTCGAACCTCGGTTTTCGCGCATCGTTTCGGGGAAGCCACTCGAGAGTTCGCCGCGACAGCTGGTCAGCTCCGCGGACGCCGCGTCCACACAGGTCGCAGAGGACGACCTCCGGCACGCCTGGCTGCACAGCGAAGAAAAGTTGCGGGCCGCGCATTCACAAAGGACGCGCCGGGCCCTCGTCGGCGCGCTCGCCACCGTGGCCGTGGTGGGCGGGGTCGGCGGATACGTGTGGCAGTCGGTGGGGCCAGACCTGATGCGTCAGACCGCCGCGGCTCCGGCTCCCGCCCTCACCGTGGCAAGCGACCCGGCAGGAGTGCAAGCCGCCCTGCCGACGAGTGCGGAGGTCGAAGGGCTCCTGCAGCGGTACGCGAAGCAGCGGGATCTCATGCTGCGCGGAGAAGCCAGCGCGACGGCCGCTGCGGTAAACGTGCCGGGTTCTTTGGCAGCGCAAAGTGACGCGAGCGCCGCAGCCGCCGTGGCCGGGGCGCGCGTGACGGGCCTCGACACCACCGTGACCGACGTGCGCGTCTCGCTAGTAGCCGATCCCGGTGAGCCCGCCGCGGTCGCCGGCGCGCTGGGGTCGCCCAGCGCCACGGCGAGCGGTGGAGCAAACTCTGTTGCAACCGACACGGGTGAGCCGCAGCGGCTGCAGGCCACGGCGCGCGTGCGCGTGACGCCGTATGTTGTCGAGCGGGGCACCGAGCGCGTGGCGATACCCCCCGAGGATTTCACGGCGCTGTTCACTCTTGAACGCAGCGCGACGGGAGTCTGGTTGATCGCGGCGGTGCAGCGCATCTAGCGGGGGCCGCTCGACGGGCCGTCACGTGGATCCACGGCATAGGTAGCCGCAACACGTTGCCACATGGCGAAGCGGGGCCCGGCATTGCCGGACCCCGCTTCTTAGTACTGGGTTGACGGGCCTTAGAGGCCCAGGTCGCCCTCGAACGCGCCCTCTTCGATGCGCGCCTTGACGGCCATCAGGAACCGAGCGGCGTCGGCACCATCCACCAGACGGTGATCGTACGACAGCGACAGGTACATCATCGAACGAATGGCGATGGTGTCATTGCCGTCCGCATCGGCGACCACGACGGGCCGCTTCACGATGGTGCCCGTGCCCATGATCGCAACCGTGGGGTTCGGAACGATCGGCGTATCGAACAGCGCGCCGCCCGAACCGGTGTTCGTAATCGTGAACGTGCTGCCGGCCAACTCGTCGGGAACGAGCTTGTTGGTACGGGCGCGGCCCGCGAGATCGGCGATCTTCTCCGAGAGGCCCGCCAGCGATTCGTCTCCCGCGTTCTTGATCACGGGAACGATGAGGCCACCGTCGGCGTCCACCGCGATGCCCACGTTCTCCGAGGCGTGGTAGACGATCGATTCGGCCTCGATGCTCGCATTCACCTTGGGGTGCGACTTGAGCGCCTCAATGGCGGCGAGCGTCAGGAACGGCAGGAACGTCAGGTTTACGCCGTGCGAATTCTTGAACGCCACCTTGTTGGCGGCGCGCAGTTTGGCAACGCGCGTGATGTCCACTTCGATGACCGTGGTGAGCTGCGCCTGCTGCTGCAGGGCCTCCACCATGCGCTTCGCGATGACCTTGCGCAGGCGCGACATCTTCTCGGTGGTGCCGCGCAGCGGCGATACCTCGACCACGCGGGGCGCGGCGGGCGCAGCGGACGCTCCGGCGGCCGGGCTGGCAGCCTTCGCCGATGCGGCCTCGAGGACGTCCTGCTTGCGGATGCGGCCTCCCACACCGGTGCCCTTGACGTTCGCCAGGTCAACGCCCGAATCGGCGGCGAGCTTGCGGACGAGGGGGGTCACGTAGCCGGCGGCTTCGCTGACGGCGGCGGCTGCGCGCGGCGCGGCAGCGGCCACCGGGGTAGCGGCAGCAGCGGGAGCCGGCGGCTGGCTGGCGCCGACGGCGGCCTGGGCCGTGCCAAAGTTCGCCGCGACGGGAGCCGGAGCAGGTGCGGCCGCAGGTGCGGGCGCAGGAGCCGGAGCCGGAGCCGGTGCCGCGACGGGCGCAGGAGCCGGAGCAGGTGCGGGCGCTGGAGCGGGTGCCGCGACGGGAGCCGGAGCGGCTGCCGGAGCGGCTGCCGGAGCGGCAGCGGCGCCTTCACCGATCGTGGCGAGCACAGCGCCTACGTCGGCCGTCTCGTCTTCCTGCACCAGGATGGCCTGCAGCGTGCCCGCGAAAGGCGACGGAATCTCAGTGTCGACCTTGTCGGTCGAGACCTCAAGCAGGGGTTCATCCAACTCGACGGTCTCGCCGACCGCCTTCAACCAGCGCGTGACGGTACCCTCGGTGACCGACTCGCCCAGGGCGGGCATCGTCACATTGTTTCCACCGACCGCGGGAGCAGCGGCCGGTGCGGCTACGGGCGCGGGTTCCGCAGCCGGTGCCGGTGCCGGTGCCGGTGCCGCGACGGGCGCGGGGGCAGGCTCGGCGGCAGGCGCGGGGGCGGCTGCGGGCGCAGCGCCCTCGGCTCCGATGGTCGCCAGGACGGCGCCCACGTCGGCCGTTTCATCTTCCTGCACCAGGATCTCGGTGAGGACGCCGCTGAACGGCGAGGGGATCTCAGTGTCGACCTTGTCGGTCGACACTTCGAGCAGCGGCTCGTCGGCTGCAACGGTGTCGCCCACAGCCTTCAACCAGCGCGTGACCGTACCCTCAGTCACGCTTTCGCCGAGAGCCGGCATCAGTACGGAGTCAGACATGATGTCTCCTGAACTTCTCTTGTAAGGGGGTATCCCAAGGACGAGTTACGTAGGCAACTCTTGGTCAAATTACGCGTGAGCGTGGAGCGGCTTACCGGCGATCGCCAAGTGTGCCTCGCCCAAAGCTTCGTTTTGAGTGGGGTGCGCGTGAATGAGGTGCGCGACATCTTCGGGGTGCGCCTCCCAGTTCACGATCAATTGCGCTTCACCGATCTGCTCGCCCACGCGGGCGCCGATCATGTGAACGCCCACGATGGGGCCATCCTTTTCGCGCACGAGCTTGATGAAGCCCTGCGTGCCGAGGATCTGGCTCTTGCCATTGCCGCCAAGATTGTATTCGTACGTCTGCACCTGATCAGCGCCATACTTGTCGGCGGCCTGCTTCTCGGTCAGACCCACGGACGCGAGCTCGGGCTCGCAGTAGGTGACGCGGGGGATGCCCGACTCGACGATCGGCAACGGGCTCTGGCCCGCAATGACCTCAGCGACGAAGATGCCCTGCTGGAACCCGCGGTGCGCGAGCTGCAGGCCCGGCACGATGTCGCCAACGGCGTAGATGCCCGGCACGTTGGTCTGCAGGTTTTCGTTCGTCAAGACGAAACCACGATCCATCGTGATGCCCTGCTCTTCGTAACCGAGACCCGCCGTCTGCGGGCCGCGGCCCACGGCTACGAGCAGCACCTCGGCGTCGAGCTGCGTGCCGTCGGCGAGGGTAACGTGCACGCCATTGTCGTCCTGCGTGGCCGACTGGAAGAACACGCCGGTCTTGAAGTTGATCTTGCGCTTACGGAACGCGCGCTCCAGCGCCTTCGACAGGGCGGCGTCTTCGTTGGGCGCCAGGCTGGGCAGGCCCTCAACGATGGTGACGTCGGCGCCGAAACTCTTCCACACCGAAGCGAACTCGACGCCGATCACACCGCCACCGAGGATGATGGCGGACTTCGGCACGAAATCCATCTTCAGCGCGTGCTCGGAGGCAATGATGCGGCCGCCCAGTTCGAGGCCCGGGAGGGTCTTCGAGAACGAGCCCGAAGCCAGCACGAGGTTCTTTCCCGAGACGTTCTGCACGCCCTCGGCGGTAGTGACGGCGATGGTGTCTTTGCCAACCAGCTTGCCCTCGCCCTGAATGAACGTGACGTTGCTGCTCTTCACGAGACCCTGGAGGCCCTTGTACAGGCGGCCAATGATGCCGTCCTTGTACTTGTTCACGCCCACCATGTCGACGCCGTTAAGCTGCGTGTTGACACCGATGGCCGCGCCCTCGCGAGCAACATCGGCCACCTCAGCGGCGTGCAACAGGGCCTTCGTGGGAACGCAGCCGCGGTGCAGGCACGTGCCGCCCAGTTCGGCCTTCTCAATCAGCGCGACGTTCAAACCCAGTTGCGCAGAGCGCAGCGCCGTGGCATAGCCGCCACTGCCGCCTCCCAGAATCACAACGTCGTAGACCGGATTTGCAGTGGTGTCAGCCACGTGGCTCTCCCTTATATCGACCATAAGAATTTCAGTTTGGCGTGGTTCGACATAGTAGTGCGGGCGGCACTCCAGGGTGCTGTCCACGCGCTATGCGATCACCACATAACCTCCACACATTCAACCATGTACGGCCCGTGCAGCGGCACGAACTGCTGCAGGTTGGCATGTGATTACCCAGACAGGGGCGAGGCTGCCCACGCGCCGAACGCGCGTCCCCGATTCTTTTCATAGAATTGATGCATGGCATGGTGGAAATTTGGCAGGGACCGCGGCAATTCGGGGGGTGCGGTGAACGCTCCCGGTTCGGCGGCTGACGCCCTCTATACGAAGGGGCACGCACCCAGCGGGCGCAAGGGCATTTCGCATAAGGGGGAGCGGTCGGCGGCGTGGCAGCACCTAGCGGACTTCACGTCGAGCCGCGTGGGCGTCGAGGCGTACATCGAACCCGAAACCCACGTGACGAAGCCGACCATCGTGCTCATCGCGACGACGGGTGAGTGGACCCGGCGCCAGCTGGTGACCTCGAAGGAGGGCTGGGAATGGGCGCGCAAGAACAGCGTGCCCGTCTACGACATCAACCAGACGGGGTATCCGCAGCGCATGCGCGACTACAACGAACGCCAGACCCGCGAGCAGCAGCGCCGCGAACAGCGCGAAATGGCCGAGCGCCTGCGCCGGTTGCGCGACGCCGACAAGCGCCCCTAGCGGGCCGCAGCCGTACCCAACACAGGCAAAAATTCAGGACGCGCGCGGGACCGGGCCACGCGCGCGTCCTGCTGTTTTCGGGTGGCGCTAGGCCTTCGCTCGATGCTCGACGACACCCAAGAGGGTGCGCACCCCCATGCCGGTGCCGCCCGCCGTGACGTAACCATACGGCTTGCCCTCGTTGAACGCCGGGCCCGCGATGTCGAGGTGAGCCCACGGGGTTTCTCCCACGAAGTTTTGCAAGAACACGCCCGCGAGCAACATGCCTCCGCCGTTCGGCGACCCGATGTTCTTGAGGTCGGCCACGGGAGACTTCAGCTCGGCCGCGAGCTCTTCGGGCAGGGGCATGGGCCAGAACGATTCGCCCGTGGCCGCCGCTCCTGCGAGCACCTCGTTGACCACGTCGAGGTCGCCCATGACGGCGGCCACGCGGCGACCGAAGGCCACCATCTGGGCGCCCGTGAGCGTCGCGATGTCGAGCACGATGTCGGGCTGTTCCTCGCTCGCGAGGGCCAGCGCATCGGCCATCACGAGTCGCCCCTCGGCGTCGGTGTTGAGCACCTCGACAGTTTTACCGCCGCGAATGGTGATGACGTCGCTCGGGCGCATCGCGGTGTGCGAGGGCATGTTCTCGGCGATTGCGAGCCAGCCCGTCACTCGCGTCTTGACGCCAGCCTCGGCCGCGGCGAGCACCGACCCGAGGACCGCCGCGGCGCCACCCATATCGCACTTCATGGTCACCATGCTCATGGCGGGTTTGAGCGAAATGCCGCCCGTGTCGAACGTGATGCCCTTGCCCACGATGGCGACATGCGAGTTGGCGCCACGCGGCGAGTACGAAACTTTCACGAGGCAGGGCGGCCGCGACGAACCCTGGCCGACGCCGAGGATGCCACCACACCCCTCCTTGGCGAGGCGCGACTCGTCCCACACCTCGACCTTCACGCCTGAGATACCCTTCGCGGCGGCGGCCGCGCGGTCCGCAAACTCGGCGGGGCTCAGCACATTCGGGGGAGTGTTGACGAGGTCGCGCGCGAGCATCACGTGCTTCGCGATGATGGCGGCGCGGCTCAGCACCCCCTGCGCGTCCATGCCCTTCGCGGCGGCCTTCGAGACCAGCAGCACCACCGTGTCGGGGCCGACCTTTTCGTCGCCCGACTTGTACTCGGTGAACGTGTACGTGCCCATCGCCGCACCCTCGGCGACCGCAGCGAGCTGCTCCTCGGAGTGAATCGGCAGGCCGAACGCGACCGAACCGAGCCCCGTGAGGCTGCGGGCTGCGCTGCCCGCCGCCTGCCGCAACTTTTCGAGGTCGATGGCGTCCTCGTCGATCTCGCCGAGCCCGACCAGCACGATGGAGTTGGCCTGCACCGCGCCGAGTGAGGGAATCCGCGTCACGGTACCGTGCGCACCCGTCATGCCGAGGTCGGCGAGGGCAGACTGCAACTGCTCGGCGTACTTGGACTGGAGGTGGCCCGCGGCGAGTAGTTCGGGGCCCGATTCGGCTTGGGCCACACCGAGGACGAGCGCGTCGACCTTGACGGAAGATCCCTGCGTGGTTTCGTGTTTTAGAATGCTCATGCACCGATCGTAGGCCGAGAGCAGCGATACGTTGCGGATATTCTTAGTGGCGCCTTCGTGACGAGCGGGGGCCAGCGAGCGAACCAAAGGGCCCTTTGTGATACCCACTCTGACCTACGCCTTCATGGCTGTAGCCGGGCTCTACTCGCTCTACTCCATCGTGGAGTTCGCCCGCAATAAACTGATGGGCCGTGTGCTATTTTTCGGCGCATTCGGTCTCGTGGGGCTCACCGTCGTGGCGATCATCGTGAGCATCGTCGAAATGGTGCTCGGCCATGAGCCCGGCGATATGGTCATCTTCATCGGGTATGCGCTCACGGCGCTCATCATGATGCCCGCCGCCTTCATGTGGGCCCTGCTCAACCGCAATCGCTACGGCACACTCACGCTGGGCATCGGCGCGTTGGTGCTGCTCGTGCTGTTTGCGCGCATGTTGCAGGTGTGGAACGGGGCGCAGATCTAATGGCGCGTGCAGCGAACGGGAGAAATATGGCAGCCAAAGACGCAGCCAACGACGCAGCCAACGACGCAGCCAAAGACGCAGCCAAAGGGGCGGGCGCGCGGGGCGGGCCCACGAGGCGTCCGGACCGCGGAGCGGGAGCCCTCTTGATCGTCGCCTACAGCGTGTTCGCGCTCTCGGCCACGGCGCGCTCGCTCTATCAGGCGACCACCGAGTTCGGTCGCGCTCCCGTCGCCATTCTCTTTTCGCTCTTTGCCGCCGCCACCTACATTGTGGCGACGGTGCTGCTGGTGCGCGACACCGCTCGGGCCCGCCGCATCGCCCGCATCGTGTGCGTGTTCGAGGCGCTCGGCGTGATCGTCGTCGGCACGCTCAGCGTGATCGATGCGGGACTGTTCCCCATTGCCTCCGTGTGGTCGACGTTCGGCATCGGCTACGCGTGCGTGCCGCTCATCTTGCCGCTATTGGCGCTGTGGTGGTTGCAGCGCCGCATAACGACCCTCGACGCGGGCGCTGCGCCGCGCTCCGCCGGTGACCTCTAACGCAAAGGACCCCATGCTGTACCCGCTTTTCTTCAAAACCGTGTTCGCCCGCATGGACCCGGAGGTCGCGCACGAGCGTGCCTTCGCCGCGATTCGCATCGCCGCCCGGCTACCGGTGATCGGCGAGCTGATGCGGCGCGTGTGCTGGTCGGGGGAGTCGGCGCGGGATCGCGTGGAGGTCATGGGCGTCGAGTTTCCGCACCGCTTCGGGCTCGCGGCCGGCTTCGACAAGAATGCCCGGGGCATCGTGGCCCTGACGGCGCTGGGCTTCGGGCACGTAGAGATCGGCACCGTGACGGGGGAGCCGCAGTCGGGTAACGAGCAGCCGCGGCTGTTTCGGCTCATCGCCGACCGCTGCCTCATCAACCGCATGGGGTTTAACAACGAGGGTGCCGCGGCGGTCGCGCGGCGGCTCGCCGAGGTGCGGAGCACGCGCGACGGGCGCAAAGCCGTGATCGGCGTCAACATCGGCAAGACCAAGGTCGTCGCGGTGGAGGACGCCATCGGCGACTACGTGAAGAGCGCGCACCTGCTCGCGCCGTTTGCCGACTACCTCGTGGTCAACGTGTCGTCACCGAATACGCCCGGGTTGCGCGATTTGCAGTCGGTGGAGAGCCTGCGCCCGCTGCTGCAGGCCGTGCGCGAGGCTTCGGAGCTCTCGGCGGCGCGGCACGTGCCTCTGCTCGTCAAGATCGCTCCGGACCTCGCCGATGACGACGTGCTGGCCGTCGCGCGGCTCTCGAATGAACTGGGTCTCGACGGCATCATCGCCACGAACACGACCATCGCCCGGCCCGATTCTTTGCGGACGCCCGCGGGGCGCGTTGCCGAGATCGGTGCGGGTGGACTGTCGGGCCCGATTCTTGCAGACCGTTCGCTTGAGGTGCTGCGGCTACTGCGCGGCGCGGTCAGCGAGGGCACGTGCCTAATTTCGGTGGGTGGTATTGAGACGGGCGCGGATGCGCGGCGACGGGTTTTTGCGGGCGCGGATCTCGTGCAGGGATATTCGGCGTTCGTGTACGAGGGGCCGCTGTGGGCGCGGCGGGTGCGGCTTGGGCTGCGGGGCGCCGAATCACGACTGGGGTAGTCCGGTTGAGTGCGCGGTGAGGGTGCCGAGCCTTTGAGCTGCCGAGTCGCCGTTGACCGCGGCGGCCTTTCAAAGGGTGCGGCGGCGCAACCTCAGGGGGCTGTAGAGGCTGCCCCGCCGCGGCGGCCGGGCGCGTCACCACAACTCGCCCCACCGCTTTGGTCATACCTAAGTATCACCGCTCTTTAATGTACGTGACCCTGGATTGAGGGTCGAGTTCGTGAACTGTTACCAGCGTGCCTATTTGGCTTCAGGCTGCGGATATATGGTTGCTTCGCGCATGGAAAGTTGATTCGACCGCGCGGCCAATGGCGCTATTTTTGCAGGCTGCGGCGGTTGAGATTTAGTAACGCGGTGCGCGACGAGATGAGGTGGCACGGCGAGAGCTGTGGCGCAAATAACGAACAATCCGCTCACATGATGGGCAACTCGGAGGCGGTTCTTCCGGGCTTTCGGCAAAGCTGTACACCAATGGTGAAGCGCGGTCGGCACGCGCGAGTTTCTGGTTACCCCGGTTCACTCGGCGACCCGATACGCAGGCGGCGACGACCAACGCGCCACCCGGGCGTCCGGCAACTCAACATGCCCTCGCGCACGGTGAGCACCTTGCGTGGTGACATCCAACCCTGCGACGGCTTGTGCAGGAGGTAGCCCGCGCTCAGGGTGATGGCGGCGTGCACGGGGGAGCCGCTCGCATCACGCCACGTCAACACGGTGCCCGGCTGCGTGTCGGCGGCGGGGGAGCTGGGGCAGGGGCTGGTCGCGGCCACGAGCCAGGCTCCAAAGGGGGCGAGTTGCATCCAGGTCTCGGCCACTCCATGCACCCCCGCAGCCGCCATGACGGTCGCGAAGCAGTTGGGCCCGCTCGCGGTCGGATGCGTGCCCGCGAGCTGCCGCGCTCCCGGCGGGAGGCCCGCGATGTCACGCCAGTGGCTCTCGTCGATCTCGTCGTGCCTGCTGGGCCTGCGGCCTTCGGCGACGAACGCGAGCGCGCGGTTGCGATCGATGTCGATGGCATCGGGTCGGCCCAGGTGCGTCAGCCAGCGGTGCGGCGCCGGTTGAGCGGCGTGAACGGCGCGGGGGAGCGCGCGGGACTCGGCCTGGGTGAGCCACACGAGCGCGTCGTCGGTGGTTCCGTAAAGTTCGAAGGTGTCGCGAAGTTCGGGCGTGAGGCGTTCGGGCTCGTCGGCGTGGCGAAGGTCGCGGGCCGTGGCGCGGGGGATTCGAAAGGGTTGCCGCTCGGGGAGCAGCCACGCCACCCAGCGCCCGAGTAAGACATCGGGCACGGGAATATTAAGGACGCTCCGGGGACGCGCTGGCTGCATACCCCGACGGTAACGCGTGGTAGCGGCCGGTGGCGGAGGTTCGGCGAAGCCGATGTGCGCGTGGTCTAGGCAGATCTTGAGGCAGATCTTGAGGCAGATCTTGAGGCAGATCTTGAGGCAGATCTTGAGGCAGATCGTGAGGCAGATCGTGAGGCAGATCTTGAGGCAGGGCTTAGGCTGGCGGCATGGCAATCGCACGTGACCCCGTGGTGGTCTTGGACTGTGCTGACCCGCTGTCTCTCGCCGAGTTCTACGCGCGCGTGCTGGGCGGCGCGATCGTCGACGATGGAGATTGGTGCACGCTGCGCCTCGATGACGGCGGACGGCTGTGTTTTCAGGTCGCCGAGAATTATCGCCCGCCGCAGTGGCCGGGTCAGGACGTTCCGCAGCAGATGCATCTCGATGTCGTGGTGAACGATCTCGACGAGGCCGAGGCTGAAGTGCTCGCGGCGGGCGCGGTCAAACACGAGGTGCAGCCCGGGACGACGTTTCGCGTCTTTCTTGACCCTGCGGGGCATCCGTTGTGTTTGTGTCTGTCGTGAGGGTTGTGCCTGCGGGATGTGCTGGCTGCCGTGGGACGTCACATTCCGTATAACGCCGATAATCTACGTTATGTTAAGTAGTGATGTGGGAGTGCCCCCTCGCCGCCCGGTGTGCCACAGTGTTTGCATGTGTCGCAACATCCGCACCCTGCACAACTTTGAACCGCACGCCACGAGCGACGAGGTGCGCGCCGCCGCGCTGCAGTTCGTGCGCAAGATCAGTGGCATGACCAAACCCGCCGCCGTGAACCAGGCCGCGTTCGACCGGGCCGTCGCCGAGATCGCCCACATCACCGAGCATCTGCTCGAAGACCTGGTCACCACGGCGCCGCCCAAGGACCGCGAGGTCGAGGCCGCCAAGGCCAAGGCGCGCAGCGCCGCGCGGTTCGGTGCCAGGCCGGCCACCGCGGCGTCCGGCCACAACCCCGACTAAAGACCTGCCAACCCCGCGAGCCGCAGCGCCTCGTGCGCGCACGGTTCGTGGCGCGCGATGAGCGCGGGAGCGAGCGTAAGCCGAAACGGCGCCATCGTGTGGAACGTGGCGAGGCGAAACAACAGGGCGCGCACGAGCATCTGGCCCCAGGTCGCGGCGTCGAGACCGGCGGGCGCAAGGCCGCCCAGGTCGGCCGCCGGGTGCCGATGCCAGCAGACCGCGTCGACGCACGCGATGGCCGCGGCATACGCGGTGGGCCGGTAATACGGCGAAAAGTCGATCACGGCGGGCGCGTGCACCTCATGAAAGAGCACGTTGCCGAGCAGGTCGCCGTGGACGAGTTGGGGTTCGAGGGTGACGTCGCGGCGCGCCGCGGCGAGGCCAGCGATAAACTCATCGGCGACCAGGCAGTCGTGCCGCGACTCCCCCCACGCAATGCGGTCGGCGCGCGCCCAGGGATGCGCGGCGCAGTAGAGAAACTCGGGCGGCGCGACCCCTCGCAGGCGCGAGTGCAGCGACTCCCCCGCCGCCAGCACGTCGCGCAGTCGACGCTCGTTGGGGCGGCCCGCGAGCCACCCCCAGGCCTCCCAGCCGTCGTGATGCCAGGCCTCTGCGCCGTCGACGCGCGCGCGAGCAGGCCGGGGTATGCGCAGGTCAGGGCCCGAATCTAGGCCCTTGAAAAGCTCGGCGCGCCACGCGCCTTCCCGCAGTTCGGCCACGGGCTTCAGCACCAGCGGCCCGGCCCGCCACGAGTTGCCCTGGCCCCCCTCGAGCGGGTGCGCCTCCACCCCGGCGGGCACGCCAAAGGCCGCGAGGACGGCAGCCGAGGGGTGTGACATGAGGTCAGTGTACGGCGCTCACGGCGAGTGCTATAGGGTGGGCGGCGGCTACCGACGCTCGCCACCCCCACCTACACAGAAGACTGCCCATGCCTCACGACGCTTCAGACCGCAGCCACACCCTCCGCCCCGACGCCCTCGCACGCGGCCCCGTCGTCTACGTGATGTCGCGCGACCAGCGCGTGCTCGACAACCACGCGCTGCTCGAGGCGCAGCGGCGAGCGGGCGACGACCCCGTCTATGTGCAGTTCAACCTGCAGCGGGCGGGCCTGCGCCGCCGAGAGCATTATGAGTTCATGCTCGCGGGCTTGCGGGAGGTCGAGTCGGGCCTGCGCGCGCTCGGCATACCCCTGCTGCTCACGCTCGGCGACGCGGTCGAGAACATTGCGGCCGTGGCCCGTGCCCTCGCGGCCCGCGCGATCGTGGTGGATTTCAACCCGTTGCAGCGCGGGCGCGACGTCGCCCTGCGCGAACGCCTCGAGTGCGGGCTGCACGTCGTCGACACGCACAACGTGGTGCCCGCCTGGGTGCTGAGCGATAAGCGCGAGTTTGCCGCCCACACCATTCGCCGCAAGGTGCATCGTCACCTCGCCGCGCATCTCGTGGAGCCCCCACAGCCGCGCGAGCAGGCGTGGCCCTCCCCCGGCCCAGATGGCCCTTATTGGGGCCCGGACGCGCGCGGGGCCGGGCTCGCGGGCATCGTGACGTGGGCCGAGGCCGAGGCTTTCGTCGCGGGCATTGACCCGTGCGGCATCCGCGTCTCCGCACCACCCGGGGAGGCTGCCGCGCGCGAGTACGTCGCGGCGTGGGTGGGCGGCCTCTGGGCTCCCCCGCCCGCTCCAGGCATGCTGCCTGCCGACGACCTGCTGGCCGGGATTGMCCCCGCCACATGGGACCCCGCCAGCCTGGCCCCGGCGCGCGATTCGCGCCTCGCGGCATACGCGGGCCGGCGCAACGATCCGCTCGCGCAGGCACAGTCCGGCCTCAGCCCCTACCTGCACTTCGGCCACGTGTCCGCGCTGCGCGTGGCCCTAGAGGTGCTGCGCGGCGCAACGCGGCCGCCACTGCTGTTCGAGGAGCCGCGACTGGCCCAGGCGGGCGAGGTGCCCTCTCGCGACGACGGCATGGACGCCCTGTTCGAAGAGATGATCGTGCGCAAAGAGCTCGCCGACAACTTCTGTTTCTACGGCACCACCCACACGAGCCTCGCGGGCACGCACGAATGGGCGCAGCAGACCCTCGCCGAGCACGCCCGCGACCCCCGCGAGTTCGTCTACGAGCGCGACGAGTGGGAGGCCGCCGCGACCCATGACCCGGCCTGGAACGCGGCTCAGCGACAGCTGCGTGCCACGGGGGTCATGCACGGATACCTGCGCATGTACTGGGCGAAGAAGATGCTGGAGTGGTCCCGCTCCCCCGAGGCGGCCCTCGCCGACTGCATCGCGCTCAACGACACGTATTCCATCGACGGCGGCGACCCCAACGGGTACGTGGGCATTCTGTGGTCAATCGGCGGCCTCCACGACCGCCCCTGGGCCGAACGGAGCGTCTTCGGCAAGGTGCGCTACATGAACGCGGCGGGGCTCCGGCGCAAATTTGCCCTGGACGCGTACGTGGCCCGCTGGGGGCGGTAGCTGCCCTGCCAGCGTGGGGACGCGCGTCCGACCGCAATTGTGCGCGATTTTGCCTACCGTATTGCGATGCGTTTCGGTAGAAAAAGACGTGAACTACGGCGTAATTTTCGCCATGATTGAGTTTAATTGGTCAACAGGCGTCGGGCTTTACCGAACCTTTAATTTGCTCGAATTTCGTCGTACGCGTCGCTGACCTGCCCGTATAAATTATGTAGCTGACTGCGTAATTCCAATGCGACTCAGGGCACTAGACAACATCTAGCAAAAGTGCGACCGCGCCTAGAACAATGGGACGTGAGCTGGGGGGCCACAAATTTGTCGGACCTAGCCAGCACATTTCTGCGCGATACTAGGAGCTCCCCGATGAGTACATCACCGTCACCCGATACATCATCCACTGGCTCAGCTGCGACCCTCGAGGGTGCCGCACCCGACGGCGACACGCTAGTCGCAGCGAACACGTCGCCCGTGTTGGAGCCGCTGCTCGAGGAGCAAAACGCCGCCGACGTGGCTCCCCCCATGACCTCGGCCTCCCTCGCCGCCTACTGCACCAAGGTCATCGGATCCCCGCAGTTCGCGGGCGTACACGTGGCGTTCCCCGCCGCGCCCAGCCCCCAGCATGTGTGGTTGATGAATGAGTTAAGGCGTGCAGGCGCCGTCGTCAGCCAGGGTTGCGCGGCCGATTTCCGGCCCGAGATTATTATCGATGCGAACGCCGACGTCACCCTCGAACTGTTTCGTCACCGCGAACGCTATGCCACGGCCCTGCGCGGGGTCATCGAGTTCACGGGCGAGGGGGCTCGCAAGTTCAAGAAGCTCGAGTCGAACGCGGCTATCCCGGTGCCGGTGTACTCCCTGAACACGGCACGGGTTTTGAACTCGACGGCGCTGCAACGTGCGACGGCCCAGGCCACGGTGCAGCAGGTGGCGCGCCTGTGCGGCCAGCCCGTGCGCAAGTTGAAGATCGCGGTCGCAGGTTATCAGGGCATTGGGCACATCATCGCGGACTACGCGCGGCATCAGGGGGCTCGCACGTTCGTTCTCGATACCGACCCGCTGCTCTCCCTCGATGCCCACACCGTGGGTCACCAGGTGGGTCGCGCCAGCATGCTGCTGCCCGAGGCCGATGTCGTCATCGTGGCCGACGCCGTGGAACGCTACACCGTGATCAATCACCTCGACCAGATTGGCGCCGAGGCGCTCATCGCCGACATCGCCGGCCCCGGTCTCGACACGACCCTCACGAAGCTCGCGAGCTCGGTCGAAAGCACGCGAGTGGGCTACACCGTCTACACCATCGGTGACCGCGTCTACCGGGTGGCCAACGAACTGAACTCGAAGGCGCCCCATTCGGCGATCCGAACCGAAGAAGTTGAGATCGCCGTCGTGGTGGCCCTCATGCGTGACCTGCTGATGCGGCCCGTGACCAGTCGCAAGGTGCACCGCGTGCCCGGTCACGTCGACCAGGAGATCGCGGCTGCCCAACTGCAGACGCTCGGCATCACGATCGACACGCTCGCGTAAACGCTGGAGGTGGCGCTGCCGGGCCGCAGGCGGGCGGGCCAGTAGACTTGGTGGCAATGCATTCACGATTTTTGGAGCAGCCCCGCCGTCGCCCCTCCCCCCGTTCCGCTGAACCGACCGTGCGATTGTCGCGCCGCGCGTGGTTCGGTGCGGCGGCAGGAGCGGGCCTCGGGGCAACCCTGCTCTCGGGCTGTACGTGGGGCCAGCCGCAAACCGCCGCCCAGGCGGCGAGCGAGCTCACCCGGGCCGTGGGGTCGGAGGCACAGACTATTCGCCTGTGGTCGACGCTCCCGTTCGAAAATCCGCAGGGTGAGGCTGCCCTGGCGGCCCTGTTCGAGGCCTTTAACGTGACCTACCCGCAGATCACCGTGGAGGTCTCGGTCAAGTCGCAGGCCGACATCGACGCCTCGCTGCTGAATCTGCCCCTGCCCGACGAGGAGATTCCCGAGGACGACCCGCGGGCGAGCCTCGAGATTCCCGACATCGTGATGCTGCGCCCCGGTGCGACCACCACCTCGCTGGGCGGTCACCTGCTGCCCCTGCAGGACTTCCTCACGCCGACCGCCGAGGCCAACCTGCGCTTCATCGAAGAGAGCCTCGCGACGACGGGCAGCCTCTACGCGATGCCCGTGGGTGCGCAGGCCTACACCCTCGCCGTGAACCCCGCGGTACTGTCGCGCGTGGGGCTCACCCCTGGCGAGGCCACGGCGAGCTTTGACGCGCTGCTGGAGGCGTGCACGGCGCTCGCCGTGGACGGTCTCGAACCGTTCGACATCGCGTGGCTCGACTCCGACGACTACCTCACCCTCCTAAGCCTGTTCGCGACGCAGGTGTCTACCCGCGAGCAGATCCGCAGCGCTGCCAGCACGGGGGTGCCGGTGGCTAACCTTGCGGCGTCCGAGGCGTATATCGAGCAGATGTACGCGGCTGGCTGCTTCGCCCCGGCCACGCTCCAGCGCAGCGGCGCCGAAGAACTGAATTCATACGCGGGCGGCGAGTCCGCATTTTTCGTGGCCCACACGGCGAAACAGATGAGTCGAATATTTACGTCGCAACCGGACTCGCAATTGGTGGCTTTTCCGCAGGTGCCCGAGAGTAAACACCGCGACATCTCCTACGGCGGCCCGGCGCTGGGGTTTGGCATCACGAGTGCGAGCGAGAATCGCGCCGCCGCGGGCGCCTTCATGTCGTTTCTCGCGTCGCCCGAGGGGCAGCAGGTGCTGTTTTCGACGACCGGCATCGTGCCCAACCTGCGGTCGTTGGCGGGCACCACGGTCACGCGGCCCGAGCAGTCATATGTTCCGTTCGCGGCGCGCGTCGCGAACGTTTCGCTCGTCAATTATTGGCCCGATTCCGTGCGCGCCCTCATGCGGGCGGACGCCGTCCCCTACCTGACCGACTCGGCCGCGGGGGCGGCCCTCCCGGGGCGCATCGAGGCAGCTCTGTTGGAACACATCGCGGGCAGCATGGAACTCTTACCGGGTGCCAGCCCCGCAGCCAGTGTGCCGCTCGGCCCGTGACGCCCACTTAACGCGGCGCGAGCCTACTGGGCACCGCGCGCGAGCGCCTACTGGGCACCGCGCGCGAGCGCAGTCGACCAATCGGCGGGGTCGCGCACGAGGCCGCGCAGCATGATCTCCATGAATGGCTCCCAGCGGCGGGTCTCAAATCGGCACGCATGCGTGAAGGGCTTCTCGCACATGAGCAGCACGACGAGGAGGTCCATGGCCTCGAAACCGGGTTGCAATTCGGCGCGCACGCGGGCAATGAGGCGCTCCAAGGCGGGCAGCACCCGCGCCTTCGCCGCCTGCAGCACCTGGCTGTCGTTGCGCTCGCGCAGCAATTCGCCGACCAGCCCACTCGTGGCGTGCATGGCGGGCACCGCGGCGTAGCAGAACTCCACGAAGCCGCGCTTCGGGTCGGGTTCGAGCAGCGCGTCGCTGGCGGTCTGGAGCACGCGGTTGAGTTCCTGTGCGAACAGGTGCAGCAGCAGGTGTTCGCGCGTGGGAAACCGGCGGTAGGCGGTGCCGACCCCGACCCCGGCGTGCTCGGCAATGCGTTCGAGGGAGGCCTCGGGGTCGCCCTGGTTGAACAGGTCGCGGGCCGCGGTGAGGATGCGGTCGCGGTTTGCCGCGGCGTCGGCGCGTAGCGGGGTGGCGAGCGCCGCGAAGACCTCGTCGAAAGTCGTCGGGGCGCTGGTGGGCTGTGCTGTCATACTGCTCCGTTATGGTCCATGTCACACGATGCAAAAATGGAGGAATATTCCACTTAGGTCTAAGGTTAGCCTTGTAAACCAGATTAAGCAAAGGAACCTCATGGCTCTCCAAACCCCCGACGCCACGATCAAACCGCCCGTGAACTCGCCCAATCAACGCTGGCTGGCGCTCGTCGTCATCGGCCTCGCGCAGCTCATGATCGTCCTCGACGGCACCATCGTGAACATCGCGCTCCCCTCGGCCCAGACCGACCTCGGCTTCTCCACCGACAACCGCCAGTGGCTCGTCACCGCCTACTCACTGGCCTTCGGCGCCCTGTTGCTGTTCGCGGGCCGCATCACCGATCTGATCGGCCGCCGCCGCGCCTTCATCATCGGCCTGCTCGGCTTCGCACTCGCCTCGGCCCTCGGCGGCTTCGCCCCGAACTTCGAAATGCTCGTCACGGCCCGCGCCCTGCAGGGCGTCTTCGGCGCCTTACTCGCCCCCGCCGGCATGTCGCTGCTCACCACCACCTTCACCGAACCCAAAGACCGCGCCAAGGCCTTTGGCATCTACGGCGCCATCTCCGGCGCCGGCGGCGCCGTAGGCCTGCTCCTCGGCGGCGCCCTCACCACGTACGTCGACTGGCGCTGGTGCCTGTTCATCAACCTGCCCATCGCGATCCTCGCCGTGGTCGGCGCCCTCACCTTCATCGGCAAGTCCGTACGTCGCCCCGTGAGTGTCGACTGGCTCGGCACCCTGCTCATCACGGGCGGCCTCTTCGGCATCGTCTTCGGCCTCGCCGAGGCCGAGACGGCGGGCTGGTCCGAACCGGTTTCGTGGGGCTTCCTCGCGGGTGGCGTTGTCCTCTCCGTCATCTTTGCCCTGACCCAGGCCCGCGTGCGCAACCCGCTGCTGCCCCTGCGCGTCCTCAAAAACCGCACCCGTTCGAGCGCCTACGTTTCGGTGTTCATCGTGGGCATCGGCATGTTCGCCGTGTTCCTGTTTCTCACCTACTACCTGCAGATCGTGCACGGCTTCTCGGCCATGCAGGGCGGTCTCGCGTTCCTGCCCATGGTCGTCGGCATCGTCACGAGCTCGACCCAGATCTCGGCGCGGCTCATGCCGAAGGTCGGCCCCCGCCCGCTGGTGCCCACGGGCATGGTGCTCGCCGCCGCCGGCCTGTACGTCTTCACCCACCTCACCGTGACCTCGTCCTACGCCACGCACGTGCTGCCCGGCCTCGTGCTCATGGGCCTCGGCCTCGGCATGGTGTTCTCGCCCGCGATGTCGTCCGCGACCAACGCGATCCAGGGTGAGGACGCCGGGGTGGCCTCCGCCCTCGTCAACACCAGCCAGCAGGTGGGCGGCTCCATCGGCACGGCCCTGCTCTCGACCCTCGCGGGCACCGCGCTCACCAACTACGTGGCCGACCACGCCGCCTCGGCGCAGACTCCCGCCGCGATGCAGGCCCTGCAGGCGCAGGCCGCCGTGCACTCCTACACCACGGCGTTCTGGGTCGCGTGCGGAGTGTTCCTCGTGGGCGCCGTGATCGCCGCTCTCGGGTTCCGCTCTGGCCCCAACCAGGTCGCTCCCGGCGCTCCCCCGGCCGTGGCCCACTAGCTCGCGCGCAGGCCCAGGCTTGCCGCTGCTCACATTCGCACGGCGCGCCCCGCAGATCGATTCTGCGGGGCGCGCCGTCGTGTTTCATGAAGACATGTTCATTCTGCTGCCGCCCTCGGAGGGTAAGGCCTCCGCCGCCCAGGGCCGCGCGCCCGTCGATCTCGGTGCCCTCGCGTTCCCCGAACTGGCCTCCTCCCGCTCGGAGGTGCTGGATGCCCTCGCCGAGGTCTCGGGGCGCGACGACGCTCTCAGCGTGCTGAAGGCCGGGGCTTCGCTCGCGGAGGCCGTTGCGGCGAATGTCTCGGTGCGGCTTCGGCCGGCCGCCCCCGCCTGGCAGGTGTACACGGGCGTCCTCTACGCCGCCCTCGACCTGCCCGGTATGAATGCCGACGAACGGGCGTGCGCGCAGTCCACGCTGCTGATCTCGTCGGCGCTGTTCGGCGTTGTGCGGCCCCACGACGCGATCACCGATTATCGCCTGTCGATGGGCGTGACCCTGCCCGGCCTCGGCGGGCTCGCCGCGTGGTGGAGGCGACGCCTTGCCCCCGTGCTGAACGCCGCCGCCGCGGGTCACGTGATTCTCGACGGCCGCAGCGGCCCCTACGCGGCGTCGTGGCCCCTGCGCGGAGAACTTGCCCGCGAGGCCGCCACCCTGCGCGTATTTCGTGAGGCCGACGGTAAGCGCACGGTGGTCTCGCATAACGCCAAGCACGCGCGCGGCCTCGTCGCCCGGCACGTCGTGCGTTCGCTCGCTGCGGGCCACCCCGAGCCGCGCACCGCGGCCGAGGCGCACGCGCTGATCGCGCGCGCCTTCGAGGCCGAACTGGTGCCCGCGAGCGGGGCCACACCCGCCTCGATTGACATCATCGAGCGGGCGTAGTCACTCGCAATTCGGGGCGCGAGGGCTTCACGCAATCGGGCTAAATCTGCGCCGCCACGTGGTGAATCACGGGCACACCCCGCTCGGAGACCACGAGCGTCGTGACCGTGCCCGGCGCGATGCTGAGCCGTTCGGCGAGCGCACCGTCGCCCGGGGCACCTAGCGCTCGCAAGACGATGCTCACGATGCCAGCGGCGGGCAGGGCAACCGACTGGTGGACCCCGCGTCCGGCTGCCGCCAGCTCGCGAAAGGCACGCACCCAGTCGGCGTCATCCGGCGCAGGGAGGTCGCTGAGGGGGCCCAGCGCGGCGCGCAGGCGGGCCCTCGTGGCCGCGTCGAAACCGGCCGCGATGAGTGAAATGCCCGCGGACGTGGGGCTGGGCTGCGGCAGGGCGAACGGCGCGTGGGGCTCGGGCTGGGGCTCGGGTTCGGGTTGGGGTTCGGGTTGGGGTTCGGGTTGAGCCCCCGCAGCTGCGCTGCCCGCGACCCGGTCCAGGGCCTCGTCGTACGGCACGGGCGGCAGCTTCGACACCCAGGTGCGGCCCTTCGCCTCGGCGTCCATCGCGGCGTTCGCTAGGGCGTCGGCCGCCTTATTCTTCTCGCGCGGGACCCAACTCGCGCTCGCACCCAGCTCACGGAGCAGGGCCTTGGCCTCGGCGTGCAGCGGCTTGAGGCCCTCGTTCTTGACCTTCCAGCGACCCGCGGTCTGCTCGACCACCAGCTTCGAATCGAGGCGCGCCTCGATACGGGCGTGCGGATCGCACGTGCGCGCCGCCTTGAGCCCCTCGATCAGCCCCTGATACTCGGCAACATTATTCGTGGTGTGCCCCACGCTGCCGGCGCACTCGATCAGCACTCGGCCGCTCGCCGCATCGCGCACGACCGCACCGTACGCGGCCGGGCCGGGGTTGCCGCGCGAGCCCCCGTCCGCCTCCACAATCAACACGCGGGTCACGACAGGCCGGACTCCTCGGTGCGCACGAGAATGCGATCGCACGATTCGCACTGGGCCACCTCATCGGCCGCCAGCGCCTTCAAACCGTTGACCACGTGCGCGTCGAGTTCCATGTGGCACCCCTCGCAGCGGCGGGCCCGCACGAGGGCCGCTCCCGTGCCCTGTTTGGCGGCAACCTCGTCGTTGAGGGCCACGAGATCGGACGCGAGGGTGGCCGCGAGGGCCTTGCGGGCGTCGGTTTCCGCCGTGAACGCGGCCTTGGCCTCGGCGATTCTCGCCTCGCGCGCGGTGACCACGGAGTCTAGCTCGGTGCTGAGGCGTTCCCGTTCCGCCTGCGCGGCAGCCCACGCGGCGTCGGCCTGCTCGGAGACGTCGAGGGCCTCCAGTTCGCGATCTTCGAGGTCGCTCTTGCGTTGTTCGAGTGACGCAATGTCGCGCTGCAGTGCCACGAGGTCTTTGCTGAGGCCGCCCGCGAGCAGTCGCTCGTTATCGCGCTGAATGCGCGCGGTGACCTGTTCGACCTCGTCTTCGAGCGCAGTCACGGCCTGCTTCGCGGCTTTTGCGTGCGCGTGCGTGGCCTCGTGCTCGGCGTCGTGGGCCGCGATACGCGCCTCCAGGTCGGCCGCCTGGGCGCGCTCGGGCAGGTTCTTCGAGGTGTGTCGCAGGTGGAGTCGCTGCTGGTCGTGTTGCGCAAGCCGCAGGAGCTCGCGTTGTTGGGTGGGGTCAGCCTTCATGGGGAGTCTTCCTTTGCCGATTGCGAACTCACGGGTCAGCCGCGCGGGTACGCGTGGTCGTCGGGCGCGGGTGTTTGATCGATACTAAACGTCCAGGCGTCGCTGATCGCGGTGCTGACCTGCACGTCGAGATGCGGCAGGCGTTCGTGCAGGTAGTCGCGGCACGAGGGCAGCCACGGCCATTCGCTCGCGAAGTGTGCGACGTCGACGAGGTAGGGGCGCTGGCTGGGGTCGTGGTCGCGGGCCTCGGTGGCGGGGTGGTGACGCAGGTCCGATGTGAGGTACACGTCGGCCCCTGAACGCCGCACGACATCGAAGAGCGAATCACCGGCGCCGCCGCACACCGCGACCGTTTCGACTCTCGCCGTAGCCGGGCCGCTCACTCGCACTCCCGCCGACGTCGCGGGCAGGCGCTCAGCCGCGAGCTCCGCGAACTCGCGGAGCGTCAGCGGAGCGGGCAACCGGCCCACGCGGCCGAGGCCGATACTGGGGTCCGCGGCGTCCGGAACCAGAGGTCGGGGCTCGACGAGCCCGAGTGCAGCGGCGAGCGAGGTGTTGACTCCGCGCTCGGAGATGTCTGCGTTCGTGTGGGCGGTGTAGAGGGCGATGCCTGCGCGGATCAGGGAGACGAGTGCCCGGCCCTTGGGGGTGTCCTCGCGCACGGTGGTGACTCCGCGCAGCAGCAGCGGATGGTGCGTGACGAGCAGGTCGACTCCGCGGCGCACGGCCTCGGCGATCACCGGTGCGGAGGCATCGACCGCGAGCAGCACGGTTCGCACCGTCTGGTGTGGATGCCCGGTGACCAGGCCGACGCGATCCCACTCCGCGGCGCGGGACTCGGGGTACTGCTGGTTGAGGGTCTCGATGACGTCGGCCAGCGTGGTTGACGTGAAGGCGGTGGGCGCGGGCGGTTCGGTGTTCACGGCTCGACTGTACTGCACTCAGTGCCCGGTGTGATCACGCGGATCGCGGGGCGCGGTTTAGTCGCTGGCGCGACCCGCGAGCCCCCGCAGCAGGAACTCCGCGGAGCGGTTGAAGCGGTCGTTCTCGTGACGACGGCGCAGCAACTCGTTGACGCCCTGGTCGGGGCGGATGCTACAGAACACCACCTGATCGCTCAGGCGATCGTGCGACGACCGCGCGATCTCGTTAAAGAAGATTCCGCTGCGGCGAGCGAGCCGGTAGAACGTGCCCGTCGTGGCGAAGATCCAGCGGGGCACGAGGGCAGCGCTCAGCAGGCTGTCGGCGGCGGCGGCGCCGAAGATCTCGCACAGCACATCCATTTGTGTGCGTGAATGCAGGCGGGCCCGTTGGCTGGGGATCAATCGCGTGAGGTCCCAGAGGCCGCGCGTGCTCTTCAATTCGGGGGCGTCGAGCCCCACGGCCCGCATGGCCGGCGTGAGCATGCCCCACGTGAGCGCGTGCCGGGCGTGCGCGATGGGGGTGAGGCGGAGCCCGCCCACGATCGCGCGGTCGGCATTCAGGGCGATCACATGCCGGGTTTCGGGGTTGAGGTCGTAACTGTCGAGGTCGGCGCCGTAGTGCCACCCCTGGCTTTCTACATAGCGTTGGCGGTCGGTGAGCCAGCGTGCGAACGTGTCGGACGCGAGGGTGTCTCGTTTTTCGACCAGCACCTGCGGGGGTAGCGTCAGCGGTTGGCCCGGGTGGAGCGCTGGTTCGGTGCTCGCGCGCAGCGCCGGGACAGCTGGCGCGGTCTGTGTGACAGGGTTAGTGATTGCGCCCGGCCGGGTCGCTGCTGGCATGAATGCTTCCATGTGCGTGTGAGACTCCATGATCCACCTCCTTAGTTCTGCTCACGCAACCGCTGCCCCCCTGTGGCGTCGCTGGTCGCCGATCGTGCCCAGGCACGGTGCGTGGTTCTAGCGACAAGAGGCGTCGGTGGCGGCGAGCGCGGTGACGCGTAGTTCGCTCTTCCATTTCCGCAGAGTAAACAATTACTGTCAAATTGAGTAAACTGGGCAGAAGTTGTTACCAATTTGTTAGACGACCGTTCTACCTGCACTATCGTGCCTCAACATTAGCGGTGACACCGCGCGCGGCAGGTGGCTTTGAGGCCCGCATCGTGAAAATCAGAGCTTCCCGTTGCAATGCGCAACCAACTCATGATATTTGGTGACTCTGTGTAGTAATTTGACGCCCGTGCGAGGCATATCACATGACCATTTGGTTAAGCGTTGCCCGTTACCTTAAATGTTTGTATCGAATTAGCGCAGTTTTGAGAACGCGGCACGCATACTCAGAGTGAGCACCCGTATCGCAATCACTGAACGCGACATACTAGAATTACTGCGGTTCCGGCACCGGGGTTCACCTGCGAGGTCGTGATTCTGGGAATCGCATTTTCTTGTTTCATGGACCGCCCAAGGGGCAGGGAATTGGTTTCTTGAGCCAAAACTCGGGCCACGATTTCGCCGCCCGGCGTACCGTTGGGAGAAAGCGCTGCCGGGCTCGGCCTGCAGGATTAGGCGACTACTCAGCGCAGCGCTGGATTTGGTGCTAATCAAGTCCCGGGAGCGCGTTCCAGCGCCGTGAGGGGCCTCCGAATGTGGCGCGCGAGAACTAGCTTCGAAACGAGACAGGATCACCGGTTTGTGCGACCGGCGCTCGTTTTGCGCACAGTCAATGCTTGGCACGCCCACAGCCCGCCTCAGCACTCGCGCACGCGAAAATGCGACTCGGTTCGAGATGGAGCAGCAATATTATTTGCAATCCAATGCGTTTGCGTCAGATTGTATGCAATCCTGGTGGCCATCGGTCTCCCCGACCCCTTCGCCTTCCGACGTCGTCAGGACTCGTGTGAACCAGACACCTCGCACCGCCGCATTCGCTGCCACCCGAAGGTCCCCGGCCAMCCCGGCCCGGCGGCGTCCCCGCCACATCAGTGCCACGGTGGCCACCCTGTGCGCCACCCTCGCACTCACCGGATGCCTGCCGCGCCAAGAGATCGCAGCGCCGCCATCCCACCCCGACGTCTTCGAAGCCAGCAGCGGCGGACTGACCCTGCGCGACGGCGGCGACCTGGTCATGGCGCTCTCCGCCGAACCCGACAAACTCGACCCCACGACGTCATCGTCGCTGTACACGCGCTACGTCATGGAGTCCATGTGCCAAAAGCTCTACGACATCGACTCCACCGGGTCCATAGTGCCGTTGCTCGCCACCGCCCTACCCACCACCTCGCCGGACGGCAAGACGGTGACGATCCCCGTGCGCACGGGCGCCCGCTTCGCCGACGGCACCACCTTCAACGCGGCGGCGGTCAAGACCACCCTCGAACGCCACCTCAGCCTCGAGGGCTCCGCCCGCAAGGGCGAAATGGGCCCAGTCGCGAGCATCGCCGCACCCAGCGACGACACCGTCGTGATCACCTTCGAACGGCCCTACGCCCCCATCACCGCGGCCCTGGCCGACCGCGCGGGCATGATCATGTCGCCCACCGCGCTCGCCGCGAGCGGCACCAACTTCGCGGCGAACCCCGTCTGCGTCGGCCCGTTTAAGTTCACTCAGCGCATACCCCAAACGTCGATCAGCCTCGAACGCGACCCCCTCTACTACGACGCCGACTCGGTACACCTCGACACCATTACCTATCGCATCATGGCCGATGCCAACATTCGCGCCGCCAACATCCGCTCGGGAGACGTGCAGGTCGCTGACGCCATCTCGACACAAGACATCGACGCCCTCGTGCGCGACGACAACCTTGGCACCTTGCAAGTCGGCTCGCTCGGCTACCAGGCGCTCACCATCAATGTAGGTAATGTCGCCGGCACGGGAGAGCCGCCGGGCGTCATCGACACCCCACTCGCGGCGGACCCGCGAGTGCGCCAAGCCCTGTCGATGTCCATCGACCGCGAAGCGCTCGTCAGCACCGTCTTCAACGGCTGGTATTCGGCGGCGTGCTCCCCCATCTCGCCGGCCAGCCCCTTCGCGAGCGCCGCCTCGAACGCGTGCCCGGCCTACGACCCCGAGGGGGCCAAGCGGCTACTGGCCGACGCGGGCGTCCAGACCCCCTACCTCATCGACATGAAGGTATCGAACTCCCAGGACACCCTGCGCCTGGCCCAGGCGCTGCAGGCGTCGCTGGAGGGCAGCGGGTTTAGCATCCGCATCATTCCCGTCGAGTACTCCACCCTGCTCGATGACCAGGCCCGCGGCGACTTTTCCATGCTGCAACTGGGGTGGTCGGGGCGAGTCGACCCGAGCGGCAACATGCAGAACTTTCTCGGCACGGGCGGGGGCAACAACTACTCGGGAGTCTCCGACCCCCAGATGGACGACCTGCTGCAACGGGCCGCCCAGTCGACTGACGTGGCCGAACGCTCCGCACTGTACGGCGAAGTAGTCACCCGCGTGCAGGAGATTAACCCCATCATTTACCTCTACCGGCAACGCAGCCTGATCGCCTACTCCAAGCAGGTCACTGGGCTGAAGGTGTATGCCGATGGCGTCGTGCATCTCTCGGGCGCGGCCTTCGTCGAGGAGGCGAAATAACATGCTGCGATTCATCGGCACTAAAGCCTGGCACGCCGCCATCACCTTCTTACTGTCCTCCCTAGTGATTTTCTTCGGCGTGCGCTCCCTGCCCGGAGACCCCGCGCTCGCCATGGCGGGCGAGGAGGCCACTCCCGAACAGCTCGCGGCGATACGCGAGAACCTGGGCCTCAACGACAATCTGGCCGTGCAATACGGGCGGTTTCTTCGCAACGTGTTCACAGGTAACCTGGGTGACTCCACACGCACCGGAGAGCCCGTGGTTGACCTCATCGCGACGACTCTTCCCGTCACCCTGTGGCTGAGCATCTATGCCATCGTCGTCGCGACCGTGATTGGGCTCGCGCTCGGCATCGTGGCCGAACGCCAACGCGGCCGGCCCCTCGAACTCGCGAGCAACACCTTCGCCCTGCTAGGCCTGTCGATACCCAACTTCTGGTTCGGCCTGCTCGCGATCTTGCTGCTCGCCGTGGGCCTCGGCTGGTTTCCCGCTTCGGGGTACGTCGACCTCGCCGCCGAGCCGCTGCGGGGCATCTACTACCTCACCCTGCCCGCGCTGATTCTCGGCGGCTCCACCGCAGCCATCATCACGCGCCAGACTCGCGCCGCCATGATCGAGACCATGAACACCGACTACGTGCGGCAGGCGCGCGCCAAGGGCCTCTCCCCCGCGCGCATTCTGCTGCGCTACGGCCTGCGCAACTCGCTCATCGTGCTCGTCACCATCGTGGGTCTGCAGCTCGGCGCGCTGATCTCGGGAGCGGTCGTTACCGAGCGCATCTTTGCGTTGCCGGGCATCGGCAAACTCACCCTGGACGCCGTGTTCACTCGCGACTACCCGGTGATACAGGCCGTCGTGCTCGTGGTCACCGTGTTCTACATAGGCATTAACCTCGCCGTTGACCTGCTGTACTCCGTGATCAATCCGCGCATCCGCGTGCTGGGAGGAGACTCATGACCAGCCACCCGGCCACCGCCACCCCGCCCACGGAGCGGGGCCCGAGGCGTCCAGGCAAAGGCGCGGTGCTGCGCCGCATTCTGGCCAACCCGCTCGGCCTCGTCGGCGCCGCGCTCGTCGCCATCATGGTGCTCACGGCCCTGCTCGCACCGTGGATCTCGCCCTACCCGTTCGCACAGACTCACTTCTCGTACCCGTACCAAGTGCCGTTCACCGAAGGGTTCCCCCTGGGCACCGACGACCTCGGCCGCGACATCAGCTCGCGTCTCGCGCACGGCATTCGCGCGTCGCTCGAGGTGGGCGTCCTCGCGGTGCTCGTCGCGGTCGTCTGCGGCACGCTGCTTGGCCTCGTGGCGGGGTATTGGCGCGCTGCCGACGCCGTGATCTCGCGCCTCATCGACGTCGCCCTCGCGTTCCCGTTTCTCGTGCTCGCGGTCGGCATGTCGGCCATCAGCGGGCCGAGCCTCGGCAACGCCGCGATCGCTATCGGCATCGCCCACGTGCCCGGCATGGCCCGCATCGTGCGCGGCGAAACCATGCGCCTGCGCGAGGCCGACTTCGTGACCGCGGCGGTCGCCATGGACGCCTCGGTGGCCCGAATTCTGCTGCGCCACGTGCTACCGAACGCGCTGAGCGCCGTGATCGTGCAGGCGACCGTCATCATGCCCGCTGCGGTGATTGGCGAGGCGACGCTGTCATTCCTGGGCCTCGGCATTCAGCCCCCCGCGCCGAGCCTTGGCATCATGCTCTCGGACGCGCAGCAGTACATTTTCAGGTCGCCGTTCGCGGCCGTGTTCCCCGGCCTGGCCATCGTGTTGATCTGCCTGGGGTTCAACCTGCTCGGCGACGCGTTGCGCGACGCCATTGACCCCGCGGCGGCGCGCACGAAAGTCGCGCGCCAGAAATCACCCGCCCCAAAAACGCCCGCCCCAAAAACGCCCGCCCGAAAGGCCCCCTAGCATGACCTTCTCCCCCGCGCCTGCCTTCACCACCCGACCCACCCTGCGCGGCCGCTTCGGTATGAGTGCCTCGACCCACTGGCTCGCGACCGCCACCGCGCAGTCCGTGCTCGAACGCGACGGCAACGCCTTCGACGCGGCCACCGCCGCGGCGTTCGTCCTGCACCTCGTCGAACCCCACCTCAACGGCCCGGGCGGCGACATGACGGGCATCTTTGCCACCGCCGAGGAGCCCACCCGACCTCGCGTCATGATGGGCCAGGGCCCCGCGCCCGCTGCGGCCACTATCGAACACGTGCGCGCCGAGGGACTCTCGCTCGTTCCGGGCGCGGGCGCCCTCGCGGCCGCCGTTCCCGGAGCCGTCGACGCGTGGCTGCACCTCCTGCAACACCACGGCACGTGGTCCCTGGGCGACGTGCTCGCCTACGCCATCGACATCGCCGAACGCGGTCACGAGCTGGTCCCCCGAGTTGCCGCCACGATCGCCACGGTACGCGACCTGTTCACGGAGCACTGGCCCACCTCGGCGGCCCTGTGGCTGCCCGAGGGCCGCGTGCCCGAACCCTGGCAGGTCGTCACCAACCCCGAGTACGCGGGGGTATTGCGCGAACTGGTGGCCGCGGCGTCCGACCCCGACGGCGGCGACGGCGGCGACCGGGCCGCCGGGATCGCGGCTGCCCGACAGGTCTGGCGCACCGGTCGGGTCGCGCTGAGCATTGCGGAGTTCGTGCGCACGCCCCACCGCCACGCGAGCGGAACCGACCACGCGGGCCTCCTGACGGCCGCCGACCTGGCCGGTTTCGAGGCCGGTTTTGAGGACGCCACGAGCATCGAGTTTCGCGGCTACACCATTTCGAAGACGGGCGCGTGGGGGCAGGGGCCGTTTCTGCTGCAGGCCCTCCGGCTGCTCGACGGCTACGACGACGCACACCTCGACCCCTCGACCGAGCTCGGGGCGCACACGATTCTCGAGGCCATGAAGCTGGCCCTGGCCGACCGCGACGCCTACTACGGCGATGCGAGAGTCGACCTCGATACCCTGCTGAGCGCGGAGTACGCGGCCGCGCGGCGTGAGTTGATCGGGGACGCCGCGTCGCACGAGTTCCGCCCCGGCACGCTACCCGGCACGACCCCGTATGTGCCGCCGCTGGTCGCAGAGGGCGCAGCAGACGGCACAGAAGGCGGCGCCGCGGGGGTCGGCGAGCCGACCGTCTCCCGCACGGGCGACACGCGCGGCGATACTTGCCACCTCGACGTGGTGGACAGGTGGGGCAACATCATTGCGGCGACGCCGTCGGGAGGGTGGCTGCAGTCATCGCCGACGGTGCCGGGTCTGGGGTTCTGCCTCGGCACTCGCCTGCAAATGACGTGGCTCGACGAGGCCTCGCCCGCGGCGCTGCGCCCGGGCGCGCGACCCCGCACGACGCTGACCCCGACCCTCATTTCGCGCGACGGCCAGCCCGTGCTGGCACTCGGCTCCCCCGGCGGCGACCAGCAGGACCAGTGGCAATTGCTGATGATTCTGCGCGTCCTCGTGGGTGGCTACACTCCCCAAGAGGCCATCGACGCGCCCGCGTTCCACACGACATCGATGCCCGGTTCGTTCTGGCCGCGCACCTGGACGCCCGGCGGCGCGGTCGTCGAGGCACGGCTCGGTGACAGCGTGATTGAGCGCTTGCGCGATCGCGGGCACGACCTCACGGTGGCGGGTGACTGGGATCTCGGCCGTCTCTCGTGCGTGACGCGCGATCCGGCCACGGGCGCCCTGGGCGCCGCCGCGAACCCCCGCGGCGTGCAGGGCTATGCGGCGGGGCGGTGAGCGTCGTGTCGAAGCCGCTGCTGCGCGTTGACGGTCTGCACGTCGAGTACGGCGACCAGGCAGTCGTGCATGACGTCTCGTTTGACCTGGCCGCGGGCGAGCGCCTCGCAATCGTGGGGCAATCGGGTTCGGGCAAATCCACCACCATCGCCGCGGTGCTGGGCTTGCTGCCGGGCGCGGGCCGCGTCACGGCGGGCCGCATCGAGTTTGCGGGCCGCGACCTCACGCACGCCGACGACCGCACGCTGCGACCCCTGCGGGGCACCCGGCTCGCCTTGATCCCGCAGGACCCCATGTCAACCCTCAACCCGACGCTGCGGGTCGGTGATCAGATCGCCGACGCGCTGCGCGCGTACGGCATGACGGGTCGGGCCGCCGTGCAGCGGCGCGTCGTCGAGTTACTGACCGAGGCGGGCGTTCCGGACGCCGCGCACCGGCGTCGGGCGTATCCGCACCAGTTTTCGGGTGGCCTGCGCCAGCGAGTTTTGATTGCGATGGCCCTCGCGGGCGAGCCCGAATTGATCGTCGCGGACGAGCCCACGTCGGCCCTGGACGTGACGGTGCAAAAGCAAATTCTCGATCACCTGGCCCAGCTCGTGGAGCGCCGCGGCCTGTCGCTGCTGCTGGTGACGCACGATTTGGGCATTGCGGCCGACCGCACCGATGGCATTTTGGTGATGCACGAGGGTCGGGTGGTTGAGCGCGGTGAGTCGTCGGAGGTGTTGCGTGCCCCGCGGCACGAGTACACGCGGGCCCTGGTGGCGGCCGCGCCCACGCTCACCGTCGCGCCAACCACCTCACTGCCAACCACCTCGGCGTCCGCGCCCGCCGAACCGCCCGTGCTGGAACTGCGGGGCCTCACGAAGGTGTTCCGGTTACGCGGGGGCCGCATGCTGCGCGCCGTCGATGACGTCAGCGTGACGGTCGCCGAGGGGCAAACCACCGCCGTGATCGGCGAATCTGGCTCCGGCAAGACCACCACCGCTCGCATGCTGCTGGGGCTCGAACGCCCCACGGCCGGCACCGTGGTGGTCGACGGTTCGGCCATCGACTTCACGCGGCGGGCCGACGTGCGGCGCCTGCGTCGCTTCGTGCAGCCCGTGTTTCAAGACCCGTATTCGTCGCTGAACCCCATGCTCAGCATCGAACAGATCGTGCGTGAACCGCTCGACGTGTTTCGCCTGGGTTCGCGCCCCGAACGCGCGGCGCGGGTGCAGGGCCTGCTCGAGGCGGTGGCGTTGCCGCGGTCAGCCGCCGACAAGCGGCCCGCCGAACTCTCCGGCGGCCAACGCCAGCGGGTCGGAATCGCGCGCGCCCTCGCGTCCACCCCGCGACTGCTGCTCTGCGATGAGGCGGTCTCGGCCCTCGATGTGCTCGTGCAGGAACAGATTCTGGACCTGCTGCGCTCCCTCCAACGCGAGCTGGGGGTGAGTTGCCTGTTTATTACGCACGACCTCGCCGTGGTGGCCGATTTTGCGGAGAGCGTGGTGGTCATGAAGGACGGGCGCGTGGTCGAGTCGGGTGCCACGGCCGACGTGATCAGCGCCCCCCGTGAGGAGTACACGAAGCTCTTGCTGGATGCGGTGCCGGGGGTGCGGCGTGGCGCGGCCTGACCCCATAGCAACGCAGGTGGCGCGGCGGATTCGCGCCGACATTATTGGGGGCGGGTTGGCCCCGGGCACGCGACTAACGGAGAAGCTGCTGACCGAACGGTACGCCGTGTCGCGCATGCCGGTGCGCGAGGCCCTGCGGGCCCTCGAAGCGGAGGGGCTCGTGGATACCCGCCCGTTCGCGGGTTCGAGTGTCGCGGCGAGCCCCGAGGAGGACGCCGACGACCTGTTCGACGTGCGGCTCGTCGTTGAGGCGGCAACCGCGCGGCGCGCCGCGGAGTGCGCCGCCGCCCAACTGGCGGCGGGCGAACCAGACGCACGCTGGTGGTCGGTGCGGCGCGAGGTGTCGCAGGTGTTGGAGGAGGGCGATCTGCGCATTGCGGAGCACAATTTCGAGGCGCTGGCCGCTCTGAACATGCGCTTTCATGCTCTCGTCGCCGACCTCAGCGGCTCGGCCTCGCTGCGCGGTGTGCTCCATCAAATCTCGGGGCGCATCGAGTGGCTGTTCGCGGCGCACGTGACGCACCGGGGGCCGAGCGCCTGGTCGGAGCACCGCGAGATCATGCGCCTGATAGACGGTGGTGACTCCGCCGGCGCGGCGGCCCTCATGGAACTCCACGTCACGCTGGCCCGCGACGGGTACCGCAAACTCGTCGGTACCTCGAACCTGTCGCTAACGCCCGACCCGGAGTGACGGTCGCGCGTGAGCGCGGTCGGCTAGGCGAGGGAGAGAAACAGCTTTTCGAGCTCTTCGACCGTGAGGTCGTCGCCGGTGCCGGCGTCGCCGCCTTCACCGTCGGGCGCGACGCAGTGCTTCATGGCGTTCGCGACGATGAGAAACCCAGCCCTATCCAGGGCGGTCGTGACAGCCGCCAGCTGAGTCACCACATCGCGGCACGTGCCGTCGCCCTCGACGGCGGCGATGACAGCGTCGAGTTGGCCGCGAGCGCGGCGCATGCGGTTCACGATCTTCTTGCGGGTTTCGGGGTCAATGGCGGTTGCCGACATGAGGTCTCCTCGAGAATTGAGGTGGAGTTGAGGTTACGTAACGAGTCTGTGCTGAGGCCGACCGGGCACCGCGGCCTAGCCTCTTCAACCTAGACCCACTGCCGAGATTCTACTGCGAGCACCGCGCCGCCCACGACGAGCACGGACACGCCGAAGCCGCGGCGCAGCACGGGCAGCGGCACCCTCGCGCTAATGCGCATGCCGACCAGCGTGCCGAGCAGAGCGCTCACCGTCGCGCCCGCCACGAGCACCCACGGGAGGTCGAGGTGACCGAGGTGAGAAAGCAATCCAGACACCGAGTTGAACGCGATGATGACGAGTGAGGTGCCAATGGCGACGTTCAGGCGCAGCCCGCCCAGGAGGGTGAGGACCGGCACGAGCAGGAATCCGCCGCCGACGCCCAGCAGGCCGGTCAGGATGCCGACCCCGACGCCCACGGCAATGAACGTGAATGGGCGCGCGGGGGCAGCCGACTCATCACGGGGGCGTCCCCCCAGATAAGCCCCCGCCATGCCCGCGACGCCCACCCGCCGCGCCGCCGAGAAGTCGATGTTGCCGCGGCGGGCGTGGGTCCACGCCGCGGCGAGTGACCACAGCGCGCCTTAGTTGGCGGTGACCAGTTCGTGCGTCATCGGTCTACTTCGCTGCGGCGTTGCGCAGGGAGGCAAGGCAATCGTCATCGCTCGGAGCGTCGGTCTCGCGGTTCCACGGCAGGGAGCCGAGTACCGCCGCCAGCGCGCACGTGTTGCTGAGCGCCGAGTACGTGAGACCCGCCCCGATCGCGCCCGCGAAGTACTTGGCGCGCGGTGCGATGAGGCTAGCGGCGATGCCCGCGAGCACGAGGGTACCCGCCGCGAGGCGCACCTGGCGGTCCATGGCCCACGCGCTCCGACCGCGGTTCACGGGGTGACCGACCGCCTGATAGGCAACCATGCCTCCGGTGAGAGTTTCTACCGTGGTCACTCCCTGCGCGCTCAGGGCGGCTGCGGCCCGTTCGGCGCGGGCCCCGGAGTGGCACACGACGAGCGTGCGCGTGCGGGCGGCTTTAAGCGCCGCCACGACGTCGGCGGTGCGGCTCGTGACGAGGCCGAGTGGCACGTTGTGGGCGCCGGGTATGTGCGCCGAGGCGTACTCGGCGGGTTCGCGCACGTCAACAATGAGTGGTTGCGGGGCGCTGCGGTCTTGCCAGAGGCTGGAGGCGGGGGTCTGAACGGGGGCTGCTGCGGGGCTCATGGTGTCCTTGGGGTGTGGGGTTGAGGGTGTGGGGTTGAGGTGTGGGGTTGAGGGTGTGAGGTTGAGGGTGTGTAGTGTCGTGCGTTAGTGGGTGCTCGCGGCTACCGCGGCGAGAGACTGCCAGGCGGCGTAACTGCCGTCGACTTCGAGCACGGTGAAGCCCGCGCGGCGCAGGGCGGCACTTGCCACCGCGTTGCGGGCACCACCCTGGCAGTAGGTGTTGAGCGTGCCCTCGCGGGGCAGCGCGTCGAGTTGCCACACGATGCGGCTGGCGCTGACGTGGCGGGCTCCCGGTATGTGGCCGGCTCGGTATTCGGTCGCGTTGCGCACGTCGAGCAGCGCGGCTGCGTCGGTGCGGTCGACATCCGCGGGGTCGAGGTAGGCGACGGGCGCCGTCGGCTGGCTTTCGGCTTCGGTGCAGTAGCCGACCACGTTGTCGATGCCCACTCGCAACAGCGCGGCACGCATGGTGGCAGCCGTGGCTTCGCTGTCGGTGTGCAGCACGAGGGGCGTATCGTCGGCGTCGGGGTTGTAGGCCCACGCGCCGTGGGTCGCGGTCTTTCCGGTCGCGGGGATGTAGAGGGCGCGTTCGATCATGGAGTCGCGCAGCGTGGGCAGGGGCGCGGTTTCGACCAGGGCCAGGGTGCCTTCGGCGTGCGGACGCGCGAGGTCCGCGCTGGCATATTCGGTGAGGGCCGGCAGGGTGCCGAGCACGCGGGGGCCTTCGCGATTTTCGCGCTTCATGCGCGCGAAGTAGGCGTGCGCGTCGGGCTGGTCTGCGAGGAGGTGGGCGACGAAGCCTTCTTCGTCGCCGTTGCGCAGGTAGGGTGCCCACCAGGCGTTGAGCTTTTCGTAGCCGACCGTGGTGCTGGGCAGGGCGCCGAGGGCCTTGCCGCACGCGCTGCCCGAGCCGTGGCCGGGAAACACCCGCACGTGGTCGGGCAGCGCGAGAAAGACGTCTCGCAGGCTGGCGAAGAGGGCGCGGGCGCCCCCGAAGCGCGTGTCGACGCCCCCCGCGGCCTCGTCGAGCAGGTCGGGCCGACCGATGTCACCCGCGAAGACGAAGTCACCCGAGATCAGGTAGCCGGGAGTGTCGCTGAACGCTCCGTCGGTCACCAAAAACGCGAGGTGTTCGGGAGTGTGGCCGGGGGTGTGCCGCGCGGTGAGCGTGAGGTTTCCCAGGTGCACGGCGTCGCCGTCGCGCAGCAGACTGCCGTCGAATGCGTACTGCCAGTCGGGCCCGCCCTCGCCCGAGACGTATAGGGTCGCGCCGGTGGCTGCCGCGAGCTCGCGGCTGCCCGAGAGGTAATCGGCGTGACTGTGGGTCTCGGTGACGGCGACGATGCGAATGCCGTGTTGGGCCGCGAGGTCGAGGTAGGCCTGGATGTCGCGGCGGGCGTCAATCACGATGGCCTCGCCGCGGGCTTGGCAGCCGATGAAGTAGCTGGCTTGCGCGAGGTCGGTGTCGTAGAGGCATTCGAGCAGCATGGGTATCTCCGAATGAGTGGGTGACGATGTCTGCCCCCACTCTAAATATACCCCCGGGGGTATTAAAGCGCCTAGTGACCCCAGCCCCGCACGTGCGCAATAATCACCATCGTGGCAACGAAGCCGGACGCATAGTTCATGCCCATGAATCGCCGCCAGCCCCGGTTGGTCACCTCCGCCGTGTCGTCCGTGACGTTCCAAAAGCCGGCCGCGTTGATCACGTAGGGCACGCAGATGAGCGCCGCCCACCTCACGGGCCACGGCTGGCCCAGCATCGCGACCCCCGCGAGCACCCACAGCACCACCGCGAGCCGCACCGTGGCGCGCGCGCCGATCACCGTCGCGACCGAGCCGATGCCGGCCGCACGGTCTGGCCGCACGTCCTGCACCGCACCGAACGCATGCGCCGCCATGCCCCACGCGTAGAACGCCACCAGCACCGTCACGAGGTGCGCGTCGATCACGAGCGGTGCGCCCCGGTCGGCCGCGAGCGCGAGGCCCACGACCGCGGGTGACACGAAGTGGAACGACGAGGTCAGTGAGTCGATCACGGCGCGTTCCTTGAAACGCAGTCGCGGAGCAGAGTAGGCGACGACGGCGAACAGGCTGGCCGCCAGCCACAGCCACGTGGCCGGGCCGCCCGCCGCGACCAGGGCCACGACGAACGGCACACACGACCAGACCGCGGACGCGAGGGTGGCCCGATGCAGCGTCGTATCCAGTAGCGCGCCCTCAATCCCACCCTTGCGTGGGTTGGCGAGGTCCGACGCGTAATCGAAAACGTCATTGATGCCGTACATGGCGAGGTTGTAGGGCACGAGAAAAAACAGGCAGCCGAGTAGCCATGCCCAGTCGAGGGACCCGCCCGCGAGCAGGTAGGCCGCGCCGAAGGGGTAAGCAGTGTTGATCCAGCTGACGGGCCGCGACGACCACAGGATGCGGCGAACCTCGCCCTCACGGCGGCTCAGTATCTGAAAGACCAGGGGCAAGATCAACAGCCCCGCGAGGGGATACGTGAAGTCCTCGATCGGGGCGAGCCCCACCGTCACGCCGAGGGTGGTACCCGGCCCGAACGAAAAGAAGCCAAGGTGAATGAGGAGCGTATCGAAGATGGCCGTGAGCACGAGCAGCACGGCGAAGCACGCTGCCACCGCGGCCCAGTGCAGCCGGGGAGGGACCGCGCGTCCGGAATATCGCCACAGGCCCGCGGCCGCCAGCGCGAGGGCGGCCAGCACGGCGCCCGCGAGGTAGGTGTAGGTCACCGACTCCCCCTGCGGGTTTCGAGCACACGCAGCGCGCCCGTGTACCCGACGAGGGTGCACAGGGTGAGGAAGATAAGGAAGAACAGCTCTTCGAGCGGCAGGTCGGGGGCGAGGGCGATGCCGGTCGCGTAGCGGCTCGTGCCCTCGACGAAGATGCCGAGGTGGATTCCCGCGAGGTCCCACGCGAGATACAGGGCAAGGCCGAGCAAGGTGGTCAGGGCGGCCGCGGCGGGGGCGCGCCAAAACAGCAGCCGGTAGCGCCAATCGAGCAGCAGCATGCAGGCGATGCCGCCGAGCAGACCCGCGAGGTAGAGAAAACTCATGCGGCGCCGCCGACGAACCGGTCGAGCGCGCGCTGCACGTATTGGGGGTAGAGCGGGCCGGGCGAGGAGTCGCGTTGCATGTGCTTGAGCACCAGTTCGGCCGAGATCAGGCACATGGGCACGCCCACGCCGGGGGCGACGCTGCTGCCCGCGTAGTACAGGCCCTGCACTCGTTGGGAGGCGTTGCCGGCGCGCAGGAACGCGCTCTGCCGCAGCGTATGCGACGGCCCCAACATGCCGCCCTGCCAGGAGTTGTACTGATCGGCGAAGTCGGCGGGGCCGATCGAGCGGCGCACGACGATGCGCGAGGCGAGGTCTGGAATGCCCGACCAGTGCGCGATCTGCTGAATCACGGCGTCGCCGAGGGTTTCTAGCCGTGCGCTGGCGGGGGTGCCCGTGTAGGCGTCCCCGTGGCCCAGCTCGGTTTGGGCGGGCAGGGGAACGAGCACGAACAGGTTTTCGCAGCCGGGCGGGGCCACGTCGGCGTCGGTGGCGCTGGGCTTGCACACATAGATCGAGGGTGGCTCGGGCACGCGCCGCGGCGAGTCGAAGATGGCCGAGAAGTTGGCATCCCAATCGCGCGTGAAGAACAGCGAGTGGTGCGGCAGTTGCGGTAGCTCGCCCCGCACGCCGAGCAGTAGGAGCAGGGCGCCGGGGCCGCTTTGGCAGCGGTCCCACCAGCTCTCGGGGTACGTCTGCAAGTCGGGCGGTAGCAGCGCGGTCTCGGTGTGGTGCAGGTCGGCGGCCGAGACGATGGTGTCGGCGGGCAGGGTGCGCTCGGCGCCGGTCGCGTCGATGTAGTCGAGGTGCGTCACGGACGCGCGGTACCTCGAGGGCAGGCCCGGCAACGCTGGCCGGTTCCGCAGCCGGCGCAGCGGGTGCGAGCAGGGGCGCCCCTTGGCGGGCCACGCGCGGGTGCCGATGGCGCGCACGCGTGCGCCGGTCTCGATACGGGCGCCCGCTTCGAGGGCGAGGTCGTGCAGGTCGCTCACGATGGAGTAGAAACCGCCGCGCGGGTACCGCACGGGTTCGTCGAGGTCGAGCGCGCTCATGAGGTGATAGAGCGCGGGAGCCGCGGTGGGCCGGGTGCCGAGGAACACGGCGGGGTACCCGAGGATCTGCCGCAGGATCGGGTGCTTAAAGCGCGTCTCGACGTGGCGTGAGAGGGTGGTCGCGAGCTGCCCCGTGAGGGCGGGCACGGCGCGCAGCAGGTCGCGCTTCGCGAGGTTGGTGGGGTGGGCGTACGTGTTGTAGAGAAAGTACTGTTCGGCCAGGTCGTGGGCGCGGCGGGCCGACTCTAGGTAGGTTTTGAGGGCCGCGCCCGCGCCGGGTTCGAGCGATTCGAAGAGTCGACGCACGGCGGGTTCGCCCGCGGGCACGTCCACGCGTTGGGCGGTTGTTTCAGCAGATAGGGGTTCGGAGAAGACGGCGTAACCGGGGTCGAGGTCGACGAGGTCGAGTCGGTTCTCGACCTCGTGCCCGAGCAGGCCGTAGAAGTTTTCGTAGGCGCGGGGCATGAGATACCACGACGGGCCCGTATCGAAACGGAACCCGCCCTCGGACGTGCTGCCGGCGCGTCCGCCAATGACGGTGCGCTGCTCGAGCACGGTGACGTCCTGGCCCTCGCGGGCCAGCAGGGCCGCGGTGGCGAGTCCGGCAATGCCGGCGCCGATTATGAGGGTGCGCATCAGTTCTCCCGGTAGGTAGTGAGGTAGGCGCGCGCGGTGAGCCAGGCCTTGCGGTGGGCGGGTACGTGCAGGCGCCGCGTATAGATTTCGGTGAGGGGTACGGTGGCGATTTGGTGGGTGAGGTCGGTGAAGAGCGCGAGGGCACTGCGCACGGCGGCGCGGGCGTCGTGCGGCAGCGCGGGGATCGCCCGTTCGGCGGCGGCGAGATCGTCACGGATGCTCTCGATCCACGCCAGCCGTTGCGCCTCGGTGAGTCGGACGCGCGGGCCACTCCTCCTCGCGTCGGCACCGGTTGTGTGGGTGGCTGGGGGCCGGTGGGTGGCACTGGGGGGTGCGGTGCCGGTGAGGTAGTCACGGCCGAGGCGGGTTGCGTCGTCGGCGATGTCACGCAAGAAGTTGATGTTTTGGAACGCGGCGCCAAGGCGACGGGCTCCGGTTTCGAGTATGTCGCACGTTGCCGGGGTGGGGTGGCTGCCGCGCAGAAATACGCGCAGGCACATGAGGCCCACCACCTCGGCGGAGCCGTAGACGTAGCGGGCGTGGTCGTCGGGAGTTTCGAGGCTGCTCGTGAGGTCGCTGCGCATGCTCTCGAAAAAGGGGCGCGTCAGGCTCTCCTTGATTCCAGCTTCACGAGCGGTGACGGCGAACGCATGAATGATCAGGTCGGTGCTGTACCCGCAACTGAGGGCGCGTTCGACTTCGGCTTCATAGGCGTTGAGGCGGTCGCGCAGGGCGTGGGGGGCGAGCCCGGCCTGGTGCCCGACGCCGTCAACGATCTCGTCAGCGACACGCACGAGGGCGTAGATGTTGCGCACGTGCTGGCGGTGACGGGCGCCGAGCAGGTGCACGGCGAGTCCGAATGACGTGGAGTACTGGGCGATCACGCGCGACGCGGCGATTTCGGCCGTGCGGGTGAACTGGCCCAGCGGGTCGGGACCGGTGCGGGTCATACGGCGCGGTCTTTCAGTCGGCCGACGAGGTCTTCGAGATGGCTCTCGAGGGCGGAGGGAACGAGGTAGAGCAGGTTGGAGGCGGAGGCGAAGTGGTCGGTGATACGTCGGTCTACCTCGGTACGGGCGCCGCAGTCTTCGAGCAGATCGGCAAGGGCCCGTGCGGTCTCTGGTGTGAAGGGTTCGGAGTCCAGCAGGTCGCGGATTGCAGCCCACGCCGTCGTGTGGCGAGCGTGGCTGAGCAGCAGGGTGTGCTTGCCCTCACGGAGGTCGCTGAACGCGGGCTTGCCGTGGTGGGCACTGTCGCCAAACACGCTGAGGATGTCGTCTTGGAGTTGAAACCCGAGCCCGAGGTGCTGGCCGATTCGGCGCAGGGTGTCGTCGAGCTCGGCCCGCCCCGCAAGGCACGCGGCGGCGCGCAGGGGTAGTTCGAACGTGTAGGTGGCCGTTTTGAGGGCCGTCATGGATTCGACGCGTGCGCTCGTGGGTGCGATGACCCCGTCGGCGAGGCCGACGTCGAGCAATTCGCCCGCGACGGAGTCGGTCACGGCGAGGCGCCAGAGTCGCGCGAGGTGCGTTTGCGTGCTCGGTCTTAGGGCGTCGTGCGCGAGCGCAATATGATGCGCGAGCGAGAGCATATCGGTGCCCATGAGGATGGAGGCGGAGGCTGCCCAGTGGGCCGCGGGGGCGTCCGAACCCGCCTCGGCGAGCAGCTGGCCCGGTAAGTTTGGGGCGCCGCGACGGCTGTGGTCGCCGTCGATCACGTCGTCGATGAGCAGGAACGCGTGGTGCAGCAATTCCACCGCCGCCGCGACGTCAAGGGCTGCGTCGCGAGGGGCGGGAGCGGGTTGGGGTTCGCCGCGGGTGAGGGCGTCGTAGGCGCCGAGCAGGAGGTGGGCGCGCACGAGCTTGCCGCCCCGACTGGTGGCTGTGGTGTGGCCCCACAAGCGCGCATAGGTCTCGCCGAGGCGCGGTTGCTGCGGCGCGTGACTGGCCATGATCTCGTCAATTCGCGCCCTGACCTCGAGCGCGAGGGGTGACGCGCTGAGCGTGGGAGCGGGAAGATCGGGGCCAGACATCTACATGAACCTCGCGTCATCGAATAATTCGGTGATCGAAGTATATGCAGGATTCGCTCGAAAACCCAAGCGCCCGACGCCGCGGCACCCGCCCGGCGGTTACTCCCGCGCCCCCGCACCCCGCAGCGCCGGCGCGGCAGGCACCTCGAGGCGCCCCCGCTCCCACAACCAGGTCAAGGCCTCAAACACAGCCGCGTCGCTCTCGTATCGGGGAGCGTAGCCGAGCCGCTGCCGGGCCTTGTCGATCGAGAAGCTGTGATTGCGCTCGAGGTGACCCCGACTCGCCACGACGTTCTCTGCCGAGGTCGCAGCCGAGAATACCTCCCAGCCCACCGACCGGAGATTCGCCTCGCGACCAAACCACCCCGCAGCGATCTCGGCAAACCCCCGCACCGTGAGGGCAGCGGGCGACACGATGTTGAAATCCTCCCCCGCCGCGGCCTCTCGCCGCGACACTGCCAACTCGAAGGCCTGCGCCACATCATCCGCATGCACGTGATGCATCGCCTCCGCGCCACTCCCGGGAATCTGCAAGACGTCGCCGCGCGCGAGCTGCTCCCATACCGTCGGGTCGAGGTTGCCGAGCGGGCCGATCGGCTCCCAGCCCGGACCCACAATGTGCCCCGGATGCAGCGACGTCGTCGTCAGCCCGCCGCTCCTCGACTCGCGTTGCAGCAACTCAGCAATGTCACGCTTCGCGCGACCGTACTCATCGAGCGGGGCGGCCGCGCACGCTTGCGACTCCGTAATAGGCACCTTGTGACTGACTCCGTAACGCCAGATAGAGCCGCAGTGGACCAGATGCCCCGCATGCCCGCGCAGGTGATCGACCGTATGCTGCGCCGAGTCCGGAGTGAAACAGATCAGGTCGATCACGGCGTCTGCCGCGAACGCCGCGACGCGCGGACCCCACGTTCCCGCGGCATCCTCCGCCGCACGATCGGCGCGCACCTGAGTCACCGCGTTCCACTCCGGCGCATCGAGATAGGCATTGGCCATCCCACGGCTCACGGCCACCACCTCATGACCCACGCGAACGAGGCGCGGCACCAGGTACGTGCCGATGTGTCCGCTGGCTCCGATCACCACAATTTTCATTCTTGTTCCTTTCGAGAGGACGCCCCGGTGGCCCGACCCGCGATTCATGCCGCGAGCGCCCGACTCCGCAAACCCTACCGAAACGGCCGTGGCACAAGCAGTGTATGGAAGGATGAAGGTCTCCGCAGCGAAGGGAGCAGCATGCCCATCACCGGACATCTTGAGGGCCGCAGCGTCGTCGTCACGGGCGGCAATAGCGGCATCGGCGAGGCCATCGCGCGCAGGGCCGTTGCCGAGGGCGCGCGCGTCGTCATTGATTACGTCGAACGTCGCGAGGCCGCCGAGGCCCTCGCCGACGAGCTGGGTGGCCCCACCGCGGCCATCGCCTGCGAGGCCGACGTCACCGACCTCGCCGCCCTCGACCGGCTCGCCGACTGCGCCGTCCAGCATTTTGGACGCCTCGATGCCTGGGTTAATTGCGCCGGCATCGGTGGCGGGTCCGGCCTGCTCGACACCACCCCCGAACAGTTGGACCGCGTGTGGGCGGTCAATGCGCGAGCCCCGTTCTTTGGCACGCAGGTGGCCGCGCGGCGCTTCATCACCCAGGGAGGCGGCGGGGTGGTGTTGAACATTTCTTCGACCCACGAGGAGTGGCCGATGCCCGGCAACATCGCGTACTGCGTGGCCAAGGGCGGGCTGCGCATGCTGACCCGAACGGCGGGAGTCGAGCTCGGTCCGTGGGGAATCCGCGTGGTCAATCTCGCGCCCGGAGCGATCCTCACCCCCCTCAACGCGGCCGCCCTGTCGGACCCAACCCACCGCGCGGCCCTCGAGGCCACGATTCCCGTGGGGTACGCTGCCCCGCCAGCCGAGGTGGCGTCCGTGGCCGTTCACCTGCTGAGCGACGAGGCCCGCTATGTCACCGCCACGACCGTGGTGGTGGACGGTGGTCTCATGCAAAACGCACCCGGACTATAGGCATGGCAATCTGGCGTGGCACGAACTCGCCCTGAGCGGCGCAGCGACTGATAATCTGACGCCCGTCGCACCTGGAGGAGACCCTATGACTGACACCGTCGAACGTTCCGACACGACCGAGAATGTCGCCCTGGAATGGCTGCTGCGCCAAGACCCTTCCGTCAGTTGGCAGGCGCGGCGCGACCTAGCGGGCGAGCCGGCGAGTGCCTGGCTCATGGAGCGGTCTCGCGTGGGCACCACGGGCCGCGGCGCGAAACTGCTGGCCATGCGCGGCGACGACGGCCAGTGGTCGGGCGGGTCGTTTGTGCCCGCGGGCTTCGATTGGGAGACCATCGAGGCGGTCGGCCAGCCCTGGACGGCAACCTGCTGGGCGCTGCAAGAACTGCGCGAGATGGGTATCTTCCCGGCCACTCTCGGCGACACGGTGAGTCTCATCGGCGCTAACTCGGAGTGGGACCACGCGGGCGAGCCCTACTGGTCGGGCGAGGTCGAGGAGTGCATCAACGGTCGCACCGTGGCCGAGGGTTCGTACTTCGGCGTCAACATGACTACGCTCGTGCGGCGGCTCTTGGGCGAGCAGCAAAGCGACGGGGGCTGGAACTGCGAGCGCGCCCACGGCTCCACCGCGAGCTCTTTTCACTCCACGATCAACGTGCTCGAGGGTCTGCTCGTATATGAGCTCGCTCAAGGGGGCGACGCTGCCAGCGCGGCCGCCCGCGCGTCCGGCGAAGAATATTTGCTGGCCAGGGGGCTGTTTCGTTCGCTGCGCAGCGGAGAGACCGTGGACCCCACGTTTTTGCAGTTGCTCTATCCGCATCGTTGGCATTACACGGTGCCGCGCGCGCTCGATTATTTTCGCTCGTCGGCACTGTACTCGGGTTCCGCGCCCGACCCGCGGCTCGCACCGGCCATCGAGTGGCTGCGCGGGCGGCGCGACGAGCGCGGCCTATTCCCCCTCGACGGCCAGCTGCGCGGCGCGGCGCTGCTGGCCCCGGACGCTCGGGTAGGCGCGCCCTCGCCCCGGCTCACCCTGGTCGGTTCCCGAGTGTTGGCGTGGTGGGACGCCGCGAATGCCGGGGCGGCGTCATGACCGCGACCTATACGGTGGACCTGTTTTCGAGCCTCGACGGATTCGGCTCATTTAGCGAGCACGGCGACTGGGGCGGCTATTGGGGCAAGCAGGGTCCGGAGTTGCTCGCGCGCAGGCTCGACGTGTATCGCGAGCCCTGCCGCATGGTGTTCGGCGCGACCACCTTTCGCGAAATGTCGCACTGGCTCGTCACGCTCGGCGCCGATTCGGAGTTCTTCGACCCCTGGGTCGTGGCGATGCGGGAACACCCCACGACCGTGTTTTCGAGCAGCCTCACCGAATCGCTGCCGTGGCCGAACGCCGAGGTGAGCGCCGAGAACGCCGTCACGGCGCTGGCCGCGCTGAAGCGTGACTCCCCCGTTCCCCTGCGCTCGCACGGCAGCCTGTCGCTCAATCGCGCGCTGCTCGCCGCGGGCCTCGTCGACGAGCTGCGGGTGACGGTGTTCCCGGTGCTGACGGGCAACACGGGCACCGAACCCCTCTTCGAGGGCGCCGCCGACTTCGACCTCGAGCTGATTGAGGCGCGCACCCTCGACGGCCACACTCAGGAGCTCACGTATCGCCCCACCTTGCACGTTTCGACCGCCTTGCACGTTTCGACCCCTCGGCAGGCCTCATGAACCCCCACGTGAAAATGTCGGAACCCCTGCGCGTCGCCGCCGTGGAGCGGCGCCTCGGCTTCCCGCCGTTCCCCGACGGGGAGATCGCGGGCATGTTCGATGCGGCCGCCGATGACCTGCTCGCCGTGGGCGCCCGCCCCGAGCTCGGCGTCGCGCTCTATGCCATGGATGGCTCCGGCACTGCCGTTACCTGCGGTTTTGTGGCGGACGCGCCGGTGGTACCCGGGCTGGTTCTGCACGAGTTGGGGAGCATCGAGGTGGCGAGCGTGCTACATCACGGCTCGATGGAGACCATCGGCGATTCGTGGGGTGCGCTGATGGCGTGGTGCGAGGCGGAGGGCTACGCGATGAGCGGGCCGTGCCGCGAGATCTACCTGGAGTCGGCGGACCGCGACGACATGAGTGACTGGGTCACGGAGTTGCAGCAGCCCGTGGAGCGGCGGGGCTGAGCGCAGTTGCGTTGAGTGTCAGGACGCCGCGCGTTTTTTCACCGTGCGAGAGCGCGGTGCCCCAGGGGGGCACTCTCAGGGACTCCCAGTGTACGGTCGACCCCCCTAGGCTGAAACGCGTAAGTTACGCGTCTACCTAAGGCACCATGATTACCACGGATACCTCTACCCTGACTGTTTCCTCCACCTCCCCCAACACCCCCACCGCCGCCACCGCCCACTGGGGCGGCGTGTTCGCCATGACCCTGTGCGTGTTCTCGCTGATCGCGAGCGAGTTCATGCCCGTCAGCCTGCTAACCCCCCTCGCCGCCGAGCTCGGCGTCAGCGAGGGCGTCGCCGGACAGGGCATCACGATCTCCGCGATATTCGCCGTCCTCACGAGCCTCACGATCTCGCGCCTGGCCGCGAACCTTGACCGCAAGCACGTGCTGCTGGGCCTCACCCTCGCGATGGCCGTATCGGGCGCGCTGGTGGCACTTGCCCCCAACTTCACGTTCTACCTCATCGGCCGCGCCCTCATCGGCGTCGTGATCGGCGGCTTCTGGTCGCTCTCCGCGGCCACCGCGATGCGTCTCGTGCCGAAACACCAGGTGCCGCGCGCGCTCGCGATCTTCAACGGCGGCAATGCGCTCGCCTCGGTGATTGCCGCACCGCTCGGTAGCTATCTGGGCGTGCACGTCGGTTGGCGCGGTGCGTTTCTCTGCCTGGTGCCCATCGCCCTCGCGGCGTTCGCGTGGCAGGCAGTGAGTCTGCCACCTCTGCCACCTCTGCCACCTCTGCCACCTCTGCCAGCGCTGCCGGCGCTGCCGGCATCACCGACAGCACCCACAGCACCGAAATCGGTCACGGTATTCTCGGCCCTGCGGCGCCGCCCCGTGGCGCTCGGCATGGCTGCTTCGGGCGTGTTCTTTGCGGGCCAGTTCATGCTCTTCACCTACATTCGACCGTTCCTCGAGGTCGTCACAAACGTCGGCGACGACACGCTCTCGATCGCGCTGCTCACCCTTGGCGCGGCGGGTCTCGTCGGCACGTCCCTCGTCGGTGGATTCATCTCGCGCGCCCTGTACCGCACGATTGCCGTGATTCCCGTGCTCATGGCGGTCATCGCGCTGGCCCTGATTCCCTGGGGTGCCTCACTCGTTCCCGTGCTGGTCTTGCTCGCGCTGTGGGGCCTGCTCTCCACGGCGGCACCGGTGGGCTGGTGGAGCTGGCTTGCCCGTGCCATGCCCCGCGACGCCGAGGTCGGCGGCGGGCTCATGGTTGCGGTGATTCAACTCTCGATCGGGATCGGATCCATGGCGGGCGGGGTGCTCTTCGACGGCTTCGGCTACGCCGCGACGTTTAGTGTGGCCGCGGGCGTGCTCCTGGTCGGCGCGGCGCTGACCCTGCTGACGGCGCGCGCCTCCAGGGCCTAGTCGAGGGGCGGCGCAAAACCTGTAGTATCGCAGCGGCGCACCTTTCGCGCGGCCCGACCCTCAGGAGCCCCACATGCTCGACCTGAACCTGCTGCGCGTCTTCGCGGCCGTGATGGAGGAGGGCTCCGTGACGGCCGCGGCATCGCCCCGACGCGCGCGGCGCAGCAACTGTACGAGAGCGTGGGGCGACTGCCGACGCTGGCCGATTCGGCGATCACTCGGCTGATCGCGTTCGACCCGCGCAGCGCCACCTCGACCTTCAAGATCGCGCTCACTGACCTCGGCCAGGCCGTCTTCTTTCCCGCCCTCGTAGCTGGGCTCGGCGAGATAGCGCCCGGCTGCAGCCTCGACGTGGTTGACCTCAACACGCAGACCGTCGCGGCCGACCTGGTCTCGGGAGCCGTCGACCTCGCGGTGTCGTCCACCGAACTGCCGGGAGCGCTGTCGTCGACCGTGATGCGCTGGGACACGTACTGCTGCGTGAGCCGCGCGGGCCGCTTCTCGGGCGCGTGCCCCTCACTAGAGGAGATCACGGCCTTGCCGCGCGTCGTCGTGCGGGGCAGCACGGGGCACACGCTGATTCAACAGTTGCTGCCCGCTCCCCCGGCCGGTTCGGTGCACCTGTCAGGTTTCGCGGCGATCCCCGGCATTGTCTCGGCCACTGACCTGGTCGCCTTCGTGCCGGAGGCGATCACCTCGGAATGGGTGTCGCGCTGGAACTTCGAGGTGCGGCCCCTGCCGCGCGACGTGTACTCGGCCTCGGTGCGGGCCCACGCCGCGCTCGACATTACGTCGGCGGCCACCGCGTGGTTTGTGGAGTGGGCCGTCGCCACCATGACCGCGGTGTAGCCGCCCCAGTAGGCGGCTACCGTCTCACCGCAACACGCCTGGGCCGGACGCACTTTTGGCCCTCTGGCACGCCCCGAAACGGTGCCATCTGCACTGGTCAACACCCTGGTATTCGCAGCCCCTATAATTCGGCCATTAAATACTTATTGGACCGAAATGATCGGCTGACCTAGTCTCGACAACACGCCACAACACAGCAGTTGCGGCCGAGTCACCAGCGAAAGAGGCCACGTCATGACCACGACGGCAACCACGTCAACCCCCGAAATCCTGGCAGAAGCGACCGCCGTGATCGACGGCATCGAGGGCGGCGTTTACATCGCAGGCACGTGGCGCGAGGGCACGTCGGAACGCAAGATTTCGGTCACCGCAGCCATCGATGGCCGCGAATTGCGCGTGCTCACCGGAGCGTCCACGGCGGCGATGAACGCGACTTCGACCTGGGTGGAGGTCTCTTCAGTGCTCAAAACGGTGGAGAGCCACTTCTTCGAGATGACATCCAGCACCGCGATGCATGCCCACCCGCGCAGTCCGGTGAAGTGCGTGAAGTCATAGATGAAGATTTGACCGGGGACGGGTTCTACCCAGTCCGGGAACGGGCGCTTCGCGCGCCGTTCCCGGATGATTGGGTTACCAGGCAGATGCACACCACGAGCGGTCAACACACGAAGAACCGTCGATTCGGACACGAACACGACCCCGAGTCGCGATGCGCGGTGGGCGAGTTTGCGATGAGAGAAGTCCACGCGCGTCCACTCGGTAGCGACGTCGACGATCGCGTTTTCTTCCCACGGCAACAAGCCATGGGGTACATCGCCCACGGCGGGACCGGCGGGCCTGTCAGCAAGGTCCAGGCACGCCGCCGCGCGCCGCTGCCATCCGATCAGCCGGGCAGGGTCGATCCCCACCTGTCGGCAGGCCCACCGCTGACTGAAGCCCGCACTGGTGGCATGCTCAACGAGGCTGATGAGGGCTTGCTTGGCCGGTCCCGACACGCGAGCGGGAACCGGGCCGGCCATCAGCCCCACTCGTCTTTTCCCTCCATCAGATGCAACTGCATTGCCTGCTCCACGATCGTCGCTTTGAGGCGTTTGATCTCCGCCCGGGCATCGTCCAACTCGGCCTGCTGAGCAGTCTTGCCGCGCCTGCCCGGCACCGCCGCGGCCAGCGCGTCGATCGCGCCCTGCTTCGCGGTGAGTCAGATCGAACGGATCGTGGTGCGATCAACGCCAAACACTTCCGCGAGCTCACGCTGCGTGCGAGACGAGGCCAACGTCGCCGTGAACACCTCGTACTTCTGCGAAGGCGCCAACGCCTTCCGACGCTTACGCGTCGACTTCCCGCCACCGGCTGGGGACGGTACATTCGTGCTGTTCGACATTCCTGATTCTCCTTGCCTTGCTCGTCCATGAAACCAGACCACATGAGGAGATTTAAAACCAGGAATGGTTAGCGAACTCAGACGCACAGGGGCGTCGAAGGGGATGTAGCCGATCTCGTAGATGATGATGAGTTTGTAGCGGCGGATTTTCTTTAACTCGGCTTCGAGGCGGCCGTTGCGGTGGGCGTCTGCGAGGCGAGTGATCCAGTTCGATGCCGTATCGAAAAGTACGGAGTAGCCTGCGTGTGCGGCTTTGATGCCCAACCCGATATCGAGGTGGGTTTTCCCGATGCCGGGAGGTCCAAGGAGCACGACGTTTTCGCTTTTCGCGATGTAGGCGGAGGTCGCTAAGTGTGCGAGTACGTCTCGGCGGAGGGAGGGCAGGTGATCAAGGTTGAAGTCCTCCAGTGTTTTCAGGTGGGGGAAGTGCGCGGTCCGGATGCGCATCATGCTGCCTGATGCTTCACGGTCGGCGAGTTGTCGTTCGAGGACGGCAGCGAGGTATTCCTCGTGCGACCAGGCCTCGTCTCTCGCGCGGGTTGCCACGTCGTCCCACACGCGCCCAATGGTGGGTGTCTTTAACGCTCTGGCCAGGTAAGCGAGTTTCGAGGCGAGATCCATTGCTGGACTCGTGTGGCCGGTTTGTGGTGAGGGCATCGTCATTGTGCTTCCCTTTCTACGGTGTGGTCAGTGGTGTCGAAGGTGACGCCGAACATGGCGTCGTAGTCGGTGAGCGCACATAGTTGTACGTGGCGACCGTCGTGGTGGAAACGCATGTTCGTGGGTCGGTCTTGAACGCGTCGCAGGGCGCGTAGGCGAGCCGCCGCGTCGACATGGCTTGGGTCGGTGAACGTCTCGTGGGTTTGTAAAGACCGTGGATGCAGGGCAGCGAGGTGACCGTCGCAGACGATGTTGACGTCGGTGAGCGTGGTCGTGACCGTGACGAACCGGCCGATATAGGCGGGGTTCACGGAGTAGTCGTTACTGTCGACACGCACGTAGTAGTCCCTGCCCAGGCGCACCCGCGAGAACAGCCCGGTCACGGGCGGGGTCTTCGGTAAGGGGTGCATACCGGTGAGGTCAGTCGGATGCCGGTTGGCGGGTGTGGAGCCGGTAGCGCGTACCAGCCGCAGGTTAGCGTGGCTTGTGGTCCACTCGTGGAGTTGGTCGTTGAAATCAGTGGGGCCGTGAAAGAAACGCCCAGGTAGGAAAGATGATTTGAGGTAGCGGTTGGCGCGTTCGACGATGCCTTTCGTTTCAGGGTCGCGTGGTGGTGCGAGTTTTAGCCGGGTGGCGATCTGCCTGGCGAACGTGGCCGCCACGATGGTGGGCACACCGCGGCTACCGATGGCGGCTTCACGGTCCCTAGCAAGCTTCGGGGACGCCACCAAAGCGTTGCAAGAGGTGCCACATGCCTGCGGTCAGGTCGCCGCCTTGTCGTGAAGGCAGCATGAGGCCCTCGATACGACGTGAGTAGCCGGAGACCATGGTCAGTACGGGTAGCACACGCGTCTGTGCTGGTCCCACGGGGATACGGGGTGCGGGGAACCAGAGGTCACATTGGATGACCTCGCCGGGTGTGAAGGTCAAGCGATCGGCAGGGTCCGGGGCCCGGTAATTCGCGCGCAGTTCGGCGACTTTCGCTCGGAACAGCGATGCTGACCCTCTCCAGTCCACTCGCTGCGCGATCACTGTCGCTGGCATCGTGGGATGTTCACGCAGCAGTGCCCGCACACGCGGGAGATAGGGATCGAACTTCGAATCCCTCGCCGCACCCGCCCTACGAGCGGGTGGCTGCTCGTCCGCCAAAGCACGGCGCACCGTGTTACGGCCAACGCCAAGGTCCCTCGCAATCTGCTTAATAGGCACACGTTCCGCATGGTGAAGCCGACGAATCTCAGCCCAAGTATCGATAGAAATCATCCTCCTAGCATCCGCCAGGGGGTCAATTTCACTTTGGCACTAGGGGGTCCATTTCACGTCAGCGTCAACATGCTCGGTATCCAGCGATCGTGCAGCTCTGGCGGAGCTCCTGGGCAGAGTTCGTACCGTTCTTGGAGTACGACGTCGAGATCCGCCGGGTGATCTGCACGACCAACGCGATCGAGTCGATCAACGCCCGCTACCGGCGGGCCGTCCAGGCGCGCGGGCAATTCCCGAGCGAGCAAGCGGCGTTGAAGTGCTTGTATCTGGTGACGAGGTCGCTTGACCCGACTGGCGGCGGGAGGGCACGCTGGGTAATGAGGTGGAAGCCCGCGCTGAACGCGTTCGCGATCACCTTCGCCGGACGGTTCGAGAGAACCACCCACTCATGAAAACCGCCGGATCCCACACACCGTTTATCGGACCGACCCCGGCCTCGAACGCGCCCGAGACAACCGGATTGCACAACACCGGAACCTACGCAAGACTACCCACACAGACACACCAACCAGTGAGGCGAATTAAAACCCCAAATTGGTTAATTTGCTCAGAAGTACCTCGGCACCCGAGGTCGATGGGAGTTGCCGCGCACGATGAGTCGTGGCGGCAAAGCAGTGACTGACCCGACCCTCACCACATGAGGCCGATGGCGAGGCACACCAACGCCACCACGGGCAGCGTCCCCTGCTTCACGGCGGAACCTGCCAACCGCGGCGACGACGCGAGCAACACGAGCGCTGCGGCGGTCATGGAGCCGATGCCCGTGAAGATCAGCGTGAGCCCCACCGCGGCGTGTCCTAGCGCGTAGAGCAGCATGCCGAGCGCCACCGCGATGGCGAGGAAGAGGTTGTAAAAGCCCTGGTTGAACGCCAGTTCGCGACTGGACGCCGCCTGGTCGGCCGTGGTGCCAAAGGCCGCGCGGGCGCGGGGCGTGGTCCACGCCAGGGATTCGAGATAGAAGATGTAGACGTGCAGGAGTGCTGCGAGCGCGGCGAAAATCAGGCCAGCAATGGTCACGGTTGCCTTTCTATGCGGCCAGGTCGGCCGTGGTGCTCACTATATTCGCGAACGTGAGCTTGGCGAGCCGTCAATGATTCGCCGACGCGGTGTTAGGTTGAATTGTGATCCTCGCATTGAATCTCCCCGTGTCGCTCTCTGCCCGCAACTCACCGGTCGTCGTGCGCAGGGCCACCCCGCGCGACCTGCACGCGATTATGCGACTTCTCGCGGATGACGCCATCAGCGCTGGTCGCGGAGACAGCAACAGCCCCGACGATGAACGAGCCTATGCCGACGCGTTGGAGCGCATCATCGCGGAGCCGAACAATGAGCTGATCGTGGTGGTAGACGAGAACGCAGCGGTCGTCGGCACGCTGCAGTTGACTGCGATTCCCGGCATGGCGCGCAGGGGCAGCACCCGCATCTTGGTGGAGGCCGTGCGGGTGTCGAGCACCGAACGGAGTGCCGGCATCGGGGGCGCAGTGATGCGCTGGGTGATGGGCGAGGTAGCCGGGCAGGTGGGTGCCTCGATCGTGCAATTGACCTCGGACGCCGCTCGCGAAGACGCGCACCGGTTTTATACCCGCCTGGGGTTCGTGGACTCTCATGTGGGCTTCAAGTACAACGTGCCGGTGCCGTTGGGCGGTGCCTAACTCCCTCCTCTACGGTGAAGACCGCCGTGCAAGGTGCGTGACCACCCCTTGTGCACGTACATCTGCAAACTCAGGTGTCACCGAATATGCGCTCGTCCCTGATGCGTATTGAATGCGCCACCGACCTTACGGTGGCCCGTAATACCATGTTGAGCCTCACTCTCGCGTGGAGGATTCGCTCAACGTTGAGACAACGGCACTCCGAAGGAGACGGGCAACGATGAGCTTCTCCCGCGATCCGAACTTGACCTACTCGGCATTCACGCAAGCGTGCCGCGCCTTCAAACCCACGAGCTGATCCCGGCGATCGCGCAGGCTTCGGCAGCGCTCGGCGAACCGCCGTATCCAGATTCTGTGAGACATCGGATGCCGCCGTGGGGATTGGCTGCAGCCGCGCGAGATTCGCTCCTCTACGGCAATGAGTATCGCTCGCAAGCCGTGGATGAGACGGCGCTGCAGAAGTTGATGCACAAATTCCAGATCGCGATGGACATCGACGACACTGATGTGGGGTCCAAAGACTTCTCCATGAGACTGCTGACTCGGCTCATGTACGAGCAGCTTCCCTACCAGGAGTCGATGTTCGAAGAACTTGCTCGCTCCCACGCCTGGTTGGTTGAGGGCCTGCCCGATATCGACACCCGAGTCATCACGGAGGACTCGCTGGCAGCTATGCTCGACGGAGTTCCGATCCGCGAGGCGATCGGCGCGACATTCTTTCTCCAAGTGGGTGCCTTCCAGAACGATGGAGCATACAACCCTGGTTGGCTGGATCAGCCACACTTCACTGAAGTGCTGAAGGTCTATCCGCGGACGAACATACTGAAGATCGCCGGTCGACTCACCACGACACCCGCAGCCTTTCGGACGGCCTTCAACGACCACTCGGTCGGAACCGCCACAGCTGCCCGATTCGAATACAACCCACTGATGGCGACGCCATTTGTGGACATGGGTGACGGGGAGCCAGTTGCTCCAGCGACGCGTCTGATCATGCGGACGGTCACGCCGGGAGGCTTGTACTACGCCGGGATAGCCAAGCACGGCAGCGCTTTCGCGGATGATCTCGGAGTCCTGTTCGAGCACTACATTGGTCGACAACTCGAACTGATAGAGGACGCAAAGATCGAACCCGAGATTGTCTTTGGCAAACATGGAGGTGGTCAAAAGAGCATTGACTGGTTTGTGATCCTGCCCCACCTGGTCATCTTGGTTGAGGTCAAGTCCAGCCGCCTCGGCCCGGCAGCACGGGCCGGCGAAGCGACGCTGGTGAACTCGCTCAGCAATACCCTGGGCGGCGCACGTCAGCAGTTGAGCCGGACTGTCAGCAATCTTGCTGACAACCACCCGGCGTTCAACCACATCCCAACGAACCGCCCCATGTTGGGGTTGATCGTCACGGCGGAGCCGTTCTATTCGGGGACCGCATACCTTCTGAATCATGACGATGCAGCCATTTCTGGCGGGAGGCTCCCAGACGTTCCTATCGCCACGGTGAGCGCGCGTGACATCGAGCATCTCGTGACGCACGGCAGAGACGTTGAGCCGCTGCTCCTGGCAAAGATGGCGAGAAGTGTAGGAGGAGTAGTAAGCCTGCACGACATCGGCAAGAAGGTTGATGCTGAGAATCCAATTCTGCTGAACGCCTGGAACGCCTACCCATGGCCGACAGGCGAAGCACATCGCGATGGAGATTCATCAGCGACCCCGTCCGGTAATGGCTGACCTTCGCAGTCAGATCAAGTCGATTGCGAGGTTCGGAAGCCCCGATTTCTCGCCGCACACACAATGGGCGCTCGGTGCCCTCCCGTCTCGGTGAATGCTGCTGTGCATAGCTTGCCAGGACAAAGGAGCCACGTGCTCGATTGAGAGCAGTCCGTGCACCGGCTGCGTCGATGCTCCGCGCCGTAGGCTGCGGTGGAGGTCCCAGCGCTCCCTCAACTGTGACGCCGTAACTTTGGCGACAAGCCGCGAAGGTGAGCCCGTGAGGTCGCCACGCACCGGTAAGGCGCTGATCTTGGGGCGGTTGATCCGCTCCACCTTGCATGGCTCCATTGCCCTCGACCTTGGCGAGGGGTTGCAAGCAAGCCAGACCTATCAGCACCACGTTGCAAAGCATTGTCAGCACACTCGACATCGTATTGCGGGCATAGTCGCCATGACGTTGATCAACGTCTCCGACCAGTTGCGTGTTCTCGCGTTGACCGTCAAGTTCGGCCTCGAACTAGTCTTGCTGGCAGGGGCCGGTGTTCTCGTCTGGTAGCGATCTCGTTGCCTGCCGAGCGGGTGACCATCGAAAGGGTCCTTTTCCTAACCGTGCAGCAGTTCCTCGGACTCCCTGTAGTCGCTATATTCGGTGTCGCGGCTTGGCTCGCTGACCAAATCGCCCGGTTCGCATTGAGTTAATATCTCCCTACAACCGCGCGAACTCGACTCCGGCTGCTCCATCGCGCCGAGGACCGACGCGAAGCTCGAACTCTTCAGTCCACAATGCTTAGGGTCAATGTGTGGCCTGCAGTCGTGGCCAGGGAGCAGGCCCAACCATCGCCGTTGACTGCTCTCGTTAAGCCAATCAATGGCATCTCTTAGTTCTTGAAGTGCCATGGGTTGGATGACAACACGGGGGATCACGCGCCGCTCAATTTCTTCCTTGCGTCGAGAATGGCGTCGGCTTCTTCACGCGTTAACGCCCGCAGTGGACCCTGCTCGACTTTTTGAGCGCGTTGGGCCGCCAGCGACCCCCAGGCAGCGTCAATCTGTGCCTGGTCGGGCCAATCAAAATCGCTCAAGATGTCACCAACCTTTGAGGCCCTGAAACCAAAAAGAAACCGCGAGTCGCACGCGACTCGCGGTCTCACAAATGGTGGGCCCAGAGGGACTCGAACCCCCGACATCCACGGTGTAAACGTGGCGCTCTAGCCAACTGAGCTATAGGCCCATAAACCGCATTGCTGCAGTTCACGTAGTCACGGAAGATACCAGCCCTGGCGGCTGCGTTCCCGTGGCACTCGCACAACCTTACACGGATTCGAGGGCAAGGAGAAATTCATCGAGGTGGCGTTCCTCATGCGCGGGCGACACCGAAAACCAGCGCACCACCGAGGCGTCGTCGACGATGACCGTGGCGCGCAGCGCGTACCCGTGCGCCTCGTCCAACACCCCGCACGCCCTCGCGAATGCGCCGTGCGGCCAGAAGTCAGACAGCGACGTGAACTCGGAGCAGCCCAGCGCCTCCAGCCAGGCAGATTGCGAGGCACGCGCATCGCACGACACGATGAGGGGCTCCACATCGGCGGCCACAAATGCGGCCTTGTTCTCGCGCAGCCACTCCAACTCACGGGTGCACACTCCCGTGAACGCGAACGGCACAAAAAAGAACGCAACCCGGCTGCCAGCGAAGTCGCTGGCGGACCAGCGGGCCCCCGCGGCGTCCGGCAACGAAAAATCGGGCACGGGCGCACCGACGCGAAGCGGGGCCAGCATTACTTGTGACGCTGGCGCGCCGATGCGAGGCGGGTGCCCACCCAGTCGGGAGCGAGCGAAATGGAGTTCATGGCGTGCAGGCCCGACAGCGTGGCCGCCTCGGTCACATCGCTCGCGGGCACGTATCCGTCGCGCCCCGCCTTGCGGGTCAGCACCCACACGGGGCCGCCCTCTTCGAGCGAAACCATGGCGTCGACGAGCGCGTCGACGAGGTCTCCGTCGACATCGCGCCACCACAGCACCACGCCGTCCACGACGTCACCAAAGTCTTCATCCACCAGGTCCGCGTCGATCGAATCTTCGATGGCGTCGCGGAGGTCCAGATCGGCGTCGTCGTCGTATCCGAACTCCTGGATGATCATTCCCTGCTTCAGGCCCAAGCGCTGGGCCACAGTGTCCGTATCCATAGTGTGCGCGGCGTGACCGCGGCAGCTCCCTTCACATGAAATGGATGTCACTTACTACGTTACGTGCAAGGCAAGCGCCAGAGCGACATGCGACGCGAATGCGAGATGCCGCCGCGCCTTTTCGCAGCTTGCCGCGCCGGCCCACAACCACCCCTGCGACGTGCGGCAATCGATAGGCACTCAGGCGTGGACTATCACGCAGGTTCTGTGTGAAAGTCGTAAACTTACGGCGATGCCACGCTCCTCACCGGGCGGGTGCGCTGCCGCCATTGGTGTTTCACAAGAACATCCGGGCAGATCGTTGAAGACGAAAGAAGGTTGTTGTGACCGTTGGACAACACGCTAAGGGACCAATCCTGAATGGTCTCCCTAGCCAACTGCCCGATATTGACCCCGAGGAAACGCTCGAATGGCGCGATTCTCTCGATGGCCTGATTGACGAGCGCGGACGCACGCGTGCCCGCTATGTCATGCAAAGCCTCCTGGGCCGGGCCCGCGAACGTCAGGTGGGCGTGCCCAGTTTGACGGCAACGGACTACGTCAACACCATTCCACCCGAGTCGGAACCCTGGTTCCCCGGTGATGAAGAACTCGAGCGCACCTACCGTCGCTGGATTCGTTGGAACGCTGCGGTCATGGTGCACCGCGCCCAGCGCCCCGGCATCGGGGTCGGCGGCCACATCTCCACCTACGCGTCGAGTTCCACGCTGTACGAAGTGGGCATGAACCACTTCTTCCGCGGCCAGGACCACCCGGGCGGCGGCGACCAGATCTTCTTCCAGGGCCACGCCTCCCCCGGCATGTACGCCCGCGCCTATCTGGAGGGTCGCCTCGACGATCACCAGATGGACGGGTTCCGTCAAGAACTTTCCCACACGGGTGGAGGCCTGTCGTCATACCCGCACCCCCGCCTCATGCCAGAGTTCTGGCAGTTCCCCACGGTGTCGATGGGCCTCGGTCCGATCAACGCCATCTACCAGGCTCAGTTCAACAAGTACCTGCAGGGTCGCGGCATCAAAGACACGTCGCAGCAGCGCGTGTGGGCTTTTCTCGGTGACGGCGAAATGGACGAGGTCGAGTCGCGCGGCGCCCTGCAGCTCGCGAGTTATGAAGAACTCGACAACCTCACGTTCGTCGTGAACTGCAACCTGCAGCGCCTCGATGGCCCCGTGCGCGGCAACGGCAAGATCATTCAAGAACTCGAGTCGCAGTTCCGCGGCGCCGGCTGGAACGTCATCAAGGTGATCTGGGGTCGCGAATGGGATTCGCTGCTCGCGGCAGACGGCGACCACGCCCTCGTGAACCTCATGAACACGACGCCCGACGGCGACTACCAGACCTATCGCGCCAATAACGGCGGGTTCATTCGCGACCACTTCTTCGGTCGCGACCCCCGCACCAAGGCGATGGTCGAGAACATGAGCGATGACGACATCTGGCTCATGAAGCGCGGCGGTCACGACTACCGCAAGGTGTACGCGGCCTACAAGGCGGCGACGGAACACTCGGGTCAGCCCACCGTGATCCTCGTCAAGACCGTGAAGGGCTACGGCCTCGGCGAGCGCTTCGAGGGCCGCAATGCGACCCACCAGATGAAGAAGCTCACGCTCGAAGACCTCAAGCACGTCCGCGACGGCCTGCGCATTCCCATCAGCGACGAAGAACTCGAGCGCGACCCGTACGCGCCCCCGTACTACCGGCCCAGCGAATCCGACCCCGCGATGCAGTACATGCTGGAGCGACGTCGCCTCCTCGGCGGTGGCATTCCCTCGCGCAAGAAAGAGGCACCGGCCCTCGCCATGCCCGATGCGAAGGCCTACCAGAGCGCCAACCGCGGCTCGGGTAAGCAAGAGATCGCCTCGACAATGGCCTTCGTGCGCCTGCTGAAAGACCTCATGCGCGACAAGGAGATCGGCCACCGCATCGTGCCGATCATCCCCGACGAGGCCCGCACCTTCGGCATGGACAGCTTCTTCTCGACCGCGAAGATCTACAACCCGCACGGTCAGAACTACATTGCCGTCGACGCCGACCAGATGCTCTCGTACAAGGAGTCGACGAGCGGCCAACTGCTGCACGTCGGCATCAACGAGGCCGGCTCGGCCGCGGCGTTCACGGCCGTGGGCTCGTCGTACTCGACGCACCGCGAAACCATGATTCCCGTCTACATCTTCTACTCGATGTTCGGGTTCCAGCGCACGGGCGATGCCTTCTGGGCCGCCGGCGACCAGATGTGCCGCGGCTTCGTCATGGGCGCCACCGCCGGTCGCACGACGCTCACGGGCGAAGGCCTCCAGCACGCCGACGGACACTCCCCCGTGCTCGCGGCCACCAACGCCGCAGCGGTCATCTACGACCCCGCCTACGGCTACGAAATCGGGCACATTGTGCGCGATGGCCTGCAGCGCATGTACAGCGGTCAAGACCCGCGCGACCCCAACGTGTTCTACTACATCACGCTCTACAACGAGCCGATGCAGCAGCCCGCGGAGCCCGCGGACCTTGACGTCGAGGGCGTTATCAAGGGCATCTATCACCTGCGAGCCCCCGCGTCTGAGACGGGTCCCCGGGCCCAATTGCTCGCCTCCGGCGTCGCCGTGCCGTGGGCCCTCGAAGCCCAAGAACTGCTCGCCAAAGACTGGGGCGTCAACGCCGATGTGTGGTCGGTGACCTCGTGGGCCGAACTGCGCCGCGACGGCGTCGCCGCCGACTCCGAGGCGTTCAACAACCTCTCCGGTGAGGCCCGCGTTCCCTTCGTCACCGAGAAACTGCAACACGCTCCCGGCCCGTTCCTCGGCGTGAGCGACTACGCGCACGATGTGCCCGACATGATCCGCGCCTTCGTTCCCGGTGACTACGCGACGCTCGGCGCCGACGGCTTCGGACTGTCGGATACGCGCGCCGCCGCGCGCCGCCACTTCAAGATCGACTCGCACTCGATCGTCGTGAAGGCGCTGCAGCAGCTCGCTCGCCGCGGCGAAATCGACCAGAGCGTTCCCGCCCAGGCGTACCAGAAGTACGAGATCGACAACGTACTCGCGGGCACCTCCGGTAACGCGGGCGGCGACGCCTAATGATCGCGATTGTCTGCCCCGGTCAGGGCAGCCAGAAGCCTGGCTTCCTGGCGCCCTGGCTTGAACTCCCCGAGGTTCAGCGCGCACTCGAAGAAATGTCGGAGGCCTCCGGCATTAACCTCATCGAGCACGGCACCACTTCGGACGCCGAGACGATCAAGGACACCGCCGTCGCCCAGCCGCTCATCGTGGCGGCCGGGCTCACCGCGCTGCATGCCTGGCAGGCTCAGACCGATGTACTGGCCTCCGTTGCCGTACTGTCGGGCCATTCGGTCGGCGAGATCACGGCCGCAGCCGCCGCTGGCGCCCTGAGCCCCGTCGACGGCTTGCAGTTCGTCACCGCTCGGGGCCGCCTTATGGCAGAGGCCGCAGCAGCCACCGAGACCGGCATGGCCGCGGTGGTGGGCGGAGAGGAGGCCGAGGTGCTGGCTGCCATCGAGGCGTCCGGCTGCGTACCGGCCAACCTCAACGGTGCGGGCCAAATAGTGGCCGCAGGCACGAGCGAGCAGGTGCAGGCCCTTGTGGCGGCCCCGCCCGCGAAGGCCAAGGTCATCGCCCTGCCCGTGGCGGGCGCGTTCCACACGGAGTTCATGGCACCGGCCGTGGCGCCGCTCAGAGATCTGTCGCGCTCGTTCAGCGTCATGGCACCCCGCGTGCCCGTGGTGTCGAACGTCGACGGCGAGGCGCTGACCGATGGCGCCGAGGTTCTCACGCGACTCGTCTCTCAGGTGCAAAACCCGGTGCGCTGGGACCTCTGCATGGAGACGTTCAAAGCCATGGGCATCACCGCCCTGATCGAGCTGCCACCAGCGGGCACGCTCGTCAACCTCGCAAAGCGGGCCCTGCCCGGCGTGGCCACCCTCGCCGTCAAGACCCCCGCCGATCTCGATAAGGCGAGCGACCTGCTCCGGGAACACTCCGGCGCGTGACGCTCACCATGCGAGAGTTACCGCGAGTTCTGCGCGTTGCTTTCGCGATTCGCCGCCAACGGTGTTGACTATCACCGTAGAGTTTTCACGTAAACGTTGGTGGAGTGAAAAGTCCATCGTTCCGCCCTGGCGGACGTGGGCATGCGGGCGGTGACCCGCAGCCCCAAACCCCCTGTACCGCGCTTCGGCGCACAACCGCCACTAGCGGCACTATGCCCCTTCGGCACAACCGCCATCACGGCACTACAAGGAGAAATCCCATGGCACATAGCCCTGAAGACATCCTCGCTGGCCTCGCAGAGATCGTGAACGACGAGACCGGTATCGACGCCGCGGACGTTCAGCTCGACAAGTCGTTCAGCGACGACCTCGACATCGATTCGCTGTCGATGATGACGATCGTCGTGCAGGCCGAAGAGAAGTTCGACGTGAAGATCCCCGACGAAGAGGTCTCGAACCTGCAGACCGTCGGCGACGCCGTCAACTTCATCGCAAACGCGAAGTAAGTCGAATGGTCGAGAACCCGCCCACCAGCGGGTTCTCGGCCATTTGCTTTTCATCGACCCGTACTCGACCCGTACTCGACCCGTACTCGACCCGTACTCGACCCGTACTCGACCCGTACTCGACCCGTACTCGACCCGTTTCATACTCACACCACAGCATCTAAGGACTCGCAATGACTTCACGGCGCAGAGTTGTCGTCACCGGAATCGGAGCCACCTCGCCCCTCGGCGGCGACGCCAAGACCACGTGGGAGAACGCCCTGGCCGGCGTCTCCGGCGCCGCGACCTTCACGGGCGACTGGGTCGGCAAGCAAGAGCTGCCCGTCACCTTCGGCTGCCAGCTAAAAGTGCCCACCGCCGAGGTGCTGAGCCGCCCCGAAACGCGCCGACTTGACCCCGCAGGCCAAGCGGCGCTCGTCGCGTCGCGCGAGGCCTGGCAAGACGCGGGCACCCCCGAGGTTGACCCCCTTCGCCTCGGCGTCGTGCTCGGAACCGGCATCGGCGGCGTCTGGACCCTCCTCGACCAGTGGGACATCATGCAAGAGAAGGGTGCCCGCCGCGTCAACCCGCTCACCGTTCCGATGCTCATGGCGAACTCCGCGGCCGCACACGTCGAACTCGAGCTCGGTGCCCTCGCGGGTGCCCACTGCCCCGTCTCGGCCTGTGCCTCCGGCGCCGAAGCCCTCGCCTACGCCGTCGACATGATTCGAGCCGGTCGCGCCGACGTCATCGTCGCGGGCGGCACCGAGGCCGCCATTCACCCCCTGCCCATCGCGGCATTCGCCAACATGCGCGCCCTGTCGACGCGCAATGACGCACCCGAACTGGCGTCGCGCCCCTACGACACAGACCGCGACGGCTTCGTGCTCGGTGAAGGCGCGGGCGTCATGGTGCTCGAAGCCGAAGAGTACGCCAAGGCCCGCGGCGCCACGATCTACGGGTACGTCGACGGCGTCGGCATGTCCTCCGACGCGCACCACATCGCCGCCCCCACGCCCGACGGCAGCGGCCCCGGTCGAGCCATGCTCACCGCCGTCGCCGACGCGGGCATCGACGCCAAAGACATCGTGCACATCAACGCCCACGCGACCTCCACCCCCGCAGGTGACGGCGCCGAGGCGACCGCCATTCGCTACGCGTTCGCCGACGAGGCGGACCACATGCTCGTGAGCGGCACCAAGTCGATGACGGGTCACCTCCTCGGCGGTGCCGGCGCGCTCGAATCCATTTTCACGGTGCTGGCCCTGCGCGACCGCGTGGCGCCTCCCACGATCAACATTGACAATCTCGACGCCTCGATTCCGCTCAATGTCGTGGCCAACGTGAAGCAAGACCTGCCCGAGGGTGACATTGCGGCGCTCAACAACGCGTTCGGCTTCGGTGGCCACAATGTGTCCATCGTCTTCACCACCCGCTAGTCGACCGGTCCATCAGGGAGGGAGCCACCATGAATCAGCAGTATGCGGTTATCGGCTGTGAGACCACGGGCATCTTCGCCGAACGGGGCGACCGGATCCTCGAGATTGCCGTCGTGCTGCTCGATGCAAGCGGCGCCGTGCAAGACACGTGGTCAACCCTCCTGAATCCCGGGCCCGAGCTCGGCCCCACCCACATCCACGGAGTGCGCAGGCAGCACGTGTTGCAAGCCCCGCGCTTTCGCGAGATCGCACCCTACTTCGCGCAATTGCTCGCGGGTCGAGTGCTCGTCTCGCACCGCGCAGCGTTCACCCTCACGTTCCTGCGCAGCGAATTTGAACGCGCCGGTCTCGCCAACCAGGTCACCAAGATCGAGTCGATGTGCACCATGCGGCTGTGTCACGAGGTGGACGCCTCGACGGGCCGTTCCCTAGTCGACTGCGGTCAGGCGCTGGGTCTGCGGCTGCGCCGCGCCCACGAGGCCCTCGCCGACGCCAACGCGGCCGCGCAAATATTTCGCGTGCTGCTGGAACAGTACCCCGCGCGCGTCCGCAAGCAACGGGCCCACCCGTTCACGCTGAAACGCGGGGCCCTCGCCGAGCCGGTCACCGAACCCGCGGTGCGTGTGCGGCCCGACATGGAACGCCTGCCCGAGAGCTTTCTCGGTCGGGTGGCGCCCACGGCGCGGCCGTGGCACACGGCGGGGCTTGACCCCATCCACGAGCTCGAATACCTGGCGGTGCTCGACCTCGCGCTGAGCGACGGTTTTCTCGACATCAACGAGGCCGACAATCTACACCTGTTGGCCGACCATTTCGGGTTCGAACTGCGCAATCGCGAGGTGCTGCATCGCAAGTACTTCGAAGGCGTGGTCGCCGAGGCGTGGGCCGATAACGTGCTCAGTGACGACGAAATACGCCAGGTGCGGGCCGTGGGCATCATGCTCAGCGTGCCTCAAGACATTATTACGAGATCGCTCGAAAGCGCGCGCTAGAGGCATGCAAAAACGCCCCCGGTGCCGGGGGCGTTTTGCTGGGGCGAGGTAGCGGGCCGGACGCGCGTGCGGCCCGCCGCCAGGTCAGCCGACGTTATGCAACCACCGCACCGGCGCTCCCTCGCTGGCGTGACGGAACGATTCGAGTTCTTCGTCCCACGCCTGACCCAGGGCCAAGCGCAGGGAATGCCGCGCGGCCCGGGGGTCGCTCGTGAGCAGATCGAGGGCCTCGTTCAGCACCATTTCGTTGACGAGGGCGTTACCCGCCGAGTCGATGTGCACGTGATGAATGCCGAGGCCGGGAGTGTGCGAGTAGCGGCTGCCCAGCGAGCCGTGGCTGGGTTCTTCGGTGACCTCAAAGCGAATATTCTTGATGAGGCGCAAACGGGACGCCAACGCGGCGCCCGAACCCGCTGGCCCCTGCCAGGTGGTTTCGGCTCGCCAAAGACCCTCGCCTGCGGGCTGGCTGATCCATTGGAAGGAATAGCGTCGCTCGACGATCTCATCGAGCATTGTTTCGATGTGGCTCGCCAGTGCCCGAGGGGCAGAGTGAATCAATACGATGCCGCGCGTTGCATTCGCCATGTGATTGCCTTTCTTGATGAAGACTGAGTCGTCTTCCCCAACGATCAGCATCAAGAACCGGAATCGACGCGTGCGCCCGGATCGTTTCGCGCAAGCCCGCCACCAGCCCCTGTGGACCGGGTAGCGCACTGTCACGCGAAATTACCTGTATGTAATTTTGCTACGGCCCATTTAACCGCACGGAGGCCGGAAAGAAAAACCGAAACCAGATAACGGATTCTTACGGCTACCCGAACGCGCCCTATTCCGCGGGAATAGCCAGGCCCTTGCGAATGGCAATCTGAGCCTTCTTACGCAGTGGTTTACTCAGGCGGTCGATGTAGAGAAACCCGTCGAGGTGATCGACCTCGTGCTGAATGCACCGCGCCATGAGCTCTTCACCCTCCACGACGACCTCTTTACCGTCGAGGTCGGTGCCCACGCACTTGGCGTACCACGCGCGCACCGTGGGGTACCACAGGCCGGGCACCGAGAGGCAGCCCTCGTCGCCGTCCTGCACGTATTCTTCATCGAGCGCCACGATCTTCGGGTTCAGCACGTAACCGATGTCGCCCTCGACGTTCCACGAGAACGCCCGCAGGCCTACGCCAATTTGGTTCGCGGCGAGGCCCGCGCGACCCTCGAGGTTGACCGAGTCGAGCAGGTCTTGAACGAGCGAGCGCACGCCGTCGGTGATCTCGGTGATCGGATCGCACGGGGTGCGCAGGACGGGATCGCCCACGTAACGCAGTTCGCGAATGGCCATTTTTCCTCTTTGCCGCCGGAGCGCCCGCGGCGCCTTCATGGAGCCCTCCCCTCGCTCGGGGAGGCCGAACGCGCAAATGCGCTAAGTAGGGTGTCTGGGGCTTGAACCCAGGACCGACGGATTATGAGTCCGTTGCTCTAACCGACTGAGCTAACACCCCTCGCCAAAAACCGCTGCTCGCAGTGTTCGTGGCGCCCTACGAGTTTAGCAACGGCGCTGTCGGAACGTTGCGCGGCGACAGAGTTCAAGATGCGCGCCGCCGTGTCGTTCCCATCACAGCGCGCCCGCCCGCGCCTGCACCGCGTAGAGTACAAGCGAGCATTTCGAGACTCACAGAGGTAGATATGGCCATCCTCCCCAGCAGCACCGCGCTCGTGGTTGTCGACGCGCAATACGACTTCGCCGAAGGCGGCACCCTCGCCGTACCCGGCGCGCTCGCCGCCTATGCGCGCATCGCGCGTCACATCGACGCGACCCGCTACGACGTGCTGGTGACCACCCAAGACTGGCACATCGACCCCGGCACCCACTGGTCCGACCAACCCGACTTCGAGGACTCGTGGCCCGTGCATTGCGCCGCCGAGACCCGCGGCGCCGAGGTACACGACGAGATCGCCGCGGCCGTAGACCGCTACACGGCGCGCGGCCGCCGCGCGCATCGCATCATCAAGGGCGAGTACGCCGCCGCCTACTCGGGGGCGGAGGGCCACGAGGTGGGCGGCGACCGGGGCCTGTGCGAGATTTTGGACGCCTCGCTGGTACGTCGGGTCGACGTGTGCGGGGTCGCGACCGACTATTGCGTGGCCGCGACGGCGCGGGACCTGCGGGATCACGGGTATGCGGTGAGGGTGCTGCCGAATCTCGTGGCCGCGATCAATGCGGAGGAGGGCCAGCGGGTGCTGGCCGCTTACGGGGGCGCGGAGCGCCCGTAGGGGCACGCCCGTAGGCGGCGTGCCCGGAGGGGCACGCCCGTAGGCGGCGTGCCCGACCGGCACTCACCGCCCCACCGCCACACGCGAAAACGCCGCGGACCCCGAGACGGGTGTCCGCGGCGTCCAGGCCCCCGAATCGCCAGGCCCCCGCGCTAACGGTGCAGGGCCCGCCGCGACAGGTAGTTGCCGAGCAGCTGCGCGAGCTGCACCATGACGATGATGATCGCGACGGTGAAGAACGTGACGGCATAGTTGAACTGCTGGTAGCCGTACTGAATGGCAAAGTCGCCGAGACCGCCGCCGCCGATGGCTCCAGCCATGGCCGACATGTCGACGATGCCGACGAACACGAACGTGTACCCCAAGATCAACGGGGCCAGCGCCTCGGGCACCACCACCGCGAAGAGAATCCGCAGTCGCGAGGCACCCATGGCACGCGCCGCCTCGACGATGCCGGGGTCCACCGCCACGAGGTTTTGCTCCACGACGCGACCAATGGCGAACGAGGCCATGAGAGTCATGGGGAAGATCGCGGCATCCGTGCCGATCGTGGTGCCCATCGCCTGCAAGGTCAGGGGCGCGACCGCGGTGATGAAGATGATGAACGGGATCGGCCGCACGATGTTCACGGCGATGTTGAGCACGGTGAAGACAATGCGATTCTGCATGAGGTTGCCGGGGCGGGTCGAGTACAGCCCGAGGCCGATGCACAGGCCGACGAAGCCGCCGATCAGCAGCGTCACACTCACCATGCGCAGGGTTTGGCCGATCGCCTCGATCAGCACGTCGCGATTCTCGAGTATTGAATCCATTAGCGATCCTGCTCCTTTTCGCCCGCGGCGGGCCGCGCCGCCGCGTGGCTTGCCGCGTCGAGGTCGGTGATCACGGGGGCGGCGGCTGCCAACTCGGCCACCAGGGCGTCCACGGCGGCGGCCTCACCCGCGAATTCGTACACGAGAGAGCCGAAGGCGCGCGCGTCGATCTCGGTGATGCCGCCGTAGACGACGCTGGAGCGCACTCCCGCGTGGCGCTGCACGATGGCGTTGACGGAGGGGGCCTCGCCGCCGGGCTCCTCGCGGATCGCCACGGAGACGAGCGTGCCCGGGTGCCGCGCGCGCAGTCGGTTCAGCGTTTCTGGCGTCGGCAGATCGTGCAGCACCCCCTGCACGAAGCGCCGCGTGGCCTGCGCCCGGGGTTGCGCGAACACGTCGTAGACGGGCCCGTATTCGAGCAGGGCGCCGTTCTCCATGACCGCGACGCGGTCGCAGAGGCGACGCACCACGTCCATCTCGTGCGTGATGACGACGATTGTGGTGCCAAACTGCTGGTTCACGCGCCGCAGCAGTTCGAGCACCTCGTGGGTGGTCTCGGGGTCGAGGGCGCTCGTCGCCTCGTCGGCGAGCAAGATCTTCGGGTTCGAGGCGAGCGCCCGGGCAATACCCACGCGCTGCTTCTGGCCGCCCGAGAGTTGGCGCGGGTAGCGTCGCGCTTTATCGCCGATGCCCACAAAGTCGAGCAGCTCGGTCACTCGGGCCTCGCGCTCGGCGCGCGGCACGCCCGCGAGTTTGAGCGGATACCCCACGTTGCCGGCGACGGTGCGCGCGTTGAACAGGTTGAACTGCTGAAAGATCATGCCGATGTCGCGGCGCAGGGCCCGCAGGCCCCGCTCCCCCAGCTGCGAAACCTGCTGACCCAGCACCGAGACGTCGCCGGCGGTGGGCGTTTCGAGTCCGTTGATCAGGCGCAGCAGGGTGGATTTGCCGGCGCCCGAGTAACCGATCACGCCCACTACTTCGCCCGCGTTGATGTCGAGGGTGACCTCACGCACGGCATGCACGGAACTCTTACCGCCCGTGAAGGTCTTACTCGCCTTCACGAACCGGATGATGGGCGAGCCCGCCGCCACCTGATCGCCTGCCATCGGTTACTTGGCCGCCTTGACCTGAGCTTCGACCTTGGCCAGTTCAGCGTTCAGCTCATCGGGAGTGTTCTTGCGCTCGATGCCCGTGCCGAGGTCCTTCTTCACCTGCTCGTACACAGTGGGGCTGTGGTAGATGTCCACGAGCTTGGCGTAGGTGGGGTTGGCCACGTCCTCGGCGCGCACCACGAAGCCGTTCACGTAGGGCAGCGAGGCCGCATTGTCGGGGTCCACCGAGTACACGATCTGCGTGTCGGGGATGTTGGCCGTCGCGGCATAGTTGTTGTTGATGATTGCCCCGGCGGCGCTCTTCAAGGCCTGCGGGGTCTGGCTCGCGTCGACCGCCGCGACCTCGACCTTGGCCCCCGCCTCGATGTCGGCGGGCGTTGAGGTGGTCGAGCCGCCGTCCTTCAGGCTGAGCAGCCCGGCCGCCTGCAGCACGAGCAGCGCGCGCGCCTGGTTCACGACGTCATTCGGGATCACGACCTGCGACCCCGCGGGGAACTCCGCGACGCTCTTGTACTTCTCCGAGTACAGGGGCAGCGGGTAAACCGCGGTGGCCCCGATGAACTTGAGCGTGTCGTTGTTGTTGACGTTGTAAGTGGCGAGGTACTGAATGTGCTGGAACTCGTTCATCTCGAGCTGGCCCTGCTTGAGGGCCGGGTTGGGCTGCGCGTAGTCGGTGAAGGGCACGATCTCCACCTCGATGCCCTGCTTCTTCGCCTCGGCGGTGAAGGTCTTCCAGTACGCCTTGGCGCCGTCGGTCACGCCGATGCGAATGGTGCCGCCGTCTTCGGCTGCGGTCGTGCCGCCGCCGCACGCGGTCAGCAGGCTGGTGGCGAGTAGTGCGGCGGTGAGGCCTGCGAGGATCTTCTTCATGGCGTGTTCCTTGTGCCCGGCGCGCGGGCGGCTCGTGGCGGATGCTTCGATGGCTACACGCTACGTAACCGCGCGCGGCAGGTCGAGGGTGTTCGCGTCGCACACGTTCACGGGGCGCCGCACGGCGGGGGCCGGGCTTCGCTCGAGCCGCCCGCAAAACCCGCTCTGACCTGGTGTTTTGTGAGGCCGGACGCGCGGCGGGCCGGGTTGGCAGCCCCCCGTTCCGTTCACACGGTAACCTAGGTAACACACTTGGCGCGTTCACATTCGACCGGTATGACAAAGGGCCCCGGCGCTGCCGGGGCCCTCGTATGCTCCCCCATCTGGACTCGAACCAGAAACCCTTCGATTAACAGTCGAATGCTCTGCCAATTGAGCTATGGGGGAATGACTCGTTAAGAATACCGGAGCGAGCGGTTTTGACGCGCTTCGAACGGTGTTGTTAACGTCACCCGCACGCAGCGTTGTGACGCTGAAACATGCAGAAGGCCCCGGCACGCCGGAGCCCTTGTGTGCTCCCCCATCTGGACTCGAACCAGAAACCCTTCGATTAACAGTCGAATGCTCTGCCAATTGAGCTATGGGGGATCAACCTGAAAAACCATACATGAGCGGCGGCGAAAATCCCAAATCGACCCCCTCCTCCGCCCCAGTGTCACGGCACACGTCACGCGAGTCTCGTTTTCACTTTTGGCCCCGGACTGTGCGAGAATCGTTGACGGCTTCACGCCCGGGCCCTTGGCCCGCTGCCCCGTGGTGTAATTGGCAACACGCAAGTTTTTGGTTCTTGAATACTAGGTTCGATCCCTGGCGGGGCAGCTTCACAACAACGCAGGTCAACGGCGAAATGACGGCTCTCGGGCCGTCTTTTTTGTGCCGATTGTGCCGATTGTGCCGATTGTGCCGTTTGTGCCGATTGTGCCGTTCGAGCCCAGCCTGACTTGGCGCCTACACAAACTCCCTCAGCACGCGCACCACATCGGCGTGCACACCCTCGGGCAGCGCGTCGATCGCAAAGAAGCCGACGTCGAGATTCTCGTCATCGCCCACCACCGCGGCGCGGGCGTCGGTGCGAGCGCTGTAGGTGATGGTCACAAATTGCACGTTGTCGCCGTTGGGGTACTGCCGTGGTTCGGTAGTGCGCACCTCGAGCAGCACGGCGCCGTAGATGGCGACGCCCGTCTCTTCGAGCACCTCTCGCGCGAGAGTCTGCTCGGGCTGCTCCCCCGTGGGTTCAATGATTCCCGCCGGTAGCGACCACCGTTTCGTGTCTCGTCTGAGGGTCAGCAACACGTGACCCTCGGGGTTCAGCACGATGCCGCGCACTCCCGGCAGGAGCAGCAGGTCGTGACCGATCTTTTCACGCAGGGCAAGCACGTAGTCGGGGGTGGGCATAGTGCCTTTCGGGTTAGGGAGCGGTGCGAAGCACCACGTAGGTGAACGTGGCGGTGACCCCTGGCTCGGTGACGAAACTGAGCGTTGCGGGGTCCGAGAAGCTCGGTGAATACATGGAGGCCGGGTACCAATCGAACAGCGACGACTGACAGTCGGGAGTCTGCGCACCCGTGGTGGGGTCGTGGTCGCGGACGACCGCTGCGCCCACTGTCTCGGGCAGATGGCCGGGTGCTTGCACGTTCGTGCAGACCGCATACACCTGGATTCCCTGAGCCTCCCAGTCCACGCCGGGCACCGTGAAATCTTCGCCTTGCGTGACAGTACCCGCGTCAACGATCTCGCCCACCGACGAATCCGCGAGCTGCTTGACGAAGGCACGAAGGGCCTCGGGGCTCGGTTTCGCCCGCGGGGCGGCGAAGTCGACCGACTCCGGGGACGCGTTGCGGTGCGCGCGCTCTTCGTCGAGTGTGGTGGTTTGGGTGCCGTGAAACTCTGAGGCCTCCAGGGTGGGCGTCACGGCGTACACGGCATAGGCGAACTCCGCCGTCCCGCCGTAGGCTTTCAGGGTGGCGGCCGACGGCGCCTCGCCCGGTGGCAGCGACATCTGAGCTTGCGAGTCGAAGTCATTGCAGGGGCCAGGCTTGTTCGACACGCTGCGCGCATTCGGCGGCACTTCGAGCGACGTCACGACCACGACACTGGTCGAGCGGCAGACCCACGAAAATCCGTAGGACTTACCCTGCGGGATAGCGGGCAGCGCGAACGACTCGCCAGCCAGAACCACGCCCGTGGTCAGCAGTTCCCAGTCATCCGTCTGCCCAAAGGTGCGGATTTCGCGTGCGTAAGTCTCGGCGCTGAAATCGCTTGTCATTTGTGAGTATTGCGGAACCGCGGGGAAGGCGGGGTCGTGCTGTGGCTCGGGTAGCGCATCTGCACCAGCCAGCGAAACTGCGTCTGGTGTGGGGGCCTCGGACGCCGGGGTCACTAGCAGCGGGGCCTCCTCCTGGGGCGGCGCGGGAAGGCTCGCAGCGTGCGAAGTGGCGGGAGTCACGGCTGGATTCGTGAGCCAATCGGCCCCGCAGCCCGAAAGGGCCACGCAGGCAACTAGTGCCGCGGCGACGGCGAGGGATACGCGCGTCCGGACCCTACCCGGGCGGGCCCTGCCCAGGAACGGTGCATTCGGTGTGGATGTGCTCATTCGGGCTCCGCATTCAGGGGGTTGGTCACGACCACGTACAGCACGCTGACGGGCACCGCGTCGAGCGAGACGAACTGCACGGTGGTGCGATCCGCGGGGAGCAGCGCAGGCTGCATGTCATAGGGGCCGCTCCCGCACGGGGGTAGGGCGAGTACGTCGTGCGGCGCCTCGGCGACGCGCACCGCAATCTGCACGAGGCCGCGCGGCGGAATCGAGCCCGCGTCGGCGTCGCAGAGGGCATACAGCCCGTACACCGCGGCACCGGCAGCGGGGGGCGGCAGGGTCACGCTATCGCCGCTCAGCGCTCCGCCGACCGCGACCACATCGCCGGGGGCCACGTTGCGATACGACGACAGATACTTGAGCAGCGCGCCGGTGGTGAAGGCCTCGCGGGTGCTGCGCAACACGCTCGCCTCGACGCCCCGCGCGGAGGCGGCACGATCGGCACGGACCAGTTCGGCGGCCTGGCGTTCGTCGGCCGAGGGCGCCGCCAGGTCGGGCACCTCGAACAGCGCGTACACGAACGTCGCCGTGCCGCCATAGGCGTGCAATTGCGCCGACTCGACGTGGTCGAGCATGGAGGAGGGCACCGTCACAGAGCGCCATCCGTCGGACGCGCTGCACGTGCTGGGCAGCGTGACCGCGGGGATGCTCGTCGGCGGTCGACGGGGCGGGTCCACGACGAAGCTCAATTGTGTGAGGTCAATATCGTCTTCGCTCGCGCACCTCCACAAGAACCGCCAGGTCGACCCGGACGATCGCGATGGCAGCTGAAAGGTTTCGCCCACAGAAACGAGGGACGTGGCGCGCAGGTGTACGCCGAGGCTCGGGTCGGACTCCACCACGATGCGGGCGAGCGTGGCGGCGCTGAAGTCGGCCGCCAAGGCCTCGCCGTCTGGCGCGGCGGCCTGCCCAAGGCTGTCGTGGTACGTGGCGGTGCCCACGAGGTCGGGCAGTTCGGAGTTGCGGTCTCGCTCACGCGGCGGGGCCGGAGTGACCGCGAGGGGCGCGGACGCCGAGGGCGGCTGGTGGCCGCCCGCGGGGTCGGCCGCGGTGACCCGGGGCTCCGTCAACCAGGAGGTGCTGCACGCGCCGAGGCTAGAGATCACGGCGGTGAGCAGTGCGAAGGCGAAAGCTCGCGCGGCACCGATGCCGCGCGCTTGCTGGTGAACCCTCATCACGACCCCCTCGCCACGCCGCACGAGGACGCATGGATGACCTCTGCGCGTAGGTTTTGATCGTACGCCCGGTGATCGGGCGCGGCTACCATTCCACAGATGAAAAACCTGGGTGGATTATCGTAGAATGAAGAAACGCAACAACTCTGCTTTAGTTGAGTTTTGCAGTTTTCACGCCGCGATTAGTGTCGCGACCACTTCTCAGGGGGAATTTTCATGGCCAACACCGGAGGTTCAAGCTACCACCCGTACAGCGCGCCGCAGTCCGGTGGGGGGCAGGCGGGCTCCGCCCTGCCCGGCCCGGTGCCGGAGACGTACGGCCAGCAGGCCCCGTACGGCGCGCAGCAGGGCTACGGCACGCAGGCCCCGTATGGCGCGCAGGCTTCCCAACAGGCAGCCCAGTCGAGCCCCTATGCGACACCGTACGCAGACGTAAACCAGGGCTACCCACAGCAAGACGCGTACTACGTGCCCCCGCAGCCTCACGCCGCGCAGCAGCCACAGGTCGTGGTGAACACCTACCACGCTATGGCGCCACAGTATATGACGCCGCCGCCGCAGGGCCTCAGCACCGCGAGCATGTGGCTCGGCATCGCGTCCGTCCTGTTCGGGTGGACCTTCTTCTTGCCGGTCGTGGGTCTGGTCCTCGGCATTCTGGGCCTCAAGCGAGAGCCCGCGGGTCGCGGAAAGGCCATCACGGGGCTCGTCATTAACGGCCTGCTCGTGAGCGGTTGGGCCTTGCTTGTGATCTTCGTGTTCGGGCTCTTCGGCCTCGCCGCCACCGCGGGTGCCGTCTCCTAACGCGACTCTCAGGGCGCGCCCTGCTCCGGTGCTAGTTCACCGTGCGCAGGGCGCGTTTTCTATCGTCGAGATGCACGAGCACCTGCATCAATTGCCGACTCTCCTCGGCCGAGTCGGTGCCCTGCAAGCGCGCGAGTCGCGACCGCAGATCGGTAATTTCGCGAGTCAGCGCCAACTCCTCGAGCCGCCGCAGCAGGCCCCGCACGTACTCGGTGGCCTCCGCCTCGTCCCGCGCCGGCACCGGCAGGTTCATGACATCACCCAGTAGGGCATGCAAGAGGTGTGGCACGGAGTCATAGAGGCGCTGCATGAAGCTCGAAATCAGCGCGGGCTGACCCGCCAGAGGAGCCACCCCTCCCGAGCCCACGACCGCCTCGGCGATCGCCCGCAGCGCGGGTACCGCGAACGTACTGGGTGGCAGCTGATCGAACGCGGTGCCCACGACGTGCGGCAATTGCAACACCGCTCCCAGGGCGCGCACCTCGATCATGGCGAGCGGGTCGCGCTGGTCGACCACATCGCGCAACCGCGGGGAGACAGCGGCCATCGACGGGTTCGCGCCCGGGTTCGCGCTCGGGGCGACACTCGGGTCAACCCCGGGCTGCGACTGCGCATGACCGGCCTGGCCGCCCGAGTACTGGCCGGACGCTGCCGGGGCGGGCCCGCGCGTCCCCCCACCGTAGGCCGGGGGCTGAGACTGCTGCGCCGCGAGGCGCTTTGACGCGCCGCCGACGGAGCGGCGCACCTCCTCGATGTCCATGCCCAGCCAGCCCGACAGCCTGCGGGCATACTCGCCGCGCAGCGCGTTGTCCTTGATGCCGGCCACGACGGGCGCCGCGGCCCGCAACGCCGCGATGCGACCCTCGGCAGAGTCAAGGTCAACCTGGGCCAGCACCGAGTGAATCGCGAACTCAAACAGCGGCTTGCGCCCCTCGATGAGCGCGCGCACCGCGGCGTCCCCGCGCTGCAGTCGCAGGTCGCACGGGTCGAGGCCGTCGGCCGCGACGGCCACGTAGGTTTGCGCCAAAAACTTAGAATCATCGTTGTAGGCCCGCAGCGCGGCCTTTTGCCCCGCGGCGTCGCCATCGAACGTGAAGATCACCTCGCCGCGCTGCACGGAGTCGGTGGCTAGGTGAATGCCGCTCGCGCGGTCCGTATCGCCGATCAGCCGACGCACGAGGCGCACGTGATCGTCGCCGAAGGCCGTGCCACACGTGGCCACCGCCTCGGGCACTCCCGAAAGATGCGCGGCCATGACATCGGTGTAGCCCTCGACCACCACGACGCGGCGGTTGCCGGTGATCGACTTCTTCGCGAGGTCAAGGCCGTACAGCACGCTCGACTTCTTGTAGATGGGCGTCTCGGGCGTGTTCAGATACTTGGGGCCCTTGTCGTCCTCGAACAGCTTGCGCGCGCCGAAGCCGATGGTCGCGCCGGTGATGTCGCGAATGGGCCACATGACGCGGCCCCGAAAGCGGTCATATGTGCCCCTTTGGCCCTCCGAGAGCAGGCCGCACCGCAGCAACTCCTGATCGTTGAACCCGCGAGTGCGCAGAAACTTCTGCAGGGCGTCCCAGCCCTTGGGCGCGTACCCCACGCCATAGGTCGCCGCGGCCGACCGGTCAAAGCCCTTCGCCGCGAGAAACGTGCGCGCCTCCCCCGCCTCGGGCGAGCGTAACTGATCGGCGTAGAAGCCCTCGGCCAGCGCGTGGGCCTGCAACATGCGCTGGCGCGAACCGTAGTCGATCGCGTCTTTGGGGCGCTGGCCCTCCTCGTACTGCAGTTGCACGTTGTAGCGCCCCGCGAGACGCTCGACGGCCTCGACGAACGTGAGGTGCTCCATGCGCTGCACGAACGAGATGACGTCGCCGCTCTCGCCGCAGCCGAAGCAGTGATACGTGCCGTGATGCGGCCGCACGTTGAAGCTGGGCGATTTTTCGTCGTGAAACGGGCATAGGCCCTTCTTGGAGCCCACACCGGCCGTGCGCAGCGTGACGTGCTCGCCCACAATCTCTTCAATATTGGCGCGTTCGCGCACCTCTTGAATCGAGGGTTGCGTGATCAGACCGGCCATACCTGCATCTTAGGGTTTGGGGGGCGGACGCCGCGGGGCGTCTCGCGGGCAGCGTAAGCAGCGTTGGCCCGGCGCACAGTAGCCCCGCGTGGGTCTATCGCGCACTCAGCTAGCGGCGCACGTGGCGCCACCGCATCACGCTACCGTCGGTCAGCGACGCCACCTGGTCGATGATGATGCGGTCGCGTTCGGGGTCGCTCGACGCGAGCTGCCAATGCTCGCGGTGCGGGGGTTCGAGATACTTTTCGCCCGTTCGACGAAACAGGTCCACCACGGTTTCGAGGGTCGCCGCCTGGTCCTTATACATAGGCTGTCGGCGCTCGGCCGCCATCACATAGTGGGCCGCGATGCCCTTCAGCACGCAGATCTCGTTCATGGTGGCCTCGGGCACGACGAGCGCCGCGGCATAGCGGGAGAGTGGGGCCGGGCCAAAGCGTTCCCGGGTGGCCGCAACCACCGCGCCACAGAAGCGTCCGATCAATTGGCTCGTGAGGTCTTTCAGGGCGGCGAGGTTGGCGATGCTGCCGTCGTACCCCGCCACCCAGAACGGCAGGTCTTCGAGTCGGGCCAGGGCCGCGTCAAGGTCATCGAGCGGCGTGCCCCGGCGGTACCACTCGCGCGCCGTGGTGAGCGCGGCGCGACGCTCCCCCGCGTCGGCGAGTCCGCGCAGGTCGATGTGGCCGAGCACTACGGCGTCTTCGACATCGTGTACGGAATACGCGATGTCGTCGCTGATGTCCATGACGTCGGCCTCGAAGCAGCGGCGCCACGGTGGCCGCAGCCGCTCGACCGTGCCGTCGGGGCGCGGGGCGGGGCTGCGCACCCACTCGAACACGTCCGCCTCGCTGGCATACACGCCGTGCTTGTCGGAGGAGCCACCCTGGGGTCCGCGCCCCAGGCGATAGGGGTACTTGCAGATGGCATCGAGGGACGCGCGCGTCAGGTTCAGACCCGCGCTGGTGCCGTCGGGGCGCAGCACCTTGGGTTCGAGCCGGGCGACAATGCGCAGCGTTTGCGCGTTGCCCTCGAAGCCGCCGATGTCTTGCGCGAGCAGGTTGAGGGTGCGTTCGCCGTTGTGTCCGAATGGGGGGTGCCCCAGGTCGTGCGCGAGGCAGGCCGTATCTACCACGTCGGGGTCGCAACCCAGCTCGGCAGCGAGGCCGCGGCCCACTTGAGCCACTTCGAGCGAATGGGTGAGCCGCGTGCGCACGAAGTCGTCCGAGCCGGCGCGCATGACCTGGGTCTTTGCTCCCAGTCGGCGCAGCGCCGAGGAGTGCAGCAGCCGAGCCCGGTCGCGTTCGAACGGCGAGCGGTGCACCGACTTGGGCGCCTCGGCGAGAAAACGCTCCTCGTCGCGGGGCGCGTAGCCGTCAGCCACCCGACACCGACAACTCGGCCTCGGCGAGGGTGCGGCGCATATCGTCGTTCAGGTCGCGGTCGTTGAGCCAGTTTTCGGGCACGGCGGGCGACTTGGGCGAACCGGCCCGGCCCCGCGGACCCTCGGCGTCGGCGCCCGGGTATGGTGAGTCGAGGTCGAGTTGACTGATCAGGTCTTCGAGGTGGGCGAGCGAGGTGACCTGCCCGAACTGGGCCCGCAGCTCGCCTCCCACCACGTAGCCCTTGAAATACCACGCCATGTGCTTGCGAATGTCGCGCAGGGCCTTATCTTCGTCGCCGAAGTGCTCGACGAGCAGTTCGGCATGCCGACGCAGCGTGTCGGCGACGCCGCCCAGGTTGGGAGCGAAGCGGTCGGGCTTGCCGTGAAAAATGGCCGAGAGGTCGGCGAACAGCCACGGGCGGCCCTGGCAGCCGCGACCAACAACGACACCGTCGCAGCCGGTCTCGGCCATCATGCGCACGGCGTCTTCGGCGGTCCAGATGTCGCCGTTGCCGAGCACGGGAATCTCGGTCACGTGCTCCTTCAGGGCGCGGATGGCCTCCCAGCGGGCCGTGCCGGAGTAGTGCTGGGCGGCGGTGCGGGCGTGCAGGGCAACCCAGGCGGCCCCGACCTCCTGGGCACGCTTGCCAGCATCGAGGTAGGTGATGTGGTCGTCGTCGATGCCCATGCGCATCTTGACCGTCACGGGAACGCCGCCCTTGGCGCCGGCCGTGACTGCGTGCTCGACGATGGCGGTATACCAGTCGAGCTTCCAGGGCAGCACGGCGCCACCCCCGCGGCGCGTCACCTTGGGCACGGGGCAGCCGAAGTTGAGGTCGATGTGGTCGGCGCGGTCCTCGCGCACGAGCATCTCGACGGCCTTGCGGACGTTGACAGGGTCAACGCCATAGAGCTGGATGCTGCGGGGGAACTCGTTGGGGGCACATTCAATGAGTCGCATCGATTCGGGGGTGCGTTCGACGAGAGCGCGACTCGTGACCATCTCGGAGACGAACACGCCGCCGTCCTGGGCGCTATGCAGTCCACCGAACTCGCGGCACAGCAGGCGGAAGGCGGCGTTGGTGATACCAGCCATGGGTGCGAGCACGACCGGGGTGTCGACGTGATGCGGCCCCACAGTAAGGCCCGAGTGCGCGATTCCGGCCACCGTGGGTGGCGCCGTGGGCACGGCCACCGTGGGCGCAGCCGTGGGCACAGCCGGCGTGGCTGCGGCGGGGTCGATGTGCGTGATCGTCATGCTTAGATGTCGTCCGTCTCGTCGAAGGGTGAGGGCTCGGGGGCGCGCTCTCGGCGCGAGGCGCGACCGGTGCGGCCCTCACGGGGCGCCTCGCGGGGCGTCTCGAGACGCGAGTCGCCCGCGAGATCGCTCACAGCGGGAATGCTCGTCGCCGTGTCGGGTGCCGTGCCTGGTGCAGCGCTTGCCGCGGCCTCAGAAGCAGCGGCAGTCTCGGCCGCGGCCTCAGCCACGGCGGCACCGTCTGCACCCGTGTCGGGCCGCGCGCTGGCCGCGCCGGTCGCCACGGAAACTCCCGCAGCTGCCTTCCTATTGTGCAACCGCTCGCGCGCCCGTGCCAAGGCGGCCTCGCTCGCGTCCGCTCCCACAGCACTGTCGTGCGACTCGTCAGCATTGTCGTCGCCGCGACCGCGTACCGCCCACACGGCGAGTGCCGTCGTCGCGGGAATCGCGAGCACGAGGCCGATCGAGCCGACCAGGGTGCGCACCAGTTCGACCGCCACCTCGCCCGTCGTGAGCGTGTGCATGAGCGGGTTGTCGAACAGCGCCACCAGCAGCAGCACGGGCAGCGCCGAACCGGCGTAGGCAAAGGCAATGGTGTAGACGGTGGAGGCGATGTGGTCGCGGCCGATGCGCATGCCACTGACGAAGAGCTGACGGCGCGTCAGGTCGGGGCGCGCCGCGCGCAACTCCCACACGGCGCTCGCCTGCGTGATGGTCACGTCGTTCAGCACGCCGAGGCCCGCGAGCACGATGCCGCAGAGCACGACGTCGCCGATGCTGACGGTCTGCGCGAGCGACTGCAACGTGAGCGAATCCTCACTGCCCGCGAGGCCCGAGATGCGCCCCGCCGACGACGACCACATGCCGAGCAGCGCGGTAATCGCGACACCCGCCATCGTGCCGATGAGCGCCGTGGTCGTGCGCATGTTGAAACCGTGCGCGGTATACAGCACGATGTGCATGATTAGCGACGCGCTCACGACACCCACGAGCAGCGCCGACTCACCGGCGAGCAGGGCCGGCAGCACGAAGTAGCCAATCACCACGAACGCGAAGACCAGGCCCACGATAGCCGCGAGGCCGCGGAGCCGGGCCACGGCGATCACGAGGATCGCGTAAACAATCGCGAGGACCCACAGCATCGAGCCGCGCTCGAAATCCACGAACGCGTAGGTGCCCTGAGTGGGGGCCGGGGCCGTCGGGTCGGCCGCCAGCGTGGGATCGTCGACGATGGGCGAGAACATGGTGCGAAGCGTGTCGCCGACGTGAATGCCGTACTGCTGAAATTCGGGGGCCACGATCACGGTGACGGTGGCGTTGCCATCGGGGTCGGCAACGCTCGGCTGACCGGTGACCACGACACAGTCCGGCATGGGAGTGCTGAGCTGCTGAATGGTTTGCGCATTCTTGTCGGTGGCGGGGGCCGTGGCGGTGGGGTCTGCCGCAGGGTCGAGGGCAGGGTCGAGGGCAGGGTCGGCCGTCGGGTTACTGGACGCCGCGGCGTCCGGGTTGGCTGCCGTGCAGGCGCTGGCATCGACCCCCGTGACCAGCACGTCGGTGTAGTACGAGCCGGGGCTGAGGGCCGACCGGTCGCCGGGCTTGACGGCCGCGTCGCCCTGGGGCCAGAGCATGATGGCCCCCACGATGGAGGCGATAAAGAGGGGAATCACGATGCTGAGCAGCAGCCTGCGCGCCCTCGCGTTGGCGGGCATGTGCGTGATCTCCCCGTGACCGTGCGAATGTCCTGCACCCATGGGTTTTCCTATCCTGTCGGCTGCATCCTGACGCGAAAACGGGCCGGGCGCTGGTGCGCACGACCCGCTTCATCACGAGACTCGATCGCGGAGCGTTAGCTGCCGACGAGGCGGATCGCGAGGTAATCGCGCACCTTGTCGAGCGCGACGCGCTCCTGCTGCATCGTGTCGCGGTCACGAATCGTGACCGCTTGATCGCTAGCGGTGTCAAAGTCCACCGTAATACAGAACGGCGTACCGATCTCGTCCTGACGGCGGTAGCGCCGACCAATGGCCTGCGTGTCGTCGTAGTCGACGTTCCAGTACTTGCGCAATTCGGCGGCCAGCGCGGTCGCGGCGGGCGACAGTTCTTCGGAGCGCGACAGCGGCAGCACCGCGGCCTTGACGGGAGCGAGACGCGGGTCGAGCCGCAGCACGGTGCGCTTGTCAACGCCGCCCTTGGTGTTGGGGGCTTCGTCTTCGGTGAACGATTCGACCAGAAATGCCATGAGCGAGCGCGTGAGGCCCGCGGCCGGCTCGATCACGTACGGCGTGAAGCGCTCGTTGTTGACCTGGTCGTGGAACCGGAGATCGGTGCCGGAGTGCTCGGAGTGGGTCTTGAGGTCGAAGTCGGTGCGGTTGGCGATGCCCTCGAGCTCGCCCCACTCGCTGCCCTGGAACCCGAAGCGGTACTCGATGTCTACGGTGCGCTTCGAGTAGTGCGAGAGCTTTTCTTTGGGGTGTTCGAAGTGGCGCAGATTGTCGCGCGAGAGACCCAGGTCGACGTACCAGTCGGTGCGGTGGTCGATCCAGTACTGATGCCACTCTTCGTCGGTGCCGGGCACCACGAAGAACTCCATCTCCATCTGTTCGAACTCGCGGGTGCGGAAGATGAAGTTGCCCGGCGTGATCTCGTTGCGGAACGACTTGCCGATCTGTCCGATGCCGAACGGGGGCTTCTTGCGCGTCGCCTCAACCACGTTCTTGAAGTTGACGAAGATGCCCTGCGCCGTCTCGGGGCGCAGGTAGTGCAGTCCGGTCTCGTCCTGAATGACGCCCAGGTACGTCTTCAGCAGGCCGGAGAACTCGCGGGGTTCGGTGAATTCGCCGCGATTGCCGCAATCGGGGCACGCGATCTCACTCATGCCCTCCGGCGCGCGGCCCTTCTTAGCCTCGAAGGCCTCCTCGAGGTGGTCGGCGCGGTGACGCTTGTGGCACTTCAGGCATTCGATGAGGGGGTCGGTGAACACGTCGACGTGACCCGAGGCCTCCCACACCTGGCGCGGCAGAATCACCGACGAATCCAGGCCCACCACGTCTTCGCGCGAGCGCACCATGAAGTTCCACCACTGCTTCTTGATGTTTTCTTTCAGCTCGACGCCGAGCGGGCCGTAATCCCACGCCGAACGCGTGCCGCCGTAAATGTCGCCGCAGGGGAACACGAAGCCGCGACGCTTCGCGAGGCTCGTGACGAGATCTAACTTTGAGGCGGGCGCTTTGGCCATTGTGCTCTCCAGGGGTGACGCGTTCGTAAACTTCGTGATGGTACTAGCACACGAGTTTACGTGCATTTCTGCGTGGCTTGCGGGGTGACTGCATCGTGAGCAGCCGATGCGGCGCCATTCACAACCGGACGCGCGCGTGGTACCGGGCTCCGGCACCTTGCGTGGCTCCCTGGCCCGTAGAATGGGGTGGTGATTAGGCAGACCAAACAGCGCACGGCCGTGGCCGAATTGCTCGCCAACGAGACCGATTTTCGTAGCGCTCAGCAGATTCACGCGCTGATGCGCGAGGACGGTTCGAGCATTGGTCTCGCCACCGTGTACCGCACGCTGCAGTCGATGGCGGAGGCGAAGACGGTAGACGTACTGCACGGGGCCGATGGCGAGTCCCTGTATCGACTGTGCGCCGAAGACGAGCACCACCATCACCTCGTGTGCCGCGTCTGCCGTGCGACGGTCGAGGTCGTCGCTCCCCCGGTTGAGGACTGGGCCCACAGCATCGCGGCCGAGCATGGCTACGCCCAGGTGTCACACACCATCGAAATCTTCGGTGTGTGCCCCGCGTGTGCCGCGGCGGCACGCGCCGCGGAGGCTTAAGCGGCTTCAGCCGCGACGCAAAACGGCCCGCTTCGAGGATGATTCCCCGTCGCAGGCCGTTCCAGGTGCTCGTCGTCAATCAGACAAGTCGGCAATTAATTGCCTAGCCGTATTTTCCAACTTCAGGCGACTTGCTGGTTGGAGCCGGAGGAAAACGCCTCCACACGACCCGACCACCTTTTATCGCTAATGCGACCACAACCGCAATGACGATTGCTATCACCAGCAAAATTGCCAGCACAACATAATGCCAAGGTTTCATGAGATTCTCCTAGTTTCCAAATGATGAATCGACGGCGGTGTTACCGAAAACGCGCAGTTCAATTCCGACGTCGCGACCGGCGGGAACACCCTTGATGTCCAGCGATTGATGACACGTCAGGCGGGCGATGGCCGGATTGCCGACCGGCAAGGCAATGTTCGTGCTGGCTCCAGCTTGCATACCCAAGCCGCCGCAGCCAGCGGACGAGACGGACGTGATCTTGCCCTGATTGGTGCCGTTCAGTGCGTAGTTTGTGCGAAAACTGCCTGACCCTGTGATGGCATCCCACGACACCAAGCACCCGGATTGTGTGACCCACCCGTTTGCGCGTGCGAACTGGCACTGCGTGATGGAACGCGTCTGCGGCGCGGCTCCCGTCATTTCAGACTCCAGCGTTTCGCCCCGGGATATCTTTTCCATTAGGAGTGGTTGCACGTCGTCGGGCACCCCTAATTTCTGCATTTGCTCCACGGCAAATTGTGTGTCGGTTGAGTCGTCGACCACTGCGATGCCGCTTAGGGGAGGGACACCCCCCCAGGGCGAGCGCGGTTGCGGCCAGAAGTGTTGTGGCACCGTGAATCATTCTGTTCCTCCTGTAGATATCGCTCCTCGTCGAGCGTGCAGTCAACGTCGTCGTGTCCTGCGACTCCTAGTATGTAACTGCTTTAGTAACATCTTCAAGGCTCCAGAAGCAGTAAATGCAGGTCTATACTTTAGTCTTAAGATCGATACCTTTCGTATCATGATCACATTGAGTCGCTCTGTAGGTCGCGGCGTGCCTTGCGAGTGCGCGTTGCCAGCTAGTGCTTCGGACGGCGTTCCTATTGCAATGCGTCACCCAGCAGAATCAACCAAGCAGTTGGTCGCTGTTGTTGCGCATCGATTCCCAACCAACCGCACACGTCATTGATCCACAGGCCTAACGACGCGCTCATCGCATCTGGAGACTGGCCCAAATTCTGCAATTGCTTTAAATGCGACACGAGCATTTGCAAAAGCGCCGCAGGGCAGCCGCGGCCTGATTCGAGGTCACGCAGAATGAGGCGAGCACGTGAATAGATTGCGTGCACATCCTCGCTGCTCATCTGTCTTTAACCTCAACCCTCGGCGCTACTCTGCGCCTGCCCCCACGCGATCCACCGCTCCCCCGAAGCGCCGGTCGCGCCGCGCATAGATCTCGCACGCGCGCCACAGGGTGCGCCGGTCGAAGTCGGGCCACAGCTCGTCCATGAAGACCATCTCGGCATAGGCCGACTGCCAGGGCAAAAAGTTCGAGGTGCGCTGCTCGCCTCCCGACCGCAAAAACAGGTCGACATCGGGCATATCGGGCTCGTCGAGGTACTTCGCAAACAACTTCTCGTTGACCGCACCGGGCTTCACGCGGCCCGCCGCGACGTCCGCGGCAATCGCCTTGGCGGCGTCCGCAATCTCGGCGCGGCCGCCGTAATTGATGCACATAGTGAGCGTCAGGCCGGTGTTGTGTTTGGTCTGTTCCTCGGCGATCTCGAGTTCTTTGATCACCGAGCCCCACAGCCGGGGGCGCCGGCCCGCCCAGCGCACGCGCACGCCCCACTCGTGAAAGGTATTGCGCCGCTCGCGCAGCACGAGCCGGTTGAACCCGAGAATGAACTTCACTTCGTCGGGGCTGCGCTTCCAGTTTTCCGTGCTAAATGCGTAGGCGCTCAGGTGCGTCGCGCCCATTTCGATGGCGCCCGCGACCACATCGAACAGGGCCTTCTCGCCGTACTCGTGCCCCACCGTGCGCGGCAGGCCGCGCTCGTTGGCCCAGCGGCCGTTGCCGTCCATCACCACCGCGATGTGCTTGGGCACGAACTGTGCGGGTATCTGCGGCGGCACCTCACCCGAGGCGTGCGGCGGCGGCGTGACGAAACGATCGGAGGACATACTCACCTTTCCACGAGTGCGAGCGAGCGCACGTTCTTTTCGATGTGCCACTGCACGTACGCGGCAATGATGCCGGACGCCTCGCGGCGCGCCTCGTCCGTCGAGGCCACCGCGATCGGCCACGCCCCCACGATCAGCGCGCCGAGCAGTTCGAGTGTTTCGAACCGCGGCGCCACCGAACCGGGCACCCGGCAGGTGGAACACACGCTGCCGCCGAGCGACACGTTCAGGGCCTTGTGCGGGCCCGCCTCGCCGCACTTCGCGCAGTCGGCGAAACTCGGGGCCCACCCCGCGATCGATAGGGCCCGCAGCAGGTACGAATCGAGCACCAGCGGCGGCGGATACGCGCCCTCCGCGAGGGCCCGCAGCGCGCCCGCGAGCAGCCAAAACTGTTGGGTCGACGACGTCTGGTCGGCCAGCCGCTCGGCGGTCTCCAGCATCGCCGAACCCGCAGAAAACTTCGCGTAATCGACGGCGATGCGCCCCCCGTAGGCGCCCATGATCTCGCACTGCGTCACCGTGTCGAGGCTGCGCCCCTCGTAAAACTGCACGTCAACGTAGTTGAACGGTTCGAGCCGCGCCCCCATTCGGCTCGACGTCTTGCGCACGCCCTTGCCCACGGCGCGGTGAATGCCACCCTCGCGCGTGAGCAGGGTGATGATGCGGTCCGCCTCGCCCAACTTCTGGGTGCGCAGAACCACCGCCTCATCTCGAAAAAGTCGCATGCTTTATTCTCGCCCTAACCCGGCCACGCGGGCGGCTCGAACCGCCGCGACAACGTGTGAAAAGCGCGTCCGAAAGCAGGGTTTCGGACGCGCCTCGCATGAGTGGGCAGGGCCGCTACCGCTGGCGCAACGCCCGGTTGACCGACGACACGATGGCCGCAATCGGGGCCCGCGAGGTGGAGGCGTCGATGCCGACGCCCCACACGTTTTCGGTGGAGGAGCCGACCGTGACGGCGCATTCCGCGTAGGCGGCGGCGCGCGAGTCGGTGCCCTGCGAGAGGGCATGCTCCGCGTAATCGAGCACGCTGACCGAGACCTTCTCGGCGGCGAGCAGCGAGTTGAACGCGTTGACGAAGGCGTCGATGGGGCCGTTGCCGTCGCCCTCGATGGTGTGCGGGGTGCCGTTCACGAGCACCTCGGCGGTGATGTGCTCCGTGCCGGTGCCAGGGCTGTCTTGCCGGAACGACGTCACCGCGTACGTGCCCCACTGCTTGCTGGCGTCAGCGGCGGGCAAAAACTCATCGCTGAACACCTCCCACAGGGTCTCGGGCGAGATCTCGCCGCCCGTCTCGTCGGCCACGCCCTGGACCACCTTCGAGAATTCGATCTGCAGTCGCCGCGGCAACTCGAGGTTCTTCTCGGTCTTCAGCAAGTACGCCATGCCGCCCTTGCCGGACTGCGAGTTCACGCGGATCACGGCGTCATAGGTGCGGCCCACGTCGGCGGGGTCGATGGGCAGGTAGGGAACGCCCCACGTAATGTCGTTGACGGTCGCCCCGGCGGCCTCGGCGCGCGCCTGCATCGAATCGAAGCCCTTATTGATGGCGTCTTGATGCGAACCCGAGAACGCGGTGTAGACGAGATCGCCCGCCCACGGCCAACGCTCGGGCACCTTCAACTGGTTGCAGTATTCGACCTCGCGGCGAATCTCGTCGAGGCGCGAGAAATCGATCATGGGGTCGATGCCCTGCGTGAACAGGTTCAGGCCCAGGGTCACGAGGCACACGTTGCCGGTGCGCTCGCCGTTACCGAACAGGCAACCCTCGATGCGGTCGGCGCCGGCCATGTAACCCAACTCGGCGGCGGCGACGCCCGTACCCCGGTCGTTGTGGGGGTGCAGCGACAAGATGATGTGCTCGCGGTACTTGAGGTTGCGGCTCATCCACTCGATCGAATCGGCATAGACGTTGGGCGTGGCCATCTCGACCGTCGCGGGCAGGTTAATGATCACGGGGTGCTCGGCGGTCGGCTGAAACACTTCGTTGACCGCATTGCACACGCGCACGGCGTACTCGAGCTCGGTGCCGGTGAACGACTCGGGCGAATACTGGTACCTAATGTGCGTGTCGGGTACGGACTCTTCGAACTTCTTGCACATCTGCGCGCCATGCACGGCGATGTCGATGATGCCCTGCTCGTCGCTGCGGAACACGACCTCGCGCTGCAGCGTGCTGGTCGAATTGTAGAGGTGCACAATGGCCTGCTTGGCGCCCTGCAGCGACTCATACGTGCGCTCGATCAGGTGATCGCGGGCCTGGGTCAGCACCTGAATGCAGACGTCGTCGGGAATGTGCCCGCCCTCGATGAGTTCACGCACGAAATCGAAGTCGGTCTGCGAAGCGGAGGGGAACCCCACCTCGATCTCCTTGTACCCCATCTGCACGAGCAGCTTGAAGAAGCGCAGTTTGCGCTCGGAGTTCATGGGTTCGATGAGGGCTTGGTTGCCGTCGCGCAGGTCGACCGCGCACCAGCGGGGCGCCTTGTCGATGATCTGGTTGGGCCACGTGCGGTCGGGCAGATCGACAGTGATCTGCTGGTGAAACGGCACGTATTTGTGAATGGGCATGCCCGAGGGTTGCTGCGGGCTGGTTTCGTGGGGGGCGAAGTTCAACTTCGTGGTGCTAACAGACATGAGGGGTTTCCTTGGCTTGGTCCGACGTGGTTTTGCGACTGGCAACACAAACACCGCGACGGGGTTGCAGCCTAGGAGGCCCCATCGCGGCAGATAAGAAGCAGGCCGAGGATTGTGTCCTGGCTGTCGCAGATACGCACCCGTTCACTGTACCGGCTGCGCGCGGGGTCGCGGCGATTMCCCGCCGTATTTGAACAGCAGGCTTCAGCCAGTGACGGGCCAGCCGGTCACAGTTTTGGGGCGCGGCGCCGCATAGGTGCGCACCTTGGAGGTGGTCAGCCCGAGCCGCACGAGCGACTCGGCAATCGTGACCGCGGCAGCCACGCCGTCGACCACGGGCACCCCGAGCTCACGCCGAATGCGCTCGTCCAGGCCCGACATGCCCCCGCAGCCGAGCACGATCACCTCGGCATGGTCGTCGCGCACGCAGCGCGTGGCCGCCGCGACGATGGCCTCGACGGCGCGATCCGGGTCCTCCTCCAGTTCCAAGACGCCCAACCCACTGGCGCGCACGCTCGCGCAGCGCGCCGTATACCCGCCGAGCAGCAGGCGGTCCTCGATGAGGGGCACGGCCCGGTCGAGGGTCGTGACCACCGAATATTTGTGGCCCAGAAACTGCGCCGTGCTCGCGGCCGCGTCGGTGATGTCGACCACGGGTACGTCGAGGAGTTCTTGAAGGCCCTCCCGCCCGTGCTCGCCGTACCCCGCCTGCACCACGGCGTCGAACTCTCCGTCGAAGCGCGTCACGGCGTCCATCACCGCGATCGCGGCGAGGTAACTTTCGAAATTGCCCTCGCACGAGTCGGCGCCGAAGTGGGGCGTGAGCGGGATGATCTCGGTGCCGGGGCCGGCTGCGGCCCGCGCGGCCGCCGCTATGGACTCGGTCATCGAGGTGGTGGTGTTGACGTTGGCGACGAGGATTCGCATGAGGGCTCCTGCTCGGGGGTCACAAAGGGGACGGCGAAACGGGGACGGCGAAAGGATGGAGGCCGGGCCAGGGAGGGCCCGGGCGTCCGCAAAAAATTAGTGGTGGGCTGCCGAGACTGCGATGCGCTCTCCGTCGACGAACTCGTGGCGGCCGCCGCGTTCCGAAATCGCGTAGAACACGACCGCCGCGATGCCCGCGCCGATGAACCACGAGAAGTCGGCGAGGGGCTTGAAGGCCGGCACGAAGGTGGTGATGAGCGCGAGCACCGAGGCCGCCGCGAACGCGATGATGGCCTTGTGGTTGACGCCGCCGCGGTAGAAATACGCGCCGGAGGTGGCGTTCGAGTAGAGGTGCGGCACGTTGATGCCGCCCTTGCGGATCATCCAGTAGTCGGCCATGACGACACCGAACAGGGGGCCGAGCAGGGCGCCGAGGCCGCCCAAGAAGTAGTTGATCACGACGGGCGAGTTGTAGAGGTTCCACGGCAGAATCACGAAGCCGAGCACCGAGGCCACGAGCGAGGCCTTCGCGAAGTCGAGGTGGCGCGGGAAGAAGCTGGTGAGCGCGTAGACGGGGGCCACGATGTTGGCCATGACGTTGACCGCGACGGTCAGCAGGAGCAGCGCGAAACTCGCGATGAGCAGCAGGAACGTATTGGGAATCGCGTGCACGATGTCGGCGGGGCTCGCGATCACCTGGCCGTCGATCTTGTACTGCGCGCCGGCCATCACCATGGCGACGGCCGCGAACAGGAACGTGTTGATGGGGATACCCCAGAAGTTGCCCATCACGATGGCGCGGCGGCTCTTCGCCCCGCGCGTGAAGTCGCAGAAATTCAGCACGAACGTCGCGTAAATGGAGACCCACAGGGCGCCGCCGCCGAGAATCGCCCGCCACATCTCGCCGCCCGAGAGCGGGTTAGACGTGGACCACGCGATCGAGAAATCGGCCCGCGCGAGCATCCAGATGGCGAGGCCCACGAGGGTGACGAGCACGACCGGGCCCGCGAACGCCTCGAACACGCGAATGGTGTTCATGCCGTACCGCACGATGAACACCTGGGCGATCCACAGCACCGCGAAGCTGATCCAGCCGAGCGTGGAGAGGCCGAGAATCGAATTGGTGTCGAGGTCGGCGGCGCTCGGGGCCACGGCGATGATCATGACGCGCAGCACGAGGGTGGCGAGGTAGGTCTGAATGCCGAACCACACGATGGCCACGCCGCCGCGCAGGGCCGCGGGCAGACGGCAGCCGCGAATGCCGAACGCGATGCGGCTCATCACGGGGAACGGCACGCCCGTCTTGTGCCCCATGAACCCCGAGAGGTTGAGCAGCAAAAACAGCAGAATAGTGCCCACGACGAACGCCAGGAACACCTGCCACACGCCGAGGCCGAGGGCGAACAGTCCCAGGATGAAGCCGTAGTTGCCCAGACTGTGCACGTCGTTGGCCCACAGCGCGAAGATGTTATACGTGCTCCAGGGTCGGCCCTCGCGCTGGGTGGGGGCGAGGTCGCGGTTATAGAGGGTCGGGCAGACGCCGTCGGGTAGGGACGCCTCGGTGGTGCCGCTGGCAGCCGCCGCGGGGTGGGTCGGTTGAGAAGTCACGTGATCTCCTTGCAGATGGGCCACGGCACCTTAGCGCGTGACGCACTCTACAGTAGTGACTTTTGCCAACTTTCGCTATGCGGTAACGAAATTCCGCATAGCGGAAAATGAAACGGCTCGCCTAGAACCCAAGCTTACGCATCTGCTTGGGGTCGCGCTGCCAATCCTTCGCGACCTTAACGTGCAGGTCGAGGAATATTCGCCGCTGCATGAGCGCCTGAATGCCCATTCGAGACGTCGACCCCACCTCCTTGAGGCGCGAACCGCCGCGCCCGATCACGATCGCCTTCTGGCTCGGGCGCTCCACGTAAATGTTCACCCGTACGATCAACCGGCCGGGACCGAACACGCTCTTGGTCGGTTGATCGCGCTGCGATTCGTCCTCGACAATCTCTTCAACCACCACCGCGAGCGAGTGCGGCAGCTCGTCGCGCACACCCTCGAGGGCGGCCTCACGCACCAATTCAGCAATGAACTTCTCGTGGTCCTCGTCGGTGATCTCGTCGGCCGGGTATAGCTGCGGAGACGGTGGCAAGTGCGACGCGATCACGTCGGTGATGACATCAAGCTGCAGGTCTTTCACGCTCGACACCGGCACAATGTCGTCGAAATCCATGAGTTCTTGCACCGCGAGCAACTGCTCACCCACGGCGTCCTTGGAGACCGCATCGATCTTCGTGACCACGGCGATGATCTTGAGCCGCCGCTTCTCGCTCTTCAACTGGGCGAGATCGCCCGCAATGTGCCGGTCGCCGGGGCCGATCTTTTGATCAGCGGGAATGCACAGGCCGATCACGTCGACCTCTGCGAGCGTGTCATGCACGAGAGTGTTGAGCCGTTCGCCGAGCAGAGTGCGGGGTCGGTGCAGGCCCGGCGTATCCACGATCACGATCTGATAATAGTCACGCGTCACGATGCCGCGAATGGTGTGCCGCGTGGTCTGCGGCTTCGAGGAGGTGATCGCCACCTTCTGCCCCACCAGGGCGTTCGTGAGGGTCGACTTGCCCGCGTTGGGGCGACCGACCAGGGCAAAGAACCCCGCCCTGAAGCCCTCGGGCTGTGCGCCCAGGCCCTGAGCCGAATCGCTGTCATACGTACTGGTCATGCACTCTTTCCTTTGCGCGGGGCTGTGCCCGCCTCATCGTCGCCATCCGTGGGCGCGGGTTCAGACTCCCGCCCTCCCGGCAGCGCAACCTTTACATCGCTCGCCTCGTCCGGGTCATCGCCCTGGGGGCTCGCCTCGCGCCAGATCTGCACCTTGTGCAGCGTCTTGCGGCGTCCCGCCGACTCCAGAGCGAGGATGTGCATTCCCGCCGCGACCGTTTCGGCCCCGGGCACGGGCACGAGGCCAATGGTCTTGCCGAGCAGTCCGCCGACCGAATCGACGTCTTCGTCCTCGATCTCGAGGTCGAGCAGCTCGCCCGCATCCGAGACGTTCATGTGGGCGGGCACCACCCACACGCCAGGCTCCACTTCCTGGGGCTGATCCTGCTCGCCGTGGTCATGCTCATCGCTGATCTCGCCGATGATCTCCTCGATCAGATCTTCGATCGTCGCGAGGCCCGCCACGCCACCGTACTCGTCCACGACTATGACCACGTGCACGGCCGCCTGGCGCATGCGATCGAGCACCGAGTCAATTGCGCTCGAATCGGGCACAAACTGGGGCGCCCGCATGTGCGCCGTGACGGGCGAGGTCTCGGCCACGGGGCTACCGCTATAGAGCGCGCGCAGGATGTCTTTGAGGTACAACAATCCGCGCAGGTCGTCGACGTCCTCGCCGATGACGGGCAGGCGTGAGTGACCCGAGCGATTAAACAGCCGGATCGCCTGCCGCAGCGTGGCCTCCGCGCCGATGGTCACCATGCGCGTGCGATCCACCATCACCTGGCGCACGGGAGTATTGCCGAACTGCACGACCGACTGAATCATCTCGGCCTCGTCGTCTTCAATCGCCTCGTTCTCGCTCGCGATCTCGACAATCTGGCGCAAATGCACGTCGCTCGCAAACGGGCCGCCGCCGACCTTGCCGCCCGGGGTTACCGACTGCCCGATGTGAACGAGCAGTCGCGACACTCCGCCAAACCACAGGTACACGACCCGCAGGGCGAAGGCAGCCCGCAGGGCGGTCTGCTCGGGGGCCTTGCGACCGCGCGTACGTGGCGAGACGCCCGTCAAGATAAACGAGGCCAGGGCGCTCGTGAGGAGGCCGAGCAGCCCGGCCGCCCACCACGCGTCCTGAAATTGCGCGTAGACGAGCGTGAAAATGACCGCCGCCACCATTTCGAGCGTGACCCGCACGAACACCGCCGCGGCCATCACCACGGGCAGATCGTGTAGCAGGAGCACGAGGCGGCGAGTGGCGGGCCGGGGGTCCGACTCGGCGAGGCTCTCGGCGCGCGAGCGGGAGATAAGGTTGAGTGCGGTCTCGCCCGCGGCGAGCAGCCCCGCGAATGCCAGCGCCCCGATCGCGACCAGGATCAGGGCGAAGGATATAGAGCCACTCATGGCGCGCCGCGCTGGGCCAGAAAGGCCGTCAGCAGCGCCCGCTGGAGGCCAAACATTTCTTTTTCTTCCTCCGGCTCGGCGTGATCGTAGCCCAACAAATGCAAGATGCCGTGGGTCGTGAGCAGCAGCATTTCTTCGAGCGTGGAATGACCCGCGCCCTCCGCCTGCCGCTGCGCCACGGTGGGGCACACGACGACATCTCCGAGCAGGCCCTGCGGGGCGCGTTCGGTCTCACTACCGGGGCGCAGTTCGTCCATGGGGAAGCTCAGCACGTCGGTGGGGCCGGGTTCGTCCATCCACTCGATGTGCAGGCGTTCCATGGCAGCCTCATCCACAAAAAGGATGTTGAGATCGGTCTGCGGATGCAACTTCATCTGGCCCATCACGTGCCGCGCGAGCGCGCCAAACTCGTGCTCGGGCAGTTCGAAGCCGCTCTCGTTGTTGATCTCGATGCTCACGCTTTGTCTCCTGCGGGGCGTTCTGCGGGGCGCTCGGTGGGTAGGCCTCGATCGTCACGCGTATCGCGCGCGCTGCGGCTCGACCCGCCGCGACCCGCGAAGTGCCGCCGCTGCCCCTCGTAGGCGGAGTAGTCCTGGGTGGTGTCCCACTTATCGTAGGCCGCGACGATCTCGGAGACGAGACGATGGCGCACCACGTCGGTGCTGTCGAGACGGCAGAACGCAATATCGTCGACTCCCTCCAGCACCTCGGAGACCACGCGCAGGCCCGAACGCGTGCCCGACGGCAGGTCAACCTGCGTGACATCGCCCGTAATCACCATGCTCGAATTGAAACCGAGGCGAGTGAGGAACATCTTCATCTGCTCGGGCGTCGTGTTCTGCGCCTCGTCCAAAATGATGAACGCATCGTTCAGGGTGCGGCCACGCATGTACGCGAGCGGGGCGACCTCGATGGTGCCGTTGGCGAGCAGCTTCGGCACCGAGTCGGGCTCCAGCATGTCGTGCAGCGCGTCGTGAAGGGGCCGCAGGTAGGGGTCGATCTTCTCGTTGAGGGTGCCCGGCAAGAAGCCCAGTCGCTCGCCCGCCTCGACCGCGGGGCGCGTCAGCACGATGCGGTTCACGCGGCGCGACTGGAGCGCCTGCACGGCCTTCGCCACCGCGAGATAGGTCTTGCCGGTACCGGCGGGACCAATGCCGAAGATCACCGTGTTCTGATCGATCGCGTCCACGTACTTCTTTTGATTGAGCGTCTTGGGGCGCACGGTGCGCCCGCGCGACGACACGATCGACTGATTCATGACGTCCGCGGGCTGAGTGCGCTGGCCGTCGGCCCGCGCGGGGGCGCCCAGCACCACGGCCGCGCGGCGCACGATGTCGGCCGTCAGCACCTGGCCGGCCGCGGCCACGTCGATCAGCGCCTTGAAGAGGCGCTCGCCATGCAGGGCCGCCTCGGCCTCACCGCGCAGGGTCACCTCCTGCCCGCGCACGTGGATGTCGACGCCCTCGGTCTCGCGCTCGAGCGCGTCGAGCACGGCGTCCCCCGTGCCCAACACGTTCATCACGGGAACGGCGTCGGGAATCCAAAACTTACGTTCGATCGGAGGGGTTTCGCCGGAGCGAGAAGTCATGCACGGACTTTCTGTGAAAGGAGTTCTGGCTGTTCGCGCCAGGCCCTAGGCAGGCACGGATTCGGTGGAGGAACTGCCGCGTAGCCGCTCGCCCGCAATGACGTGGGCGTGCGCGTGAAACACCGTCTGGCCGGCCCCGGGCCCGGTGTTGAACAGCAATTTAAAATCGTCGCGGCCGTCGAGCGTCGCGACCTCGCGAGCGGCCGCCGCAATCTCGGCGACCCGCTGCGGCTCGGCGGCCGCCAACTCGACCACGTCGCGATGATGCGAACGCGGGATGATCAGCACGTGAGTCTGGGCGAGCGGATTGATGTCGCGAAACGCGAGCAGGGTATCGCTCTGCCAGACGACGTCGGCGGGAATCCCGCCCGCGACGATGGAGCAAAAAATACAGTCGGTCGAGGTCATGCACTCAGCCTAAACCGTGGGCGATAAGACGGCACCCTACATTTTCGCGAGAATCGCCACGTCTCCCACAGTTTGCCGCCCGTTGACCTCGCCGTGGCCCGCCGTTCGCGCGCACTCACCAGCGCCCCAGCCGAACCTGCAGCGCCGCGAGAGCGGCCGGCCCCGCCGTCGACGCCCGCAGTACCTCGCTGCCGAGCCGCACGGCCACCGCACCTGCGGCAACCAGCGCGGCCACCTCGGCGTCCGAGATGCCGCCCTCGGGCCCCACGACCAGCGCGATACCCCCGGCCCCGGCCAGCTCGACCCCAGAAAGCGGCTCGGGTGCGGTCTCATGCAGCACCAGCACGCGAGTTTCGGACGCCACGGCGCCCTCCACCCAGCCCACCAGCTGCTTGGTGGTCGCGAGGGGCAACACCTCGGGCACGAACACCCGGCGCGACTGTTTGGCCGCCGCGAACACCAGCGCCCGCCACGCGGCGAGCCCCTTCTCGACCTTGGGGCCGCGCCACTGCGCTATCGACCGGTCGGCCTGCCACGGCAACACGGCGTCGACCCCCAGCTCGGTGGCGGCCTCGACCGCCATCTCGTCGCGGCCGCCCTTGGCGAGGGCCTGGACGAGGGTGAGTCGGGGGCTCGCGGGCTCCACGTGCTCGCGCTCCGCGATGGTGAGCGTCAGAGCGCCCGGCAGCGCCGAGGCCACCGTAGCGGAGGCGGTGACGCCCGCGCCGTCAGAGAGCAGCACGGTCTCGCCCGCACCGATGCGCATCACGGTGGCGGCGTGCTTGCCCTCGCTGCCGGAAAGGTCGAGGGAGCCGCCCGCGGCCGGGATCGCGCCGGCGGGAACGAAGAATCGCTTATCGGTCACAAAACTGCCTGTGCTGGAGACGGATGGAGGGAACGCGCCGCGTTAGTGGCCCTTGAAGGCGTCTTTGATGCGCGAGAAGAATCCGCCGTGGGCCGCGCTCATCTTGCCCTCGGGCCGCACCTCATCGCGCAGCTCGGCTAGTTGGCGCAGCAGCGCTTGCTGCTCGTCGGTGAGGTCGCGAGGCACGCGCACGTCGAGGCGCACGATGAGGTCGCCACGGCCCTGACCGCGCAAATGCGTGACGCCGAGGCCCCTGAGCGTGATGACATCTCCGCTCTGGGTGCCGGGGCGCACGTCGATCTCTTGGTCGCCATCGAACGTGCCGATGGTGAAGGTCGTGCCGAGCGCGGCGGCCGTCATGGGCAGTTCGAAATTGCAGTGGAGGTCGTACTCGCGGCGCACGAACGTGTCGTGGCGACGCTCGCGCACCTCGAGGTACAGGTCGCCGGGGGGGCCGCCCGCGGGGCCGACCTCACTCTGAGCCGTGAGACGGATGCGCGTTCCCGTCTCGACGCCCGCGGGAATCTTCACGGTCGAGGCGCGCCGCTGCCTCACGCGGCCCTCGCCCGCACATTCGGGGCAGGGGTTCGGAATCACGGTGCCGTGACCGTTACAGCCGCTGCACGGCGAGGCGGTCATCACCTGCCCGAGAATGGAGCGGACGACGCGCTGAATCTGACCCGAGCCGCGACACATGTCGCAGGTTTTGGGCTCGCTACCCGGCGAGCAGCACGTGCCACGACACAGAGTGCACAACACGGCCGAATCGAAGGTAATTTCTTTGTCGCCGCCAAAGACCACGGTTTCGAGGTCGATCTCGACACGCAGCAGGGCGTCCTGGCCGCGCTGCTGGCGCGGGATCGGACCGCGCTGCGACTGACCGCCCGTGAACATCTGTTCGAAAATGTCGGCGAACCCAAAGCCCGCACCGAAGCCGCCGCCGGGGCCACCCGAGCCGCCCATATCGTAGTTCTGGCGCTTCTCGGGGCTCGAAAGCACGTCATACGCCTGGCTGACTGCCTTGAAACGGTCGGCCGCCTCGGGCGAGGGGTTGACGTCGGGGTGCAGTTCGCGCGCCAGCTTGCGATAGGCCTTCTTGATCTGCTCTGGCGTGGCATCGCGGTCGACGCCGAGCTCGGCGTAGTAGTCACTCACGGTGGTGCACTCTTCTTTACTGTTGAATAACTCGGATGAGGTGATGGAGGGCTAGGCCCGGTCGATGTAGCGCGAGACGTAGGTGGCTACGGCCCGCACCGCAGAGATGTTCAGTGGATAGTTCATGCGGGTGGGGCCCAGCACCCCCATGCGCGTGAGCGGCTGTTCCCCGGCGGCGTAACCGGTCGCGACCAGCGAGGTACCGACGAGACCCTCGTGGGTCACCTCGTGGCCGATCAGCACGCTCGTTTCACCGGCCTCGTGCACCATGTTGTGCAGGAGGCGCAGCAAGACCACCTGCTCTTCGATCGCGTCGAGCACCGAATCGAGGGTTTGCACGAAGTCGGCGCCCGAACGCGCGAGGTTCGCGCGGCCCGCGAGCACGATGCGGTCTTGGCGCTTGGCCTCGCACACCTGGTGCAGGGCCGCCAGTACGGGGCCCACCCGCTGGGCTACGGCCTGCGGCAACAGCTCGGGGACGCCCGGGAGGGCAGTGACCGCGTCGGTCACGCGCAGGCCGTGCAACGTTTCGTTCAGCCGCTGCTTGATGAGGGCGAGGTCGGCTTCGTTGAGTTCGGCGTCGACCGCTACCGTCTTCTGATCGACCTGGCCCGAATCGGTGATCAGCACGAGCATCACGAGGCCGGGTCGCATCGACACCACCTCAAGGTGGTGCACGCGGGCCTGCGCGAGGCTCGGGTACTGCACGACCGCGACCTGATGGGTGAGGTTGGCGAGGATCCGCACGGCCCGCTCGAGCAGGTCGTCGAGGTCATCGGCCCCCTCCATGAGAGTGGTCATGGCGCGCCGCTCCGCCTCGCTGAGGCGCTTGACGTCGCCCAGGTGGTTGACGAATGACCGATAGCCCGCGTCGGTGGGGATGCGGCCGGCGCTCGTGTGAGGCTGGGTGATCAGCCCCTCCTCTTCGAGCTGCGCCATGTCATTGCGAATCGTCGCCGGGGAGACGCCCAGGTTGTGCCGCTCCCCCACGTGCTTCGAGGCGACGGGTTCGCGAGTCTGCACGTAATCGGTGACGATGGCGCGCAGGATCTCGAGTCGGCGTTCGTCGCTCACTGTGCCTCCCTCACGAGCCCGGTTGATTTAGCACTCTCCATAATAGACTGCTAATGCGCCGGTGGCGGTCAGCGTTCGCTGGCGGCACGAAACTGGTCGCACAGCGCGCCCCCACCGCACGGGGCCGCCCCCGCGTTACCGTGGTGGCGTGACTCGAACCAACCCCCCAGAATACTTTGACCGCTACGGCCGGGACGTGCTCGGCGGTAGTTCCCCCGCCCCCCACCGGCCCCGCCTGCGCACCTCACGCGAGGTGGCCGCCGAGCGCGACCTCGTGGTCGAGGACGCCGAGACGGGCTGGGTTGGCGCGATCGTGCGGTGCGAGAAAATCGGCGGCATGCACGTCGTGGGGCTCGAGGACCGCCGGGGGCGCGTCAAATCTTTTCAGCTTGGCCCGGGCTTCTTGCTCGACGGCGAGCCGGTGATCTTGACGGCGCCGCGCCCGCAGCCAGCGGCGGCGACGCAGGGGCCCGCCCGCACGGCGTCCGGATCGCGAGCCGTTCTCGGCGCGAAGGCGCGCGTGGCGATTGGCTCCCGCATCTGGGTCGAGGGCAAGCACGACGCCGAGTTAGTGGAGCGCGTGTGGGGCGATGATCTGCGGGTCGAGGGTGTGGTGGTCGAGCTGCTGGACGGAGCCGATCACCTCGCCGAGCGGCTCGACGAGTTTGGCCCCGAGCCCGGGCGCCGCGTGGGCGTGCTGCTCGACCACCTCGTGGCGGGCTCGAAGGAGACCCGCCTGGCTGAGGCGATCACGAGTGACCGGCGGTATCGAGGTCTCGTGCACATCGTCGGTCACCCGTACATTGACATCTGGCAGGCCGTGAAGCCCGAGCGGGTGGGGATAGCGGCGTGGCCCGAAGTGCCTCGCGGGGAGGACTTCAAGCAGGGCACCCTGAAGCGGCTCGGGCAGCCGCACGGGACGCACGCGCACGTCGCGGCTGCGTGGCAGGCCATTTTGGGCCGGGTGCGGTCTTATCAGGATCTCGAGCCGGCCCTGCTGGGCAGGGTCGAGGAGCTCATTGACTTTGTGACCGCTGCATAGTTCATCTTTCGACGCGCAATTTACGCTTAGTAGTTATGCATTACGAGTAGTAATTATTGGTCGAGGTTGAGTTGCCGCTGACTTGAAGCTGCGTTACTCATTTTCCTCCGACACGCGCAACGCCCCGGCGTTTCGTCGACAGGACCATCGTGGCACCTCGCAGACAACCCTCAACCCTTGCCGCGATCGCGGTGCTCACCGCCGCGGCGCTCGGCCTCGCGGGATGCAGCTCGTCAGAATCCGAAGATCACGCCCGCCGCCTCGGCCGCACGGACCGCCGACACCACCAGCGTGCCCGCCACCGGCGCCGCGACGGGCCCCAATGCCGGTGGCACCTTCTCGTATAGCTTCGACTACGGCGTCGTGAAGGCCAGCGACCACGGCGACCGCTTCGCCAACGACTTTCTGACCCGCATCGACGCGACCGTCGGGATCCCCGCGGGCGACCAGCCCCGGCCGGTCGTCTTCATCGTGCACGGCACCTACCCCGAGTGCATCGACAAGGAGTCGGCCCCGTACCTCACCTCGAGCGACGACACCTTTGACTGGGCCGCGGTGTGCGTTCCGCCCGAAGGGTCTGCTGCGTGCGAGGGCGACAGCGAGAGCGACAGCGAGAGCGACAGCGTCGACACCGGCCCCACGTGGGTGCGCTACAACAATGGCTTCAGCTGCCTCGTCAACTCCCTGCGACAGGTTGGCTTCGTCACGGTCTCGATCGACTCCGGCGCCGTCAACGCCAACTTCATCGGCGAATCCGGCGGCAGCAGCGTCGAATACGAATACCTCATCGAGACACACCGCAAACTGCTCAACGACTTCGCGACAGGCAAGACCCACGGCCTCACGCTGCCCGCCAACGCCGCCACGGTGCTCGGCAGCAAGCAGTACGCGATCGTCGGTCACTCCACGGGCGGCGGATTCGCGCTCCAACAGGGGGCAACCAACCTCGACCCCAACCTCTTCGCAGCCGTCGGCTTGCAGGCCTCCCTGCTCGGCGTCCCCGAGGAGGCCGCGAAGCGGACCGACCTGCGCCCGACGCCCACGCTCGCCCTCTTCGGCACGTGCGACGAACAGATCTCCGCGACCGACTACCCCGACGTCATGAAGGGCTGGGTCGACGCGTTCTCCACCTGGCCGGTCTCGGCGTTCTCACTTCAGGGTGCCACCCACTTCGGCGTGAACTCGTTCACGAACCAGGCCGATATTCTCGCGCAGTCCCGCGGCTACGAGGGCTGCGGAGGCGACGGCGGCATCCTCGCCCCCGAGCAGATACAGGCCGGCTACGCCGCCGCGGTCACGACCTTTCTGCAGCAAGCCGAGCAGGCCACCGGCAGCGACTACACGCTGGCCACCAACTCCGCGCTCACCTACGTGGATGTCGCCCTGCAGAACGTCAAGGTGACAAAAACACCCGGCGACCTGCCCGCGCTCGACTACAGCGTCCCCGAACTCCAGGTCGTGAGTGAGCAGTTGCTCTCGCCCTGGGATCCCAAGGCCAAGCCCCTCACAGGGTCACCTCGGCTAACCGAGCCACCGCATAAACCGGACGCCCCGCTGGTACGTACCAGCGGGCGTCCGGTCTGAGGGGGGTCTGAGGGGGCGGTCAGCGCGTGCGCGTCGACTACTGCGCGCGCTGCAAGATGTCGCGCACGAAATCGGTGCGCTTGGCGCCGCGCAGCGCCGTCGTGGCCACCATGCACAGCCACACCGGATACGTGATCACCGTGCTGAGCAACGAGAAGCCGAGCGCGACTGCCATGCCCGCACCCAGGCCACCGGCCATGGCGACGCCGCCGCCGATGAGCGCGCCGAGCACTCCGAAGCCCACGAGACCACCGATGACGAGTACGGCGAACCACATCAGGAGGCCCAGCACCGAGGCCATGTTGCCGACCGCCACCGAGAACGGGCGCGTGAAGGCGCGGCGCAGGCCAAGACCTTCGGCGACGATCAGGTAGCCGGCAAAGATCATGAACAAACTGTAGATCGTCGACAGCGTCTGCAGGCTCGTGAAGAGTTGCAGCAACACATTGACGAGGCCGATCACCGTGATCGGGACGGCAAACTTGAACGTCAACATCTCACGCATCGTCACGCTGCCCACGCGGGCGAGGCTCACGAGACCGTTCGTGAACGGAATCGAACCGATCACGAGCAACAGCGACGAGAGCATCATTTGCATGGCCGAGGGTGCGACGGCGAGCAGGTCTTCTACGAGCGTTGTCTGCATCTCGATGGAGTCCGTTGCCGCCGCCAGGTTGGTCTGCGTCATCGTGTCGATCATGTTGGGGACCGACAGCGCAATCGGCAGATTCGGTAGGGCCACGAAGAGCAGAAACGCAATAGTCAGGGGCCCAGCGGCACGCCGCCACAGGCCCCAGCCGCGACCCCACATGGCACCCAACGTGTTCAGGCCGAGCCAGTTATTGGCGGCGGTGGGCCGCACCGGGGCGGGGCGCTGCGGGTCCGGCTGGTACCAGGGGGCGTCCATGAGGCCCGCCTCGACATCGTCGACGGCACCCGTGCGAGGGCCGACCCGCAGGTACTCCGGCGGCAGGGCGTCCGAATACGGGTGCTGCAACGTGGGCTCGCGGTGCGGCCCGGGCCCGCCCGGCGCTCCGGGAAACTGACCCTGGGGCTGCTGGGGCTGTTGGGGCTGCTGGGGCTGTTGCCCTTGCTGGGGGGTTTGGCCTTGCTGAGGGGTTTGCCCTTGCTGAGGGGTTTGCCCTTGCTGAGGGGTTTGCCCTTGCTGGGGGGTCTGCCCATGATGAGGGGTTTGGCCGCCATCACGCGCCGCCGCCTCGCGCGAGGAGTCACCCGCGCCGTCACCCGCGTCTCCCCCCATGCCCTCGGGGGCTGGCAGGCCGTACATACCCGCGTACGGGTTCGGCCTACGCCTCGGCGTCGAGTCGGGCTGCGAAGGCTCCCCTGGCTGCCCGTACTCCGGATGATTCGACATGTCGACCCTTCTCTACTTAACACTTCACTGGGTACAACGCAGCACGGCCGCAAAAGTTCGCGAGCCGCCGCGGCGGCGCCCCTACACGATATCCCGGACGATCGCGTCGGCCAGTAGCCGGCCGCGCCCGGTCAGCACCACGCGCCCCGCGAGGAGGGCGCGACCGTCGACGCAGCCGTCGGCCACGTGCACCGCGAGACGCTGGCGACCAGCAGAACTCAGCACCAAGGCGTCCAGACCCTCGCGCAGGCGAATACCCAGCAGCACCCGCTCGAGGTGCTGCGCCTCGGCGTCCAGCACCTCGCCGTCCGCGATGGGCAGGGTGCCCTGGGCGAGGGCCTGCGCATAGGTCGACGGATGCTTCACGTTCCAAAACCGCGAACCACCCACGTGCGAGTGCGCTCCCGGCCCCACGCCCCACCACTGCACATTGCGCCAGTACGCGAGGTTGTGCCGGCAGCGCGTCGACTCCCCACGCGACCAGTTTGAAATCTCATACCAGTCGTAACCCGCCTCGCCCAGCAGGGCATCGGCCAGTTCGTACTTGGCGGCCTGGTCGTCCAGGTCGGGCAGCGAGATGACGCCCTGCCGTACCTGCCGCGCCAGGCGCGTGCCGGGCTCCACCACGAGCGCGTACGCGCTCACGTGGTCGGGTTCGAGGTCGATAACCTCGCGCAGCGAGGCCCGCCAATCGTCGAGCGACTCCCCCGGCGTGCCGTAGATCAGGTCGAGGCTCACCTGCATTCCCAGGGCCTTCGCCTGCCGCACCGCCTCGGCAACGCGCCGCGGATCGTGCGTGCGCTCGAGCGTCGCCAGCACGTGCGGCACCGCGGACTGCATGCCCAGCGAGACGCGCGTGAACCCGCCTCGCGCGAGGGCCTCCAGGTACTCGGCGTCGACGCTATCGGGGTTCGCCTCGGTCGTCACCTCGGCGCCCGCAGCGAGCCCGAAGTGCGTGCGCACGCCCTCCAGCATGGTCACGAGGTCGGCGGCCGGCAGCAGCGTCGGCGTGCCGCCGCCGAAAAAAACCGTGGACGCCGGGGCCACCGGGCCTCCGGAGCGTCCGGCACCCACGTGGCCCGCCGCGAGCCGCATCTCGGCCACGGCATGCGCCGCATATTCAAGCCGCGAACCGCCCCCGCCCAGCTCGGCCGCGGTGTACGTGTTGAAGTCGCAATACCCGCAGCGCACGGCGCAAAAGGGTACATGCAGGTACACGCTGAAGGGGTACGCGCTCGGCGCGGGCACTTCAAACTCGGGGTTCACGCCGCGGGGCGTGGCGAGCAGCTGCGTCACTTGCGCTTGGATTCCTCGCCATCGGAGGACAGCGCCGCGATGAAGGCCTCCTGCGGCACCTCGACGCGGCCCACCATCTTCATGCGCTTCTTGCCCTCTTTTTGCTTTTCGAGCAGCTTGCGCTTACGGCTGATGTCGCCGCCATAGCACTTGGCGAGTACGTCTTTGCGAATCGCGCGAATGTTCTCGCGCGCGATAATGCGCGAACCAATGGCCGCCTGAATCGGCACCTCAAACTGCTGGCGCGGGATCAGCTTGCGCAGCTTCTCGGCCATCATGCAGCCATAGTTGTAGGCCTTGTCTTTGTGCACGATCGCGCTGAAGGCGTCCACTGCCTCGCCCTGCAACAGGATGTCGACCTTCACGAGATCACCCGCGGCCTCGCCCTGGGGTTCGTAGTCGAGCGAGGCGTAGCCACGGGTGCGCGACTTCAGCACATCAAAGAAGTCGAACACGATCTCGGCCATGGGAATCAGGTAGCGCAGTTCGACGCGGTCCTCGCCGATGTAGTCCATGCCCGTCTGCGTGCCGCGACGCTGCTGGCAGAGCTCCATGATCGCGCCGATGAACTCGCTCGGGCTGAGGATGGTGCAGCGCACCATGGGCTCGCGCACCTCTTTGATTTTCAGGCTCGGGAACTCGCTCGGGTTGGTCACCTCGACCTCTTTGCCGTCGTCGAGGGTCACGTTATAAACCACGCTCGGCGCGGTCGCAATGAGGTCTAGGTCGAATTCGCGTTCGAGCCGCTCGCGCACGATCTCGAGGTGGAGCAGGCCAAGGAACCCGCACCGAAAGCCGAAGCCGAGGGCTGCCGAGTTTTCGGGCTCGTAGATCAGCGCGGCGTCGTTCAGTTTCAACTTGTCGAGCGCGTCGCGCAGGTCGGGGTAGTCGCTGCCGTCGATGGGGAACAGGCCCGAGAACACCATGGGCTTCGGGTCGGAGTACCCCGACAGGGCCTCGGTGGCGGGCTTCTGAAAGGTGGTGACCGTGTCGCCCACCTTCGATTGGCGCACGTCTTTAACGCCCGTGATGAGGTAACCCACCTCGCCGACGCCGAGACCCTTGGTGACGATGGGCTCGGGGCTGATGACGCCGATTTCAAGCAGATCGTGCGCGGCCTTGGTCGACATCATTTGAATGCGTTCGCGCGGGTTTAACTTTCCGTCAATCACGCGCACATAGGTGACGACGCCGCGGTAGGTGTCATAGACCGAATCGAAGATCATGGCGCGGGCCGCGGCGTCCGAGTTGCCCACGGGGGGCTCGATCTGCGCAACGATCTGGTCGAGCAGTTCGTCGACGCCGACGCCCGTCTTGCCCGACACCCTGAGGCAGTCGGCGGGGTCGCCGCCAATCAGGTTCGCGAGCTCTTCGGCATACTTTTCGGGTTGCGCCGCGGGCAGGTCGATCTTGTTGAGCACGGGGATGATCTGCAGGTTGTTCTCCATCGCGAGATAGAGATTCGCGAGGGTCTGCGCCTCAATGCCCTGCGCGGCGTCCACCAGCAGCACGGCACCCTCGCACGCGGCGAGGGAACGCGACACCTCGTAGGTGAAGTCCACGTGCCCCGGAGTGTCGATCATGTTGAGGGCGTACACGGTGCCGTCGTGTTCCCACGGCATGCGCACGGCCTGCGACTTGATGGTGATGCCACGCTCGCGCTCAATATCCATGCGGTCGAGGTACTGGGCGCGCATCGCGCGCTCCTCCACCACACCGGTCTTTTGGAGCATGCGGTCGGCGAGCGTCGACTTGCCGTGGTCGATGTGCGCGATGATGCAGAAGTTGCGGATCCGCTCGGCCGGAGTGGACGCGGGCTGGATCTGATTCAGCAGGGGGCCATGGGCCATTGGTGACACGAAGGAACCTCAAAAAGCGGCGGGGCGGGCTGCACGGCGTCACGTGGCGCGGCGTGATGGTGCAGCGAGACGCTGACTCACGGCCGCCACACCGTTGCCTGAAACGGGGCGCCCAAAGAACTTGACGCTCCATCATCTCATGAGCGGGCACTCCCACCCCAGCGCAAACGCGGGCGGCGGCGTGATCTGTGTTTACTGCGGCGCAGCGGGCACGCTAGTGGCCCCGGTTCACCTCGGGCAGGTCACCACTGTGCTTGCCGTGAAACAGGGGGTGGCTGTAGTTCGCCGTGGCATCGGGGTCGGACGCCGCGTCGGCCCGGCGCGCCGGTTCGCCTCCCTGGCTGCCCGCCTCCGGGTTGCCCGGGTCAAACTGCGACACGAACCCGTTGTTGAGGTCGGCCCGCGTGGTGCCGACGACCTGCTCATGACCGTCGAGCGACTCCCACAGAATCTCGCGCTGCGCCTTCACGCCGGGCAGTCGCGGCTGGCCGCCACCTCGCGGATTCGCGTTGTAATGCTGCACGTACTCACCCCGCAGCTCGGGGGCGCTCGTGCGCAGCTGCTCGGGTAGCGGCTCGAAACTCGGGGTGGACCGCGCCACGCGATCGACGTTGGAGACGTCGAGCGCAGCCAGCTGGTCACCGCTGAGGGCGTGGCTCGCGTGAGCGAACCGCGTGACCATCTGGCGGTTGCGGATGCGTTCGAGTTCGGCCACGCGCAGGGCCTCTTCGCGGGCGAGCGACGTGTACACCGTGTTGTCGTATTCGACGTCTTCGAGGTTGCGGTGCTGACGCGAGCGGCGCACCGCCTCGGAGCCCGACACGCTGCGCAGCAGCAGGTTGGTCAGGTGCGTATTGTGCATGGGGGTCTTCAGCGTGTACTTCGCGACGAGGGGAAGCAGGTCGATCGCCATCAGCGCCAGTGCCATCGCTATCGCAATGGGGTAGACCTCGGCCTTGTTTTCGTTCGCCACGCGAATGAAGGCCTTCGACTGGTCGATCAGCGATTCGCGCTTGCCGCCGGCCGCGTAGGTCGCCTGCGCGCGCTGCTGCGCCGCCGCGGTCGCGGTGGTGGTCCCCTGGGTTTGAGCGGTCTTTGCCGCTTCGAGGGTGGTCGACGCCGTCGCGAGGGCCGTGTTGGCCTCTGCCAACGCCTGCTCACGCTCTACCGCGGCGCCGGCGCGTCCGGCCACCCCCGAAGTGGTGCCGATGGTGCAGCGCATCTCGGGCGCCACGTCGGAGTTCGACAGTCCCTGCCGCTCGTTGGTGAGGCAGATCTGCTGCGCGTCGCGCGTCGCGAGGGCCAGGTTGTAGGCGGTCTGGGCCGCAGCGACGTTGTCGCTGAGTTGCTTCAGGTCTTGCTGCAGCTGGGGGTCGGTGGAGGCCAGGTTGGCGATGTAGGACTCGCTGTTGGTCTGGTTGTACTCGGCGAGGTTGGCCTGAATGTCGGCGCGAAAAAAGAAGATCACGAGACTGTGCGAGACGATCACCGCGATACAGATGCTGATGAGCACGCGAAACAGGTTGCGGCCGAAGCCCGAGCCCTTGAAGTCGGTGCTCGCGAAGTCGCGCCGGAGCCCCTTGGGAATAGAGAAATCGCGAATGATCGAAAGGTCGATGACGAAGATGATCGCCGCGAAGACGAAAGCGATGGCAAGGGCCAAGACGCCCGCGTTCGACGTGGTCGAATTGTTGAACGCGAGGTACATCGTGTAGTACATGCCGAAGAACGAGCAGATCACCGTCACGAATACGAGCGAGAAGCGGCCCATGACCGCCGCCCGCTCTTGCGGGTAGCGCGCCAGAAATTCGGGTCGCATGCCCATGAACTCGTAGAAGCGGTGGCGTCGGTAGCCACCCGCGGGGTCACCGCCCTCGTACAGAAAGCGCCTGTCGGCGTCGGTGAGATCGCTGCCGAATTCGAGGCGCTGGTACTCGTCCTGCGCGGTCTCGCTGAGGCGGTGGCGGCGCGCCGAGTAGCCCGGGGCCTCGGGCAGGGGCGCGCGCGGCGGCGCGGGTTCGGGCGCGGTGTGGTTCGCGGCGTCGTGGATGTCGGGGGGCGCGGGCTGCCACTCCACGCGCTCGGTAGCGTCGGTGGGCAGCGACGGGAGCACCGTGGTGGGGTGGCCCGCCGAACTGCTCGTCGTGTCGAGGCGGGGGCTCGGGGGCTCCGCCGCGGCGAAGAACTCGGCGTCGGTGCGCGGGTCGCGGGCGGGTTCGTGCAGGACATCCGTGGCGTGTGTATCGCTGGGTTGCGGTTGCGGCTCCCACGACTGATCTCCGGGCCAGGATTGTGGCGCAACGTACGGCCTCGGGCGTTCCTGGTAGCCGCCGAGGCTTGGCAGCACGTCGGTGGGGTGCTCGACGGGTGCGGCTGGGGGCAGCGGCGCGTGAGAGGCGGACGCCGTGCGGGCCGCGGGTAGGGTCTCCGTCGGGTCCAGCGTGGCCGCGGGCAGGGTCTCCGTCGGGTCCAGCGTGGCCGCGGGCAGGGTCTCCGTCGGGTCCAGCGGCAGCATCTCGATGCGCTCGGTGCGCGGCAGCGCTTCGGCGCCCGAAACCGGGGCCACGCCCAAGGGATCGGTGCGGTCGAGATCCGGGAGCGTGGGGTCGGCACTCTCGCGGGGATCGCGGGGATCGTGCGGAGTAACGTCAGGCGACATGGTGAACCTTCCGATTCGACGTGGTCTGTGAGGTGCGAGCCACGGTGAACGTAGACACGGCCCCGCACGCGACCGAGAGGGCGACGAGGCAACCGAGGGCTATCCCCCACGGTCTCAACTCGAGTTGCCAGAGGTGAGTTCCCGCGAGGGTGGCCAACGCGACCACAATCACGCTGGCGCCGGCGGACCCGCGGGCCACCCGCGCGTCCGAACTGACGGTGCGGCACGCGATGCCCACCGCGACCCCGAGCAGGGACGTGACCGCGAGGCTCGCGAAGAGCAGGGCGACGAACGGCACGTGGGCATTCGTCAGGGCGGGCGGTTGCCCGAAGGTCACCGTTACCGCCGCGACCACGACCGTCGCGATGAGCGCCCGCAACCAGCCCACCACACCGCGCGCGAGCACGGCCACGCCGGGCGAGACACCCCAGCGCAGGTCGCGCGCCAGCAGCAGCGGCTCGCAACGCGACCCGCCCTCGTAGACCCCCAACGCAAAAAGGCCGATGGTCAGCAGCGAGAGCGTGGGCACGGTGGGGGTCACCCCGGCGGCGGAGACCGCGTCGTGACCCGCCCACAGGGCGAGCGCGACAATCAATACGGGCGCGAGCACGAGCCCGAGGAGCGTCCTACCGATGCCCCATGCCACCGCGGGCACGCCCGGCACGCCCCGTTCGAGGTCGCGGCGCAGCAGCCATCGCGGGGTGGGCGCATGCAAACTGAGGGCGGCCTCGCGGGCGACCACGAGCGAATACGAACCGTGGCGACCCTTCAGGGTGCGCGGCACGGCAATTGCGGGCAGGTGTTGGGCGTGCACCGGCACGGGCACCTCGGCGCCACCCCGGCGCAGGGTGCGCATGATCGCGGCGGGCGTGTTGCCCAGTTGAGGGTTCATCAGCCCCGCCGCGCTGCCCAGGTAGGCGAGCGCGTAATGGGGCAACGACTCTTGGGGCGATTGAAACGCGGCCACCTGGTCGGCGAGGTGCGCCACCTCCACCGAATCGGTGGAATAGAGGACGCACGCCGCCCACTGTTCCGCGTAGCGCTTGAGCACCGCGGCCACGCTCGCGGACTCGTCGGCGTCGAGCCCCGCAAAGGGTTGCTCCAGCACGAGGGCCCGCGGCCGCGCGATGAGATCGAGACCGATGGCGAGGAGGCGCCGTTCGCGGCGGTCGAGACGAGACACTCGGTGCGAGCGCAGGGGCAGCAGCCCGACCTGTCGCAGGGTGTCGATCTCGAGCCGGTGGGCGGCATCCTCGCCAAGGTGCGGGGCGATGAGAGCCTGCGCGATCTGAAAGTTTTGAGTAACCGTGAGGTCGTCAGCGAGGGCCGGGCTGGCCGCCACGTACGCGAGCTGTTCGGGCAGCACCCGGTGTGGCTCGGTGGTGTGCGCGCCGTACACCTGATATTCGCCGACGTGGATCACGCCCTCGACGTGATCGTAATCGGGCACGTGCCCGGGGCCCGCGCAGAGCGCAGCGAGGGGCAGGGGCGCACCTGCGACGTCGCTCGCACCGGTGGCCGCCACGCCCTCGGGGGCGAGCAGTGCGAGAGTGTGACCCGGCGCGAGCCGCAGGTCGGGCAGATAGGCGGCGAGTTGGCCCGTGCGCGCGCACGCCAGCCCCACCTGATGCAGCGAGACACCCGCGGTGAAGGCATTCGTGGTGGCGCCAGCGAGGGGATCATCGAGAAACTCGGGCACGTCGTGCAGGAGGTTTCCGTCGGGGTCGATGATGAGGGTGTTGCGACCCACCGTGATACGGTCCTTCGGCAGCACCATGACGCGCCCGCGGCGGGCGATGCCGTTGACGGCGAACTCGCAGCCGCGCGCGGACGGGGCGACGCTCACGCGACCCGACGTGTCCTTCGTGATGTCGAGGTGGAGCGGAGCGATGGTTGGCCCCGCAAGCGTGAGGCCGCCCGGCCCCGGCTCGCTGCCCAGCACCAGCGCGTCGCCGGGCAGCAGTTCGCGGAACCGAGCGGGCGGGTGCAGCGTGGTGAACTGGCTGATCTGCGGGGCCGCCGGGGCGGCCGGACGGTTGGCGGGATGCGCGCTCGTGTCGAGCACCCGCAGCGTGAAACGACATTCCACGCCCTCGCGGGTGCGCACGTCGACCTGGGTGGAATACCGGTGTATCTCGTAGCGGGTGACCGTGTGGGGGCTCGGGCAGTGCACGTGATCGTCGTCGATGCTCAGAAAACTGAGCCCGCGGAGCAGCACGCACGGCACGCGGCCGTTGATCGTGGTGAGGCAGAGCGTGTAGTCGTCGCTGTCGGCGTAGTGCAGGGCACCGAGGGCGTCGATACGAAAATATTGGGGACGCGCGCCGGGCTGGTACTCGCTGTAGCGAGCGTCGACGCCATCGAGCGCGATCAGCAATGACATCGAATCTCCCGTCTTTTCCGTTGCGTGTCCTTTCTAGCCTAGGCGAGCTGGCCGAGTACGCGACACCGGGAAATCCCCCGGATGCTAAAGAATTCGGGGAGATTGCGTGAAAATCGGCGTCTTGGCACGCATTCTGTGACCTACGACAAGGGCGGCGGTTCGTGTGAACCGCCGCCCGAGTGGAGCGTTCGTGCGCCGAGCCGCGTCACGGTATGCCTTTATGTAGCTCCGTGCACCGGTCGGCCGATCGCGTTGCTAGGAGCCGTAGGGCGACTGCGGGGGCTGATTGCCGTAGGGCGCCTGCGGCGCTAGTGCCGCCTGGCCGTAGGGTGCCTGGGGTGCCTGGCCGTCCGATGCCTGAGGTGCCTGGCCATACGGGGCCTGGGTGGGCTGCTGGCCGTAGATCTCCTGCGGCTGTCCGGCATAGGGGCTCTGGCCGTAGTGGGGGTTTCCGGGCTGCGTGGGGTCTCCATACTGGCCATAGGCTTGCAACATGGGATTACCCGCCGCGGGAATACCGTTGATCGGGTACGCCGCCGAGGGCTGGCACAGCAGGTAGAGCACGTAGAAGCCACCAAAGGGCACGAGCACCAGCAGGTAGAGCAGGGGCGAACTGCCCGTGTCGCGAATACGGCGAATTGCGATGGCGATCATCGGCACGACGATCGCGAGCAGCAGGAGCGGCATGGTGAAAACGACCAGCATCGCGGGCAGCGACAGCGCGCCCGGGTTGTCACTCGAGGCGGCTGCTGTCGTTCCCACCGTGGTGACCAGGGTGACAACGAGCCCCCAGGCCATGGTGAACACCACATAGGCTAGCATTGCGTACCAGTATTCCGAGAGCGACGAGCGCCCCGAGAAGTCGGTGTATCGCTTGAAAAAGAGGCGAACGGCGTCGCCGAAACCGATGCCCGGTCGGGCCATCTGAGTGTTCATGAGAGTCCTCGTGTGGAGTGTTATCGAGAGATTAGGAGTGGAGCGGTCTAGGTGGCCTAATACTTCGGCGGCGCTGGCGGGTACGACGGTCCCGTAGTCGGTGGTTGATACCCCACCGCCAGGTTTGGGTCGGTCTGGTTCTGAATGCCTGAAATGGTGAGGTGCTGATCGCCAGCCGACAGGGCGGCTACCGCGGGAACCCCATCGATGACGAGTTGCTTCGACGGCTGACTGCCCATGACGAGGAGTGCGATCGCACCGGCTCCCGGTATGCAGATGAGGAACGTGAGGTAGGGGCTAAACCCGGCATCACGCAATCGCCGCACCGTGAGGGAGACCATGCCCACCAGCATGACGAGCGAGTAGAGGTTGTAGATCGGGGAGTTGTCGCCGGGAGTCGAGCCCGTTAGGCCAAGCCCCTCGGCCAACACGCGAGCGATCGAGAGCACCGTCACCGTCAGGGTGATCGCGACGTGGGTAGCCGCCACCCAAACAAACTCGCTGCGCGAAGAGCGACCGCGATAGTCAAAAAACCTGCGGAAGAACAACCCGAATGCCTGCACTAGGTTCACTTCGGGGCGAGCGGTAAGTGGCTGCATAATTCAATCCTAACGGAGCGATTCTCAGATTTCTCGGGGGAAACCGGTCACTTCTGCCCATTGACGCCGGGGTTCCACGGGGCCGACTGGGGGCTCGGCTGACCGGGGGCGGGGTACTCGGTGACGGGTCCGGCCGCCGAGTGAGGTGCGGGATGGGGCGCCGGAGGATGCGGGGTCGGCTGTTGATACGGCTGCCCCGTGGGCTGAGCCTGCGCAGGCCCATAGTGCGGCTGCGGCTGCGCGGGCCCATAGGGCAGCGGTGCAGGTGGCCCGATTTGCGAACTCGACGTGGCGGGCACGCCAGCCGCGACACCGACGACTTTGGACGCGAGGGGCCTCCTGTTCAGCACAGCGGGAATTTCGTTCACCGGGTGTGGTGCGGTCGCCTGGCACAGGAGAACGATCATCACGATGGGGCCTATGGCGGGGAGGAGCACGAGGAACAGCAGCCACGGCGAGCGGCCCGAGTCGCGCAAGCGGCGTGCAGCCGCCGCCACGAGTGGGAACGTGAGCCCTATCGAAACCGCGAGACCCACTGCGCTGAGGGCAGGGTTGGATTCGTTAACCTGAAACCAATCCCCCAGATTGCCGGAAGAAAATGGCCGGATCAGCACAAACTGCCCGCGATCAAAGATGCGCGTAACAATCGTCACGGCAAGAAACGCAAACCAGAACTCCGAGCGCGACGAACGGCCCGCAAAATCTGTGTAGCGCGAGAATAAGAGGCGAATGGCCTCGAAAATGTTGACGCCGGGATACGCGGCAAGGTCCTTCATAATTGATCCCCCTCGTGAAGTGTCGGCTCTCTGTCAGGCAGTGCCCGCGCGATGCGACCGTGCGCTCGCGGGAGCCGTACCCCCACCCTACCTAACCGACTGCGATTGCACCCCAGCGAAAGTGCATACGCGCACACTACTAAAGGATGCCGCCGCGAGCCGCACGGTCGCGGATGCCGCCTCACGAGGCGTCCGCTGGCCCCGCCCCCGGAGCGTTCGCTGGCTTTTGGGGGGCGGCCCGCAGGGCAACCTGCTTGATAAAGAGCGAGGCGACGAAACCCGCGATCGACATCAGCGCCGCAACCAGAAATACCTCCGTGACCGCGTCGGTCATGCCCTGCTTGACGAGGATCTGCACGGCGGTGGGCAGGGCTTGCAGCGCTTCGGGGGTCAGAGAGCCGGACGCCGCCTCTCCCCCTCCCGCCGCCCCGCCCAGTTGGCCGAGCGACCCGGTCAGCTGGTGCGTGAACACCGAACCCAGTACCGCGATGCCGAGTGAGCCACCAATGTTGCGCACGAACGTCGACGTGCCCGTCGCCGCGCCGAGGTCACGCATCTGCACCGAGTTCTGGGCGATCAGCGACGTGGTCTGCATGAGGAAACCCATGCCCGCGCCGAGCAGCACGAGCAGCAGGGAGGTGTGCAGAATGGAGGCGTGCGCATCGAGCCGTGACAGTTCGAAGAGGGCCGCGATCATGATGACGGTGCCGACGACGGGGAAAACGCGGTAGTGGCCCGTGCGCGAAATGATCTGGCCGACCGTGAGCGAAACGGCCATCATGCCGAGCATCATCGGCATTAAGAGCAGGCCCGAATTGGTGGCGTTCTGGCCCTGCACAAACTGCTGGTATTGCGGAATGAAGGTCATGCCGCCGAACATTCCGAAACCCACGACGAATCCGACGATGGCGGCAAGTGTGTAGTTGCGGATCGCGAAGAAACGCAGCGGGATCAGCGGCTCTTCGGCGCGGTGCTCTACAAACAGGAACGCCACGAAGCCCACCACTGCGACGACTCCCAGCGCGATGATCTGCCACGAACCCCACTCGAACTCGGTGCCACCCCAACTGGCGAAGAGCACGAGGGCCGCGATCCAGAGCACCGCGAGGACGATGCCGGCCGTGTCGAGCCTGGCCTTGATGAGCGTCTCGGGCACTCCGCGCATCGTGATGTTGACGACGAAGAGGGCGGCGATGCCGAGCGGCAGGTTGACGTAGAAGATCCAGTTCCAGGAGATGTGCTCCGTGATGAGCCCCCCAAGGGAGGGACCCGCGATCATGGCCGCGGGCATGACCGCCATGAAGTAGCCCATGTACTTACCGCGGTTGCGGGGCGGAATGATCACTCCCATCACCGAGAACACGCTGACCAGCAGGCCGCCGCCGCCGATGCCCTGGAACCCGCGAAACAAAATCAGTTCGGTCATGTTTCGGCTGAGGCCGCAGAGTGCAGAACCAATCAGGAACAGCACGATCGCCGCGAGGAACATGCGGCGGCGACCGTACATGTCACCGAATTTGCCCCAGATCGGGGTAGCAATGGTGCTGGTCAGAATGTAGGCGGTGGTCACCCAGGCCACGTGCGTCATGCCGCCCAATTCGCCCACGATGGTGGGTAGGGCGGGCGCGACGATCATGTTGTCGAGTTGGGCGAGCAGCATCGTGAGCATGAGGCCGCTGATAATGACGAGAATCTGGCGGTGTTGCAGGATGGGAAACCCGTGGTCGTCCAGGGGAACGTCGTGATGATGCCCGCGGGCGGGCGGGCGAGGTTGACTGGCCATACAAACCCCCAAGTGACTTACCGGTAGGTAACACAGCCTAGACCTCGACCGGGCCACCCGCACCTTATCTGCCAAAAGTGCCACCGAGGCGTCCGTCAGAATCGCAGCCGCGAAACTGGCCGATGGAAAACGATTTCGAAGCGTACCCTGGAGGCGACCGCACCCTTCGAAAGGAACCCCGTGAACTACGTGGCCGCACCCGACCGCTACCAATCCATGACCTATCGCCGCACCGGCAACAGCGGGCTCGACCTACCCCTGCTCAGCCTCGGACTCTGGCACAACTTCGGAGACGACATTCCGCTGCAAAACCAGCGTGACCTCGTGCGCTGTGCCTTCGACCGTGGCATCACCCACTTCGACCTCGCCAACAATTACGGCCCACCGCCCGGCAGCGCCGAGACCAACTTCGCCCGCTTGCTGGGCACCGACCTCGCTCCGTACCGCGACGAGATCATCATCTCGACCAAGGCCGGCTGGGATATGTGGCCCGGCCCCTACGGCCAGGGCGGCGGCGGGCGCAAGTACGTGCTCGCGAGCCTCGACCAATCGCTGCGCCGTCTGAACACCGACTACGTTGACATTTTCTACAGCCACCGGTTTGACCCGACCACCCCGCTCGAAGAGACCTTGGGCGCCCTCGACACGGCCGTCCGCCAGGGCAAGGCCCTCTACGTGGGCATCTCCAGCTACGACACCGCACACTCGCGACGCGCGGTCGAGATTCTGCGCGAACTCGGCACCCCGCTGCTCATCCACCAGCCCTCGTATTCCATGCTGAATCGCTGGATCGAAACCGAGGGGCTCGTGGACGCCGCCGGTGAGCAGGGATTCGGCATCATCGGCTTCACGGCCCTCGCGCAGGGCCTGCTGACCGGCAAGTACCTGGGTGAGGTACCCGAGGGCTCGCGACTCACCCAGGGCAAGTCACTCGGCGAAGGCCAACTCGAACCCGAGGTGTTGGAGCGGATTCGCGCACTCGGAGCCATCGCGGAGCGCCGCGGTCAGAGCCTCGCCCAGATGGCCCTCGCGTGGGCACTGCGCGACGAGCGCGTCACCTCGCTCGTCATCGGCGCCTCGCGCGTCAGCCAACTAGAAGAAAACCTGGGGGCGCTCGACAACCTCGAATTCACCGCGGCCGAACTGGCGGAGATCGATCAGTATGCCGTCGACGGCAGCCAGGTCGACCTGTGGCGAGCGGCTCGTCAGGGCACCCTCGGCGCCTAATTCACCGCCGCCGGCGCGAGAACGAACTGGGCCACACGGAAGCATTCCGTGTGGCCCAGTGCTGTGTCTGCCGAGAACTAGTTGCCGTTGCCGTTGTTGCCTCGTGACTGCCCGGTCTCGGCAGCGGGCGTGGCCTCGACGGATTCGACGCGCGTGGTCGGAGCCGGAGCGGCGGCCTCGTTCCTCAATCGGGTGGAGTCCGGAGCATCTGAGGATGCGCCCTGGTCGGGGTTGGCCTGACGGGCCGCCGGAGCGTTCGAGTCGGACTCGGTGTTGGAATCCGAGTTTGAATCCGAGTTTGAATCCGAGTTTGAATCCGAGTTTGAATCGGTGTTGGAATCGGAGTTCGAGTTCGAGTCGGACTCGGTGTTGGAGTCCGAATTTGAGTTTGAGTTCGAGTTTGAGTCCGAGTTCGAGTTCGAGTTGGAATTCGAGTTCGAGTTCGAGTTCGAGTTGGAATTCGAGTTCGAGTTGGAATTGGAGTTCGAGCGCGAGTTCGAATTGGAGTTCCTGTTGGAGCCTGAACTCGACGAACTGGCCGGCGGCGCCTCGGTGATGGCATCCGGAGGCGTCACCTCGAGGCCTGCCTCGTCGCTAATGGGATTGCCGTCCTCGTCCAGAGCCACGTTGAGGTACTTCACGTTGTCGGCATCCGTGTCGGTGGAGTCGTCCGCGATCCATTTGCGGGCATCAAAATTCACGTAGCACGTGCCCGTGTTGAGGCACGTCACGTCGCCCACCTGCGCGACCGGGAACTCCGCCGTGCGACCACCGGGGCCGCGAGCGGCAACGAAGCCGCCGCTCTTCAGGTCTGCAATGGGGGTGCCGCGGCTCGTCTGCATGAACCACAGGCCGTCAAAAAGCGTGAGTGATTCGACCGAGTATGCCCTCGCGTTGGCGTAAGGCACACCGTAGATGTCTTGTTGATTACCCACCGAGAAAACAGCCTGCGACAGGGGCTGCGGAGTGCTCTGCCCATCGTGCACCGCCATGGCCGTGTAGGGGTCATAGTTCGACCAGGGCACCACGGTGGTGCCCTTGACCACGGCACCGTCCGCAACGCGATAATAATGCGACTCGGGCACGAGCCCGTTGGTCTTGACCTCCACAATGGGCCCACCGGCGTATCGCGAGGGTGCCCATGTGCCGGTCGTATGCATGAACGCACCCGAGACCGACTCACACGCGTCTGCCAAGCCCCAGCGCACGCCCACATGAGCGAAAATCTGCTTGCCGTCGCCCGCGTTCACGCCCACCACGCTCTCGCAGGTTTGATCGTTGCCCGGCTGAATGAACACCATGGTTTGACCGTCGCGGCCCAACACCGCTCCCGTCTTCTGCCACACCGTGGCGCCCGTGTCGACGTTGATCGCGAATGTCGTGGCGGAGAACTGATTCTCGACAATCACCTGGCCATTGGCGACCCCGTAAAAATCGGAGACATCGAGGCTTGAATCGGGCTCAGTGTCTTCGTCGAACTCACCGGGCTCGGGGTCGGGCAACTGTATGGCGATGGGCTTGCGCGAAATGATCGACGGGTCGCGCTGCTCTTCGTCGGTATCAATGCCCGGGTCGAAGACCACCACCTCGGCGTTGTTCTTGACCACTGGCGCCGCGCTCGCGCTATCGCCATTTCCGGTAGACGGCGAATCGCTCGCTCCTGGCGCCGCGGTTTCGAGGTAGGCCACGCCGAGCACACGGTTGTCGCGCACGAGGGGCCACACGCGCAGCGATTCCACCTCGTCGTCGGGGAACAAGCCGCTCGCATTGAACGAGATATACCCGTAACCGGGCACAAAGAACTCGCCTCGGCCCCGCGAACCATTGGTGGTGTTGTAGAAGATGTTTCCGTCGGTCGCCCAGCCCTCGGTGAATCGCCAATTTTCGATCTGCTGGTTGGCCTCACCTTGAAACGTGGGCAGCGTGGCGGCCGGGACGCCCGCGTCGGGCGCCGCTGGAGCCGAGCTCGTGGGCGCCGTCGTTGTCGGCGCTGCCGACGTGGACGTGGACGCCGCAGGGGTGCCTCCGCCAAAGGAGCACGCGCTGACGCCAGCCATCACCGTGAGAGCAGCCACCGCGAGACCCGTGGCTTGGACACATCTCTTCATGTTCCACAGAGTAAGCGAGGTCACGGCTCACTGTTGGGTCATCACGCGGAATTCGAACATGTTTGCCATCACGTTACCCCAGTGAACTAGGGCCGAAGCGGCGGGCCTCGCGACTACTGCAGACGTTGAATTTTCACCGAAACGTCGAGAGTCGAGCGGCCCGAGGTGGCCACCACTCCCCTCATGGGCGCCACGTCCGCATAGTCGCGACCCTGCCCGATCTGCACGTGAAACTCACCCACCGGCGCCGCGTTGGTGGGGTCGTAACCGCGCCACGCTCCGTCCCACCACTCCAACCACGCGTGCGACTGCCCCGCGATGGTCGCGCCCATCTCGGCGTCGGTGTCGGGGTGCACATAGCCGGAGACATAGCGCGCGGGGATCCCGATGCCACGCAGCATCGCGATGCCGATGTGCGCCATGTCCTGACAGACGCCCTTCTTCTCGGCCCACGCCTCCGCCGCGGAGGTGTGCACCCCCGTGGCGCCCGGAACGTATTCAATCTTCTCGCGCAGCGCCGTCAGGATCGCCTCGGCGGCCTCGTGCGGGGTCTTGTCGCCCGCGTGCTCGCGCGTGAACTCGCTGAACTCGGGCACGCACGCGGTGTACTCGGTGGGCATCAGATACTCGCCGTAACGGTCGCGCACGGCGGGCTCGCGCAATTGCTCCCAGGTCAGGGGGGCGGTGCCCGCCTCGGGGTCTTCGAACGTCTCAATGCGCGATGACGCCACCAACTCGAGGGATGAATGCGGCTGGCGCACCTCGAACATCGTGACGGTGGTGCCCCAGTAGTCCACAAACTGATGGGTGTGCGTCGCGGGCGCTATGGTCAGCCGAGCATGGTGCATCTTCTGCCGTGCCGTGTCGCCCGGCTGCATGCGCGCCTCATTGAGCGACACCTTCACGGGCTCGCTGTAGGTGATCGTGGTGCGGTGCACGATGTCATAGAGGCTCATGCTGCCCCTCCCTTCACCCAGCTGGGCGTCTCTTCGCGGGGAAAGTACTTTTGCTGCACGGCCACCGACGCATCGTTGCACGATCGTTGAATCTCTCGCATAGACCTGGGTAGATCCTCCAGCACCGCGCGCAGGGGCCGATATTCGATGCTGGCGCGGGCCAGGCCCAGGGCCCTGCGGGCCGGGTCCGACAGCCCCACCCGGTCCACGACCCCGTCCAGCGCCTGCAGCACGCTCTCCGCCTGCAACAGGGCGAACATGATGGAGCGCGGGAACAACCGGTCGAGGAGCAGGAACTCAGCCGCCGAGGCGTCCGAAATAACCCCCCGGTACGCTCGCGTAAACGCCTCGTGGGCACCGCAGGACCGCAGGAAGGTGGTCCACGAGACGCGGTGGCGCCCCTCCAACCGCGACGATGCGAGCAGGCGTGCCGTCATGTCCACCCGTTCGAGCGCGCGGCCCAGCACGTAGAAGTTCCACGTGTCGTCGCGGCTCGTCTGCGATTCAATGAGGCCCGACACGATGGCGGAGCGCTCGCGCACCCACATGAAGAAGCCGTGCGTCTCGGCCTCGGCCACCGCCTCGCGGGGCAGCGTGTTGTAGGTCGTGTTCAGGCACTCCCACAGTTCGGTCGAGATGACCTCGCGGGTGCCGCGAGCGTTCTCTCGTGCCGCCCGCAGCGACCCTACAATGGAGCCCATCGAATAGCGATCAAACGCGAGGCTATGCAGCAGCAGGCCGCGATTGACCTCAGCGCCCGGCTCGACCGGCACGCCCATGACGTCCATGAGGTTGCGGCAGACCTGCTCCTCTTCGGAGCCGTGGTCCTCCAGCAGATTCTCCATGTGCACGTCGAGAATGCGTGCGGTATCGTCGGCGCGCTCGACATAGCGACCCATCCACAACAACGCCTCGGCAATACGGCTCAGCATGATGCTCCCTTCGTGCCGATACGGCCCTGTTGCTGTTGTTGCTGCTGTTGTTCGCTCAGTTCGGGGGCAGCGGGAGGTTGTTCCGCGCGGAGCACGGGACCCTCGGACGCGCCGTCGGCCCGTTCCAGCGGCTGGTTCGCGGGCGCCGCCGGGGTGCCGACAGCCTCTGGCCGCTCCTCCCCCTGGTCAGTGAGCGCGTCGCTCGAGAGGTTGCTCGCCTCCACCACCTTGATGAGGCCCGTCGAACTCGACACCTGCACCGCCGTCGGGCGGGCCGCGCCGATCACCCAGGTGTCTTTCGAACCACCGCCCTGCGACGAGTTCACCACCAGCTGCCCCTCGGGCAGCGCCACGCGAGTGAGCCCACCCGGCAGCACCCACACGTTGTCTCCGTCGTTCACGGCGAAGGGGCGAAGGTCGACGTGGCGGGGCCGCAGGCGATCTTCAATCAGCGTGGGGATGGTCGAGAGCTGCACGACCGGCTGGGCGATCCAGCCACGGGGGTCGTTCTGCAGCGTCACGCGCAGGGCGTCGAGTTCCTCGCGGCTCGCGTGCGGACCGATCACGATGCCCTTGCCACCCGAGCCGTCCACGGGCTTAACGACCAGCTCGTCGAGGCGATCGAGCACCTCGGCGAGCGCCTCGGGCTCTTCGAGGCGCCACGTATCGACGTTGCGCAAAATCGGCTGCTCGTCGAGGTAGTAGCGAATCAGGTCTGGAACGTACGTGTACGTGAGCTTATCGTCGGCGACACCGTTGCCGACCGCATTGGCGAGCGTCACGTGGCCCTCGCGCACGGCATTCATGAGGCCCGCGCAGCCCAGCATCGAATCGGCCCGGAACGAGACCGGGTCGATGAACTCGTCGTCGACGCGGCGGTAAATCACGTCTACCCGCTGCGGGCCCTTCGTGGTGCGCATGTAGACGCGCCCGCTGCTGCAAAACAGGTCGCTACCCTGCACGAGTTCGACGCCCATCATGCGCGCGAGCAGCGAATGCTCGAAATACGCCGAGTTGTACATGCCGGGAGTGAGCACGACGATGGTCGGTTCGTCGACGCCCGACGGCGCGGCCTTGGCGAGTGCCTGGCGCAACCGCAGCGGGTACTCCACGACGGGGCGAATTCGGGTCGCCGCGAACACCTCGGGGAAGGTCTGCGCCATCGCGCGGCGGTTGGAGAGCACGTAACTCACGCCCGAGGGAACGCGCACGTTGTCTTCGAGCACCCGCCAATCGCCGAAGTCGTCACGCACCAGGTCGATACCAGAGACGTGAATGCGCACCCCGTTCTCGGGTTCGATGCCCACGGCCGCGCGATGGAAGTGCGCCGAGGTGGTGACCAGGGACCGCGGAATGACGCCGTCCGCGATGCAGCGCTGCGGCCCATAGATATCGGAGAGGAACGCCTCGAGGGCCCGCACCCGCTGCGAAACGCCGACCTCGATGCTCGCCCATTCTCGAGCGTCCACCACGCGCGGCACGACATCGATGGGGAACGGTCGCTCCTCACCGGCAAAGTCGAACGTCACACCCTGGGCGAGGTACGTGCGCGCCAGGGCATCGGCGCGCTGACGTAAATCGGCGTTATCGAGGCGCGAGAGGGTTGAGTGCAAGTGGCGGTAACTGGTGCGGACCGACTGGTCGTGCGCAATCATTTCGTCGAATGCGACACCTGGGCGGTACTCGCCGAAGATCTCCGTGGCTGACATGCACCCATTAAAGCCGGTGCGGGCCAGCCCCAGCAGGAATACTTCAAATTACCTGCGTATTTGCGCCGACCAGAGGCAACCCGCGCCGAGGGAACGCTAGCGTTCTCCGCGCCTGCGCGCGATCTCGCCGAGCTTCACTTCTGCGCGCGCGGCCTCTTCGGGCATGTCGATATCGAAGTAGATGTCTCGCGCCCGCGCGAACTGCACCTCGGTGAGCCCTAGGTCGGCATTGATCTGTAGCAGCAGTTCACCGCACGCCATGTGGCTCTTGGCGCGGCCCTCGTGGTCTTCGCCGCGCACGTAATAATCTTGAGCGTCGTTGTAGGACGACACGGCGTCTTCGTACTTTTTCGACTGACGCTGCATCTCGGCGAGATGCACGAGGTGGCGCGCGAGCAGGTGCCACTGCTTGTGCTCCTCGAACTGCGCCGCCGCCTCATACATGTGGCCGATCGCAATGTTGTACTTGCCCTGCTTCGCGAGCAACTGCCCGCGCAGGCTCTCGATCTGAATCACGGCAATGTTGAAATCGCACTCGGCCAGCAGCGCCTCGGCGCGATTCAACAGGGTTTCGGCCTCCTCGAGTTGACCGAGTTGCACGAGCACCTGGCCCAGGAACATCGTGCTGACCGCGATCTCCTTCTTCTCACCGTGGTCTTGCAGGTAACCGATCGCGTCTCGAAACAGGCCCTCGGCTTCGAGCGGCCGACCGCGTTCGAGCAGCACGCGGCCCAGCGCCGCCTCGCTCTCCGCGAGGCCGCGCTCGTAGCGCGTGGTCTCGCACTTTTGCAATTCGTTCAGCAGCAGCTGCTCGGCGAGGTCGAGGCGACCCCATGCCACGAGTAGGTCGCACGTGCGGTGCACGAAGAAACCGCGGAACACCTGATCTTCGAGCAGGTTTTCGCACGCCTCGCCCGCGACGCCGAGCAGCGCCATTTCTTCTTCGAACTCCTGCTGCTCGTGCAGCGCATTAATACGGTCGACGAACTCGCTCAACTTGCCGTGGCGGGCACGCGCCTCTTCAGAAAGTTCGGCTGCGGCGGTGGTTGATTCAGACACCTGGTTCCTCACGTAGCGGGGCAGACACGTTCGAGCGGCTGTGGTGCTGCCACCGCGCTCCAGCGCGGGACGACCCGTGTCGTGCATCAGCTAAAAATATACCTGCCACGCAGTGTGACGTGCGCGTCGAAATTTGTGAAGCTACGCGATGCTGCTCACGCTGCGGAACAACGCGGCGGCGCCAGGCGTTGTACCCGTACCCGCAACGATTCGATTTCTATTCGTGGGCGCCGCCCCCGCCGCCCGCACCCAGCACAACATGACACACGAGCACAGCACCCCATCCGACTCCCCCCACCGCAAGTCGCCCCGCGGCGACTCCCCCACCCCTGCCCGGGAGGCGAAGGCTGCCCGCGGGCCACGCCGGCGTCCGCGATTGCTGCTGGGCGCGGGCCTACTCGTGGCCCTCGGCTTCGCGGGCTGCGTGGTCGCCACGGGCTCGTGGCGCGCCGCGCCGACGGGCGAAGGCCTCGTGACCGTGCCCAGCGACTACGTGTACGCGCCCAACCAGGCCCGCTCGTCGCGGCAGGATTACTGCACGGCCTCCCCCGACGCCATGCCTGTGGTGAGCCTGAACGGCATTGGCACGGTCGATTTTCGCGGTCCCTGCGCCCGCCACGACCAGTGCTACTCCGGCCTGCGCGGCACCCTGCCAGCGGGGCTCACCAACTCGGACGCTCCGGGGGCCGGGTCGGGCAGGGCCACCACCGCGGTCAACCGACGCGGAATCGACACGCCTGAGTACATCGCGGGCAAATACGAGTGCGACACTCAGCTCGCCAACGACACCGTACAGCAGTGCGAGGCCACCTTTACGGGTGACGTGCTCGGCCTCGCCGCCTGCCGCGGCATCGCACTCACGTACGGCACGGGCCTGCTGACCAACACGTACATGCAGACCACGGGCGAGCCGCAGATCGAGGCCGTCGTGGCTACCCTCGGCACCCATGCCACCAACGCATGGAGCACCGTGAGCGCCCCCTTCAACGGGGCACTCACGGCGCTCGGCGAGGTACGGTAGTCCGCACCTACTCTTTGACGGAGCCTCCCTGGGTGTTCATGATCTTGCGCTGGAAGATGAAGAAGATCACCGCCACGGGGATCGTCATGATGAGCGCCGCCGCGAGCTTCAGCGGGTACTGACTGCCCTGGCTGAGCTGACCCGACGCGAGCTGGGCGACGCCCTTCGCGAGGGTCGTGAGCTCGGGCGACTGTGTTGACACGATGAAGTGAGACAGCTCGTTCCACGAACCCTGAAACGACAGGATGATCACGGTGATGAGCGCGGGGCGAGACATCGGCAGCACGACCGACCAGAACACGCGGAACGTGCCCGCACCGTCGATGCGTGCCTGTTCCTCGATGCTCACGGGCACCGACTCGAAGAAGTTCTTCATGATGAACACGCCCGCCGCGTCGGCCAGCAGCGGAACGATCATGCCCGAGTAGCTGTCATACATCGTGAACGTATTGAGCACGAGAAACTTCGGAATCAGCAGCACCACGCCGGGCACCGCCATGACCGCCACGAGGCCCGAGAAGATCGCCACGCGACCGGGAAACCGCAGCCGCGCGAGAGCGTAACCCGCGAGGGAGACGAAGAAGGCCCGCCCCAGCGTCACCGCCACCGTCACGATCACGGAGTTCTTAAGCCACGTGGGGAAGTCCGACACCGTGAACAGTTCGGTGTAGGCCGCGATGGTGGGGTTCGCGACGAGGAGGCCGAGGGGATTACTCGCGGCGTCGGCGTCCGATTTGAAACTCGTCGCAATGTTGACGAGGAACGGGACGATGTACAGGAGGGCCAGCAGGCCCAGCACAACGTAGAGCAGGGCGGAAGAGGCTTTGCGAGGCATGACGACCTACTTTCCGTGTGCCCACTGCTTGCGGCGCGGCACGGTGTCGCGCTCGCGCAACACCCACCGCTGCAGCAGCGTGAACAGAATAATGATGATGAACAGGACGAACGCGATGGCCGCTCCGCGACCCCAGGCATTGTTCTGAAACGATGACGTGTACGAGAGGTACGCGGGGGTGAGGGTGGTCTTGGAGGGGCCACCCTGGGTGCCCGTGTAGATCTGGTCGAACACCTGCCACGTGCCGATCGTGCCGAGCGTGACCACCGTGAAGATCGGCGTCTTCAGCTGCGGCAGGGTTACCGACCAGAACGTGCGCCACGGGCCCGCCCCGTCGAGACTGGCGGCCTCGAACGTGTCTTCCGAGAGGTTCTGCAGGGCCGCGAGAAACAGCAGCATGAACGTGCCCGAGGTGGTGAAAACGGCCATCAGGATGAAGGCGAACATCGCCACCGAGGGCCCTGCCAACCAGTCCCACAGCGAAACCTGCAGCACCTTGGCGTCCACGAGGGACGCCGGGCCACTGTCGACACCGAGCCCCCCGAGTATCACGTGCAGCACGCCGCGCGGGTCTTGAAACCACGCGGGGCCGTTGATGCCGAGCCAGCCGAGCGCCTGATTGACGGCGCCCGACTGGGCGAACAGGAACAGCCACAGCACGGTGATGGCCACCGAGCTCGTGACCGACGGGAAGTAGAACGCCGTGCGAAAGAAGCCCTTGCCCCGCAGCATGCGCTGGTTGACGAGCACCGCGAGGATCAGCGAGAGCATGGTTTGCAGGGGCACCACGAGCACGACGTACCACAGGTTGTTGCGCAGGGCCGTGCCGAAGTCGCGCTCGCCGAGGCCACCGCCCGCGAAGAGTTCGGTGTAGTTCTCGAGGCCGATGAAGTTCACACCGCTCGCGAAGGGTGAGCCGCGCCCGTTCCAGTCAGAGAAGCTCACCCAGAGCGCCATGAGGATGGGGATCACGAGGAACAGGCCGAGGATGATCAGCACCGGCAGGGTGAATAGCCACCCCGACAGTGCCTGACCCCGGTGGATGGAGGCACCGCGACGCATGGTTACTTGGCGTCCGCGACGGCGGCCGCCATGTTGGTCTGCGCCGACTTCAAGATCGCCGCCGGGTCACCCGTCGCGAGCTGTTCGATCTGCGCGTTGAAGTCTTTGATGACGTCGGCGCTGCCCGCAATGTTCGGCACGGTCTGGGCGTACTCGGCGCCCTTCGCGAAGGCGGCCTGCTCGGGGTACTTGGCGGTGTAGTCCGCGAGGCCCTGGGTGGTGGACGGCATGACGCCGAAGTCATCGGCGAATGTCATCTGCTGGGCGGGCTCCGTGAGCTTCTCGACCAGCTTCATGGCGTTTGCCTTATTGGGTGAGTCCGCCGCGATGCCCCAGCAGTTGGAGAACTGCAGCGTGCCCTTGCCCTTGGGGCCGGCAGGCAACTCAACCACCTTGTACTTGATGTTCGGGAAGTCGGCCTTGAGCGCGCCCTCGATCCAGTTGCCCTCGATCGTCATCGCCGAGAGGCCCTTGCCGAACGCCTCGCCGCCCCAGCCCGCGCCGACCTGGCTCGAGAACTTGGCGTCGCCGCTCGTGAGTAAGCCCTTCACGTAGTTGAGGCCCGCCAGGTTCTCGGGCGAGTCGACCGTGGCGGTCGCTCCGTCTTCGCTCAGCAGCGAGCCGCCGGCCTGGGCCATGAAGGCGCCGACCCGCGCGTATTCGGGGCTGAAGGCGAGGCCCACGACCTTGTCGTTCGTGAGCTTCTGCGACACGGTTTGCAGCTGCTCCCACGTGGTCGGAATGTCGGCGTCGGTGAGGCCCGCGGCGGCCCACATGTCGGTGTTGATGACGAGCGCGAGGGTCGAGAAATCCTTGGGCGCGCAGTAGACCTGGCCCTTCACCGTGAACGAGCTGGTGAGGGTTGCCACGAACGAATCCTTCGTGGGTAGCTGGTCAAAGTAGGGGTCGAGCGAGCCGTTCGCCGCGTAGCCCGCGATCGCGTCGGGCGACAGGTAGAACACGTCGGCGGGCTTGCCCGAGGCGAAGCCCTGGCTGAGCTGCTGCGTGAGGTCGCTCGCGGGCTCGACCGTGGCCTCGACACCGCTCGCGGCGACGGCGGCCTTGACCGAATCGAGTTCGCTCGTGCCGCTCGAACCGATGAGCACGGCGAGGGGGCCCGCGGCCGCGGCGGTGCCGCCGCTTGAGGAGCCGCCCGACGCGAAGCCGCTGCCTCCGCCGCACGCGGTGAGCGTGGCGGATCCGAGCAGGGCGACGAAGGCGACGGCGCTGAGTTTGCGGATGATGGTCATGGTGTTTCTCCTTGGATGACTTCAGGGGTTTCGGGGGCTTCGGGGGTTTCGGGGGTGGGGCGCTCGATGAAGCGACTGGGTAGCAGCGAGGGGGCGGTTGCGGGGGTGGTTTTGGGGGCGGTTGCGGCGGCGGTTTTGGTGCCCGGACGCAGCGTGGCCAGCAGTGTGGTCAGGCAGCGTCGGGCCACGTCCCCCAGGGGCTGCGCGATGCTGGAGAATCCGAGGCTGCGCGCGACGACCGAGTCGTCGAAGCCCACTATCGCGGGGGGTCGTGTGCCGCCATGGCTCAGGGTTCGCGCCGCGGTGAACGCCCCGAGGGCGAGCGTGTCGGAGACGCACACCACCGCCGTGGCGCCCCGGGCCGCGAGGGCGTGCAGGGCGTCGGCGCCCTCGGCGATGATGTCCTCGCGCCGTTCGATGAGTGACTGGTCCCCCGTGGCGGCCGCCCAGGCAGCCTGCCGCTCGTCGCCGACCCCGCTCCCAGCGGGCCACCCGACAAAACCGATGCGCTCGTGCCCGGCGCGGGCCAGCGCGTCCATGGCCTCGCGGATGCCCGTCGAGCCATCGACGTCGACCCAGTGCTCGTGACCGTCTGGCTCCCACGGGCGGCCGAAGGTCACGAAGGGAATCTCGTGGTCGAGCAGGTAGCGAGTGCGCGGGTCGTTCGGATGCGTCGCGGTGAGCACGAATCCGTCGACCTGGCCCTGGTCGTGCAGTTCGCGGTAGCGGGCGATTTCGGCGCTGTCGTCGGCGGCGGTGAACAGCATGACGCGGTACCCGGCCTCCTGCGCGGACTCGGTCAGGGCATGCAGAAACTCGTCGAGCACGGCGCCCGAGATGCCCTCATGGACGGGCACGAGACGAACACCGATGTTGAAACTCTGCCCGCTGCGCAACTGGCGCGCCGTGGCGTGCGGGGTGAAGCCGAGTTCGTCGATCGCGCGGCGCACCTTGGCGGCCGTTTCGGGCCGCACGCGCTCGGGGGCGTTGATGACGTTGGAGACTGTCTGGTAGGAGACGCGGGCCGCGTGGGCGACATCGGTGAGGGTCGTGCGGCGCCTGCGGGTGGGCGTGGCGGGTGATTGGTGATTCATGCTGAGCCTCCCTTCATTGCGAAAGCTGTGGCGTCGTGTCGTCGGTGACACATTTTTGAACGTTCATAGGATCCGTGCTCCAAAGTTTGAACGTTCATATTAGGATTGTCAAGCATCGCAGCTACGAATTCGAGGACGTCATGGTCGAACACATCCAGCCCCTCCTGCACGATCTGGCCGTCACGATCCAGGCCCCCGTGCAGGCCTGGTCCAGCCGAGGCGGCGACATCAGCCCCCGCGCCACCTACGGCGGCAGCGCCCAGGGCGTGTATCTTGCGGACGCCCGGGTCATCAGTCGCCTCGAAGCCACAGTGGGCGGCCACTCCCTCGAAGGCCTCAGCCACCACCAAAACCGCGATGCCACGGGGCCCGGCGGCACCCCCGCGCAATCCACGACGTTCACCTCGCTCGCCCGCGCCCTCGACGGCCCCGGCGCCGACCCCACCCTCACGCTCACCCGCACTCGCACCGTCACGTCGACCGGCGTGCGCGAGAGCTTCACCCTCGCGAGCGCCTGTGATTTTTCGCTGGATACCACGCTCGACGTCGACCTCGACTGCGACTTCACGCGCATGGATGTCATTAAGGGCGGGGCGAGCGACGCGCCCCTCGCGGGCAGCGTCTCGGCCACCCCGGAGGGCGCGGCCCTGACCGTCACCGGGCCGAGCGGGTCGGTACGGGTGCTGGCCCAAGGAGGGACGCTCGCGTCCGGCACCCCCGGTGCCTACCGCGTGACCTGGCCAGTCACTGTGGAACCCGGCGCCGCCGTTACCGTGACGCTCGACATCGAGCCGACCGAGACGGGCGCCGTCGTGTGCTCGCCCACGGCCCCCGCGCTCACCTACGACGCGACGCAACTGCCCGACGACCGGCTGCGCCGCTTCGTCGAGCAGTCCACGGCGGACCTTTCGGGGCTGCGCCTCGACACGCCAAGCACCCCCGGCCACCCGTTCTTCGCGGCGGGCGCCCCGTGGTTCTTCACCCTGTTCGGCCGCGACTCGCTGATCGCCGCCCGCTTTGCCCTCCGGGCTTTCCCCGAGATCGCGCGCGGCACCCTCGCGACCCTCGCGGCGCGCCAGGGCACGCGGCTCGACCCCGAAACGGCCGAGGCGCCGGGCAAGATTCTGCACGAGATCCGCGCGCAGTCCATCGCCGTGCTGGAGGAGGGCTTCTCGCTGCCGCCCGTGTACTACGGCACCATCGACGCGACCCCCCTGTGGGTACTGCTGCTCGCCGACGCGCACGCCGCGGGTCAAGACGAGGCCACCACTCGCTCGCTGCTCCCCCACCTGCAGCGCGCCCTCGACTGGATGGTCGAGTACGGCGACAGCGACGGCGACGGGCTGCTGGAGTACATCGACGAGACCGGCAGCGGCCTCGCCAACCAGGGCTGGAAGGATTCGGGCGATTCGGTGCGCCACCGCGACGGCAGCCTCGCCGAGGGGCCCATCGCCCTCGTCGAGGTGCAGGCCTACGCGTATGAGGCGGCGCTGCGCGGCGCCGACCTGCTCGACGAGTTCGGCATCGCGTCGGCGCACGACTATCGCGCGTGGGCGGCGACGCTCAAGGCCCGGTTCAACGCATCGTTCTGGGTGGAGAACGAACTCGGGCGCTACCCCGCGATCGCCCTCGACGCCCACAAGGTGCGCGTCGAGTCGCTGACCAGCAACATCGGTCACATCGTGGCGAGCGGCATCGTGGACGCCGCGGGGGTGTCCGACATCTGCGCCGCCCTCGCGCACCCCTCCATGGATTCGGGGTTCGGGCTGCGCACCCTGTCGAGCGAGAACGGCGGGTACTGGCCCCTGCGCTACCACGCGGGCGCCGTGTGGACCCACGACACCGCGTTCGTGATTGTGCAACTGGCCCGGGCGGCTGAGCAGTGGCGCGAGTCGGACGCCGCGGTGGCCCGCACCTGCGCCACCACCGCCCGCGGGTTCATCGAAGGGCTACTCGCGGCGGCCCCGCACTTCGGCTACCGGCTGCCCGAGCTCTTCGGCGGGCAGGCGGCGAGCGAGGTGGCGGCGCCGGTACCGTATCCCGCCTCGTGCTGGCCGCAGGCGTGGGCCGCCGCGTCGGCGTTCGCTCTCGTGGAGGCCCTGGGCCGGTTGGGCGACGCGCCGTAGGCGTGACGCGGGTGGCGCGTGTGCGCAAGGTAACGCGAGCGCGGGCCACCCGCGCGTCCGTACGCCCTGCCCCCAACGGGTCTGGCCTGGTAATCTGGGTGAGTATGCCTGTGACCGCGACCGGAAAAGCCGCGCGAGCGACATGCAGGTCCTCGCGTTAAGCCTGGACAACTGGTTGCGCGTGCCCGGCCTCGAGCAGTGCGAACTACCCGCCGACGAGCTGGTGTCTCGGCATCGGACGCGGGCTTCGAGGCACAACCTGCAACCAGGATCGCTTTGACGGTCCGCGATGTTTTCCACGGCCATCCCCACGGCAAGTCCCCATCGCGCCACGCCCTAAACGATCCATTTGAAAAGAGAGAATCATGGCAAACATCAAGTCGCAGAAGAAGCGCATCCTCACCAACGAGAAGGCGCGTATTCGCAACAAGGCGTACAAGTCTGAACTGAAGACGCTGATCCGCAAGGTGCGCGAGGCCATCGCCGCCGGCAACAAGGAGACCGCCGAGACCGAACTGCGCGTGGCTGCGCGCAAGCTCGACAAGGCTGCTTCGAAGGGTGTCATTCACAAGAACCAGGCCGCAAACCGTAAGTCGTCGTTGGCGCAGCAGGTTGCAGCCCTCTAACGAGGCACCGGCGTCTTCACGCTGATCTCTTCGGGCCGTCCACCGCATGGTGGGCGGCCCGATTTCTGTGTGCCCCCACTCGACTGCCCCCACTCGACAGTGTTGGCCCGTCGTGGGGACCTCTGCCCAGCCACCACTTGGCGCCGAACGCGACGGCGGGTCGTGCCATGAGGCACCATGGGGATGGCAATGCAGCTCAGGCAGTCAGGGGAATGCCATGATCAAGCCCACGCGTGTCCCAGGATCCGCCCGCATCGTAGCGGCGCTGAGTGCAGTCGCGCTCGCCCTCTCGGCGTGCAGCCCGCTCGACGACCGGGCGGACGAACCGCGGCGGGGCGTCTCCGCGGCGGCAGCACCCACCGTACCCAACGAGACCACAGACGGCAGCGACGAGCCCAGCGAGAGCGACGAGCCCAGCGAGAGCGACGAGCCCAGCGAGAGCGACGAGCACACCGAAACCGACGAGAGCGAGTTCGACGAGATTGTGCCCGAGGTGCTCGACGGCGCGCGTGAACTCGACTTGCGCGACGGCACGAGCCAGCCCACAGCACCCTCGGGCAGGCCGACCCAAAGCGCGTCCGAGATCGCCGACGCAGTGATGGATCAGTTCGCGCCCCAATACCAGGCGCTGCGCGCAAGCCTTCCCGACAGCAACCGACACATGCAGGGACTCACTCAACGTGGTGACTACCTGGCGGGCCAACCCGTCGCCACCCAGAATGAGATCGTCGGCTACATCATCGGCATCAACCGCCTCAACGACGTGGCTGCCACCGAGTTCTGTCGACGTACCACGAACGACTCGACCTGCGACCCCAGGTCGTACTATGAAAACGCCTACGGCATCACGAACTTTGTCGACAGCCCCGTGGGCTCGGCCACCCTCGACGGGTCGGACGAAGACGATGCCGCGCTCTTGACTCGAACCGTGCTCGCGAGCGTCTCTATGAGCGAGAACTTCGATTGGAGATTGCCGAACCGGCACGAATTCTCGGCCGCCAATCGCGAGAATTTCACCGAGAATCTGCTGCGCTACTTTGTGCGCGACGACGCCCTGTACGACGAATTTCGCGGACTGCAATGGGGCACGCGTTCAGCGCTGGGCATCACCGAGAAGTCGATGGACTCGTTCGAATACGATGCCGCCGCCAGCCGCGACGATACGTACGTCGTGACCATCGAGGCCGCGTTCGTGCCCGACTACAAGTCGATGACCGACGCACATTACACGAGCCTGCACGACGTCACCATTGCGTATGTGGTGGTGAAGAATCCGCAGATGCCCGAAGGCGTGGCGATTCCCTACCTCGACAAGGCGTGACGCCGAATCGCTGCCTCACGCGCCGACGGCAGCGAGGGCCTCGCCCAGGGCTGCCGCGGCCCGCGCCAGGTCGGCGCGGGTCGTGTCACTCCCCCACGAGAATCGTACGGCGCTACGCGCCTCGTCGGTGCTCACACCACAGGCCAGCAGCACGTGCGAGGGTTCGTCGCGGCCGGCCGCGCACGCCGAGCCGCTCGACGCGATCACGCCGCGGCGCTCCAACTCGAGCAGAATCGCCTCGCCCGAGAGGCCCGGGAATATAAAGGACGCGTGGGTGGGCAGTCGGCCCCCCGGCCCACTCTCCCCCGGCCCACTCTCCCCCGGCCCACTCTCCCCCGGCGCACTCTCCCCCGGCGCACTCTCAGCAGCACCGCCCCCGGCACCGGTCAATCGCGCGCCCGCAGCCAGGCAGGCCGCCAGGGCGTCCGCAATAAAATGGTCGCGCAGACTCGGGTCGGGGCGGTGCGCGGCGGCGAGGTCGAGGGCCGCCACGAGCCCAACCGCCCCGGCGACGTTGACGGTGCCCGAACGGCGGCCGCGCTCCTGACCCCCGCCGTGCAGCACGGGCGACACCCGGGCGCGTGCCCGCACGGCGAGCGCCCCGATGCCCTTCGGCGTGCCGAGTTTATGGCCCGAGATCGCAACGGCATCGGCCCCGAGCCCGTCCAGGTCCAGGGCGGGCGCCGACTGCACCGCATCGGTGTGCAGCAGCGCGCCGTGCTCGTGCGCGATCTCGGCAAGCGCGGCGATGTCGTTCACGCTGCCGATCTCGTTGTTGGCGTGCATCACCGAGACGAGCCTCGTGCGGGCGCCCAGGGCCGCCGCGAGCGCGGCGGGGTCGAGCGTGCCGTCGCGGCGCACGGGGAGTAACTCGACCGAGGCGCCGCGCGCGGCCAGGGCACGCGCCGTGTCGAGCACCGCCTCGTGCTCGGCGAGGGTCGTGACGAGCCGAGCGCGCGCAGGGTCGGCGGGGTCGATGAGGCCCTGCAGCGCAAGATTGTCGGACTCCGTGCCGCCGCCCGTGAAGATGACCTCGCTCGCTCGAAAACCCAGGTGGGCGGCCACGCGCTCGCGTGCGTCGGCGAGGGCCACGGCGGCGCGTCGGCCCACCTCGTGCACACTCGACGGGTTGCCAAACTCGGCCGTCAGGTACGGCCACATGGCCTCCAGCACGGCCCGACTCGGCGGCGCGGTCGCGGCGTGATCGAGGTACAGCGGCCCCGCAGGCGCACCCGCGCCCCCGCCCGTCCGCCCTGTCACGCCCCCGCCCGTCCGCCCTGTCTCGCCCCCGCCCGTCCGCCCTGTCATGCCCGCGCCCGTCCGCCCTGTCTCGCCCCCGCCCGTCCGCCCTGTCTCGCCCCCGCCCGTCCGCCCTGTCATGCCCGCGCCCGTCCGCCCTGTCTCGCCCCCGCCCGTCCGCCCTGTCATGCCCGCGCGAGGTCTTCCGCGCTGCGGCGATGCGGCTGCACCATCTCGCCGACATCGAGACCGAGGTCGAGACTGCGCACGGCATGCGTGAGCGCCCCCACCGAGATCAGGTCCACGCCCGTCTCCGCGATCGCGCGCACCGAGTCGAGCGAAACCCCGCCGCTGGCCTCAACCTGGGCGCGCCCGGCGATCAGCTCGACCCCGCGGCGCAGGTCGGCCAGCGAGAAATTGTCGAGCATGATCGTGTCGGCTCCGCCCGCGAGCACGGGCTCAATCTGCGCGAGCGTATCCACCTCGACCTCCAGGTGGGTCGTGTGGCCGAGCCGCTGCCGGGCCGTGCGAATCGCCTCTTCGAGGGTCAGCCCCGTCGCGAGCAGCACCGCGAGGTGGTTATCCTTCGCGAGCACAGCATCAGAGAGTGAGTAGCGATGGTTCGAGCCGCCGCCGCAGCGCACGGCGTGACGCTCGAACGCGCGCAGCCCCGGCGTGGTCTTGCGGGTATCGGCAATCCGAGCCCCCGTGCCCTCCACCGCCGCGACGAACCGGGCCGTCTGCGTCGCGATGCCCGAGAGTCGCTGCACGAAATTCAGCGCGATGCGCTCCCCGCGCAGGATGGCCCGGGCGTCCCCCGCCACCGTGGCGAGCACGGCGTCCGGCTCGAAGGTCTGCCCCTCGGCGCACAGCACCCGCACGTCGAGGCCCGCGCCGCACTGTGTGAACGCGGAGGCGAGCACGGCCCCGCCGGCGAACACGCCCGGTTCGCGCGCCACGAGCCGCGCCGTGGTTTGAGTGCCCTCGGGGATGAAAACGGCGCTCGTGAGGTCACCCCACGGGGCGTCCTCGGCGAGGGCCGCCGCGACGGCCCGATCAATGACCTCAGAGGTGAGCAGAGTATGCACGGAACGGCCTTTCGGTAGTACACACGAAGCGGTGCGAGAAATACTTCGACACGTGGGGGTATTCCACGCGGTAGTGGGCGCCCCGCGATTCGGCCCGCGCGAGGGCGGCGTGCACGCTCGCGAACGCGAGCTCGAGCAGGTTCAGGTCTTCGAGCTCGCCCACGGTGCTCGGCGCGGGCACCACCTGGCGCCAGAATTCGAGCGTGTTCGAAGCGCTCTGCAGGTCGGCGCCCGTGCGAAACACGCCCATGTTCTGCCACATGAGCTTTTGCAGCTTGGCCCGAGTGAACGAGAAATTCTCGGGGTCAGAGAGGCCCTGAAAATTGGTGCCGCCCGAGAAGTCGTCGGCCTCCACGCGAGCGGGGACGCTCAGGTAGTGCAGTGGCACGGTCGCCTCGTTGGCGGCCGGCGCGTTCCACAGGCCGCGGCTGATGGCGAAGGCCGCGCGCTCACCGTACACGACGCCCTCTAGCAGCGAATTGGAGGCGATGCGATTGGCTCCGTGCACGCCCGTGCAGGCCGCCTCGCCGACCGCGAGCAGGCCGGGCAGGCTGCTGCGCGAATGCGAATCGGTGGCGATGCCGCCCATCCAAAAGTGCGCGGCGGGGGACACGGGAATCGGATTGCGCGACCAGTCATACCCCAGGGTGCGCGTCGCCGCGTCGATGGTGGGAAACCGCGCCGCGAGCGTCTTGGCGTCGCCCACGGGCCGGGCATCCAGCATGACCGGAGTGCCGGGCTGCAGCAGCATCTCGGCCACGATGGAACGTGCCACGACGTCGCGCGCCGCGAGCTCGGCGAGGGTATTGGCCTCCTGCATGAAGCGAGCGCCGTCGGTGTTCAGCAGGGTGCCTCCCGCCCCCCGCACGGCCTCCGAGATCAGGACGCCCGGGCCACCCTCTGGCGCCGCCAGATACGTGGGGTGGAACTGATAAAACTCCAGGTCAACCAGCTCGGCGCCCGCGCGGTAGGCCGCCGCGATGCCGTCGCCCGTCGCGCCCAGCGGGTTCGTGGTGTGGCTGTACATCTGACCGGCGCCGCCCGTCGCCAACACCGTCACGTCGGCGCGGAGTTCTCGCGACTGCTCCAAACTGGACGACCCACCCTGCTCGTGCGGGGCAATCACGGCACCCGCGACGCGTCCGAAATCGACAATCAAATCGACCAGCGCATGGTTCTCGATCAGCTCGACCGAACCGGCCTCGGCGGCGGCGCGCAGCGCGCGGTTCAGGGCGGCCTGAATGGCCGCGCCCGTCGCGTCACCCCCCGCATGCAGCACGCGCGGGTTCGAGTGCGCGCCCTCCAGGCCGCGCGCGAGCTCTTCACCCTCGCGGTCGAACTGCACGCCGAGTGCTTGCAGGCGTCGCACATGCGCGGCCGCCTCGAAGCACATGGCGCGCACGGCGTTGGCGTCGCCGATGCCGCCGCTTACCGTGAGGGTGTCTTGGGCGTGACGAATCACGCCGTCGGGGCCGCTCATCTCGGCGGCGATGCCGCCCTGGGCCCACTCGGTGGAGCCCTGGCCGAGCTCGCCCTTGGTCACCACCGTGACCTCGTTGTGCTTGAGCGAGGCGAGCGCCGCGGTGATGCCCGCGATGCCCGTGCCGATCACAAGTACTTTTGCCATGGAGGGTTTCCTGACTGAATCAGGCGGTGCGCACGGGGGGCACCGCGGCGAGCATGCGCTCAAGGGCTATGGCGGCGGGTTGGGCCACGTCAGCGGGGACGCTGATCTGGTTCACAACCCTACCCGCGACCAGTTCTTCGAGCACCCACGCGAGGAACCCCGGGTGAATGCGGTACATCGTCGAGCAGGGGCAGATCACGGGATCGAGGCAGAAAATGGTGTGCTGCGGATTCTCGGCCGCGAGCCGCTGCACGAGGTTGATCTCGGTGCCGATCGCGAACGTGGTGCCCGCGGGCGCCGCCGCGATGGCCTTCACGATGAAGTCGGTCGAGCCGGACGAGTCGGCGGCGTCGACCACGGGCATGGGGCACTCGGGGTGCACGACGACGTGCACCCCGGGGTGTTCGGCCCGGGCCTTGTCAATCTGCTGCACCGTGAACCGCTTGTGTACCGAGCAGAAACCGTGCCACAGCAGCACCTTCGCGTCGCGCAGGGTCTCCTCGGTGTTGCCGCCGAGTGGCTTGTGGGGGTTCCACAGGGGCATCTGCTCAAGGGGCACGCCCATCGCCTTGGCGGTATTGCGGCCGAGGTGCTGGTCGGGGAAGAACAGCACGCGCTGCCCGCGCTCGAACGCCCACTCGAGCACGGTGCTGGCGTTGGATGACGTGCAGACGATGCCCCCGTGGCGTCCACAAAAGGCCTTAAGCGCGGCCGAGGAGTTCATGTAGGTCACGGGAATCACCGGCTGGCGGCCCTCGGCGTCGGGTTCGCTGCCGAAGAGGTCGGTGAGCTGTTCCCAGCAATCCTCGACGCTGTCGGCGTCGGCCATGTCGGCCATGGAGCAGCCGGCGGCGAGGTTGGGCAGCACCACGCTCTGGTGCGGGCCCGTCAGGATGTCGGCCGTCTCGGCCATGAAGTGCACGCCACAGAACACGATCGCCTCGGCGTCGGGGTTGGCCTTGGCGGCGTTCGCGAGCTGAAAGCTGTCGCCCACGAAGTCGGCGTGCTGCACCACCTCGTCGCGCTGGTAGAAGTGGCCCATGACCTTGACGCGGTCGCCGAGCGCCTGCTTCGCGGCGATGATGCGTTCGTGCAGTTCGGCCTCGCTGGCCTGCTGGTATTCGGCCGGCAGGGCGCCCTGGCGGGGTGCGGCGGCGGGCAACTCGTCGTTTTCGGACGCGCCCGGTCCATACGTTGGCATGGAATCGAAGGTCCAGGGTGCCTGGGCGAGGCCGCTGCCGCAGGTCTTGGTTTCGGTCTCGTTGGCGCGCGAAATGTCGCGGATGCTGAGCGCGACCGAGGCGAGCGCGCGGGTGTCTGTGGGGTCACTGGTGAGGGTCATGGTCAGACTTTCTCGTGGGGCCGCGTGGCTGCGGCTAGTGGTGGTTTAGGACTGGCGCGTGGAGAGCGGGCCGTTGTCGGCGAGGTCGATGTCGCCGTTGTAGCGGAACAGTCGGGGCGGTCGGTGGCGGGTGCCCTGCAGCCGCTCGCCCGTGTCGACGAGCGCGTCGGAGGCCTCCATGGAGCGCCGGAAGTTGGCCGGGTCTAGCTTGCGGCCCAGCACGGCCTCGTGCACTTCGCGAAGTTGCGCGATGGTGAAGGTTTCGCCGAGCACGGCGTGCGCGATGCGGCTGTATTCGACTTTGTTGCGCAGTCGCCAGAGCGCGTATTCAACGATGAGACCGTGGTCGAAGGCGAGCGCCGGGAGGTACTCGGCGGGAAACCAGCGCACGTTCTCGCTTTCGGCGAGGCGGTTGGCCTCGTCGCTGTTGATGAGTGCCCAGTACACGACGCTCACGAGTCGCGCGATGTGGAACGGGGCCGTCATGCGCACGCCGTGCCGCGGGTTGGAGCGCTTCGGGTCGCCGAAGGCATAGAGCTGTTCGAGGTAGCGGGGTTCGACGCCGGTGGTCTCGTAGAGGTAGCGCCGCGCGGCGTCTTCGAGGCCGTCGGTGGTGTTGAGGGGGCCGCCGGGCAGGGCCCACTGGCCCTTGTAGGGCTCGCGGACGCGGCGCACCACGGGGATCCACAGCCGGGGGCCGTGGGGCGTGTCGCGCAGCGAGAAGATTACCGTGGAGACGGCGATCCCGAGACGGGCGGGTTCTGGCATCGTTTTCCTTCGTAGCGTTCAGAGCATCTTATAGTCATCCTGACCAAAAGCAGCACCCGCGGCGAGGGTGGGGTGCGTCACACCAGGGCGCAGACTAGGCTGATGGCGTGAACCACACGCTGCGCCCCGCCACCCATGCCGACGCCGAAACCCTCGCTGACCTGCGCGCCCGCGCCCTCCACTCCGACCTCGTGCGGCTCGACCTCTACGACCCGCCCCGCAACCGCGCCCGCTTCATGCGGGGCTACCAACCCGAGCACACGGGCGTCCTCGAAGACAGCCAGGGCCGCGTGATCGGGTGTATCGCCCTGCGCCCCGCCACCGAATGCTGGTGGCTCGAACACTTCTACCTCGACCCCGACGTGCAGGGCCGCGGGCTCGGCACCTCCCTGCTGCGCTTCACCCTGTTTGACTATGCGCCGGACGCCCTGGTGGCCCGCTGGCGCGCAAGCCCCGCCGGCGGCGCCGCCGTGCGGCCCGTTTGCTTGAATGTGCTGGCGGGAAGCGCCGCGCGGCGCCTGTACGAACGGTTCGGTTTCACGGTGTACGCGACCGAGGCACCCGACGGCGTGGACGAATGGATGCTGCTCGAACGCTGACACCTCGAAGTTTTTTAAGTGACCCTGTACCACTTCGTGCGCGGCGGGAGTAAGCTGCGAGGGCACGGCTAGGTCAGTCGCGCAATGATTTCAGGGGGAATCATGAAGAAAGTTGTCAATCGATGGGGGGTCGTCGCGTCCGCGGCGATCCTGGCGTCAACAGTTTTCGGCGGAGCGGCGAGCGCCTCGGCGTCGTTCGTCCCCATACCTCCGGATCCGGGCGGGGGCGGACCCGTAGACCCACCACCGTGCTTCCGCCTCCATTCGGTGCACGACGCGGGATTTGCGGTGGGTTCGCCCGACCGCGTGTGCTCCTAGACGCTCGCCGAGTACAACGCGTACTACGTGTACAAGGCAGTGTTGACGCCCCGCAACCCTCCCAAGGGTTGCGGGGCGTCGCTCTGCCCGCGCGCGCGTGCGGGAACAGATTAGGTGCCTTCGCTGCCTTATCTGGCTTCCCTGGCCCCGTGCAGCCGGTCGAAGAACTGCTGGCCAGCGCGGGTCGGCAGCACCGTCTCGTCGCGGCGCTCCACCAAGCCCAGGTCGAGGGCGCGGACGATGGCTTCATCGACCGCGGCCGCGGCGCCCGCGCTGCGCGGCGTGATCTTGAAGACCTTGAGGGCCGCTGCGGGGAGGTCGCTCTCGGCGAGGCCCCACGCGCCAAGCACCGTGGAGACCACCGACGCGACGAGCTCGCTGGGGTGAATCTGCTCTATGCCGCGCTTGAACTCCGCGCTCGCGGCCCGCGGCGGCACGGGCGCGTCGTGCGCGGCACCGGCCGCCCACACGAACCCGTGCGCGTCGAGTTGCTCGGGCGAAACCTGACCGATGATCTCCCGCCTGCGCGACTCCACCAGGCGCTGCACGCCGAAGCACGCGCCCACCAGTTTCGCGAAGCGCACCTCATGTACGGGGGATTCGACGTCCAGAATCTCCGCGATCACGGCGCGCACGGACTGCGCATTGCGGGGATGCCGCGCGATGTCCTTGACGCGCGTCGGCCCGCCCCGCACCGTGACCTCGAAGGGAGTGAACTCGGCGCGCGTGGCGTCGCCGCTGCGGTGCACCACGGGGCCGGGCTGAACTGCGGGCTCCGAGTCCGGCTGTGAGTCGGGCTCCGAGTCCGGCTGTGAGTCGGGCTCCGAGTCCGGCTGTGAGTCGGTCTCCGAGTCCGGCTGTGGGTCCGGCTGCGGGTCCGGCTCCGAGCAGGCCTGTGGGTCGAGCTGCGAGTCGGCCTGTGCCCCGGGCTCCGAGTCGGGCCGAGCATCCGGCTGGGCACCCTCGACCGCCGCACCCTCGACCGCCGCACCCCCCGCCAGTGCAGCCGCGTGGGCCTCGCGTAAACGGGCCACCACGGCGTCCGGGTCATTCAACCACTCGGGCAGCCACACGCGCTCGATGCCCGGCCACCCCATGATGCGGCGGAGCACCGCCTCGGGCAGGGCGTCGCGGTCGCCCGTGGTGCGCCGCGCCGCCCACTCGGGGCCGTCCAGCAACACGCCCACGAGCGGCGCACCGTCGTCGCCGAGCAGGGCGAGGTCCACCCGAAACGACGAGAGACCCACGTCGGTGGCGACGTCGAGGCCCGCCTCGCGGACGCGTGCCGCGACCTCGTCGCGATGCCGGTCGCGCACGACGTTCACGTGGCCGGAGTCGCGCAGCACGTCGGCGCCGCCACGCGCCATCTCCAGGTAGGCGCGCAGGTGTTGAACGCCCACCGAACTGGTCTCGGCGGTGCGCAGGTCTTCGGGCTCAAACGAGCAGAACAGACGCACGAGCCGCCGAGCGCGCGTGATGGCCACGTTGAGGCGGCGCTCACCGCCCAGATAGTTGAGCGGCCCGAACTGCAACGGCAGGGTGCCGTTCGCGCGCTTCGAGAACGCCACCGAAAACAAGATCACGTCGCGCTCATCGCCCTGCACGTTCTCGAGGTTCTTCACGAACAGCCCCTCGCCGCCGCGTTGCGCGAGCGCGTCAAGAATGCGCTCATCCCCCGCGTCGAGCAGCAGCGATTCGATCAGCGAGCGCTGCTGCGCGTTGAACGTCACGATGCCGATCGAGGGCAGCGCACTCGGCGAGGCCGCGAACAGTCGCTGCACCTCGGCGACGATGGCCCGCGCCTCCTCGGGATTCGTGCGATGACCGGTGCCCGTCTCGCGAATAAACGTGCCGTCCACGCGCACAAGATGCACGCCCAGGTCAGCGGCGTGCGGAGGCAGCGCGGCGGGAAAAGAGGCCAGCCGATGGTCGTAATACATGGAATTGCTGAACGCGATGAGGTCTTCGCTGCGGCTGCGGTAATGCCACGTCAACCAGCGTCGCCGCACGCGCGCCTGCACGGCCTCGGTGAGGATGCTCTCCTCGTCCGGCACCACCACTCCCTCATCAAACTCCATCGACTCGGCGTCGAACACGGTCTCGCCGAAGCTCGCGGGCGGCATCTGCCGGCTGTCGCCGACGATCACGGCCGAGCGCGCCCGCCCCAGCGCGCTGATCGAGTCGGCCACGCGAATCTGCGAGGCTTCGTCGAACACCACAATGTCGAAGGTCTGCGACCCGACGGGGAAGAACCGCGCCACCGAATCGGGGCTCACGAGCACGCACGGCATGATCTGCGTGATGAGGTCGCCGAACTGCTCCATCAGGGCGCGCACCTTGACGCCGCTGCGCTGCTTGTTGACCTCGCGCTGCAACAGACCGAGGCGACCGCGCGCCGTCTCTGCGGTGAAGGGCCGCGCGCGCAGGATCTCACCCGGCACCGCAGCCCGCAGGTGACTGCGCAGGGCCTCGAGCGAACCCGTGAACTGACCGACCAACTCGGTGTGCGCTCGCGCATCGAAGCGGGCCGCGCCGAATGCCTGCACCCGCTCGCGGCCCGAGGCGAGCGCCAGCCCCTGATCGAACGCCGTGACCGCCGCCGCGGGTGGCAGCGCCCCCGTGAGCAGCCGCTCGGCACCCTCGGGCCCGGTCGCGGCGGCGAGGGCGGACGCGAGGTCCACCAGTTCCAGCCACGCCCCCAGCGATTGCTCCCCGCCCGCGCTGCGCGCCATCTCGGTGCCCTGCCACAGCTCGAAGAGCGAGCCCTCACCCACCCAACGCGCGAAGGCCTGCGCACCGTGGGGGCTGAAGCTTTCGAGGTCGAGCAGGGCGCTGTGCACCTCGGCGAGCGCGCTCACCTCGACGGCATTGAGGGGTTCGAGCGCGGCCCGCAAGCGCCGCACCGCCTCGGGCCCGGTGCCGAGCAGCGCCGTAAAGGGGTGATCGTCGCCGCGCACGGCGGCGAGGGCGCGCAGGGCCTCCGTTTCGTCGAGCACGTGGCGCTGACTCGCCGAATCGAAGGGGTTCCACCCCGGAATAGCACTGAGGTGCAGGCCGGCGGCAAGTTCGGGGGCGAGCGCCAGCATGGTGTCGCGGTCGGCGACCAGGGCCTCCACCAGCGCCGGCAGATCACCCGGCCGCACGTCAACGCCCGGCAGCAGGTACTTCGCGACGGGCGCGAACGCCTCCACGAGGCGACGCTTGCGACCAAACCAACTGGACACCTTGGCGGCCGCGACATTGGCATGCACGAGGTCGAGGGGCAGGTCGAGAACCTGCGTTTGCAGGAGGTCGCGCCACGCTCGTGGCCGCGCGGCAAACTCGCCCACGGTGCTCAGGTACTGGCTGCAGGCCTCCTCCCAGCGGGGCGTGCCCGCCGCGGCGACGGCCTCGCAGGCGGGTTCCGTGCCCCGGGCCACCGCCAGTAGGGCGGCCAGGTGCCGGGCGGTGCCAAAGGTGCCCGCGGGCGTCCGAAAAATACTGGGCGAAACCTGTGCGAGGGCCACCGTGACGCGCTGCGCGGCACCCACGATGGCGGCCGGCAGGGCACCCGGATACCGCACGAAACCCCATGGGTGCCCCGGTTCGGGGCGGGCCCGGTAGGCCACCTCGTGCAGGCTCGCGAGGCGCGAACGCAGGCCGCGCACCTGCTCGGAGTCGGCCGCGGCGACCCAGGCCGGGTCCACCGGCAGCGGCTCCGCGGACCCCGCCTGGCCCTCGTAGGCGAGGGCGCGCGTGCGCGAGGAATACAGCGAGAGTCCCGCACCGTTGGTGGCGTGCAGTCCCTGCGCGTAGGCTGCGAGCTGCCCGCGCGCACCGCGCAGGAGTTCCGCCTGCACGTGCAGGTCGTCGGCATCAAGCTGCACGGTGTGTTCGAGCGCCGCCTTCACCTGGCGGCGCACCGCGGCGGGGTTGGCGTTCTTATCGTGCAGGTCGAGCGCGAAGACGCCGAGCCCCACCGCCTCGAGGCGCGAGCTCACCACCTCGAGGGCGGCGCGCTTCTCGGCCACGAACAGCACGGTCTTTCCGGTGGCGAGGGCGCGCGTGAGCAGGTTGGTGATGGTCTGCGACTTGCCGGTGCCGGGAGGGCCCTCCAGCACAAACGAATTGCCCTGCACGGCGGCGGCAATGGCGTCGAGTTGGGACGCGTCGGCGGGTATCGGGCAGGCGGCATCGAGTTCGTCGAGGTCGGCGGGAGTCGGCTGCGCGGGCGGGGCGGGGTCCTCGAACGGTTCGGTGGGAGTCTCGATCAGGTGCCGCACGAGCGGCGCCGCGGCGAGTTGCTCCCAGTGGTCCTCCAGGTCGCGCCACAGTCGATACTTGTCGAACTGCAAGATGGCGAGGTGCGCTGACTCCTCCACGAAACCGGCGAGGCCGCCCTGCACGAGGGCTACGCGCAGGGCCGCAAACGCCTCCTCCAGGTGCGGGGTCTCCCCCACGAGCGCCGCCTCAAACTCGGGCACGCGCAGCTTGAACTCGTGCTGCAGCTTCTCGAGCAGGCAGTAGTTGGGCGTGAGGGCATCGGCGGCATCGAGGGTGATGGTGAAGCGGTCGCGCTCGCCCGACAGGTGGATCGGCACGAGCGCCAGCGGAGACACCAGGTCGCGGCCTTCGAATCTCCAGTGCAACGTGCCGAGCGCGAGATAGAGATTGTTCGCCCCCGTCTCTTCGTGCACGGTGCGGGCGCGATACGCGAGTTGGCGCAGCGCCCTGATCATCTGGGGGCGCGTGAGGCTCGTGTAGACGCTCGCGTTCTGGTCGAAGGCTTGGCGGCGAAACTCGGGCGGCAGGTCGAGCACGCTCTCTATGCCGCGCTCGCGTTCGATGCTGCCAAGGTCGTCGGCCGCCCTGAGGCTCACGCCCCGCTCGGCGGCGAGCCGCTGTTCGAGCGCTACCAGCAGGCCGGGCGCCGTGCCGAGCGTGATTGCTGCCCGCTCCGAGAAATGAATGAGGCGATTGCGCAGGCTGAGGTCGAGCAGGGTGTTCTTCCACAGGTGGACGCGCGGGGGCACGTTGGCACGCTCGCCCAGACCCGCGCGGGTGCTGCGGGTCGCGCCGCCGGGGTCATGGTCGGCGGCGAGGTAGGCTTGCGGCACGTAGTCGCTCACGCTGACGCCACCGGCGGCGTCGCGGGTGACGGCGGGCAGGGGTAGCACCCCGGAGAGACGCAGTTGGTAAAGGTCGAGCACCGTGTCGGCGGGGGTGGCGCTGAGACCCGGCCCCGCGGCGTCCGGCCCGAGCGTGGTGCCGCTGAGGTGCGCGGACACGGCGCGGGCATGAAAGTCGCGGTTCGCGAACGCGGCGGCCTTGTCGCGGCGGGTGAGCGCCGTGGTTTCGATGCCGCGCAGCAGGCCGATGTCGAGCGCATTGCGGAGCATTCCAAGGTCGTCGCCGACCGTGACGCCAAGGCTGGATTCGCGGCGGAAGTAGCACAGTTGCGCGTGACGGTTCGACAGCACGATGACGGTGTTCAGCGACACCTGTTCGAGCGCGGCGGCGAGCAGCAGCGTCGTGTCGAGACAGGTGCCTACGCGCTGGCCGAGCACCTCGCTGGGCGTGCGCACTTTCTGCCCGTAGGTGTCCCAGCCGGCGGGCGGGTTCGAGTAGTCGAGGTCGCGGGCACGCAGCGTCTCGTAGATCGCCGCGACCACCTGGTCGACGCGCTCGGGATCGGACTGATATCCGCTGGTGGCGCCGCTGCCCGTGTCGCGCGCGAGCCGCTCGCGCGCCTCGGCCAGGACCCCGGCGAGCGCGGGGTCGTTCGGCATCACGTGCGCCGCGAGCAGTTCGTAGGCTAGGTGGGAGTGCTCGGGGTCGAACAACCACTGGCCGCCCGCGAGCACGTCGAGGTCGAGAGAGCCGGACGCGAGGGGGGTCGGGTCGGCTGCCTCCCCCGCGGCTGCCGGGGTGGTCGCGTCGAACAGGTGCACATCGAGTCGGCCGGGGCGGCGCTCTTCGATGGCGGCGAGGCGCGAGGCGTCGAGCCGTACGCGCGGGTCGCGCACGACGCAGTCTCCCGCGGCGCCCGTCGCGAGGTGGGTTTCGAAGGGGAGGGTCAGCGCGGTGTCGCGGTCCCTCAGGGTGATGCGCACGCGCACGTCGGTCACGCCCGCGGGGAGGCCGGTCGCGCGCACCTCGTGGACGAGCGGCACGCGATTGTGAGCCATGGCGTGGTTGACGACCGTCTTGGCGGTGACGGTGAGCGTGACGCCCGACTGGGTGAGGGTGAGGGTCTGGGGCTGCAGGAGGCCGCCGATGCGGCGGCCCGCGCGGTCGGCGGTCTCGGTGGGGTCGGCGGGCTGCGCGGGGTCGGCGGGCTGCGCGGGGTCGGCGGGCTCGGCAGGCTCGGTGGGTGTGGCCCGCTCGCCCGGGTCGGCCCCCTCGACGACCTGTCCACCGTGACCGCCGGCCTCAGCACTCGGAACGAGGTCCACGTGCTCAACACCGAGGTCGCCCCACTCCACGCCGAGTACCTCGGGCCAGGTGTGCGCACCGTCGTGTTCGTCAAAGCGCACGGTCGCCAGCAGCGCCGCCACCGCGGGTATCGCGTTGTCTGGCGGGGTGCCGCACCGCTCAATCGCGGCGTACACCCCGTCGAGTAGCGCCTCATGGGCCGCGTGTACGGCCGTCACGGAAAGGCCAAGGTACCGCGCGAGCGTCCGCGCGTCGTCCGCACTGCCCCGCCCCAGGGTGTCGTCGCACAGGGCACGCGCAATGCACGCGAGATAGTCCACGCTGCGCGCGGGCAGGTTCGGGTCGACGAGCAGCGTCGCGAACTCGTCGAGCCAGCCGCGCTGCGCGAGCGCCACGTGGCGTCGGGTCACGCCCGGGTCGTGATCAGGGTGCGTGAACGCGTGCGGCCACTCGACCCGTGCGCTGCGCGAGCATTCCAGGCTCCAGGCCGCGCTCGAATGCAGCGCACGCACGAGCATTTGGCCGATCACGGCGACGCCGCGCGCCTCGTCGAGAGCGGTCACGTGCTCCGGCGGCATGACGCCGAGGCGACGCAGCGAGGCGTCGAGCCCCGCCACCGCGAGCTTGTTGATGGCGTGGGTGCGCACATCGAGCGGCGCGGGCACCTCGACGTCGTAACCGGCCCGCGCGAACTCGGCGTGGAGCGTGCGCTTCACCAGTTCAGCGTCGAAGGCGAGAATCGCGCGCCCGCGCATCTGGTCCATGAGGGTCGCCGCGGCGTCCGCGAAGGTGGGCGCCGCAGCCTGATCGGCCGCCGTGATGCCGCGCGGCAGGGGTCGCGACGTGTCGCCGCGCAGCACGCTCGACCATTCCCCTTCGATGCTGCCATCCTGCGCGAGGCCGACGACGGCCACCTCAACGGCGCGATCCTCGGTCTCGGGCACCAGCCCGGTAGTACGTAGCGTGACGATCGCGTAGTGCATGTGCTCCCCTGTGAACCCTGCGCGCGGCCCGTTCCGGTACCCCCGGCCGCACAGACTACGAGTTTAGCGTCAGTTAGAACTGTGCCAGCTGCCAGCGCAGGTGTCCCTCGGTGGGTGACTGCACGGGCAGGAACGACGCCTCGCGGAACCGCCGCGACGCCGCCGTGGCCGACATGAACCCCGCGCCGCCGGCGAGAGAGACCTCGAGTCGGGCCGCCTCGCCCGCGACCAGTGCCGCGTCGAGACGCAGCTGAATGAGGTCCCGCAGGCCGACCTGATCAGCGAGCGCGAGGGCCCGGCGCAGTCGCTGCACGACGAGCATGACCTTGGCCGCCACCTGCGAATAGGTCTGCCGCAGGCCCGCGTTGTCACGCTTTTCGACGTTGACTCCGCTGCACTTGACCGACACCTCGGCGAGGCCCGCGCAAAACGCGGTTTGTAGCAGCAGGTAGGTGGGGCGAAACTCCTCGGCGAACGCCGCGAAGTGCTGATTCAAGATGTTCTCGGCGGGCACCACGGCGTTGCTGAACGTGACGCTCCCCGAGCGGGTGCCGTTTAGCGCAATGAGGCCGCTCACGTGCCGCACCGCGATGCCGGGCTGCGTGACACGCGCCCACATCGCGACCGTGTCTCCCGTCGTGAGCAACACGGGGAACACGATCACGGCGTCGCTAAACAGGTTCGAGGCCCAGTCGATGGTGCCCAGCAGGTGCACCTCGCCGCCGCGCACCTCGCCCCGCACGGGCAGGTCTTCGAGCCCGTCGAGGCCCTTGAGCCCCATCGCCATGGCGTTGGAGCCGATCACCTCGCCCGTGCGCAGCTGTGCGAACACCGCGCGGCCCTCGGCCGAGAGCCGACTGCGCGCGAACAGGTCGAGCACCACGCGATGCCCCCAGAACGAGAATGCGCTGGAAAGGCACTCACCCGAGACATCCGCGAGCAGCGAGGCGATCTCTTCGAGGCCGCTGTTGCCGTGCGGGTCGTGGAGCCGCTGCTCCACGCCCACGTCGAGCAAGCCGTTGCCGCCGAGAAAGGTGAGCCCGGGGCGCACGTCGACGCTCTCCTGGTCCAACTGTGGCGCCCGCCGCGCGAAGTATTCGGCGACGGAGGCCATCGAGGGGGTGCTCACACGCTATCCAATCCGGTACTGGGCCTGCCGCGTAAACGGGTAGTAGCCGAGTTCGTCCAACAGAATGAACAGCGTACTGGCGCGGTTGTTGGGGAAGAAATGTAGCCATTCAACCCCGTTCACAATGAGATCGCGCGCGATCTTCAGCGCGAGCTCGACGCCCAGTTCGCCGGTCGCTTTGCAGTCGTCGCGATACTTCTCGAAGCGCGCCATGACGTCCGCCGGGGCGGGCTGCCCCGAGAGCTGCAACATGCGCTGCAGGCCCGCCCACGAGGTGATCGGCATGATGCCCGGCAGCACGGGAATGTCGAGCCCCTGCTGCGCGTACCGGTCGCGCATGCGCACGAACGAGTCGGCGCTGAACAGCATCTGCGACACTCCGAAGTCGGCCCCGGCCCGCACCTTGGTGGCGAAGTGCGCGTCGTCCTCGGCGTGGGTTTCGAAGCGCGGGTGCTTGTCGGGAAAAGCGGCCACGCCCACGCAGAAGCGATGCTTCTCTTTCGCCAGGGCGAGCAGCTCATTGGCGGAGTTGATGCCGCCGGGGGTGGGCTCCCACGTGCCCTCCTGGCCCGCCGCGACGCCCTTCGGGTCGCCGCGCACCACCAGCACGTTGTGAACGTACGCGGCGGCGTAGCGCGCCATGATGTCTTCGAGTTCCTCACGGGTCTGACCGACGGCCGTCAGGTGCGCCACGGGGGTCAGGGAGGTCTCCTTGGCGATGCGCTCGGTGACGCGTACGGTGCGGTCGCGGTTGGTACCGCCCGCACCGTACGTCACCGAGACGAAGCCCGGGCGACGCGACTCGAGGTAGCGAATGGTGCTCCACAAGTTTTGTTCGCCCAGGTCATCGCGTGGTGGAAAGAATTCCACCGAGAAGTTCTTCCCGCCCCGACGCATCAGTTGGGGTAGGTACTCCATGAGTTATGCGCCAGCCTTCACGGTGCCGCCGACGCGCGCACTACCCGTGACCGTGCCAGCGATGCTGGCATTATTACCGGACGCCCCGGCGTCCAGGCTGGCAGCCTTGGCACGCGCGGTTGCGGCCGCGGCCACGAGGTTGACGATGGAGGCCTCGGTTTCGGGCCACGCGCGGGTCTTCAGGCCGCAGTCGGGGTTGACCCACAGCCGCTCGGCGGGCAGACGTTCGAGCGAGAGGGCGAGCAGGCCCTCGATTTCGTCCTGAGTGGGCACGCGCGGCGAGTGGATGTCCCACACGCCGGGGCCGATCGAGTTGGTGTAGTTGAACGACTCGAACGCTTCGAGCAGTTCGCCGCGCGAGCGGCTGGATTCGACGCTGATGGCGTCGGCGTCGAGGCGCAGAATCGCGTCGATGATGTCGTTGAACTCCGAGTAGCACATGTGCGTGTGAATCTGGGTGCGGTCGGCGACGCCGCCCGAGGCGAGGCGGAACGCGTCGACGGCCCAGCGCAGGTATTCGGCGTGCTCGGAGCGGCGCAGGGGCAGTCCCTCCGAGAGCGCGGCCTCGTCGATCTGAATGATGCCGATTCCGGCGGTTTCGAGGTCGAGTACCTCGTCGCGGATCGCTGCGGCGATCTGCTGCGTCACCTCGGCGCGGGTGAGGTCGTCGCGGATGAACGACCAGCACAAAATGGTGACGGGGCCCGTGAGCATTCCCTTGACGGGCTTCTCGGTGAGCGATTGTGCGTACGTCGACCACTCGACCGTGATGGGCGCGGGGCGGCTCACGTCGCCGTACACGACGGGCGGCTTGACGCAGCGCGAACCGTACGACTGCACCCAGCCGTTGGTGGTGAACAAGAACCCGTCGAGGTTTTGGCCGAAGTATTCGACCATGTCGTTGCGCTCCGATTCGCCGTGTACGAGCACGTCGAGGCCGAGGGTCTCCTGCTTCTCGATCACGAACTTGATCTCGGCCTTGATGAACTCGATGTACTCGGCCTCGGTGATCTCGCCCGTGCGGTAGCGCTTACGGGCCTCGCGGATCTCCCGCGTCTGCGGGTACGAACCGATGGTGGTAGTTGGCAGCAGCGGCAGGTTCAGCCAGGCCTGGGCCTCGCGGCGGGCGGCGTAGGCGCTGTCGCGCGTGCCGTCGGCCTCGGTGTAGGCGGCGACCTTCTCGCGCACCTCGGGTCGCACGACGTTGCGGTGGTTCGCGCGGCTGGCAACCACCTCGGCGTTCGCGGAGAGTTCGGCGCTCAGGTCTGTGCCGTCGAGCGCGCGGGCTAGGGTCGCCACCTCGGTACACTTCTGCACCGCGAAGCTGAGCCACGTGGCGAACAGCGGGTCGATGGTGGTGTTCTCGGTGCGTTCGATCTCGGCGTCGACGGGTGCGTGCTGCAGCGACGAGCTCGAGGCCACCCAGCGGCGCTCGCCGAGCGCGTCGAAGGCGCGCAGCGTTTCGAGCGACGTCGCGTAGTCGTTCACCCAGACGTTGCGGCCGTCCACGATGCCGAGCGAGAGCACCTTGGAGTCGCCCGCCGCGGCGAGCAGCGCGTCGGTCGTGTCGTCGCCGCGGGTCAGGTCGACATGGAACCCGGCCACCGGAGCGTCCTCGAGTAACGCGAGGTTTTCTTTGAGCGAGCCAAAGTAGGTCGCGACCAGCACCTTCGCCGAGCCCGCGGCGGCGACCAGCCGCTCGATGGTGGGCGCGAAGGCCGCGCGGGCCTCGTCGCTCAGTTCGGTGGCGAGAATGGGCTCGTCGATCTGGATCCACTCGGCGGTCTGCGCGAGCTCGGCGATGATGGCCTCGTAGCGCGCCGTTACGGCCTCGAGGTACTGCCACGGGGTGGCACCGTCGAGACCCTTCGCGAGGGCGAGGTACGTGATGGGGCCGAGCACGACCGGCTTGGGGGTGAAGCCCGCGGCGGCGGCCTCGCGCGTTTCGGCGACGACCTTCACCTCGGCGGGCGCCGTCGTCGCGATGATCGCGTCGCCGTCGAACTCGGGTACCAAGAAGTGGTAGTTGGTGTCGAACCACTTGGTGAGTTCGGCGGCGGGAATGTTGCGCTCGACGTCGCCGCGGGCGATCGCAAAGTAGAGGTCTTCGGCCGACGCGTAGTCGATGCCGCGGAACCGCTGCGGCACTACGCCGAGCGCGAGGCTCGTGTCGAGTACCTGGTCGTAGAAGCTGAAGTCGCCCGTGGCGACGAAGCTAAGGCCCGCGTTCTTTTGCGTGGCCCAGTGGGCGGCGCGCAGGTCGGCGGCGGTCGCGAGCAGGGCGTCGCGGTCGGCCTTACCGCCCCAGTAGGCCTCGACGGCCTTCTTGAGCTCGCGGCGGGCGCCGATGCGGGGGAATCCGAGTACGTGGGTGGTAGTCATGAGGGTGTTTTCCTTCAAAAATGGGTGCGCCAAGGGTCGGTCTGTGCCGGGGGGTGGTGGCGCGGTGGAAAGTGACGGCGGGCCGCGCGGATGCGGGCGGCGCGCAGGGATGGAGGCTGACATCGGTACCGCCTTGGTGGCGGCCGGTCTTCAGCACGTGCTGATGCGTGATGCGACCGGATTAACCGATGTCGCTAAGCATTCGACGCATGGTCCCTAACTTTCTGAGTCTCGCGGGCAGCTGTGGTTGCACGTTCGGTGTGCGCTGCGATGAGTTCAAGCCTACGCAATCTGGTGGGGGCCACCAATGCGGCCGTTCACGATGCCGTCACACTGTTAAATGCGCAGTTCAGAGCGATATGAACGAGCTTTTATGACGCCGTGACACGCGTTCACGCAGCCGTCACATGGAGGGTGCTCGGGCCGCCCTTTGGGCGTGAATATCCGCGCCCTCGGGTCTTTGTGAACGGGGCCGTGTAGGGGTGGACGCCCCCGTGGCCCGTCCGCCCCTCCCCCTGGCCTGGGCGTATGCCTCGGACTCGGCCCGGGCGGCGCAGAGACTGACTCTTTTTCATGATTTTTGAAGTGGTTTCACATTTCTTGCCCAAACTCAGCGCGCAGAGGAGTAGTCTCGGGCACGTCGAGGCGCTGCCATCCGTCATAACGGCGGTGCCTCGACCCTAAGGCAAATACATCAGGGTGTTCTAGTTCTCAGTCCCCAGAGCGTGTGGTCCTCACGCAGTGCATTTTTCATGCAATTTTCAAGAATCAGGCGCGCCGGTGCGCCGGACGGGCGCCCGGTGTGCGCCACGAACAGGGGAAGAGCGTGAAACTCTTATCAAAGGTGAGCCTCGGAGTGGTCGCGGCTGTCGCCGATGAGGTCCACCTGCGCTATGGCGGCGCCTACACCCTGAAGACGTAACTACTCCACCGCGAACAACGGCACGCTCTGTTCGAAGCTGTACAACCTCACGCCGAGAGCGCACGACATGGCTCTGCAGATCCAGTCGGTCGATGCTCCGCGCAAGAGTAGGGCGATGGACACGGGCCTCTACGAGCAATACGCCGGGGCCGTCAGCATTTCAAACGTGAACAATCGAGGCTGCAATTTCTTGGACGCAAACGTGAAGTACAACGGGAAACCCATGAAATTCCTTGGCTATCGCACCTACACCGTGAAAAACGGAAAGGTCGGGTTCGGTTGCTAAAGAACGCGAGACAAGCGTTCAGCACGTCGCTTTAATGCACACCGCGTAGAGAAAGGTCGGATCATGAAAAAGTTCACCGTCATTGCCGCCCTCGGCACCCTCGTGCTGTCGCTCGGCACGTCCGCGCTGTCTGCCACCACCGCGGACGCCCTCGCGAGCGAGAAACCTAGCAATTACTTTCCGAAGGACGGCAGGGACGGTAACGCTCAACGTCCCACGGGCTGCCCGGGTTCCATCGTCGAGCGCGGTTCGTTGAACGGGGGCAACTACACCTACGACACGTACTACTCGTCGGCGGCGGGCGGACGGCTCTGCATGGTATTGCACAACAACACGGGGAAGGATCGCGACATGGCAGCCGACATGACCACTTTCGCGCGCGGTAACTCGGCGTACGACACCGGCATTGTCTACGCATACATAGGGCCCGTGCAGTTATCTAACGTCGAAGGTAAGTGCATCCATGCGACGGCTTACGTATGGTCCCAGAAAGAGCCTTGGGTCCGGATGCCGGTGAACAAGACGTATCAGGTTGTTGACGGAAAACTGCACATGGCGTGCACGCTGTTTCGCAAGGCGTAGTCGGGCACCAGAAAGCGGCCAGGGCAGTGACTGCCCAGGCCGCTTTCTGTGACCTCGACCGGCTATTACTTCGTCGGGGCTGGCACGACGGTCCACGTGGGCTGGCACTCCAGCGCCGACAGGAACTCTCCAGCTTCGGCGCGCTGCTTAACTGCTGGGGTCAGCATACCCGCGGGAATAATGGCCGCCTGAATCTGGTGCAAGTTGGGGCCATTCTCGGCGTTGTCACCACAGATGCTCACGACGACCCACGAGTTCATGTCCCCCACGAGGATATTGCTGTTGGGGTCAATAGCACGCTGTACGTCTTGATAAATACCATTGACAATGAGATTTCCCTCAGCGTCGGTTCGATTTACTTTGAGAGCAGGCGTGAAAAGCAAGTCGGAAATCGGTGGGTATATGGTCGGGTCAGGCGCCTGTGTGCAGCCGCTCGCCAATCCAAGTATGGTCATGAAAACCACTAGCGATCGAACGACTGGACGGAATTTCACGTATTCTATAGTCGGCACGATATTCCCGTGGGGTTGAACGCGTACAGGGTTGGACTCGTACTCACGCCACTGATGGGATACGAGGGGCCAAATTCATCCCAAGCCCAGGTTTGTGACGTGATGTTGTATGAGTATAGGGTACCCGCGGCGTAAGCCTTCCACCATTGACCTGCCTTGAGAGCCGGTGAATTGCAACCAACTGTCATCGCGACTGAACTGGCACTCGAAAGACTCAACTGTGCCGAAGCCCAGGAGAAAGTTACGCCATACTGCAACCCAATGGTTCGAGTCGCAGTTAGCGATTGGCTGATAGTGCAAATGCCACCGGCGGACTGACAATGGGCCAACAATTGACCCGTGTTGACATAGGTGGTACTAAGCACACGCTTATTGATGAGGTGATGCTCTGTCCAGGGGATGCCGGAGGTTGAATTCACTGAATTCGTGCCGTCAATTCTGGGTGGAGGCAATGGGCTTGTTGCCGCAGACGCAGAAGATGGAATATCGCTGCTGCAGCGAGCACTAATGCGGAAACAGAACTTGCCAAAATGCGTTTCATTTAGGTCACCATTCTCGAGTCATTTGGGTTGTTTGCAGAGCGATACCCGAATCATAATGGGGAAGGGTAAGGTCGTCAATACCCTGTTGCGAGTCCACCCGGGTACCAGCCGATGTGGGTATGTGCTGCTGTAACTCCGGATCCGACCCACCCGCCGAGTTGCCGGGGTTGCCTACTTTTCGGACTGCGAGACGGCCGCTCGAAAGTCCTCCATCATGCGGTTCGGGTCGGCGGGCGAGCCGGTGATCAGTTCGAACGCGGCTTCGGCCTGCCCGACGGTGAGGTAGCCGCCGTCGAGGAGGTCGCACCCGAGTGCCCGCGCGGCAGCCATGAGCTCAGTCTCAAGCGGCCGATAGATGACTTCGGCGACCCAGTGGTAAGGCCTCAACAGGGAGGGGTCGAGCGGCATGCCGGGGTGACCCACCATGCCCACGGGCGAGCTGTTGACGATTCCGTTAGCGTCGCCCACCTCGTTCGCGAGGTCGCGTGTGCGCACGGGAGTGAGACGACTCGCCGGAAAATGCGGCGCCAGCCGATCCGTGAGTTCACGCGCCCGGGCCTCGTCGAGGTCTGCAATCACTAGCTGCGCGGTGCCGGCCTGCAGCAGGGCGTACGCTACCGCGGCTCCCGCGCCACCGGCGCCGATCTGAATCACCTTGTCGGTCACGGCGTGAGGCAGCCCCGCGGCGAAACCGCGCAGGAATCCCACGTGATCGGTGTTGTGCCCAATCGCGAGGCCATTCCTGAAGACCACGGTATTCACGGCGCCGATCAGTTCTGCCTCGGGAGACAGCGCATCCAGGCCGGATTGCACCACCTGCTTACACGGGTGCGTAACGTTCAGCCCGTCGTAGCCGAGGTCCTTCGCGCTTCGCACGAGGTCGACCGCGGCCTCCGGCGCATACCCCAGCTCTTCGATGTCGAGCAGGCGATACGTGTAGTTCACGCCGTGCCGTCGCGCCTCCGCGTGATGCAGCAGCGGCGAGAGCGAACCCGAGATCGCGGCGCCGATGAGCCCCACGAGGTAGCAATGGTCCGGTGCGCCCGGGGGCAGGGCCAGGGAGGCCGGGGCGGCGGTGCTCACGAGCGCGTCCCCTGCGTCGAATCGACCGGGGTGTGGGCCGGACGCGCCGGCTGCTTGCCCTGGCCCAACAGTGCGGTGGACGTCTTGAACGTTTCGGGCGCCGCCATCGCGGCGAGGGCCGAGACGAGGCAGGCGACGGATGCGAAGGTGGCCACGGGTATCCAGTTGGACTTGTCGCCGCCGATCAACAGTTCGGAGACGGCGGGGGCAAAACCGGCGATAAGCAAGCCGACCATGAGACTGATCGCCATGCCCGAGTAGCGCACCTTGACGGGAAACTGCTCGGGAAAGTACGCGGGGTAGATGGAGTTGGCCGAGGTGTAGACGACGCCGATCAACACGATGCCGGTGACGAAGATCAGCGGCACGTTGGCCGAACTCAGCGCGTTGAAGAACACGAAGATCATGACGATCTGAAGCAGGCAGCCGGTGACGAATACGGGCTTGCGGCCGATGCGGTCGGCGAGCATGCCCATGAGGGGGCCGACCAGCACGGCGACGAAGTTTGCGACGGCGATGACCGTGAGCACGAGCGAGCGTTCCAGCCCGACCACCGAAGTGGCGTAAGCCAAGCCGAACAGGTTAACGATCGTGTTGATGAGGGTGAATACCGACATGGCGCTCACGCGCAGCACCGTCTTCCAGTGGTCACGGAACAGTACGACGACCGGAACCTTGGCGACCTCGTGTTCTTCTTTGGTCTGCTCAAAAACGGGCGGCTCTTCGAGCAGGCGACGCAGGATGAATGCGACCACGGTGACGAGGGCGCTGGCGAGGAACGGGATACGCCAACCCCAGGACAGCAATTGGTCTTCGGGCATGGCTGCGACCGGAATGAAGACGAGGGTTGAGAGGACGATGCCGAACATGAGGCCGCTCATGGTCCAGCTGGTGTAGAACGCGCGCTTGCCGTTGGGGGCGTGCTCTAGGGTCAGCGACGCCGAGCCGGGCGATTCGCCGCCCGCCGAGATGCCCTGCAGCAACCGCAGCACAACCACCAGAATGGGGGCCGCGATGCCGATCTGATCGTAGGTGGGGAGGCAACCGATCAGGAACGTCGAAACGCCCATGAGCAGCAGGGTGAACAGCAGGACCTTCTTGCGACCGATCTTGTCACCCAAGTGACCGCAGATCACGGCGCCGAGGGGGCGCGCGATATAGGCGGCGCCGACGGTGGCAAAAGAAAGGAGCGTGGCCGACGGGCCGTCCGCAAAGAAGACCTTGCTGAAGATCAGAGCGGCGGCGGCGCCGTAAATGAAGAAGTCGTAGTACTCGAGTGTGCTGCCCACGAATCCCGATACCGCCGCGATCTTGGCGTTGTTCTTAGGCTTAGCTGGCTTGGATGTCGTCGTCGACATGGGTGTTCCTCCGGGTCTTGGGGCCGAACTCTCGCCGATTGACGGGGCGCAGAGGGCGAGTCGGTGGGACCATAACGTGCGGTCTAGGCTCCAGTGTGAAGCCGAACACTCAGATTGTCCAAGACTTAGTTAGTCAATCACTATGCGAGATTTCTACTTAATTGGGTTTCTCGCTTGTGGGCAGTTCGAAGGTGGGGAACGTATCTCGAATTACCGCCACCGCGGCCGCGAGCAGGGCAGAATCGTTGTCGGCCGACCACGCGATGGCGTGATTCATGTAAATCTCGGGCGCATGCAGCGGCACAAACACGGCGCCCGACGGCACAATACTCACGACTCCGCTACTCATGAGCGTGACGCCCGCGCCCGCCGCAACGAACGTCAACACCATGTACGGGTCGGACAGCTCTTGCACGATATTCGGGCGAAACCCCGCCGCCCCGCAGGCGTCAAACAGGGCGTCGGTCGCCGACGACGAGCCGTCAGTCGGGGGCGAAATGAAGTCGTCGTTCGCGAGCATACGCGCGTCAATCGAGGCCTCACCCGCCAGCGGATGGTCCTGGGGCAGTACCGCGCCGATCATCTCGCGCGCCACCATCTGCGCGTTCACCTGGGAGCCCAGGATCTCCGAATAGCCAACAAACGCCAAGTCGAGGGTGCCGTTGACGATGCGGGCGAGCCCGTCGCGCGTGCGCACCCCCGTGAACAACTCGAGCTCCACGTCGGGGTACGTGCTGCGAATCGCGCGCGTCAGTGGCGGCAGCGTCAGGTTATTCACGGCGCCCGAGAATCCGATTCTCAACGTGCCGCGAATGCCAAACTTCTCGGCCTGCGCGGCCTCTCGCGCCGCCCGCATCTCGCGCAGCACGCGATACGCGCGAGGCAGCAACGCGTGACCCGACGGCGTGAGCGACACGCTGCGCGTATTGCGCTCGAATAGGGGCGTGCCGAGGTCGGCCTCGAGCTTCTTGATAGTCTGGCTCAGCGGCGACTGCGACGTGTGCAGCCGCGTCGCCGCGCGCCCGAAGTGCAGTTCTTCGGCGACGGCAACGAACGCTTCTAGCCAACGAATTTCAGTCACGGGTGCTCGCTCGCGGTGGTCGGGACGGAGGGTGGGGCGCTACCGCACCCCGCGCGCGTCCGCAATCTTGATAATGGCGCGCTCGACCGCAAACATGGGGTGACGGCTCGCGCCCTTGACGTCGGCGTCGGCCTGCGCGACCGCCTCGATGGCCTGGGCCAGGCCGGCAGGCCGCCAGTGTTGCAGGTCTTTGCGGGCGCGGTCGAGCATCCACGGTTGTAGGCCGAGGTCGCGGGCCGTGATGTCCCCGCCGCGCAGGGCAGACACCTTCGCCAGTTGGCGCACCTTGTTGGCGAGCGCCGCGACGAGCGGCACCGGGTCGGCTCCCGTCGCGTGCGCCTGCCGCAGCAGTTTCAGGGCCTCTCCGATATTGCCGGTCACCGCGGCGTCCGCCACCTTGAAGGCCGTGGTTTCGATGCGACCCCCGTAGTAGAGATTCACGAGGTCCGCGTCGATGGGGGCCTTCGTGTCGCTCGTGTCGGTGGCGAGTTGGCTGCACGCCGAGGCAAGTTCGCGCAGGTCACTGCCGAGCGCGTCGACCAGCGCACGAATGGCCGCGGGTTGCGCGCGCCGCCCGAGGCGCTTGAACTCGCCCGTCACGAACGAGACGCGCTCCTGGTCTTTCTTGAGCGCGTCGCAGGCAACGCGCTGAATGCCCGCCGCGCCGAGCGCCGTGAGCAGTTTCTTGCCGCGCACTCCCCCGCCGTGGCGCAGGATCACCGTGACATCGGGTTCGGGCCGCGGCACGTAGTCGAGCAGTTCGAGCATGGCCGCGTCGTTACCCGCCTCCAACGCCTCGATGACCACGAGCTTGGGTTCACCGAACAGCGACGGGCTCACCACCACGTCGAGCGTGCCCTTCGCGTAGGTGCTCGCCTCGAGGCGGGTCACCTCGAGGTCGGGGGTGGCGGCCTTCGCGTGGCCGATGATGACCTGTTCGGCTCGGTCGGCGAGCAGGTCTTCAGGCCCCTGCAGCAAAACGAGGGGCGCGGGCTGCACGTCGTACCAGCTGACGTCACAAAACTTGGCGGGGCTCACTCACGCAACTTTGCCACGTACCGGACGCGCGGGTGGCCCCGCTCCCTGCATGCGGCCCGTTTCCGCGTGGGCCGTGGGTTGGTCAGTGAAAGAACACGTCGGAGTCGAGCCGCGCGGGAGCCCCAGATTCGAGGGCATCGATGGCGAGCATCTGCTTCGAGGTGAGCGCGAAGTCGAAGACCTCAAGGTTCTGACGCTGCCGCGTGGGGTCCGCCGATTTGGGCACGGCCACGCGGCCATGCTGCATGTGCCAGCGCAGGGCAACCTGCGCGGGTGTCTTACCCAGCTCGGCGGCGGGCACGGTGAGGGCCGGAGCGTCGAGAAACCCCGCGCCGCGGCCCAAGGGGCTGTACGCCGCGGTTTGAATGGCATGCTCGCGGTGATACGCCAGCAGTTCGGGCTGGCTCGTCGTGGGGTCGATTTGCACCTGATTGATGGGCACGCGCAGGCCCGTATCCATCACGAGGTCGAGGTGTTCGGGCTTGAAGTTAGAGACGCCCCACGACCTAATCAGGCCCTGATCGGCGAGCGCCTGCAAACCCTCGCACGCCTCGACGAAACGGCCCTGCTGGGGGTTTGGCCAATGCACCAACAGCAAATCAAGGTAGTCGACTCCCAGGCGCCGCGCCGACCGCGCGAAGGCTTCGCGAACCCCGTCGCGGCTATGCCACTCGGTATTGAACTTTGTCGTGATGAAGATGTCGTCGCGGTCGATGCCGCTGCGGCGAATCCCCTCGCCGACGGCCTCTTCGTTCTGATAGTTCTCGGCCGTGTCGACGTGTTGGTACCCGAGTTCGAGGGCGTGGGCCACCGCGCGCGAGGCCTCCTCGCCGCGTAGGGGCCACGTGCCGAGCCCGATGAGGGGAATCTGCACTCCCGGAGCGAGTGGGGCGGAGTTGATTTCCATCGACGTGATCATTGACGCTGTGCCTCCCGTGTACTTCGGTCTCAGGACTCCAAATTGCCACATCACAGGCCGATATGCTGGGGAACGCGCCCCATTGCGCGCCTGGATTTAGTTGAATATTGCACATTTTCGCGGCAAAATCTGCAACAACTCAGCAGTTTACGGGCCCTGCGTGGGCAGACCTAGCCCTCGAGGTACCCGGAAAGCGTGCCCCGAGCAATCACGTGCCCTGCCACCTGGTGGTCAAGGGCGTCCAAATTCGGAAGGTCCGTGGTCGCAGCGATGGCGCGATCGAGCGCGAGCACGTGCAGGCGGTAGTGGTGGCGCCCGTGCCCCGGCAGGGGGCGCGGCCCGTGATAGCCGCGCGCGAGACCCGCCCGAGTCGGCACCCAACGCACGGCGACGTTGCGCGTGGACCATTCACCCTCGGCAAACTCCCTCAGCTCGGGAGGCACGAGCGACGCGCTGTGCACCCCCGGCCCGGGCAGGGGCGAGTCGACGTCCTCGAAGATCACGGCGAACTGCCGCGTCTCGTCGGGAACCTCGGACCACGCAAACTGCGGCGACACGTTGTCACCGAGACCCCGCGCGGCGTGCTGCACCGGAATTTGCTCACCCTGCTCGTACGAAGTGCTGGTGATGCCGAGTTGGAGGTCGACCTCCCAGCCGGGTCGCGAGACGACGCTCGACTTCTCACCCGACCTGCGATTACGCAGCGACTTGCCGAGCGGTACGAAGAGGGAATCCATGGCGTGGTTCATGAGGCATCCTGGGGCTCGGGTTTTGGTGGAAAGTTGGGGTTCCACTCTATGCTTCTGGACGCCTCCGGTCTCCCCCTTGGTCCCGCTGCGTTGCGTTGGCCTGCGGTGGGGTCGGTGGGGTCGGCTTGGCGGGCTGGGCTTTCGCGGCCTGCCGGGCCTGCAGTGGCTTCGCGGCTTTCGCGAGGGTCGCAAGCGACGGTGGAACGGGGCGTCCGGGCATGGTGGGCCTCCTCGACGGCTAGGCGCTGGCGCCCGGAGATGCGGGGCGCGCGTACTTTCAGTGTACGCGCGCCTCATTGGGCTACAGCCTCGCGACCTCCTGGATGTCTTCGAGGAACGCGTCGGAGACATCGTCGCTGACGGTCTTCTTGGTCTCGGCGATGGCCTCGAGGTAGTCCTGGGTGGAGGGCCGCGACGCGCCGAAGCGGCCGGATCGCGAGCCTCCGTGGAATAGACGGCCTTCTCGAGCGCGCTCTGCGAGGCAGACCGCGCGGCGAACTCGATGTCCGCGGGCGAGAAGCCCCCGGTGTGCGCGACCAGCAGGCTGATGTCGATGCTCTGCACGACGCCCTCGGGGATGAAGCGGCTCCACATGGCGTGGCGGGCCTCGGCGTCCGGCAGGCGAATGGGGATCACATAGTCGAATCGACCGTGCCGCAGGAACGCCGAATCGAGCGCGCGAATGAAGTTCGTGGCACACACCAGCAGGCGACCGGGCTGCTCGCGGAACGCGGGAATGATCTTCAGCAGCTCGTTCGTGACACCCTGCGTGGGGCTGGGCGGGTCGCCCGCGCGATGGGACGCGATCTCCTCAACCTCATCGAGGAACACCACGGCGTGCTCAAGTTCGGAGATTTCGAGGAACGTGCGGCGCAGTGCCCCGGCGAGACCTTCGGGGTCGGCCGCGAGGCGCGAGGGAAACACCTCGATGAACGGCCACTCGAGGCGAGACGCGATGGCCTTCGCGAACGTGGTTTTGCCCGTGCCGGGAGGCCCAAACAAGACCACCGTGCGCGGAGGCACCACGCCGAACTCGTCGGCCAGCTCGGCCTCGGCGAGGGGCAGGACGAGGCGCCGTTCAAGCAGTTGCTTTTCTTGCTGCATTCCGGCCACCTTCTCCCACAGATCGCGCGGCAGGACGCGCCCGCCGAGTTGCGCCAGCGGGCCGAGTTCGGCGCGCTGCACGGGAATCTGGCGCTCGAAAAATCGCAGGTTCTTCACGTCTTTGAAACCGCGGTTCATGAACGCGTCGATGCGCGTCTCCGAGTAGGGCATGATCGCCGACAGCTTCGTGAGGCCGAGGGGGGCCATGCGCTGTTCGAGGGCTTCGAGCAGCGAGGTGCCGATGCCGCGACCGCGCCACTCCGGCAGGGTCGCGAGAAAGACAATCCACCCCTGCTCGTGAGCCGCGCGGCCAATGGCCGCTCCCACGACCTCGTCGCCGACCACCGCGACGGCGGCATGGTCGGCCTGGCAACTGGCGAGGACCTCGGAGAGGGAGTAGACGGGTTCGCTTTCGGCGGTCATCTTGCCCCACAGGTGCAGGATGCCGTTCAGGTCGGCGGGGTGAAAATCGCGGATCCGCCACATGGTCATGATCGGTGCTTTCGTGCAGAGCGGGAGGCTCGGGCGGGTGGGGGCGCGAGCCGGGGTGGCGCTGGCGAATGCGGTGGCGCGGCGGGGGTCGTCGCGAAGCCGGAGACTGGGGGCGTTGTGTGACCGCAGTATGCAGGGAGAGTAGCAGCCGAGACGGGCACTGCCAAGCTCATTTCGGGCGCTACCCCGGGTCGACGCGGTATAGGTTGCCGTTCTGCTCGGCGATGCCCACGGCCCCGTCAATGTCGGTGCGCACTACGCGGGCCCCAAGGCCTTCGAGCAGGGTGAGTGTCTTCGGCCCCGGATGCCCGTAGTCGTTATCGGCCCCCACGCTGATCAAGGCGACGCTCGGCGCGAGTGCAGCGTAGAGTTCGGCGGTCTGGCGCGGCGAGCCATGATGGGCGACCTTCACGACATCCACGCGACCGAGCACACCCGATGCCAGCAGCTCGCGCTGCGCCGCGGGCTCCAGGTCACCGAGCGCCGCGAACGACACCCGCCCCACCGTGCCCACCAGCACCAGCGACGAATCGTTGGCCCACGAGCCCTCGCTTCCACCCTGTTCCCTCGCGGCCACCCGGGTGATGGTGGCGGGGTCGACCGGCCCGACCACCCGCGCGTCCACCCCACCCGACCGCACCACGGCGCCCGCCGCCACCACCTCGCGCGAGAGCCCGCGGGCCGTAAGCAGGCGGTCGACGCCGTTCCACTCCCCCGGGTCTGCGGGGTTCGGCGGCGGAGACAACACGCGCGACACACTGACCCGCGCGAGCACCGCGTCGAGGCCGCCCACGTGATCGGCGTGGCTGTGCGTCAGCACGAGCACGTCGAGCGCCGTGACACCGGCTGCGCCGAGGCAGCGCGCCGCGCCGTCGCCGTCGGGGCCGACGTCGAGCATCACGGCATGCCCCGGCGCCCCGGTCGGCAACACGAGCGCGTCGCCCTGGCCCACATCGCACTGCACGAAGCTCGGCGCGAGCGCGGGCGGGGCGGGCAGCAGGGCCTGCACCGCGTACGCCGCCACCCCCACATACGCGGTCGCCACGCACAGCGCCGCGGCGAGCGCGCTGAACCAGTACTTGTGGGCGAACCGCACCGCAAACGCGAACGCCACCCCACACGCGAGGGCGAGCCACACGCCGAGAGGAGCGGCGGGCCACGGCAGGCTCGAATGCGGCAGCTCGGCGGCTGCGCGCGCGACCCACGCGATACCCTGCGCGAACCAGCCCGCGAGCCACGCCAAACCCGTCGCCACGGTGCCCCCGCCCGGGGCGAGACCTACGACGCTAGCGGCCAGCGCGACCACCGTGAGCGGGGCCACGAGCGGCGCGGCCAGCGCGTTCGCGGGCACCGCGTAGGTGGGCAGCGCAGGGTTCATCACCACCAACAGCGGAGTGCACGCGCACTGCGCCACCGTCGTCACGGCGAGCGGCAGCGACAGCCAGTAGGGCACCCGCAGCACGCGACACCACTGCTCCGCGCAGGGCTTCGCGAACGCGATGATCGAGCCCGTGGCCGCCACCGACAGCGCAAAGCCCGCGTTCACCGCCAGAAACGGGTCGAACCACAGCAGGCCCAGGGCCGTCGCCAGCAAAATCGCGAGTCCCGCCCGTGGCCGCCCCAGCCACTGCGCCGCCAGCACCAGCCCCGCCATGCCCGCCGCCCGCACCACGCTCGGTTCGTAGCCCACCGCCAGTACGTACACGACGATCACCGCCGCGAGAGCCGCCGCCTTCGTGCGGCGCCGCCACCGCGTGGGCCGAAACAGCAACGACGCCGCCCCGGCCACCATCGCGAGATTCGCGCCCGAGACGGCGGTGAGGTGGGTGAGGCCGGCGGTCTTGAGGGCGTCGGCGTCGGAGTCGGGCAGTAGGCGCGTGTCGCCAAAGGTCATGCCGCGCACGAGGCCCGTACGATCGGCGGGCAGGCGCTCGGTGGCGGCGTCCAGCGAGCGCCGCAACGCCTGGGGTAGGGCCCGGACGCCGCGTGGCTCGGTCTCCGCGTCCACCCGCGTGAGCCGCAGGGTGGCGGCCACGTCCCCGGCCCGCGACGGCGGGGCGAGCCTGCCCGTTACCGTCACGGCGGACCCCGGCAACAGCGCCGCCGCGTCGCTCGCCGGAGCGAACAGTGTCACCCGTGTGGCGAGGTCGCGCTCGGTGCCGCGGCCCGTCACGTGGCTGGCCGCGAGCGTGACCGCGGCCTGCTGGGGAGCGCCCGGAACGCTCGACGCGAGCAGCCGCGGCGTCGTCAGCACCGTGCCCGTGAGCGTCGCGACCGCACGCGCCGCCGCGAGATCGGCGATGCCCGCGTCGCGGCGCTCCAGCGCCTCGCCCGCCAACAGGCCCGCCACCAGCGCGCACACGAGCGTCGCGAGCGCCAGGGCCACCGACCCCTGCGCCGCCCGCCGCCGCGCCGCCCGCCCCATTTCAGCCCGCCGCGTCGCCACGAACCCCACGAGGCCCACCACGGCGAGACCGGCCGGGGCGAGCCAGGGAGGGACGGGGCGTCCGACCACCACCAACGCCATGACCAGCCAGGTGGCCGCCAGCGGCGCCAGCAGTCGCACCTGGTAAATGCGCGGGCGCGGGCGCGCGGGCCCGCCCGGCCGGCGAAACGGGGGCGCCTCCCAGCGGCGCAGCCTGCGCCGACGCTCCCGCCACGCGCGGAGGGCCTCGGCACGGGTGACGGGCTGGGGCGGTGACGCGACCGTCATGACACGGTCACCAGAGGCCGCAGGCGTTCGAGCACGGCGGGTCCGATGCCGCTCACTTCGTCGAGCTCGTCCACGGTCGCGAAGTTGCCGTTCGCGGCGCGCCAGTCGAGGATCCGCTGCGCGAGCGCGGGGCCGATGCCCGGCAGCGCGTCGAGGTCGGCGGCGGTCGCGGTGTTGAGGT
>JAFFTF010000006.1 GCA_022803075.1 Micrococcales bacterium 31B
TGAGAACCTCACGGTTGACGCTGGCCTGGTGCCCGCCCCCGTGGAGCCCGCTTCGCTGGGTGACTTCGTGTGGGAAGACACGAACAAGAATGGTCAGCAGGACGCTGGCGAAGCCCCTGTTGCTGGTGTGACGGTTAACCTGCTCAACGAAGCTGGTGAACAGATCGCTACCACCACCACCGACGAGGCTGGCAAGTACCTGTTCGACGAGCTGGCTCCCGGAACGTACTCGGTTGAGTTCGTTGCTCCYGAGGGCAAGGTCTTCACGACCGCCAACACGGGTGATGACGCGACCGACTCGGATGCCGACGCGACGACCGGTAAGACCGGTACGTACACGCTGGCCGCTGGCGATGAGAACCTCACCGTTGACGCTGGCATCGTGCCCGCCCCCGTGGAGCCCGCTTCGCTGGGTGACTACGTCTGGAGCGACACCAACAAGGACGGCAACCAGGATGCTGGCGAGCCGGGCGTTGCAAACGTCACGGTTAACTTGCTCGATGAGAACGGCGAGGTCGTTGCCACGACCACGACCGACGAAACCGGCAAGTACCTGTTCGAAAACCTCGAGCCCGGCACCTACTCGGTTGAGTTCGTTGCACCCGAGGGTCAGGTCTTCACGACCCCCAACCAGGGTGATGACGCGACCGACTCGGATGCAGACCTCACTACCGGTAAGACCGGCACCGTGGTTCTCAACCCGGGTGACAACAACCTCACGGTTGACGCTGGCCTGGTGCCCGCCCCCGTGGAGCCCGCTTCGCTGGGCGACTACGTCTGGAACGACACCAACAAGGACGGCATACAGAACGCCAGTGAGGCTCCTGTTGCCGGTGTGACGGTTAACCTGCTCGACGCGTCCGGCGCGGTCATCTCGACCACGACCACCGACGCCGGCGGCAAGTACCTGTTCGACAACCTGCAGCCCGGTACCTACTCGGTGCAGTTCGTTGCCCCCGAGGGCCAGGTCTTCACGACCGCCAACGCGGGCTCGGACGACGTCATCGATTCGGATGCCGACGCGACGACCGGTAAGACCGGTCAGTACACGTTGGCCGCCGGCGAGCAGAACCTCACCGTTGACGCTGGCCTCGTGCCCGCCCCCGTGGAGCCCGCTTCGCTGGGCGACTACGTCTGGAGCGACACCAACAAGGACGGCATTCAGGACGCTGGCGAGCCGGGCGTTGCAAACGTTACGGTTAACCTGCTGGACGAGAACGGCGAGGTCGTTGCCACGACCAAGACCGACGAGACCGGAAAGTACCTGTTCGACGAGCTCGCTCCCGGAACGTACTCGGTTGAGTTCGTTGCCCCCGAGGGTCAGGTCTTCACGACCCCCAACGCGGGTAACGACGCGGTGGACTCGGATGCAGACCTCACGACCGGTAAGACCGGCCCCGTGGTTCTGAGCCCGGGTGACAACAACCTCACGGTTGACGCCGGTCTGGTGCCCGCCCCCGTGGAGCCCGCTTCGCTGGGCGACTACGTCTGGAACGACACCAACAAGAACGGTCAGCAGGACGCCGGCGAGCCCGGTGTGCCGAACGTGACCGTCAACCTGTTGGACGAAGAAGGCAATGTCGTCTCGACCACCACGACCGACGAGACCGGCAAGTACCTCTTCGAAGATCTCGAGCCCGGTACGTACGCGGTTGAGTTCGTTGCCCCCGAGGGCACCGAGTTCACCACGCCCAACACCGGTAACGATGCTTCGGACTCCGACGCGGACGCCTCGGGCAAGACGACCCCGGTTGTCCTGGCTCCGGGCGAGAACAACCTCACGGTTGACGCTGGCATCGTGGATCTCCCCGCTTCGCTGGGTGACTTCGTGTGGAACGACGCGAATGCCAATGGCGTTCAGGATGCAGGCGAGGCACCAGTTGCTGGTGTGACCGTCAACTTGCTGGATGAGGCAGGCGCGGTTGTTGCAACCACGACGACCGATGAGGCCGGCAAGTACCTGTTCGACAACCTGGCTGCAGGCACGTACTCGGTTGAGTTCGTTGCACCCGACGGCAAGGCGTTCACCACGGCCAACTCCGGCTCGGACGACGCCAAGGATTCGGACGCCAACCAGGCCACGGGCAAGACCGGCACGTACACGTTGGCTGCGGGCGAGCAGAACCTCACGGTTGACGCTGGCCTCGTAGACCTCCCCGCGAGCATCGGTGACACCGTCTGGAACGACACCAACAAGAACGGTCAGCAAGACGCCGGTGAGCCCGGTGTTCCCAACGTAACCGTCAACCTGCTGGACGAGAACGGCGAGGTTGTTTCGACGACCAAGACCGACGAAGACGGCAAGTACCTGTTCGACAACGTCACCCCCGGTGACTACACGGTCGAGTTCGTTGCCCCCGAGGGCACCGAGTTCACCACGCCGAACACGGGTGACGATGCGACCGACTCGGACGCAGGCGAAGGTGGCAAGACCACGACGATCACCGTCGAGGCTGGCGATGAGAACCTCACCGTCGACGCCGGTATCGTTGATCTGCCCGCCTCACTCGGCGACTACGTGTGGGAAGACAGCAACGGAAATGGTGTGCAGGATGCCGGTGAGGCACCTGTCGCCAACGTTACGGTCAACCTGCTCGATGCCACCGGCAAGATCCTTGACACCACGACCACCGACGAAGCGGGCAAGTACCTGTTCGACGGTCTCGCTGCCGGCACGTACGCTGTTGAGTTTGTGGCGCCTCAGGGCACCAAGCTCATCACCGCCAACGCGGGTAACGATGATGCCAAGGACTCGGATGCAAACCCGGCCAACGGCAAGACCGGTACCTACACGCTGGCTGCGGGCGAGCAGAACCTCACGGTTGACGCTGGCCTCTACAAGCCCGCCACCATCGGTGACACGGTGTGGGAAGACAAGAACGCGAACGGTCAGCAGGATGCGGGCGAGCCCGGCGTTCCTGACGTCACGGTCAAGTTGATCGACTCGAACGGCGTGGTGGTTGACACCAAGACGACGGACGAGAACGGCCACTACGAGTTCACGGACCTGCCCCCGGGCTCGTACATCGTGGAGTTCGTGGCTCCGGACGGTAAGAACTTCACCACCCCCAACACGGGTGATGACGCTTCCGATTCCGACGCCGATCTCGTGACGGGTAAGACCGAAACGATCGTCGTGAAGTCCGGTGACGAGAACCTGACCATCGATGCTGGTCTGATCAGCACGGCCGCCCTGGGCGACACCGTCTGGGAAGACAAGAACGGCAACGGCGTGCAGGACCAGGGCGAACCCGGTGTGGCTGGCGTAACCGTCAACCTGCTGGACAAGGACGGCGCGGTGATCGACACCACGACGACCGACGCCGAGGGTCACTACATCTTCACCGACCTGCAGCCCGGCGATTACGTCGTCGAGTTCGTGGCACCGGATGGCAGCAAGTTCACGCCGGCTAACGCTGGCTCGGACGATGCCGTCGACTCCGATGCAGACGTGACCACCGGTAAGACGGGCGTCATCACGCTGCAGTCGGGTGACCGTAACATGACGGTCGATGCGGGCATCTACAAGCCCGGTTCGATCGGCGACACGGTCTGGGAGGACACGAACAACAACGGTCAGCAGGACGAAGGCGAGCCGGGTGTTCCGGGCGTCACCGTCACGCTCGAGGACGGCGATGGCAACACCATCACGACCACGACGACCGACGAAGACGGCCACTACACGTTCCCGAACCTTCCGCCGGGTGACTACGTGGTAGTTGTCGAGAAGCCCGAGGGCACCGACTTCACGACCCCCAACCAGGGTGACGACACGACCGATTCGGACGTTGATGGCGGCGGCAAGAGCCCCGTTATCACGATCGACTCGGGCGAAGACGACACCACGGTCGACGCGGGCGTGACGCCGATCCCCGGAAAGATCGGCGACACGGTCTGGAACGACACGAACAGTAATGGCGTTCAGGATTCGGGCGAGCCCGGTGTCCCGAACGTGACGGTTAACCTCCTGGATAAGGACGGCAACATCATCACCACGGTGACGACGGATGACGAAGGTAAGTACATCTTCGACAACGTCCCGCCCGGCGATTACATTGTCGAGTTCATCCCGCCGTCGGGTGGCCACTTCACCACGCCGGGTCAGGGCACCGCCGAGAACGATTCGAACGCGGATACCACGACCGGTCGTACGCAGGTCATCACGATCACGCCGGGTCAGACCGATCTCACGATCGACGCGGGCATCATCACGCCCAAGATCGACACCGTGGCCACCGATTCGGTGGACGGCGACAAGATGGTCAACGTTGGCAGCGGCATCAACGACAAGATTGACTTCACGGGCCTCGTCCCGAACCAGAAGTACGTCATCGTTGGTGAACTGTTCGACAAGACCACGGGCCTGTCGTCCGGCATCAAGACGGTCGCCGAGTTCACGCCGACCGCAGCGAACGGTTCGACGACGCTCAACTTCACGGTTCCGAACGCCGCGCGCGGTCTGACCCTGGTTGCGTTCGAGACGCTGTACGCCGCCGAAGACGTCACCATCGTTGGTAGCAACGTGACGGTGAACGAGGGCAAGACCCCCGTCGCCACGCACCACGACATCAACGATGCCGACCAGACCGTGACCGTGCCGAACCTCGACACGCTCGCGACCGACAACAGCGACACCGACAAGGTGATCGACGTGGCCAAGGACAACCAGGTTGTCAATGACCGCGTGACCTACAAGGGACTGACCCCCGGCCTCCAGTACACCCTCTCGGGCATGCTGATCAACAAGGCTACGGGTCAGGCGCTGGCCGGTTCGAACGCCACTGCGGTGTTCACGCCGACCACCCCCGACGGCTCGGTCGACATCAAGATTCCGGTACCCGCCGGCACCGCTGGTGGCCTGACGCTGGTTGTCTTCGAGTCGCTGTACCTGTCGAGCGACGTCACGCTGACCAACGGTGTGGCAGCGCCGAACTCGGGTAAGACGGCAGTAGCCGACCACCGCGAGCTCAACGACGCCGACCAGACGGTCACGACGGTTGACGAAGGTACCGGCGAGAATCCTCCGGTGACGAACCCGCCGACGGAAACGCCGACCGACACGCCGACGACGGATACGCCGACGACGAACCCGCCGACGGATACGCCGACGACGAACCCGCCGACGGACACGCCGACGACGAACCCGCCGACGCAAACGCCGACGCAGACGCCGTACACGCCGACGCCGACGCCGACGCAGACGCCGTACACGCCGGTCACGTCGGGCACGCTGCCCAACACGCTGGCACGTACCGGTTCGAACGCCGCGGCCATGGGCCTCACGGTCGCCATGCTGCTGGCAGCCGGTGGCGCACTGGTCGTCGCAGGCCGCCGTCGCAAGACCGGTCAGGACGCGTAACGTCTAGAGTGGCCATTGGCCACTGACTAGAACCGACAAGGCTCCCACACCGCAAGGTGTGGGGGCCTTTGTCGTGCACTTCCAAACCTCATTCGACAGACGACGCCTGGGCCGCCCGGATGACGGGTGGCCGCGGCGTCCGGTACTGCCCCTATGTGTAGGCTCGAGTCATGACTGATGCAGCCCGCACCCGCCTCGCAGAACTTATCCGCACCCTGGCCGTCGTACACGGCCGCATAACCCTCGCCTCGGGCCGAGAGGCCGACTACTACGTAGACCTCCGCCGCATCACCCTGCACCACGAGGCCGCTCCACTGGTGGGTTCCGTCATGCTTGACCTGCTTGACGAGAATGGCCTCCTAGACGGACTGGAGGCCGTCGGTGGCCTCACCCTCGGCGCCGACCCCGTAGCTGTCGCTATGATGCACGAGGCCGGTCGACGCGGCCAGAATCTCGACGCGTTCGTGGTGCGTAAGGCAGAGAAGGCACACGGACTGCAGCGTCGCATTGAGGGTCCGGGCATTGAGGGTCGCAAGGTGATTGCCGTGGAAGACACCTCCACCACGGGCGGCTCGGTGCTCACGGCTGTCGAAGCGATCCGCCACGACGCTGCCGACCTCGCGGGCGTCGCCGTCATCGTCGACCGCAATACGGGCGCCCGAGAGCGCGTCGAGGCCGCCGGCCTCAAGTACGTAGCCGCGTTCTCGCTCGCGGACCTTGGCCTGGCCTAGACGAGCCTAAACACGCTCTGGCAGTGGGCGCGTCGGGGCCAGCGGGCCACCGGAGCGTCCGACCGGACGCGCGCGTGGCCGGGTAGCCCCCTCAACACGAGACCCCGGCTCCACGAATCGTGGCACCGGGGTCTATCAGGTGGGGCCAGTCTACTTGGCGTCTTTGCGCCTTAGCAGCGCGGTGACCTTCTGCTTAATGAGGTGCCGCGACTCCACGAGGATCGGAATGATCGACACAAACACGCAAAGCAGCAGCATGACTTCGATGTTGGTGCGCACGAACTCGATGCGCCCCAAGAAGTAACCGAGCAGGGTCACACCCACGCCCCAGGCGAACGCGCCGATGATGTTGTAGCGCACAAAGTGCTTGTACGGCATCTTGCCAACGCCGGCAACGACGGGAACGAAGGTTCGCGCGATGGGCACGAAGCGGGCCAGCACGATGGCACGCCCGCCGTAGGCGTCGAAGAACTTGTGCGCCTGGTCGACGAATTCCTGCTTGAAGAGGCGTGAGTCGGGCCGCTTGAACAGGGCGGGCCCCGCCTTCTTGCCGATGTAATAGCCCAACTGGTCGCCGAGAAAAGCCGCGACAAAGATGCCCGCACACACCAGCCAGATGGGCTGTTGAATCACTGCGGGGCCGCCCGTCAGGTTCGTGGCCGTGAACAGGCCAGCGGCGAACAGCAGCGTGTCGCCCGGCAAAAAAAAGCCCACCAGCAACCCCGACTCGACGAAAACGATCAGCATCACGATGTACAGAGCCGTGTGGCCGAAGAATGTGATGATTTTTTCGGGGGAGAGCCATTCTGGGCCGAGGGCGAGCACATCGCCCGCGGGCGCTGCGCCGGCAACGGCGCCTAACGATGGAAAGGTCGCGGTGACGACGTCGAGGAGCATAACTCCATGGTACGGGTGATCGGTGCCGACATTCTTAACGAAAGTCGTGACCATGAGCGCAGATATCGTGAACGATGGTCCCGCAACGGCAGGCAATTCGCCTAGCGCGGAGCCGTGACGTCGACGTGGGTTTGCACCCACGAGTGCATGGCGATGGCCGCCGCCGACGCGGCATTGAGAGAGCGGGTCGACCCGAACTGCGCGATTGACAGCACATCCAGCGAGGCCTCCCGCGCTGCGGGGCTCAGCCCCGGCCCCTCTTGTCCGAAGAGCAGTACGCAACGCCTCGGCAGGGAGTACGTTTCGAGCGGCACCGAGCCGGGCAGGTTGTCGATGCCGAGTATCGGCAGGCCCTCGTTTTCGGCCCAGGCGACGAGGTCTTCCGGCGTTGCGTGGTGCAAAACATGCTGATAACGATCGGTGACCATCGCCCCGCGGCGGTTCCAGCGGCGGCGGCCGACGATATGCACGGCGCGGGCAAGAAACGCGTTGGCGGTGCGCACCACCGTGCCGATGTTGAGGTCGTGTTCCCAGTTCTCAATGGCGACATGAAAGTCGTGCCGCTGGGTGTCGAGGTCGGCGATGATGGCCTGCATCGACCAATAGCGGTACTTGTCGACCACGTTGCGGCGGTCCCCGTGGCGCAGATATTCGGGGTCGAACCGCTCGTCCGTGGGCCATTCTCCCTCCCAGGGCCCGACCCCCACCGAATCGGTGGGCCACCCGAGCCCCGCGCCACCCGGGGCGTCCTGCCCTACCTCGGGCAGGGTCGTGGGGGCGCCGGGCATCGGCTCGGGCAGGTCAAGTGTGTCTTCGGCGCGGGGGCCGTCCTCGAGTTCTGGCACGCATCAATTTTGACATGGACGGGCGCCCGCCCCGTCGGACCTCGCCTCCTGCCATTAGGCGGGAGATTCTAGCCACCACGGGTAGGTGCCTGCGAGAATAGGGGAGGCACGTTCATGCCATACCTATCCCTATAGCAGGAGAACCGCATGCCCATTGCAACCCCTGAGGTCTACAACGAAATGCTCGACCGCGCGAAGGCGGGCAAGTTTGCCTACCCCGCGATCAACGTTTCGTCCTCGCAGACGCTGATCGGCGCCATCCAGGGCTTCGTCGAGGCTGAATCGGACGGCATCATCCAGGTTTCCTTCGGCGGCGCCGAATACCTTTCGGGTTCCACGGTCAAGGACCGCGTGGCGGGCTCGCTCGCGCTGGCGGCCTACGCTCATGAGATCGCGAAGAACTACAACGTCAACATCGCGCTGCACACCGACCACTGCGCCAAGGAGGTGCTCCCCACGTGGGTTGAGCCGCTTCTCGACGTCGCGATCAAGACCACGGCCGAGGGCAAGTTGCCCCTGTTCCAGTCGCACATGTGGGACGGCTCGGCTGTTCCCGTGAAAGAAAACCTCGAGATCGCCAAGCGTCTCCTCGAACTCTCCGTGAAGGCCAACACGATCCTTGAGATCGAGGTCGGCGTCGTCGGCGGCGAAGAAGACGGCGTGAGCCACGATGTCGACGAAGAGAAGTTGTTCTCGACCGTTCAGGACGGCATCGACACCGTCGAGGCCCTCGGTCTCGGCGAAAACGGCCGCTACCTGACGGCCATGACGTTCGGCAACGTGCACGGCGTGTACAAGCCCGGCAACGTGCGCCTGAAGCCGGCCATTCTGCTCGACATCCAAAAAGAGGTCGGCGCCAAGTATGGCAAAGACATGCCCTTCGACCTCGTCATGCATGGTGGCTCGGGCTCGACCCTCGAAGAAATCCGCGAGGCAGTCGACAACGGCGTCATCAAGATGAACGTCGACACCGACACCCAGTACGCGTTCACGCGCCCAGTGGTCGACCACATGCTCACCAACTACGCGGGTGTGCTGAAGGTTGACGGCGAGGTCGGCAACAAGAAGGCCTACGACCCCCGCGCTTGGGGCAAGTTGGCCGAAGCCGGCATTGCCGCGCGCGTCGTCGAGGCGTGCGAGAACCTGCGTTCCGCGGGCACCAAGATCAAGTAGTTTCGCGACTGCTTCAACAGCCCCGGTCGACTCGAGTCGGCCGGGGCTGTTGCTTGCGCGGGGCGCGGCCGGCCGGGCGCGCCGGCTGACTGCTTCGGGCCACGCGGCGTCCGGTTGTGCGGGCGAGTTGCCTGCTCCCGGACGCTCCGGTGCCCCCTTCTCGCGCACGTGCGGTCCCAGCCGGTAGGCTTTAGGGGTGTTCCTCATTACCGCATCGTATTATCTGTACCTCGCCGTGGCTGCCGGCGCTTTCGTGCTCTCGGTTCTCGCTGCGGTGAACTGCATCGTGGCTTCGCCCGCAGCGTTCGTAGTCTCGGGTAAGCGCAGTAAGGGATTCTGGCTGTTGCTGACCCTCGGCAGTCTCTTGATCGCGACGATGGGTATCTACCAGGCCTTCATCGCGGCGTTCGGGTTCGGCCTGTTTCAGGCGCTCGCTGCGGCGGTCGCTGGGGTGTACTTGGCCGATGTGAAGCCTGAGGTCAGCGGGCCGCGCCGGGGCAGTTCCTGGTAATTTAGACGCGCGCGAGGTCGGGTAGCATGGCCCGAGCTTCATCGTTAGTGAGGCCCGTGGCCTCCAGCAGATCAACGAGGATCGACCGCAGGAGCAGCACGAGCGTTTGACCGTGCCAGACAGTCATCGGCGGAATCGCAATCCCCTGCGTGTTCGTCACCTCGGCCTCCGAGTGAATGAGGGCATTGAGGCCAGGCTGCTTGGCATGGGGCACTAGATTCACCGGCTGAAGGCGTTCCGCGAGTTCTTGCAGCCGAGGACGGGTGGAGGCGAGGTCCTCGGCGCGCTCGAGGGTGCGGTCCATCTCGGCGACGATGTCGCTGAACTCTTGCAGCACCTCGCCAATCTTGCTAAACGTGATGCGCTGACGAGCGGCCTCCGCGGTGCCGCCGGGTAGGGTGCTCGCTGAATCCAGCATGTCATTAGTGCGTCGTGCGATGACGCGCAGGTTGCGCATGGCCTTGTCGGCGCCGCCCAGCATCTTCTGTAGCCGCTGCACGGTCACGCCGTGGCGGCGTGCGACGGGCGAAAACTTCGAGACCTCGTCGGCGGTGGAGTTCGCGTCTGCCCACGCGTTCGTGAGCGTCTGGGACGAGCGGCGGGCCCGGGCGAGGGCCGTCGCCGCGAGGGGCGGACTGCCCTCGCTGCACGCGAGCGAGAGTTCGGTCAGAATCTCGCGCATTTCACGCAGGAACTTGTGCGCGGTTTCGCGCTGCGACTTGCTGGGATCGCGCGCGATCAGGAGGGCGACAAGAATGGCGACGCTTGCGCCCACCACGGAGTCGAGAACTCGTGCGAAAACCCCTCCCTGCACCTGGGGTACGAGTGCGATGTACATGCACTGCACGCCCGCCTGGGTGACAATCATGCGGCCGCCGTCGAGAAAGCGCGTTAGGCACGCGACCACAAAGAGGGCGAGGGCGACCTGCCAGATACCGTGGCCAAGCAGTTGGATGGCCAGTTCGCCGAGTGCGACGCCGAGGCTCACGCCCACGGCGATCTCGACGACCTTGCGTACGCGGCGTTCCTCGGTGAAGCCCAGGCAGATCCACGCCGAGGTGGCGGCGAGGAACGGGTACGCATGATGGAGCACGTACGTCGAAATGGCCACGGCCACGGCAACCGCGAGGCACGCGAGGGCAATGTGCCAGGCGCTGACTCGCAGCCTCGCCCAGGCGCGCTTGCCGTACAGTCGAAGCGCCGAGGAGAGTTGTCTATCGCTGGTCACGCATCCAAGTTTAGGGGCCGGCCGGGCAAGGCCGCACGGGCCGTGAAATAGTGTGGTCATGAATCAAACACCCGACCCCGACGAGGTCAACGTTCTGGCCCTGTTTCACGCCAAGCCAGAGTGCGCCGATGAGTTCAAGGCCGCCCTGGAGGCCATGGCCGAGGCCACGCACCGCGAGGAAGGCTGCATCCTCTATTCCCTCCAGCAGGGCGTGGATGACCCCACCCGGTTCGCGTTCGTCGAGACCTGGACCTCCGCCGAGGCACTCTCCCGACACTCTCAGATGCCACACCTCACCGAAGGCGCCGACGAACGCAGTGCCATGCTGCGCGAGCCGGCCACGGTGATCGTGACGCGCTCCACCGGTGCAGGCCAGGCCGAGCAGGCATTCTTCTAAACGCGGCCTCTCGTGGTCTGGGATCAGCGAGGTCGGCTCCGGGCGATGTCGCGGGCCCGCTCGGCGTAGGAGTCATCGATGTCTGCGCGCGTGAACTCACCGAATCGATTGGTGGCGGCCGTCTCGATCATCCAGTCGGCTAGCGCGGGATTCTTGGGCAGCAGCGACCCGTGCAGGTAGGTGCCGAGCACGTTGCGATAGCGGGCGCCCTCCGTGCGGTCCTCGCCATTGTTCCCGTCGCCCGCGACGACCGTGGCCAGGGGCTCGCACGTGCCGAGCCGCGTCACTCCGGAATGGTTTTCGTAGCCGATCAGATCACCGACGAACGACGAAGTGACGATGTTGCCGATCATGCGCTTGGGGCCGCCGACGGTTTCGAGGTCGAAAAGGCCGATGCCGGGGATCGTGTCTCCCTCGACGGTGACGAAACGGTTGCCGAGCATTTGATAGAGCCCGCAGATCACGAGGATCGGCACGTCGCGTTCGGCGAGTTCGCGCAGGTGCTCAGAGATGGCTACCAGGTCTTGGGCGACGGTGGTTTGACCGCTGTCTTGGCCGCCACCGCCCACGACGAGGTCTGCGTCGGCGGGAAACTGGTCGCCGGGATTGTGCGAAACGATCTCGACCTCGTAACCGTGCCAGCGGGAGCGCTGCGCGAGAGTCAGGACGTTGCCCCAGTCGCCGTAGATGTTCATATCGCGCGGGTAGAGGTGCACGATGCGGAGAGTCTTGGCACTCATTCGATGGGCTCCAGGGTGTGGCTCTTGGCGAGGTGGCGGCGGATTTCGAGCATCGCGGTGTAGGTGGTGTAGATGCGGCGGGGGCGGGCAGGGCCTTTTGTGAACTGATCGAGCGCGCGGGGAATGGAGGGCGCCACCTCGCCGATGGGCACGTCGCCGTATTGCAAGCGCAGCGCCATGTCATAGGCGCGAACGCCGCTGACCATGTCAACCCGGGGGAGTTGTTCGATGTCTACGTCCCACAGCCATGACATGTCGCGACCGTCAGCGTATTGGTCGTTGATGACGATCATGGTGTCGGCCGGTCGTTCCACGTAACTGCGCAGCGCGAGGCGGAACCCGCTGGGGTTCTTGACGAGCACGATTTCGAGGGCGTGCCCATCTACGACGATGGCTTCGCCGCGACCGAAGGCCGGACGCACCGTGGCGACGCTCTCGAGGAGAGCCGCGTGGCGCTCGGGGGGGAGCACGGCGCGGGCCGTGGCCAGCGCCGCCGCGGCGTTCAGGACGTTGTAGGCACCGTCGAGCTTGAGGGTGACGGAGGCTTGGTCTTCGCCGTCGAACGAGAACACGGCATCGCGACCCGCGAACGACACGAGCGACACGGAGGCGGGGAGCGGGTTTTCGACGGCGGGGGCGTCACCCCCGTCGTGGAGCGCGGAATCGTTGGGGAACATGCGGGCGAGGGCATGGTCGTAACCGAAGTAGGTGACGCCTGCCTGGGTGTCGGCGGCGAGCGAGGCGATCAGGGGGTCCTCGCGGTTCAGCACGACGGTCTCGGTCGTGGCGGCCGCTACGTGCCGCAGCAAACTGGCGGTGTAATCGATCTCGCCGAAGCGATCGAGTTGGTCGCGTAACACGTTGAGCAGGAGGCAGTGGCGAGGCTTGACCCGCTTCACGAAGTGGACGGCGTGGGCCTCGTCGAGTTCGAGGACGGCGATGTCGGCAGGTAGGCGCCCGGTGCGGGTAGTGGCGTCGAGCAGGCTCGCCGTGATGCCGCGGGTGAAGTTCGAGCCGGTGGGGTTGGTGAAGACCTTCAGTCCGCTGTCGCGCAGCAGTTGGGCGAGCATTTTCGTGGTGGTGGTCTTGCCATTGGTGCCGCTGACGACGATCACGCCGAGGGGCAGTTGCGAGAGCGTGCGCCCCATGAAACCGGGGTCGATGCGTTCTGTGATGAGACCGGGCAGGGCGGAGCCGCCGCCGCGGAGTTTGGCGGCGCGTTTGATGACGCGACCGATGGTGCGGACGACGGTTGACCGCAGGGTGTCGAGTGGTTTTGGCACAAGGAAACTTTCTGCACGCTGATTTGCCCCAATTTTAGACGGGTGTTTCGCCTCGGAGGGCGCGCCATGCGCGACTGGTACCCGGAACCGCGCGAGGGGTCGATGACGAGGGACAAAATAGAACAAGCGCGAAGCAGGGGGAGCCTCGCGCTTGTTCATTTCTAGGACCGCAGAGCAGCAGCACCATAAGGGGTGAAAGGTGCGCGCATCACACAGGTCATTTCGATTGGCCGGGGAGCCGTTCGATACCGAAACTCTACCGGCTAATTGGTGAAAATCAAATGGCCGCCGTATCGAATTACGTGCCCAATCGTAACAATTCCGAATAGTTGCTTGGTGGCGAGCTGCAAATGTCAATTTCTGAGTCGCGCGAGGCGTGCGGGTCGGTCGCGGTGGTCGCGCGTTCCCGCAGGTAACGAAAACTTCCGTAGCGGGCCACAGTGTGATTTGGCGAGTGGATCGCAGTGTCAGCAATTTGTCAGAATGCCGGTCGTTAGCGAGTGCGGAGGCGCGCCTCGACGCCCGCGCAATTAGTAAGGTGCTCAGCAAGTTCTAATATTTAGGGCCGTCTCCTGCGGCGATGCCCGCGGCAGCCTCGAGGCTCAGCAGCCGCTTCTTCACGTCACTGCCAAAGGCATATTGGCCCACGTCCCCGCCCCGCCTCAGCACCCGATGGCACGGAACAAAGGGAGCTACCAGATTCCGCGCGCAGGCCGTGCCCGCGGCCCGCACTGCCTGGGAGTTTCCTGCTGCCTCGGCCAATTCTGAATACGTTCGCGTCTGGCCCGCGGGAATAGTCCGCAATGCCTCCCAGGCACGCTGCGAGAAGTCGCCTCCGCCCTGCTCCACCTGAACCCCGTCGAGGGCAGTCGCGGTCCCCTCAAAATAGCGCTCGACGGACACGCGCAAACCCGCCCACGCGGCGTCAGCACTCTCCACGAGGGTCCACGCGGCCGGAGCCCGCGCGCCCATGCGCGCCGCCATGCCCGCCAGGTCGACAAAACCTGAACCCACCACGGTGAGCGCGCCACCCTCGCCAACTCGGGCGAACACGGCGAGCGGGCCCACGGGCGTCCCAAATTCGGTACCAATAATGCGATCAGGAGACATGAGAGAACCTCGAATCATAGTGCTGAGAATGCCAAAGATGTAGCAGCGCATAGCCCCGAAACGGGCTCCACGCCTCCGCAAGACATGCGGCCTGCCGGGTGGCCGCCGCCACCGGCTGATCGGCCAGCCCCAGCGCCTTGCGTAGCACCAGGTCGCCCGGGGCAAACGCGTCGGGGTCGCCCAGGGCCCGCAGTGCGATCACGTCTGCGGTCCACGGCCCAATGCCCGGAATCGCGAGGAGCGCCTGCCGATCCGCCAGGTCAACCCGGCCCTCCGCGAGAACCCCCGCAAACCGGCGCAGCGACTCGGCCCTCGCCGCCGTGAGACCCACCTCGCCGCGCAGCGTGGCCGCGGACTGCTCCGCCACCTGGGCCGCGCTCGGGAACACCAGGTCAACCAGGCCGACCTCGAATGCTCCCGGCAGCTCGTCGCCCGCCAGCGCCGCCAGCCGAGAGGCCAGCGTACCCGCCGCCGCGAGGGACACCTGCTGGCCCAACACGGCCAGCAGCGCAGCCTCCTCGGGGGTCGCCCCCCGCACCAGGCGCAGTCCCGGACGCGCGGCCACCAGTGGACGCAGCAGATCGTGACGACCCAACTCGCGACCCACCGGGGCGGGGTCGAGGTCGAGATCCAACCACCACCGCAGTGAACTCACCACGAACCCCAAATCGGCCAGCTCCGTCAGTTCGACCTGAGCGTGTAGGGGTTCGTCGCCCCACGGCACTCGGACCCGCACCCGAGCCGGCCCGCCCGGGGCGCGCAGCGTGCGCGAAAAATCTCGGTCTCCCGCGAACGACACCCGCGGCACGGCATGCGCACGCAACGAAGCCAGGGCCGCGGCTCCGTCGAAGGGCGGCGTATACGGTAGCCGCACAGACACGCGGCCCACCGCGGCGTCCGACCCCAGACCTGCCGCACTGCGGGCCCGAACCTGCGTGGGGGTCGCGCCCCACGCCAGCCGCACGGAGTCATTAAAGTGGCGCACACTCGCGAAACCCGCCGCGAACGCCACGTCTGCGATGCGCAGATCGGTGCCGCGCAGCAATGACTCCGCCCGGGCGCAGCGCGCAGAATTCGCCAGCTGTGCCGCCGTGGCGCCCGCGTGGCGCAGCAGAATCCGCTGCACATGGCGTTCGGAGACGTGCAGCAGTCGCGCGAGGTCGCCCACCCCCGCGTCGTCGAGGAAGCCCGCCTCGATCGCGGCAAGGGCCCGGCGCGCGAGATTTTGGCCGGACGCGTCGGTGAGCAGTTCGTCGGGTCGGCACCGCTTGCAGGGGCGAAATCCGGCGCTCACGGCGTCCAGCGGGCGGGCCACAAAGCGGCAGTTTTCGCGCTTTGGCGTGCGCGAGGGGCAGGAGGGGCGGCAGTAAATGCCCGTCGACACGACACACGTGTAGAACGCGCCGTCGAAGCGCGTATCTCGGCTGGATACCGCGGCGTAGCGAGTGTCAAAGGTCGAGGTCATGGAGCCATCATGGCCTACCTGCTCGGCATGAGGCTAGCGGAAAACGGACCAGGCGGTGGCTACGCCGCGACCTTGGCGGCGAGTTCGCGTAAGCCTTCATCAATGTTTGCGGGCAACTCGAGGCTAGTCGCGCCACTCGCCTCCCGGCCCAATTCGATATCTCCCGGGGCGAGCACCGCGTCAAAGCCCTGTGCGGGTCGGGCGTCACGCAGCCGTGAGCGCAGCCCCGCCGCTCGAGCGAGCGCATCCTCGCTCGGGTTCACGGCGCGCACGTCCAGCGCGATCAGCAGCGCGCCCGTGCCCATCTGCGAGGACTGGTCTTGCCACATGTCTACCGTCTCGTGCGCGAAACGCCCACCCGCCGCGGCCCCCGCCAACAACTCGATCAGCACGGAAATCGCGGAGCCCTTCGGCCCCCCAAACGGAAGCAGGCTACCCGCCAGCGCGGCACTCGCATCGATCGTGGGAGCACCGGCGGCGTCGAGCGCCCAACCCTCCGGAATCGGCTTGCCCTCGTTGGCGGACTGCACGATCTTGCCGTACGCGCCCGCGCTCGTCGCAAGATCCGCCGTGATGGGAGCGTCGGGCGTGGGGAACGACAGCGAAAAGGGATTCGTGCCGAGCAGCTTCTCTGCGCTGCCGAACGGAGCCACCGAGTTGCCCGTGGTCGAAACCAACTGGGCGAACAGGCCATCGTGGGCCAGGGCGTCCGACCAATACGCGCCCGCGCCGTAATGCGTGCTGTTGCGCACCGCGATGGCGGCGATGCCGTGGCTCGCGCACAGCGCGCGGGCCCGCTCCACGGCGCGATGCATGGCAACCTGCCCAAAGCCCGACCCCGCATCGAGTTGCGCCACGGCGCCCGTCTCGTGCACCCACGTCATCTCGGCGTTCGCCACGATGCCGCCGCACTCGACGGCGCGCATATACAGGGGCAGGCGAAGCAGGCCGTGCGAATGAATGCCTCGAGCGTCTGCGGCGACCAGCGAGTCGGCCACGATGCGGGCCTCATCGGGGGCCGACCCATGGGCCTCGATGATGTGGGCCGCCTGGGCGCGCAGTTCGTCAACGTCGCGGTTTACGGTGGTCATGAGAAGCCTTTCAGTGCTGAATTCACGCTGCGGCGGAGAGCCGGAGCAGTACCTTGCTGCTGCCCGTCGAGCGGTCGGCCGCCGTTTCGAACGCCCGCTGGGCGTCGTCGAGGTCGAACTCGTGGGTCATGATCGGCGTGACGTCGAGGCCCGCGGCGAGGAGGGCGATCGCGTCCGTGATCTCGTCGATGAAGCGGTAGCTGCCGCGGTAGTCGATTTCTCGCGTCACCAATTGGCCGAGCGAGACCTCAATCGCCCGCGTGGGCAGGTTGCCGACCTGCACGAGGACCCCGCCCCGGCGCGTGGCGGCAAGGGCGGGGGCGATGGCGGCGGCCGCACCGGACGCCTCGATGGTGAGATCCACGTCGGTCGGAAGATCATCGCGGCCCACGACGCACACCTCCCGGGCGCCCATGGCGGCGGCGATCCGGGCCGAGGACTCCTGCACGTCGGCCGCGATCACGTGGGCGCCCTGCGCGGCGGCCACGGCCGTCACCAGGGCGCCGATGGGGCCGCAGCCGCTGACCAGCACCGTCTTACCGCGCACGTCGCCCGCGCGGCCCACCGCGTGCATGGCCACGCCGAGGGGCTCGGCAATCGCGCCGCAGCGAGTGTCTACCCCAGCGGGCAGCACGCGCAGTTGGGTCGCGTTAATGGCCTGCTCGGTGCAGAAGCCACCGTCGGTGTGCGGGGTGAGCGCCGCCGAGCCGAGGTGCTCGATATGCGGGTGCAGGTGGTGGCGACCGTCGGCGCGCACGGCGGCGCCCGTGTAGTCGAGCAGGGTCGCCGGGTGAATAGCTACGCGATCGCCCACCTGCGCGGTGGTGAGGCCGGCGGCCACGGCGCCGAGTTCGACAACGACCCCGGCCACCTCATGGCCTAGAATCATCGGCTGCGTGAGCGTGTTCGTGCCCGCGCCGCCCGTGCGCCAGTAGCTGAGGTCGGAGCCGCAAATGCCGCCCCACTCCATGCGCACGCGCGCCTGCTGAGGGGCCAACGCGGGGGCCGGGGCGTCCTCAATGCGCAGGTCGCCCGCTCCATATACTTTGACGGCTCGCAACAATGTCTCCTGGGGGTAGTGAGTTGGACGCGGGGGCGGCCCGGTGCTGGACCGCCCCCCGGTTTAGATGGTGGTTTGGCGAGGCGCGGCAACGCTCTCTTCGGTGACGTCCTCGCGGTCCACGTAGCCATACAGTTCGGGGAGGATGAACTTCGCGGCAAGGAACCCGGTGAGCGAGACGACGCTGACGGCGAGGGTCGCGCCGACCTTGCCCCAGGCCTCGGTCATGAGCGGGAACACGAAGGCACCGAAGAACGCCGCGGCCTTCACGAACACGTAGCCGAAGCCCGAGGCCGTGGCCCTAAACCGAGACGGGGCCACCATCGAGGCGATGGTCATGCCGTTCGACGCGGCCCAGTAATGGCCCCACATGAGCACGCACGCACCGAACACGATGAGCCACTGCAGGTTCGCGCCCAGGGCGTACGCGCCGATGAGCAGGCCCACAAACGCGAGGCCGTAGCCCCACATCGCGACGCCGCGGTGACCGATGCGGGTGATCATGATGGGCCCGACGAAGCCCGAAATCGTGGCGAGCACGTAGATGGCCGCGGTCACTAGGTTGGTGCCGGTGATGTTGTCACCGCTCGAGACGCCGACACCCGCGCTGATCAAGATGACGGGCAGGTAGAAGCCGAAGGCCGTGAACTCGGCGCCCTGGGCGGCGTTCGAGATCCAGGCGAAGATGCTGGCGCGGCGGCGCGTGCGGTCGGCCCAGATCACCTTGAGGAAGTCGCCCACGCGCGGACGCTCGATGACGACGTCCTCATTGGGGAGCATGTCGAGCTCATCGTCGAACAGTTGCTTCGAGACCTGCTTGGCGCGCACGAATTGCCCGCGCTGGATCAGAGACATCGGCGTTTCGGGCAGGTTGAGGCGCGCGAGCAGCAAGATCACGGCCGGAACGGCACCGAGGGCGAGCGCCACCCGCCACAGGATGGCGTGGTCCATTCCGGTGACGTACATGGCCGTGACGATGAGGATGCAGAACACCTCGCCGAGGCCGAACATGAACTGCCAGCGACTGCCCATGACCTCGCGCTTGCCTTTTGACATCGACTCCATGATGTAGGCGTAGCCGTTGGAGATGTCGCTGCCGAGGGGAATGCCGATGAGGAACCGCAGGATGATGAGGTCCCAAATGCTCTGCGAGAAACCCTGCGCGAGCGCCAGGACGACAAACAGCACCATGGTCAGAATGAAGACGCGCTTGCGGCCGAGGCGGTCGGCGATGAGGCCACCCACGACGGCGCCGAGCAGTGCGCCCGCCTGCACCGCGGCGGTCACGAGGCCCAACTGCACGGCGGTGGGACTGTATTCGGCCTTCACGAAGATCAGCACAAAGGCGAGGGCGTAGAGGTCCCAGGCTTCAATGAGGATCGTGGCGATCATCATCCAACCGCCGCGCGTGCTGGATTTCGTGGAGTTCTTGTTGAGCAGCACGTCGGTCGCCTGGTCCGACAGTCTGCGAAGGGTGTTCTGGTCCATCGAGGTTCCGATCTATGACGAATCGCCTGTGATTCTGAGGCGGAAAGCTCAACTCGTCGCTGAGCCGGGGATCACCCTAGCACCAGAATCCCACCTGTCATATAGGTTGAGCGAAAATTGGATATTTCGGACGCCGTTCGGCCCGTTGCCTGCGACAGCCCGCCCCCGCGTGGCCCAGATCAGATGCCCAGTTCGCTCAGGATCGCGAGATTCGCCGACATGTGTTGCTCCATCGCCGCCACCGCGGCGTCCACCTCACCCGCGAGGATCGCCCGGGCGATCTCGACGTGTTCCGCATGCTCCTGGCCCACCAGATCATGGCGCTCGCGATAGTCCCGCACATGCGCCATCGAGACGGCAAGCTTTACGCGCAGCGTCTCGATGAACCACAGCAGCGCGCTGTTGTTCGAGGCTCGAGCGATCTCCAAGTGAAATTGAATGTCGAGTTCGGGGTAGCGCTGGGCGTCCTGGCGAGCCTCCTCGAGGCTCTGCATGAGGGCCTCCAAGCGTTCCCGCTCGACGGGGTCTATGCGCTCCGCGGCCAGCCGGGCCGACTGAATTTCGAGCGGGCCGCGCACCTCCATGATCGAGAGATACGGTTGTTGCTGCGATTGCATGGCGCGTTCGAGAAACAGCGCGATCAGGTGACCGTCGAGGTCCGCGACCTCGGCGTTACGCCCGTTATGAATCGTGATGAGACCCACCGCCTCGAGAGCACTCAGGGCCTCGCGCACGACGCTGCGACTGGCTCCCAATTGGGTGCACAGCTCGGCCGTGGAGGGCAGGGGGTGGCCCGCGGGGAGTCGCCCGGTGACGATGTGCTGGGCCAGGGCGTCAAATGTTTGCCTCCGCAGCCTGCGCGGAGCGGTTTCGTCGGTCACGCGAACTCCTTTACCCCGGGGCGTTGCAGATCGGCCGCCAGATGGACTGCGCAGTAGGACTGCGCAGCGCGGGCCGACGCAGCGGGCAGCAAAATGCAGCCGGTGCGCAATCTTCCCCAATTACGCACCGGCTGCAGTAATTAAACTAACCGATTTTCAGGTGATTGTCATACACATCCACGCAAAAAACCTCAAAAACTCTGAGACGCTCGTCATGCGAACGCGGGCTCGTCGCGGGCTCGTCACAGCGGGCCTAAAGGTTCGACCAGGCCCCTGCTCTATCCGCGCACGGGGTCGAGCGACTCCAAGAGCTCCGTCAGCTCGCCGAAAACCCCCGGGCCCGCGGTCACGCAGAACTCGGGGCTGACCTGGGCTCCAAACAGCCCCGTTACCGAGGCGCCGGCCTCCTGAGCGATCAACAAGCCCGCCTCGAAATCCCACGGATTCAGGCCGCGCTCGTACTCCGCATCCAGCCGACCGCACGCCACGTAACACAGGTCCAGCGAGGCGCATCCGCCGCGGCGCACGTCCCGCACCCGCGGCAAAACGCCGGCCAAAATGCTGGCCTGCACCGCGCGGCGTCCGGAATCGTACCCGAACCCCGTGCCCACCAGTGCCTGCGCGAGCGAACTGCACTCGCTCACCCGAATGGGCGCACCGTTGAGGGTCGCGCCGCGGCCCGCAGCGGCGGCAAACATCTCGTCACGGGTCGGGTCGAACACCGCACCCACGATGGTCTGATCACCCATCTTTGCGGCAATCGACACCGCGAAGGCGGGCACTCCGTATAAGAAGTTGACGGTGCCGTCGATGGGATCAACCACCCAGGTCACCCCCGAAGTGCCCGCGTGATCATCGCCCTCCTCGCCCAGGATCGCGTCGTCGGGGCGCGCCTCCATCAGCAGCGAACGAATGAGGTCTTCGCTTTCGCGGTCCACCGCCGTGACGACATCGGTGGCAGTCGACTTGGTATTGGCCACCGTGATGGTGCCCGCCCGCCGGTCAAGAATCAAGACCCCGGCGCGGCGTGCCACGGTGAGGGCAAGATCGTAGATTTCGGTCAGCAGGTCGGGATTCACGGTGAGTCCTAAGTAGCGAGGGGGCGGGTAGTCAGGCGAAGCAGCGTGGCCTCGGGCCGACACGCAAAGCGTACCTGCGCATACGGTGACGTGCCCAGACCCGCCGACACATGTAGGTAGGCCGTGCCGTTGGCGGCCCGGACGCCCCGGGGGGGCAGTTTCGCGTCGGCCGGCCACATGCTGAGCCCCTTCGCGCGCCTCGTGTCGAGGTCGCAATTGGTGGTGAGCGCGCCGTACCCGGGTATGCACAACTGGCCGCCGTGCGTGTGGCCAGCGATGATGAGGTCTCGCTGGTCGCCTATCATCTCGTTCAGGACCCGTTGATAGGGAGCGTGCGCAACGCCAATTTTCAGCGTGGGCCCCGCATCCGAAGTGGGTTGCGCGGGAGCCTCGGGGTATCTGTCGTAGTCGAGGTGGGGGTCGTCGACGCCCGCAAAATCGAGGCGGAGGCCCTCGACCTGCAAGGCGCCCCGCGTGTTCGTGAGGTTGAGCCAGCCCCCCGACTCGAGGCCTTCGATCAGCGCGCTCACGGGGTGCCGCACGTCGACGGTGTGTTGCCGCACGAAAGGAACCCGGGGGTCTTTGCGCAGATAGCGCAGGGGGTTCTTGGGCCGGGGCACAAAATAGTCATTCGACCCCATCACAAACGCGCCGGGCATCCCGAGCAGCGGGCCCAGGGCTGCCAGCGCGGGCTCGATGGCGTCCGATGCCGAAATATTGTCGCCCGTATTAATGACGAGATCGGGTTCGAGTTCGGCCAGTGCGCGTATCCAGTCCTGCTTTTTCGCTTGCTGTGGCAGCAGGTGAATATCCGAGAGATGCAGGAGTCGCAGGGGGCGCGCACCGGGTGGCAACACGGGCACCTCGACGTGTCGCAGGGTGAAGGACTCCGCTTCGAAACGCGCGTACGCGAGGGCGCTCGCACCCAATGCGGCGCCGACCGCGAGGGTGCCCAGTAGTCGATTCACTCTGTCTCCGGATCGTGCGAGGTGGCTTCGTGCCCTACCTGCCCGCTGCCACCGCAGGGACGGGCTCCGTGCCGTTCATGATGGCGGCGGTGGGGGCAGCCCAGGCGAGGGACTCACGCCCCACCATGGCCTGGGTCATGTAATCCTTCCAGATCGGGCCAGCAATCGTTGCACCAAAGGTGATATCCACCCACGTGTTGCCGATGCGCATGTTGCGCATCTGCGTGTTGCCGTAGGGGTTACCGGTCCACACGGCGGTCGACAACGAGGAGGTGTAGCCGACATACCACGCGGCCACGGAGCCGTCCGTGGTGCCCGTCTTGCCCGCGCCCTCGAACGGCAGGGCATTGTTGCTGAAATCCGCGCCCGTGCCGAAGTTCAACGCCTGATTTAGTGCGTAGTTAACGCCCTCGGCGACGTCTTGGGTGAGCACGCGGTTGCATTGCGCCTGCGTGTCGGTGTACGAGACCGGCTGGCCGTCGGCGTCGTTGATCTCGGCGATGGCCGTGGGCGGGCAGTACATGCCTCCCGCTGCGAACGTGGCGTACGCGTTCGCCATTTGGAGGGGCGCGACCTCCCACGAGCCGAGCACCATCGCGGGGTAGACGGTCTTCTCGATGGTGTCGTTGTTGGGGTTGGCCGGCGTCACGCCGAGGCTGTTGGCCATGTCGCGGACGGCACACAGGTCGAGGGCGTTCTCCATCGACGCGTAGGCCGTGTTGATGGAGTTCTTGGTGGCCTCCAGCACGGTCATGGCGAACTCGCCCTCGCCGTCGGCGGAGTTACTGGGCCATTGACCACCCGGAACGACGCCGCCCGAGGCGAGGCACGAGGCGGGGAACTCGCCCCGCGCGTGGATCTCGCCGTTGACGACGTCATTCAAGCCGTAACCCGAGCTCAGCCACTCCGCCAGTACGAACGGCTTGAAGGCCGACCCGGGTTGGAACCCGTTCGAGCCGCCCAGCGTGTAGTTCGCGTTGAAGTTCACGGCCGAGTACGTGAGGTCGTACTGACGTTGCTCCTCCTCCGTGAGACCCGCCTGGGGCAGGTCATCGAATTCGCGGGTCTGCGCCATGTTGACGATCTGGCCGGTGCCCGGCTGCACGGTCACGAGGCTCGAGGCAATCCCCGAGGGGTCGGCCACGGGGATGCGGTTTTCGAGCGACTGCTGCGCCACGGCCTGCAGGGACGGATCGAGCGTGGTTCTCACGATGAGGCCGCCTCGTTCCAATTTCTGCTGGCGCTCGGTGGCCGTGGCCGCAAACTCGGGGTCGTTCAACAATTGATTGACGACGTACTGGCAGAAGTAGGCGGCCCCGTCAATCGGCGTCTCGCGGCAACCCAGGAGTAGTTGCGAGACCTTGAGCTGATCGGCGACGGGCGTAGCGATGCCCTGGTCGTATTCGGCCTGGGTGATGTAGCTCAGCGACAGCATGGTGCCCAAAATGGCGTCGCGGCGCTGCGTCGCATTGTCCGGATTGCTCACGGGGTCGAACAGGGTGGGGTTGTTGGTGACGGCGGCGAGCAGGGCCGATTCGAGGTAGGTGAGCGAGTTGGCCGAGTGCGAGAAGTAGTGCAGCGAGGCGGCTTCGACGCCGTACTGCGAGGGGCCGAACGCCGAGATGTTGAGGTAGTTGGTGAGGATCTGGTCTTTCGACGTGGTCTTTTCGATCTCGATGGCGTACTTGGCCTCGCGGATCTTGCGGCCATAATCTTCGGCAATGGCAGCCTGGACGCCCGCGGGGTCACCATTCGAGGCCGCCTCGTTGACGAGGACGTTCTTGACGTACTGCTGGGTGAGCGTCGAGGCGCCCTGGGTGGCGCCACCCGAGGCGTTTTGCACGAAGGCGCGCGCCATGCCCTGGGGGTCAATGGCGCCGTGCTCATAGAAACGTTGGTCTTCTGCGGCGACCATGGCGTTCTTCATCTGCTGAGAGATGCTGTCGCTGTCTACCACGATGCGGTTTTGCCACGCGAAGGTGGCTAGCAGAGTGGTGCCGTCGGCGGCATAGATGCTGGAAACCTGGCTGAGCTGGGGCGCATCGAACTCGTCAGGCAACTCCGACAGGACGTCACGGGTCAGCGTGGTCGCGGTTGCCGTCGCGAATGCAGCGGGAATAAAGAGACCCGCTAAGAGTGTGCCGGCCACGACGGAGGCCGTGACGAGCCCGAGGAGCAGCACGAGAGACTGGCCGATTCCAGGAGTGCGGGGGGTGCCCGGTGGGGCCGTAGTAGGCATGAGTTCAGGCTATCTCGGAGCATTGGGCCAGGTCGGAGCCCCTCCGGGGGAATTAGCGCAGATACTGCGAATTCCAGGAGCCGAGTATGGAGATCGTGTGAAGGTCGGCGGGCCCGTGCTCGTCTGGTCGACCCACACAAGAGTGGGCGCCGACACGTGAGTATCGGCGCCCAAGGTTGTTGCCTGCGGACTAGCGGTTTGAGTTATTTGAGTTATTTGAGTTATTCGTGCGAGGGCCGCCACCGCCCGACGTCACGACCGCCGGGGCTGGCTTCGATCCGTTCATGATGGCATCGGTGGGCACGGGCCACGCGGGCGATTCGCGACCATCCATGGCCTTCAGCATGAAGTCCTTCCACAGGGGGCCAGCAATGGTGGCACCGTAGGTGATGCCCACGTACAGGCCGCCGATGCGCATGTAGCGCATCTCCTGGTTGCGGTAGGGGTTGCCGGTCCAGACCGCGGTCGACAACGAGGAGGTGTAGCCGACGTACCACGCGGCGACGGAGCCGTCCGTGGTGCCCGTCTTGCCCGCACCGTTAAAGGGGAGCGAGTTGCGGCTGAACGGCGCGCCCGTGCCGAACCGCAGGGCGCGATTGAGAGCGTAGTTCAGGCCATCGGCGACATCCTCCGAAAGCACGCGACGGCACTGGTCCTGAGTGCGCGTGTACTGAACGGGCTGGCCGTCGGCGTCGTTGATCTCGGCGATGGCCGTGGGCGGGCAGTACATGCCGCGCGCAGCGAACGTTGCATAGGCGTTTGCCATCTGCAGCGGTGCGACTTCCCAGACGCCCAGCACCATGGTGGGGAACACGGTCTTCTCGATGGTGTCGTTGTTGGGGTTGGCCGGCGTCACGCCGAGGCTGTTGGCCATGTCGCGGACGGCGCACAGGTCGAGGGCGTTCTCCATCGACGCGTACGAGGTGTTGATGGAGTCTTCCGTCGCCTCCAAAACGGTCATGAAGCGCTGGCCTTCGCCGTCGGCCGAGTTGTTCGGCCAGGTACCGCCGGGCACCAGGCCACCCGCGGGAATGCACGAGGCCGGGAACACACCACGGGCGTGCTTGTAGCCGTTCACGGTGTCGCTCAAGCCGTAGCCTTCGGTGAGCCACTCAGCCAGCACGAATGGCTTAAAGGAGGAGCCGGGCTGGAACCCGTTCGAGCCGCCCATGATGTAGTTCGCGTTGAAGTTGACGCCCGAGAACGTCAAGTTGTATTCGGCCTGCTGCTGCTCGTTGAGGCCCGTCTGCGGCAGGTCGTCAAAGCGTCGCGTCTGGGCCATGTTGACGATCTGGCCGGTGCCCGGCTGCACGGTCACGAGGCTCGACGCGATGCCCGACGGGTCCGCGATGGGGATGAACTTTTCGACCGTCTCCTGAGCCATGGTCTGCAGGTTGGGGTCGAGGGTGGTCTTGATCGTGAGACCGCCGCGCTGCAACTTGTCTTGACGTGCGGCGGCGGTGGGGGCGAACTCGGGGTCGTTCAGCAATTGGTTGACGACGTACTGGCAGAAGTACGCTGCACCCGTGATGGTCGTTTCGCGGCAACCCAACTTCAACGTGTTGACGCGTAACTGCGCCTCGACGGGGGTCGCGATGCCCTGGTCGTATTCGGCCTGGGTTATGTACTTCATGTCGAGCATCGTCGCGAGGATCGCATTGCGGCGCTGCGTGGCGTTGTTCGGGTTGCTCACGGGGTCGAACAGGGTGGGGTTGTTGGTGACGGCGGCGAGCAGGGCCGATTCGAGGTAGGTGAGCGAGTTGGCCGAGTGCGAGAAGTAGTGCAGCGAGGCGGCTTCGACGCCGTACTGCGAGGGGCCGAACGCCGAGATGTTGAGGTAGTTGGTGAGGATCTGGTCTTTCGACGTGGTCTTTTCGATCTCGATGGCGTACTTGGCCTCGCGGATCTTGCGGCCATAATCTTCGGCAATGGCGGCCTGCACGCCCGCCTGATCACCCTTGGCCGCGGCGTCATTAACGAGGACGTTCTTGACGTACTGCTGGGTGAGCGTCGAGGCGCCCTGGGTGGCACCGCCCGAGGCATTTTGCACGAAGGCGCGCGCCATGCCCTGGGGGTCAATGGCGCCGTGCTCATAGAAGCGGCGATCTTCTGCGGCGACCATGGCGTTCTTCATCTGCTGCGAGATCGCGCTACTCTCAACCACCACGCGGTTCTGCCACGAGAACGTGGCCATCAGTGTGGTTCCGTCTCCCGCATAAATGTTGGAGATCTGGCTGAGTTGAGGGGCCTCAAGTTCAGTGGGCAGCTCGGTGAGCAGATCGCGGGTCACGTTCGTGGCGGTGGCCGTGGCGATGGCGGCCGGGAGCCACAAGCCTGCCATGAGGGCACCGCCGACGACCGCGGTCAGGACGAGGCCGGCCAGCAAAATAAGTGATTGGCCGATACCTGGCGAACTGACGGTGCCTTTGGGGCCTTTGGGTGCAGTACTGGGCATGCTTTCAGTCTACCGACTTACACGGATTCGTCCCATCTTCGAAAGGTGATTTTGGGGGGCGATCGTCACATCTCGGGGGCAAAACTGTGAAACCTGCGAATTCTTTCAGCCTATTGCCAGGCCGTTCCACGGTAACCTGCGGCGGGCGCCGCGACTCTTGGCAGTCTCGCTCGGTTATGAAAACTCCTTGCATATGCGGGTTCACGTGCGGCGTCGCGCGAGCGAGAGGAATCGGCGCGTGATGCTACCCTGCGCGGCGGGTGGATGCGGTGCCAATGGGCAAACCGGGGTTTGATTTTCTGTGGCGAACGTGACAAGTTTGACCCTGTACCCGCCGACCGTGGTTGGCCCTAGGGGCGCTATCTGGGCGTTTGCCGAAGGTATCCCGTATTCACGGGCGGGGGGCTGTCCGCGCGGCCGCAGTTTCGACTGCGGTCGTATAGGCGAAAACTATGAAGAGTCAACGTTGACTCTGAACGGAGCCAGAATGTCTTTGAATCGCAGTGGGTATGACGATTGGGCAAGCCGTGGCGAATGCCGCAAGGGTGATCCCGATGGTTTCTTTGTGCAGGGTGCGGATCAACAGCGAGCCAAAATCATGTGCGCCCCGTGTCCCGTGAAGGCCGAGTGCCTCGCTGACGCGCTGGACAATCGCATCGAATTCGGCATCTGGGGTGGCATGACCGAACGCGAGCGCCGCGCGCTCCTGCGCCGTCGACCCGACGTAGCCTCCTGGAAGGCACTCCTACTGCAGGCCAAAGCAGATCACGAGCGCGGCACCGGTACCGACGGCTGAACTGCTGCTTTGTCGGGTCTACCGTGGCAAATGCCGCCGCGATACACCCTCAAATGCGACTCGGTCGCGTGATTTACTAGGGCCATGACTATTCAAAAATGGGAATATCTGACTGTGCCCCTGCTGATCCACGCGACGAAGCAGATCTTGGACAACTACGGCGACGAAGGCTGGGAACTCGTAGCCCTCGTGCCGGGCCCGACGGGAGAAAACCTCGTGGCCTACCTGAAGCGACCCAAGGGAGCCTGAGCGATGTCCGCGATCGACAAACGGCTGCAGGAACTCGGCATCGAGTTGCCCCAGGTGGCAGCGCCCGCGGGCTCCTACGTCCCGGCCATCATCAATGGTCGCCACGTCTACACGGCGGGCCAGTTGCCCTTCGTCGACGGCGCACTCCCGCAAACCGGCAAGGTCGGCGCCGAGGTGACCCCCGAAGACGCCAATGCCCTCGCGCGGCTCAGCGCCATTAACCTGCTCGCCGCCGTGGAATCCGTGCTGGGCGACCTCGACCGAGTGACGCAGGTCGTGAAGGTCGTCGGTTTCGTGGCGAGCGACCCCCGCTTTACCGGGCAGCCGGGAGTCATCAACGGCGCGAGTGACCTGCTGCGCGACGTTTTCGGTGATCGCGGCGTCCACGCGCGTAGCGCGGTCGGCGTGGCGGTGCTACCCCTGGATTCCCCGGTCGAAGTTGAGGCCATTGTCGAGTTTCGCGACTAAGCACCACGTAATGCGCAGTGGATGAGTGGGGGAGTGACATGACGGAAACCGTGCGCCTTCTCGCGCCGAATCCGAGCCCCATGACTCTCGACGGCACGAACACCTACGTCGTCTCGGGGCCGGGCTCGATCGTGGTGATCGACCCCGGCCCCGAGCACGCCGGGCATCTGAGCAGCATCGTCGACACCGTGCGGCGGGCGGGTGCAACGCATGCGGCGACAACCGACTGGTCCCCCGTAGCGGACATCGTGCTCACCCATCACCACCCCGACCACATCGAGGGCCTGCCCCGGCTCCTCACGCTGCTCGCCGAGGCCGGGGTGCCCGGGAGGGCCCTCGCGTCCGACCCCGACCTCGTGCCAGGTGCCCAGCCGCTCGCCGACGGTGAGCGCGTGGGGCCACTCACCGTATTGCTGACTCCCGGCCATACGAGTGACTCGCTGTGCCTCGTGTCTGAATCGGGGGACCTCTTCACGGGCGACACCGTGCTAGGGCGGGGCACTACCGTCATTGATTATCCGAACGGACGCCTCGGTGCCTACTTAGACACCCTGGCCCGCCTTGCAGCGCTAGTTGACGGGGGCCGGGTGACGCGACTCCTGCCGGGGCACGGCGACCTTGTGGACGACCCCGATTCGGCGCTGCGGACCTATCGCACGCATCGCCACGAGCGACTCGACCAGGTGCGGCAGAGCCTGCTGCGTCAGGGCCTCTCGGCCTCCGCCGCGCTCGGAGCCGAGCACCGCACGGCCCAGGTGGTGGCCGATGTGTACGCACCGCTAACCCGCGAGGCACAGCCGCGCATTTGGGATGCGGCCGTGAAGTCGGTCGAGGCGCAACTCGATTACCTCATGCACGCCTGAGCCTCACCGTGGCCGGCCCTAGTGCTTAGCGCGCACCCACGCGAGCACACAAAGGCGCCGCATCGAGATTCTCGATGCGGCGCCTACGTTGATTGAATTGCGTGACTACCGGGCGCGGCGGCGCATGCGGTCGAGGTCCAACAGCACCACGGCGCGCGCTTCAAGCCGGATCCACCCACGACCCGCAAAGTCTGCGAGGGCCTTGTTGACAGTCTCGCGGGAGGCGCCCACGAGTTGGGCGAGTTCTTCTTGCGTCAGGCCGTGTGGCACGAGCACCCCGTCTTCGATGTTCTGGCCGAACTTCTGCGCCAGGTCGAGCAGGTTCTTCGCGACGCGACCGGGAACATCAGCAAACACCAGGTCGGCCAGGGTTTCGTTGGTGCGGCGCAAGCGCTTCGCCAGCGAAGCCAACAGGTCGATGGCCACCTCGGGGCGGGCATGCAGAATGTCTTGCAGGTCTTTTTGATTCAAGCCGTGCAGGCGCGTCTCTGAGATAGCAGTGGCCGTCGCGGTGCGCGGACCCGGATCAAAGAGCGACAGCTCGCCGAAAAGTTCGCCCGGGCCGAGCACGGCGAGCAGGTTTTCGCGTCCGTCGGCAGACGTGCGCCCGAGTTTCACCTTGCCCGAGGCGATGACATACAACTGGTCACCAGCCTGGCCCTCATTGAAGATGGTGGCGCCACGGTGGTAGTCCGTGACCGTCATCGAGTTCATTACTGTCTGAGCGGCTTCATCATCCAGCGCAGCCAGCAACGGGGCTGAGCGAGTGAGATTGTCGTTCACACGTCCTCCAAGCGGTACATGTTCGGTGTGGGCACGGTTCGTGCCAGAAAGTCTTTAGTAATGCTCGCGTAACGCATGGTCACGCTCATTGACCACAGTAAGAGTACGTGAAAGTTGTGACATAAGCCACCGCGATTCCACATCGTGGCTGCTCAATAATGCCATGAACAGCGCTATTCCCCCAACGCCTCCACCGCATCTGGTCGCCTGCCGTCTCGCGCCGGGCGCCCGCGAAGCCGCGCCGATACGCCCAAGGCCGCCGATTTGAGCGAAAATATAATAATGGAGTCAGCCCCCGGAGTTGCAGCCATTCGCGGCGCCCGCACATTACAACGTGGCCTGGCTGCGGCCTACCCAGACGCCCGCTGCGAACTCGACCACCGAGACGCCTTCGAATTGCTCGTCGCCACGGTGCTCTCCGCGCAAACGACCGACCAGCGCGTCAACCAGGTCACCCCGCAACTCTTTTCGCGCTGGCCCACGCCCGACGCCTTGGCGGGCGCCGACATCGCGGCAGTCCGCGAGATCATCGCTCCGCTCGGCATGGCAGCCAACAAGTCCCGATTTCTCGTCGAACTCTCGGCGCGACTCGTCTCCGAACACCAGGGCCAGGTGCCAGGCACGCTCGCGGCCCTCGAAAAGCTCCCTGGCGTGGGCCGCAAGACCGCGCACGTGGTGCTCGGGGAGTGCTTTGGCATTCCCTCGCTTACCATCGACACTCACTTTGCGCGACTCGCCCACCGGTTCGGATGGTCGCAGCGCGAGACGCCCCGTGAGATTGAGGACGATGTCGCGGCATTGTTCGCTAAGCAAGACCTGACGCTGCTGTCGCATCAGGTGATCATCCACGGTCGGCGCTGCTGCACTGCACGCAAGCCGGCCTGCACCCGCTGCCCCGTCGCAAAGTTGTGTCCCGCAGCGGGCACGGCCTGACGTTTAGACGAAGAAATGCCTGGTATCTCATGAGTTTGGACCACTACCCCTCCTGGTTGCTGGCCGTGCGCGACCTCGCTGCCCGGGGCGACGCGGAACTCGTCCCCGCGCGAGACCTCGGCGGCGTGGGCACTCAGCCGCGCGATGCCGCGGTGCTGATTGCGCTCAGCGGCCTCACCTTCGATGACGGCACAGTTCTCTTGCAGGAGCGCGGCAGCCAACTGCGAAACCACCCCGGCCAGGTCAGTTTTCCCGGGGGGCGACGCGAGGACTCAGACACCGACGCGTCCGCTACCGCCCTGCGCGAAGCGCACGAGGAGGTCGGCCTGGACCCGAGCAGCGTGCAGGTCATGGGCGTGGGTAAGACCCTGCCCGTGATCGTCTCTCGTTTTAACGTCACGCCGGTGTTTGGCTTTGTTGCGAGCTTTGACGAGGTGCGCATCGCTGACGCTGGCGAAGTCGCGCACGTCGCTGCCGTGCCTATCGCCGAGCTGGTGGACCCCGCCAACCGGGGCGTCACCATGAACGCTCGCGGCAATGTCGCGCCGGCCTTCGAGGCCGGCGGGCTCTTCGTGTGGGGCTTCACGGCCATGATGCTCGACGGTTTGATCCGCCAGGTGGGGTGGCACCGGGACTACGACACTGGCCGCTACCTTGAGATTCCCCATTCGGCGCTTTCCGACCGACGACCACGCGGGGTCAAGTAGGTGGAAATGCTCGATATCATCCTGGTCCTCCTGCTCGTTGTCTATACGGCGCACGGCTTTGCGCGCGGATTCGCGCAAACGGGGCTGACCCTGATCGGTGCTGCCGTCGGCTTCTACCTCGCGCTGCTGCTCGGGCCGTGGGCGATGGGGCTTTTCGAAGAGCGCAACGCCAAGCAGGTGGCCGCGGTCGTCGTCATCGTTTTCATGGTGGTCGCGTGCGCGCTTGCAGGTTCGACCCTCGGCGCGGCCATTCGGGCTCGTCTCGCGCGCGGCGTCATGACCGCATTCGACCGCTTCTCGGGTGGAGTTGTGGCACTCCTGATTACGGCGCTGGTCATGTGGGGCGGGTTAGGTGTGCTGCGCAGTGGCGGGCTCGCCGGGGTGAATCGCGAGATCGACACCTCGCGGGTTTACGCGCTGCTCGAGGAGCAGGTGCCGCTCGACGCGACCGATCTGACCGTCGAGTTCAAGGTGCAGTTGAAGGAGTTCGGCTCGCCCCTCGCCTTTGCCGGTAACGAATTGATCGTGCCCGTGCCGGCTCCGACCTCGGAGTTCATCGATACGGTCAGCGCGACGGCGCGGTCGTCGAGCGTGCGCATTGAAGGGCAGGGCCAAGCCTGCACCACCGGTCAGGCCGGCACCGGATGGGTGATTGCCCAGGACCGCGTCATGACCAACGCTCACGTTGTGGCGGGCCTCGAGTCGGCCTTCGTGCAGGTGGGTGGCAGTGGGGACGCGCTGCCCGGCGATGTGGTGTACTTCGATCCGCGCACCGATATCGCCATTTTGCGAGTGATCGACTTGCCCGCCGCCCCGCTCGTCATCGGGCCGGAGGTGGATTCGCCCGAAGAGGTACTCATGGCGGGGTTCCCGTATGACGGGGACTACGATGAACAGCCCCTGCGGGTGCGTTCGCTCGTGGAGGCGCCCGGTCTCGACATTTACGATCAGCCGGGGGTCGACCGCGACATTTACTCGCTGCGCGGGTTGGTCCGGCCGGGCAATTCTGGTGGTGCCCTGTTTGATGATTCCGGACGCGTCGTCGGCATGGTTTTCGCGCGATCCGCGGCGGACGCTGAAACGGGGTACGCGCTGCGTCCGACAGAATTTGCCGGGCTGCAGGCCGAGGCGCCGGGGCTCACGCGCCCCGTCGATACGGGCGCCTGCGTCAACGTGGGCTAACGGGGACTCGACTCTTCGAGAAAACTATCCATTTGGTTGGTTTTCTATTCCATTGTGCGCGCCCCTCGCCTAAAGTAAAGGGGCCGCACCATCGACAAGGGAGTTTCATGACCGTGCCTGCAGCCGAGATTCGCTGGGGAATCCTCGCACCCGGAAACATCGCCCACACGTTCGCCACCCATCTGCCCTCGAGCGCGACCGGACGACTCGTCGCCGTCGCCAGCCGAGACCTCGCGCGCGCCCAGGCCTTCGCGGCCAAGCACGTCGCGGCAGGGCGCGGAACCGAGCCCACCGCACTGGGCAGCTACGAAGACCTCCTCGCGCGCGACGACGTGGATGCCGTCTACATCGCTTCGCCCCACACGGAACACGCCCGCCTCACCACCCTCGCCCTGGCTGCGGGCAAGCACGTGGTGTGCGAAAAGCCCCTCGGCGTCAACCACCCGCAGGCCATGGCTGCGGTCCAGGCCTCCTCCGACCACGGGCGCTACCTCGCCGAGGGCTACATGTACCTGTTCCACCCGCAGACGCGGGCGCTGCTTGATCTGCTACCCGAACTCGGCGACGTGACGCACGTCGAAGCTGCCTTCGCGTTCGGCTCCGACCTGCCCGCCGACCACCGCCTCATGAGCCCCGACCTCGCGGGAGGCGGCATCCTCGACGTCGGCGGCTACCCGGCCAGCCTCGCCAACGCGATCGCCGCGCGCCTTGCAGGCACTCCCGCTGCCGAACCCGCGCGCCTCACCGCAGTCGGCACCGTCGGCTCCACCGGAGTTGACGAATGGACCGTCGCAAACGCCACCTACGCCGGTGGCCTCACGGCGCGACTGACCACCGGCGTGCGCCTGGGGGACGACAACATCGTGCGCGTGTACGGGTCGCGCGGCGTAGCGACCGTGCGTGAACCCTGGGTGATTCCGCTGGACCGCGATACCGAGATTCGGCTGGACCTCGTGGGAGAGTCGCGCACCATCACCGTGCCCGCGGCCAGTGAATATGCCGCGGAGGCCGACGCGGTAGCTGCCGCCGTGGCGTCCGGCCGCATTGAATCGGACCAGCTCAGCCACGCGGCCAGCCTGGCGCTGGCCCGCACCCAGGATGCCTGGCGTGCGGCCCTCGGCCTCGAGTACCCCAGCGAGGCGCGCACCGCCAACATCCCCACAATCGACGGGCAGCCCCTGGCCCGCCGCGAGAGCCACCCCATGAAGTACGGCTCGATTCCCCACATCGACAAGCAGGCCTCGCGGCTCGTGATGGGCTGCGACAACCAGCTCACCCTCGCGCATGCCTCGGCAATATTCGACGACTTCATGGGTGAGGGCGGCAACTTCTTTGACACCGGCTACATTTACGGCGGCGGCATCATGGAGCAGCTGCTGGGCCAATGGATCGCCAACCGGGGGGTGCGCGAGGACGTCGTTATTATCGGCAAGGGTGCGCACACTCCGCACTGCGACCCCGAATCGATCACGCGCCAACTGCTGGAAACGCTCGATCGCTTGCAGACCGACTACGTGGACATTTACATGATGCACCGCGACAACCTCGAGATTCCCGTGGGCGAGTTCGTGGATGTCATCAACGAACACGTGTCGGCCGGTCGGATTCGCGCGTTCGGCGGCTCGAACTGGACCCCCGCGCGCTACGACGAGGCCAACGCCTACGCCAAGGCGAAGGGAGTGCAGGGCTTTGACGTGCTGAGTAACCACTTCGGCCTGGCCGAGGCGCGGGACGTGCCGTGGCCCGGATGCGAGCACGTGACGGACTCAGAGTCGCGCGCCTGGATGGCTCAGCGCAAGCCCGTTCTGCTGCCCTGGTCGAGCCAGGCCCGTGGGTTCTTCGTGGACGGCCGCGCCTCGCGCGAGAACCTGGCAGATGAAGAGCTGGTGCGCTGCTACTACAGCGACACCAACTTCGAGCGCCTGCGCCGCGCCCAGGAGGTCGGCGCCGAACTGGGCGTACCCGCCACGGCGGTGGCGCTCGCGTTTGTGTTGCAGCAGGAGTTCGAGGTGTTCGCCCTGTTTGGGCCGCGCACCATCGGTGAAATGCGCTCGTCCATGGCGGGCCTCGGCATCGAACTCACGGCAGAGCAGATGGCCTACCTCGACGTCACCCTCTAGTCCGTCTCACCGTGACCTCCCGGCTCCCGGCCGAGGCAGGGGGTCGACGGTGGACGCCGCCGCGCCCACGAACCGTATCGCCCCGCGCGAATAATGGTTCGTGGGCGCTTTGCGATGTGGGTAAACTGAATTGTTCACAGAAATATTGACGACCATTAGAGGGTGCCCGCGGGCGCCCTCCTGTGCGGAGTGCGCCGCGGCGTACAGATATGAGGAAATCGTGCCTACCGGCAAGGTTAAGTTTTACAGCGCCGACAAGGGCTTCGGCTTCATTGCGGGCGACGACGCGGCCGAGGTGTATGTGCACGCGAGTGCGCTGCCCGCAGGCGTGCAGGAATTGAAGCCGGGCATGCGCGTCGACTACGACGTGGCCGAGGGTCGCAAGGGCGCTCAGGCGCTTTCGGTGCGGCTGCTCGAAGAGGCTCCCTCGATCGCGCGGGCTAAGCGCAAGAAGCCCGAAGACATGGTCGTGATCGTCGAAGACCTCATTAAACTGCTGGACGCGTTTTCTAATGACTTCCGCCGCGGCCGGTACCCCGATAAGGGGCGCGCGACCAAGGTGGCCCAGGTGATGCGTGTCGTCGCCGACGATTTTGAGGCCTAAACATGATGGCGAGTACCAAGACCCCCAAACTGGACGCCGTGTGCGCCGAGGCCGTTGACCTTGCGCGCGAGGCGCTCTTGGAGATGTCCAGCGACGACGTGATTGGTGCTCACCTCGGGGCCCGTGCCGAGGGCGAACGCCTCGTCACGCATGCCTTCGAATGTCTGCTGCCCGGCTACGTTGGGTGGACCTGGACCACGACCGTTACGAGATTGCCCCGCACCAAAAAGGTCACGGTGTGCGAGACGGCGCTGCTGCCCACCGATCGTTCCATTCTGGCCCCCGAGTGGGTGCCGTTCACCGAACGCCTGCAGCCCGGAGACCTGGGCCGCGACGATACGCTGCCCTACCTGGCCGATGACATTCGCCTGGAGAATGGCTTCGAATTGGTGGACGACGACGAGGCCGACACCACCCAGTTGTTCGAGTTGGGTCTCGGCCGCTCGCGGGTCATGTCGCAGGTGGGCCGTGCCGACGCCGCGATGCGGTGGGAGGAAGGCGATTTCGGACCGCTCGGTGCCAACGTTGCCTCGAACTGCGGCACGTGCGGTTTCATGCTGCTCATGGGGGGCTCGTTCCGTAATACGTTCGGCGTGTGCGGTAACGAATGGTCGCCTGCCGACGGTCGCGTGGTGTCTCTGCGCTTCTCGTGCGGAGCACACAGCGAGACCGATCTCGCCACTCGCTTGCAGCCGTCGAAGGCCATGCCCGTGGACGACCTGCAGCTCGACGTTGCAGCCCACGAGGCCGAGGCACAGCTCGATGCCGAAGAGGCTGCTGAGGTCGCTGTGGCGGAGGAGGCTGCTGAGGCTGCTGAGGTCGAGAATGCCCTGGCAGAAGCTGCAGACAACACTTCGCTAGAGCCGACGGAGACGGCTGACGCAGCCACCGACGCTGACGCAGCCACCGACCCCACCGAGGCGTCCGACCAGGCGGAATGACGCCCAGGTGAGCGCAGACCCCTTCGCCACCGGCGCCCTTCGCGACGCGGTGCTCGACGCATGGCTGCGCTCACCCACGCGGCTGCGCGAAGACACCAACGCCGAGGCAGAACTCGCCGACGAGGGCTACCGCGACGCCGTGATCTGGGAGCTCTTGCAAAACGCGTGCGACGCCGCGACTCAGGCGCCCAACCCCCGCGCCTGGGTGCGCCTCGTCGAGTGCGACACGCCCTATCTCGAGGTGGCCAACACTGGCGCTCCCCTCACCTCGCAGGGGGTCGCATCGCTGGCTTCCCTGCGGGCCTCCTCAAAAATCCCGGACGCCTCGGGCCCCGATTCCGCACCCCTGGGCCGGTTCGGGGTGGGGTTTGCGGCGGTGCGCGCCGTGAGCGACCACATCGAGATCCACACTCGCGTCACGGGGGACCAGTGGCAGGGGGTGCGATTCTCTCACCGTGACCTGCACGCCGCCCTCGCCGAGCAGGCCGCGCACCACCCTCATGTCGCCGCTGTGCTGCACGACCACGCTGCCGCCCTGCCGGCCCTGCGTTGGCCTCAGCCCGTCACGGGGTCACCGGGTGGGGTGCCGCCCGAAGCCATCACGGTTGTGCGTGTGCACCTGCGCAGCGCCGAGGCCGTGGCGCGGGTACGCCGCAACCTCGACGCGCTGGACGAGCGCGTGCTGTTTGCCTTGCCTCTCGACACGCTCGACCTCGCGGGTCGAACCTGCACGCGCGAACATCTCGACGCGACGTGGTGGTGGCACCGCGAAACCTTTGACCTGTCGCCCGCAGACCTCGACTCGGTGGGCGGACCGGGAGTGGCGCGGGGCGGGAGCGTGCTGTGGGCGGTGCCCAAAGAGCGCGACCTGGACCCGCTGACCAATGTCGTGTGGGCTCCCACGCCCACGCTCGACCGGCTTCCCCTCAACGCACTGCTGGTGGCTGGTTTTCCCGTCAATAGCATGCGCGAACACGTGCTCGACGTGGCCGCAGCCTACAGCGTTGCGCGCGCCGCGGGTGCCGCGCTGGCCGGTTTTGCGGAGCGCCTGACGCGAGAGGGAGAGAACACGCGCGCCCTGCGACTCGTGCCCCGGGGCGGCGCGCCCAACGCCATCGTGGGCGCGCTCTTCGAGAGTGCGGCCATCGAGTTGAGGCGGGCGGCCATCGTGCCGGTCGTCACGGGAGGCTACCTGGGCCCCGAGGACGCCTGCGCATTGGAGGAGGGGCTGGCCGCCCAGCCACGTTTTGCCGCGCTCGCTGCCAGCGCGGGCTTTGCACACCTGGCCACGCTGCGGTGGGGCGATGCGGCAGCGCAGCGGCTCGGCATCGAACGGGTATCCGCGGCGGACATCATCGAGCAGCTGCCCACGGGAGCGGTGGACTGGCAGGAGCGGTATTCCGCGCTCGCGACCTGCGAGGCCGAGCTCAGGGGGTCCGACGCGCTGGGGGCTCTGGCGGTGCCGCTGGCCGATGGTCGCGTGGTGCGGGGCTGCCGCGGGGTGGTGCGACTTGTGGGCGAGGCGGAGGGGGATGCCTTCTTCGACGCCGGTGCGGGTGGTGGCCTGCTGCTGGCCCCGGACCAGGTGGAGTTCTTGCAGCAGTTTGGGCTGCGGGTGGTTGACCCGGAGGCGTTTCATCCATTGCTCGAACGACTCGGCCTTGCCCCGCTCGCGGTGCCGGAGGCCCTCGCGGGGGATCTGGGCCGCGCGGTTTGCGCCGAGGTGCAGCGACATTTCGATGAGGGCGACGAGGACGCCGCCGAGGCGTTGAGCGCCGCGCTGCTCGGCTTGTTGCACACCGTGGAGGCGAACCTCGGCAGCCGCGGATGGCGCGTGGGCCAGGCCCTGCCCCTGGAGCGACTGCATCTGCTCAATCTTGTGGTTGAAGACGAGCAGCGCGAGCTCGCGCCGCTGCGGAACGTGTGCTTGCCGGGGGCGGTGGCTCTTGACGCGTACCACGTGGACTGGCTGACTGCCGCCGCCGACGAGACCGTCGCCGAGTTCGGGGTGGCGGCCCTCGCATGGTGCGGCGCCGCCGTGCAGGTGCCCCAGGTTGATCTGTCGAGCCTCCTCGAATCTCGACCCGACGAGGTCTTGCACGACCTGCCTGAAGACCTTGAGGACGAGGTTTCGGACTGTCGGGAGTGGCTAGAGCAAGTCGTGGCATCGGCTGGCCGCGCGTATCCCGTGGCCCTGCGAGACGCGCATCAGGTGCGTGACGAGGCGTGGCCAGACGTGCTGCGACACCTTGACTCGGCGGCGCCGGCGGGTGTCAAGGCCAGCCGCTATGAGTCGTGGTGGCTGAGCGAGGTGGTGTTGGACGGTGCGACCCTGGTCTCGCCCCTGACTGGGGAGGACAACTGGTATGCGCAGATCGAGGGCCTAGACCTCGGCATCCATCTGGTGCCCGAGTGGGCCGCGCCCTTGACTCTGACCGCAGAGCTGCGCGGCGACTTCGATCATGATCTCGACACGGCACTGGCCAGGGTTGACCCGGTCGCGGCGCGGGATGCCTTGGGCACCGCGCCGGAGCACCTCGCGCCGGGAGGCCTCGATGCGCGGCTTGTGCAGTCGCTGTGGCGGCGTGCGGTGCAGCGCAGCGCGGGGTCGGAGAGCGCCGACCGCGGACTGCCCGCGGCGGTGTGGATCGTCGACACCGCGGGCATCCCGGCCTATGTGGATGCCGACGACATCACAGTCGTTTCGAGTGCCATGTGGGTGCAGCGCAGCGACCTGGGGCCACTCTGGGTCGCGGGAGACGAGTGGGAGCGAGTGGCAGCAGACCTCGACCTGCGGCCGCTACCGGACGATGTGGGGGAGACCCTGACCTGGACCCCCGCCTCGACGCGACGAGAACTGCACCTGGAGACTCGATTGCGGGCGGCGCGACTGGCGCTGGCCGGACTAGGCCGCACGACGGCGCCGTGGCCGCAGGTCAAGCACTGCGCGAGCCTACTCTGCGAGGGTGTGCCCGTGGAGTGGTGGGTCAGCGAAACCCGCGACGCCGCGGGGGGCAGCCAGGCCACGGTGTATGCGAGTACCGATTTCGGCCTCTGTCAGGGTGTGGCGCTCGCCCTTGGCCTGTGGTGCGACCGCTACGCGATCTACGCCGTCGTGACGGGTGTTGAATCGGCTGCCGGGGCGGCTCGCGGCTAATGCGGCTGCAGGGGCTCACTCCAACTCGACACCAGCCACAGGGCACCCTCGCGATGCAGCGTGGCCTCGAAGTAGCCCGTGTGCTCGCCGCCCGCGACGTTGCCGCTGACCGCCGCGGAATCCGGGGCCACGAGGTCAAGGGTGTGCACCGTGACTAGGGCCGCGTGGGTCGGGGTGGACGCGCCGGCGGCCCGTGCCGCGGGTGAGCCCGCGTGGGCAGCGCCCCAGCAGGTCTCGCAGTCTGCGGTGACGAGCTCGGCGACGGGCAGCGGGTCGCCGTCGAGATCAGCGAGCTGCGCGGCATCGAGAAAATCTTGCAGCAGGCGCTGTGCCTCGAAGGCCGTGGGCGCGGGCGCCAGCGGCGTGGTGACGGGTGCGGTGCCCGGCCGCTCGGTGGGCGGAGCGGTAACCGGTGCGGGCGCCGGAGGAGGGGGAGGGGCCGACGGGCCCACCGGAGCGTCCGGAATTGCTCCCGCGGGGCCCGCGGTGCTGAGAGGGGCGCCGAGGCGCGAGTCTGCGTGCTGGTCACGCGGGCCGAGCACCGACCACGCGATCACGATGCATAGCAGACCTAGCGCCACGGCAGCCACGGTGAGTCGGGTGACGCGGCCCCAGTCTCGGGGCCACGCGGGGGCCGGTCTCGGGGCGTGAGTGCGATTCATGCCCCGAGGTTAGGCAGGTTGCGGCGTCCGCACGACGGCCGATGCTTCGCCGTGCACAGTTCGACGACTCGCCGGGGGAGGCGACCCGCGGATGGCGACTAGGTGCCCGCCCCGCGGGTGCGATCTTCGTCCGTCAGCGTCGTCACGTAGGTGGTCTCGGACGAGCTCACCTCTGCTGTGATCTCAACGGGCGCGAAGGTGCCTTCGCCCTCACACAGTGCCACGGTTTCAAGCGTCGTTGCGGGCTCCAGGGGACCGTCCGCCACGACGAAGCCCAGGCCTTTCATGGCCGTCGAGAACCGGTACTCGAGACTCGTCGAGCAGTACCAGTACGACTTGTCCTCGGTTCGCACCGAGATATAACTGAGCGGCGGATCTGCGGGAATCACGTCGTTATTGGTCGCGGAGTACTTCAGCAACACGTACGAACCGTCTGGGGTTTCGGTCTCGCCCTGGTCCGTGACGAGAGTCGCGGGGGCGGGCTCCCAGCCCTGCAGCGTGTAGTCGTAGGTGCCGAAACGCATGGTTTCGCCGAAGGCCACGGGTGTCTCGTCGCTGAGCGTGCGGTCACTTTCGTCTCGCGACAGCCACTGTTCGGGGGCGCCGAAACCTCGCAGTGCGGAGGCCGAGTACACGACCCCTACCAGCCCCGCGACTGCGACCACGGCGCACAGGGTGACTGCGAGCGCACTGCGGCCGCGCACCGTGAGGCGGGGCCGCTGGCGCTTTGTCATGACGGTCACGGCAGACACGGGGTCGCCGGGTTGCATCGCCATGCGCTCCACCCCTTTCTGTGGTGTCTACTGCCAGTTTACGGACGGCGCGGAGCGTTCACCGCAGTTCAATCGCCATGCGGCGCAGCATCGCGGCCGCGAGTGTCACGGGCACGAGGGTGGAGCGTCCGGTGAGCGTGACCCGTGCTGACCGGTCGAAAACATCGCCCACGATGAGGAGCAGGGTGGCTCCCTCGGGCAGCGGCAGGGTGGCGGATTCGATGCCCGTGCCGACAAAAGAGTGCACGTGAACGGCCGCAGCGTGGCTCGTGGGTGCCCCTCGGTGGCCGTCCGCGATGCGTTGGGCCAGCCCTCGGAGGTCTTGATGTTCCGGGTTGAGCAGATGGGCGAGCGGCCGCAGGCTCGTCGCAAAACCATCGATGCTGACGCTCTCGCGAGCCAGGGCGATGCCGAGATCTCGCAGCGGGGCGCCCGCGGGGTCGCGCAGGGCCGCGGCGTTGGTTCGCGCGGCACGCGACAGCGCGCGCACGCAATGGGCCAGCACGAGCGACTCGTCGCCGAGGTCGGCGTCGCTCACGCCGTCGAAACGCAGGGTGGCCCCGAGACTGAACGAATCGTGGGGGGCGGACGCTCGGTCCACAACTGCCAGCGGGGCCGGGCCACGCGCGCCCGCGCCGGGGCGGTCGGGCGTGAGCGGTGGCGCCGCCGTGCCCGCGAGCGCCGCGGCGTGGGCTTCGACGTCGGAAACCCGGATCGTGCCCCAGGGTCCGCTCGGGGTAACGTCGGCGAGATCAATGCAGCGTCGCGCGGCCAGCGCCCGTGCGGCGGGAACCGCGAGCGCCTTTCGCCGCGCAGCGTCGGGCCGCGCCGACCCGGCCCCGCGTGCGTCCGACCCGGCCCCGCGTGCGTCCGACCCGGCCCCGCGTGCGTCCGACCCGGCCCCAGAACCGGGCCCCGCGCCGCCGCCGAGCAGGCCCGCGAGGAGGTCCTCGGTGTCGCTCTCGATGAAGGCGATGGCGTCACCCACGGGCACGACATCGCCCTGCTCGGCGCAAATCTCGACGAGCACGCCCGACGACGTGGCCTCGACCTCCATGTCGACCTTGTCGGTAGTGACCTCGCAAATGGGTTCGCCGTGAGCTACCGGCTCACCCACCTGCTTGAGCCAAAACACCATCGTGCCGACTTCCATGGTCATCGACATTTTGGGCATGACCAGTGCGTTGCGGGGCATGAACGGCTACCAGGCCTTCACGAGTTCGAGGCCCGCCGCGACGATGTCATCCACCTGCGGCACGGTGGCCTTCTCGAGCTGGGGGGCGTAGGGCATGGGGGTGTCCAGGCCGCAGAGTCGCTTCACGGGAGCCCGCAGGGCACCGAAGGCGGGGCCCTCGGTGAGGCTGGCGGCGACCTCGCTCATGAAGCCGCCGGTGCGGGCCGCCTCTTGCACGAGCAGCACGCGACCCGTGGTGAGAACGGCGCTCGCGATGGTCTCGGCGTCAAACGGGGTGAGCGAAACCGGGTCGATCACCTGCGCCGAGACGCCGCTGTCGGCCAGCTGGGCGGCGGCGTCGAGCGCGCGTGACACCATGACACTCGTCGCGACGATGGTGAGGTCGGTGCCCGCGCGGCGCTCGGCGGCCACGCCGAGCGGAGTGGGCCGCGTGAGGTCCTCTACGAGAAAAGACTGCTTGTACAGCAGTTTGTGTTCGAGAATCATGACCGGGTTGGGGTCGGCGAGGGCCTGATGGAGGAGGCCCGCGGCGTCCTGCGCGTTCGAGGGCATGACAACCTTGAGCCCGGGGATGTGCGCGAACCACGCCTCAAGGGACTGCGAGTGCTGCGCTGCAGCGCCCGTGCCGGAGCCGCCGGGAGCGCGGATCACGAGGGGCACCGAGGCAGCCCCTCCGAGCATGTAGTGAATCTTGGCGGCCTGGTTGGCGATCTGGTCCATGGCCTGCGCCGAGAAGTCCGAGAACTGAATCTCGACGATGGGCAGCATGCCCGCGAGCGCCGCGCCGACGCCCGCGCCGACCGTGCCGAGTTCGCTGATGGTCGTGTCTCGCACCCGCTCGGGGCCGAAGCGATGAATCAGGTCGCCCGAGACCCCGAAGGCGCCGCCGTAGACGCCGACGTCTTCACCCATGAGAAAAACCCGCTCGTCGACGCTCATCGCATGCGCCATGGCCTCGCGCACCGCCTCGGCGTACGTCATGACGCGCAGGCCGTCGGGGGCGGGGGCGTCGGACGCCACGGGGGCGAAGGTGGCAGCGTCCGCGCGGTGGGCTGCGGGGGTCGCGATGCTCATCGAGCTCTCTTCTGCTGGGCAGCGGGGCGTGCTGCGGGCGAGTAGGGGCGGGGGTCGAAGTCGGCGGGGGCGTACACGGCGGCTTCTAAACCCTCGGCCACGGCGTCGGGGGCGGCAGCGGCGTCGCGTACGGCGTCGCGCACGGCCTGGCGGGCCTCGCTCACTACGGCGTCGATCTGCTCGGCGGTGGCCGTGCCGGCGTCGATCAGCGTTGCGGCGGTGGCCGCGAGGGGGTCACGGTCGCGGGCGGCGTCGATCTCTTCGCGGGTGCGGTACAGGTTCTTGTCGCTCTTGGAGTGGCCCTTGAAGCGGTAGGTGAGCGCCTCGATGAAGGTGGGTCCGCCGCCGTTGCGGGCATGCGAGACGGCCTCGCGCGCCGCCGCGTAGACGGCGTCGAGGTCGTTGCCGTCGACGGTCAGGCCGCGGATCCCATAGCCCGCGGCCTTTTCGCTGAGTTGGGCGAGGTTGAAGGCCTTTTCGCTCGACATCGACATGCCGTACTTGTTGTTCTCGCACACGAAAACCACCGGCAGGCGCCACATGGCGGCGAGGGTGACTGCCTCGTGCCAGGCGCCCTCCCCAACCGCGCCGTCGCCGTGAAAGCACACCGAGACGCGGTTGTCACCGCGCATCTGCGCCGCGAGCGCGGCGCCGACCGAGATGGGCACCCCTCCCGCGACGATGCCGTTGGCGCCGAGGTTGCCGGTGGAAACGTCGGCGATGTGCATTGAGCCGCCGCGGCCCTTGCAGTAGCCGGTTTCTTTGGCCAGCAGTTCGGCCATCATGCGGGTGAGGTCGGCGCCGCGTGCGATGCAGTGCCCGTGGCCGCGGTGCGTAGAGGCGATGTAATCACCGTCTTGCAGCGCGGCGCACACGCCGACGGGAACGGCTTCTTGGCCAATGGAGAGGTGCATCGTGCCGTGCATGAGGCCACGCGCGAACAGGTCGTCCACGGCCTCTTCGAAGTAGCGAATGCGCCACATGTCTCTCAGGGCGGCGAGCGCGAGCGGGGCATCGTGCGTGAGCGTCGGGGTTGCGGCCACGGCGGTCATGAACTCTCCTAGCTGGTGAAGGTGAGGGTGGAGCCGGGCTCGGGGCAGCCGAGGTCTCCGCTGATCAGGCTGCAGCGCACGGCACCGGGCAGCAGGGTGTGTTCGGGTTCGGGGTCAACGTGCAGTACGAGGTGGCCGAGTGCTGCGAAGTTCGCCATGGCCTCGCTGCCCACCTCTTCGACGCGCGCCTGCAGCTGGTCGAGCGCGATGACGTGGCCGGGTTCGAGATGCAGGGTCTTACCGAACTCGAGCAGGTCTTGGGTCGATTCGTGCACGACGGACGAGTCGCCGAGGACGTCGGGGATGGGAGGGCTAAAGAGAATGTAAATGCCCGCATCGCACAGGGGTGCGGCGTCGGTGCCGACCTCTGTGATGGCGGAGGTGAAGTACGTGGCCACAGGGGCTCCTCGTGGTGTTCGGCTGTTTTCGCGGATGCACGCGGTGTTTGCACATAAGTGCAGATGCCGCGTAATCTATCCTCACATAAGTTACTCGGTGGCACTGCGAATCCCTAATCCAAGCGGTCGTTTGGCCGGATCTTTGCGAGATATGCACACGCCACGGGCTCCTACCGCGCGCCAGTGAGGACCAAATGCCCGCCCCCCGCGAAACCGACCTCCTCGTGCAGGCCGCCCGCCTCTACTACGAACAGGGACTCTCGCAGGGAGACGTGGCCGCCGCGATGAACATTTCGCGCTCCAACGTCTCCCGGGTGCTGGCGAGCGCCCGCGAACGCGGCATCGTCGAAATCAGCATCCACGACCCCGGCGAGCGGCTCGAAGCGCTCGAACGCAAACTTGTGCAGCGATTCGGCCTCCGCGACTGCCGCATCGCCCCCGCCGAGGGCGGCGGCGGAGATCTCCACGCGGTCGGACGCCTCGGTGCTAGTTGGCTCGTCGACACCCTCGACCCGGGCGGCTCCGTGGGGCTCTCCTGGGGTTCGACGGTGCAGGCCGTGGTCGACAACGTGCCCAATCGCGCCCTGCCCGATGTCACTGTGTTGCCGCTGGTCGGCGGTCTCTCCGTTTTTGATGCCGTGACCAGCGGCGAAGCCCTCGTGCGCAACCTCGCCGCGAAACTCGGAGCGCGCCAACGCAGCCTGTACGCGCCGGCCCTGGTCGAATCCAAAACCATTCGCGATGCCTTCATGGGCGAGCGTTCCATTCGCGAAACGCTGGCGGCGGCCGCGAGCGTGGACTGCGCCATCGTCGGCATCGGCGCGGCGGGAGTCGGCGCCTCGGGGCAGGTGCTCGCCGCCATGAATCTCTCGGAGCCTGAGCGCGACGAGTTCGACGCCGCGAGCCCCGTCGGCGACATGTGCGCCCGCTACTTCGACGTGCGTGGCGCGGCCGTATGCGGCGCCACGGCGGAGCGCGCCATCGTGATCGGTTGGGAGGACCTGCGCCGCATCCCCTCCGTGGTCGGAGTGTGCACCGGGATCCACAAATTATCGGCGGCGCTGGGCGCCCTCCGCTCGGGGCTCGTCGACGTATTTATCGCGGACGCCGAGCTGGGCGCGGCCCTGCTCGAGCAACCGTTGGCATAGCCACGGGCCGACAACCGGGCCGACCCGGGAAGTTGCCGCTAGCAGCTACAGGGCCACCAGGGCGTCCGGTAGACCACCCGTATGCAGCAGCCAAGCGACCCACGCCCCCGCCGCGAGCCCACCCAGGTGGGCCTGCCACGAGACGGGTGAGCGCCACCGCGGCACGATGCCAGTGATCAAGCCGCCGTAGACGAGCACCACGATGACCGCCGTGATGAGGCTCGATCGATCACCCGAGACGAACCCGTCGGCCACCAGAAAACCGAAAAAGCCAAAGATGAGCCCCGAGGCACCCACGGTCACACCGGAACGTCCGATCAGCCACACCAGCGCGCCGCCGACCACGGCGACGAACAGAGTCACGGTGAGCCACTGACCCGTCGCGACCACCAGCGCCCCCAGCACGAGAAATGGGATGGTGTTGCTGAGCAGGTGCCCCCACCCGGCGTGCAGAAAAGGAGAGCAGGGAATCCCGACTATGCCCCAGAGGCGGCGGGGCCGAATACCCAGCAGTTGGTTCAGCACGTGGCCCGACAGCGAGTTCACCACCTGCAGCACGTACATGACGCCGAGCAGGGTGAGCGGCAGGGGTAGCGACTGGACGAGGGTGTCCACTAACGCACCCAGGACTGGGCAACCTGGCGGCGCGCACGAAACAGGAACGCGCTGAGCACGCCTCCGATCAAGCCACCGAGGTGCCCCTGCCACGAGATGTTGCTCGCGACGTTAGGTAGGACTCCCCAGAGCAGGGAGCCGTAACCGATCATGACCACGACCGCGAGCACGATGTCGAGCACGTGCTTCGTGACGATACCGCGGGTCACGAGGTAGCCGAAGAAGCCGAAGATGACTCCCGACATGCCGATCGTGACGCCGTTGGCGCCGATCAGCCACACGACCAGGCCCGAGGCGACCCACACCGTGGCGAGCACGCCAATAAACACGCGGCCGCTGACCAGAAACACCAGGATGCCAAGCACGATGAAGGGGCCAGTGTTGGCGATCAGGTGCGCCCAGCTGCCATGCAGGAGGGGCGCGGTGAGGATGTCGAGGAGGGACGAGAAGGTGCGGGGTCGAATGCCGAACTCGAGGTTCAGGCGATTGCTGACCAGGGTGTTGATCACTTCGAGCACGTACATGACGACCGTGAAGCCGCCCACCGTCACGGTTGTCGAGGCGGCCTTCTCTTTGAACTTCTCCATCGCTTGGCCCTGTGCCATGTGGTCTCCCTTGTTGGTGCTGCCTATGCGCCTAACGAACCTGACAGCGATTCAGTGCCGTGACGTACGCCCCCGCGCAAGCCAGGCGGCTCGCGGGTGCTGACGGGCCTGCCCACATTCTCTCGTGACCAGAGGCCGGCGGCACCTTAGGGCTGCGTCAGGCGTCAACTTCGGGACCGCGTACCCAGAAATTGGCGCTATCGCGCCACTTTTCGGGGGGTTGCGTGTTCGACACGAGTGGACGCGGCACTAAAAGTAGTCCTATGTATGCGACAGTAGGGGAGTCGTGAAGGGAAAAGCCTTGTTTGCGGCCATGCGGGCCGAGAGGCGCGCCTGCGCCGTCAGCCCGGGCGGACTTCGTGAGAACCGCGCAGGACCGAAGCTCGCGCATCGCGTCGAGGGTTCGGTCCCGCAACCAAACAACACTAAATGAGGAGAGAACTGTGGCAACCACTCGTGCTGCTGTTGCTTCCGCGATTGCGGAAAAGTCCGGCCTGACCAAGGCCCAGTCGGAGTCGGCGCTGTCCGCATTCGAGGCCGTCATCAAGGAGTCGCTGGCTCAGGACGTAGCAGTGAAGATCCCCGGTTTCATCAGCTTTGAGAAGGTGCAGCGCTCGGCGCGCACGGGTCGCAACCCCCGTTCGGGTGAAGCCATTGAGATTCCGGCGAAGGCCGGCGTGAAGATCTCGGCTGGCAGCGGCCTGAAGAACTCGGTCGCCTAAGTCGCGCATGTGCGCCACGTGACGCACCTGTGCACTGCTCTTGAGGGGCGGTTGGCTACGGCCGACCGCCCCTTCGGCATGCTTGGGGCGCGGCGCGTGCCGGGGGTGGACGCCCCGGGGGCACGTTCGCACGCGCTGCCTGCGGGCGGGTGCGGGGTTTAGTCGGCGTGCTGGTGGGCTCCCCGGCGCAGGAGCTCGGGGGAGAGGTGCGCGGTGCGCGCCCGGCGGGCGAGCCCCAGGATGATCTGGGCGCGCCATAGGTCGATGGGGCCATCGATCGAACTCGCCAGAAAGTTGCCCTGCACGATGTCCACTCGCGCGCCGAGGGCTCCCGCGGTGCGAATCTCGTTGAAGGTGGGGCCGGTCGGACGCCGTTCGGTCGGGCTTGGCAGCGGAGTCGCGAGCACCGCCTCGAGCGTGGTGCGCGTGAAAGCCACGGGCGTCTGCAGGGCCCGCATGATGCTGCGCTCGACATTGCTGAGGGCATCGTCCCCGCCGTCGTCGCGCACGCAGGATTTCACGGAATCGGTGACCTCGAGACCGGGGGCAGCGGCGTCCGCTCCCTCTTCGAGGGCGAGCATGACGGCCTCGAAGAGTGCGGGCGGGGCCAGGGCCCGCTCACTGTCATGCACGAGCACCCGGGTCGAATTGGGGAGGGTCCGCAGGGCGTCGTGGATGGCTGCGCGCCGATCACCGGTCGTGGTTACGATGCGCACCGTGGGCCAGTCGCGGGCCGGTACGGCCGCACGGAACTCTGCCTCGACGGCCTCCGGCACGACGAGCGCGACCTGTTGGAGGCCGACCTCGTGGAGCACGAGGTCCAGGCAGTCCAGGAGGACGGGGCGGTGGTTGAACTGCACGAGCGCCGACGGGCAGCCGTGGCCGAGGTAATCGCCGTCGCCGAGGGCGAGCAAGATCAACGCGGTGTGTGGCATCTGGTCCTCGTGCGGTCGCTAGGGTTCACGGGTGTGCTGCGACGCGGGCGGTCTGCGGCGGGCGATGCGCGCCGTGAGGGGCGTGCAAACGCAAAACGTGCGATCCGTAGGGATCGCACGTTTCGGTGACGCTAGCTGCCCGCCGACTGCTTCATCAGTTCGATGGGCGCCTTGTACTCTTCTTGAGTGCCGTCCAACACGGGGACGGGTACGTTATCGGCCTTCTCGGTGCCGCTCGTGATCGCCGTGTAGACGACACTGCCGGGTGCCGCCGTAGCGGGGTCAACGGTGATTTGCTGCTCCTGGCCGGGGCCTATGCGCACGGACTTACCGGCGGGCACCTCGACGTCGGCTGAGAAGGAGTTGTCACCGCCGGTCAGCGTGACCGTCAGTGGAGCGTCGGTGTTGTTGACCAGCACACCGTCAACCTGCGCCACCGTCTGCTCGGTGTCGGTGAGGATCAAGAGGTTGCGCACGTCGGCCGAGGTGCCGAGGTTGACCACGGCGCCATCGCTGGGCTGATAGAACGCGGAAGTCTGCACGGGGGAGACGCGGGAGCAGGCTGCGGTCAGGGAGACGGCGCAGAGGGCCAGGCCGAGACCTGCAATAACGCGAGTGGCGCGGTGGCGGCGCGACGTGGCGCGATTGACGCTGGACATCAACTGAACTCCGGATCTGTGGTGGTGTCGGCGCGGGTAATGCGCCCCGTGATTCAGGCTGCAAGCCGAACCGTGTGATACGCGCGTGTGCGCGAACTCGGTGCGGCGCAGTCATCGACACACAGTGACTACATGGTGCCCCAGGATTCTATCAACGGGCCCTCAATCGATGCTGCTTGTCTCGCTATTGTTGCGGCTTTTGGCGTGCTCAAGGCGGGTTCAGAGGTGCGGTTTTGCGGCGGGGGAGCGCCCGGTAGGGACTTTGTGCCCCCGCGCGCCGCCGCAGCGAGTCCCATGCGCCGTCAGTGCTAGCGAATGCGGGGCGCCGATTGCGCCTGCGCCCATGCGGTGCCGGGCGCGGGGCCCGGCGCGGCCACCCCAGGTAAGTGAGGTGCATCACAAAGAGGCTCGGGAGGGGCTCATTTGGTGGGCGCGCGGGGCGCGCGGAGGCTGTCGAAGGGTCTCCGCGCTTCTACATGTCGACGGCAATGAAATTCAGCGCCCTTGGAAGTGATGCGCGTCACGCCCAGCGCCAAAGGTGCACCTTGGCCTGCGGGAACCTCGTTGTGTTAGGCAAGTTTCGAAGAGTCAAGTATGCGGCACAACTGCGATGGTGTCATTTTGTTTCAAAGTATTCACAATCTTCACCAAATGTCAAGACTCTGTACGTATGGCCACACTTGACGCCATGCGGCGCCGTGCAAAGCGCCTGACCTGCGGATTTGTAGACCGGGAGGCCCGTCGGGACGTGTCTTGCGTGGTAAACTAGAGTTCCGGAAAGGGGTAGGTCCAATGGAATACAAGGTTGGCGAGACGGTTGTTTACCCGCATCACGGTGCGGCGACCATCGAAGAAGTCAAGAAGCGAATCATCAAGGGCGAAGAGAAGCTCTATCTCAAGCTCCGCGTGGCGCAAGGTGATCTCACCATTGAAGTACCCGCAAGCAACTGCGATCTGGTAGGTGTCCGCGACGTCGTAGGCCAAGACGGCCTCGACCGCGTATTCGAGGTGCTCCGCACCCCCTTCGCCGAAGAGCCCGCCAACTGGTCGCGCCGCTACAAGGCCAACGTCGAAAAATTGGCGTCCGGCGATGTCATCAAGGTTGCCGAAGTAGTCCGCGACCTGTGGCGCCGCGACAACGAGCGCGGTCTCTCGGCGGGCGAAAAGCGCATGCTCGCCAAGGCGCGCCAGATTCTGGTTTCAGAACTCGCACTGGCTGAAAAGACCGACGAGGGCGCGGCAGAGACCATGCTCGACGAGGTACTCGCCTCGTAATAGCGCGGGCGACGGCCGCGAGGGCGTCGCAAGCACTGCAGCAATTCACATCGAAGGGTGGCCCGCGGGCCACCCTTCGTGCTGCCGGGAATCACTGCGGCGCGATAGCCCAAACTATCCCTCGAACTTGTATCCCAGCCCGCGCACCGTAGTGAGCACCGTGGGCTCGCGCGGGTCGGCCTCGATCTTCGCCCGTAAGCGCTTCACATGCACGTCGAGAGTCTTGGTGTCACCCACGTAATCTGAACCCCAGACGCGGTCGATCAGTTGCACGCGCGTGAGCACCCGACCAGCGTTCCGCAAGAACAGGGCCAGCAGTTCGAACTCCTTCAGCGGCAGCGAGACCGCCTCGCCGTGCACCGTCACGAGGTGGCGTTCGACATCGAGGGTGATGCCGGAGGCGCTCAACACCTCGGAGTCGTCCTCGTCCAGGGTCGCGGGCGCGGGGTTTTGCCCGCCGCGACGCAGCACGGCCTTGATGCGCGCCTGCAATTCGCGGGTCGAGTACGGCTTCGTGACGTAGTCGTCCGCGCCAATTTCGAGGCCCACCACCTTATCGACCTCGTCGTCCTTGGCCGTCAGCATGATGACCGGCAACGCCGACTTCGTGCGAATGTGGCGGCACACCTCGACTCCCGAAAGCCCGGGCAGCATGAGGTCGAGCAACACCACATCATACGTGTCGCCGCGCGCGTCAAAAATTGCCACGGCGTCCGTGCCGGTCTCGGCGAGGTCAACCTCGTACCCCTCCTTTTCGAGGGCGTAGGACAGCGGATCACTAAACGAGGGCTCGTCTTCGACAAGCAGAATGCGGCTCATGCGGTTCCTCTGGAGGGTGGGGGCGAACTCATGCTGGCGGCGGCCTGGGGGGCCGGACGCTCCGGTGCCTCCGGGGCAGGGTCCGGCACGGGGGCTGGCGCGGCGGCGGGCGCACTCTTTCCCCCCGGGTTCGGGCTCGTGGGTGAGGCCGCCCGGACGGGATCGTGACTCGTGGCCAACGGCAGTCGGAGCGTAAAGGTGGAGCCCTGCCCCACCTGGGACCATGCCTTGACGAGGCCACCATGATCCTCGGCAATGTGCTTCACAATGGCAAGGCCCAGACCGTTACCGCCGGTGTGCCGCGAACGCGCCGGGTCGACGCGGTAGAACCGCTCGAAAATGCGGCCGAGGTCTTGGGGCGCGATGCCCACGCCCTCGTCCGAGACGGCGATTTCGACGCAGTCAATGCCGTCGCGCGTCACGCTGCGCACCCCGACCCCCACCTTGGCGGGGCTCGGCGAGTACAGGATCGCGTTGGAGACGAGATTAGAAATCGCCGTGGTCAGCAGGTTTGCGTCGCCGTACACGGTTAGGTCGGGAATCTGGCCAACAGCGAGCGTGACCCGTCGCGTTTCGGCGAGGGTGGTGGAACGGGCGACGGCCTCGCGCACGACGGAGGTCACCGTCACGCGACTCGCCTGGCTGAGCGCAGATGTCGCCTGAACGCGAGAGAGCTCGATGATCTCTTGCACGAGGCTTGACAGCCGATTGGACTCGTTCTTGATGCGCTCGGAAAAGCGGCGCACGGCCTTGGGATCGTCCGCCGCATCGATGAGGGTCTCTGCAAGCACGAGCATCGCGCCGACCGGCGTCTTGAGCTCGTGCGAGACGTTGGCAACGAAGTCGCGGCGGGTGTCTTCGACCCGCTGCTCGCGCGTGAGGTCGTCGGCCAACAGCAGCAGGCGGTCCGCGCCGAGGGGGCTGATCGATATTCCATATACCGAGCGTTCGGCGCGCGCAATGCCGCGGCTCAACGTGAACTGGTCGTCGAGCGGGGTGCCGTCGATGCTCACCTGTTTGACGGCCGCCACCAATTCGGGGTGGGTCAGTCGCAGGATGCGCGACGAGTCGGTGCGCACGAGGCCGTGGGAGTAGGCGGAGGCGTTCGCGCGCTCCACTTCGCCGTCACGGTTGAAGATGACATAAGACTGGCGTAAGGCGGCAAGCACCTCTTGGGCGCCCGTGTCGTGCAGATGGGTCGCCGTGGCGGGGCTGGTGCGGGGCCGCTCGTAGCGCACCACGGCCAGCGTGCAAAAGACCCCGACGAGCAGCGCAATAAGCATGGCGAGCCAGACGAGGACGTTGTTCATCACCCTTACAGGTTACGTCGCGGCGCAATAAGAGACCGCACGACCGCGATGTCGAGAAGGGAATCGTCAACGACTGTTCACCTGGGGGCCGCAAGCGGTTCATATGGCCTCCCGTGCTAGATGGCACTATGTGCTTGGCGTTTTGTGCCGTCACCTCGGCACGGCCCACCGTAACCGCGGCGGGCGGGCGACCATCCGCTGAATTCGCTCAGGTGAGCGATATGCTGCGATGACAGTAATAGACATTGAGGGGTAATCATGCGCGCTGTATTTCATCACCAACTCGAGGCCTTGGGCGAGGGACTGGTGGCGCTCTCTGTCGCGGTCGCCGAGTCCATCGAGCAGTCCACCACGGCCCTCCTCACGTCTGATCTTGAGCTGGCCGAAAAGGTCATCGCGGCCGACGCGGCCATCGACGCGCTGCAACAAGAAATCGACGACCAGGCGGTGCACATGCTCGCGCAGCAGGCCCCCGTGGCGACCGACCTGCGTACCATCGTCGCTGCTATGCGCATGTCCGCGTCGATGGAGCGCATGGGTGACCTCGCGCGGCACGTGGGCCTCACGATTCGGCGCCGGTTCCCCGACCGCGTGATTCCCGTTGAGGCGGTGCCGCTGATTAAGCAAATGGGCGACGTTACGCACGACATGGCGCTGAAGCTGCGCACCATTTTGGAGAACCGCGACCTCGACCTGGCCTCGAGCCTGCAGGCCGACGACGCGGTGCTTGACGGCCTGCACCTGCAGGTCTTTGAGATCCTGTTTGCGCCCGAATGGGCCCACGGCGTGGCCGAGACGGTCGACGTCACCCTCATCAACCGGTTCTACGAGCGCATGGGCGATCACGCCTGCTCGGTGGCGGAGCGCGTCACGTTCCTGGTGACCGGCGAGGCCGAGGCCGGCGTTCACCTGTAGCGGGTGAGGCACGGGCGGGCGGTGTTGCGGCGCCGCCCGCCCGTGCGTTTTGGGTGATAGTGCGGACGCCCGCGGGCCTCCCGGGCGCGTGAGATTGGGTACTCACGGCCCGAGAGGGCGCACCCGTGCGGCCTAGCGGCACAAGATGACGCGTCGGAGCCTATATCGTGGTGCAGAACAGATATGTCGTACCGGCGGGCCACTCGATGCCCGGGCTGCCGTGCCCGCTGGTGACGCGCGCGTCCAGAACGCGAACCCCACAACGAGGAGAACTATGTGCGGATTGATCGGCTTCGTGTCCAATGTCGGTGATTCGTCGGCGCTCATGCCAGCCCTGGAGCAGGGCATGCAGTGTGCGCGCCATCGCGGCCCCGACGCGGTCGGCACGTGGAACAACGATGACGTGGCCTTCGGGTTCAACCGTCTCTCGATCATCGACCTGGAGCACTCCACGCAGCCCATCATCTGGGGCCCCGAGGGTGAACCCGACCGCTACGTGCTCGTGTTCAATGGCGAGATTTACAACTATCTCGAGCTGCGCGACGAACTCAAGGCGTTGGGGGCGACGTTCACCACGGAGGGCGATGGCGAAAGCATCGTCGTGGGCTACCACTACTGGGGCAAGGCCGTCACCGAGAAACTTCGCGGCATGTTCGGCTTCTTGATCTGGGACACGAAGACCAAGTCAATTTTCGGCGCGCGCGACCAGTTCGGCATCAAGCCCCTCTACTACACGATGCTCAAAGAGGGCGTCATGTTTTCGAGCGAGGCGAAGGGGCTGCACTTCGCGAGTGGCACCCCCACGATCGATCAGACGGCGCTGCAGCACTACCTGATCTTGCAGTATGTGCCCGAGCCGTACACGATCGACAAGAACCTGCGCAAGATCGAGTCGGGCAGCCGGTTCACCTATCAGCCCGGCGGCAAGCTGAAGATCGAGCGCTACTTTCACCCGACGTTCACTCCCAAGAAGGTGGAGGGCGAGGCCGCCGCGCAGGGCCTGTACCTGGAGATCGCGGATGCCCTGCGGGATTCGGTGGCGAAGCACATGCGTGCCGACGTGACGGTGGGTTCGTTCCTCTCGGGCGGCATCGACTCGACGGCGATTGCGGCGCTCGCACGAGAGAACAACCCGAACCTCATCACGTTCACGGCGAGTTTCGATCACGAGGGGTATTCGGAGGCCGACGTGGCCGCGGAGACCGCTCGCGAACTGGGGGTGCAGCATGTCATCAAGACGATCAGCGAGCAGGAGTTTACCGACGCACTGCCCGCGATCATCTGGTACCTCGACGATCCCGTGGCCGACCCCGCGTTGATTCCGCTGTACTTCGTGGCGCAGGAGGCCCGCAAACACGTCAAGGTGGTGCTCTCGGGCGAGGGCGCCGACGAGCTGTTTGGCGGCTACACCATTTACGACGAGCCGCAGGGTCTGCGCCACATCAACGCCCTGCCGAAGCCCCTGCGTCGCGTGCTGGGGCGCGCGGGCCGGGTGATTCCCGACGGCGTACGCGGCAAGGACTACATTGCGCGCGGCACCCTCGACCTCGAGGAGCGCTACTACGGCAACGCGCGCGTGATTCGCGAGGCGCAGCTGCCGGGCATCATGACGCGCTACAACCCGAACGTGAGCGTTCGCGACGTCACCGCCCCGTGGTACGAGATTTCGAAGGGTTGGGCCGCGTCCGACCGCATGCAGCACGTCGACCTGTTCACGTGGTTGCGCGGCGACATCTTGGTGAAGGCCGACAAGATGACGATGGCGAACTCGGTTGAGCTGCGCGTGCCGTTCCTCGACATGGAGGTGCTGAAGATTGCGCGCACGATTCCGCTCGATCAGAAGTTGACGCACAACACGACGAAGTTTGCGCTGCGCCGTGCCATTGAGAGTTTCGTGCCCGCGCACGTGATCAACCGCAAAAAACTCGGGTTCCCCGTGCCGATTCGCAAGTTCTTGGCGGGTGACAGCTACGAGTGGGCGCGCAATATTCTGGCGAACTCGGGCACTGCGGAGTTCATTAATCCGCAGGCTGCGCTCGCGCTGCTGGATGCACACAAGGCGGGCACGGCGGATAACTCGCGGCAGGTGTGGGAGATTTTGGTCTTCAACCTGTGGTACCAGATCTTCGTGTCGAAGTCGCTCGTGCCGCAGATCGAGCACAAGGAGTACCCGGTCAAACTCTGACGCGGCACGCGAGCGCGCTCAGTCTCGTGGCAGGCCCATGGCGCGCGCGATCACCGCGTCGAACTGGCGATCGGAGAGGATGCTGCGGGCCGCTATGAGGGGCTTTGCGCCGAATCCCACGGCGTAACGGGTCTTGGGACGCTTCGCGGTAACGGCTTTGCCGATGGCGTCGGAGATCACGGAGGGAGGGGAGCTGCGGTTCGCGTTCGCTTCGGACCGCAGGGCTTTCGCCACAGCGGTCGCCTGCTCCTGGTACGCTCCGGACCCGACGGTATTGTCGAGGTGGTCTGCGGCAATGCCGCCCCATTCGGTGGCGATGCCCCCGGGTTCGATGACGACAACGTTGATGCCGAACGGGGCGACCTCGATTCGGAGGCAGTCGCTGAGCGCCTCGAGGGCGAACTTCGTGCCGTGGTACCACCCGCCGAGTGGGGTGTGGATCTTGCCGCCCATGGAGGTGATGTTCACGATCGTCCCGGCGCGCTGTGCGCGCATGTGAGGGAGCGCCAACTGTGCGAGCCGGATCGCGCCGAATACGTTGACCTCGAACTGGCGGCGGCCCTCATCGATTTCGACGTCTTCCAAGGCGCCGTACGAGCCATAGCCAGCATTGTTGACGAGCACGTCGATGCGGCCGGTTTCGTCGATGATGCGTGCGATACCGTCCTGCATGGACTGGTCGTCCGTGACGTCCATCGCCAGTGCACGGATGCCGTCCTTGGCAAGTTTCTCGAGGCGGTCCACGCGGCGGGCCGCGCCGTAGACGGTGAACCCAAGCGACTGCAGCTTCCGTGCCGTGGACTCTCCGATGCCGGATGATGCGCCGGTGACGAGGGCGGTCTTGGTGGTCATGATCTGCTCCTGAGGTAAGGGGAACGTTAATTCACAATTATCAAGAATCCTGACCGAGTTTGTTGGAAGTTCAACTAAGGGCGTCTGATGCCCGGTGCTGCCCGACCGATGCGTGCCGACGCGATCCGCAACCGAGCGAAGATCCTGGATGTGGCCGGGCTCGACCCTCGGCGCGCGCTTTTGCGTGCGGCGGCGCGGCCGGTCGAGACTCAGGGGGTATCGGACGCGCGCGTGAGCAGGAGCCCGCGCAACTGGGCGTGCAGCATGGCGCGGTAGTGTTCGCGGCGGTCGGCCGCCGTGAGGTCGCGGTCGAAGAGCGCGCCGAAGGTGTGGCGGTTGTTGGCGAGAAAGACGCAGAACGCGCTGATGGCCAGGTGCACGTCGACGGCGTCGACGGCGGGGTTGAACTGGCTGTCGCGCTGGCCGCGCTCTAGCAGGTCGGTGAGCGCGTTGATCACGGTGGAGTTCTGTCGCGGTGCGGTCTCGCTGGCGCGCAGGTACTTGGCGCGGTGAATGTTTTCGATGGCGACGAGGCGCAAGAAGTGGTCGTTGCGCAGATGGTGGTCGAAGGTGTGGTCGGCCAGGGCGAGCACGCCCGCGAGGGGTTCGAGGTGCGCGAGGTCGAGGCCCTGTTCGTCGCTGCGCAGTTGGCCGTAGGCCTTTTCGAGGACGGCGCTGTAGAGGCCTTCTTTGGAGCCGAAGTAGTAGTACAGCATGCGCTTGGTGCTGCTGGTGCGTTCGGCAATGACGTCGACGCGGGCGCCCGAGAAGCCCTGTTCGGCGAACTCCTCGGTGGCTACGCGCAAGATTTCTGAGCGGGTGCGCGCGGCGTCGCGCTGCTTGTCAGCGGCGTTTTTGCGGGGGGTAGCCATGCGAACAGCGTACACAGGTGCGCCAGGGGGGTTGACGCGGAGGGCACCACGGTGGATAGTTAACTCACTAGATAGTTCATTAGCGGGTGGCCAGCCGCCGAATGCCCGCCTCAACGTCGAGAGCAGAACAATGAGCGAACCCACAAACCCCACCGTTCGGGGCACCGCACCGACCGCCGGGCCCCAACGAGCCATTAAAGTCGCCCTCATTGGCGAGGGCATCGGCCCCTCGCTCACGCCTCCCATGCACGAGCGCGAGGGCGCCGCCCACGGCCTCGACTACACCTACGAAACCTGGGATCTCCTCGCCCTCGACCTCCCCGCCACCGCCATCGGCGACCTCGTCGCCAAGGCCCAGCGCGAAGGCTACGCGGGTCTCAACGTCACCCACCCCTGCAAGCAGCTCGTCATGGAGCACCTCGACGAACTCGACCCCCACGCCCGCCGACTCGGCGCCGTGAACACGGTCGTGTTTCGAGACGGCCGCAGCATTGGCTACAACACCGACTTCACCGGGTTCCGCGCGGGCTTCGCGGCGGGCCTGCCCGAGGCCGCGGCCCGACTCGATGCCCTCGCCATCACGCAGATCGGCGCGGGGGGAGCGGGCAGCGCGGTCGCCTACGGCCTCCTCAGCGCCGGCCTCGCGGCACTCACCGTCTGCGACGTTGACATTGCCCGCGCCGAAGCCTTCGCCCTGCAGTTTCGGGCCCTGTTCCCGGGCGCCGACATCTCCGCCAACAGTCACACCGAAGCCGCCGTCCGCGCCGCCGACGGCGTCATCAACGTGACCCCCCTCGGCATGAAGGAACATCCCGGCACGTCCATCAACACCGCGTGGCTCTCGCCCCGGCAGTTCGTCGCCGACGTCGTCTACCGGCCGCTGGCCACCCAACTGCTCACCGAGGCGTCCGCCCTCGGCTGCCCCACCCTCGACGGGGGCCGCATGGCGGTCAACCAGGCCGTGGACGCGTTCACCCTCTTCACGGGCCGCGCCGCCGACGCGGTACGCATGCGCGGGCACTTTCTCGACATGATCGAGCACGAGAACGCGCGCGCCGCCGAGGGGGCGGCCCGATGAGCGCCACCACCCTCAGCGCCACCACCCTGAGCGCCGCCCCAGCCGCCCGCGCGCCCCTCGCCGCGGCCGGCCTCGCCACGAGCATCGCAACCGTGTGCCTCGGCGGCACCCTGCCCGAGAAGCTTGAGGCGATCGCCGCGGCGGGCTTCGACGGGGTAGAAATCTTCGAACTCGACCTGCTGGCCTGCCCGCTCACCCCCGCCGAGGTGCGCGAACGCTGTTCCGAACTGGGCCTGCGCATCGACATGTTCCAGCCCCTGCGCGACGTGGAGGGCGTCACCGACGAGGTCTTCGCCGCCACCCTGCGCCGCGCCAGCCACAAGTTCGAGCTCATGCGCGAACTCGGCACCGACCTCGTGCTGGTGTGCTCGAACGTCGCCACCGCCACCCTCGACGACGACGCCCTCGCCGCCCGCCAGCTCGGCGCGCTCGCCGACCTCGCCGCCGAATACGGCATCCGCATCGCCTACGAGGCCCTCGCGTGGGGCCGCTACGTCAACACCGTCGCCCACTCCTGGCGGCTCGTGGCGCTCGCCGACCGCGACAACCTGGGCCTGTGCGTGGACTCGTTCCACATCCTGTCGCGCGAGGCCAACGGCGCCGGGTTCCAGGGCGTTCCCGGCCACAAGATCTTCTTCTGCCAACTCGCCGACGCCCCCACCATGCACCTCGACGTGCTCTCGTGGTCGCGCCACTATCGCGTGTTCCCCGGCGAGGGCGACTTCGACCTGGCCGACTTCGTGCGCCGCCTCGCCGCCACCGGCTACGCGGGCCCCCTCTCGCTCGAAATCTTCAACGACGTGTTTCGCCAGATCGACCCGCGCCGCGGCGCCGTCGACGCGCACCGCTCGCTCACGGCACTCGCCGAGGGTGCCGGCCTCGCCGCCCTCGCGCCACCGCAGACCCCCACGGCGCTCACCTTCGTGGAGGTCGCTACCCGAGGCAGCGAGGACTTCGCCGACCTGCTGCAGGGCCTCGGCTTCACCTACCTCGGCCGCCACCGCCGCAAAAACGTGCACCTGTGGAGCCAGGGCGAGGCCCGCGTCATCGTGAACCTCGAATCGGGCGCCGCCTCCGGCACTCCCCTGCTGCGCGGCTTCGGGGTAGCGGTACCGGACGCCATCGCGGCCGCCTCCCGCGCCGCCGACCTGGGCATATCCCTCCTTCCGCGCGAAACCGCCGACGGCGAGGCTCCCCTGCTCGGGGTGCTCGCGCCGGACCACTCCGAGGTCTATTTCGAGTCACACGGCGGCGCCGACTGGGCCCAAGAATTCGAGCCCACGCACCGCACCTCGCAGGTGGCGACGCCGCTCGGCCTCACCCACCTCGATCACTTCTCGGTGGGGCAGCCGTTCGAGCACCTCGACGAGGCCGTGCTGTTTCACCGGGCCCTGCTGGGGCTCACGCGCGAGGCCCAGGTCGACGTCGCCGACCCGCACGGGCTCGTGCGCTCGCACGCCCTGCGCTCCGAGAACGGCGCGGTGCGCCTCGCGCTCAATCTCGCCCCCGAGCGACTCGCGGGCACGCACACTCCGCAGCACATCGCGTTCGCCGTGGCGGACGCCGTGGCCGCGGCGCGGCAGGCGCGCGCGAACGGGCTCGACCTGCTCGACGTGCCCGGCAACTACTATGCCGACCTCGACGCCCGACTGGGCGACTCGCCGCGACTGAAAGCCCTCGGCCTCACCGTCGGCGACCTGCGCGACCTCAACCTTTTCTATGACGAGGACGCCCACGGCGCGTTCCTTCACTTCTACACGCACATCGTCGGCCATGTCGGCTTCGAGGTGGTGCAACGCGTTGGGGCCTATGCGGGCTACGGCGCACCCAACGCCCCCATTCGGCGGGCGGCCCAGTACCTGGCGTCCGCGCCCCAAACCCCCACAGAAATTTAAGGAGCACGCATGTCTGCAACGACGCAGCCCCAGACCGCAACCCAGACGCCCAAACGGGCCGCCCTCGCGTCCTTTCTCGGCTCGGCGGTGGAGTATTACGACTTTTTCATCTTCGGCACGGCCTCGGCGCTGATCTTCCCGACCGTCTTCTTTGGCGGCGAGAGCGGCGCCACGGGCGGCGTGTACTCGGCGCTGCTGTTCGCAGCGGCCTATGTGGTGCGCCCCGTCGGCGCTTTCATTCTCGGGCACTTCGGTGATCGCATCGGCCGGCAGAAGCTGCTGCTGTTCACGCTGCTGCTCATGGGCTGCTCGACGTTCGTGATCGGCATTCTGCCGTCGACCGACACCATTGGCGAGACGGCGATCGTCCTGCTGCTGCTGTGCCGCATCGCCCAGGGCCTCTCGGCGGCGGGCGAGCAGGCCGGTGCGTCGTCCATGACGATGGAGCACTCTCCCGATGGCAAGCGCGCGTTCTATGCGAGCTTCACGCTGAGCGGCACGCAGGCGGGGCAGATTCTCGCGATTTTGATCTTCATCCCCATCGGCTCCCTGCCCGACGAGCAGCTCTTCTCGTGGGGCTGGCGCATCCCGTTCATTCTCAGCGCTCTCGTGGTGCTCGTGGCGTTCTTTGTGCGCCGCACCCTACACGAACCGCCCTCGTTCGAGGCGGCCAAGGCCGCGGGCAAGATCGCGAAGCTGCCCGTGGCAGACCTGTTCAAGCACCACACCGCCGACGTGCTGCGCGTGATTCTCTGCGCCCTGATCGCCGTCGTCTCGACCATCTTCTCGGTCGCGACGCTCACGTACGCGGTGAAGCAGGTGGGGATTCCCCAGGCCGACATGCTGTGGATCGTCGCCGGCGCCAACTTCGTGATGCTGTTTACGCAGCCCATGTGGGCGATCGTGGCCGACCGCGTGGGCCGCAAGCCCGTCTTCATCGGCGGCGCCCTCGGCTCCGCGGTGTTCGCCTACGTGTACTTCTGGTCGGTGACCACGGCCAACCTGTGGCTGATCTTCGGTTGCGCCGTTCTGTTCCTGTCGGTCGCGTACGCGGCCTGCAACGCGATCTGGCCGTCGTTCTACTCCGAGATGTTCAGCAGCAAGGTGCGCTACTCGGGCGTCGCCATCGGCACGCAGATCGGCTTCTTGGGCGCGGGCTTCGCCCCCGCCATCGCGACGGCCCTCGCGGGCTCGGCGGCGGACTGGGTGCCGATCGCCTCGGTCGCGGCCGTCGCCTGCGTGATCTCGGCCCTGTCGGCCTTTACCGCGAAGGAGACCGCCCAGGTGTCGCTCGGCAAGCTCGGTCAAGACATCTAGGTGCCGCGCGAAAAACGGGGGACCAGCCGATGGGCTGGTCCCCCGTTGTTTGTCGCGCTAAACCGTGGCGCCCTGCGCGATGGGCGCGTCGGTAGCGGCCTCCACCTCAGCCACGCTGACCCCGGGGGCCAACTCGACGAGGAGGAACCCGGCGTCCGTAATATCGAGGACCGCAAGATCGGTGATGACGCGCGAGACCACGCCCTCGCCGGTCAGCGGCAGGGTGCACTCGCGCAACAGCTTGGCGGAGCCGTCGCGCGCGACGTGCTCCATCAGCACGATGACTTTGCGGGCGCCGTGTACGAGGTCCATGGCGCCGCCCATGCCCTTGACCATCTTGCCGGGGACCATCCAGTTGGCGAGGTCGCCGCGATCGCTGACCTGCATGCCGCCGAGGATGGCGGCGTCGATGTGGCCGCCGCGGATCATCGCGAACGAGGTGGACGAGTCGAAGAACGAGGCGCCCGGCTGCACCGTGACGGTCTCTTTGCCGGCGTTGATGAGGTCGGGGTCGACGTCTTCGTCGTAGGGGTAGGGGCCGACGCCGAGGATCCCGTTCTCGGACTGCATGACCACGTTGACGCCCTCGGGCAGGAAGTTCGGCACGAGGGTCGGCAGGCCAATGCCGAGGTTGACGTACTGGCCGTCGCTCAGTTCGAGGGCGGCGCGGGCGGCCATCTCGTTGCGGCTCCAGCCGCGGGTGGTTTCGCTCATGGTTAGGCCTCTCGTTCGGTGATGGTGCGCTTCTCGATCATCTTGCGGGCGGCCTGCTCGGGCGTCAGCTGAAGCACCCGTTGCACGAAAACGCCGGGAAGGTGCACGTCTGCGGGGTCGATCTCGCCCACCGCGACCACCTGTTCGGCCTCGACGATGGTGTGGCGGCCGGCCATGGCGGCGGGCAGGTTGAAGTTGTTGGCGGCGGCGTGGAACCGCACATTGCCGGCCTCGTCGGCCACCGCGGCGTGAATGAGCGCGAAGTCGGTCGTGATGCCTTCTTCGAGCACCATGCGGCGGCCCTGGATCTCGCGCACCTCCTTGGGGGGCGAGGCGAGGGCGATGCCGCCGCTGCCGTCGTAGCGCCACGGCAGGCCGCCGTTCGCGACCTGGGTGCCCACGCCCGTGGGGGTGAAGAACGCGCCGATTCCGGCTCCGCCCGCGCGCAAACGCTCGGCGAGGGTGCCCTGCGGGGTGAGCTCGACCTCGAGTTCGCCGTTCAGGTACTGGCGCGCGAACTCCTTGTTCTCGCCCACGTACGAGGCGATCACGCGCGTGATCTGGCGCGATTCGAGGAGTCGGCCGAGGCCCGCGCCATCGACGCCGCAATTGTTGGAGACCACGGTGAGGTTCTTGGCACCCGCGTCGTGCAGGGCGTCGATGAGGGTCCAGGGAATGCCCGCGAGGCCGAAGCCCCCGACCGCGAGGGTCGCCCCGTCGGGTATGGCGGCGACCGCCTCCGCGGCGTCGGTGATCACTTTGTGCATGAGGCCTCCTGAAGGCTTGGGATCGGGCACGGGCCGGACGCCGCGTGCACCGTGGGCACGGTTCGCGCGCTGGGCGCGTGCGCCGGTACGAGGGGCAGCGGTGCACCGCGCGTTGGGCGTATCGCCATTGTTTCGCTAAAAACACTGCCGTCGCGGCGATTCAGGGTATTTGGCAAATGTGATGCACGCCCAGGGTACGCTTCTGCTCAGTGAAAATTGGGCGCGAGCGGATTCAGGGGACTCTATGGCAGGCAACTCCCGCGAGCCGGGGCGTAGCGTACTCTCGCGCGCCCTTAAGGTACTCGACACCTTTGATCAGCAGCATCGCGAGCAGTCGCTCACCGCCATCGCCCAGCGGTGTGGCGAGTCGCTGCCTACGGTGCACCGCATCGTCAAGGAACTCGAGGGCTGGGGCGCACTCACGCGCAGGCCGTCGGGGGAGTATCGAATCGGCCGCCGCCTCTGGTCGCTGGGAATGCTGGCCGCGGTGCAGGTGGAACTTCGCGAAATCGCCCTGCCCTTCATGCAGGACATCTTCGTGGCGACCCGCCAGACCGTGCACCTCGCGGTGCGAGAGCAGGACCAGGCCCTATATGTGGAGCGCATTCGCGGGGCGCAATCGGTTCCCATCAAGTCGACCACGGGCTCGCGCATGCCCCTGCACGCAACGGGCGTCGGTAAGGTGCTGCTCGCTTACGCCCCGCACCTGCTGCCGGGCCTCAACCTCACCCAGCACACGCCGTTTACCATCACGAACCCCACTCGGCTGCTCGAAGAGGTCACTCGCGTGCGCGAGCAGGGGCACGCCGTCACGCATGACGAGCTCACCCTGGGAGCGTTCAGCGCCGCCGTGCCCGTGATGAACGAGGCCGGGGCGTGCGTCGCCGCGCTCGGCGTGGTGCTGCCCCGCGAACAGGCCCCCCTCGAACCCCTGGTCTCGGCGCTCAAGGTGGCCGCCGCGGGCATCTCGCGCCAGCTCAGGGCCGGGCAGGCGGGGCGGTAGGGGTTTCGTCGCCCCACAGGTGGAGCGATTGGTTCGTACGGGGGCGCGGTTGAAGTCGCCGCTCGATTTCACTCAGTGGAACCCGCCTACTGACTCCCCGCGCGGCTCCTGCCAGACTCAACCATCAGTACAAAGGAGTCCCGCATGTCGCAGCCAAACAGCACCACCCTGGCGTCCGAAACCGGCACGACCCCCGTAGCCCCGGCCAGCCTCGACCTCACCCCCTCGCCCACCCTTCACCTGCCGAAATACCTCAGCGGCCCCGAGGGCACGCACCCGCCGCTGCTGAGCCCCGGGTACAAATCCACCGTGATTCGCGCGCCCATGCGCACGCCGTTCAACCTGCCCCAGCGACTCACCGAGATCACCGGCCCGGTGCTCGGCGACCGCACCCCCGACCTGCTCGACGCCGACCTCACGAAGCAGCATGAGGCCATGCCCCAAGGGCAGCGCATCATCGTCTACGGCCGCGTCACCGAGACCGACGGTCGCCCCGTGCCCAACGCCCTGATCGAGGTGTGGCAGGCCAATGCGGCGGGCCGCTACCGACACGACGTGGACCGATGGGACGCCCCCATCGACGAGAACTTCTCGGGCCTGGGTCGCGTGCTCACCGACGCCGACGGCAACTACGAGTTCACCTCGATCAAGCCCGGCGCCTACCCGTGGCGCAATCACCTGAACGCGTGGCGCCCCGCCCACATTCACTTCAGCCTCTTCGGCCGCGCCTTCACGCAGCGACTCGTCACGCAGATGTATTTTCCCGACGACCCGCTGTTCGGCCAAGACCCAATCTTCAACTCGATTCCCGACCAGGCCGCCCGCGAGCGCCTCATCTCGCGCTTCGATCTCGACCGCACCGTGCCCGACTGGGCGCTCGCGTACCGCTTCGACATCGTGCTGCGCGGCACGAAGTCAACCCCGTTCGAACACGAAGTCGACGTCGATGACGACGACGATCTGGAGGCCTAAATGAACACGCCAGCACCCACCGAATACCTCGACGACAAGACCAACCTCAAGAGCTGGGGCGAGACCCCCTCGCAGACCGTCGGCCCCTACCTCTCCATCGGCCTGACCTGGGAGGATGGCCCGTACGCGGTGCCCGAGGACGCCCCGGGCGTGCTCGAGATTCATGGCATCCTACGCGATAAGCAGGGCGACGGCATCTGGGACGGACTGATCGAAACCTGGCAGGCCGACCCCAAGGGCCACTTCGTGTCGCCCGAAGACCCCCGCGGCGCGGCCCCCGCGGCGCCCGGCTATCGCTACTACGCCCGCTCCAAGACCGAAGACTCGGGCCGCTTCTTCGTGCGCACCGTCAAGCCCGGCCCCGTGCCCGACGGCGAGGGCGGCTGGCAGGCGCCGCACATTAACGTGAACGTGCTCGCGCGCGGCGTGCTGCAGCGCCTCCCCACGCGCATCTACTTCGAGGGCGACCCGCTCAACGAGACCGACCCGCTGTTGAACTCGCTGCCCGCCGAGGCCCGCGAATCGCTGATCGCTCGCTTCAATCACGACCGCGGCGTGTGGGAATGGGACGTAAACCTGCAGGGAGACCGCGAGACCACCTTCTTCACGGTGTAATGGGTCAATGACCTCAGCCTTCGCGCCCACCTTCGATCGAGCCGGCCTCGCGGCGCACTTCGACACCGCCTCGTTCGCGGCGGCGATGCTGCGCTACGAGGCCGCGCTCGCGGACGCCGTCGGGGCCGCTCCCGTGAGCGAGGCGCTCCTGGGGCTGGCGGCCCAGTGCGGCACGGTACAGTGCGATTCGGCCCAGTGCGGCACGGCCCAGTGCGGCACGGCCCAGTCTGGCCCGGACGCCCCGGCGGCACCTACCAGCGCGGCACCGGTTCCGAACGGGGCGGGCAGCCCCGCGGCGGCGGACCTCATCGCCCACCTCGCGGGGCCAGCGGGCGCTGCGGCGGGCAACCCGGCGGTGGCCCTGGTGGGCTGGCTGAAGGCCTGGGCCCGATCCGCGGGGCTCGACGTGGCGGCCATCCACCCGGGCGCCACCAGCCAAGACGTCATCGACTCCGCGCTCATGCTGGTCACCCGCGACGCCCTCGAAACCACCCGCGTGACCCTGGGACGCACCCTCGGGGCGCTGGCTGCCAGCGCCACCACCCACGCGTCCACCCCCGACGCGGGCCGGACGCTCATGCAGCCCGCCTGGCCCGTCACGTTCGGGTATCGCGCGGCGCAGTGGGGCCTCGGCCTCGCCGATGCGGTCTCGCGGCTCGACGCGCTCAGTTTCCCCGTGCAGTACGGGGGAGCGGTGGGGACGCTCGCGGTGCCCGTACCCGGAGGCGGTGCGGCCGTGCGCGCCGCGGCCGCGCAAGCCCTGGGCCTCGCAGACCCCGGCGCGACGTGGCATACGCGCCGCCAGAGCGTGGTCGACCTCGGCCACGCGCTCGCCTCCGTGAGCGGGGCGATTGCCAAGATCGCGGGCGACCTCGTACTGCTCGGTCAGGGCGAGCTGGGGGCGGTGGCCGAGTCGACCCCGGGCGGCTCGTCGGCCATGCCCCACAAGCGAAACCCGGTCGCGGCGGCCTCGGCGCGCGCGTGCGCCCTGCGGGCCCCGCAGCTCGCGGCCACGTTGTACGCCGCGATGCCCGCCGAGTTCGAGCGCGGCGCCGGCACGTGGCACACGGAGTGGGAGACGCTGGCCGAGCTGGTGACGCTCACGGGCTCCGCCGCTGCGTGGCTCGTCCAGGCCCTCGACGGCCTGGAGGTCTTCGCCGACCGACTCGCTCAGCTCGCCGAACCGGCCGTCGCGGCGTTCGCGGGGGCACAGCCCGACGCCGACCCGTTCGCCCCCGCCCGCGCCGAGGCCCTGCGCCTCGCAGCGCTACTGACCAACCCCTAGAAAGGCGCCCTATGCTGCTTCATTCCCGCCTCGACGCCGCCCTCGGCCTGACCAGCGACGCTCCCGTCGTGGTGATGCTGGGGTCGCTCGGTTCGACCCTCGACATGTGGCAGCCGCAGGCGTTAGTGCTGTCTGCCCACGCCCGCGTCGTGCGCCTAGATCATCGTGGCCACGGCGGTTCGGAGGTGCCGCCCACGGGTGCAGCGCCCACCATCGCGGACCTCGCGGCCGATGTGCTCGAAACCCTCGACTCGCTGGGCGTGCAGCGCTTTAGCGTCGTGGGCCTCTCGCTCGGCGGCATGATCGCCCAATACCTCGGCCACAGCGCCCCCGAGCGGGTGGAGCGCGTGGTGGCGCTCTGCACGGCGGCCCAGTTGGGGCCCGCGAGCGGGTGGACGGATCGCGCGGCCGCCGTGCGTGAAGGCGGTACCGAGTCGATCGCAGAGGCGGTCGTGGGCCGCTGGTTTAGCGAGGGGTACGCAGCCGAGCAGCCCGCGCTGGTGACGCAGATGCGGGCCATGGTGGCGTCCGTATCGAACGAGGGGTATGCCCAATGCTGCGAGGCCATCGCGGTCATGGACCAGCGCGCCGACCTGCCGCGCATCAGCGCGCCCCTGCTGGCCATCGCGGGCGCCGACGACCCGGCCACCCCGCCCGCCATGCTGCGTGAGATTGCGGACGCCGCGGGGGCCGGTTCCTATGCGCAGGTCGCGCCCGCGGCCCACTTGGCGAATGTGGAACAGGCCGAGGCCGTCAACGCGCTACTGCTGGAGTTCTTAGGGTTCGGCGCCAACGCGAACGGCCAGGAGGGGCGTTCGCGGGGCGGGCTCAGCGATGCGGAACGCTTCGAGCAGGGTATGCGGGTGCGCCGCGAGGTGCTGGGCGATGCGCACGTGGACCGCTCCGCGCCCACCCCGTTCACCGATCCGTTTCAGAACCTCATCACGCGTTACGCGTGGGGCGACATCTGGTCGCGACCCGGGCTGTCGCGGCGCGATCGTTCGCTGATCGTGCTGGGCGTGCTGACGGCGCTCGGCCAGGAGCACGAGCTCGCGATGCATGTGCGCGTCGCGTACGAGAACAATGGGCTGACCCCCGACGAGATCGGCGAGGTCATCTTGCAGACCGGCATCTACGCGGGGGTGCCGACCGCGAACCGCGGGTTTGCTATCGCGCAGCAGGTGCTGAGCGAGCTGGGGGCTTTTGGGAGGGCAGACTCAGAGGGGTGAGCCCGGTGGGGGACAGGTTCCAGGTGATGTCGAGTTGCTCGGCCACGCGAGTGTCGTGAGTGACCAACAGCAGAGCGCTGCCCTGGGCTCGGCACTGTTGTATCAGCGTCTCCATGACCAGGCCTGCGTTTTCTTCGTCCAGGGCGGCGGTCGGTTCGTCCGCCACGATTAATGCGGGGCTATGCACAGTGGCGCGGGCAATGGCGACTCGCTGTTGTTCGCCCCCTGAAAGATGCGAGGGGTCAGCGGTTGGCTCAATGCCCAACTTCTCGAGGGTTTCGCAGGCTTGCGCTTCGGCGTCGGCGCGGGGTGTTCCTCGTGTGAGCATGAGGGGCACCGCCACGTTTTCGACGGTGGACAGTTCATACATCAGTTGTGGTTGCTGGTAGATGATTCCCAGGTGCCGGCGCCGCAGGGCTGCCATCGCGTTTCGTCGACGCGCGTTGACCGTTTCTCCGGCAATCTTGACCGAACCGGTGCGGTAGGGCAGGAGACCCGCGATGGCCCAGAGCAGGGTGGATTTGCCGACCCCAGAGTGCCCCATGATGCAGTGCAGCTCGCCGGGGTGGAGGTCCAGGTCAATTGATGCGGCCAGTTGGCGCTTGCCCGCGTTGAGCGCGACGTCTGAGAGCGTGAGGATTGGGGTCGTGTGGGGTGTTGTAGACATGGGTGCTTTCAGTTCTGGTGACGGGCGCTCTCGCGCTGTGCAGGGAGGTGCAGGGCAATCGTGAGGCCCAGCCACACGGCGATGGAGTAGCCGACGGCTAGTGCGATGGTCGAGCCCATAACGCTGGGTTGTATGCGCAGGCCCTCGTACATGCCGCCTAACGCAACGCCGAGGCTCACGTAGGTGACGGCGCCGACGGTGACCGCCACGCCAAAGGGCAGCAGCACGGCGCCCACGCTGAGCCCCCACAGCAGGGACGTGCCGCGACGGAACGCGACAATGGGGGCAAGGCCCGCAATGCGGCGAGTGATTCGTTCCCACACGCCGACAGTCAGGGCGGTGAGTAGGGTTACCGTGCCGATCGGCACGAAGAGGTTTAACCACCTCAGTTGGTGGTCTTGCATGGCAAAACTGGCTGTCCATTCATCGGCGACTTGCGCGAATCGCAGTTGGTACGAGAACCCGGCCCGGTTCAACGCGCCGAGGTCGAGAGGCTGGTCAGTGGTGGAGACCGCCACGAACCGGTGGGCCGCGATGGAGGCCGCGTCGTCGCGTTCCTCAAGGTCGACGCCGAGGTAGCTCAGGCTCGTTGCCAGGTACTCGTTGCCGACTGGCACCTTGCCGCTGGGCCCAAGGGCGCAGGAGTGGTTGCCGAGAGTCCTTAACGTGGTGCAGTCGCTCACGGCTTCGACGGGACCGCCCAAGGAGCCGTCCACGGAGCCGTCTGTCACGGGCAGCCAGGCTACATTCGGGGTGTTCAGCAGGTGATCAATTTGTGCGCCGTCCAAGGTGGCGCTTTGGGGGGTTCGCAGCACGAGCACGCGCTGGCCTACCTGCGAGTTCACGTGCAGGGCGTCCGCGGTCATGGTTGAGTAGAACCCGGCGAACAATTGCAAGATGGCGCTGAGCGAGATCGAAATAATCAGCCCCACGGCCACGATTTCGCTGATGCGAATGCACGCGAGCGTGAGACGCCCCGTGATCACGCCCGTCGCGCCCTTGCTGAACGTGGCGAGGGCCTTGCCGACCGCGGTCATGACGACAGACACAACAAACGGAGTCGTGACGATGAAGGCAGCCATGAGGGCGAACACTATAATGCCAAAGACTTCTACCGAAAACATTGCCAACTGAGGGATGACTATCAATCCAGCAAGGGAAATTATGCTGACGATGGATATTTTGCGATTGCCATATCGTGTGCCCTCCACGAAGTTGGGAGAGATGATTTGGGCGCCTCTGAATGACAGAATGGCGAACGCCGCCACAACGAATAGCCCGGCCACGGTGCCGGCGGCAATCTTCGGAATAGCGTCGCGCACGTCGGCCCCTTGTAGGTACACCCCGGCATACGGAATCCACGTGGCAGGCTTGTAAGCTGCGACGGTGACAATCACCCAAGTGGCAGTCGTGGCAATGAGGGCCTCGGGTGCTATGCGCGCCAGGCTAATGGCTGAGCACTCCAGGTCACCCGCGCCGAAGCCGCGAATAACACGTATAGACGAACCGATCCGACTTCGGCCGGTGCGGCACGCAATGAACGCTAGGAATATCGTGGGGAGCACGAGGGTGAGCATGAGAATGTACGCGAATGAAGCGGCGGAAGAGTTCGAGCGATGATCGCCCGCGAAGCCGGCGTCGGCACCCCAGGAATACACGGTGGCGGAATCCCGCGGAATCTCATAATGCGCGGGGTTAGCGTATACGTACTGTTCGTTAAGGTTGACGAGCCCGTGGGAACTGATCAGCCCTACCACCTGCCCCCAGGGTGACGGGCTTCCCACGGGGTATGACTCCGCGACCTTTGTGGAGACGAAGGCCTCGCCCGCGGTTGGCCATCGCGGTATGCCCGGCGGCGGCATTCTGTCGGGGGCACCAGCGGGCTGCGCCAAAACAACGTTGAGCGGAGGCGCGGAATAGGTGTCGAGCAGGTAGCCGATGGCCGCTTCACCGGCGTTCTGGTTGAGATTGGGTGCCCTGAGTGCATCTCGGTCGGCGATGTTGTTGATCACTTGAATCGAGATGGCCACCGAGGCGATCGCCATGAGGAGCGCAAATATGCTGACTGCGAGCAGTGTCGATCTAGCTCTTGACTGTTGGCGACCAATGGTCCAAAGCAATTTCCACGATATGCGTGTTTTCGGTTGTCTGATTGTCTTGACTTTCCTGGGAATGGGTGGGTTACGGCGTCGCGGTGACTTTGGTTCAAGTCACCGCGACGAAGGTTTTAGTAAACGTTGTTCCATGCCGAACACGTGGCAGGGAATGGGCCGTTGGACAGGCAGGCGTTGATGGCCGTGATATCGTAGGGCGCCGTGGCGCTGATGGAGTTATGATAGACCGCTGTCACGCCCGTGACGCGATCTACTCCGCCGGCGACGTAGTGGCCGAAGACGCCCATGTTGTTGTCCTCGGTTTTGGTGACGGTGATAGTGGAGCCGCTACTCCTCGCGGTGACTCCGGTGATGCTGGCCCAATGGCTTTGAGCGAAGGCAACGGACGGCGCGGCGAGCCCGGCCACCACAAATGAAAGAGCGAAAAGTTGGGTAGTTTTCTTCATGGCTATGCCTTTCGAAAAATCCCTCGACCTCGGTCTGATGCCAAGATTCGTGTGACATGTAAATCATACTAAGTGTGTTGATGTGTTGATGTGTTGCAAAATTGCATATCTATTTTTAAGGCATTTAAATCGCGTCGGTGATGGTTTGCGCATCTGGTCCCGCTGTCAAGTCCGGTGCAGCCCGCGGTGTCGTTACAGGCGTCAGGGTATGCGCCCAACAACCTCACGCGCCGCCACCGGGTTCCACTACCTTCAGCACCCCTGGCCAGCAGCCCCCGCGCAATCAGCGAGTCGACCCAACCCCTCGCCACGCACAACAAACGCCCGCCCCCGTGAAAACCTTCACGGGGGCGGGCGTGTGACTACGTGAGCCTGCTGCGTGTGAGCCTACTTCTTGCCCTGGTTCGCCACCGCGGCGGCGGCCTCGGCGGCGGCCTCGGGGTCGAGGTAGCGGCCGCCCGGCGTGACGGGCTTGAAGTTCTCGTCCAACTCGTAGACCAGCGGAATGCCCGTGGGAATATTCAACCCGGCAATATCGGCGTCCGAAATGTTGTCGAGGTGCTTCACGAGCGCGCGCAGCGAATTACCGTGCGCCGCCACGAGCACCACCTGGCCGGCCTTGAGGTCGGCGGTGATCTCGGATTCGAAGTACGGCACGAAGCGCTTCACCACGTCGGCGAGGCACTCGGTGAGCGGCGCCTGATCGCCAAGGTCGGCGTAGCGGGGGTCGGAATCCTGGCCGAACTCGCTGCCCTTCTCGATGGCAGGCGGCGGCGTATCGTACGAGCGACGCCACAGCTGAAACTGCTCCTCGCCGTACTGTTCGAGCGTCTCGGCCTTGTTCTTGCCCTGCAGGGCGCCGTAGTGACGCTCGTTCAGGCGCCAGTCGCGCTTGACGGGGATCCAATGACGGTCCGCGGCGTCGAGCGACAGGTTGGCCGTCATGATCGCGCGACGCATGAGCGACGTGTGCACCACGTCGGGCAAAATGCCCTCGCTCTTCAGCAGCTCGCCGCCGCGCGTGGCCTCACCGCGGCCCTTGTCGTTGAGGGGCACGTCGACCCAACCGGTGAACAGATTCTTTGCGTTCCATTCGCTTTCGCCGTGGCGAAGCAGCACAAGTGTGTACGTCATGCGACCAGACTAGTGCGCCGCGGCGGCTTCGGCGGCAACCGTATCGCGTGCGAGCTCACCCTTGGCGAGGCGCCGCACCACCTCGGTCAGCACGGCGAGGCCCGCGAGCACGTCCTCGTCCTTCGTGAACTCCAGCTCGTTGTGGCTGATGCCGTCTACGCTCGGCACGAACAGCATCACGGTGGGCACTAGGTCTTTCATGTTCGTCGAGTCGTGGCCCGCGAGGGTCATCACGGGCTTGTACTCGAGCCCCAGGTCGGCCGCCACCTTCGCGGCCAGTTCGACGCCCTCCGGCTGGTACGGGGTGACGGGCCACGAATGGCCCGTGTGCACGTCGAGCTCGACGCTCGCCGCCGCGGGAATCGCCGCGATGCGTTCGTGCAGCATCGCATCCGCCTTCGCGAGCACGGCCTCGTCGGCCGAGCGCAGGTCGAGCAGCAGCCGCACGCGGCTCGCCACCACGACGGGCGAGTTGGGGTAGATCTCCATCTGCCCCACCGAGGTGTGTACCTGGCCGGGGAACGCGTCCGCGATCTCGCGCGCGAGCAGCACCAGCATCGACGCGCCGAGCAGGGCGTCGCGACGGTCCTCGATCGCCGTCGAGCCCGTGTGCGACTGCTCGCCGCGCACCACGAACTCGTACTTGTTCACCGCCCAGTTCGAGTGCACGAGCCCAATCTGCACACCGTCGCGCTCCATCGAGCGACCCTGCTCGATGTGAATCTCCGCGCACGAGGCGGCCTCGGGGCCGTCCCAGTCGTCCACGCAACCCAGCGCGGCGAGCGCCTCGGCCACCGACACCCCCTGCAGGTCGGTGACCGCGAGCGCCGCCTCGGCGGTCATCTTGCCGGTGTACACCGACGAGCCCATCATGGAGGGCTTGAAGCGCGAGCCCTCCTCGTTGAACCAATTCACCACCGCGAGGTTCAGCGCGGGCGCCGCGTCCTCGCTCGTGCGCCACTCCTCGGCCAGGCGAAAAGCCGCGTGCGCCGCCGCTAGCACTCCATACGCGCCGTCGTAGCGGCCCGCGGTGGGCTGCGAATCCATGTGGCTGCCCACCACGACATAGGGGGCGCCCGGCACGAGATCGAGCAGACCCCACTGGTTGCCGATGCGGTCGTAGCGCACCGTGAACCCGCGCGCCTCGAGCAGGCCCGCGAGCCAGCGGCGCTGCTCCCCGTCGGCGGCGGTGCCGGCCTGCCGGTCGACGCCACCCCCCGCGGTCGCGCCGAACGTGCTCATGGTCGCGAAATCATCAAGAAACTGCTGGTCGGTGGGGGTGCTCATGCGAAGGCCTCCTGGGTGGTGAGTTGAGTGTGAGTGAGGGCACCGCCGCGGTACGTCGCGTCGATGCTGAGATCGGTGAGGGCGGGCACGTCGAGCGGCGACGCGCTGAGCGCGACCGCGTCGGCGAGCAGCCCAGCCTTGAGTTGGCCCTTGCGGCCGGCGGCTCCCGTGGCGGCCGCGGCCTGCACGGTATATAGCGAGAGGGCTTCGAGGTGGGTGAGCCGCTCGCTCTCGGGGCCGAACACGGCGCCGGAGCCGGTGAGTCGGTCCACGTAGGCCTGCATTCCGCGCCGCACGTCGCCGTCGGCGACGGGGCGGTCCGAACTGCCCGCGACCGTCACGCCCGCCTCCAGGAACGAGCGCGCGCGATACGTCCACGCGGTGCGTTCCGGGCCCAGCGAAGCGGCCATCGCGTCGCCCCCGTACCCGAAGAAGCTCGATTGGGGGGTCACGGCGATATTCGCGGACGCCAGGCGGGGCAGTTGGTCGGGCCGCACCATAGACGCGTGCTCGATGCGGTTGGGCAGCGCGTTGCGGCCGAACCGGGCCTGCAGGTCTTCGAAGATGTCGAGCGCGAGGTCGACCGCGCGGTCGCCGATGGCGTGGGCGGCGACGGGCCACCCGGAGCGGTAGGCCGACTCGATGGCGAGGCGCAGGGCGTCCGGGTCTCCCTGGAGGTACCCGATATTCTCACTGACCGCTGAGCCTGGGCCGTGCTCGTGGCGGCAGAACGGCGCGGTGACGGCCGCCGTGAGGCCGAGCAGCGAGCCGTCGAGGAACACCTTGACGGGCCCGAGCGAGAGGTCGTCGGAGCCGAACCCGCCCGTGATGCCGAGGTCGAGGCCGAGGCCCAGGTGGTCGTTCGCGTGGCCGGTCAGCGGGCGCAGCGCGTCGAGCACGGGCATCACCTGGGCGCGCGCGTGCAGCCTGCCGGCCGCGGCGCAGCGCTGAAAAGCCGCGAACTCGGCGGGCGACTGGCCTATCCAGCCGCCGCCCACCCCCGCATCGGTGAAGCTCGTGATGCCCTGGCTCGCGTACACCGCGGTCGCCGTGTCGAGGGCGCGTTCGAGGGTCGCGAGGGGGCGAGGCTGAAAGAGCCGCTGAAAGAGAGTCTGGGCGGTCTCCTCGACCACTCCCGTGGGGGCGCCCGCGGCGTCGCGCACAATCGTGCCGCCCTCGGGGTTGGGGGCGTCGGGGGCCAGCAGCTGCGCGCGGCGCAGCGCCGCCGTATTGACGACCGCGAGGTGGCCCGAGTTGTGGCGCAAGAACAGGGGCACGTCGCCCGTGGCGGCGTCGAGATCGGCAAGCGGCGGGAACACGCCGCCAAACACCGTGTGGTTAAACCCCGAGGCGATCAGCCACTCCTCGCCCGTCTCGCCGCTGCGCACGCGCTCGGCCGCCGCGCGCAGCACCGAGAGCACCTCGACGATCGAACCGCACGCCTCCACCGAGGGTTCGATGAGGCCGAGGCCGAACCACGGGGTGTGGCAGTGGGCGTCGATGAAACCCGGCACGAGGGTGCGCCCCCCGAGGTCGGTCACCTCGGCGGCGTCGAGGCCCTCGATCTCGTCGTCGAGGCCGGCGATGTGGCCCTGCCAGAACCCGATCGTGCGGGCGCGGGGGCGTGCCGGATCGCAGGTGAGAATCTCCGCGTTGCGCAAGATGAGGTCGAGTTTCATGGTGCTCCGCTGGTGGTCGGTCTGTCTTGAGGGCCGGTGATTATTGCGGACGCGCGGAACCCGAGCTACCCGGGTACCCCGGGACCCGCGCGTCCAGAATTGTCTCGCGAAAGGCTGCCTAAGGCTTGAAACCGGGGGTCTTAATCGTGAGCGCGGGGATCGCGAAACCCGCCACCACGGTCAGCGCCGCGATGACGACGAGCATGACCGCGCTGGGCACCCACGAGTTACCGGTCTCGCGGAGGGTCCAGGTGGCGATCATCGGCACGAAGCCGCTCAGCAGGCCCGCAGAGTTGGTGGCGATGGCGACGCCCGTGTAGCGGGTGCGCGTGGGGAACATGGCCGTGAGCGCCGTACCCGACACCGCGTAGGGAATCGACAGGCACGCGACCGCGACGGTGACGCCGATAATGACCATCGCGGATCCCTTCGTTTCGATCGCGAGAAACACTGGGAACGCGAGCGCTGCGCTGGCGACGCCGCCCCAAATGATGACCTTCGAGGCGCCGTACTTCTCGGCGAGGCGGCCGCCCCAGATCAGCACGGGGATCTCGACGGCGGCTGCGAACAGGGTGGCCGTGAGCATGAGGTTGCGCGACAGGTCGAGCACCGTGGTGCCGTAGAACACCACGAACGTGGTGACGAGGTAGAAGCCGCCCACGCCGAGCAGCACGGCCGCCATGCCCACGACGATCTGACGCCACGAATTCTTGAGCACGCCGCGCACGGGGGCGTGCTCGACCTCCTGCGACGCGAGCAGGGCCTCAAACTCGGGCGATTCGGAGAGGCGCGAGCGGATCCAGATGGAGACGAGCAGCAGGGGGATCGCGATGAGGAACGGAATGCGCCAGCCCCACGAGTCGAAGTTGTCTTTGCTGAGCACGAGCGCCAGAATGGCGAACCCGCCCGACGAGAGCAGGGTGCCAATCGGCGAGCCCAGTTGGGGCATGGCGGCGTAGCGGCCGCGACGCTCGACGGGGGCGTTCTCGACGGCGATGATCATCGCGCCGGACCATTCGCCGCCCACCGCGAGGCCCTGCACGATGCGCAGCAGCACGAGCAGAATCGGGGCGGCCACGCCGATGGCCGCATAGGTGGGCAGCAAGCCGATCAGGCCCGTCACCACGCCGATGCCGACGATGGTGATCATCAGAACTTTCTTGCGACCCACCTTGTCGCCGAGCATGCCGAAGATGATGCCGCCGATGGGTCGCACCACAAAGCCGATGGCGAGCGTGGCGAACGAGAAGATGCCCGCCATGATCGCGTCTTCCGTGGCGAAAAACTGAATGTTGAACACGAGGGCCGAGGCGGTCGTGAACAAGAAGAAGTCGTACCACTCGAGGGCGGTGCCGACGAGGGCGCCGAGGGCGACGCGCTTGGTGACGTTTTCGTCAATCTCGTACGGCGTTACGGGGGGAGCGGGGGTGCTCATGGAGTCTCCTGGGTCTGCGTCGTTGCATGAATCGAGAGCTGGCTATTCATCGTGGCAGGGTCATTCGGCGCTGACCAGGGCATTTCACCCCCGGTTTGCGGTCAAAAATTGTGCACATGCACACCGGGCTGCGTGTGATCGGGTGCGGCTGGGGCGCTGGCATACCGTATGGGCATGAACCTGCTCCGCATTCAGTACTTTCTCGCGGTGGTCGATGCGGGCACCGTCACGGCCGCCGCCGAGGCGCTGCACCTCGCGCAGCCCGCGCTCAGCCGCCAGATTAAGACCCTGGAGCGCGAGCTGCGCTTGCCGCTGTTCGAGCCGCACGGCAATCGCCTCGCTCTGACCTCGGCGGGCCGCGCCCTCGTGCCGGCGGCGCGGCGGCTGCTTACCGAGAGTCGCGACTTCGAGAACGCGGCGGGCGCGCTGCGCGACGGCGCCGTGGCCGAGTTGGTGGTGGCCACCACGAGCGCGTCGCTGCGCCAGTTTCTGGCCGGTTTCATCGCCACCACCTCACCCGCCGACCCGTGCCTCGTGACGCGCGAGGTGAACCACTACGAGATGTCGGAGGCCCTGCTGCACGGCGCCGACCTGGCCGTTTCTCCCGCAGCTCCCGATGGCACGCTGCGGCAGGTGGCGCTCGGCGGCGCGCCCATCTATGCCTACGTCGCCGCGGGGCACGCCTGGGCCCGTGAGGGCGCGGCCGTGGTCACGCTTGCCGACTGCGCGGGCGAGGACGCCCTGGTATCGCCCCGCACGAGCGTGAGCCGAACGCTTCTGGATGCGGCGCTCGCTCGGGCGGGCCTGGCCTTTGCGAGCGTCACGGAATGCGCCGACGGGCAGACCATCATGGCGCTCGCGGCCGCGGGGCGCGGGGTGGGTTTTGCGACTGAGCCGCCGCGTTTTGGTGCGCATGCGCTGCGTGTGCTCGACGGGGACGGCACGCCGCTCAGCGTGCCGCTGCACGTGGCCTGGGTGCCGGGCCATTTCGCCGAGGCGGTCATCGAATCACTCGCCCTCCGCCTACGCGATTTCGTGGCACGCTGGGCGGAGGCGTGAGCCGGACGCTCTCTATGCCCAAAGTGCATGAAAACGCTGCACTTTAAGTATTAGACAGCATGAAGCGCGCTGCTTAGGCTGGTCCCGAGAGCTGACATTGACGTCCCCCGCGTCGCCTCGAACTGCGCAGTGCGCTGGCAACCACCGGCCCGAACCCGCACGATTCACGCGACCCGCCCGACTCCCAGGAGACCCGTGACTACTGCACCCACCGCGGCACCCGCCACGAGCGCGCCCGCACCCAGCGCGCCCGCACCCACCCCGGCCCCCGCCGACTATGTCAAACCCACCCACGCGGGCCAGGCCATCGTCGACTCCCTGCTCCTGCACGGCGTCACGCGCGTCTTCGCCGTTCCCGGCGAAAGCTACCTCGCCGTCCTCGACGGCCTCTACGGCACCCCCATCGACACCGTCGTGATGCGCCAAGAAGGCGGCGCCGCCTATGCCGCCGAGGCGCACGGCAAGTTCACGGGAGCCCCCGGCGTCGCCATGGTCACGCGCGGCCCCGGCGCCGCGAACGCCTTCGTCGCCCTGCACACCGCGTGGCAGGACGGTACGCCGCTCGTCCTGTTCGTGGGGCTGGTCCCCACCGCAGACCGGCTGCGCGAATCGTTCCAAGAGTTCGACCCCCACGCGTGGTTCGGAACCCAAACCAAACGGGTGATCGTGATCGACGAGGCCGCACGCGCGTCCGAACTGGTCGCCGAAGCGTTCTTCGCCGCCGCCTCGGGCCGCCCCGGCCCCGTCGTCGTCGGACTGCCCGAAGACGTGCTCCGCGCCGAGTTCACCGGCCCCCTCGTCTCGCCCCTGCCCGTCGCCGAGGGCGCGGTCGGCGCCGACGAGCTCGAACGCATCGTCGCCGACCTGCGCACCGCCGAGCGGCCCCTGCTCTACGTGGGCGGCCAGCGCTGGAGCCCGGCGGCGTGCGAGGCCATCACACGGTTCGCGGAACGCAACGGAATACCCGTCGCCCAGGATTGGCACGCGTCAGATCGCGTGCCCTTCACGAGCCCCGTCAACACGGGCTCGCTCGGCTACGGCCGTTGCCCGGAGACCGCCGCCATGTTCGATGAGGCCGACGTCGTGGTCGCCATCGGGGCGCTGCCCACCGACGTCCCCACGGACGGTTACACGCTGCGCCAACGCCCCGACTCCATCACCCACCTCGTCAACATCGACACCACCCTGCGCGGCCGCTCGGGCGCCGTCACGACGCACTCCATCGCCACTCCGGTCGCCTTCGCACGCGCCGTCGAGGGCCTAAGCCTCGGCCGCGAGGTCGACTGGGATGCCTGGCGCCGCCGCGGGCACGACGCCCACCTCGCGTTCTCCACCATCGACGCGGAGGCGCTGCCGGCCACCGCCCCCGGCACCGCGCACATGAGCCTCGTGATGCGCAGCGTCATCGAGCGACTGCCGCGCGACGCCGTGTGCACCGTGGGCGCGGGCAACCACACCCTCTGGGGCCAGCAGTTTTTTCCCACCGAAGTGTTTCCATCGCAGCTCGGTACCCGCAACGGGTCGATGGGGTATTCGATCCCCGCGGCCGTCGCGGCGGGCCTCGCGAGCCCCGACCGGCTCATCGTCGCGGTCTGCGGAGACGGCGAACTGCTCATGAACGGCCAAGAGCTCGCCACCGCCGCCGAATACGGCGTGCCCCTCCTCGCGATCGTGATGGACAACGGCCAATTCGGCACCATTCGCGACCACCAGAACCGGCATTTTCCCGGCCGCGTCTCGGGCACGCAGATCGCCAACCCCGACTTCGCGGGGTTCGCGCGCGCGTTCGGTGGCCACGGAGAACTCGTCACGAGCGACGACCAGATCGAAGCCGCCGTGGCACGCAGCTTCGCAGCGATCGACAACGAGCGTAAGTTTGCGCTCATTCACGTCAAGACCGACCAAGCCATCAACCTCCCCTGAGAAACTTTCAAGGCACGCGCGAACCCGCGGCGCCCCACCGTCATCGTCGACAGGAGCATCATGACCACCTATTGCGTCACCAACCCCGCCACCGGCGCGCTCGAAGCCGAGTACCCCACGGCCACCACCGAGCAGATCGACACCACCCTCGCGGCCGCGCACGAGGCCTTCGGCACCCTCAAGGCCGCCACCCCCGCAGAACGCGCCGCCTGGCTGCACCGCGTGGCTGATCTGCACGCCGAGCGTCGCGAAGCCCTCGCCGCGATCATCACCCGCGAGATGGGCAAGCCCATCACGCAGGCGGGTTTCGAGGTCGACATCGTCGTCTCGATCTACCGCTACTACGCCGAGAACGGGCCCGCCTACCTCGCCGACGAGCCCATCGACGTGGTCGCGGGCGGCACGGCCGTCGTGCGCAAGGAGGCCCTCGGCGCACTGCTCGGTATCATGCCGTGGAACTTCCCTTACTACCAGGTGGCCCGCTTCGCCGCGCCGAACCTCATGCTCGGCAACTCGGTGGTGCTCAAGCCCGCGCCGCAATGCCCCGAATCGGCACTCGCCATGCAGGCAATTTTTGCGGACGCCGGCCTGCCCGCTGGCGCCTACTCCACCGTTTTCGCCACCAACGAGCAGGTCGCCGACATCATCGCGGACCCCCGCGTGCAGGGCGTCTCGCTCACGGGTTCGGAGCGGGCGGGCACGGCAGTCGCCGAAATTGCGGGCCGCCACTTGAAGAAGGTCGTGCTCGAACTGGGCGGCTCCGACCCCTTCATCGTGCTCGACACCGAGAAACTCGATTCGATCATCAAGCGGGCGGTCATGGGTCGTCTCGCGAACGGCGGGCAGGCCTGCAACGCGGCCAAGCGGTTCATCGTGTTGGAGGACGCCTATGACGAGTTCGTCGAGAAGTTCACGGCGGCGCTCGCGGCCGTCAGCCCCGGTGACCCCACCGATCCGAAGACGTTCCTTGGCCCCCTGTCCTCCCTCGCGGCCGCGCAAAACCTGCAGCAGCAACTCGACGCGGCCATCGCGGGCGGCGCGACCGTGGTGCTCGAGGGCGGTCAGCGCTCCGCCGACTCGGCGTTCTTCACCCCCGTCGTGCTCACCGAGGTGGCCCCCGATTCGCCGGTCTTTCACCAAGAGCTGTTCGGTCCCGTCGCGATGATCTTCAAAGCGTCGAACGAAGACGAGGCGGTGCGCCTCGCGAACGACACGCCCTTCGGGCTCGGCGCCTCCGTGCACGGCAGCGATGCCGAGCGGGCCGAGGCCGTGGCGCTGCGCATCGACGCGGGCATGGTCTCCATCAACGAGTCGGGAGGGTCGGCCGCCGAGCTGCCCTTCGGCGGCGTGAAGCGCTCGGGGGTGGGCCGCGAACTGGGCCGCTACGGCATGGAGGAGTTCGTCAACCGCAAGCTCGTGCGCGTGCGCGGCTAGTGGCGGGTCAGGGCGCGGCCGCCGACTCCCGCTGGGACCACCTGCTGGAGCGGCTCGACGGCCGCATCGACCACATGGCGCAGGTGTTCCTCAACCAAGTCGGCGACCTGCCCGACTACCGCGACGGCCGCGTTGCGGAGGCTGATCTGCGCCGCACGGCGACCGGCACCTTCACGATGCTGGTCGAGGCGCTGCGCTCGGGCGGCCAGGACGCCGAGGACCACCTGTTGGCCGCCGCCACCGACCTGGGCCCGCGTCGCGCGCGGGCGGGGATTCCCCTCGACTCCCTGCTCAGCGCCGTGCGGCTCGACTTCACCATCGCGTGGGCCGAACTCATGGACCTCGCGGGCACCCGCGACGCGGCCGTGCTCGCCCAGCACGCCCTCGACGTGTGGCACGTCGTCGACCGCTACACGCAGCGACTGCACGAGCATTACCTCGAGGAACGCGTGCAGATGGCGCAGGAGGAGTCGGGCGCGCGGCACGAGTTCGTCGCGCGACTGTTTGCCCCCGAGCCCCTCTCGGCCGCTGACCTCGCTCGCATCGGCACGGCCCTCGCCCTCAACCCCACGGCAACGCTGCAGGTCGCGGCGGGTACTGGCGCCACGGCCACGACGCTGCGGGCCCTGGTAACCCGGGCCCGGAGGCGTCCACCCGTCGATCTATACGAGGCGGCGGGCCACGTGTATGTGCTCGGGCGCGACCTCGGCCCCCACGTGAACGGCGTGGCGTGCGGGCTCGTGCGCGACGTGCCGGGCCTCGCGGGAGTGCGCCCCGCCGCGGCGCTCGCGGCGGCCCTCGCCCGCGTTGCCACGGAGCGCGACACCGCCCCGCTCGACGTCACCACCGCATGGCACCTGCTCGCGCGCGCCGAACTCACCCGGGCCGGGCTCGACCTCGGCGCATACCTCGACCGTGCCCTCGCCGCCTGCCGCGAGCCCGAGCGTGAGCGACTCGTCGAAACGGCGCGCACCTACCTCGCGACCGGGTCGGTGAGCGACACCGCCGCCACCCTGTTTTGCCACCGCAATACCATCCTGAACCGCATGGCCCGCTTCACCCAACTGACGGGCCTCGACCTGACCGTTCCCGCGCAGGCGGCCCGCGTGCACGTCGCGTGGTCCCCGCGAACCCCATCCCCCTAGGAGCATCGTGACCGCCACCGAAACCGTTGATCTCGCCCTCGCCAGCCACCTGCGCGACGGGCAGATCAGCCGCGACCCGCAAACTCTCGCCGACTACGCCCACGACCTCGGCCCCAACCTCGCGCCCGCGACACCCCTAGCGGTCGTGTTCGCCGAATCGGCCGCCGACGTGCAGTCCGTCGTGCGCACGTGCGCCGAGCGTGGCGTGCGCATCGTCGCACGTGGCGCGGGCACGGGCCTCTCCGGTGGCGCCCACGCGATCGACAACTGCATCGTGCTCTCGCTCGAACGCATGACGCGCATCCTCGACGTGCGCCCCGACGACGAGGTGGCCGTGGTTGAACCCGGAGTCATCAACGGCGACCTTAACGCCGCCGTGGCCGAGCACGGTCTCATGTACGCCCCCGACCCCGCCAGCTACACGTTCGCCACCGTCGGCGGCAATATCGGCACCAACGCGGGCGGGTTGCGCTGCGCGAAGTACGGCGTCACGCGCGAATCGATTCTCGGCCTCGACGTGGTGCTCGCCGACGGCACGCTCGTCACCGTGGGGCGCAGCACGTTCAAGGGCGTCGCGGGGTACGACCTCACGGGTCTGCTGGTGGGCTCCGAGGGCACCCTCGGCATCGTCGTCTCGGCGACCGTGCGGCTGCGCTACCTGCCCGTCGACGTGCAGACCATCGCCGCATTCTTCGACGATTTCTCCGACGCCGCGGCGGCCGTCGTGGAGGTGGGTCGCGCGCGCGTGCAGCCCTCCATCATGGAACTCATGGACGGCCGCTCGATGGCCGACGCCGACCGCCTGAACGGCACGAACCTCGCCGAACGCGGCAACGCCATGCTGCTGATCCAAACCGACGGGTACGGCGCGCGCGCCGAGGCCGAGGTGATCCGCGGCGTGCTGGCGGCCACCCCGGGCCGCGTCTTCGACGACCAGGCCGAGGCCGAGCGGCTCGTGTTCCTGCGCCGCAATAGCCGAGGCATCGGCCAAGACAGCCCCCTGCGCGTGGGCGAAGACATTGCAGTGCCCAAGTCGAAGCTCGTGGACTGCGTGCGCGAGCTGCGTCGCATCGCCGAGGAGCACGACGTACTGCTCAAGGTGGTCTCGCACGCGGGAGACGGCAACCTGCACCCCGAGTTCTCGGTCGACGAGACCCAACTCACGGAGGGCACGCCCGCCTACGACGCGGCGCTCGCGCGGTTGAACGCCGCCCTCGACGCCTCCATCGACGTGGGCCTCGCCCTCGGCGGAACCATCACGGGCGAGCACGGCATCGGCTCGTTCAAACTTCGGTGGCTGCCGCGCGAGCAGTCGCAGCGCGTGCATGACCTGCAGCAGGGCATCAAGGACGTGTTCGACCCCCAGGGCCTACTGAACCCGGGCAAGTCGTTCTAGCGGTCCTTGATTTCGATCTCCACGAATGCGATCTCCGCGCTCGTATCGTTCGCAACATTGTGTTCCACCCCCGCCGCGCGGGTGTACGAAGCCCCCGGCGTGAGCGGGTTTGGCGCCGGGGCCGCTCCCCGCGTCTCGACCGTGAGCGTGCCGTGCGTCAGGGGCACGACCACGTAGTCGAGCGCGTGCGTGTGCCAGCCGGTCTCGGTGCCGGGCGCGAACCGCCATTCGGTCACGAGCACGCGATCGGTGTCGAGCTGCACGGTGGCCTGGGCGGACGCCCGCGGGGCCGGGCGGGTCGGGTTGCTTGCGTTCACGCTGCTCCTCGGGTGGGGCCGGACGCCACGGGGGCTGGCCGGGCGCGCCAGCCCAGCCCCCGGGGCGTCCGAAAAAATTACTGAATGTCGACCAGGTGGGCCGCGCGGGCCAGGCGATACGCCGCGAGCGTGTTCTCGGCCGAGGCGGCCCACGAGAACTCGCGGGCCCGCTCGACGGCGCCCCGCGAGAGGGCCGCGAGCCGCGATTCGTCGGCGATCAAGTGGGCGAGGGCGGCGCTCCAGGTGCGGGGGTCGTGCCCGTCGATCAGCACTCCTGACTCGCCGTCGCGAATCAGCCGCGCGAGACCGCCCACGCGGGCCGCCGCGACGGGAGCCCCGCACGCCATAGCCTCGAGCGCGACGAGGCCGAAGGATTCGTTGTGCGAGGGCACCGCAACTACGGTGGCGGCGCGGAACCACTGGGCGAGCGTGGCGCGGTCAACGGGCGGGTGAAACCGCGTGAGGTCGGCGATGCCTAGTTCGCCCGCGAGGTCGATGAGCCCGGTGGGGCTCGCGAGGCCCGTACCCGAGGGCCCGCCAAGCACCGCCACCACGAGCTTGGAGCGCAGCGAGGGGTCGCGATGCAGCATGTCCTCGGCGGCCCGCAGCAGCACGTCGGGGGCCTTGAGCGGCTGGATGCGACCGACGAACAGCAGCACGACGGCGTCCGAGGGCAGGCCCAGCGCGCGGCGCGCCTCGGCCCGCGAACCCGGTGTGAACGCGTCGAGATCGACGCCCGGGGCGACCACCGAAATCTCGGCGGGGTCGGCCCCGTAGAGGTCGATCAACTCGTCGCGTTCGGTGTCGGTGTTGGCGATCAGGCGGTTGGCGATGGCCACGACCTGTTCTTCGCCGATGATGCGACCCACCGGCTCGGGGGTGTCGCCCGGAGCTAGGTTGAGGTTTTTCACCTTGGCCATCGTGTGCATCATGTGCACGAGCGGTACGTTCCAGCGGTCGGCGACGAGCCAGCCCACCTGCCCGCTCAGCCAGTAGTGCGAATGCACGAGGTCGTAGAAGCCCTCGCTGCGGCGGGCCTCGGCCATCATGACCCCCGCCGTCATGGCGCACAGCTGACCCGGCAACTCTTCCTTCGTGAGCGACTCGAACGGCCCGGCGGTGATGTAGTTGACCCGCACCCCGGGGGCGGCCTCGACCTGCGGCGGCTGCCTGGACGTCGTGGCGCGCGTGAAGATGTCGACCTCGATGCCGCGCTCGGCCATTTGCCGCGCGAGCTCGTCGACATACACGTTCATGCCGCCCGCGTCGCCCGTGCCGGGCTGTTCGAGTGGCGATGTGTGCACCGAGATCATGGCGACTCGGCGCGGGGTCCACACCTCATTCACAGCGATGCATCGACCTCGTCGAGTGCCGCATCGATCACGGCCAACACCTCGCGCAATTGCTCGGCGGTGGCGATCAACGGGGGCGCGATGTGAATGCGGTTGGCGGCGACCATGGGCCACACCCCGCCCGCCTTCATGCGACCCATGAGGGCGGTGGTGACCTCGTTGGCTCCCACGCCGTACGGCAGCAGCGGCTCGCGCGTCGCCTGGTCTTTGACCAGTTCAAGGGCCCAAAAGTGGCCCACACCGCGCACGTTGCCCACGCACTTGTGCTTCTCTGCGATGGCCTTCAGGCCGGGTTCGAGCACGTCGCGTGCGTTACTCTGCACGTTTTCGAAGATCTTTTCGTCCTCATAAGCGCGCAGGGTGGCCACGCCCGCGGCGCACGCGAGGGGGTGCCCCGAGTAGGTGAGGCCGCCGGGGTAGGGGCGTTCGGCGAAGGTCTGGTAGATCTCCTCCGAGATGATGACGCCGCCGAGCGGCACGTAGCCGCCGTTGACCCCCTTGGCGAAGGTCGTGAGGTCGGGGTTCATGTCGTAGAGCTGGTGCGCGAACCACGCGCCGGTGCGGCCGAAGCCCACCATCACTTCGTCGGCGATCAGCACGATGCCGTACTTGTCGCACAGCGCGCGCAGGCCCGAGAGGTAGCCCGGCGGCGGGGGAGCGATGGCGGCGGACCCCACGACGGGCTCCTGAATGATGGCCGCGATGCTGGCGGCGCCCTCACACACGATGGTGGCCTCGAGCACGCGCAGGACGTTCTCGGTCTCCTCGGCCTCGGTCGCCGAGCCGAACACGGAGCGGTAGGCGTTGGGGCCGTGGAAGTGCATGATGTCGGTCGCCGAGACGCCCTGGCCCCAGCGGCGGGCCTCGCCCGTGAGCGCGATGCCGTTGCCGCTGCCGCCGTGATACGAACGGTACGAGGCGAGCACTTTGCTGCGCCCCGTGTGCAGCCGCGCCATGCGGATGGCATTCTCGACGGCCTCATTGCCGCCGTTCGTAAAGAACACCTGCTTGGCCTTGCCGCCCGCGCGCTCAACCACCATGCGCGCGAGCTCGCCACGCTTATCGTTGGCGAACGCGGGGTTCACGGTGGTGATGATCGCTGCCTGTTCTTGAATGGCCTTGACCACCGCGGGGTGCTGGTGACCGAGGTTGACGTTGACTAACTGTGAGCCGATGTCGAAGTACTTCGTGTCGGCGTCGTCCCAGATGAAGCACCCCTCGGCGCGCGTAATCGGGGTCGGATTGATCTTGGCCTGCGCGGACCACGAGTGAAAAACGAAGGAGCGGTCGTCACTGCGAACTTGATTGTCAGTCATGCAGTCAGTTTAGGCGTGCGCTACCTCCGCGTACCCTGGATGCTGACATTTTGACGAGCGAGGCCCGGTAGGGCGGGAGGTGCGCGGTGGCGACACCCAGGGCGGTCAAACCCGTCGGTTATGTGACGCGCGGTACGACCGGAATCAATCGTCTGCGCCGCATCGACCGCTGGATGCTCGGCCCCGGCTTCGCCGCATGGGGGCGCGCCGAGCGCCCGTTCGTGGTGGACCTCGGCTTCGGTGCGCACGGCGGTACGAGCCTCGAAATGTTTACGCGTCTCTCGCGGGTGCGGCCCGATGTCGAGGTGCTTGGCCTCGAGATCGAGCCGAGCCGCGTGGCCCGCGCCCGCGCGGTGGAGCGGCCCGGCCTCCGTTTCGCGCTGGGGGGTTTCGAGGTGCCGGCCGCGCGTAGGCCGCATGTGATTCGGGCGCTCAACGTGCTGCGGCAGTACGAGCGGGCCGAGGTGGAGGCCGCGTGGGCGCAGATGTGTGCGCGGCTCGCGCCGGGCGGTTACCTGATCGACGGCACCTGCGACGAGATCGGCCGCCGCGCCGTGTGGTTAGAGGTGCGTGACGGCGCGCCCGTGACCCTGACCATTTCGTATCGGTTTTCCGCGTGCGAGCGGCCCAGCGATGTCGCCGATCGACTGCCCAAGTACCTGATTCACGAGAACCAGCCGGGCTTTCCCATACACGAGTACCTCTCGGCCCTGGACGCCGCGTGGGCTCATTCGGCGCCCCTCGCCTCCTTTGGGGCGCGACAGCGGTTTCTCGCGATGTGCCGTGAGGTGCGGACGCAGGGGTGGCCCGTGCTGCAGGGCCCGGCCCGTTGGCGGCTGGGCGAGATCAGTATTGCGTGGCCGGTTTGAGTGGACGGCTCGCGAGCGCTAGTTCGCAAGTACCCAGATGTACGCGGTCATGGCGGCCGCGAGGACCGTGGCGATGGCCCCGTTCCATACGGCAAACTTCGCGAGGGTGAGCGAGTGCCGGTCTGCCTGGCGCAGCGCCGTGAGCGACACGATCAGCCCCGCGAGTGCGAGAAACAGATTCAGCCCGGGGGCCAAGATGGCGAAGAACGCGAGGAGCCCGAGCACGGCTCCGACGATGGCGGTGCGCTGGCCGGGCGGGTGCTTGGGCGGGTACGAGGGTGGGTTTGTGCTCACCGCTTCAGGGTACGGGAGCGGTGAGACGCGTCGCCGCGCGCCCCGCCGGGTTGACAGACTGGGCGCATGTATCGCTACGTGCTCTTTGATCTCGACGGAACCCTGACCGACTCTGCCCCGGGCATCTGGGCCTCGCTGCATCACGCGCTCGAAACCGTGGGCGAACCGCCCCCGGCGGAGCACCTGAAGCGCTCGTTCATCGGCCCGCCGCTGCACGATTCGATGCGCGACCTGTTGGGCCTCGAGCCGCGGCAGGTGGAGGACGCCTATCAGGCCTATCGCGACCGGTACACGCGTATCGGCTGGTCCGAGAACTCACCGTTCGCGGGTATGCATGATCTGGTGCTTGACGTGCGCGCGGCGGGGTGTCGCGTGGCGGTGGCGACCTCGAAACCCGAGCACACGGCCGTCCAGATTCTCGAACACTTCGGCATGGCCGACGCGTTCGAGTTCATCGCGGGTGCGACGGAGGACGGCACGCGCCGCCGCAAGGCGGACGTCGTGCGGCGTGCGCTGGACCAACTGGGGGCGGGCGACCTGGCGCCCGGCGAGGGCATTTTGGTGGGTGACCGCGAGCATGACACCGAGGGCGCCGCCGAGCACGGGCTCGACTGCGTGCTGGTGGAGTGGGGGTACGGCAGCCCCGAGGAACACGAAGACGCGACACACTGGGTGTCGAGCGTCGCCGAGCTGCGGGCCCTGCTGCTGCCCGCGTAGCAGCGGTTACGGGGCCGCGCTGTCCAGCATGATGGTGACCGGTCCGTCATTGACGAGGCTGACCTGCATATCCGCGCCGAAAATGCCCGTCTCGACGGGCAGTCCGCGCTCGCGCAGCGCCCCCGCGACGGCCTCCACGAGTGGCTCGGCGAGCGGGCCCGGGGCGGCGCCGTTCCACGAGGGGCGGCGGCCCTTGCGAGTGTCGGCGTAGAGGGTGAACTGCGAAATCAGCAGCACGGGGGCCGCGACATCCTGGGCCGACACCTCGCCGCGCAGGATGCGCAGTTCGGCAATTTTGCGGGCCATCCAGGCGACCTCGGTGGGGCCGTCATCGTGGGTGGCGCCAAGCAATACGCACAGCGCCTGCGGTGTGACGGTGGTGTCGTCAGTGCCGACCGTGCCGACCGTGCCGACAGGGACTCCCCGCACGGCTCCCACGACGGCACCGTCGACGCTCACGGACGCCTCGGTGGCGCGTTGCACTACTGCCCGCATGATGTCCTTTCCAACGCTCTGAACCGCGCCGACTTCTGGTCGCCTGGACCCTATGTCCGAGTTTCGCGGCGCGTAGGGCACAATATTGGCATGAATCTGCATCGCAATCTGATGGCTCCCGAGCCCACCCGACTGGCCGATGACTACCCCGACGTGGCGCGGATCCTCGCCTCCACCCCCCACCAGGAGGAGACCGCGCGGGAACTCGCCGCGCAGTTCCCCTCCGCGCAACTGCCTTGGGCCGTGCTCGCGGAGCGCGCTCTGCAGGGTGACGACGCGATCAGCGCCTATGCCTTCGCCCGCACGGGCTACCACCGCGGCCTCGACGCCCTGCGCAAGTCCGGCTGGCGCGGTGCGGGTCCCGTGCCGTGGGAACACGGCCCCAACCAGGGGTTCCTGCGCGCGCTCGTGGCACTGGGCCGCGCGGCCGCCGCCATCAACGAGACCGCCGAGGTGACCCGCATCGAGGCGTTCCTCGACGAGTGCGACCCAACCGCCCGCGACAGCGTCACCAAGTACTACCCGTAAACCGGGCCTACCGCTTACCGGGCCGCGCGGCGTCCAGAGCGGGCGCCGCGCCATTGCGTGCGCGGCATTCTGAAATCGGTGCCAGCCGGGGCGACCGACCTCGGTAGACTCAATTAAGCCCGGTGAAATTCCGGCACGCGTGCCGCTTCATGCAAGGACGGGCTTACCGGTTTCGCGTTGTTTTAAGCCCGTCGCGCGGAGGTAACGCATGCCTGCAATCGTTTTGATCGGCGCCCAGTGGGGCGACGAGGGCAAAGGTAAAGCAACCGACCTCTTGGGAGACCGCGTCGACTACGTGGTCCGCTTTCAAGGCGGTAACAACGCTGGTCACACCGTGGTGATCGGCGACAAGAAGTACGCACTGCATTTGCTCCCCTCGGGCATTTTGACCCCCGGCTGCACGCCGGTGATCGGCAACGGCGTCGTCGTGGACCCCGCGGTACTGTTCGCGGAGATCGAGACCCTCGACGCGCAGGGCGTCGACACGTCGAAGCTGCTCGTGAGTGCCAACGCCCACCTGATCGCCCCGTATCACGTCACCTTTGACAAGGTCAGCGAGCGGTTTTTGGGCAAGCGCGCGATCGGCACCACGGGCCGCGGCATTGGCCCCACCTACGCCGACAAGATTTCGCGCCTCGGCGTGCGCGTGCAAGACCTCTTCGACGAGTCGATCCTGCGCCAAAAGGTCGAATCGGCGATGTTCCAAAAGAACGAACTGCTGGTCAAGACGTACAATCGCCGAGAACTCTCGGCCGACGAGGTGGTCGAGCACTTCCTCGGCCTCGCCGATCGCCTGAAGCCCTACGTCGCCGACACGGCACTCGTGCTGAACCAGGCGCTGAGCGAGGGCAAGACCGTGCTGCTCGAGGGTGGCCAGGGCACCCTGCTCGACGTCGACCACGGCACGTACCCGTTCGTCACCAGCTCGAACGCGACGAGCGGCGGCGCCTGCACGGGCTCGGGCATCGGCCCCACCCGCATCGACGGCGTGATCGGCATCTTGAAGGCGTACACCACGCGCGTCGGCGCCGGTCCGTTCCCCACCGAACTGTTCGACGAGGACGGCGAGAAGCTGCGCGTCATCGGCGGCGAGCGGGGCGTCACCACCGGGCGCGATCGTCGCTGTGGCTGGTTCGATGCCCTGATCGCGCGGTACGCGACGCGCATCAACGGCCTCACCGACATCTTCCTCACGAAACTCGACGTGCTCGACACGTGGGCCGAGATTCCGATCTGCGTGGCGTATGAGGTTGACGGCCAGCGTGTCACCGAACTGCCGGCCTCCCAGTCGGACTTCCACCACGCGAAGCCCGTCTACGAAACGATGCCGGGTTGGCTCGAAGACATCTCCGGCGCGCGCACGTTCGAAGACCTGCCGCAGAAGGCGCAAGACTACGTCCGCCGCCTCGAAGAGCTGAGCGAGTGCCGCATCTCCGCGATCGGCGTGGGCCAGGACCGCAACGCGACGATCCAGCTGCACGACATGATCCCCGCCGCCCGCATCTAGGGCGGCCCTGCCAGGGGCGGACGCGCGCGTCCCCCCTACCAGCGCAGATACCGTCACAGCGGGGCGGCGCAGCGACTATGCTGCGCCGCCCCGCTGTTCTGTGCTGAGAGTCGCAGAGGGCGCGGCGGGCCCAGCGCGACCGCATTTCATGCTGCAAAGTTCTTAGGGTGCCGGTAGGTTTTGTGGTGCGCGCCACCGGGACGCGGCGGCGCGCACTCGAAGGGAGTCAGCATGAGCACGCTCAAGGCCGAGGCGGGCGGCTTGATTTCGCGGGGCAAAGCCGTCTACGCGTGGGCGATGAACACCCTGGTGGGCAAGGCCTACCAGCGGTTCAACAACTGCGACGGACCCATCTATGTGGCGGGCTCGACGTACTTCGCGTTTCTCTCCATCTTCCCGATCATCCTGCTCGCCGTGGCCATCGCCGCCGCGATCGCGAGCGACCAGCAGGTCGCCGACCTCACCAAGGCCATGCAGGAGGCCCTGCCCGGCATCGGCGACAAGATCGACATGACCTCGATCGTCAGGCATGCGGGCACGATCGGCCTCGTCTCCGGCATCTCCCTGCTGCTCGCGGGCCTCGGCTGGCTCGACGCCCTGCGCCGCAGTATCCGCAACATCTGGGGCATGGAGAAGCGCGCACTCAGCCCCATCCTGCGCCCCTTCGTGGACACCGCGATCCTGATTGGCATGGCCGTGATCGCCGCTCTCGGTGCCGCCTCGACCGCGATCACCTCGGTGAGCGATGACCTGTTTCGCCTCATGGGCATGACGGACGCCGTGTGGGCGCCCCGCATCACCGCGGGCGTGGGCTACGCCGTCGCCGTCATACTCAGCGGATTCTTGCTGCTCTACCTGCTGATGTCGCTCGCGGGGGTGATCTTGAAGGGCCGCACCCTAGCCTGGGCGCTCGTGGTCTCGGGCATCGTCGCCGAGGCCATCAAGCAGTTCGGAACGTTCGCGATCACGTACTTCTTGGAGAAGAACGCCGCCTACGGCGCGCTCGCGCTGCCCCTCGCCCTGCTGCTGTGGATCAACCTCATGCTCACCGTCACCATGCTGTCGGCCTCGTGGGTCTGCGAACTTCGCCTCAAGCACCTGCGCCAGGACGCCGAGGCCAAGGCCCGCGAGGCGGGGGTGCTACCTTGGGGTGCGTCCCTCGCCGCGGCGGGCGCGGAGCGTGCGCCGGCCCTTGCCGAACCGCCCGCGGACGCCGCCCCCGCTCGTTCGAAAGGCAGACCGTCATTCGCCGCAAAATCGATCCCGTTGCAGGAGACGCCGCCCTCCGGGCCTGGCGAGAAGCCAACCCATCAGGGGGGTTCGCTGCCGGTGGTGCCGGCCCTGATCGTGGCGGCGCTCGTGTGGCTGCCCGCGAAGTTGATCGGCCAACGTTAGCCACGTGCGTCCGGTACCTGCTGGAGGAGTTCGGTGCCCGGCACCCGGGCACCAGTGTCGAGGTGCGCGTGCCGCCGTTTGGAGTGGTGCAGGCCATCGCCGGCGTGCGCCACACGCGGGGCACGCCGCCCGCCGTGATCGAGGCGGAGCCGCACGCCTGGGTCGCGGTGGCGCTCGGTGACCTCACGTGGGCCGAGGCGCTCGCAAGCGGTGCCATTCGCGCGAGCGGGGAACGCACCGAGCTGGGCGACCTTTTGCCCCTTGCGTGACTGCGCGCACGGCCCGCTGGACGCGGATCACGTGGCGGTCGGCACATGGTGGCTGAGACGTAAAGTCGGGCCGATGGGGCCGCGAGTACCCTGGAACCATGACTTCTCCGGATCACGCGGGTAAGACTCCCGCGGACGTTGACGCCACCACCACGACACCCGAACCAGGCGCGCAACCCGATTCGCGACCCGAGCCGAATGCCGAGCCGAATGCCGAGCCGAATGCCGAGCCGAATGCCGACGGGGCCGACCCTGCCGCCGGCGTACCGGAGTCGTCCTACACCTATGTGGTGCGCCGCCATCGCGAGCCCCGCCTGCTGCGGGTGCTACTGATCTTCACGCTGCAGGGCATCGTGGCGCTGCCCGTCGCATCGTACCTGCTGGGCGAGACGTCGACCTCCGATCTGGCGTACTTCATTTTGTTCGGTGCGGTGATCGGCGGCCTGCTCGGCGGCATCGTGGTACTGATTCTCGATCGACTAGCCCGAGGAAAATAACATGGCTCGCAGAGGCGGCGACGGCCGACTTTCCCACGAACTCCTGCCCGGCGAGAAGGGCCCGCAAGACGCGTGCGGAGTCTTCGGCGTCTGGGCGCCCGGGGAGGAGGTCGCCAAACTGACCTACTTCGGCCTGTACGCCCTGCAACACCGCGGCCAGGAGAGCGCCGGCATCGCCACCGGCAACGGCAAGCAGATTCTCGTCTACAAAGACATGGGCCTCGTGTCGCAGGTGTTCGATGAGGCCGCCCTGTCGGCCCTCACGGGCCACCTCGCGGTAGGCCACTGCCGCTACTCCACAACGGGCGGCTCCACCTGGGAGAACGCCCAACCCACCCTCGGCGACACCAAGACCGGCACGATCGCCCTCGCGCACAACGGCAACCTCACCAACTCGGCGCAACTCATGCACGTGGCCGAGAACGAGTACGACGCCGCGCGGCAGGGCGAGATCAAGCGCGGCAACACGACCGACACGGCGGTGGTCACGGCCCTCTTCTCGGGCATCGACAAGGGCACGCTGTGGGATGCAGCGCTCGAGATTCTGCCCCAGCTCGAGGGCGCTTTCTGCCTCACCTTCATGGACGAGCACACGCTGTACGCCGCGCGCGACCCCCACGGCGTGCGACCGCTCGTGCTCGGTCGCCTCGAGCGCGGCTGGGTGGTGGCCTCCGAAACCGCGGCGCTCGACATTGTGGGTGCCTCCTACGTGCGCGAGGTCGAGCCCGGTGAGTTGATCGCCATCGACGAGAACGGGCTCCGCACCGCCAAGTACGCCAAGGCGCAGCCCGCGGGGTGCGTGTTCGAGTATGTGTATCTGGCGCGCCCCGACACGTCTATCGCGGGCCGCAGCGTGCACGAGTCGCGCGTCGAGATGGGTCGCCAGCTCGCCCGCGAGTTCCCCGTCGACGCCGACCTCGTCATGCCCACCCCCGAGTCGGGCACGCCCGCCGCCATCGGGTACGCGCAGGAGAGCGGCATCCCCTACGGCCAGGGCCTCACCAAGAACGCCTACGTGGGCCGCACGTTCATTAGCCCGTCGCAGACCCTGCGCCAGCTCGGCATTCGCCTCAAACTGAACCCCTTGAAGCACGTGATCCAGGGCAAGCGCCTCGTGGTGATCGACGATTCCATCGTGCGCGGCAACACGCAGCGCGCGCTCGTGCGCATGCTGCGCGAGGCGGGCGCCGCCGAGGTGCACATTCGTATTTCGTCACCGCCCGTGAAGTGGCCCTGCTACTACGGCATCGACTTCGCGTCACGCGCCGAACTCATCGCGAACGGGCTGAACACCGAGGAGATCTGCGCTACCCTCGGGGCCGATTCGCTCGGCTACATTTCTCTCGACGGCATGATCCAGTCGACCGCGCAGGAGCCCGAGAACCTGTGCTCGGCGTGCTTCACCGGCACCTACCCGATCGAACTGCCCGACCCCTCGCGGCGCGGCAAGTTCGTGCTGGAGGGCCCCGGCGAGGCCCTCGACGCGGTGGACGGCCTCAAAACTTTGAACGCAAGCGCGGGCGGCGGCAGCGCCCTCTCGCACCCCTAGGAGCAGTGGTGGAAGAAGTAACCTACGCGTCGGCTGGTGTCGATACCGAGGCCGGCGACCGCGCCGTAGAACTCATGAAGGCGGCCGTCGAAAAGACGCATGGCCCCACGGTACTGGGCGGGTTTGGCGGGTTTTCGGGTCTTGTGGACGCCTCGGCCCTCCTTGGCATGCAGCGCCCGTTGCTCTCGACCAGCACTGACGGCGTGGGCACCAAGGTGGCCGTGGCTCAGGCGATGGATATTCACGACACGATCGGCTACGACCTGGTCGGCATGGTCGTGGACGACATCGTCGTGTGCGGCGCGCGCCCCCTGTTCATGACCGACTACATCGCGTGCGGCAAGGTCGTGCCCGAGCGCATTGCCGACATCGTGCGCGGCATCGCCGAGGCCTGCCAGGTGGCGGGCACGGCCCTCGTGGGCGGCGAAACCGCCGAGCATCCGGGGCTGTTGGGCGAGCACGAGTACGATGTGGCGGGCGCCGCGACGGGCGTGGTCGACGCCGACAAGGTACTCTCGGCCGAACTGGTCAAGCGCGGCGACGTCATCCTCGCCATGGCCTCCTCGGGCCTGCATTCCAACGGATACTCGCTGGTGCGGAGGGTGCTGGCGTCCGCGGGCTGGGCCTATGATCGCGAGGTCGCTGAACTCGGTCGCACGATCGGCGAAGAGATTCTGACGCCCACCCGCGTGTATGCGGCGGATTGCCTCGCGCTGTTGGACGACGCGAGCATCGCGCCCGGAGTGCGCGTGTTCTCGCACGTCACGGGTGGCGGCCTGGCCGCGAATCTCGCGCGCGTGCTGCCGCAGGGGCTGCTCGCCACGGTGGACCGTGCGACCTGGGCGCGCCCCCTCATCTTTGACCTGGTCGGCGACCTGGGCCGGGTGCCCCAGCGTGACCTCGAGGGCACGCTGAATCTGGGCGTGGGCATGATCGCGGTGCTAGACCCCGCCGTCGTGGACGCCGCGGCGGCCCTGTTGGCAGCCCGCGGCATCGAGAACTGGGTGCTGGGTTCGGTCAGCGCGGGCGCCGCCGCGGATGCGGCGGACGCCGGTCTTGACTACACGGTGCAGGGCGCGAAGGGCGTAGACGGGGGCTCCGTGCGCATGGTGGGCACGCACCGCTCGCGGTAGCAGACACGGGCCTCAGGCCTGCTAGCGAAGGTCTGCTAGTGCGCCTAAAGTGCAACGCGAAGGCCCCCCGGTGGGGAGGCCTTCGCGTGATGTTCTGAGTACCAGGCCCGCGTCATGCAGCGCACACGGTGCCTGGTAGAGCGACGATTAGGGCTTGGCGCTCCAGGTGTCGTCGTCTTCTACGTCGTCGTAGTCACCGAATTCGTCATCTTCTTCGGCGTCGACCGGCGACGAGTCGTAATTCGAGCGGCTGAGGAGCCCACCACCCGTGCTCAACTCGCGCTGCAACTGGTCGTAGTTGGTGTCTGGGCTGTAGTACTTCAGTTGACGTGCAACTTTGGTCTGCTTAGCTTTTTGACGGCCGCGGCCCATGGGTCCGACCCCCCTCATACATGGTTAAAGAGCAACTCTGCGTTGGGGCGCGTTCGTTGACTGCAACTCAACGCCCAGTTCAACGCCCAGTGCCCGTGGCGGGAGATGTTGCTACTGAATGTGTGTCATCTCGTATCTATAAAGGTACATCGTTTGCGCGTATTGCGGAAACGCGGCCGCCGGTTCTGAGGTCACTATCACGGGTTATGTTTGCTATCAGCGAAGCAGCGGGCCGTGGGCGCGGGGCTGCGAGCGAATGGCCGGGGGTGGCGCGGCTCGACTTCACGTCGAGAGAGGGCGCTCGCGCGGTTTGTGGTCCGGCTGCATGGCGACACGCCGGCGGGGGAGTGACGCCGCTCGCTAACACATATTGAAGTGGGACGGCGGCTTGCCGTGTAACCGGCGCCACAATCTCACGGTGCTTGCGCTGCCAACTTTCAACACGGGCGTCCGGCCGAAAGCGCCCCTGTGGAGAACTCCGGCGGAATCGCGCTATACCGGGGGGATTTTTTCCACAGAGAGTTTCCACAGTGGTTAACAGGTGTGGAGAGAACGTCATTTTGGTACGCGATGCGGTCAAAAAAATGACCATCCTCATATCCAAAAGTCTGGCGCAAAAGTAGCCTCCTGACCCTACATCTAGGGGGCTGGCCGAAGTTAACCCCTAGATGTAGTGTTTGGCGGCAATGTGTAGTAGCCTGAATTCGATGCGCCGCGGGTGCCCTCCGGGGGGACTTTTGCAGAGGTCTTCGGGCTGCCCGCTGGTCGCCGTTCAACGCCTCATTCACAGCAATTCGAGCCGCGCGCTGCCGTGCGTAGCGCCCCAGAAAGGTAAACACGTGACTCAAACACTCGATCGTGACGACGCGCTCAGCGCGGGCAATCGCCCCAGCACGACGATCCACGTCATCAAGCGCGACGGTTCTGCATCGGACTTCGACGCCAGCAAGATCTCGGTGGCCATTTCTAAGGCGTTCCTCGCCGTCGAGGGCTCGAGCGCGGGCGTCTCCGAGCGAGTGCGCGGCATCGTAGCCGACCTCAGTGATCAGGTCGTACAGGCACTCACCCGTCGCGGTGGAGCCTTCGTCGCGGTGCACGTCGAAGACATCCAAGATCAGGTTGAACTCGCCCTGATGCGCAGTGAGCACCACAAGGTCGCCCGCGCCTACGTGCTGTACCGCCACGAGCGCACCCTGGCGCGTGATTCGCAAGTGCTCGGCCACGAGGTCGAAGAAACCTCGGTCGATGCTGGCCCCGCCCTCAACGTCGTGTCGCCGACGGGCACCGCGCCGCTCGACCGCGCTCGACTGCGTCGCGTGGTCGCCGAAGCCGTCTCGGGCCTCGAAGGAGTCGACGGCGATCTCGTGCTCAGCGAGACGATGCGCAACCTCTACGACGGCATTTCGTCCGAGGAGGTCTCGCTCGCGCTGATCATGGCGGCTCGCACGCTCGTTGAAGCCGAGCCCAACTACACCTACGTCGCGTCTCGACTGCTGCTCGACAAGCTGCGCGGCGAGGCCATCGGGTTCCTGCTCGGCGAAGGCAAGGGCAAGCCCCTGCCCACGACGCAGGCAGAACTCACCGACCGCTATGCCGAGTACTTCCGTGCTTACATCGAGCACGGCGTCAAGATCGGCATGCTCGACCCGAAGCTCGCCTCGTACGATCTCGACCGCGTCACCGGCGCGATTCTCTCCGAGCGCGACCTCGCCTTCACGTTCCTCGGCATGCAGACGCTGTACGACCGGTACTTCCTGCATGAAGACGGCACGCGCTTCGAACTGCCGCAGGCATTCTTCCTGCGCGTGGCCATGGGTCTCGCCCTCGAAGAGGACGACCGCGAGGGTCGCACCATCGAGTTCTACCAGTTGCTGACCTCGTTCGACTTCATGTGCTCGACCCCCACACTGTTCAACGCCGGCACGGCGCGGCCGCAGCTCTCGTCGTGCTTCCTCACGACCGTCGACGATGACCTCGACGCCATCTTCCAGGGCATCAAGAACAACGCCCTGCTCGCGAAGTACTCGGGCGGCCTCGGCAACGACTGGACCCCGATCCGCTCGATCGGCGCGCACATCAAGGGCACCAACGGCCAGTCGCAGGGTCTCGTGCCGTTCCTCAAGATCGCCAACGACACGGCCGTGGCCGTGAACCAGGGCGGCAAGCGCAAGGGCGCCGTGTGTGCCTACCTCGAAACGTGGCACATGGACATCGAGGAGTTCCTCGACCTGCGCAAGAACACGGGCGACGATCGCCGCCGCACGCACGACATGAACACCGCCAACTGGGTGCCCGACCTCTTCATGCAGCGCGTCGAGGCCAACGCCAAGTGGACCCTGTTCTCGCCCGACGAGACCCCCGACCTGCACGATGCCTACGGCCTCGAGTTCAAGCAGAAGTACGAGGCGTACGAGGCTGCCTTCGAGCGCGGCGAACTGCGCGTCGGCCGTCAGGTGCAGGCCCTCGACCTGTGGCGCAAGATGCTGACCATGGTCTTCGAGACGGGTCACCCGTGGATCACCTTCAAGGACCCCTGCAACCTGCGCTCCCCGCAGCGCCACACGGGCGTCGTCCACTCGTCGAACCTGTGCACCGAGATCACGCTCAACACGAACAAAGACGAGGTCGCGGTCTGCAACCTGGGCTCCATCAACCTCGCCCAGCATGTCACCGAGCGCGCCGACGGCACCTTCGCCCTCGACCTCGAGCGACTGCAGCAGACGGTCACCACGGCCGTCCGCATGCTCGACAACGTCATCAACATCAACCTGTACACGATCCCCGAGGCACGCAACTCGAACCTCAAGCACCGCCCCGTGGGCCTTGGCCTGATGGGATTCCAGGACGCCCTGTTCAAGCTGCGTCTCGCCTACACGAGCGACGGCGCGATCGAGTTTGCCGATGAGTCGATGGAAGCGATCAGCTACTTCGCCATCAGCGCCTCGTCGCAGCTCGCGGCGGAGCGCGGCGCCTACGAGTCGTTCGCCGGCTCGCTGTGGTCGCAGGGCGTGCTGCCCATCGACTCGATCACGTTTGTGCAGGAGACCCGCACGCTCGCCGATGGCAGCATCGACCTGCAGCAGGACACCTCAAGCCGGATGGATTGGGCATCTCTGCGCGAGACGGTCAAGACCCAGGGCATGCGCAACTCGAACGTCATGGCCATCGCACCCACGGCGACCATCTCGAACATCGTGGGCGTGGCACAGTCGATCGAGCCCCTGTACCGCAACCTGTTCGTGAAGTCGAACATGTCGGGTGACTTCACGGTCGTCAACGATTACCTCGTGCGCGACCTCAAGTCGCTCGGCCTGTGGGACGAAGTCATGATCGCCGACCTGAAGTACTTCGACGGCACCCTGTCGCAGATCGACCGGATTCCCGCCGACCTGAAGAACCTCTACGCGACGGCGTTTGAGGTCGAGCCAGAGTGGCTGATTCGGGCGGCATCGCGTCGTCAGAAGTGGCTTGACCAGGCACAATCGCTTAACTTGTACATGATGCAGCCCTCGGGTCGTAAGCTCGATGACATGTACCGCTCGGCGTGGCGCAGCGGCTTAAAGACCACCTACTACTTGCGCTCGCAGTCCGCGACGCACGTGGAGAAGTCGACGCTGCGCGGCACCGACGGCAAGCTCAATGCCGTGTCGCCCGTGCTGGCGGCAGCGCTCGAGCAGTCGAATGGAGTGGTCGCCAAGGCCCCCGAAACGCCTGCTGCGCAGGAACTGAACCCCGGGGCGTCCGCTGCGGTCAGCCCGAGCCCCGCCGCTGCGGTCAGCCCGACGATTCCCGTGGTGGGCAACTTCGCGGCCCTCACGCCGGCGATTGACCCGGGTGAGTTCACGATCGACGGCGTCAAGGCCTGCCTGATCGAAGACCCGGAGTGCGAAGCCTGCCAGTAGCGCTTCAAGAGGGCGGCCCGTCCCGATCGGGCGGGCCGCCCTTTTTCCATCGCCAACCATTCAAGGAGACGAACTCAATGACTAACGCGACCACGCCGAACGCGGCGGCGACCCTCGATTTTGGCAGCGCGCCCACGGGCGACATCGACACGACCGGCCTCGGCGAGATTCAGCAGGGCGCGGCTCGCATCGACGTGGCGGATAAGCGCATGATCAATGCCCGCGCCGATGTGAACCAGTTGCTGCCCATGAAGTACACGTGGGCCTGGGAGAAGTACCTCGCGGGCTGCAACAACCACTGGATGCCTACCGAGGTGTCGATGCAGGCGGACATCGCCCTGTGGAAGTCGAACGACGGCCTCACCGAAGACGAGCGCATGATGCTCAAGCGCAACCTCGGCTTTTTCGCGACGGCCGAGTCGCTCGTGGCCAACAACATCGTGCTGGCCGTGTACCGCAATATCACGAACCCCGAATGCCGTCAGTACCTGCTGCGCCAGGCGTTCGAGGAGGCCATTCACACGCACACGTTCCAGTACATTTGTACGTCGCTCGGCCTCGACGAGGGCGAGCTGTTCAACATGTACCGCGAGATCCCCTCGATCACGGAGAAGGATTCGTGGGCGCTGCAGTACACGCAGTCGCTCGAAGACCCCGAGTTCCGCACGGGTACTCCCGAGGCGGACCAGGCGTTCCTGCGCGACCTCGTCGCGTTCTACGTCATCTTCGAGGGCATGTGGTTCTACACGGGCTTCGCGCAGATTCTTTCGCTGGGCCGCCGTAACAAGATGGTGGGCATCGCCGAGCAGTACCAGTACATCCTGCGCGATGAATCGGTACATCTGAACTTTGGTATCGACGCGATCAACCAGATCAAGATCGAGAACCCTCACCTCTGGTCGCCGGAGTTTCAGGAGGAGATCCGCGGCATGCTGCGCGACGCGTGCGACCTAGAGATTCGCTACGGTCGCGAGACGATGCCGCGCGGCATCCTCGGTCTGAACGCGCAGCTCTGCGAGCAGTACATGCACTTCATCACCAACCGCCGCTGTGCCCAGATCGGCCTCGAGCCGCTGTTCGCCGACGTCGACAACCCGTTCCCCTGGATGAGCGAGGTCATGGACTTGAAGAAGGAGAAGAACTTCTTCGAGACCCGTGTCATCGAATACCAGTCGGGCGGCGGGCTCAGCTGGGACTAATACCCGCGAACGCAGGAGGCCCTCGGTGCAACTCGTGAGTTGTCCGGGGGCCTCTCGGCGTAACCACGGTTCCAGACGCGGGCCAACACACCTAACGCTTCGACCCGTTGCGATTCAGTCCGGCTCCGGGTGGGCTTCCTTCGAATGCTCAAACGCGTCAGCGATGATATGCGTGATGTGGGTATCGGCGATGACGTACTTCATTTCGCGGCCGCTGCGCACTCCCTTGACGAGGTTTTCGCCGCGCAGGGTCTTCAAATGCTGTGACGCGAGGGGCTGCGAAATCTGCAGCTCCCGAGTCAATTCATGCACGCAACGTTCGCCGCGGGCAATTTCTTGCAAGAGCGCGAGACGAACGGGCGACGCCAATGCCTTGAAGAGACTTGCCAGCCGTTCGAAGTCGGCGATGTCGAGGTGCGCACTGCCGTGGGCGTGGCGCGGCTCTTCATTCATAGGCATAGTCATGGGCGCATTCGTTGCTGAGTCTTCGGTGTCGCCGAGTCTACCGCGTGGGGCGGGTCACTCTCTGCGGATCGAGCAGTCCCCGCCGCGCGGCGAAGATCTCGAACACCACGGTGAAGAACGGGGGCACAGAACTCAGCATGCCGAGCAGGGATTCCTTGAAGTTCCAGTGCTGCACGAGCGCCGTAAAGCCGGTGATCACCAGGTAAATCACAAAGATGCCGCCGTGAATGGGGCCGAAGACGGTGACCCCGAGCTCGTTATCGGCGGGGCCGTACTTAAAGATCATGCCCGTGATGAGCCCCGCCCAGCTGATCGCCTCGAGTACCGCCACCACCTTGAAGGCCTGCACCCAGGCGGCGGCCTCGACATTCTCGGCGAGCGCGGCGAGGCCACGCAGGGCGGGCCAGTGGGCGCACGCCCGGGGGTGCTGGATGATTCCGGTCATGGAGAAATCCTTGTGATCGACGTTGGGGTACTACCAGTGTCTCAGGTGGCTTCAAAGCGATGCCGGACCAACGGCCCGCGTGGTCGGCGCTTAGAGTCTCGCCAGTACAGTGGTGCCATGACCTCTAGCCTTGCCGCTAACCTGCAGACCGTGCGAGAACGCATTGAGCGTGCCCGCGAAGGCGCCGCGAGCGCCAACGTCGCCCCTGCCGTGCGGCTCCTCGTGGCCACCAAAACGCAGTCGGCCGCCGCGATCCGCGAGTTGCTCGCGACGGGGCACACGCTGATCGGCGAGAACCGGGTGCAGGAGGTAACCGCGAAAGCTGCCGACCTCGCGTCCATGCCGCACGAGCAGCACCTGATCGGGCCCCTGCAGAGCAACAAGATCAATGCGGTGCTGCCGCACGTTGCGTGTGTGCAAACGGTCGATACGCTGAGGCTCGCCGAGGCCATCGCCCAACGCCTCCCCACCGCGCGGGGCGGGCGCCCACTCGACGTCATGGTGCAGGTCAACGTGAGCGGCGAGCCGTCCAAGTCGGGGTGTGAGCCGGACGCCGCGGTGGCCCTTGCCCGCTCCGTGGCCGGTCTACCGGGCCTGCGGGTGACGGGGCTGATGACCATTGGCCTGAACGCTGGCGACGAGGCCGCCGTGCGGAGCGGATTCGCGCGGTTGCGGCGGTTGCGGGACGAGTGCGCGGCCGTGGGCGGTGGGCTCGCGAGCTGCGTGGAGTTGTCGATGGGGATGAGCGGCGACCTCGAGTGGGCCATCGCGGAGGGCGCCACGATCGTGCGCGTGGGCACGGCGATCTTTGGCCCGCGGCTGGCCCCGTAAAGAAAAGGTCATTTTCTGTACTAAATCGCCTGCGGGGCGTGCGCACCGGTCACAATAGAGAACGACCCACACCGCACCACTCGAAGGACATCATGGTTACCTCGGACTCCAGCGTCTTGAACCCCGACCTCACCCTCAGCCGCGAGACCCGCGACGTCGCCGCTCCCGGCCCCGGCGAAGTGCTCGTGCGCATCAAGAGCGTCGGCGTGTGCGGCTCCGACGTGCACTACTACAAGCATGGCCGCATCGGAGACTTCGTCGTCACGCAACCCATGATTCTCGGGCACGAGAGTTCGGGTGTGATCGAGGCCGTCGGCGACGGCGTCGACCCGGCCCGAGTGGGAGAGCGAGTATCGCTCGAACCGGGCGTCCCCTGCCTCGGCTCACCCGAAACCCTGGCCGGAAAATACAACCTCGACCCCGACGTGCGCTTCTTCGCCACCCCGCCCTACGACGGCACGTTCTGCGAGAATGTCGTGCACCCCGCGTCGTTTTGTTACCCCGTGCCTGACGGTCTGAGCGACGACGCGGCCGCCCTGCTCGAACCGCTGAGCGTGGCGATCGCTGCCAACGAGGCCGGCCAGACGGGCCTCGGGGCGCGCGTGCTCATCGCCGGCGCGGGCCCCGTGGGCCTCCTGTGCGCCCAGGTGGCGCGCCTTGCGGGTGCCACCACGGTCACCCTGACCGACGTGCGCGCCGAGCGACTCGAGGTCGCCGCAAGCTACGGGGCTACCGAAACCGTCGTTGCGGGGCAACCCCTCGGCGACGGCTACACCGTATTCATCGACGCCTCGGGCGCCGAACCCGCCGTGCTCGCCGGCCTGCGCGCGCTCGCCCCCGCGGGCCGTGCCGTTTTGGTCGGCATGGGAGCCGACACCGTCGCCCTGCCCGTGCCCCTCGTGCAGGGCCGCGAACTGGTCATCACCGGCACGTTCCGCTACCGCAACACGTGGCCCCGGGCGATCGCCATCGCCCCCCAGGTGAACCTGGACGGCCTCGTGACCTCGCGGCACGGCCTCGACGACATCGCGGGCGCCCTCGACGCCGCCGTGGCCCCGGGAGCGCTCAAGGCGGTCGTCACCCCGTAACGCGCCCGGCCTAGAACACCTTGCCGGGGTTCAGCACCCCCTGCGGGTCGAACAGCTCGCGGATGCCGCGCTGCAGGCGAATCGATTCGGCATCGAGCTCTTCGGGTACCCACTCGAGTTTGAGCAGGCCGACGCCGTGCTCGCCCGTGAGGGTGCCCCCGAGTGAGTGCGCCTGGTGAAACATGTCGCCGAGCGCCTCCTTGACGGCTCCCGAGACGATATCTTGGTCGTCGCTCAAGATGATGCACGGGTGCAGGTTGCCGTCGCTCGCGTGCGCGAGGGTGCCGATGGTGACCCCACGATCCCGGGCAATCGCGGCAATGCCCGTGACCATCTCGGCGAGTCGCGTGCGGGGCACGCCCACGTCGCAGATCGCGACGGTGCCGCGCTCGCCCATCGCGGGGATCGCCCCGCGGCGCATGCTCAGGAGGGCATCGGCCTCGTCGGCGTCTTCGGTGACCTCGAGGTGGGCCGCGAACGGTCGCACGGCGGCGGCGAGGACCTCCATCTCGGCGGCCGCGCCCCAGCCGTCCGTCTGTGCCAGCAGCATGGCGCTGCCCCGCCGGGCGAGGTCGCTGCCCTCGGCGGCATCAATGCAGTCGAGGGCGACGGCGTCCATGAGTTCCATGACCGAAGGCTGCACGCGCGCGGCGATGACGGCCGCGGCGGCCGCCGCGGCGCGTTCAACGCTCTCGAAGTACCCGGCGAGCGCGCTCACCCGTGCCGGCAGGGGCCGCAGCCGAAGCGTCGCCTCGACCACCACGCCGAGCGTGCCCTCCGAGCCCGTGAACAGGGCGTTCATGTCGTATCCGGTGACCTTTTTCAGCGTGCTCGGCCCCGTGCGCACGAGCTCACCGTTCGGCAGCACCACCGCGAGCGCGAGCACCGACTCGCGCGTTACGCCGTACTTAGCGCAACACATGCCGCCCGCGTTGGTGGCGATGTTGCCGCCGATCGAGCAGATCTCGGTCGAGGCCGGGTCGGGCGCGTAGAAGAGTCCATGCTCGCGCACGTGCCGGTTGATCTCGGCGTTCAGCACACCCGGCTCGACCACAAGGGTTTGTTCCGCCGGGTCGAGGGCCACGATGCGATTCATGCGCGACACGTCCAGCACGACCTCGCCCGCCTGGGCGCTCGCCCCACCGGCGAGCCCCGTGCCGGCCCCGCGCGGCACGATGGCGACCCCCAGCTCGGTGGCGAGACGCAGAGCCAACTGCACGTCTTCGCTGCTGCGGGCGTGGATCACCCCGCTCGGCAGGGTAGCGGGCACATATCCGCTGCGGTCCGTGGCCACCTCGCGGCGGGCGGCCTCGGTGGGATTGGACGCCGGGTGGCGCGCAAGCAGCGTCGCGGCGCGTTGGCCGGCCTCCCGGGGGTCGGTGCTGGGCCTCATGGGAACCTCACTGTTCGAATCGGCGCTAGCGGGCCGAAGTGGCAGCAGCCTAACAGGTGCTGACCTGCTGCGACGGGCGAACGAGGCGGCCTGCCCACGGGGGAATCCGGCGGCGCCCCGGCACGCGCGCGTCCGGCCGGGCCCGCATTTGGCACAATAGGAGCATGTGGTCGCGCCCCCGACGCGCCCGAATGCTCCCTACAGAAAAGTAGTGCTGTGCCCGCAAGCCCGGTTGACGCAAGCTCCAACGAATCCGTGACGCCCCAAAAGTTCAGGGCGGCGTGGGCGGCGGCCAGCACGCCGCTCAAGGCCGTGCACTGGATGGTGCTTGCCGTGGGCCTGTGGCTCGTGATCGCCCCGGCGATCTTGTACGTCAAGGTGAAGTCATTCGTCGACCGCGGGGCCACGCTCACGGCGGGAGTGGACGACCTCGCCATCGTCGGGTTCGGCGCGAATCGCGCCACGGCGCGCCAGTGGACCGGAATGCTGAACTGGCTGCTGCAAAATCTCGGAGACGGCTTTCTCGCGCTGTTGCTGGTGCTCGTCGTGGCGGGCGTGTGCGTGTTCCTGTGCTTCATCGTGCTGGCGCGAAACCTCGTCAAGGGGCGCCGCTACTCGCGAGTCACCTACACCATCTGCGCGTTCATCACGGTGATCGGGTTTGCCCTGGGCGCCATCGAGTCGCTGTGGTCCATCGTGGCTCTGCTGGCGGCGGGCCTGCTGTGGCTGCCGCCCGCCAGCCGCGCGTTCCGCCTGCCTCCCGAGGTGGCGCAGGCGCGCCGCGACGCCCGCAAGCGCAGCGCCGCCGCGTCGCGGGCGAGCGCGGGTGAGACCCTCGCGGCCACGGGCCAGGTGGCCGCTCAGCACGCGAAGGACGCGGCGGTCAATGCTGGTCAGACGGTCAGCGCGACGGCGCAGGTGATTAAGAATCACACGGTGCCGCCCGTGAAGGAGAAGCTGAACGACGGTGCGGAGACGCTCAAGGCCGTGGGCCAGGTGGCCAAGCGGCGGGTCGAAAGCAACGAGACCGCGTACGTCGTGAAGGGCCTCGCGTCGCGCATGGCGAAGCGCGCTGCGGCCGCGGCGGTCACCAAGTTGGACGAATCGAAGCGGCAGGTGCGAGGGCACGAGGCCACGGGCTCGGCGACCCTCGAGCCCGGGCAGGCGGCGTTCACCGATGGCCAGAAGCGGCCGGACGCCGGGTCGGCCGGGTCGGCAGATTCGCCCCGTTCCGGCGGCGACTAGGGGCTCGTCGACCGCGGGCGCGCGAGGGTCAGGGCGGAGACGAGAGACAGCGAGATGCCCACGATCATGACGATCGCCATGGGCGCCGCGGTGCGCGTGCCGCCCGCCGTGGCAAGGGGCGCGGAGAGCGACATCGCGAGGCCCTGGCACACGCCGAGGAGGGCCGCGCCCGTGCCCGCGAGGTGGCGAGCCTGGTCGGCCGCGAGGGCACCGGAGTTGCCGAAGATGCTCCCTTGCGCCGCCATCACGATGAAGAACCCGACGCAGACGGGCACAAGCGGCAGGCCGGCCAGAAACACGCTGACGGCGAGCAGCGCTACCCCCAGCGCCGATGCGAGCAGGCCCGCGAGCAGCAGGCGGCGCGCCGGGATGCCCAGCACGAGCCGCGCGTTGAGCAGCGAGACCAGCACGGTCGCGACGGCGGTCGCGGCGAAGAAGAGGGAAAACTGGAGGGCCGTGAAGCCCTTCATGCCTTGCAAGACGTAGGTCGAGTTGGCGAGGTAACCCATGAAGCTGAACCCCGAGAGGCCCGCTACCAGCAAAAACCCCAGGTAGACGCGATTGGCGAGCAGCGATCGGGCATTGCGGCCGAAGGTCGCGAGGCCGCCCGCGTGGCGCCTTGCAGGCGGGAGCGATTCGGGGATAGCGAACATCGCGCACGCCAGCATGGCGACGGTGAGGCCGGTGAGCACCCAGAAGATGCCTCGCCACGAGGCGCCGCCGGTCAACAGGGCGCCGCCGACGATCGGGGCGACGACGGGCGCGATGCCGAAGATGGCCATCATGATGGACATCGCGCGAGCGAGTTGGGGGCCGCGCGCGAGGTCGACGAGTACCGCGCGGGCCACTACCGACGCCATGCCGCCGCCGAAACCTTGCAGCAGTCGCGCCGCGGTGAGCGCCTCGATCGTGGGGGAGAGGGCGCAGGCCAGGGCGCCGAGCAGGCAGAGGGTGCCGCCGAGGAGCAGGAGGGGGCGGCGCCCGAAGCGGTCGGAGGCGGTGCCGCCGAGCAGTTGGCCCGCCGACATGCCGACGAAGAACGCCGTGAGGGTTGCGCCGACGGCCGCGGCGCTCGCGCCGAGATCGGTGCTGACCTCGGGGAACGCGGGGGTGTAGGCGTCTGTGGCGAAGGGGGCTACGGTGGATTGCAGCGCGAGCGCCAGGATCAGGCCCAGAGAGATTCCGGACGCTCCGGGGGTCGGCTGGGCCGGTTCGGGTGCAGGATTCATGATCGCTTTCTGTGGGCGGTACCTCCAATCTATGCGACGGTGAGGGGCGGAGGAGTGAGGCCACGATGTGATCCCGCCTCCGGCATTATGTATACATCGTGACGACCGTCACAATAGAGTGATGCGTGCGGCGCTACTGCGCCGAGTGGAATATCGCTCCACGACATCCCGCACCCATAGTGCGATCGGGCGCCAGGCGCGTCCGATCTGAAGATCAGGAGACAACGATGTCGTCCCACCCCACCTCAAAACCCGGCCACGCGCCGGGGTCACCCCCACGACCCACACGAGCGGCCGCCGGAGGCCGGGCCGAGGCCTGGCCCGTGCCGCGGCGCGTCACTGGTCTCGTCCTCGGCGCCTGCTGGCTCGCCATCCTGTCGGAGGGCTACGACGTCGGCGTGCTCGGCGCCGTGTTGCCCGCGCTCGCCGACGACCCGGCGTGGAACCTCACCCCACTCGAGCTCGGCGGTCTCGGCTCGTACGCGCTCGTGGGCATGCTGATCGGTGCGCTGTTCATCGGCACCCTGAGCGACCGCAGGGGCCGCAAGGTCATGTTGCTGGTCTGCATGGCCATCTACACGACCACCCAACTCGGGGCCGCGCTCGCGCCCACACCCGAAGTGTTTGGGCTGATGCGGTTCAGCGGCGGTCTCGGCATGGGCGGCGTGATACCCGTGGCGGCGGCGCTCACCATAGACTACTCGCCGCCCCGGCGGCGATCGCTGAACTACGCCATCATGTATTCCGGCTATTCCCTCGGTATCGTCGCGGCGGCCCTGGTCGCACTGGCGCTCGTTGCCGAGCATGGCTGGCGACTCGTCGTGGGGCTCGGCGCGGCCCCGGTCGTGCTGATTCCGCTCATCGCATGGCTGTTGCCCGAGTCGCTTGAGTCTCTCGAGAACCGCGGCCAGTCCGAACGCGCGCGGGCCCTCGCGGCGCGACTCGGCGTCGCACCCTATGTGCCGGCCGCGCAGGCATCGGCTGCCGCGTCGGCGGCCCCGGGGCAGCGGCGGGGCGGGGCGTGGCGCCACATTCTCGCGCAGCTCTTCGGGCCGGCGCACCTGCGCTCGACCCTGTGCTTCTGGATCTCGCTCTTCTGCGGTCTCCTGCTGGTCTACGGGCTGAACACGTGGCTGCCGTCGATCATGCGCGACGCGGGCTACGACCTGGGTTCGGCCCTCACGTTCCTGCTGGTATTCAGCCTCGCGTCGGCCGCGGGCGGTCTGGTGATCGGTGGCATCGCCGACCGCTTCGGTCAGCGCCCCGTGCTCGTCGTGTTTTACCTGTTGGGTGGCGCGGGCAGCCTGCTGCTCATGTTCGAAAACTCGATGTGGGTGAACCTCTCGCTGGTCGCGTTCGCGGGCATCGGGTCGATCTCGACCTCGCTCGTGCTGACGGGGTATATCGCCGACTACTACCCGGCCAGTGCGCGCGCCACGGCCGCGGGCTGGGCGCTCAGTTTCGCGCGCATTGGCGCGATCCTGGGCCCGGTGCTGGGTGGCTGGATCGCCGCCCTCAACGTCAGCGTGCAGTGGAACTTCATTGCGTTCGCGAGTGTCGCGGCGGTTGCCGGGCTCGCGGTCTGGTTGATTCCCGCGCGCAAGGCGGCGCTCGTGGGCTGAGCGGGCGGCCGGCCGCGTTGGTGGCCGGACGCCTCGGGCGGCCGGCCATCGCGTCGGCCCCCTTTGTCGTGTGCCATTCGCTTGCCGTTCGAGCGAATCCTGGGTCGCTTGGTGCGGGCTCGCCGCTACTCGGCGAGGCCGGCGAGGCGCTCGATTTCGCTGCGCAGCACGCCCTCGGCCCATTCCTGGCTGGGGCCGTTGTCGTTCAGCATGTGCAGCGCGAGGCCGTCGACGAGGGCCGTGAGACGCCGGGCCTCGTCGCTGCAACGCTCTGGGCTGAGTCGCGGGGCCACGTATGCGGTGAGGCTAGTGATGCCTCTGACGAGTTCCGAGTGCGCCTTGTCGCGAACGGAGGCGAGGCTCGGCAGCGAGGGCGCCTCCGCGACGAGCGCAAGATTCACCTGTAGTTCGGTGCGGGATTCGGGCGTGAGGGGTAACCCCTCGCGTAGCAGGGCGACCGCCATGTCGATGGGGTTGTCGAGCAGGGGGAGTTGTTTAACGCGCGCCGCCGCTCGGCTCAGCATGAGCTCGGCGGAGAACTGCATGAGTTCGGCGCGCGTGGGGAACACGTGGCGCAGCGAGCCGACTGCGACCCCGGCCTGGGCGGCGACGGTGCGCACCGAGACGTGGCCGATGCCCTGGTCTCGCGCGACGGTCCACACGGCCTCGGCGAGTTGGGTGCGGCGTGCGTCGAGGTCAATTTTCTTGGGCATGTTGCATGGTAGCACAAACGTGCTACTATGGATTTTGTTAGCACGACCGTATCAATTAAGGAGTGTTGTCATGCTGATCGCCGTCATCCTTGCGTGCGAGGTCATGTTCTGGGTGTTTCTCGTCGCGGGTCTCGTCGCGCGCTACCTCATGCGCAAGCAGCGACTCGGCGGCATCCTCCTCGCGCTCGCTCCCACGGTAGACCTCGTGCTCATCACCGTCACGGCGCTCGACCTGCGCTCGGGCGCGAACGCCTCGTTCGCGCACATACTCTCGGCTCTCTACATCGGCGTCTCGGTGGCCTACGGTCATGACATGGTGCGCTGGCTCGACCAGCGCTTCGCCCGCAAGTACGCGGGCGGCCCTGCTCCCCTGGAACTCTTTGGCGCCGACTACGCCCGACTCTGCTGGCGCCGCGTCGTGAAGACCACGCTGGCCATGGGCATAGCGACGGCCATCCTGCTCGCGCTCTCGTGGATCGCCGTGAACCCGGCCCAGGTCGAGGTGCTGCAGAGCAAGTTCGGCATCCTCGCCCTTGTCGTGGGCATTGAGGTTTTCGTGGCGGTCGGCTACACGATCTGGCCTCGTCGCGCAAAGGTCGCAGCGGCGGCCTAAGCGTCACGCCCGCGGGTGTCGCGTCACGCCCGCGGGTGTCGCGTAAACGTGAGGTGCGTGACCCCGCTGGACGAGGTCACCGACTCCACGTCGAAGCGCTGCTCAAGCCCCTCCAGGCCCTCCCATAACCGTTCCCCCCGACCCAAGATGATCGGCACGACGGCGAGGTGCATCTCGTCGATGAGGTCGGCCTCGAGAAACTGCCGCACCGTGCTGACGCCCCCGCCGATGCGCACGTCGAGACCGCCCCCGAGTTCGCGGGCGAGCCGCAGCGCCTCCGCGGGCTCGGCAGCAACGAAATGGAAGGTCGTGCCGCCCTCCATCTCGAGCGGTTCGCGCACCTGGTGCGTGAGCACCACGACTGGGGTATGAAAGGGAGGATTCTCGCCCCACCAGCCCCGCCACGCGGCGTCCGGCCAGGGTTCCGACTGCGGAGCAAACTTGTGCCGCCCCATGATCTCGGCGCCAATGCCGTCGGCCCAGCGACCGGCGAAGGCCTCGTCGAGGCCGACCGTGCCGGCTCCCTCGCCATGCAGTCCCATGCGCCGAAACGTGCGCGTGGGAAAAGCCCACTGCATCAGCCGCGCGCCCGCATGACCGAATGGCGCGTCGAGCGACTGGCCCTCGCCCACGCCGAAGCCATCGAGCGAAATCGAAAAGTTGTGTACCCGAACGCGAGACATGCTGCTCCTGTGGTGTGAATAAAGCGGTTACTTGGCGGTCTTGACGATCAGCACGTCGCACGGCGCATTGTGGGCCACGCTGCTGGCGACGCTGCCGAGCAGGCGCCCGAGGCCCCTCATGCCCACGTTGCCGACCACGAGCAGGGTGGCCTTACTGCGGGCGGCCTCCTGCGTGAGCGCGTCCTGCGGTTTGCCCTGCACGGCGAGGGCGCGCACGGAGAGGTCGGGGTGCTCGAGGCCCAACTTGGCCGCGACATGGGCGGCCAGACGCTGGGCCTGGTCTGCGTCGTTGAGCTCCCAGGTGTCTCCGCCCACCTTGACGATCTCGTTGTTGTCTCGAGCGTGTGCGGTGAGCACTATCAATTCGGCGTCGAGGCTCATGGCCAGGGCAGCCGCGCGCGATGCGGCCCTAAAGGCGGTGTCTCCACCGTCGACTCCTACAATCACGCATTCAGTCATACGTCCTCCTCGACGCGCCGCCTGTGGGCGGATGAGTGAAAACCGCGCCGGGAGGGTTGCCACCAGCGCAGTGACACCACTATGCACCACCCACGCGTGGCGCGTGCGGGCATAAAAAAAGAACCCCCGCGATGTAGAAGCTACGCGAGGGTTCAGTGGCTCCGACCGGCGTCGATCCGGTGACCTTTCGATTTTCAGTCGAACGCTCTACCAACTGAGCTACAGAGCCGTGAGTTGCGAACAACTCACTGACGCGAAAAGCCCTCCCGAAGAAGGGCTTTTGACGTCTGGCGACCCTGACGGGACTTGAACCCGCGACCTCCGCCGTGACAGGGCGGCGCGCTAACCAACTGCGCTACAGGGCCTCGATTTCTAGATTACTCTAGAGGCTTTCATGGTGTCTACCAGGCGTTTTACCGCTTGGTCACGCTTAACCACTTTACTGCATTTTTCGGTTTATGCAAGTTGACCGTTCAGTCATCTGCGTCACCCGAATTGCGTACCCCCAGCGGGATTCGAACCCGCGCTACTGCCGTGAAAGGGCAGCGTCCTAGGCCGCTAAACGATGGGGGCTTAGAAGTCATCCCTCAAAGCAGTGCTCTTTGGTTCGACCTAGAAATAGTAGGGTGAAAACGGCCCCCAATGCAAAACCGCGCGCGAGCGAATCGGGGACGCCCCCTCTCCCCGCGCCCTCTCGGCCTCCATCCGCGTGGCCGGGCCACCGCCGCCGATGCCCCGGCGACCACTCAAACCTCCAGGTCAAGCGCGGGACCTCGCGTCCGCCCCGCCGCCCCTGTGTCAACCCAGGCGCGGGCCCCGGCGACCTCCGCAGTGGTGGACCTCACGCCTCCGTGATGCCCGCGTCGTGCGCGATCAGCGCGATTTGCACCCGATTCGAGCAGCCCAGCTTGCTCAACAGCTTCGACACGTGGGCCTTCACGGTCGCCTCGCTCATGTACAGGTGAGAACCGATCTCGGCATTCGAATAACCCTGACCGACCTCGCCCAGCACGGCCATTTCGCGTTCCGTGAGGTTGCTGAAATCCACTCCAGGCCGGTTCGAATTCGCGGTCGCGGCAGCGGCGAGGTGGTCGATCATGCGCTTGGTCACGCCTGGGCTCAGTGTCGCTCCGCCGCGCGCGACCTCCTTGACTGCGGCCACCAGCGCCAGCGGGGGAGTGTCCTTCAGCAAGAACCCGTCGGCACCATTTTGGAGCGCCTCAATCACATACTCATCGAGGTCGAACGTCGTGAGCATGATGACGCGCGGAGGCTTGGGCATGGCCATCACCGACTTCAGCGCGCGCAGCCCGTCCATTTGCGGCATGCGCACGTCCATCAAGACGACGTCGGGAAAGTGGGCCTGAATCATGGGCACCGCGTGGACACCGTCGTCGGCCTCCGCCACGATGTCGATCTCAGGGTCGCTGCCGACAATCATTGACAGGCCGGCGCGCACGAGGGCGTCATCGTCGACGATCGCGGCGCGAATGCGGTTTTCCATGGGTTCTCCCTTGCTGATGAATTAACTCAATGTGTCGCGGGTCCAGGGCACTTCGGCGTGCACGACGAAGTAGCCGTCGAGGGCGCCCGCCCGTAGCGTGCCCCCGTTCAACTCCACCCGTTCGCGTAGGCCCGCGAGGCCCATGCCGGAGCCCGGCAGCTGGGTGATCTGGCCGACGGGCAGCGCGTTGCGCACCTCGACGCTCAGTGCCTCGCCCGGGCTGCCTGCGAGGGTGATGGTGACGAGCGTGTGGGTGGCGTGCTTGTGCACGTTGGTGAGGGATTCTTGCAGCACCCGGTGCACCGTGCGGCTGAGCGCGTCGGGCAGTTCGCTGGGCACCTGATACTTGGGGTCAATGTAGTTTTGCAGCCGCACCCGCACTCCCGCCGCCTGCGTCGAATGCACCAGTTCCAGCACGTCCTCCCACGTGGCCTGCGGTGCCCGCTCGCCCCCGTCGGCGTCCCGCAAGACGCCCAGGACGCCGCGGAGCTCGGTAAGCGCCTGGGTCGCGGTCTGGCGAATCAACGCCGCGCTGGCCTGCACCTTCTCGGGGGCCACCTGGGCCTGCACCTCCAGGCCGCCCGCGTGCAGCGCGATGAGCGAGATCTTGTGGGCCACAATGTCATGCATTTCGCGCGCGATGCGGGTGCGCTCGGCGGTGCGGGCCTGAGCGGCCTGCGAGAACTGGGTATTCTCGGCGCGCGCGGCGCGGTCTTGGTAACTGTGCAGCAGGTCGCGGCGGGCGCCGGTATAGAGGCCGATGCCGGCCCATACCGCGTAGAGCACGATGATGCCCACGACCGAGATCAGCGCGTTGTCGCGGGTGCCGATCACGTTGGCTAGCGACGCGGCATAGGCGAGGCACGTGACCGCCACGAGACGCCAGCTGAGCCCAAGGGTGCCCACCACGAAGACGCACGCCGCCGAGACCACCGCGTTTTGGGAGACCACGTCTGCGGCCACCACGACAAACGGCAGCCAGCGCACATATCGGTAGCGATACCAGAGACACCCGGTCAGCGCGATGCCGACGACGGACCCCACAGCGACGAGTCCGTCACTGCCGGCTCGATAAAGCAGACCGAGATCGGCGTAGTCCACCCGGGAACTGGTCGTGTACGTGACCCACACGATGACCGAATAGGCCACGCCGAGCGCCATGAGCGACACCTGGGCCAACAGACCCGGTTGATGGGGTGGGCGCTGCAGAGACTCCGACTTCAACAGGCGCTGTGAGTCGCCAAAGGTCGACCTGAGGGGGCGTCGAGCGCGCCGAGTAGCGCGGTGCAGGCGTCGGAACATGGCGCCTCCTTGCTGCGTACTGGCCGGTCATAACTTTTTGCCGGTCCCAACCCGACATCAGTAGACTTCACCATACTCGCAGGGGCGGATAGAACGACTTTAGTTACTTATCTGCAGACCAAGGGCAGGGGCTTGGCCTGGACACCGGAGTGCATCATAGAAACATGCTTAAGGTAGAAAATCTCACGCGCCGCTACGGTAACTTCGTAGCCGCCAACGACGTCTCATTCGAGTGCAAACCCGGCACTATCACGGGCTTCCTCGGGCCTAATGGCGCGGGCAAATCGACCACGCTACGCATGATCACGGGCCTTACCCCTCCCCACGGCGGCCACTCCACGTTCAACGGAGTCGCCTACAAAGACATGCCCAACCCGGGGCGTGTCGTCGGCGTCATGCTCGACGCCTCGGCGCAGCACGCGGGTCGCACGGGTCTCGAAACCCTCGAGCTCGCGGCGATGGTGCAGGGCCTGCCCAAGCGGCGCGCCAAAGAAATGCTCGACATCGTGGGCCTGCACGACGGCGCCAAGCGCCGCGTGAAGCAGTTCTCTCTCGGCATGCGCCAGCGTCTCGGCATCGGGGCTGCCCTGCTCGGCTCCCCCCAGTTCTTGATCCTCGACGAGCCCGCCAATGGTCTCGACCCCGAGGGCATTCGTTGGATGCGCCACCTGCTGCTCGATTTCGCTGCCCGCGGCGGCACGGTCTTACTGTCGAGTCACCTGCTGCATGAGGTGCAGGCCACGGTCGACGAACTCGTCGTGATCGGCCGCGGCCAGATCGTGGCGCAGGGGCACATGAAAGACCTCCTGCGCGGCGAGGGCACCGTCGTGCGCTCGAGCGATGATGCGGCCCTGGCCCGGGCCCTGCAGGCGCACGGGCTCGCTGTGGCCCCCCGCCCGGACGGCGGCATTGCCGTGAACGCCGAGGCCGACCAGGTGGGCGCGATTGCCCTCGAGGCGTGCGTGGCCCTGCGCGAACTGCGCGGTGGAGACGGACGCGGCCTCGAAGACCTTTACTTCCATCTGACCAGCGATTCCGATCGTGCCGCTGCCTAAGGAGCCAACATGACCACCACCCTGCAAAAGCCTGCCCCCTCGGCGTCCAATGCTCTAGACCCGCGCTCGTTCAACGGCGCATCATTCGCCAAACTCACGCTCATCGAAATGCGCAAGAGCCTGAACACGCGCTCCGGTCGCAGCATCGTCATTATCTGCGCGGCCTTAGTTCTCTTGGTCGCCGTCATCGCGTACTTCAACGACACCGTGACCAGGCCGGCGGAGTTCAGCGAGTACGTCGGGTACATGCCGATGCCCGCGGTGCAGATCTTCCCGGTCATCGCCATCATGGGCATGACCGCCGAGTGGTCGGCCCGGGCCGCTTTGGTAACGTTTACCCTTAGCCCCTCGCGGGCCAAGGTGCTCGCGGCCAAGATTGTCGGATCGATCGTGCTGGGCGCGCTCATGTATGCGTTCAGCGTGCTGGTGACGATCGGCTACACCGCGCTGAAGGGCGCCACCTCTGGGTTTGGCATGACCTTCGCCAACGCGGGCGAGGCCCTCGCTTCGGGCGGACTCACGTTTCTGATCTCTGTGCTGTTTGGTATCGCCCTGGGAGCCTGCATCGCGAATACCGCGGGCGCGATCGTGCTGTACTTCCTCGTGCCTATCGCGATCTCGATCGTGTTCGGAATCGCGAATGGCTTCCAAGTGGATTGGCTCATTACGACCATTGATTACATTAACTGGCAGATCAACACGGCCATGATCGCCGCCCGCGAGTTTAGCGGCCACGAGGCGCAGATCGCCGTTACGGCGGCTGTGTACGTCGTGATTCCGCTGATCATCGGCATCTTCATGACCATGAAGCGCGAAGTGAAGTAACCGCCGAACTTCAGCACCTTAAGCCAGCGGGCCCGTCGAACACTCACCATCGACGGGCCCGCTTCATGTCTTGTTACCGTGACCAGCACGCGCCCAAGCCCAGGTGACATGGGTAGCATGGTGGTCCTGTCACCGATGAGAGGCACTCATGACGCTCTTCCACCCGCAGTCGACGCCGGACGCCCGCACGTGCCGCACCACGGGGGTGCTGGTGCGGACGCGCCGGGCCCTCGCGCTTGCGTCCGTGGCCCTGGTCTTGGCGCTCTCGGGGTGCAGTTCGCTGGCCGGCTCCAGCGGCCCGACCGCATCAACCTCGCGGACGACGAGTTCGGACGACGAGACCGCCTCGGCCACTCCCGATAGCAGCGCGAGCAACAGTTCGAGCGAAAGCGCGAGCGCCAGTTCGAGCGCCGCACCCGCGACGATGCCGCGCAACCCGACCCCGCAGGGCAAGGTGCCCGAGGGGCTCGACGAGTTTTATACGCAGGAGGTGGACTGGCAGCCCTGCAGCGGTAACGAGGACGCCGAGTGCGCCACTATCAAGGTGCCCCTTAACTACGCCGATCCGAACGGCGACACGATTGACCTCGCCATCGTCGCGGTTGTCGCAGGCAAGGGAGAGAAAGCTCAGGGCAGCGTCGTGTTGAACCCCGGTGGCCCCGGTGGTTCGGGGGTCGACCTCGTAGAACAGTCGGTCGATTTCGTGACGAGCGACGCACTGCGCGAAAACTTCAACATCGTTAGTTTCGACCCCCGCGGCGTGGGGCGTTCGACCGCCGTCAAGTGCTTTGATGACACCGCCGGGAAAGACGCGTACCTCGCGGCGAGCCCCGACCTCGACGACAATGCCAAACTGCAGCAGGCAACCATCCTGCAGACCCAGTTCGCCAAAGACTGTGCGTCCCTCAGCGACGGGATCCTCGCCTACGTCGACACGGCCAGTTCGGCGCGCGACATGGACGTGATCCGGGGGATCCTCGGCGAAGAAAAACTGGACTACATCGGGTTTAGTTACGGCACCGTGCTCGGCGCCACCTACGCAAAGATCTACCCCGAGTCGGTGGGGCAGTTTGTGCTCGACGGCGCCGTCGACCCGACCGGCGACGCCAACGCGCTCTCGCGCGGCCAGGCGCTCGGCTTTGAGGCTGTTTTCAAGGGCTATCTCGCGGAGTGCATCGAGCGCCAAGGTTCGTGCCCGTTCCCGGAGGGCACCAGCGTGGACGACGCGTTCAAGCAGGTCGATGCCAAGCTCAACGCCCTCGAGACGAAGCCCCTGGCTACGGGGGACGCCGACCGGCCGCTCACCCGCGCGCTGGCCCTCACCGCGATCTTTGGCCCGCTCTATCGCCACGAGTATTGGGACCTCGCCCTCGACCCCACGCTCAAGGCACTCTTGGAGGACGACGGCCGCTCCGTGTTGCGCTTCTCTGACATCTTCAACACGCGTGAAGGCGGCAAGTACGGCGACAACAGCACCGAGGCATTCACCGCCATTAACTGCGCCGACGAGCAACTCCCGATCGACGTCGTGGCGATGCGCGCGGAGGCCACCAAACTCGAGAAGGCCGCCCCGAACTTCGGCAAGTACTTCGGCTACAACCCGCTCGCCTGCGCGGGCTGGGAAGTTAAGGCCGCCCCTCAGCCCGCACTCACGGGCATCGCGGGTGTTCCGCCGATGATTGTTATTGGGTCCACCGGCGACCCCGCGACTCCCTACCCTTGGTCTCCACTGCTGCAAAAGTCGATTGCAAACAGCGTCCTACTCACGTCACAAAGTTGGGGCCATACGGCGTATCCCAGCGCGAGCGAGTGCGTGGCCGACGCCGTCGACTCCTTCTTCATCGACGAGACGGCGCCCGACAACGGCCTTACCTGCGACGGCGGCGGCCCCCAGCAATCGGTGGTAGACCCGAACTACGAGGCGAAATCCTATGGCAACCAGTAACGGCGAATACGTCTGCGACGACTCCGAGATCCCCGAGGGCGGCGCGCTCGTGTTCAGCCCCGACGAGACCGGGGCCGACGTCAACATCAGCATCTTCCGCGACCAGGGCACGCTCTACGCGCTCGACGACTTCTGCTCTCATGAGGAGGTCTCCCTCGCGGAGGGCTTCATCGGTGAAGGCAAGGTCGAGTGCATCGCGCACGGAGCCGAGTTTTGCCTCAAGACAGGTGCGGCGCTTACCCTCCCCGCTTTCGACCCCGTCGCCGCGCACCGGGTCGAGGTGCGCGAAGGCAAGGTCTACCTCTACCCCGGGGTCGCGCCAGAGTAGGCCCAGCAGAAAAGGAGGGTGGCGGCGTCCGAAAGAATTATTGCGGACGCAGCCACCCTCCTTGGTTTGCAGCCCCGTTAGCCGGCGCCGAGATAAGCCTGCTTCACCGAGTCGTCGGAGAGCAGTTCGGCACCCGTGCCCTCGCGGGTGATGTTGCCCGTTTCGAGCACATAGGCGCGGTGCGAGCGTCGCAGGGCCTGCTGCGCGTTCTGTTCCACGAGCAGCACGGTCGTGCCCGAGCGGTTGATCTCGCCGATGATCTTGAAAATCTGCTGGATCACCATGGGGGCGAGACCCATCGAGGGCTCGTCCAGGAGCAGTAGCCGGGGCCGTGCCATGAGGGCACGGCCGATCGCGACCATCTGCTGCTCGCCGCCCGACATCGTGCCGCCCACCTGATTGATGCGTTCCTTGAGTCGAGGGAACAGTTCGAGTACGTGGTCGAGTTGGCTCACGAGCTCTTGCTTGGTTTTGAAGGTGCGCGCGTAGCAGCCCATCTCGAGGTTCTCACGCACCGTCATGCCCGGGAACACCCCGCGGCCTTCGGGGCTCTGGATGATGCCGAGTTGCACGCGCTTGTGCGCGGGGATGGTCGAGATGTCCTTGCCCTCAAACATGACCTTGCCGCGTGTCAGGGGGCGAATGCCCGAGATGGCGCGCATCGTGGTCGACTTTCCCGCACCGTTAGCGCCGATCAAGGTGACCAGTTCGCCCTCTCGGACCCGCAACGAGATTCCGTGCAGGGCCTCGATGGCGCCGTAGCGCACCACCATGTCTTCTATTTCGAAGATGGTGTCGCCCGTGACCTGAGGGAGGTTGTGGGCGGCCTGCTCCGCGGCGGCTGCGGCCTTCTCGACGAGAGCCTCCGCCTCGGCGTGAGCGGCCGACTCGGGCTGCGGCTTCTTATCCAAGTTCGTCATCGGGGACTCCCAAATAGGCCGCGATCACCTTGGGGTTGTCGCGGATCTCTGCGGGCAGGCCGTCGGCGATCTTTTTGCCGAACTCCAGCACCACAATGCGGTCGGTCACGCCCATCACGAGGCGCATGTCGTGTTCGATCAACAGCACGGTGTTGCCCGCGTCGCGAATCTTGCGGATCAGGTCCATGAGGTCGGACTTCTCGCTGGGGTTGAAGCCCGCCGCGGGCTCATCGAGGCACAATAGCTTCGGCTCGGTGGCGAGGGCGCGCGCGATTTCGAGTCGGCGCTGTTCACCGTAGGAGAGGCTGCGCGCCTTGTCGCCCGCTCGATGCGAGATGCCCACGAAGTTCAGGAGTTCGATGGCGCGCTCGACGCCCTCTTTCTCTTCGCGGCGGTGCCTGGGGGAGCGAAAAACCGCACCGATCACGCTGGTGTGGTGGCGTGCGTCCGTGCCGACCACCACGTTTTCGAGGGCGGTCATTTCGCCGAACAGGCGAATGTTTTGGAACGTGCGCGCGATGCCGCGTCGCGTGATCTGGTTGCGCTTGAGCTTGCCCATCTCCTGACCGTCGAGCATGACGCGACCGCTCGTCGGCCGGTACACGCCCGTCATGGCGTTAAAGCATGTGGTCTTACCGGCGCCGTTGGGGCCGATCAAGCCCAGAATCTCGCCGCGCTTGATGTCGAAGGTCACCTGGTCGAGGGCCGTGAGGCCACCGAACTGCATCGTGACCGCGTCCATCGAGAGTAGCGTCTCGTTCGTAGCGGTAGTCACTTGGTGGCTCCCTTCTCGGCGGCGGGCTCTGACTTGCTGCGGCGCAGCAAGGACTGTGCGTACTCTCCCATGGCGAGGAGCTTCTGCCGCACCGGCAGGAGGCCCTGCGGGCGGAAGATCATCAGGACCATCAGCGCGAGGCCGAAGAACAGGTACTTGAACTCGGCGAGCGACGTTTCGCCCACCGTGATGCCCAGCACGCGGTTCGGCAGGTACACGATGATGAACGCGCCGAGAATGACGCCGAGCTTGTTGCCCTGGCCGCCGAGCACGACGGCACAGAGGAACAGCACGGAGTTCACCACATTGAAGTTGGTCGGCACGACGAACTGAACCTGGCCCGCGTACAGGGCGCCGGAGAGGCCGCCGATGCCCGCGCCGATCACGAAGGCCCACAACTTGAACTTGAACGTCGGCACGCCCATGATCTCGGCCGCGTCTTCGTCCTCACGAATCGCGACCCAGGCGCGCCCCACACGCGATCGTTCGAGGTTACCCACGACGATGAGCGCGATCACGATGCACGCGAGGCCCACCCAGTACCACCAGATGCCCGAGTTGAAGGTTCCGATGGCGTTGGAGGCCGAGAAGACACCCGCGTTACCGGCCGTGGCGTCAGCACCGATCTCGGGGAACGCGACGCGGTTGAGGCCCTGGCCGCCCCGCGTGAGGTCCTGCAGGTTGTCGGCGAGCAGGCGAATAATTTCACCGAAGCCGAGGGTAACGATGGCGAGGTAGTCACCGCGCAGTCGCAGCGTCGGGGAGCCGATGAATAGGCCGAGGATAGCGGTGATGGCCACTGCGATCGCCACGATGCCACACCACAGCAGGGGCTGCGGAATGTTCGTCGAGTCGGCGACTGCGCTGAGATCCCAGGCCAGCGGGCCATCGGGGGAGGTCATAACGGCGACGCTATAGGCGCCCAGGGCGTAGAAGCCGATGTAGCCGAGGTCGAGCAGGCCGGCCTGGCCGACAACCACGTTGAGACCCACGGCGATCAGGGCGTACATCGCGAATTGCGCCATCACGGCGCCGAAACTGGTGGCGGGTGCCGTCGTGATGATGGGTGGATTCAGCACGGGGAGCAGTGCGATGGCCACCCAGAAGATGATGCCGAAGCCCCACTGTTGCATGCGGCTGCGGGATTCCCACCACGTGCGCAGGCGGTCGCCGACACCGTGTCGCGTGGCGCCCTGGCCCGAAAGAGTATTCGAGGTCTTGGTCATGCGCGTGCCTTTCCAAGCGACTCACCGAGGATGCCGGTGGGACGGATCATGAGCACCGCGATCAGCAGGACGAACGCGACGACGTCGCGCCACTCCGTGCCGAACAGAGCCTGGCCGTACATCTCGGCGACGCCCAGGATGAGACCGCCGAGTAGCGCGCCTCGCAGGTTACCGATGCCGCCGAGGACGGCAGCCGAGAACGCCTTCACGCCGAGCAGGAACCCACCGTTAAAGATGATGCCGCCGGGGACCCGCATCGTGTAAAACACGGCGGCTGCGCCGGCGAGGATGCCGCCCAGCACGAAGGTGATCATGATGATGCGCTCACGCGAAACGCCCATGAGCGTCGCCGTGGTGGGGTCTTGCGAGACCGAGCGCATGCCGCGACCGAACTTGGTCTTGTTGATGAAGAGGTCGGTCGCGATGCCGAGTAGCAGGGCCGAGATGACGATGATGAGGCTCGTATTGGTGACATCGCCGGTGCCGATCGAGAACTGGGTCTCGGGTTTGACGAGAACGATGGGCTGTTGGGCGTTTGAGCCGCCCAGGGTTTGACCCGTCATCAGGGGGAGCAGGTAGTGGACAAACTCCTGCAGCACAAACGATGCGCCGATGGCGGTAATGAGGAACACGAGGGGCGGGGCATTGCGCTTACGCAGGGGGCGGTAGGCGACGCGTTCGAGGCCGAGGGCCGTGGCGCCTGCGACGAGGCAGCCAAACAGCGTAGCCAGCACCATGTACAACACCGTTTGTGCGATGCCCAGGTCGTAGGCGTCGCCGCTCGGGCTGAAGCCCAGGAGCATGAGGCCCACATACTGGCCGAAGAGGCCGGCCATGAAGACCTCGGAGTGGGCGAAATTGATGAGGCGCAGGACGCCGTAGACCAGCGTGTAGCCGATCGCGACGAGTGCGTAGATCGAGCCATAGGTGAGCCCGTCGATGGTAAGCGACCAAAACTGGGATCCCAGTGTGTCCACGTCAAACGCGGTGGTCGCTGTCGGCAGGCTCGCGAGCGTCACGGCTGGGGACGCGGCGAGAGAGATAAGCATGCTAATCCTTGAGGAATAACCGGTGGAGAGTGGCCAGATACGACGAAGCCGCCGCCCGACGGGTGGCCAGGCGGCAGCTCATCGCGATGACGCTACTTAACCTCGTAGGTCCACACGGCGGGCGTCTTGAGTTCGCCCGTGTCGGTGAAGGAGTAATGGCGGCCTACGCCCTGGCCATCGTAGTTCTTGATGTACTCGACCATCTTGGCGCGGTCGGTGATACCCGAGTCGATGCCCGTCAAGATGATGGTGGCGAGGTCGTAGCCCTCGACCGAGTACGTACCCGAGGGAGCGTTAAAGGCCGCCGTGTAGCGCGTCTCGAAGTCCTCGGAGGCCGGGCCACAGGGGCACGAGAGGAGCGAGCCCGACGACGCCGCACCAGCTGCCTTCAGGAACTCGGGGTCCTTCACACCGTCGTCCGAGACGAACGTGGCCTCGACGCCGGCGTCCGACATCGCACGCACGATCAGTCCAGCCTCGGCGTAGTAGCCGCCGAAGTAGACGGCATCGGGAGCGGCCGCCTTAATGGCATTCGCGAGGGCCGAGAAGTCTTTGTCGCCTGCCTTGATCTGCTGCGAGCACGAGTCCACGGCGACGCTCCCCAGGGTGTCCTTGACGGCCTTCGCGATGCCGACGCCATAGTCACCGTTATCGGAGACTACGCATACCTTCTTGAAGCCCTTTTCGCCCATCATCCACTTGGCGACCGAGGGGCCCTGCAGGGAGTCGGGGGCAACACCGCGGAAGAACACGGTCCAGCCGGCCTTCGTGAGGTCGGGGTTTGTAGCGGAACCCGACAGCATGGCCATTTTGGCCTGCTGGAACGTCGGGCCAACCGCCTTGGTTACACCGGAGAAGGTGGGGCCGAGAAGTGCGATGTTGGATTGCGTGCTGATCGCCTGCGGGGCCAACTGCGTGCCCTTTTGCGGGTCGCCCTCTGAGTCGTACTTGTTGATGGTGACCTGGCAGTTGGGATTCTTCGTGTTGTGCTCGTCAACGGCCATCTGGGCGCCGTTCAAGATGTTCTGACCCAGCGCGGCATTGGGGCCGGTGAGTGGGCCCATCATGCCGAACGACATGTCGGTGCAGGTTGCGTTGCCGTCACCCGCCGGGTCTACGGCGGGGGCAGCACCGGCGGCGGCCGTGACCGGCTTACCTTCGGCGTCAATTTCGGTGAGTGCGGCGATGGTCAGGTTGGTGGCGGCACTCGAGGCGCTGCTGCCCGATGCTGCGGGCGTACCGGCCTCTTTAGAGCCGCACGCGGTGAGAGAAAAGCCTGCGATGACAATTGCCGCCGCCGCGGCGCCGATCCTGGTGAATTTCTTCATGGGAAACCTCCGGTGCCTGGAGCACCTAGCTAGCTGTCGAACCCGAGCGCGACGCGCTCAGGCAGTGGGTTGCCTGCAATAACCCAAGTGCTTCGGGTTCAACAGTCACGCTGCGATGCGTAACGGCATGTTCCCAGAGCTGCGGTTGTTGCTTGGAGCGCGGTGTGCGCCCCGTCTGCAATCCGCCGTGCGGCGAACCCAAGTGATGGCCGATAATATCCTCGGTCACAACCTCGCGAGCGCCGCAATTTTGGTGTGATCATATACGAACACCGAGTCTAGGGGAAATCTTAAGGATTCTGTTAAGTGATTCGAAACGTTCAGTAAGCCACGGTCACCCCGAGTGCGACCCTGACCACGGCGGAACCGTGCGTCCTCACTTATAAAAAACTATTTGACTTCGTAGGTCCAGATGGATGCGTCGGTCAATTCGCCCGTCGCGTCCCACTTGTAGTGGCGGCCGACTCCCTGACCATCGTACGCGCGCACGTATTCGACCATCTGGGTGCGTTCGGTGATGCCCTTGTCGATTCCGCTCAGGATGATGGTTGCGTAGTCATAACCCTCGACCGCGTACACGGCCGGGTCGACATTGTATGCCGCCTTGTATTTGGTGGCGAAGTCAGTCGAGGCGGGGCCGCACGGGCACGAGAGCAGGGCCCCTTTGGCGTCCGCGCCGGCCAATTTGATGAACTGTGGGTCGTTCGCCGCGTCATCGGAGACGAAGGTGGCCGTCACCCCGTTCGTGCGCAATTGTTTCGCGATGAGCGCCGCCTCGGTGTAGTAGCCGCCGTAGTACACGGCGTCCGGCGCTGCGGCCTTGACTTTCGAGACCAGCGCCGAGAAGTCCTTCTCGCCGGTCTTGATCTGCTCGTTACTGCACGTGGTGTTCACCGCGGCGCCGAGCGCCGTGGACACCTCCTTGGCGAGGCCGATGCCGTAGTCCGAGTTATCGGAGAACACGCACACGCTGGTTACCTTCTTTTCGGCGATCAGCCACTTCGCTACTGCCGGGCCCTGGACGCTGTCGTTGGCCATGCCACGGAAAAAGTTGCCCCAACCGTTCGTGCTCAGGTCGGGATTCGTGGAGACCGCCAGGAGCAGCATGTTGGCCTGCTGGAACGTGGGACCCACGGCCTTGGTGACGCCCGAGTACACGGGGCCGACGACCCCCACGTTGCTCTGCGCGCCGATGGCCTGGGGTGCCACCTGCGTACCCTTTTGCGGGTCGCCTTCGTCGTCGTAATTGTTGAGAGTGACCTGGCAATTGGGGTTGGCGTCGTTGTGCTCCTTTATGGCCAGTTCGGCGCCCTGCTTGACGCTCGCACCCAGCGCAGAGCCCTCGCCCGTGAGGGGTGCCATGAGGGCGATGCTGACGTTGGAGCAGGTGGCCTTACCGTCGCCCGCGGGGTTCGCGGGGGTGCCGGCCGCGGTGGCCGTGACGGCGGCGCCGTTCGCGTCGATCTGCGTCAGGGGTTGAATGGAGAGAGCGGCCGCCGCACCGCTCGTGGCCGACGTGTCGGAGCCTGCAGACTTCGCGTTGCAGGCGGTCAGGCCGGTAGCGGTAAGCACGAGGAGTGCGCCGGCGGCCAGAGTGCGAGAAAGGGCTTTCATAATCACCTCGGATAGCGTGCCGAAACGGGCATCGAGCCGACGAGGGAAGACGCCGACCTACGGGCATCCTACGTGGTGGGGGCCACATTGCGAGCGAGGTAGCGGGTTGCTGGTGGAGTCCGGTGGTTCATGCACTGGGAAGGTAAAAGGCGGCATCCCCTTCGAGAGTTTAGTAAATTGCTATTTACAAAGGATTTGTGGCCCATTCGGGTGGCGCTGCGATTGTGACATGATAGGGCCTCTGGCTGCGCCAAAGTTGGCCGATCGGGGCCCGGCCCAGATGTGGAGATCACATGCGCATGTTCGGCCTGTTGTGAGTGATGTTGCTCGCGGTGTGCACCGTGGTGCTGGCCCTAAAGGGCATGCATTCGTGGCCGCTGGGTGTCGCGCTGGCAATGGCCTTGGCCGGGTTCGCGGTTGGCATCACTGAGTCGAGCGTAAGGGTGCGGCGATGATTCGCTACCTCGGTATGTCGGGGTTCGCTGAGCGTCTCCGCGTGACGCGGGGCGCCCTAACGGGTGTGGCTTTGCCGGAGCCCGATGCCCTCGTGGGTTCTACACGGGCCTGGTACCAGAGACCGTAGATGCGTGGGCTGCGGGCCGCCCCGGGCAGGGCTACAGGTCAAACCTCAAAGAGTCGCCAGGGGAGCGTTAGGGTCGGTCGCTTCGGTGAATGCCGAGCGGAGAAGGCGGCGCGATCGGCGGCCGCAGATTGTCGCTGTCCACGCGCGGTCGATCAATGAATAAGCCCCCCGCCTGAAGGCGGGGGGCTAGCGGAGCCGCCTGCCGGAATCGAACCGGCGACCTAATCATTACAAGGGAATCACCGCAGGTCACGAGGTCGCAGAAAACGCGATTTTACCTTTGCGCCGATCTCGCCAGGCAGCATGATGTGGGGCATGACGCACCACACACCACACACACGCCAAATTGCTGCCTTTGTCATCTCCATGCAGGCCAGAGGCCTGTCCGAGAGAACCATCTACGAACGAGAGATCTTCCTGCGCAGATTCCTCCGTGACCACACCATGACACCCGAGGACATCGAGTGCTTCCTGGCCAGCGACATGAGCCAGTCGACGCGCGCAACCTACTGGTCGCACCTGAAAGCGTTCAGCGCGTGGCTCGTACGCATCCAGGTGTTCCAGGCGGACCCCTGCGCGGGGATCATTCCACCGCGGCGCCGCCGCTCGATGCCCAGGCCGATACCCGCGGGATCCTTGGCCGCGGTCCTCGCGGCGTGCACCTCAGTCGAGCAGCGCGACATGGTCCTGCTGGGGTCTCTCGCAGGCCTACGCATCCACGAGATCGCGAAGGTCCACGTGGATGACGTGGACCTGGCGTCCGGGGTGCTCTATGTCGAGGGAAAGGGAGGCAAACGCGCCATGGTGCCGCTGCACGAAAAACTCCTGCGCGTCGCCGAGCGCCGCGCGCGCGTCGGCGGCTACTGGTTCCCGTCGCCCTGCACGCACGGGCCCCTAAAGAAGCAGTGGGTCGGCACGCTGATCCGGCGAGCCCTGCGCGCTGCGGGCCTGCGCGAGACGCCCCACGCACTGCGCCACTGGTACGGCACGAGCCTGCTCGAGAGCGGCGCCGACCTGCGCACCGTGCAGGAGCTGATGCGGCACGATTCCATCGCGTCGACGCAAATTTACACGGCCGTCTCCGACCAGCGGCGGCGCGTTGCCATAGGAGGGCTGCACATCGCGGCCTAGAGAAGATACGAGAAGTTGAGGGAAGTTAGTGGACGTTGTCATGACGCGCAGCCTCGCGCTGCGGTGCGAGGGCGAGGCGCGAGGCGAAGGGCTCACGGCTAGGGCCGAGGCCTGGCGAGATCTCCTGCGCGCCGTGCACGCGCTCGAGGATCTGGGTGCGGTGGAAAGGGTGGGCGACGAGTGGGTTGTGACGCATCCAGACGTGGGCGAGCACCTGACGTCGCTGGCGCGGCTGCGCGTGGGCGGGGCGGCGCGGTCGGTTGACGGCACGACGTGGACGCGGTCGACCGGGGTTTGGTCGCGCGTCGGTCCCGAGGGCGAAGAGTACGTGGTCATCCTCGAGGCGGGCCGCGCACCCGAAGGGGCCGCGGGACCGTTCGTGGTGACGCGGGCGTAGGCGGCCGCGAGCGCGGTGCTGAGTTTAGAGTGACCCCATGAATGACAGGTTGACGTTGCTGGTTGGGGTGATCTGCTTCGTGTGCGTTTCGGTGGTGGTCGCGGCGTTGATGCTGTTGATTTACCTGATCGAGACTGTCCGGCATGGGCTGGCAGTTGATGTCGTGGTGCCGATCGGCTTTGCTGCGGTTGCGGTGACTGGCTCGGTATCGATCAGTGTCTTGATGGTGAAGTGGTGGAAGTACGAGACGGGTGTTAGGTGATGGGGCCGCTCGTGTCGTTGGCGGTGGCGTATGCGATGGTTCTCGGACCTTGTGTTGATCCCGCTGCGAGGTGGGTCTTGTTTCAAAGAGCGCACCCGCGCGTTGTCGGGCTGGCTAACGCGCTGGACCTTGGAATTTTGGTGGTCCTGGCCGCTATCGTCGTCGGCGCATTGGTGCGCGGCTTAGCGACGTAGCTTTAGGGTTCTTCTTTGCCGGATTTGCCTATGATGTAGCCGAAGCCGGTTGTGGCTAAGAACTTGCAAGTGTCTATGGCGGAAGACATCAAGGTTGCCTCTCCTGAGCCTGGCCAGTAGTAACTCGCGGCGGACAGGATTATGAGTGCACCCACGCTACTGCCTGTAAACCACATCGCGTACTTCGTCTTGCTTTTGAGCATCTCGCGACGATGGGCGTTTTCTGGGTCCTCATGTTCGTTGGTTAGTGGTTTGGCTTGCGCACCATCCTCGGGCGGCCGCTCCTCTACGCTGCCCTCGGATAACGTGGGGGGCGGTTTGTCGGGCGTAGCCGCGTCGAGGTGGTTCTGCAGGGGCGTCTCGTCGGTCATGCCTAAAGTCCGAGTAGTCGCTTGTACGTTTCGTCCTGGCGAATGTCTTCGTCGCTGATGACGCGTTGATCCTTCTGGTAAGACTTGTACCACGCAGAGCCCTTCTCATGGGTAATGCGTGACAAGGTGACCGCATCACGGTCCTTGGTGACCGCCCACACGCGGTCGAGGCACTGTCGCAATTCAGCGTCGAAGTCTTCGCTAATGGACAGGGCTTTGCCTTGTGAGTCTTTGGCGTAGGTCTTGATTCGCATTGCGCCGTAAGGCTTGAACTCGTTGTACACGCTGCTCAATACGGGCCCGTAGTCCCACTGCTGGAATGGTTCATTTAGCAGGGTACGGCCGGTAACTTTCGCGTATTCGCTGGCCACAAAGTACAGCATTTTCTGGAGCTTCATAGGTGTCACGCGCACGTTCTCATTGAACGCTCGCGCGAGGATGTTGTTACACACCATGGTCGGACTGTACACGGGTTCCTCCTTTTGTGGCGTTGAGGTAGCTGTGGCGAGGAGTGTTGCATATTACCGGCGCGAAGGTCTGCTCGCAATAGACTTTCCCAACTATCTTGACATGACCAGATGCTATTCGGGCACACATAGGTTTAAAAACACACTGCGGCCCCGCACCATGAGGTGCGGGGCCGCATTAGCGATGTCGTGCCTACTCGAACAATGTTCGAGTTCGTTAGAGCTTGGCGTCGGGGTCGGGCGGAGCGAGGCTCGCGCTGCCACGTTGGTTGATGCCCTCAGAGACGAGGGACGAGAGGATCGAGAGTACCGCGGCCGAGAGGGCGACGCTGGCGATCGCGCGGACGTCGAGGTTGAGGATGCCGGTGGCGTCGGTAAAGCCGGACGCCAGGAGCGTTTGTGCGAGGGTTTTCAGCGAGCGTTCGGCGGCGTCGATCCAAAAGTGCTTGGTCCACATGGCGGTCCTTTCTGTGATGATTAGGCGATGCCGAGGAGGCGGCGAATGCCGGCGCGGGTGCCCGCGCCGGGGAGGCCGTCGACGACTAGGTTGGGCTGCGCCTTGGCCTTGATGTCGGTTTGGATGCCACGGATGGTGGCGGGGCCTGCGATGCCGTCGACGACGAGGCGCATCCCGTAGGTGCGGTTGGAGTATTCCTGGGAGCGGCGGATCAGCGTGGAGGCGGGTGCGCTGATGATGCCGTCGACGGGGGTGCCCGCAGCGCGCTGCCAGACCTTCACGGTGGTGGCGCCGAGCAGCACGGCGAGGTATCGGTTCCACGACTGGTAGGCGCGCTGGCCCTGGTGCTCGATGTGCCAGGGCTCGCCTTTGACTGTGCGGGTCTTATAGCCGTAGCGCATGCCGTTCCGGTCGATCCACACAAATATCGGTTCGGTGTACGTCTTGATGTCGATGTCTGAGGCTTGCTTGTCGGGGTTGCCGTGGTTGGAGGTGCCGACGCGGGCGGCGCGGGGGTAGCCGTAGCGCGCGAGCATCGCGCTCTGCGCGTCGAGGTCGCGGTAGAGGTCGTTGATGCGCATGCGGTGGCCGGTTTCACGCTCGCAGTCGTGGCGCATGAGGTAGAGGTCGATGCAGGGTCCGGCGAGGGCCATCGCGGTGCGGCCGTCATTAAACTGTGGGGTGTCAGGTAGGGTCATCAGCAGGCCTGCTGGGGCCTGCCCGTTGGCGTACAGAGCCATGATGTGTCTCTCTTCACATGAGGCGCCGGAGCAGTTCTGGCCACTCCGGCGGGCGGATGGATTCGCGCACGAGCAGTAGGCGTAGCTCGACGATGTACTCGCGACCGGTGTCGATGACGACGTTGGCGCGGCGGAGGTTGGCGCGGGCCTCGCGAGATTCCCTGCGGAGGGCCTCGATGCGGGACTCGAGGTCGGCGATCTCGGCGGCGCGTTGCTCGGCCGCGCGTTCGGTGGCGGCGTCGACGCGGCCGCGAGAGGTGATGCGGGCGGTGGCGATGGTGGCGATCGCCGCGACGAGCGGGCCCACGATGCCGATGATGAGCTCCTCGGTCACGGTGGGCTCCGGTCGGGCAGCATCGTGTGGGTGATCAGACCGACGATGCTGACGTAGATCACCGCGGTGCGCCACGCCTCGGGGTTGCCGAGTTCATTGGGGATGAAGCTCACGATCCACCAGGCGGCGTACGCGGCCGCCCACGCGGACGTCAACGCGATCGCGGCCAGGCGGGGGGCCCGGGCGCGGAGGGACAGGGCGTCCGGGCCGGTGGGGAGCCAGGGCACGGCCAGGCACCAGGCCGCGGCGACCAGCCACGCCCAGCCCCACACGTGCAGGGGTATCACACCTGAGAGGTAGACCAGCGCGCCGGGGGTATCGACCGGGAGGACGCTGGTGGGCAGCACGTAGCGCAGGCCCTGCGCGGCGCACAGGAGCGCGCAGATGATGTCGGCGGCGTGGGCACGGGGGACGCGCCGGCGGGCGGCATGGCGGGGCATGCTCACTCGGGTTCAGCCTCGGCCGGTTCGTCGACGTCGGCGGCCGCGGCTTGGATGCTCCGCAGTTGAGCGCGGAGCATGATGTTCTCGGCCATGACGTCGGCGAGGTGCAGTTTGAACTCGTTGACCACGAGGTCGAAGTTGATGGAGGGTTGGTCGCTCATGGTGTCGGGCTTTCTGCTGGGGGTTCGTCGGGGAGGGGTGGATCTTCGGGGGCCTCGGGTGCGGGCGGCAGGGTGGCGATGAGGTCGTCGAGTGCGTCACGCACGTCGGGACGTGGGGGGATGTAGTCGGCCGAGGCGATCGCAAATTCGGCGTCGATGCGCTCGACCTCGAGGAACGGCATGTCGTTGCGGATGCCGGTGATCATGTAGGTCGCGAGCATGTTGGGGGAGCCGTGCACGATGAGGTCGCCGCCTGGGGTGCGTTCGTACCACAGAGGCGTTGCGGTGGCGTCCATCGCGGTGAGGTGCGCGAGCCTGGTAAATGGCCATGTCATGGCTTTCCAGTGGTCGAGCAGGGGGATGGTGGCGGTGCCGGTTTCATCAAGGATGATTGCGCCCATGTCGGAGATGAGGTGGTGCGGTTGTTCGTGCGCCGCGTAGGTGACGACGTAGCCTTCGCGGGCTTTCGTGGGCACGGGGTGCGGACGCATAAGCGACTTGCCCGCGCCGGAGATGGTGCCCGTCGCGGAGATGGAGCCTTTGACGACGAGGTTGCCGGACGTCGTAGTGGTCGGTGCGTTGAGTTGGATGAAGTTTTCTTGGGCTCGTACGTTCGCCGCGCCGTTGCGAAGGTCGCCGCGCGAGTACATGGTCGCGTTGGAGCCGTTGAGGTCGAGGAATCCCATGGGGGGAGATCCGCCAATAGAGCCGAAGTATGCGCGACCCGGTGCGAGACGGAGTCGCGGATTTGGGCCATTGCCGTTGTGCCGTACTTCGAAGGCGTTACCGTTGATGGCTAGGCGAGTGCCTACGCCGTCACGTAGGGCAAAGGGGTGGCAGTTACCAAAGTATGCCAGGTCTTGCATGCCTTCAGCGCCGAGTCGGACGAGGCTTCCCCACGCAATGTGGCCTGTGACCATGGGTGATTCTAGTCGCAGTTCAAGACCGCCATCTTGAATGTTGAGTCCGCCGCTGCGGTAGCGAACTGTGCCCGGAAGGTGCTTGGTGTCGAAGCTAATACCGGCGAAGTTACTCCCGTCGCCGCGGACGTCGGTTGTGAGCCGGATGTCCGTTTGCTTGCCCTGTGCCCAGATGCCGCCTTGTCCGTCGCCGAAGAATCGCAGTTGGCGATCCATGCCCAGAGAAAACCACTTCTCACCGCGACGGTAATCTGGCAGCCCGTGGAGGCCATTCGCGTCGAGCTGGATGGCCTCGAGCTTTCCGGCGCCACGTACTTGGAGCAGGCCGGAGGTGTAGGACGTGCTGATGAGTTCGATTCTGGCGCCGACAATGTCGGTCGCCTCGAGCCGTTGGCCCTTGAATGTGCCGCCCTCGAATACCTTGCCTTTGAACATGTCCGCCCACACGGCCAGAGCCTTCACATGCCCGATGCTGGCCTTATTCGCGAAGAGGTAGTCGGAGAAGCTGATGCTGCTGGCGACGGAGACGACGTTCAGTTTGGTGATGTCGACTGCGTTGGCGGCGAGGTGCGGGGTTTGAATGCTTTGCGGACCGATGATGACCGCTGATGTCGCTGATTCGAGTTTGGCCTGGTCCAAGTACACCACTGGTGCTTGGCCCGATGCTGACGAGACGGAGACGACGGGCACTACGAAAACTGTGTCGGCGTTGGTTATTGTCACGTCGCCGACCAGTTCGTGCCATGTCGACGATGGTGGTGTGAGCGTGGCTTCAGGCACGGTAAACCAGGTGATGTAGCTGCCGTCTGCGCGGTAGCAATAGAGGCGCAGCGCGATCGACGTGGCAGTGCCAGAGGCCAGGCGATGGCTGCAGCGGTACGTGAGCTTGTCGCCTTTAGTGGCTCGTATTCTGCCTATCGTGGCCGGACCGCCGAGGAAGACTGTGGAGGCAGTCGCCGTCGATGACACGGTCACCTGGAGGCATGACTTTCCGGTGACACGATCGTCGTTAGTCTGCGCGAGGGTGGCGCTGCCGGCACTATGCGGCTCAACGCCTTCTTCGAAGTCAGCGTTGGGGATCAGATTCGTGCCCTGGCCGATCACGAGCTTGTCGCTCGTCATCGAGCGGCCTTTGACGTGGAAGCCCTCCACAACTTCGCCGTCGATGTGTCCGCCCTTGATGCTGCGGGCACCGATGTTGCCCGCGAGCAGTTCGCCGATCGCCGCCGCCTCCCAGCGGACGTCGACCCACTCGCTGCCATCCCAAATGCGGGTGAGGTTCCCGCGGGTGGAGTCTTGATAGGTGGAGCCGACAGTGAGTTTTCCGCCGCTGCGACTCGTCGTCGGCGCGGTCTCTCGGGGGCCCCACTGGTCGAGGACGCTCTCGCGGACTATCGCATCGAGTTCTTCGGCGATCTCAGTGGCCACCGTGGTCGCGATCTCACGGGCTGAGGTGTCGGCCTGGTCCAGGATTTCGTCGCGAGATCGCTGATAGTCGGGGTCATCGCCGATCGATGCAACGGTTACGCGCGTCAGGGTGGACCACGGCGAGGTGTTGCCGGTGCGGTCGACGGCGCGCGCCTGGTATTCCCACTCCTCGCCTGCGTTCGTGTCGGCGTGTATCGACGTGCCGCCCGCGGTGGTGATCGGCGGGACCGTCTTCCACGTGCCGGTGCCCGCGACGCGGCCCTGGACGTCCAGGCGCAGGAAGTCGAGCGGCATCCGCTCGCCGGTCGCGTCCCTACCAGACCAGGTGAGCGTCACTGTGCCCCACTGCGTGGCGGCACTAAGCGCCGCGGGAGTGGGCGGCGCGATCTCGTCCGGCTCCACCTGGACCCACGCCTCGGTCGACCACGCTCCGACGACGCCCGCGTCGGTGACGGCGCGGACGCGCAGGCCATATTTCTGCCCGGGCGGGATCCACGGCGACGACCAGGAGGTGCCCGCATGGATACGGCCCGCGCTCGTCCACACCACCGCCTGCCCGTCGACGCCGAGCGCCGACTCGAGTTCATAGGTGAATATGGCCAGCGTCTCACTGCGCGTGCCGGTCGTGACCGGCGACCACTGCGCGAGGACCTGGCCCATCGCCGTGCCATCGGGGGTGATCGAGGTGTGCGCCTGCATCAGCAGGCCTTGGGGCGCGCGCGGTACAGCTGTCGACGGCGGTGTGGGTTTGGCGGTCGAGCCAGTCGAGGCGACGACGCCGCCGCCGGAGATCGCTGCGACGGCGCGGGCGAGACGCTCCTGCTCGCCCTCGAGCATGCTGCCGAGTGTTGCCTGGCAGGTGCCAGCGTCGCCTAGGTGAAGCTTCGTGACTCGATACGGTTCGCTGATGACGAGGTCGGTGCCGTCGCGGCGCACCAGGCGCTCGACGCTTACCCACTGGCCGAGAGCGACCCCTGTGAATGGCTGCGGGGTGCCGCTGAGGTGGTGGGTCCACCGCCGCGACACCTGCAGTTGGGGCACGGCGAACTCGGCGAATATGTTGTCGGCCACGAGCTGTGCCGCGGCCGCGGTGGTCACGCCAGAGGCCTTCACCACACGGGTCATGACGCCGTCGACGGCGCTGGCGTGCTTGATCGACCAGTACCGATTGCGGGTGGTGCCTTCGGGCGGTTCGCCCTGGACGATGACGTGGTTGATTGTGTCGACGCGGGACTCGGTTTCGGTGGCCTCGTTCATGTCCCGTAGCCGCAGCTGCGTCAGACCCGTCAGACTCGACGGAGCCACGTGTGGGCTCGGGTTCGTGATTGAGAGTTTGCGGCCGTTCAGCGACCATTCGAGGACGCCTCGTTCGGCCAGGCCGTTGAGAGCATCGAGCAGGTTGCCCTCGCCGCCGAAGGTCCACGTGAGTCGGTGCGCCCAGGCTGCACCGCGGGAGTCGCGGGTCGTGGTGAAGGTGGGCGCGACCAGCAGGTCGCGGGCCCAACCACCGAAACCTCCGGAGGCCTGGGAAATGTACTCGATGCGGCTAAACAGGGCGTTCAGGATCTGCCCGGGCGATTGGTTGGTGAATGCCCAGTCAGTCTCCTCGCCGACGATTTCACCGAGCGCACCGCCCGTGTAGTCGGGGAAGCCCGGGGACGCGCCCTTCAGCGCCCAAGCGATCGACGAGAGGGTGTAAGCGCGCGTCAGCGTGCCGCCACCCTCTTGCTCGAGCGAGTCCGTGTCGAGCTGCGTGGCGGAAAACTGCGCGTCCGGCACCTCGAGCCACGTGGTGCCAGTCCAGCGCTGCAACGCGACCGTGTTGCGCTTATCGGCAAGCAGCGTGTGCTCGGCCGCCGCGGCTTCAATGACGACGCTACCCGTGGAGCGTCCGCGCGTGAGGACGTCCACGTCGAAGGACACATCGCGGTAGACCGTGCCGACCGGGGTGCCCGTCGGACCCAAAAGGCCAAGCTGAAACTCCACGACGTCTCCTAGAAGTAGTGGGGCGAATAGACCACCGAGACCGCGCCGCCCGTGGTCGACGACGCCGGTTTCGTGCGCGCGATCGCCAATCGCAACGTGCCCGCGCGGGGCTGCACGCCGAGGAACCCTGGGGTGCGCACCAGGCGATTGGTGAGATCGATAGCGGGGGAGCGTGTCACGGTGAGATTGCCGGTGTGGACAGTGACGACGTCGGTGGTCGACGTGAGGCCGAGACGGTCTACCTGGAGCCAGCCGCCCGCATGGGCGTCGCGGACGATCAGATAGTCCAAGGGCGCCGTGAATGCCACGCGGAGGTCCATCACTGGTGCCGACGAGTCGGTGGGGATCTCCACGATGCGTTCAACTCCAGGCGTCACCGCGACCGACACGGTGCGCTCCGTGCCCGTGAAGAACACTCCCGGCACGACGAGCGTGAGCGGTATGGTCGCGCGGCGAGCGGCGAGGAAGTCGATCGCCTCCCCGGCGTTGACGAGCTCGGCGCGAGCGCTGACACGGCTTTGGCCGTTTTGACGCACCAGCGTGATCGAATCCTGCCCGAGCAGCTGCAGCAGGGCGTTGCGTTCGGCGTCCAGGCCCTCGGGCGTGTCTGCATGCAGCGCCACACTAAACGAGAGCGGCGGCGGGTCGTAGCGCACGGGTGCAACGCGTGCGTGGCCGTGCCGCTGCGGGAGCACGAGGGCGTCGCGCCGCGTCGAGACGGGCGCGGACCAGGTCGTGCCGCGGCGAAGTAGAGTCCAGCGGGCATCGAGGTCGGTGCTGTCAATCCAGTAGGTGGCGTCGCTCATAGCAGCCCCGCTCGAGTTCGTGCTTCGGCGGCCTTGCGGTCGATCACACGACTGGTGGGCTCGCCCTTGGGGTAGTTGATGGTGTTGTTCTGGATGATGGTGACGCCCTGCTGCACGGCCGCGGCCCGGAACGGCAGACCGCCGCCTGCCACCACGCCGCCCACGAGACCGCCACTGGCGAACCGCTGCGCAGCATCGGCGGGCAACTGCGCGCCCGCGTTGATGCGATCCAGTAGCGATCGCATACCGGGTCGAGCGACGGCACTTGCCCGGATCACGTACTCGCCATCGGACAGCCACGACAGGATCGAGTCTGAGGTGCCGGTGCCAGGCCCGGAGATGAAGCCACCGTTCGCGTTCGCCAGTTGAGTTCCGCCTTCGCGGACGCGGCGGATGATTTCTTGCCGGTACGTCGTGATCGTGACGGTCTTGTTGCCGACACCGTTGAGGTAGCGGCGGACGTCCTCCATAGAGACGCGCACCCCGTCGACGCCGTTCACGTACGTGTTGACGCGCTTCTCAGCGGGCATGCTGTTCAGGTGCGACTTCGCGTTGGCGACGCCGCGCTCGAGTTCGGCGATCTCCGCGCGAATCGCTGGATCCGTCGACGTTTTATCCAGTTGGTCGAGGCGCCGCGTGGCGAGCTCTACGAACTCGTAGAGGGCCTGCGGGTTCGCCGACACGATTGGAGTTGGCTTCATGAGGTCGAGCGCGACGAGCTTCGCCTGCACCAATTCGGCCTTTTCCATGGCCAGCTTCGGGTCCATATCGGGTTTGATCGTGACGATGTACTTCGCGAGGTAGTCGAGATCCGTGAGGGCCTTCTCGTGGTTCAGCTCCGCCTTCGAGATGTCCAGGTCAAAGTGCGCCAGGACGTCGCCGTCGGTCCAGTCAGATTTCAGCCCCGTAAACATCTGCCGGATGCGGTCGAGGTTTTGCGCGGTAACGTCGGCGTCCTTTACCTGCACCTGGAGGGTCGCGGGGTCGAGGGTCGCGAGGGCGCCGTATTGCCGACCGAACTCTTCCGCCTCTTCGCGCGAGAGGCCCATCGCTTCGGCGAGGCGAAAGTACATGCCCTCGCTGGTGGCCATTTGTGCGTTGATCTCTTCGGCGGTCGCGCCTTGCTTGATCATGCCGGTGCGCACGTTCTCCATCGCTTTGGCATGGTCAGAAAGGAGATCGCGATTTTTCGAGCCGGCCTCGGTGTAGCGATCCCATCCGGGAATGATCTCGGCGAGGGCCTTTTCTCCGTCGCGAACCTGGTCGGCGAGTGATTGCTGCGCCTGATCCATGGATTGGAATGCGCCGATGGCGTCCTCATAGGCGTCGAGCGCGTCGCGGATCCGCTCTTCTTGCTCTTCGAGGGTGCCGTTCACGTCATCAGCGGTTTCCGCGAAGCTCGCCGCAGCCTCATCCCAATTGATGATGGATTCCTCGGCCTCCCCGTTGGCTTGGGCGGTGAGCTTCGCGCTTTCGATTGCCTCTGCGTTCTCGCGTCGTTGGCGCCCCAACGATTGGATCAGCCCAACGAGAGCCTTGTCTTGCTGCTCCGTTATCGTCCCGTTGGCTTTGCCCTGTCGCCACATTTCCTCCAGCGAGAGCGCGTATGCCTCGGTGGCTGCTGGGCCCGCCATGAGGGCGTCGGTGGCGTCTTTGATGCTGACACCCATGTCGTCGAGGGCTTTCCAATCGCCCGCGTTGATGTCCTCTTTGAGAGTTTGGATGAACGTGGACCGTGCGCCCTCCTGCAGTTTGCCGCTGAGGCCATCAACCGATTCTGCAACCTCATCCGTGCGGGCCTTCGCCTTCGCCGCGTCCTCAATGATTCTGCTGAAAATGAACGTCGCCGCGCCAATAGCGAGACCGATTGCGCCTGCCGCAAGGCTCGCCATTCTAAAACTGAGTCCCAGGGCGTTGGCTGCAGCACGCGCCTCGGCGAGGCCCGTCACGATTTTGAGGATGCCGCCGGCGGCTAGGAGACTGAGGCCCGCGACGCCTGCACCGGTGCCGATAGCGTTCTTCGCCGCAGGCGAAAGCTTATTGAACTCATCGATGAGGAACGTCACCGCTTGGATCTGGTCGCGCAAGAACCCCTGGCCGCCGTCGCCCGTGGTGATCAGCGCCGTTTCAAGGGCGCCCTTCAGTTGCTCCCAGTCACCAGCGAGGTTATCCATCTGAATTCGAGCAGTCTCGGCCGCGTAGCCCGAATCGGAGACGGCCGTGGTCCACTGGTCGATGCCGACCGCGCCCTGCTCGTAGATGATGGACGCGGCGCGGATCGCGTCGGTGCCAAAAATGGTGGAGAGGGTTTGCTGACGTTGCTCGGCCGAGAGGCCCGACAGGCTTTCACGCAGGTTGCCCGCGAAGGCGCTCATGCCGACGAACTTGCCGGAAGCGTCGTACGCCTTAATCCCGAGCTCATCCATGAGCGTCGCGGCCTTTTCCGACTTCGGATTGAGCGCGAGCAGCATCGTCTTAAAGCTCGTGCCAGCGTCGGAGCCGACCAAGCCCGCCGACGCGAAGGCGGCGAGCGTGCCCGTGGTCTCCTCGATCGTCAGACCCGTCTGGGCGGCGACCAGGCCGGATTGGTTGAGTGCCTGCGAAAGGTCCGAGACACCGCCCTGGGCTTTGCCTGCACCGGCCGCGAGGAGGTCGGCGATGTGCGGGACGTCCGCGCCGCGCAGCTTGAACTGCGTGAGGGCGCTGGCCGCGGTTTCGGCGGACTCTGCGACGCCGATACCACCCGCGGCCGCGAGGTCCATCGCACCCTTCAGGCCGCCTCGCAGGATGTCGGCGGTGGAGACACCTGCCTTCGCGAGCTCTTCAATGCCGCCGGCGGCGTCGGAGGCACCAAACGCGCTCTTCGCGCCCATGTCGATGGCCGCGTCGCGCAACTGATTCATTTCGCCCGTCGACGCGTGCGTCGCGGCTTTGACCGACGACATGGCCTTGTCGAAGTCCGCGCTGGTCTTGATGGCCGCCGCGGCTACGCCGAGCAGCGCCACGCCAACGACGGCGAAGCCGCGGGCGAACGTGTCGACGTGTTGGGTGTTGTTGGCGATCGCGCGGCCCACGCGGCGCCAGGCTCCGACCTGCGCGGCGGAGGCCTGCGCTGACGTGCGGCCCGCGCGCTGCGTCTCCTGGGAGAGGTTACGCACGTCGATTCCTGCCTGGCGGAGCGCCTCCCGCATTTGGCGCACCTCGGCGCGCACGGTCAGTCGTGTCACTCGATCAGCCATGACTGCTCCTTACGGGGTGAGATGTGGCGGCAGTGGGCGGCGAGGATGGCGGCGCACCACCGTCACGGCGAGCGTGCCCGGCTCCGGGCCCGGGTCGGCATTTTCAGCGCGCCAGCGCTGTAGCGCCGCCGCAGATTGGCATTGGGTGGTCACGACCTCGATGTGGCCGTCTAGGAGGGGGCCCTGGCAGATCCGCGCGAGGCGTCCGCAGTCGGGGCACAGCAGGGCCTCGTAGTCAGTGAGGGCAAGCATGGCGATGCGGTCCTCGACCGTCCACGTCGCGTCGCCGCCGTGGAGGAGAAATGACGGGGGTAGACGGAGGTCACGCGCGGTGTGTAGCAGCCTTTGCACCTCGGGGGCGCAGTCGAGGAGAACCGCGAGGTTAGCGACTATTCCGGGCCGGTCTGCTGGGGCCGTTGCAGTAAAGGGTGGCGCTGCACCTCAGTGATGATTCGGGTCAGGGCCGCGTCGATGGGCGCGGTCGCGACCGGGCCGAGCGCCTGAATCTTCTCTGCCTGCTCGAGCGTCATCGGCGGATCCAGGGCGAGCGCGGCGAGCAGGTGCTTGCCCACGACCTCGAGGTCCTGGTCTTGGCCTCGTTCCTTCAGCGGCTCCAGGATCTCGCTGAGTTCCAGCGGTGTGATGGAGCGCAGCACGATCTTCAGGGGGTTGAGGTCTTTGCGCAGTTTCGCCAGTTCCGCGCGCAGCACGGTCGAGGGGTTCCGTTCGCTGGCGCGCCGCTCGCCCTTGTCGATGTCAGGGTCGTCGAGCGCGATGATGATGTCTTGCATGCGGTCGAATTTGGCGAGGTCGCAGTTGAGATAGATGGTGCACTCGACGGTGGGGCGCGTTGCCTTGTCGAGGAGTTGATCCAGGGAGGTCACGGCAGATCCTTTCGGGCAGGGGAGGTGGCGGGCGCGGCGGGCGGGCCGCGCCCACCTAGTTAGCCGAGGGCGTCGGTGATTGCGACGCCCTTCCAGCGGTTTTGAATCAGCGGCACCATGGTGCGCTTGATGTAGCCCTGGTTGTCGTCGCGAGTGAACTCGTCCGTGAGGAACTCATACACGTCGCAGCGGTCACCGACAGCCCAGGCCTCGTCGGCGAATTTGCCCGACTGGCGTTCGACCAGCCATAGGCGCTTGCCCTTGACGTCGAGCGTCTCGAAGACTTTGTTGCTGGCGGGGTCAAAGGCCGCGCCGGTCTCGTCGAACTCGACGAAGACCTGCAGCATGCCCTCGTAGTTGCCTGCGCCGGGGCTCTTAGCGTTGCCTCGGGTCGACAGCGGCGCTTCGTCGATTTCGTCGCTCTTGGTCGGGCCCATCTTGTACGACGATTTCAGAATTTGGTCGATGGCGAGGACGCCCGAGTTGACCTGAGTCAGCGTCAACTTCGTAGGGTCCGTGGGGCGCTCGGTGAGCAGTGCGATGCGGATCGTGGAGTCCGCGAGAAAGAGAGTCATGGTTACTCCTAGAGGGTGGTGGACGCGATCGTCCAGGTGTCGATCGCAAAGGCGGGGTGGATGGAGGTGCCGGAGATGACGGCGTCGGTGTCGATGGAGACGCCCGCGTAGGACTCGACGGTGAGGGGGTGGACCTTGCGTCCAGCCACCTCGAGCACGATGCCCTCGAGCGCAGTGCGCGCGTCGGTGATCATCTCCAAGACGCCGAGAGGAGTGCCCGCGGTGTACGTGAGGAATATGGGCATCTCGAGGTGGCGGGCCGCGCGCGTGAGGGCCAATCGCTGCGGCGGCAGGGGCTGATAGCCCAGCAGCAGCCACGGTGGCCGCACGTCGCCGCGCACCGTCAAGTCGAAGACGGGGTAGCCCAGGCGGGCAGCGGCCGCGCGGAACGCATCGAGGTGCTCGATCATCACAGGCTCCCGAGGAACGCGTCGATTTTCGCGAGTAGCCGCGGCTCCTCGCGCTGCAGGGGCGCGGTCAGGTCTGCGCGTGGAGCGGTGCGAGAGTTCGCTCGGCCGCCGCCGTCATAGACGACGCCGCCAAGTGAGCCTTGCCCCGAGGGGCGAGGGCCGATCTCGTACTCGAAGCCATCGCCGAGCACCTTCTCGTCCCAGCTAATCGTGTTGGGGAAGCGGCCCCAGCGGCCCGAGCCCGATGACTTCACGTCTGCGCGCAGGCCCTTGGCGACGTTGACGGCGGTTTGTCGCAGGATCTTTTGCAGGTCCGGTATGGCGGTGGCCGCGAGGCCCTCGTACTCCCGGGCGACGCGCTCGAGGTCACTGCCGTCAATCTCGATCACGATGTCACCTCCTCCACGCTGTAGCGGTGGCTCGAAGCTTGCGTCGCTGAGGGGATACCGGTGACTCGAAACGTGCGACCGACCACGGCACTATCCGTTGCCGACGCCGTAATTTCGACCAGGTCGTCGATGCGCAGTGGCGGCACCGTGACGGGCAGTTTCAAGACCCTCCGTTGCACAGTGACTTGCTGCCCCACGACGTCGGCAGTGGCCTCTTGCGAGGCCAACGAGTCGAGGTGACACCGTGAGGTCGCGACGTCGACGAGTGCGGCGAGGCCGGTCTTGGAGTCGACGCGAGTGAGGTCCTCACGGCGCACCACGCAGGCATCGAGCATGCGGGTGAGTGCCACCCGCCGCGCCCGCTGCAGGACGCTGCGCACGCTCATTGGTACGTCTCCACGACACCGGCATCACCTGGAGGGCCGAACACGCTACGCAGATAGGTGCGCGTGCGCGCGGGCACTTCGATGGGCGAGGCGACCGCGTCATCACCTACTGCGTAGCCGACACCGTAATCGTCGATGCGTTCATTGCGGACGCGCGAGTCGGTGCCGAAGCTTCCCTCCTCGAGGGCGGCGAGGCCGCCACCTAGCAGGCTGAGCACAATTTGGGTGATCGTGGCGGGGGTCTTGTCGAAGCCGACGTCGGCGGTGATTTCCAGACGCGTGGTCGTCGACGAGGCCCAGCCTCCCGGGCGCACTAGGTAGCCGCCCGCGAAGAACCAGTCCTCGTCGGTGACGCCGTCGATGCTGACGCCGCGCACCGCGTTGCACGGTTGCAGGGGCGGCACGAACCGCTCCTCACGGGGGGCCAGCATCGAAAACGTCACGTCTCGGCGCAGCACGGGCTGACCGATGGCATCGAGCACGGATCCGCACACGAGATCCAGGAGTTCCTGTGCGGTCGAGTCGTCGGTGATCGTCAGGCCGAGGGCCTTGGCCTGCGCGAGCGTGACGAGAGGCCGCGGCGCCGTCGGCGTGACGCTCATGGTTACTCCTCAGTCGCGTCCGCAGCCGCGGGTGCGCCCCGTTTGGCCACACGTGGCTTCTTGGCTTCGGGGTCGTCCACGCGTTCCGCGTGGCCACCGCCGATGAGGCCGGTGGCCACGTGTTCGGGCAGGTCGACGACTTGCCCGTTGATCCCTTTGATCCACATGGTCTACGCCGCCGTCCATACCTGCACCGACAGCGGTCGGATGACCTTCGCACCGTATACGTGCAGGCCACGCATGCGGTCCGCGATCGAATCTTGAGCGCGCATTGCCTCAGTCTTTTCCACCTGCGAGACGAACGCGAGCGCGGACTCGTGCATGGCCACGACCTGTGGCTTGTCCTGTGAGGGCATGTTGTTGGAGACGACCACGCGGAAACCGAGCAGGTTTCCGATGGTGGCATTGCGCAGGCCCTCGGTGGAGCCCGAGGTGTCCATGGATGCGAGCTTCGAGTCGGCCTTCAGCAGCAGCGCCTCAAAGTCGGGGTTGATGACGACGACGCGGTTGCCGCTTGGAGTCTTCGCCTTCCCGAGGGCGCGCCGGATGTCGACGAGCAGGTCGTGGGCACCGTTGCCGGTGGTCACGCTGGTCGAGCTCGTGAAGGGCGTGCCGCTGGTGACGGCGAGGGCTGCGATGTGCGAGTCGGCATCCTCGGCGATACCCAGGGCCGCGCTGCGGGCAAACTCTTCCATGCTGCCTGCCGCTTGCACGCGGTCGATGTCGTCGATGAGGAAGTCAAAGACTTTCTCCTGGTCGACGAGTATGTCGACCTGGGTGGTGTCGACCTTCTCTGGCTTGGTGGTGCGGCCTGCGGCCTTGTAGTCCTTGATGGTGACGGGCACGGCGGAGGTGACGTGCACGGTGTTGCCTTTGCTGGCTTCGCCCTGGTAGGCGCGGTTGGTGAGGCCAGCCCAGACGGCTTCGTTGCGGAAGGTCTCCAGCATGGTGGCAGACCAGACTTCGGGGATGAAATTGTCGACAGACATGGCTCCCCCTTTCTTGCTAGGCGATGCCCAGCAGTTTGTTGAGGCGGCCTTCCTTACGGGCTTCCTCGATAGCGGAACTCGACATCGTGGTGAGGTCGGCCTTTGTGAGCTGCGGCTTGCCGGTGCCTGCGTTGCGCTTGCCCGCTCCCGCGTCGCCCTGGAATCGGGCGGTGCCGCCTTGCGCGGCTAAGAATTTCTTCGACTCCAGCAGGGAGTCGATGGCGTCGTTGATGGCGTCGACGTCGACGACGCCGTCATCGGTGACCTCGATGGCGGAGAGGTCGATGAGGGCCAGCGCGGTGTCCACGTCGACGACGCGGCCTTTGGCGGCGGCGCGGGCCTCGGCGCGCACCAGGCGCTGATTGACCTTGGCCATCGCCGCTTGCGTGGTGGCCTGGGCGGCGAGGGTGGCCTCGTCGGTGCCGTTGGCTTTCGCGAGGTCGGCTTTCAGCTGCTCGACCTCGGCTTTCAGGGACGCGCGGGCCTGGCGTTCCGTGCGCCACTTCGTTTTCATGGCGTCCAGGGCTTTTTTGCCGGGGTCGCCGAGGGCGTCTTCGCCATCGACGTGGTCGTCCTCGCCGGCGTCTTTGGCACCTGCGTTGGTGTCCTCGTCGGTGCCTGTGCCGTCACCGGTGCCGTTGGCATCGTCAGGAGCCTCATCTTTGGTCTTGTCACCACTGCCACCGTTCGCGTCGTCGATGGCGGTGTGGAGCATGTAGCGCAGGAGGTGTGGATTCATTGCGAGTCCTTTCGGGGGTCCAGGGGGCATGAAAAAACCCACCATCATCGTGACGGTGGGTTACTGCTTGAGCATCGTTTATGCGGTGCCATTTCGTTCGCGAAGCACGTCAATAGCGTCCTCCATGTAGTCGAGGAGTTCGCCCGATAGTGCAGGGAGGGGAACAAGCCACTGTTGGCTAGCCCTGGTGAGAATGGATTCTGGCACTGAAGCGTCCGTTCGCGCTACGTGATTCAGCAGGCTAGCCACGCCAAAAGCTGCGTAGCCGCCTTCAATGCACGTCGCCGCAATGTCGTATGAATCTTCCGTGACCATGTCTTTCAGCTGAAGGGCAATTTCACGTCCCACGTCGTAGTCAGGCTCCATACCTTCCATCATACGAGTCACGGCTGGAGAGGGGGATTGCGATGAGTCATTGTGCCTGGAAGGGGAAATGCCGAATAGAAGCTCACGTTCTTGTGCCCGGGCCAGCGAATGAAGACGACGGTGACGTCAACACCATCAACGTGCCGTGTCAGTTTCCACTGGTCCGCATCAAGTTTGGTGCCTTCAGGTGCTCGCGCGGTTTTCATGACGGCGAAGGCGATCCTTCCGGGCCCCCAGTTCGGTGGAAACTCGGTTTTTTCGGGTCGTCCAAGCCCTGACAAGTGGCCCCCCTGCGCCCGCACCCCCGGCGTGAGTGGTTCGCCGTACACGATGTGATGTAGCGCCTTAGCGTCCAGCAGTTTCATCCGTGTCATGGCATCAGGCAATACCGGGGCTGGCCGAGGGGGTTTCTGCGCGGCCCGCTGAGCGGCCCGACGCTCAGCCCGGCGAGCATCTCGGCGCGCGGCATGTTCCGCGTCGCTCAGCCGTGCACCTCGGATCGCACCGCCCGCCACCTGGCCCTGCTCGAGCAGGTATCCGTTGCGGCGGAGCAGTTCGACGTAGCGGGCCTGGTCGGTTCCTGCGGCGCGCAGAATGCCGTCGGGGCTGAGACGGCGCCCTGAGCCGAGCACGTCGCGGGCGTGGCCACCGCGGCGCGCTGCGAGGCCTTCGCTGGTGGTGAGGCGATTGAGTGCGAGGCCGCGGCGCGCGTTCACGACTTGATTGATGTCCGCACCTTCCCGGATGGCTGCGGCGCCGCCTCGCCCGAAGAGGCGGTCTTGCTCGGGCGGGGTTAAAGCCCAGAAGGCCTGGTAGGGGTCGGTGGTGAGGTCGCCGGCGGCGGCTTCGCTGACGGGTATGTGCACGCAGTCGCAGCGAGGGTGCCGCGCGAAACCTTCATTCCAGCGAAACCACTTTCCTGCGAGGATGATGCAGCGCGGGCACGAGGGCGGGTTCAGCATCCGCACGTAGCTCGTGACGCCGCGTATGGCCATGCCTGCACTGGTGGCGTTGCGGGCGGTGTCGGCGATTTCCGTGCGCATCAGCGTGATGAGCGAGTGGCGGGCCTGGGTGAGGGCTGCCAGTGGGTGTGCGCCGCGGTCGACGAGTGTCGCGGCGGTTTCCAGTGGTGCTTTGAGGGCGAGGCTTAGGGGCGCTCCACGCGAGGTTGCCTCCCCGAATGCACGTGCGCTCACGTGCAGCGTGCCCGCGTGGAGCGCTCCGTCGCCCTCGCCGCGAGGGTCGAGTGCGGCGAGGTACTTCATGGCCGATTCGGCCGCGGTCTGCTTCAGTGCTGCGAGGCGGCGGGCCCAGCGGTCAACGACGATGGCGCTGGTCTCTGGGTGCGCAGCGTTGATGTGCGAGATGCGACGGGCGATGTCGGCTTCGGCCAAACTGTGCAGGGCGGCGACACGGTCGTAGTGAAGCCGCGCCTCGAGCGGGTACTCAGGCCCGATCACAAGACGCTCACAAACTCGCCATCGTCGCTGGCCTGCACCTCGCCGCCCGCCATCAGGGGCTTCTCATCTGCGATTCCGAGGTCCATTTCACGTTCGGCCATCTCCATGACGCGATCCACCTCGATCGGATCCTTGCCTTCGAGTTCGAGGAGGTAGCGCAGTGGGTATCCCATCGAGCGGCGCTTCACATTCGCATCGGTGACCTGCGCTTCACTGCGAACGCCGGGGTTTGCCCAGTCCATCTTCGCGGTGGCAATCAACCGCGCCGCGGCGTAGTCGCCTTTGGCGAGGGCGATCAGGCGGTGCAGGCGACGCTGCGAGGGAGTGAGGTAGGTAATCGCTTCGAGGCTCTTTTGCACCAGACCGGACTCGGCAGCGGTGATCGCATCGCCGGAGAGATTGGACATGCCGGATTTGGCCACCAGGTACGTCGGCGGTGTGCGCGTCTGTGAGGCGATGTGCGCGACACACACCTCGATCACTTCGGTAAACGTGGCGAGGTTAGCGGCTGACCACGAATCTATTTTCGCGGACGGGTTGGACAGCCACATGAGGCGGCCGTGACGCAGCTCTTTCAAGTCGATGGGCTGCTCGCCGATCTTTTGGCCGTTCTCGTCCAGGATCGGCACCTTGGGCCGCTCCTGGCCCATGACGACGCGAGCGTCCAGCGAGGCGTGGTCGGCGGCGTTGAAGAGGTAGGCCCACAGCAGATTGACGGCGTCCTGCATGGCCATGGTGCCGCCGATTTCGCTGATGGGTTCTTCGCCGAGCACGGGCCTGTTCGGATACTCCACGATCGGCACCTCACCCATGGGGTTGGGCAGAGGCCATGGTTCGCCGTCGACCTCTTCAGGGGCCCAGCCCGCGTGCGGGTCGTCCTTGTAGAGGTTCGACACGATCAGCAGGCCCGAGTCGGTGACACCGTCTTTGACCTTGGCGGCTTGCGAGCGCACCATTTTGTAGACGTAGTCGGCTGTGTAGAAGTACCCGTATTCGCGGGTTCCGTCGCGCCATGTTTTCAGGGCCGCGCGGGGATGGTTGAAGCGGGCGGGGTCGTAGTCGACGATGATGTTTTCGGCGGTCTCCCACGTGAGCGTGGGGCCGTCATCGTCGCCCCAGACGAGGGCGAAACTGCGGGAGTCGATCGCCGTCTTGAGCAGGCCTTGGGAGGCTTGGGCTTCGCCTTCGAGGCGGAGGAAGTCTTCGAGGACCTCGCGGTTTAGTTCTTTGTCGCTGGTGAGGATGCCGGTAGGACGCAGCCGCTCGACGCTCGCGTTGGCGACGGGCCCGCACCAGTTGTCCGAGAAGTTTACGTATCGCTTGTTGACGAAGTCGGACCATTCGCGGCTCGCGAATTTCAGGGGTTGCTCGCCGCGGTAGTACCTGCCGAATTGGCTGACGTCGACGCGGCGCACTTCGAGCCGGTGATAGAGGTCGTTGACGCTACGCAGCACCGCGTGGACGTCCAAGAGCATGGCCGACCTCCTTAGATCCAGGCGAAATCGTTGCTGGCCCAGCCCGATTCCTTCATGTCGATGGCGGCGGTGTGGGCAAGGATGGAGGCCATGGCGGCGTCGATTTTTTGGTGCTCGCTGGCCTTCATCAGGAGGTACTTCTGCCCCGGCTTAGGTGCTTTCTTCGCGTTGCCCATGTGCAGGCGGGTGATGGGGCAGCCGTCGTGGCTGATCTTGCTTGTACGCAGATCCGCCTCGAAGCGGCGGATCTCGTCATACATCTGGCTGGTGCGCGACGTCGACCACTCGACGACGCGCTTGTCGCCGTAGAGGGCCGCCCATTCGCCGATCTCGGTGTACCAGTCGCGAGGGTCGCAATACATCCGGCCGACATCGAAGCGGTTGAAGAGTTCGTCGACGGCGGCGTGTACGGCCTCGCGCGGGATGAAGCCGCCATGCTCGGCGGGGTTCCACAGCGTGGGGGAGTCATACGGGCCAACGCGGGGCGTGAACTGTAGGCCATCAGCGGTTTCGCAGCGTATCGCGGTCCAGTCGTTGTTTTCGGAGCCGTCGAAGCCGATGCAGATTTGAGTGCCATGGGGTGGTGTAGGCAACCACTCGTCGGCGCCGGGGGCTTTCTTGCTCGACCAGGCGGTGTCCGGCAGCCAGGCGCCCGCGCCGACGACGACGCGGTTGCCGAAGAATCGTTCGGCCTCGGCGGGGTCGACCAGTACGATCTCCTCGCATTCCGCGGCGATGTCGTCGGCGCCCACCCAGGGACAGTTCGCGTAGTTGAAGCGCAGGATGCGCATGCGGTCGCGGCGGTTAGAGAACTTCCATTGGCGCGGTGGCTGGCGGAAGTCGCGCAGGATGTCCTCGACGGTGGCTTCGAACGTCTGTTGAGCGACCGAGGCTTCAGCGGGGTTCCACGCGTTGGTGAACTCCACGCCGCGGCCGTCCATGCCTGCGAGGCCGCGGCGCTGCGTGGCGGCGGTGCGTGTCATGCCGTTACGTTCGGTCCAGAGCCCGGTCTCGTCTTGGAGCGCGAAGGTGATGCGCTGGCCGAGCCGAGTGTTGGCTTTGGAGGTGACGGTGCGGATGGTGCCGGAGTTGGGGAGGCGGATGAGGTCGGCGCCGACGCGGGGGATCGCGTCGACGAGTGGACCGAGCTCGATCATGGGTCGCAGTGCGTCGTAGATGTTGGCGGCCTGCGATTCGTTGAGCGCCGTGATTTGGATGGTTGACGTCGCCCGGGGGATCGCCATGGGATCGCCCGGTTCGTATTCGTAGACCCAGCCGCATCCACAGAAGTGGTCGCTGCACGCGTACGTCTCGCCGCCGACGGCATCACCGGCATAGACGGTCGGGCCGACCCCTTCGAGGCAGGTCAAGCCTGCAGCGAACGGCGACTTGCCCCACTTTTGGGCCCGCACGAGTTGCCCGCGGCGGTAGCGGTAGGAGGCAGCGACGCGGCCCGGCACCGGCCGCGGCCGCAGCTGATAGAACCGCCACAAGAACTCGGCCTGTTCGTCATTGAGGATCAGCGGCTCACCGGCGTGGACGCCATCGGGGATCCGACAGTGGGCTTGGATCCAGTCCCCACCGAGGTCACCGAGGGTCCGAATTTCGTGCAGTGGCGGCTCGGCCACGGCCTTGCCTCCTTGCCTTCATCCCGAGGTGCGTCACCTCGGCGAGCGGTGCCTCGGCGGGGCGAGCCGTCGGCTCGGGACGAATCCTCCAGCGCAAGCGCAGCATCGACGCCGCCGACAGGCCCAAGCGATCAGACCATTGGCGCGCTTCGCTGGCGGCCTTGGCATCGCCGAGCTCGGCGTCGACCATGAGGCGGCAGTACAGGGCGATGTCGTACGTCCAGCCGCCGGCCTTCCATTGCGCAGCTTGGGGCAAGCGCCAGATCTCGGTCCAGAGGGCGCGTTCGCGTTTGTCTAGCCGCCTCGCTCGAGTAAGCAGGTGGTCGGAGTAGTCGGTGGAGTAATCCTCGTCGTGGGTTTCCACGGCGTAGGACTCGCGTCTGACCAGCGGGAATGGCGGGGCTTTCTTGCCGACGCGGGAGTCGGGGTCAAGCATCGTCCAGGTTTGTTGGTCGACGGGTCGGTCGCGCCGTACGGCGTTGGGGTCGGGCGGGGGCCCGGAGTTCACGCGGGATCCGCCTCGCATGTCGCACCTCGTTTTCCCTGCCTTGCGCAGGTGATCCGGCTATTGAGACTGACTATTGCGTCAGAATTTCGTTTGAACCTGACATGTGAAAATCAGTGTTTGAACCTGGGGGTTGAATGCGGTGTTTGAACCTGTCGCGGATTTTTTTCACCTCACCGGCGGGTTAGCGTTTGCGCAGGTCAGGGGCCTCCCCCACCCCCAAATCTGGCGTAAATGCAATTGTAAAACCGCAGGTCAGGGGCTTGCGCTGGGTTGCTGATTCCAGCCCGAAGGATGCGTTCTGGCAGTGTGTCGATCGTGGCAAGGCTTGCACAGGCCGCGACCATGCTGGGGGTCATCGGGGTCAAGGCCTTGTGTAATCAGTTGGTCTCGCTCTAGTGGATAATGGTCGGCCACGGTCGAGGGCGAGGGGCACGCTGCTCGATGCGGGCACGTCGGCGCCCGGCAGGAGCAGCGGGGTTCACGTGCGAGGACCACCTCGCGAAACCGGAGGCGGTGCGCGGCACTGGCATAGGGGGAGCGTGGCCTCCGCGCGAGATCTGCTGCGCGAGTGCAGTGAACGCAGCGTGAGGTGCCGCGGTCGACGATGACGGGGCAGCCCGGCGTGGAGCAGACCTTCCTAGCCCTCGGCACCTACCTCACCCCCCGGGCACGGTAGAGCCCCCGCAGTCAGACGCTGCGGGGGCTCGGAGTGACACACCACGGCCACGATTACATATTATCTTTACGCAACGCCCTGGCCTGGTCAACTTGGTGGGGCGTTCGAGTCGACGGCGCTCGAGGTTTCACGGCGCGCAACTGGCAGTACACCTCTGGTGTCAGGTGGAACCAGACGCATCGTCCCTCCCTGGTGCGCGCGGTATGTCGCAGGTGCGAGGCGACCGCCGTGCGCGACAGGCCCGTGAGGTAGCAGATGGCTTCGGCGTCCGCGTCGAACCCTTCGCGGGTGCGACGATACTTCATCTGCCACCCCCTGGTAGTTCGGTGCGGACGCGCATGATCTCGTCGACGCGCGCGCGGGCCCGCTCTCTGGTCTCGGGGCTGACCTGAGTGAGGCCGAGGGAGGAGCGGCCGCGCGCGAGGAGAGAGCAGAGGTCGGCCGCCATGTCGTGCAGCGTCGATGCATCCACCTCGGGCAGTGCGCTGGAAAGCCAGTTGCACAGGGCGCGCGGGTCAATGCCGCCGACGGGAAGGCCGGAGGCGAATCGCACGCGCTCCAGCGGGGGAGTCGCGCCGATGAGGTGGCCCACGTGCATGGCCCAGGCGGCGACCGCAGCGTGCAGTTCGTCGGCCTGGTCGAGCATGACGATGGAGAGGGGCGTGCGAGGGCCTGGAGGCGTGTGCCCCGCGGGACCGCGGCGACTAGTGGGGCGGCGGGCCGCGCCCAGGAGGCCGTGCCAAATCTCGGGAAGTTCCGCCAACGCTTTGTCGATGCGCTCGGTGTCGGTCATCGTCGCCTCCTCGGGATGGGCAAGTCGGTGGGGTCAGCGCTCGTGGTTTCGGGCATGGTGGCGGGTCGGGGCGCGCGCGCGGCGCGCCCCGACCCGTGCCGGTTCTGTCCGTCCCTACCCGACCCGGGTTGCCCGGGCAGTGCACCCTTGCTGCCTGGGCACTGCCCAGGCACTGCCTGGGCAGGCGGAAAACAGGGTGTAACTGCAGGTAGGGACGCTGCGTGTGGAGGTCTGGGTTTTCGCTTTCGTTGGCGGGGGCGATGGTCGCGAGGAGTTGGCCGCGAAATCGCCGGGGTGGCCGTGCGTGACGTGGCAGCCTCCTGGCGGCCAGGACGCGCGGTGGCCGTGCTCACGGGATCCACGTGAGCAGGGCTCGCCGCGCGACCCGCCGTGGAGGTTGCCATGGCATCGCTCCCACGGGCGTCAGCGTGATCGGTGCTGACCGGGGTGCCCACATCGCCTTGCGTCCCGCGGGCGCCGACGACGCTATCGTCGGCCGGGGTCGTCTCACAGGCAATCGGTGCCATGTGCGCGCTAGCTGGCTGCCAGCGCGCCTCGTTCTTCTCGTAGGACTCGGGAAGGTCGATGCCATGCTTGGCAAGGAATGCCAGCGTGGATCGACGGTAGTACGGCCGCGCAGGAGGGCGCAGCAGTAGCGCCATGCGCTCCTGGTGGGGCCGCGCGCCCAGGCTGGAGTTGCAGGAGATGCAACACACGACCAGCTGGTCGGGCCTTGTGGGTTCGAGCGCCCCGTCCGGCAGCAGGTGATCGTAGGTGGCTTGCTTGCCAGAGCCAGTGTTGCCCCACGACACCACCTTGCCGCAGTAGCGGCATGCGTCGCCGTCGCGGCGCTTGACCTCACCGGTCAGGCGCGGGTTGGACTTGTCGCGGCCGCGGCGGCGCTCGGTCTCCACCTCCAGCCTCGTCTTGACGTGGAAGAATCCGTCCTCGTCATCCATGAGGTGGTATTGCCGCCAGCCATCGACGATCGTGCCTGCGCGCAGGAGCCCGCAACGGGTCATGGCCGCGAGCGCGCGCTCGTAGCGCGGCCGCGGGATTCGTGCGCGGAGTTCGGATTCGTCGATGATCATGTCCGTGAGGTGGAGTGCGGAGTAGCTGTAGAGCGCCATCGCGTAGCCCAGGCACTCGTATGGCAGGCCCTCATCCCCATCTTCTGCCACGCTTTGCAGTCGCGCAATTACTGGGTGTGAGTGTGCTTTGTCGCTGAGTTTCGCCCAGGCCATGATCATCTCCTGGAAGGTCGGGGAGGCGTGCGGGAGGCGCCCGCGAGCGCGGGCGAGCGAGAGTCATGTGCCAGGCTCCTCCTCGTGGGGCTCGTAGAGCTCTTCGAGCGATTCGTAGATCATGGTGTCGAGGATGCGGTGCAGGGTGCCGAACTCGAGCGGGTTGCCGACGCATGCTTTCGCGACTCCGTTGCTGCCGGCGTCACCGCCGAACTGGTCGTACGCGACTGCGTACACGGCGGAGCGCACGACTACCGGGGCGCCCAGTATTTCGCCGAGCGCGGCCTCGATGGCGGCGCGTACGGGATCGCTGCTCGGGTCGGTCATGACGTCGAGGAGGGCGGGATCGGTAGGTGACGCTCGACGTCTTCGAGGAGAGTGGCTGCGGTCTCGATGGCGATCCGCGCTGCGAGCAGGAATTCACTGGTGCCCTCGTAGGTCTCGATGGCGTCGAACGCGCCGGGCATCCTCAGATAAACGCCCACGCCACCCGCCAGGAGGTTCAGGTTCTGCACGGCGGCGTCGACCTCCTCGAGGACCTTCATAAAGGCGGCGGTGATCTCGCTGAGTTGGGGCGGCGTACTCATGCGCGCTTGGCCTCGAAGTCATCGACGTCCTGCTGCATCGCTCGGAAGAAGGCGGGCACATGTAGGACTATTGCGAGGGTTGCGACGCACGGGTCGGGTTCCGCGCGCGCCACGTCGATTGCGCCCTGGTCGTGGGTCTCGGTCACTGCCTGATGAAGGATGTCCGCTGAAGGCGTGCCCGCTACGGCGGCGACGAAGTTTCCGAATGCGACGAGCGAGTCTGACCCATCCACTACTGACAGGTTAGATTCACCCCCAGTGGTCAATGACGCGACCAGCGCTTGGTGCATGAAATTGACTACTCGAGCCACCTCCAGTTCAGCCGCGCAGAACAATTGCCACACGTCGGGGGGTAACTGCTTTTCGAGGCGGGCCCGCAGCGCGGCGCCCTCCTGGTGCATGGTGGCGTTCTTGAGCACGTCAAGGGAGTGTTCAAGGACTTTATGGGCGACTTGGCCCGTGTTGATCAGCGAGTCTCGATTTGTGAGTGTTTCGAAGTGCATTACGGGGGGTTCCTTACATGTTGAGCAGTTTTGGCTGATGGCGACCAGCGGCGTTTCGGCTGGTCGACTCGTCCCGGGCGACGTCTTGGACGATGTCGCCCCAGCGGGGCCCTGGTGGGGTGATCAGGGCGATGCTGGCGAGGACGTCGGCGGGGTTGTCCCGCCCGACCTCGAGGATGGATGTGAGGCTGTCGGCGGCGATGAGGATCGCGCGGTCGCGACCGGGGAGGCCCCGCAGCGGCACGATCCGCACCTGGAGGGCGATGCGCTTAGCCGCGGCGAGGACGGGCACCAGGCCGGCGAGTGCGAAGACGGTGGTCTCGGCCGAGACCGGCTCGGTACGCACCAGGGCGCCGATCATGCCGGCGACGTCGTGGAGGGCATCGGAGGCGGGGGCGAGCGGCACTTCCAGGAATGACGCGGCAGGCTGGTCGGGGTGTGTGATTCCGCGCACGCTGAGGCGCGTGGGCGCCGCGTGCAGCCAGAGGTCTCGCGTGGCGTCGTGGCGTAGCGCTCCTATGACGAGGGCCAGGTGCTCGCGGTCGAGGACCAGGCTAGTAAGGCTCGGCCCTGACTGGTAGGTCGAGGTCACGGCGATGCGAGTCCAGGCGGTGCAGCCTTCGAAACTACGGGAGGCGTAGAGGGTGATGGCGTCGTCGGCGACGTCCACACGCACTGCGCTCTGGTTGGTCTCACGCTCCCGAGCAATGAGCGGCGCAATCGCGATGAATGCGCGCACGAGGCTCGCGCGCGCGACGATCACTTCGGTGGATTCACTCATAGGCTCGGCCGAGGGTTTCGGTGAGGAGGGCGCGCATCGCGTCTCCGGGTTCCCAGCCCATGCTGATCGCGGCGCGGACATACTCGGCCGACCATGCGTGGCGGCGCAGTCGCAGTCCGAGGGCCTCCTCGTAGAGCGCGTCGTCGAGCACCTGGTCGAGCGCCGCGAGTTGCAGCACGCTCAGGTGCTCGAGGCGCTCTTTGGCTTCGGCGAGGACGCCGGTGCCGAGGATGCGAATCAGCAGGCCCGCGCGAGGGGTGGTGGAGTTCCGCGCGAGGGAGCGCAGGAGTGCGGCGCGGAGGCGATCGCCAACGTCACCGTCGGTGGCATTTTCAATCCACCGCACGAACGCGGCCGTGCGGCGCAGCGTCTCCTCGCTGAGGATCCGGTCGACCTCGGCGCCGCGGTCGACGACGGGCGTGGCCGGGTCGGCCTCTGCCTCCGGCTGGGACGCCCCGCGTGGCGCGCTGACTGCTTGGCCGCCACGGGCCGTGGGCCGCTCGGGGGCTTCGAGGGCGGGATGCACGCGGTAGTTCAGGCACCAAAACGTGAACGGTGCGTGGGGCCGGTCAGGGTTCAGCCGAACAGCATGGTGCGGGCATTCGGCGTGAAGGTGGGCGAGGGCCTCCTCGAACTCGGCCGCGGCGTCGTCGTTGCGGTGCTCGTACACGTCGGATTCGCGCAGCGCGGCCGGGAGGTCTAATCGAATCGAGTACAAACTCTTCAGTTCCAGCCGCGGCGTCGAGAACTGCGTCGAGTCGTCGATGATCTCGGCGGTGGGGTGCTCGGTGCGGGCCTGGGCGCGCAGGGCCTTCAGGCGTTTTTCGCGGTCGAGGGTGGCGCGCGCGTAGGCGACCTCGCGGTCGAAGCGGTCGGTGCCGATCGCGCCAGCGACAGACGCGTGCAGTTCTGGGTGGCGGTCGAAGCGTGAGAGTTCGATGAGGTCGTCGGTGGAGATCTGCTTGTGGTCCAGCGCTGCGGTTTCCTCTGGGGTGGCGCTGCGGACCAGGCCGAGGTGCGCGCGCACGGAGCGTTGGGAGATGCCGAGGCGCTTCGCGACGTCGTTTGGGGTGAGGCCAAGGTCGAGCATGGTTTGGTAGCCGCGGGCGACTTCGAGGGTGGAGAGCGCGTCGCGCTGCGCGTTCTCGGTGATCATGAGGGCGATCTGGTCGGCGTCGCCGAGGCGGGTCTCGCGGATCACCGCGGTGATCGTGGGCCACTTGAGGTGGCGGGCGGCGGCGACGCGGCGATGGCCGGCGAGGATCTCGTAGCGTCCGTCAGTGGTGCCGGGTTGGACCATGATCGGTACTTGCAGGCCGGACGCACGCAGGGAGTGCGCAAGTTCGCCGAGGTGACCGAGTGTGCTTCGAGGGTTGCGGGGGTTCTCGTCGACCTGGTCGAGAGGGATGTCGTCGGTAATCACCGCTGGTCCTTTCGGCGGCTTCGGGATTCGCAGGTGAGGGCATGATCTCGAAAGAGGTGGTGCGGGCCGGAGCGTAGATGCTCAGGTACGACACGCAGCGCGAGGTGCATCTGCGACGCAGATTCGATCTCCCACTGGCCCTCGGGGTGGCGCCACACGTCGACGGCGACGCTCTGGTGCTTCTTTGATTCGCCGACGATCACGGGACGGCCACACGATTGGCAGATGGTGCGACCCACTTGGTGGATGGTGGCGTCTAGGTCCCGCCACAGCAGTTTGACGACCCGGCCCCAAATGTTGGGCCCGGGTTCGGTGAGGATCCGCGCCTGGAGGGCAACCTCGAGGCGATGCTCGGCGTAGTCGCCTTTGGCATGGTTGTACTCGAGGCGCCAGGGCATGGTGCCGATGCTGCGCGCCGCGGCGTGGAGTAGCTGCACCTGCAGGTCCGGGGAGTGCACGGTGAAGGTCAGCTGCCGGTCATCCATGACCGCGTCCAGATGGCTTCACAGGTCAGAATGTGCTCGCGGTACAGGCCGCGTGCGTGCGCGCCGCGGCGTCGATAAACCACCTCGTCGCGACCGGGTTGGCGTCGCCACTGCCCGCTCGGGTGAGGCCAGATGTCTACGATGATGGGATCAACGCTGCCATGTCGTCGACCGCGGCGCACGGGCCGAGTGCAGTCGGCGCAGACATCTCGATCAGGGTGCATCGCATCGAAGGCCGCATGCTGATAGAGCACCTCGACGGCGCGAGTCCACGCAGACTCTCCCGGATCCGGCACGCCCGCGACCTCGGTAATGATGCGACGGTGCAGGGCATGGTCCGCGTGGCCATCCTCTAACTGCCATGGCAAGATGCCGCCCGTGACGGCAATGAGCGTCGCGGACATCGCGAAGTCGTCGGACGTACGCACGTGCGCTCCTTTCGGGGAGGGTGGGCGCCGCCGAACTGTGTAAGGGGCGGCGCGGCGGCGCCCGGCCTCGACCACCGCCGCGAAGAGTTCACAATCAATGGTGGCGGTCGAGGGGTTATTGGGGGCCCATCAGGTGGTGAGCCCGTCGGAGGTGTGGACGGTGTCGAGCACCCTACGCAGCTCGTCGACATCATCCACGGTGAGGTCATGACTGCACCGATGCAGTCGTAGTCGGACACGGATACGGTCACGGGGGGCGTAGCAGGTGCGCACCGAGGCACCGTCCTCCACCTCGAGGCGGGTAAACGGCGCAGCGCACGGTGCATGAATGTCGACGAGCGCCTGCACCTGAATGCCCCGCGTGAGTCTCACGGCGCCACCCCCTGCGACTCGGGAGGTGGCGGGGCGGCGTCCACGATCTCCTGAAGCCGCGCCATCACCACGAGCGTGTACTCCAGCGGGAACGTGCACCGGCCCCGCGGCATCCGCACTTCGACGGTCGCGCCGGTCGTCACGACCGTCGAGTGGCGCGGTGGCCACCCCGCGTGCGCGTCGACGTCGACGCTGCACCAGTGCCGAGATCGAGCCGCGTGCGGGTGCGGAGCAGGCTCGGCGAACGGCACGTCGGCGGCCGTGAGGAACGGTGGCCACAAGATCCGCGGATCAGCCACGGCGACCACCCCCAACCCTGACGAGGGCCTGTGTAGGGTGGCAAGTGAATACAGAAACCACCCCACACAGGGGTCTTGCACGCGGAGCCGACATGCAGTGGAGCACAGTGCTAACGACACTTCTCGGCCCGGCTATGGCATTCATGCTGTCAACACTCTTTACGATTTGGTGGACCCGACGCAACCGTGTGCAAGCCCAGTGGGCAGTCGAGGTCCTGGGCGTGAAGATGCCACACGGCATGCTCGAGACGTCCCTAGAGTTGACCGGCCGGGAATCGCCTGACGCGTCCTTCCAACTGCAGAATGTCGGCGACGGTGCGGCCCACGCCATACAAGTCGCCGGTGTGCGATGCCGAGCGCACTTCATTGAGCAAGAGACCAACCCGGGTCTCATGTCATTTCGTGACTTCAGGCTGACCGAAAACATCGCGCACCTCCCGACCGGAGGCGTCGCGGCAGTGCTCGTGTGGTTTGAGGGCGGGCGGCCCAACGATGACGTCGAACGCGAGGTCCAGGTGTCGTGGCTGGACCCTCCAACGCGGCTCTCGAAACGTCGCGTCCAGCGTATCGACCCCATGGACTACAACGACTACTTGCGGATTCTCTAGTCCAAAGCCACAGAGTTGGAGCGCCGCGATACATGACGATTGGCGCCCGGTAGTTAGCCACACTGACCACCCCCACCCCTGACGAGGGCCTGTGTAGGGTGGCAAGTGACTAATCCAACCACCCCACACAGGGGTCTATTAGGAGGTCGCGACCTCATGGACGCGTCAAACTGGATCGCCATCGCCGCCGTCCTCGTCTCGCTTGCCACGATCGGGTTCACGTGGGGCCAGGTCCGCATCGCGCGCCAGGCCCTCGCTGATGCGATGCGCGCGAATGTGCTCGCGCAGGAGAGTAACCGCCTCGCCGAGAAAGCCAACCACGCCGCCGAGGCGGCCGTCGCGCAGAGCCGAGTGGCGAACAACATCGCTCGCGAGGCAAACGCAAAAGCAGAGGAAGCGAATGCGATCAGCCGGCGAAGCGTTGAGGTCGCTGCAGATGCGGTGGAGCATGACTGGAAACTCGAGCGGGAGGAACGCGGTCGGTTTACCATCGTTCACGACTGCGCAGAGGCCGCGCAAGACGTTGCCATCACCGTCCGTATAGATGGGGCGCACTACGAGTTGGGACCTTACGATCGCGTAGCCCCATTCGGCGTAATCGAGCTCGACACGCTCCCATTCTTCGACGCATTTTTCGAGCGTGTAGCGGCCAGCCCGCTCACTGCCAGGAGCGTCGTCGGGAATATCGAGACCGACTTTCGCGGCGAGACGTTCACCCTGACCATTGAGGTCGGGATCTCGTACAGCACTAAGAGTGGCAAGAAGTTCAGCACCGTCCTGCGCGATGCGGTCTCCTACCGAAACCGTCCGAGCGGACCGCAACGCGTCAAGCGGACTCACGGCACCTCCAAATGAACCTCGCCATGCACGAAGACGAAGGTCGCGGTAAACAGGATTGCGCCATCGCGCACGGTGACGTCCCAGGGATGTTCTGCCGAAACGGCGACGCCTTGGCCATTGATGCTCAAGCTCTGGAGGACGTCTCGCTTGTGGTGGATGTGCACGCAGGCCCCCGTGGTGGATGATGTCGGTGCCTGCGTGCAGCGGCAGTCGGCGCGAGCCTCGCCGACCGACTCGACAGCGACGTGGGGGGGTGCGATTGAGTGTGCCGTGGTCATAACCACGGCAGGCGGCTCCGTCGCAGCAGTTTGTTCCGGAGCCGCAGGGGACTCCCACGTCGACGGTGACATTGGAACCTCCGAGGGTGTGGAGAGCAGGGAGTGGTGCCACAGTACCAGTTGGCGCTAAGTCTTAGCGTGATTGCGAAACTTATTGCCTTGGAGTGGGCCTCGAACCGGTGGCGCGCTAAGAATTAGCGGATACGCTTGAAAAATGAAATCTGCAGGTGTGCAAGGCGTGGTGCCAGAGGCGACAGTCGGGGATCGAATCTGCATTGCCCTTCGGTATGCAGGAGTGCGTCGGGGCGAGTTGGCTGCGAGATGCGGCGTGCATCCCACGCTGATTTCTCGATGGCTGGCCGGCGTGTATCAGCCGGGCTGGCGGCACCTGCGAGTCATTGCCAGTGTTTGCGGGGTGGACTATGCGTGGCTGGCGACCGGACGGGTCCGTGTGGACGAGTTGGCCGGGTAGCTGGACCCAAGCGGAGCCCTAGCGGGCGCAGAAGTCTTGATCCATCCCTCCCGGTTTTCGCCCGCTCCTCCGCTGCGGCACGCGTCACCGCCAACACTCCTAGCCCCACCTCGAAATCGAGATGTGGCTCTACGTATGTGCTGCACGCCACCCGATGATCAGTCAGGTAGTGAGAGGTCTTCCGCGATAAGACAGTGGCGCGGCGTCTAGTAGGATTGGCCACAGACGATGAGAGATGCCCAGTGCTTGGGTCGTTTAAGGGGTCCAGCGCACTCGGCTGGCAGACCACGGGAAAGCAGTAGTTGGCTGATTGTCCTCGCTTGTAATCGATTCGTCATTGGGCGTAGCGGCCCGCTGGGGATGTTCGTAGCAACCCAAACTGGCGCGAGACCATCGGTCTCGCGCCAGTTGTCTTATATCTCTTTGTTTCGGGCTCCTGGCCGACGGCCGGTTCGGATGAAATCTGCGACGGCCGCAATGGCAATGTCGCCTCGATAAATGCGTTGCTGGCTGGAAGTCAGTACGGCGTGGGTCGGAAATCGGCCCTCGTCCTTCTTGAGGCGGGACATCATCGCGGGCACTGAGCATCCGGCTGCGCGGGCAATGTCGGGCACTGTGTAGTACCCATCGATCAAGATTTGCTGGCTCATGACGATGAAGTTAGCACGGGAGGCGCTAACATTTAGCGCAACTCGCCAAATGAGCTTCACGTCTTCAACGTGCATTCGCCTCAAGTCATGATTTTTTTGGTCACTTGGTTTATAGTCGTAAACATGACCATCTCAATTTATTCCGATCGAGTGCCCGAGTTGACGTTGAGTGACCGCATCCTCATCGCCATGCGTCATGCGAACGTGCGGTCAGGTGAAGTGGCGGAATACTGCGGAGTCCACGTGACTTCCGTGTCGAACTGGCTTCGCGGCCGCGAGCCCAATCGAGGTACCTTGCGCCTCATTGCGCAGCGTTGCGACGTGAACCTCGACTGGCTGAGTACGGGCGTAAAAACAGCCCCCTCACCTGATGGCGAGGGGGCCTCTGTGAGCCGCCTGCCGGAATCGAACCGGCGACCTAATCATTACGAGTGATTCGCTCTACCGACTGAGCTAAGGCGGCCCGACCGGATAAACCGGCACGGTCATTAACTATAGGGCAGGCCAGGGCGCAGAATCAATTCGAGAAGCATGGTGCGCAACACACTCGGCACGCAGGGCTGGCGGGTCGGCTCTTGACAAAAAAGTGAACGATCACATACGCTTGGAATGTGATCGTTCACTTTTTTGTGTGTGGTCACCGCCCTCCGGGTCTCCGCGACCCACGGACCTTGCATAAGGAAGTGCCATGGCCCCCCGCACCCACACCCCCCGCACCTTCACCCGCCGCACCCTGCTGACTGCCGCCCTAGCCATGGGCGCTGCCGCCCCCCTAGCCGCCTGCGGCAAGAACTCGCCAGGCGCCTCGGGTGATGGCCTACGCTTCGCGTGGTGGGGTGCCGACGCTCGCGCCAACATCACGCAGAAGGTCATCGCGGCCTACGGCGAGGGCCACCCGACGACCCAGATTCGCGGCGAACCCACCGACTGGAGCGCCTACTGGGACAAACTCGCCACGAACGTTGCTGGCAACAACGCCCCCGACATCATTCAGATGGACGGCATCTACCTGCGCGAATACTGTGATCGCGGCGCGCTCCTCGACCTGGCCTCGGTGCCCGGACTCGATACTGGGGCCATCAACCCGACGCTGCTCGAAACGGGCAGAGTCGACGGCACGCTCTACGCCGTGCCCGTGGGGTCGGCGTCTCCGACTATGGCGCTGAACCCCACGCTGCTGAATCAAGCGGGCCTCAAAACGCCCAGCGACACTACGTGGAGTTGGGACGATTTCATCGAACTCGGCGCTGAAGTCACTCGCGCGAGCGGGGGAGCGGTTCACGGAGTCGCGCCCGGGTTCGACACCAACTCTCTCATCATCTGGGCCCGCCAGCACGGTCAGGACCTCTACAACGCAGACGGACGGATCGCCCTCACTGCCGATGTGCTCGCCTCCTTCTGGGATCTCCTGCTCAAACTCATTAGCGCGGGAGCCGCGCCCCCGGCAGCGACCATCATGGAGAACGCGGCCATGACGCTCAACCAGAACCCACTCTCGACCGCGAAGTCAGCCTTTGCACCCGTCTACGACACCAACCTGACGGCATACCAGCAGGCGCTCGGCAGCGACCTCACCCTATTGCGCATGCCCGGCGAATCCCAAGCGGAGCAGCCTGGCACTTACTACAAGGCCTCCATGTTTTGGGTGGTCTCAGCCCGCACTCACGACCCAGCGGGAGCCGTCGCCTTCGTCAACTACCTCGCCAATGACACCGGGGCCGGCTCTCTGATGCTCACCGAGCGCGGGATCCCCGTCAATAGTGAAGTGCTGGCCGCCATCGAAGGTAAGCTGCAGCCCGCTGATCGCAAGGCAGTCGCCTTCAATCAATCGGTCGCCGACCTCGCCAAAACGGCCTCGCCCCTAGGGGCCGCCGGATCGAGTGCCCTCACCGAACTGCTCAGCCGCTATGGGTCCGACGTCATGTTCGGCACGCGTCAGCCAACGCAGGCGGCCCCCGCCCTCCTTGCAGAACTCACTCAGGCACTTAACCGCTGAAAGGCCACCATGAAACCCCTCCGCACCGTAGCGATCGTGGGCACGGGCGGCATCGCCGCGGCCCATGCACGCGCCCTCGCCGCCCAGTCCGGCATCACCCTGGTCGCCGCCATTGACCTCGACGAGACCCGCGCGCGGGCATTCGCCGCCGAATGGGGCATCGCAAGCACTCACGCGTCGCTCACTGATGCAGCCCGCGACACGCAGATCGACCTTGTCGCCATCTGCACGCCGCCGTCGAGCCATGCCCCCCTTGCAATTGAGGCCCTGCGCCTGGGGCTGCATGTCGTGATTGAAAAGCCGCCCGCACTCAGCCTGAGTGCCCTCGATGCGGTGGCCCGCGCCGAGGCCGAGTCAGCGGGCACCGTCAGCTGCATTTTTCAACACCGCTTCGGGGGCGCGGCCCAGCACCTGCGTTCCCTCGTGGCGGCGGGCGACCTGGGCGCTCCGCTCGTGGGCACCTGCAACACCCTGTGGTACAGAAATCAGGACTACTTCGACGTGCCCTGGCGCGGCAAGTGGGAGGTCGAGGGCGGCGGCCCCACCCTGGGTCACGGAATCCACCAGTTTGATCTGCTGCTGCATCTCCTGGGGCCCTGGCAGGAACTCACGGCCTTTGCCTCCAAACTGGCCCGCCGCACCCACACCGAGGACGTTTCAGCCGCCCTCGTGCGGTTCGAAACGGGAGCCCTGGTGACCGTCATCAACAGCGTCATTTCGCCGCGCGAAACCTCCGATATTCGCCTCGACTTCGAGCACGCCACGGTCGAATTGAGCCACCTGTACGGCTACAACGACGCGAACTGGACCTTCACCCCAGCCCCGGGCCACGAGTACCTGGCTGCGCGGTGGGCCGAGCGCGAAACCGGACGCGCGAGTGGTCACGCCGCTCAGTATGCCGACCTGCTCGCGTGCCTCGCCCGAGGTGAGGCACCCCAAGTGGGCCTCCACGAGGCGCGAGCCACGCTCGAATTCGCCGCAGCCACGTATGCTGCAGCGCTCACGGGCCGCCCCGTGCGTCCCCTCGACCTCAATGCCAATAGCCCGTTCTATACCCGCATGGATGGCCACCTCGACCCGTGGGCCGCGGCGACGGCGGGGGCGGGCGCATGACCGGCCTGCAACTTCGGCGCGGCGACCGCGAAGTCGCCCTGTGGATCGATGGCGTGGAGATACTGCGCTACGTGTTTGACGCGCGCGGCCGGCAACTCGAATCTCCGCGACCCTACTTTCACCCGCTCCGCACACGCGCGGGTCATGTCGTCACCGTGTTTCGACCGCATGACCACACGTGGCACAAGGGCCTCTCGTATGCCCTGCCCAACGTCGGCGCGGACAACTTCTGGGGAGGCGTCACCTATGTTCGCGACCGCGGGTATTTGCAGCTGCCTAACAACGGGGCCATGCGCCACACGCGCCTCGAGGCCGCGAGAATCTCGGACGCCGGGGTGTTCGAGTTGGCACATACGCTCGATTGGCAGCGTGAGGGGGGCGACCTGGTGGCTACCGAACGGCGCCGACTCACGGTGAGCCCCGGGGCGCCCGGCGACGACGCCTGGCTGCTGACCCTCGACAGCGAGGTCACCAACGCCTCGGGGGACACTCTCGTCTTCGGCTCACCCACGACGGAGGGTCGCGATAACGCGGGCTACGGCGGGTTCTTCTGGCGCGGACCGCGCAGTTTCACGGGAGGGCGGATTCTCGGCCCTGGCGGTCTGGAGGGCGAGGCCCTGCGTGGAGCGCGCCTCGACTGGGCGGCCTTCGAAGGTCGGCACGACGAGGTTGACGCTACCTCCACAGTGCTAATGGTCGATGCCGCGGAGAACCCGCAGCATCCGCCGCAATGGTTTGCGCGGTCTGAGCCCTTCGGCTGCCTCGGGCCGGCGCCGTACTTCAGCGAGCGGGTGATGCTCGACGAGGGGGGCACCATGCGCAATCGCTATGCGCTCGTGGTGGCGGACGGCGCGAGCGACACGGGGCGGCTCACTCACCTGGCCGAACGAGGAACGGCGGCGCTGGACGCGGCGACCCTGCTCGCGACTGGGATCGCCCGGTGAACGCCTCCGCTGGCGCTCCCTACACGTTCCCTGGCGGCACGGCCCTCACCGCCATCGACGTGTATTCCTGGGAATCCGCCGACGGCTGTGCGGGCGGCTCGCCCCACCTCCATACGGCCTCCACGGAGGCCTACCTCGTCACCCACGGCAGCGGCGCCGTCGAGACTCTCACCCTTGACGGTGTGGCTCAGCACGACCTCACCCCCGGCGACCTGCTCTGGTTCACGCCCGGCACCATTCACCGGCTCCTCAATGCGGGCGGCTTGCGCCTCACCGTCGTCATGCAAAACGCGGGGTTACCCGAGTCGGGAGACGCGATCCTGACGTTTCCCCCCGCCCACTTGGCCAGCCCCGCGGATTATGCCCGCGCAGCCACCCTGGCGTCCGGCGTACCCGAGACCACGCGGGCTGCCGCCGCCCGCGCCCGCCGCGACCTAGCGCTTGAAGGCTACGCCACGCTCAAGCACGCCGCTCTCGAAGGCGACTTCGCACCCCTGCGTGCTTTTCACCGGCAGGCCGTCGCCCTGGTCGCGCCCCGGCTCGCAGCATGGGACGATATCGTGCAGCAGCGCGTCGTGGCGCCCGCGGAACGAACGCGCGCGTGGCTCGCCAGCATGGCCCGTGGCGACGCGACCCACTTCGCCGAAGCCCGCGTCAGCCGCGCGCCGCGCGCAGAACGGGCTTACGGCATGTGCGGCTACCTCGAGACCTGGACGGACGGACGGCACTGAGATGACCACGACGGGGCGCCCACCCACGATCCACGAGGTGGCCCGCGAGGCGGGAGTTTCGCACCAGACCGTCTCGCGTTACCTGCGGGGTGGTGCCATGGGCATGAAACCCGCGACCGTCACCCGCGTCAGCGATGCCCTCGCGGCCCTGCAATACACCCCCAATCTTGCTGCCCGTTCGTTGCGCAGTGCCAAACGACTGCGTCTCGCCGCCGTCGTGTCAGAGGCCCCCGAGCGCATGCCCCTGCGCGTGCTGCAGGGGGCCAGCGCCGCGGCCCGCGCCGCCGGCTACTCCCTCGAAGTGGTCTACCTGCGCGACGGGTCGGACGCCGCCGGCCACGAGTTGGCCGCGCACGTGCGGCTCGGTCAGTACGCGGGCGTACTCGCGCTCGTGCCGCTGCCCGAGGCGGCCGTCGACACGCTGCCGGACGGAGCCCCCGGCCTCGGGGGCGCGCCCCTGCACGGCGCGGGCACGTACGACGCGGAACTCAAAGCCAGTGGCGTACTCGCCGACGGGGGCATGGCTGAACGGATCGTGGAATACCTCGCCGACCTGGGGCATCGCGTGTTCTTTCACGTCGCGGGAGATCAGGGCTGGGCGTCTGCCCGCAACCGCCTGCACCGCTACCGGGGCGCCATCGCGCGACTGGGGCTGGAGTCGGCGGGCGAGGCCGTCGGCGACTGGAGCGCCGCGTCCGGGTATCGTGCGGCGCAGGACGTGCCCGAGCGGGTGACCGCCGTGATCGCGGCGAACGACCCGATGGCGTGGGGCGTGATCCGGGCCCTGCACGAGCGGGGGCGCGACGTGCCCGACGACGTGAGCGTCACCGGCTGGGACGATGTGCCCGAGGCGGCGTTCTCGGTGCCGTCACTCACCACGGTGTCGATGGACCTCGAGGCGGAGGGTCGCCGCGCACTAGTCGCCCTGCTCGACGCGATCGACCCCGAGGCTCGCGCCCGCGCCGTGGCCTGGGGCGGCCACGAGACGCCGGCCGACTCGCCCCGGATGCGACTCAGGGTGCGTGAATCGACCGCCCCTCCCCGTCGCTGAGGTGCGCCATTGCCACGCGGTCGAGGTCGTCGCCCAGCAGGGCCATGAGGCCGAGTTCCTGGGTGCGGGCGGTGCCTTTCGCGAAATGCCTTGACCCTCACGCCACGTCAGGCCGCACGCTGGTTCTATGCACTATTCCGTCTCGGACCTGGCCGCCCGCGCCCACACCTCGGTGCGCACACTGCACCATTACGACGAGATCGGGCTGCTCCCCGCCGCCCGTACCGCCAGCGGCTACCGCACCTATGGCGACGCGGATCTCACGCGGCTCGCCCGCATCTTGCGACTGCGTAGGCTTGGCTTCGCGCTTGACCAGGTGGCTGACCTCCTGCGCTGCGAGGCCAATACGGGAGAGACCGCGTCCAAAACCCCCCTCGGCCGGGCTCGAGCCCTGGCCCTCCTGCGCGAGCGGCGGCACCAGATCGACGCCGAACGCGCCAACCTTGACCGCATGCAGCGCGCCCTAGACCACGAGATCACCCGACTCACTGCTCAGGAGGCAGACATGACAGACGTGACAGACGCCGAGATCGCCGAGGAGTTCTCGGGCGAACGCCCCGAATGGCGCGACGAAGCCGCCGCGCGCTGGGGCGAGACCGATGCTTACCGCGAATCGCGCCGCCGCGTTTCGACCTACACCGAGCGCGACTGGCACCTGATCCACGCCGAACAGGCCGCCATCCTCGACGCCTTCGCAGGGGCTCTTGCCGACGGTGCGGCGCCCGACTCCGACCTTGCCATGAACCTCGCGGAACGCGCCCGAGTGCACATCAACGACACCTACTACCCCTGCGACAGGCAGTTTCATGCGGGCCTCGGCGAGATGTACGTGAGCGACGAGCGCTTCACCGCCTACTACGACGCGAAAGCCGAGGGCCTGGCGCAGTTCGTGCGTGATGCCATCGTTGCCAACGCGGCTCGCGCTTAGTAATTACGCCAGCGCCGTGCGCGCTCGGCGCGGCGCTGGCGTGCCTCGAGGCGTCGCGGTGACACCTCAGAGCGGCCACTGCGCCGGTCCACCGTGTAGCGCGCCAGGTCGGCCGCGCCGATAAAGCCCGCATCGTTGCCGAGTTTGGCCTGCACGATGCGGGGCATCGGGCGATAACCCCGACCCGTGAACTGTCGGCCGAACGCCTCGCGGGCGGGCTCAAGGATCATGGGACCGGCCGCGGAGACGCCGCCTCCGATCACGAAAACGCCCGGGTCGAGCGCCGCTGCCAGATTGGCGAGGCCCAAGCCGAGCCACTGCCCCAGGTCGGTCAGCAACTCGCGGCAGGCGGGGTCTCCTTCGCGCGCCACCTCGGTGACCACCTGACCATCGATGGCCTGCAGGTCGCCACCCGCGGCCTGCATGAGGGCCTCCACGACCGGCGAACCGCTCGACGCGAGTTCGCGGGCCTCGCGGATCAGTGCCGAACCGCCCGCGTACTGCTCCCAGCAGCCCCGGTTGCCGCACTCACACCGGCGGCCGCTCGGCACCAACTGCATGTGCCCGAACTCGCCCGCCACACCGAACCGACCGCGATCGACCTCACCATTCGTGACGATGCCGCCGCCGATGCCAGTGCCCAGCGTGACCGTGACCACGTGGCTCTCGTTGACACCCGCGCCGAAGCGCGACTCCGCCCACGCGGCGGCATTGGCATCGTTCTCCACGACGGTACGCAGGCCGATGCGGGACTGCACGGCATCGCGCAGCGGCTCATTGCGCCACGCGAGGTGGGGGCTGAACAGCACGGTGGCGCGTTGAGCGTCGATGAAGCCGGCGGCTCCGATACCGACGGCGCGAATATCGTGCCGCCTGCGCAACTCGGTCACCACCGAGACGATGGCCTCCTCGGTGGACTGCGGCGAGCGCGTCGGCGTCGGGATGTTCATTCGCTCGAGCACGTTGCCGTAATGGTCAACGACGCCCGCCTTCACCCGTGTGCCGCCGATGTCGATGCCCACGGTCAGCGCGCGCTCCAGAAAGAGCCGCGAGATGGGCGACCCTACCGAACGGCGTCGCGAGAACGGAGGCGGGGCCTCGCTGCCAAACGTCATGAATGGTCCTTCACTTTGACGGAGAGAACGGGGCACGCGGCGTCCAGAAGAATGCTCTGCGCCGTAGCGCCCAGCAAGATCTTGCCGAGTCGGTCGCGACGGCGCACACCCACCACGATGAGCGACGCGTTGCGCTCCTCGGCGGCGCTCAAGACGTCGTCCGCTGCGGTGCTTTCCGAAACGAACTGCCGCACCTCATACTCGACGCCCGAGCTCTCGAGGATGGCGTGGAGTGCTTCGAGGTCGGCACCGGTTGCGAGCCTGCTGCCCGGGTCGTCGGGGTTGCGCGTCGTGTTGATGACGAGCAGCGGTTCGGCGCGTTCGATTGCCGCGGCGAGGGCGGCCTGCAGGGCGGAGCGGCCCACTTGGGAGGGGACATACCCCAGCACCACCGTCATGGAAGCTCCTTTGTCGGATCGACTGATGCGGCATTTGGCCTGCCGATCATTCTAAGGTCGGTCCAGGGTGTCGGGCCGCGTGTCTCGGATTCCCGCAGGCACGTTGGCGACCCACGCGGGCGTCGTTAGGCTGTCACTATTGGCCCCGCCTCGGCTGCGGTTGTCTGTGGCATTTCAGACCGGCCTCGTTTCGTGAACTCTGCACTCTCCTGCAACTATTTCGAGGTCTGTCATGCCCCCTGTGTCTTTTACCGTGCCCACAGTCAGCGCCAGCTCAAGGGCCGGACGCCGCGTGCCCCGCGTTCGACTCCTCGCCGCCGTCGTGGCCGTGGCCGCGGTCGGCACACTCACGGGCTGCTCCGGTTCGGCCTCGGGCGCGTCGACCACGACCGTACCGGCGACCACCCAGGTCGACCCGAGCGCCGGGGCCACCGACGCGTCCAGCGCCGCTCCGGCCTCGACCGCAGAACCGGGCAGCACCACGTACCCCGTGACCGTCATGAACTGCGGCACTGAGGTCACGTTCGCCGCCGCGCCGCAGCGAGTGGTTGCCATCAAATCGACCAGCACCGACATGCTGCTTGCACTCGGCCAGGGCGACAAGATCGTGGGCACGGCGTTTCAAGATTCGCCCGTCGTCGAGCAGTACGCGGCCGAGGCCGCCAATTTGCCAAAGCTCGCCGACAAGATGCCCGGCAGCGAGGCCGTCCTCGCCCTGACGCCTGACCTCGTCTACTCAGGGTGGGAGTCAGCCTTCGCGGGTGACGCCGCGGGAGAGCGAACCACCCTCGCGGGTCTCGGCGTCGCGAGTTACGTCGAGCCGAGCGCGTGCCGCAGCTCCGCACCCGAGAAGGTCACCTTCGATTCGATGCTGGCCGAGGTCAGTCAGGTCGGCCAGATCATGGATGCCAACGCGCAGGCCGCGACCGTGACCGGCGATCTCCACCAGCGGCTCGCTGCCATCCAGCCCGCGGGCGCGGGTCGCAACGTCGTGTGGTGGTCGTCTGACTCGAAATCGCCCTATGTAGGCGCTGGCACGGGTGCGCCCGACGCCATCATGGAGAAGGTGGGCCTGAAGAACGCCTTCGGGGACCTCGGCGCCCCCTGGAAGAACGTCTCATGGGAGGAGTTTGCGTCGGCCAACCCCGACGTAATCGTCGTTGCCGACGCCACGTGGAGCAAGGCCGAAACCAAGATCAAGCGACTTAAAGGGAACGCGGCGACGAAAGATCTAGACGCCGTCAAGAACGACCGGATCGTGGTGTTGCCCTTTGCCGCGACCGAGACCGGGGTGCGCAATGTCGACGCGGCCGAGCAACTAAACGACGCACTCGCGGCCCTGCAGTGATCGGCTCGCGGCGCGCCCTCGGCCTCGTGCCGCTGCTCGCGCTGCTCGTGGTAACTAGCGCGGTGGTGTCTGTCGGCATCGGGCCCGTCAGCCTGGCACCCCTTGATGTGTTCAGGAGCGCCCTCGCGCACGTGAGCACCGTGGCCGACCCGCTCTCGCGCATCGACCAGGGCATCGTATGGAACATTCGACTGCCGCGCGTGCTCGCCGCGGCCGCCGTGGGGGCGGGTCTCGCCGCGTGCGGTGTCGTCATGCAAACGCTGACCCGCAATGCGCTCGCGGACCCGTACCTCCTTGGCCTGAGCAGCGGCGCGGCCCTGGGCGCCGTGATTACGCTGAGCCTCGGGCTGACCGAGTGGCTGCCGTTCGCGGCCTTCGTGGGCGCCGCGGCCGCACTGCTCACCACGCTCGCGTTGGCACGTTCCGGCTTAGGCATGAGTCCCGTGCGCACCGTGCTGGCGGGCGTGGCGGTGGGTCAGGTCACTTCGGCTGCCAGCTCGTTTGTGATTTTCTGGTCGGCCTCGGGCGATTCGTACCGCGAGATTCTCTCGTGGTTGCTGGGCTCCGTGGCGGGCGTGAACCTCGGGGAGGCCGGCCTCATGTGGGCGCTCTTGGTGCCGGGCGTCGCGCTGTTGCTGCTGCTTGCCCGACCCCTCGACGCCTTTATTTTTGGAGACGAGGCCGCGACCGCCGCGGGGGTGAGCGCGCGCCGATACCGGTTGCTGTTGCTGACCGTGGTCGCGCTGCTGGTGGGCATCATGGTCGCGTTCGTGGGTTCGATCGGATTCGTGGGCCTGCTGGTGCCGCACGCGGTGCGCTGGGCGCTCGGCACGTCGCGTCACGCCTCGGTGCTGCCGTGCGCCGCGCTCACGGGAGCGATCTTCATGGTGTGGGCAGACACGCTGGCCCGCACGGTTTTCGCACCGCAAGAGGTGCCCGTCGGCGTCATCACCGCCCTGCTCGGCGTGCCCATTTTTGTCGTATTACTGCGCCGGGAGGGCCGCGCATGAGCCGCTTGACCTTGCGGGCCACAGGCCTCACCGTCACCTACCCGATCGCGGGGGGCGCGGGCGTCCGGGCCCTCGACGACGTCTCTGTCGAGATTCTGCCGGGAGACATCGTGGGCCTGGTCGGCCCCAACGGCAGCGGCAAGTCGACCTTGCTGCGGTGCCTGGCGGGCCTGCAGCGGCCCAGCCGGGGCGAGGTGGTCATACTGGATGCCTCGGGCCCTCCTCGCAGCGTCTTCTCGGCTCGGCCCCGTGAGCGGGCTCGGTGGTTCGCGTTCGTGCAGCAGCAGGCGCATGCCGAGGTACCCGTGCGGGTGCTCGACGTGGTGGCGCTGGGGCGACAGCCGCATCATTCTTTGTGGTGGCCGCTCACCTCGCACGACGAAAGGATCATGCTCTCGGCGCTCGCGGATGTGGGGCTCGAGGGGTTTGCAGAGCGGCCCTGGCATTCACTCTCGGGCGGTCAGCAGCAGCGCGTGCATCTCGCCCGGGCGCTCGCCCAGCAACCGGATGTGTTGCTCCTTGATGAGCCGACCAACCATCTCGACCTGCGCTATCAGCACGAGATTCTAGAGATCGTGGCGGCCCTGCACTGCACGGTGGTGGCGGCCCTGCACGAAATCTATTTGACCGCGACATACTGCACGAGCGCGGTGGTGTTGCGCGAAGGTCGCATCGTCGCGCAGGGCACGCCGGCCGAGGCGCTGACGCCGCGGGGTGTCAGCGAGGTGTGGCAGGTGGCCGCGCGGGAGACGCCCAACCCGTTTTCGGGGCCGCCGCTCGTGGTGACGCGGTCCTTCCGCCACGACCGCCCTACAGCGTGATTACGCAGGTCACACTTCTCGACGCGAATCCTTTTGCAATAACTCAGTACAGTAGTGGGTATGCCTGCCGCACGCGCCGCCACAGCCACCAGGGTGCCCGCACTCGATGGCTTGCGCGCGCTCGCCGTGGTCCTCGTTCTGCTCTATCACGTGCAGGTTCCTGGCTTCGAGGGCGGCTTCGTCGGCGTCGAGATCTTCTTCGTGCTGTCGGGCTTTTTGATCACGTGGCTGCTGATGCGCGCGTTCCAACGCGTGACCGACGGCGAGGCGACCCTCCGCGAGGTATGGCTCGACTTCTTCTATCGACGCGCTCGGCGATTGCTCCCGCCACTCGTAGTGATGCTGATCGTCGTCACGGTGGTCTGGATGGTGTGGAGACCGCAACAGTACGACGTGGTGCGTCAAGATGCCCTCGCGGCGCTCTTGAACCTCCAAAATTGGTGGTTCATCGTGCACGATGTGAGCTACGCCGATGCTGCGGGCGGGCAGTCGCCGCTGCTTCACCTCTGGTCGCTTTCCATCGAAGAGCAGTTCTACATCGTGTGGCCCGCGATCTTGTTCTCGCTCGCCGTGGCGCTTCGCAAGACCGGCCTGCAACGCTGGAACCGCTCGGTCGTGGTAGTGGTGCTGCTCAGCGCGTGCGTCGCCTCGGGGTACTTGCTCTATCTGCTCGGTCATTCCGCCGCAGACCCCTCCGCGGCGTACTTCAACACGTTTGCGCGCGCATGCGCCCTGCTCTCGGGCGCGGCCCTCGCGCTGGCTCGTATGAATCGCGGGCATCAGGGGCGTGGCGGCGGGCGCCAAGAACTCGGCTGGGTGCTCGTCGCGGGCCTCCTGGTCTGCACGGTTCTGCTGCGCGAGACGGGACACTTCACCTACGCGGGAGGACTATTCATCGTGGATGTCGCCACGGTGTTGCTCATCGCCACCCTCGTCGCTCGGCCCCGCGGCAACCTTTCGCGCGTCTTTGCCCACCCCGTGGGTGCGTGGCTCGGCGCACGTTCCTACGCCATCTACATCTGGCACTGGCCCCTCGTCATCTGGTTCGACCAAAATCAGGCGACGGGCTGGGCGAAGGTGGGTTACGGCGCCGCGGTCGTGGGCCTCTCCATCGTGTTCGCGGAATTCTCGTGGTGGCTCATCGAACGCCCCTCGCGCTTCTACGGGCGCAAGACGTTTTACGGCTTCGCCACGGCGACCGCGCTCGCAGCCGTGTTCGCAATTGTCGTGCCCTACGTGAAGCCCTACTCGCCGCCCTCCTACCTCACCAATGCGGCAGTACACTTCGTGGCGCCCACGGGCGGGTCCGCGGGCGGGTCCGCGGGCGGGTCCACGGGCGGGTCCGCGGCCTCGGGCACGGGGGAGGGCACGGTCGAGCCGACTGGCTCCACCGCACCCACTGACTCCTCCGACACTGAGTCGACGGATACCGACACCCCGGCCACTTCATCGGGGGGCACCTCCACCGACCCCGACGCGCAGCCCTCGAGCGATACCGACACCGAAAACCCGGCCGACGCCAGCGAACCGGGCACCCCGACCACCGAGGCGTCCACCCCCCCACCCGTCACCAAACCCACCGATTGCGGCGTGAGTTTCGTGGGAGACTCCGTCATGCTCGCTGCACAACAGCAGATTTTTAACCTGGTGCCGAACGTGCGCTCGTTCGACGGTCAAGTGGGCATGCAGTTCGACCCGGGCATGGCGGCCATCAGGACCCACCTCAACGACGGAAGCCTCGGCTGCGTAGTGGTGATCGGCCTGGGCACCAATGGCTCCTACAACAAGCAAGGCATCATCAACTTTGTGGACGCCCTGCCTGCGACCTCGCGCGTGGTGCTGGTTAACACCCAGGCGCCCCGTTCGTGGACCGGCTGGGTCAATGACGAGATCATCGCCGCGCAGGCGGCAAGACCCACGCGAATCTCCATCGCGGACTGGCAGACGTACGCCCTTGCCAACCCTAGCCAACTCGCACAAGACCACATACACATGGGGTCAGTGGCCACCGAGCAGGCGTACGTGCAGATCGTGCTCGCGGCCGTGCAGGCCTCCGGCGCAGGCACCCCAGCCGCTTAGGCCTCGTCGAGGGGCTCGACGTCAACCTCGACGACCAGCGTTGAGGTGGCCGAGTCGGCCGCAAACACGACACCCTTCAGCGGCGGCACGTCGTCATAATCGCGGCCCCACGCCGTCGTAATGAACTCGTGATTGGCAAACTTATTGTTGGTGGGGTCAATATCAACCCAGCCAAAACCGGGTACAAGCACTGCAGCCCAGGCATGCGAGGCGTCGGCGCCGATCAGCCGGGGCTCGCCCGCGGGCGGATACGTGCGCAGGTAACCGCTGACATAACGGGCGGCGAGGCCTTTCGCGCGCGCCGCCGCCACCGCGAGATGCGCGAAATCCTGGCACACGCCCGCCCTTTCGGTAAACAGGTCGTCAAGTGTCGAGCTTACCGTGGTGGTGTTCGAGGAGTACGCGAAGCCCGAATTGATCGCGGCGGTGAGGGCCTGCAAACACTCGAGTATGCTCGTGCCCGGCGCGAACGCGGCCTCGGCAAACTCACGAACCGCGGGAGTCAGCCGCACCCGGGGGGATTCCGCCAGAAACTCCTCGGGTGGAATCCCATGGTCCCAATCGGCGCCGAGGGTTGCGTCGCGGCAGTCCTCCCACGTGGCTTGAAGTGCTGGGCCGGTCAGGTCAGCGTCGGCGACCTGCACGCGGGAAAGCGCAGTCACCTCTAGCACCTCATAATGCGCCTCTATGTGGATGAAGGTGGAGGTATTTCCGTAGAAGTCGGTGTGTTGCGAGTAGTCGCCGGGCGTCGGCGAACAGTTCAGCACGTGTTCGAGCACCTGCTGGTGCGGGGTGGTGCGCGGGGACAGAAAGGCGCGCCCATACGAGTGATCGACCGTCGCATCGTAGGTGTATCGCGTTGTGTGCCGCACCCGGTAGGTGGCGGAGGTGGCCTGGGCGCTCATCACAGGGGCCTTTGCGGGATAGCTTGCGGGAAGAACGTCAATTCGATCGCAGACGCCAGTTCACCCAGGCCACCGTGCAGGGCTGCGGTGGTGGCGTGCAGGCCGCGGCGAACGCCCCCGGAGTCGGTGATACAGGCCTGCCAAACGTCGAGTTTCGACACGGTTTCGCTGAGATCCTGCAGGGCCTCTTCGAGTCGCCGAGAGCGGATGCGCAGGGTGAACTGGTCCTGCAGTCGATGCAGAGTGTCGAGCTGAAACTGGATCGAGCGCGGATTGCGCTCGTCGCGGGCGAGCAGTTCAAGCACCTGGCTGGCCCGGGGCGTACTCGCGTAGCGCCGCCGATAGGTGATGATCGATTCGCCGATCACCAGCGATGACTCCGCCAGCAGGGCGTCGGCCTGGCCGGGTGTCGAGGTGCCGAGGGCATTGTGCAAGAGCACGGTCATGGCGCTGGCCCGCTCGATTCGACGGCCCGCATCCATGAGGTTCCAGCCGTCGTCGCGCACCATGGACTCGTTCATCACACCCTGCATGGCGAGCGTGGACTCCATGAAGTTTTGCAGCTGCGGTGCCGCGATAGCGTCGTCCTGGTGTAAACGCAGCACGCGCAGTGAACGACTGAGCCGCGACAGAATCGACCAGGTGCTGGGTGACATCTGATCGCGCACCGAGCGGGCGGTCTGCGTCAGGCTGATGAAGGTCTGTGCCAGCGAGCCGGGCTGCTTCTCGTCCACCATCCATTCCATGAGGCCGGACGCCAGGGCCCCCGATTGGTCGGTCGCGCCCGACCCAGCCCTCGCGGTGGCACCCGACCCGGCCAGGGCGGTACGCTCCAGCGCGGGCAGCACGCTCTGCGCCGCGCGCCCGATGGCGTGCGACTCGCGGGCCGTGGCGTCGCCCTGTTGCTGTTCGAACTCGTTGCGGCGGTCCTGGTGTTCGCGCTGCAGGCGTACGAGAAACTCGGCGCGTTCGACGTAGCGGCCAAACCAGTACAGGCCCTCGGCCACGCGCGGCGACAGCGGCAGCGAGGTGCCAAGCCGTGCCGCAGTCAGCGTTTCGCGGCCCGTCTGACGGGTGGCCGCGGCGTCCGCAATGACCCACACATCTTTCGACAGCGTGTGCTGATGCCGCGAGGTCTGCAGGTCTAGGGCGCTGGGAGCCACGCGCGCGAGCCCGCCCGCCATGAACTCGTAGCCCTCCTCGCCGGCGCATGCGAAGGTGCGCAGGACGAGTGACGTGGGCACGGTGTCTATGGCTGACGTGGTTTCCGCGGCGGGTTGGGTCACTGCGGCGGACGAGTCGCGCAGCGACGGCGTGGTGCTGAGGGGCAGTACTTCTTGCGCGACCCAGTGTTGCGGTGCGCTCGCGATCTCGGCGATGAGACTCTCTCGCTCACCTCTCGCGAGCGAGTCGCCGTGGTAGACGCGCAGCGGGTTGGAGGTGTGTCGCAGAATCAGGCTCTCGGCGTGGGCCCGGGCGTGGCTGAGTCCGCTCGGTTCTGCCAGCCACCAGGTGTCGACGGGTCGCAGGAGGAGGTCTTCACCGAGCATGGCGCGACAGGCCGCGTCGAAGTAGGGGTAGAGGGCGGGGTTGTCGAGCACGGCCGCGCCGAGGGGGTTCACAATGGTGACGTTGCCGCGGCGAGCCACGTCGAGGAGTCCCGGCACGCCAAGTGTGGAGTCGGGGCGCAGGTCGAGCGGGTCGCACCAGGCGGCGTCGACGCGCGTGAATACTACGTCCACGGGTTCCTGGCGGTCCACGGTGCGCAGCCACAGGCGGCCACTATGCACTTGCAGGTCTTCGGCGGTCGCGAGGGGGAAGCCAAGAATGGTGGCGAGGTGCGCCTGATCGAATGCGGTCCCGCTCAGCGCGCCGGGAGAGAGCAGCACGACACGCGGAGATTCGACGCCCTTGGCGGCGACACTTTGTAGCGTGACCCGCAGGGTTTCGAAGAAGTCGGAGAGTCGGCGCAGGTCAAAGCCGCGGTACACGCCCGGGAGAACGCGCGAGACAATGCGGCGGTTTTCCATCGCGAAGCCCGGGCCGTTGGGGGCCTGCACTCGGTCTGCGAGGGCGCGCCAGCGGCCGTCGGCGTCACGGCCCACATCGCAAGCGGCGAGCAGGAGCTGGTGGGGGCCGGGGACTCGGACGACGGCGGCCTGGCGCAAGAACCCGGGGTGTCCGAGCAGGGCTTGGGCGGGCAGGACCCCTGTGCGTATCAGGGAGCGGGTGGTGTATGCGTCGTCGAGGATCGCGTTGAACACGTCGAGTCGCTGGGTAAGTGCGCGCTCGAGTCTGGCCCATTCGCCCGTTCCGATGGCGTATGGCAGGGGGTCGAGGTGCCAACCTGAGGCGCCCGAGTAGTCGTTGGTGTAGTTGACGCCGTCGTCTTCGACCATGCGGGCGGCTTCGACGGCCGCCGTGTGGATTTCGTGATTGCCGAGTCGTTCGAGGTGGCCGAGGAGCATGCGCCAACTGTCACGCGGTGTGCCAGTTGGGCTGTATGCCTCGCTGTGCTGCACCACGGGGGTCGGCTCCTCGCCCTGCAACCAGGGCAGCGCGAGACCTGTGGTGTGCGTTGAGGGTCGGGGTGAACCGGAACGGGTTGGCTGCATTATTTACATCATGCAATAAGTCGGGCGTCAGCGAAAATCGGAGACATTTTTTCGGTGTCGGACGCCGCGTGGTTGCGTGATCGCGGAGCCCCGGTCACGCGGGCCGAGGCCTACGTGACGAGGGGTTCGCGCGTGACTAGACGATGTTGAGCGGCAGGGTTGCGAAGCGAGTCGGGCGCATGATCGTGTTCGCACCGAAGTACACCGTGCGCTCTTCGGGGGCGGCGACGGCGTTTTGTGCCGAGATGCCGATCTTGAGTGTCGCGGCGCCCGAGTCGGCCGAGACGAGCGGGTTTTTGCACTCGTACCACGAGTTGCCGAGGTAGGTACAGTCCCAGCCGTTGCCGATGTTGGAGGTGTCCACCCGAAGGTCGGGTGACACGCTGAACAAGACGCGCGCGTTTCGTGCGACGGTGCCAGGCTCGATGGCGAGTGACAGTTCAAGGGTGACGGGGTGCGCGAGGCTGACCTCTTGCAACATGCGGCCGGTGACGCCGACCGTGCGGGTGGTGGGCACAAGCGGGATGCTGGCGTCGAGGCCGCCGGAGGGAGGCGCAGTCGTTACGGGCGTCGAAGGTTCGGCCGTGACGCTGAGGGAAGGCGTGGGCTCGGCCGTCGGCTCAACCGTGGGCTGCTCGGTGGGCTCACCGGTCGGCTGCTCAGTGGGTTCACCGGTGGGCTGCTCGGTGGGTTCACCCGTGGGCTGCTCGGTGGGCTGTTCGGTCGGTTCGCCCGTGGGCTGCTCAGTCGGCTCACCCCCCGTCGGCGGCACCGTGGGGTTCGGAGTGGCCGTGTAGAGCGACGGCGTGGGGACCGGATCTACACCGCCGGGCACGTCCGCCGAGAAGTTCGTGGCGACCGCGACGGAGAGGAGGCCTCCCTCGGAGGTACGCGTCTCAACATCGGTGGACAGCGTCGGCTTCGGGGCGGGCGTACTCGCGGTCGGGCTAGGGCTCTGCGTGGTCGGAGGTCGAGTGGTCGTCGGCGCAGTCGTCGGTGCAGTCGTCGGTGCAGTCGTCGGTGCGACCGTGGAAGAGACCGTGTGCGACGGCGACTGAGGGCGTAGCGTCACGGAGACAGACGCGCTCGGCGTAGGCACAGGCACCGTCGCGGTTGGTCGTGGTTCGGGAGCGACCGTGGGTCGCACGGTGACGGGCGGGGACGTCACGACAGGAGGGGTCGGACGCACGACGACATTGCCGCCGACTCCGGAAGCCGTGGGGGTCGGAGTGGTCGGGCTCGGCGCAGCCGTGGGCGCGACCGGAGACGTCGGCGTGGTCGGGGTTGGTGCGACGGGTGCCGTCGGAGTCACCGGGCTTGGGGCGGTGGCGCTCGGTGCCGTCACGGGGGTGGGGGAGTTGTTCGGCGTCGACGAAGAGGGAACCGGAACGGTGGACGTCGGAGTGACGGGCGTGCTCGACACGGTGGGCTCAAGGGTAATGCCGTTGGTGTTCAGTCCGGTCGGTGCGGGCGCGACACTGGGTGCCGGCGTCGGCGCGACCGTCAGGCCGGACGTGCTGGGTGCAGGTGCCGTGCTGGGCGCCGGAGTCTGAGAAGAATTGCCGAACGTAATCGCCGGGCTGGTTCCCGTGCTGGGGTTGACGGAGACGTTGCCGATAATTGGTGTGGCGTTGTCGCGGGGGGCGTCCGCTGTGGTGTTGCCCGGGGGTGGAGACACGGTGAGAAACCCAATGGTGCTCGCTCCAACCACAACTGCGGCAGCTGCGGCAACGGCCACGGGTTGCGGGATGGCCTGGAACCAACTGCCAATGGTGGACAGCGGGCCGCCGGTGGCAGCACCTCCGGCCGCTCCGCTGGCGGCAGCGGTGCTGGCTGCTCCGCCCGCCCCGACCACAGCGAGGCCGGTAGCACCTGCGGCGAAGGCACCACCGGAGGTGATGGCCTTGAGACTGGCCGCTCCAAGCACGCTAGCGCCGATCAACTTTGCACTCGCCGCTGCCATAGGCAGAGCGGTCTTGAGCAGGCCAGCCTTGAGGGCGGCGGTAACCGCGGTGCCCAGCAGGAGGGGCGCGATAACCGAGTTCATACCGTGACTGACGTCGCCGATTTCAGCGAGCACGGCCTTGCACCGGGCGCATGAGTCGAGGTGATCTTCGACCTGGCGAGCCTCGCGTGCGGACAAGCCGCCACGGGCGTATGCGCCCAACTTTTCGGCGGCGGGCCCGCACTTGACGGTGGCCACATCGGAGAGATGCTGTTGCAGATACGCCTGGCGCAGGCCCTCGCGGGCACGGTAGGCGAGTGCAGACACGCCATTGGCGGTGAGGCCGAGGATGGGTGCAACCTCGGCAGCGCTGAGGCCTTCGACGGTCGTGTGCCACAGCACGGCCCGCCAGCGCTCGGGCAACGACGCGTAGGCACGCTCTACGAAGCCGCGCTCTGCGGCCGCAAGCGCGGGGTCATCGAACTCAACCAGGGGCTCGATGCCCTCGAAGTTGTCGGTGGGCACGGCGCGCGCGGCTCGCATGCCGTTGTGCGCGGCGTTGTTGCGAATAGTGGTGAAAAGATACATGCGGAACGCAGTATCAGGGCCCTTGCCTGAACGGAGTGCGCTGAGGACGGCGGTGAAGGATTCGGCAACCAGGTCGTCAGCGTCTGCAGAGCTGTTGGTGTATCGCTTTGCGACCGCGAGCGCGGCCGGCGAGTGCCGTTCAAAGAGGAGACCGTACGCATCAACGTCGCCGGTGCGAACTGCGGCAATGAGCTCGGCGTCGCTCTGGACGGCGGCGCCGCCAAACGCGCTAGTGGACTGGATGGCCATGCGCACCTCCTCTTCTTCTTAAGGTATTCAAGGGTAGTTTTCTGGGCTGCTGCACGGGGCCGGTGGTCGCCTTCGCGATCGCCAGCTTCAACGTAACGATTCAGTAACACCTTGAACACAGGGCCTTTTGCGTGCCAGTAAGAGCTGCATTTGTCATGCAACTCTCGCGCCGCGCTACCTAAAGTAATAGGCTCTGACTCTGAGTGTGTAAACCGCCCGGTTGACTGCTCGATACTTGGCCGGGATTTCTATGTAATCCCTGATCGTGCCCCGTTTGCTGCTCTTCGCTTACATTCTATCGAAGAATTGAAAATGCCCCGGTCCGCCCGACGTGGCATGCGCGACATAACGGTGAGTCTCGCAGCAAAAAATTGTCTACAAAATTTCCGCCAAATCGCGTCATGAACCCCGGCGAAGCTCCTCTTACTAGGTATGAGCTCATCCTCTACACCCCCTCCCGGCGCCCCGCAGTCGAGGCCGTCGGCCGAGCCGCTGCCGGACTTCGCGCTGCGCGCACTGCGTGCGCTCAGCACGGCAGCGGAGTCCGTTTCGCCCGCGGGCCTGCAGCGCAGCAGGGAGCGCGAGGGCAATGTCGGCGACAACGCTCACGCCGCCGCCCGGGCTAAGCAGATTCTGTTTCGCTGGGAGCAGTTGAGCAGCGCGAGCGCCTGGCTGCGTTTTGGTGAATGGCGCAGCGAGGCCGTCGATGCACTCGCCCATGCGATGGCAGAGAATCGCAGTGCGCACGCGGCCGCGGGCCGACTGGGCAGGCAGCGTGCCTTTGAAGGCGTAGGCCTGAAAGAGACGCTCGACGACTTGCACTGTGGCCTGATCGCCGGTGGCTACGTCGAATTCGAGCTGGAACTGATCCGAGAGGCGTCCCAGAGCTGGGCCGACACCACGATTGATCCGGCCACCAGGCTGGACTGGGTGGACCCGATTTCCGGCCTCGTCAACAGCGACTTCCTCGAGGTGAGGCTTCACGAAGTGTTCGAACGGCACGGTGGCGCCGCCGCGGAACAATATTGCCTGATCGCGGTCGACGGCCAGGTGCAGGGTGCCTCCACGTGGAGCCGCGACGCGCGCGACATGGTTTTGGGCCAGGCCGTTTTGCGTGCTTGCAAGCGCGGTCAGACGAAGGCCAAACTGGCGAACGGCACCATCTTGATCCTGGAGGAACGCGACGAGGGTCTCGCCGAGCGCTTCGAGCTCGTCAAGGACGTGGTGGGGGAGCACGCGCGGTCCGCTCACGCGGTGCAGATTCGTCGCCCCGCGCGGGTTTGGATTGAGGGCTTGCCCAGCACCGCAGAGAGCGCATGGGAACTGGTGCGGTCGCTGGCGAGTTAGGCCATCGACGACTCGTGTCGCGGAGGCACCCGAGGTGCCGGCGCGTGCAGCGGTCGGTCCAAGGCCGCGCGCCTGATGCGACCGTGCGCGGGGCGGTGAGTGCCTCGCCACGAATCGCAGTAGTCGCCGCGCTAATGCGCGGCTCGCCGCCCGCCCCCGCTTACGCTAGATAGGTGACACAAGTGCCCTCTTCCCATTCTTACGTCCCCCGCGGCAGCGGCCGCGTTCCGGACGTGGGCTTGGAGATCCCCGGCTACCGCGTGCAGCGCGAAATTGGTTCGGGCGGCATGGGCGTCGTTTATCAGGCCATTGACCTGGAGCGTCGTCGCGTGGCGATCAAGATTCTGCGCTCCCACATTGCGCACGACCCGATCTCGCGTGAGCGCCTGGCCCGTGAGGTGGGGGCGCTCTCCAAGGTGCATCACCGCGGGGTAGCGAGGATTCTCGACGCCGAGCTCGACGACGACCACGCGTTCTTGGTCACCGAGTACGTTGACGGCCCGACGCTTGACCAGGTGGTTCGTAAGCGTGGTCCCATGCATCCTCGCATCGTGATCGAGATCGGCGTCCTGCTGGCCGAAACCCTCGAGGTCATTCACAAGACCGACATCATTCACCGCGACCTGAAGCCCAGTAACGTCATGCTCGATGCGGTGAACGAGGATTCCCTGTATCGCTGGGACCCCCAGGACGAACAGGTGAGCCCTGTCATCATTGACTTCGGTCTGGCGCACGCCAAAAGTGAGTCGCGACTGACGGCAACGGGCCTCGTGATGGGCACGGCAGCCTACATCGACCCCGAGGTGATCCTCGGCAGCGAACCCAGTGCGATAGCCGACTGGTGGTCCTGGGCGGCCACGCTCGCCTACATTGCCACCGGCCAGGCGCCGTTTGGCAACGCCTCTGCCGACGTCATGATCGCGCGAGTGCGCAGTGAGAAGCCCAAGGTCCAAGACCTTCCCTACCAAATGCGCGACTTCTTCAATGCCGCGTTTCGCAAAGACGAAAAGGACCGTCCCACTCCCGCCGAGTTGGTCCAGTGGCTCAAGCGCATTGATCCGGACGCCACCTCGCCCTCCCTGGCGCGTCGCACGGTAGGCTCGTCGACCCCCACGACCAGCATGTATCCGATTGGCCCGCAGACCGACCGGGCGGCCATTGACGGGCGCGCTCGTGGTCCGGTGGTTTCCCAGCCCACTGGGGTGCCTGAATCGAGGACGCCTGCCGGCGGCCCGAACCAGCCCCCCGCGGCGTCCGGGCCCCAAACCAACCCCGCCATGCGCGGTTCTGACACGAGCGGCCTCAATTCGACCCACACGCCCAGTCTGGGCGTCACACGCTACCCAGAGCCGCCGACGGACTACTTGAACTTTAAGAATCAGCCCAGGGTGCGCCCGCGGAGCGTGCGGAGCACGGTGCGGACCGACCCCGCGCCGGTGGAGCCGTCCACCCGGGAGCCCGAGACGCCGGCCGCCGGGACGGTCGTGGGCAACTCGGCAAGGGTGTCTTCTCGCTGGTGGGGCAAGTCGCTCTTGCCGGTTGGCATCATAACGTTATGCCTCGCGGCGGCGACGGTGCCGATACTGGCCTGCATGGTCGCGTGGCTCTGCGCCGTGGTGATGTTTGCCATCGCAATTAATCGGCGCTTCATGGAGAAGCGGCGGGCCCAGAATAATGGGCCGCGGCGCAGTGACTACTGGGTGGCGTTCGTCGCATCTCCATGGCATGGAATTAAGGCCGTAGTGGTCGCGTTGGCCATTTCGCTGCTGCCCGCGCTGGTGGGTGCTGCGCTGGCAGGTGGCCTTTTTTATGGTTCTGCCGCAGCGGGCGGTTACCTGCCTGGGGCGCTGTGCTGCTGCGTTGGCATGCTCGCCGCCTCGGGGGTCGCGTGGTGGGGCTTGCGGCGAGAAGACCTGCATATGGGAACCCGGCATGTGATTGAGTCGTTGTCGAAGCGGGAGCGGGCACCGAGAGTGATTCTCATAGCCATGCTCGTGTTGTCGGCGGCCGCCATTGTGGCCGCCGTGAGCACGGGTGGGTCTGCGGATCTGTGGCCGTTCAGTTTTCGCCTCCAGTAAAAATGAGGCAAACCCGTTGTGATGCTATTGTTATTACGGTACTCTGAGCGACTTTATGCTACGTAGAGCAACTGTTTATCGTGTAGTCGGCGTCGATTCGGCTGCTGGACCATAGAGGAAGAACATGTCGAAAGACTCGAAACCGAGCGCATCTCGTAACGATGCCCGTAGTCAGGCCCGTGCCATGCGCGAGAAAGCTCTCAAGGCAGAGGCGCGCAGGGGCAAGGTGATCCTGTTCAGCATCGTTGGTGCGGTCACCGTTCTCGCTGTCGTGGTGGTCATATTCATCGTCAATAACGCCACCAACTCGGGGGTGCTGACCTACCCCAGGGGCACCACGAATTACTCGCTGACGGTGCCCACGGCCACCGCCAAAAAGGCGAACGCCCCCAAGGTCGAAATCTACGTCGACTATCAGTGCCCGTTCTGTCAGCAATTTGAGACGACGAACGGCGCCACCTTGAAGCAACTGGCCGCAGACGGAGACATCGAACTCGTCTACCACATTCGTTCGTTCCTCGGCGACTACTCGAAGCGCGCAGCCAATGCTGCCGCCTGCGTGTACAACGAGAATCCCGACAACTTCATCAACTTCACCGAACTGCTCTACACCAACCAGCCGTCGGAGACTCTGCCGGACAACCAAAAGCCGCAGGCGAGTGACCTCCTGGCGCTGGCGCAGCAGGCGGGCGCCGGTGACATCACCAACTGCATCAGCACTAACCAATACCTCACCTGGGTGAACAACGGTGATGAGGCCGCGAATGCTGTCGCGAACACCACGCCGACCGTGCTCTACAACGGCGCCAGGGTGGAGGGCGATCAGTACAACGCCTTGATGTCGGACCCGACCGCGTTGACCACGATGGTCTCGGGCACGCTCGGCACCGATGTCGCGGTAGACCCGGCGGCGACGCCTGCCGATCCCGCGGCGACGCCGGCGTTGACCGGTCAGTCCACAGCGACCCCCGCGGCGACGACCCCGGCGACGACCCCGGCGACGACCCCGGCGACGACCCCGGCGACGACCCCGGCCCAGTAGGGCGGTAACTCACCAGGGGCGGAGGGCGGTGTATGACACCGCCCTCCGCCCCTTCCTCGTACCCAGCTATCGCCGCGCCTTCGCGCTGGTATAGTCTTCGATTTTGCTAGTGCAAACCTGCACAGGAGTGCTAGGGTCGCCCGATGTAATAAAGGTGATGCATGCCAGTTCAGGGGGTCTGTCATGAGTACGCGAAATAAGCAAGGTCCGCCGATCAACGATGTGCGCGAGCGGGCGCGAGCGGCCCGGTAGGCCGCGCTCAAAAGTGAGGCCAGGCGCAGCCGCACGATCATGCTCAGCATCATCGGAGTCGCCGTGGTGCTCGCCGTGGTGGCCGTGTATCTGCTCGTCAACCAAGCGCCCAAACCAGCACGCTGGTGTACCCCCGAGGTACCACGAACTTCTCGCTCCCGGTGCCGGGTGGTACGGCGAAGCCCGGCGCGCCCAAGGTTGAGCTCATCGTCGATTACGCGTGCGGCGGCTGCAGGGCGCACGAGGCCACCAACGCGGCGAACCTCAAAAAGTGGGTGGCGGCGGGCGACATTGCGCTGTCCTATAACCTGCGCTCGTTCGTGGGCCTCTAATACTCGCCGCGCGCGGCGAACGCCGCGGCCTGCGTGTACGACGAGAATCCAGCGAATTTCGTGCCGTTCACCGAGTTGCCCTTCGAACGTCAATCGGCCACGGGCATGTCGGATTCGCAATTGCTGGACGTCGCGCGCGAGGCCTGGGCCACCGATGCCATCTCGAGTTGCATCAGCACCCACAAGTTCGGGGCGTGGGTGGCTCGAGGGGAGAACGCGTGGAAGCCCCTAACGAACGGCACCCCGGCCGTGTTCTTCAACGGCACGGCCCTCAGCAGCGACATCACGAACAAGGGCATGAGAGATCCCGCCCCGCTCGAGGGAGCCATGGCTGCGGCGCTGGCCAGCGCTCCCTAGGGCCACATAGCGCGCCACGGTGGCCGTCCACATTCGTGGAAAGTTTTTGCCCCGAGGTGCGCCCGTGGTTTAATTTTCTGGCCCAGCCTTGCCGCTGCGGCAGGCCGGCGTGGCGCAATTGGCAGCGCATCGTACTTGTAATACGAGGGTTAGGGGTTCGAGTCCCCTCGCCGGCTCAATATTTCGCCCCCACCTGCACTTATGCGGTGGGGGCGATTCGTGTCTAGTGTGTTTATGGGTTGCGATACAACGCGATTACAACACTTTCAAACCACGCCATCAGTGGGCACCTTCACGACCTGCCTTACTGCGTCCGCATCGTTAGCCGGGCCAGCTCGAACCACTCGAGACTCGGCGCGCGTGATGCCCGTGGTCTCGCCGCCGGCTTCGGCCACAGCGGGCCCACGAGAGTACGCGCGCAAGCCCCGCGTGACCCGCAACACGAAACACAATTCAACATTTGTGGGGCCGCAAACCCAACACACTTTGGACGCATGGTGAACAGAAGTGTTCAATAAACGGTCGATCCGGTGAAGCGACTCACAGTGAGAGGTGGCATATGGCCTGCTCTGTGGCGTACAGGTATGGTCTTGCAATCAGATTCATCCGGTTCCGAAGCGAACAGGCCAGCGTTGCCAGGTATGTTGAATTGTTTTAAAAACATCAACAAACTCCACACTGTTTTCGCGGCGGACTTCGGCAGCAAGTTAGGGCATAACAGTGACAATCATCAGCGAAGTACGTATCGAATCCGAGGTCATGGAGTGGGTGGAGAACATCGCCCACCTGACCGACCCCCGCGAGATCGTGTGGATCGACGGCAGCCGGCAGCAACTGGCCCGGATCCAGGCGCGGCTCCTCGCGGCCGGAACCGTAGACGTCGTCGCTGGGTTCCCCAACTCGTTCGCTGCCACGTCTGACCCGGCGGACGTCGCCCGCGTGGAGGACCGCACCTTCATCTGCACGACCAATGAGGCCGACGCCGGCCCCACCAACAATTGGGCGCACCCCGACGTCATGAAGTCCACCCTGCGCGGTCACTTCCGTGGCAGCATGCGTGGCCGCACCCTGTACGTGGTGCCCTTCTGCATGGGCTCCCTTGACACCGAAACCCCCATGCTCGGCGTGCAGGTGACCGACAGCGAATATGTGGTCGCCAGCATGGCGATCATGACCCGCGTAGGCGACGGTGCGCGTGCCCTGATCCAGGAAGGTCACCCATTCGTGCGCGGCCTGCACAGCGTCGGAGCGCCTCTCGAGCCCGGTCAAAACGACGTGCCCTGGCCCTGCAACGAAACGAAGTACATCTCGCACTTCCCCGAAACTCGCGAAATCTGGTCGTTCGGCTCCGGCTATGGCGGCAACGCGCTGTTGGGCAAGAAGTGCTACTCGCTGCGTATCGCCTCGGCGATCGCCCGCGAGGAAGGGTGGCTCGCCGAGCACATGCTCATCATCAAGGTGACCACCCCCACCGGCGATATCAAGTACCTCGCGGCGGCTTTCCCCTCGGCCTGTGGCAAGACCAACCTCGCGATGCTCGAGTCGTCGATGCCCGGTTACAAAGTCGAGATGCTCGGCGACGACATTGCCTGGCTGCGCCCCGGCCCCGATGGTCGCCTTTACGCTGTCAATCCCGAGGCGGGTCTCTTCGGCGTGGCGCCCGGCACCGGCTGGTCCACCAATCCCAACGCCATGAAGACCCTCGAAAACGGCGACGTCATCTTCACGAACGTGGCTCGCACCGAGGACCACGGCGTGTGGTGGGAGGGCATGGGCCCTCGCCCAGAGCGCGTCATCGACTGGACCGGCCGCGTCAACCACGAAGGCAGCGGTACCCCGGCAGCGCACCCCAACTCGCGCTTCTGCGTCGCCATTGAGAACTGCCCGACGCTCGCCCCCGAATACCACAACGCGGGCGGCGTGCCGATTGACGCAATCCTCTTCGGCGGCCGCCGCAGCACGGCCATGCCCCTCGTGACGCAGGCGCGCTCGTGGCGCCACGGCGTTTTCATGGGCGCCACCATCTCGAGCGAAACCACCGCCGCCGCGACCGGCGCCGTAGGTGTTGTGCGCCGCGACCCCATGGCCATGCTGCCCTTCTGCGGCTACGACATGGGCACCTACTTCTCGCACTGGCTGTCCTTCGACAAGCCCGGAGCCAAGTTGCCCGCTGTTTTCTCCGTGAATTGGTTCCGTAAAGAGGGTGGCTCATTCTTGTGGCCTGGCTTCGGCGAGAACATGCGCGTGCTGAAATGGATCATTGAGCGCCTCGACGGAGAGGCTCAGGCCGAGTCGACGTTCCTGGGATACACCCCCACGAGCGACGCACTTGACCTGGCCGACTACGGCGCGGGCAGCATCGATCTGGACGCCACGTCGCGTGCGGTAGCAGCGCGGCCCGACGAGTGGGTCGACGAAGTGACGGGCATCGCCGAATGGTTCGCGCAACTCGGTGACACGGTGCCTTCCGCACTCCACGAGGAGCTCGACGCCCTGCGCTGGGGCGTCGCACAAAACAAGCAGCAGTAGGCCGCGATCCGGCCGGGGCGCGAGCCCCGGCCCGGATGCCGCCTCGACCACGTAGAGGAACCCATGGCATCCGACCATCGCAGCGATACCCTGGAGCGGGCCACCGGAGCGTCCGAGACCCGACCCTGCCACGTTTTTTACGTCTCCGACTCGACCGGGCTCACGGCCGAGGTGCTGGGTAATTCGACCCTGGCCCAGTTTCCCGGCGTCGAGTTTCACCGCCACACCATGCCCTTCGTTCACGATGCCGAGGGAGCCCGCGCGGTGGTGGCGCGAGTGCGCCGCGAGGCCGAGGCTGGAGCCATCTGCTTCGTGTACACCACGTGCGTGAACCCCGCCGTGCGGGAACTCCTGGCCGAGGCGCCGTGCACCTACATCGACCTGCTCGGCCCCACCGTAAACCTCATGGAGCAGGCGCTCGGCACGACGTCGTCGCAGGTCGTGGGCCACGCCCACAATCAGGGCGACGCCGAGCGCTACCGTAACCGCATCGCGGCCATCGAGTATTCGATGGAGCACGACGACGGGGCCTCTATTCGCCACCTCAATAAGGCCCAGGTGATCCTGCTGGCGCCGAGCCGTTGCGGCAAGACCCCGCTCACGATGTTTCTCGCGATGCAACATCAACTGTATGCCGCCAACTTTCCCCTCACCGAAGACGATTTCGATCGCGGGCAGTTGCCGCCCCCGCTCAAGGGGCTGACCAACCGGTGCTTCGGCCTCACCATTAACCCGCAGCGTCTCTCCACGATTCGGTCCGAGCGCATGTCGGATTCGCGCTACGCGTCGCTCCAGCAATGCGCCTATGAGGTGCGCATGGCGGAGGCCCTCTACGCCAGACACAAGATTCCCAAGATTGACTCGTCGGACAAGTCCGTAGAGGAAATCGCGGCCCTCATTATGCAGCACTACACCAAGGAGAACTGAAATGACGACTCGAGTTATGTGGTTCCAGGACCTCGGCCTGGGAGACATCGATCAGGTCGGCGGCAAGAATGCGTCGTTGGGCGAGATGGTCTCCAGCCTGGCCCACGCGGGAGTCAAGGTGCCCGGTGGTTTTGCCACCACGGCGTCCGCCTACCAGGAGTTCCTTGAAGAGACGGGCCTGCGAAAGAGGATCGATCAGCACTTGGAGGGCCTCGATGTCGAGGACACGCGCGCCCTGACCGAGGTTGGTGCGGCCATCCGTGCGGATATTGCGGGCCAGGCGTTCCCCGCTGCGCTGGAAGCCGAGATCCGTACCGCGTACGAGACGCTCGTCGCGGAGCACCCCGAGGCAAGTTTCGCGGTGCGCTCCTCCGCGACGGCCGAGGACCTGCCGGATGCCTCGTTCGCGGGTCAGCAGGAGACTTTCCTCAATATCAGCGGTATTGAGAACGTGCTGACGGCCATCCGAGACGTCTTCGCGTCGCTGTACAACGACCGCGCCATCGCCTACCGCGTGCATCACGGTTTCAATCATGCGGACGTGCTGCTCTCGGCGGGCATTCAGGTGATGGTGCGCTCGGACATCGGGGCCTCTGGCGTCATGTTCACCATGGATACCGAGTCGGGTTTCCGCGACGCCATCTTCATCACGTCGTCGTTCGGGCTGGGCGAGGCCGTGGTGCAGGGCGCCGTCAATCCCGATGAGTTCTACGTCTACAAGCCCGCACTCGCGGCGGGTCGTCACGCGATCTTGAAGCGGGGACTGGGCGAGAAGGCCACGCGCATGGTGTACACGCAAAGCAAGGAGGTGGGCCGTACGACCGTATTTGAGCCGGTTCCGGCCGAAATGCGCCGCCAATTCTCCCTCACGGACGCCGACGTGACCCAGTTGGCCCGGTACGCCCAGTCGATCGAGGACCACTACGGTCGCCCCATGGACATCGAGTGGGGCAAGGACGGCCTCTCGGGGGACCTCTTCGTACTGCAGGCGCGCCCCGAGACCGTGCAATCGCGAGCGGGAGCCGCGAGTCAGCGTTACTTGCTGCGCGGTGAGGGCACCGTGATTCTTGAGGGCCGCGCCATCGGCCAGCGCATCGGTAGCGGCCGGGTGCGCGTGCTCTCCTCGCTCGAGCAAATGCACGACTTCAAGGCCGGCGACGTGCTGGTCGCTGACATGACCGACCCAGACTGGGAGCCGATCATGAAGCGAGCGAGCGCCATCGTCACCAACCGCGGCGGCCGCACCTGCCACGCGGCCATCATCGCTCGCGAACTCGGCATCCCTGCCGTTGTCGGTACCGAGGTGGCCACCGTCAAATTGCACGAAGGCGACGCCGTGACGGTCTCGTGCGCTCAGGGCGAGACGGGCTTCATTTACCGCGGTGAAATCGACTTCGAGGTTGAGAGTCACGAACTCGGTGTCATGCCCGAGCCTCCCTGCAAGGTCATGATGAACGTTGGCACCCCCGACCAGGCGTTCGCGTTCGCTCAGTTGCCCCATGCGGGCATCGGGCTCGCACGCCTTGAGTTCATCATCAATCGTCAGATCGGCGTGCATCCCAAGGCCCTCTTGCACCTCGACGAGCAGCCGGCGAGCGTACAAGATCTCGTGCGGCCCCTCATTTCTGCCTACGCCGACCCCCGTACCTTCTTCGTGCAGAAACTCGTCGAGGGGATCAGCACGCTTGCCGCGGCCTTCGCCCCGGAGCCCGTGATCGTGCGCCTCAGCGACTTCAAGTCAAACGAGTACTACAACCTCATCGGCGGCGCCGAGTTCGAGCCGCACGAGGAGAATCCCATGCTCGGTTTCCGCGGCGCGAGCCGCTACATCGACGAGGGGTTCCGCGAGTGCTTCGAAATGGAGTGCGAAGCGCTGCGATTCGTGCGCGAAGACATGGGTCTCACCAACGTCAAGGTGATGGTGCCATTCGTGCGCACCCTCGACGAGGCCGCGAAGGTGATCGACCTGCTGGGCCGCAACGGCCTGGTGCGCGGCGAGCGGGGCCTCGAGGTGTACATGATGTGCGAGCTGCCCGTGAACGCTTTGCTGGCAGATCAATTCTTGGCGTTTTTCGATGGCTTCAGCATCGGCAGCAACGACATGACCCAGTTGACTCTCGGCATGGACCGCGACTCGGGCCTGGTGGCACAGGGCTTCGACGAGCGCAACGATGCCGTGAAGGCCCTGCTCAGCATGGCCATCGAGGCGGGCAAGCGAGCGGGCAAGTACGTCGGTATCTGCGGCCAGGGGCCGAGCGACCACCCCGACTTCGCGCAGTGGCTCGTGGAGCAGGGCATCTCGAGCGTGTCGCTGAACCCCGATACCGTCGTCGACACGTGGATGAGACTCGCGGACGCCGCCACCACTGGTCCCAGCGTCAGCTAGGACCCACCAGACTCGCGGGTCGGGCCAGCCCTAACGCCCGACCCGCGGACCTCAAATAGAGTGGACGCCGCCAACTCGAGTTGGCGGCGTCCGCTGCAGTTTGCGAGTGGTGCCGACAGGCCGACCGGGCCGATCGACCGGGCTGCGCCTAGAAAAGGGGCTGCGCCTTGGGTGCCTCGAAGAGGGCGCTGACCGATTCGCCCGAGTGAATGCGCTTGATGGCCTCGGCAAACGCGTGGCCCATGTGGATCACGGTGAGCTTCTCGTGCTTCTTGTCTTCGCCGATGGGCACCGAGTTAGTGGTCACGAGTTCAAGGACGTCATCGCGGTCTGCGATGCGCTGCACGGCATTGTTGGAGAGGATCCCGTGGGTGCACGCGACGCGCGCGCTGCGGGCGCCCTCCTTTTTCAGGTGGTCGAGCAGTTCGATCACGGTCGATCCGTTCGCGATTTCGTCATCCAACACGATCACGTCCTTGCCCGAGACGCTGCCGATGATCGAGGTGATCTGCACCTTGTCGTTCTCGAAACGCTCCTTAGCGCCAGCGGCCACGGGGGTGCCGAGCAGCCGCGAGAATGCGGTGGCCTCCTTGGCGTTGCCGAGGTCGGGTGAGACCACCACGGCGTTCGAGAGGTCGACGCTCTTGAAGTGGTCGGCGAGCTGGCGCAGGGCGTTGAGCTGGTCGGTGGGTACCGAAAAAAAGCCCTGCACCTGCGGTGAATGCAGGGTCAGGGTGAGTATGCGGGTGGCGCCGGCCTTGACGATGAGATCGGCGATCAATTTGCCGCCGATCGAAATGCGCGGGGCGTCCTTCTTGTCGGAGCGCGCGTACGAGTAGTGGGGGATCACCGCAGTGACGCGACGCGCCGAGGCGCCGCGCGCGGCGTCGAGCATCATGAGCAATTCGACGAGGTTTTCTTGCACCGGCGCCGCGAGGGGCTGCACGATGTAGACGTCTCGCTCGCGGCAGTTGGCGAGCAACTGCGTCTCGATGCAGTCGTTGGCAAAGCGCTGGGTGCGTGAGGGGGAGAGAGGAACCCCGAGGTCGGCGCAGATCTCTGCTGCGAATTCCTGTCCTGCCTGGCCACCAAAAATAGTGACGTCAGAGTTCACGAAGGGCTCCTCAAAGTGGTGTTCTGCGCGGCGGCGGCAGCGATCTACACCCAGTTTAGTGGCGTGACCGACGCAGTGTGCCCACTCCCAAAACCGCGCAGATGATAAGCAACACGCCACCGGCAATGGTGACGTAAAAGCCCGCATGCGCTGAAAACTGGTCGATGACGCGTCCGGCAATCGCGGCGCCCGCGGCAATGCCCACGGAGCAGGAGATCGCGAACAGCGTGAGAGCCTCCGTGAGCCGCGGCGCGGGCACCAACTCACGGATCAAGGCGTTGCCCGCGATGAACAGGGGTGAGATACCCATGCCCACGACGAAGAGAATGATCGCCAGGGCGATGAGACTGTGAGCGAGCAGGGTGGCGGCGCACAGCACGCCGAGCAGGGCGCACGCGATTGCGTACCGCGACGCGAGGCTGGCCTTCCACTGCACGCGCTCGTAGAGCAGGGCCGCGAGCAGCGAGCCCGTGGCGAACAGCGCGAGAACCAGCCCGGCGAGGCTCGCGTAGCCCTGCTCCTCGGCGAGGGCGATGGCAGCGACGTCTACCGTGCCGAAGATGATGCCCGCGCAAAAGGGCGTGACCAGCATGATGACAAGGGGGAGGCTCAGCAGGCCGGGCTTGCGGGTGCCGTCCACGGGCCGCGGGTGTGGGGTCGGCTCGGTATCGCGTCGCGAGAGGAACACGAGCGCTCCGATGAGTTGGAGACTGCCCGCCGCGATCACGCCGCCCGGCGCCCAGACGGCGGTTGCGATGGTCACGGCGATAATCGGGCCCACGATGAAGACGACCTCGTCGAGTGCGGCTTCGAGCGAGAACGCGGTGGTGATGCTGCGTTCGTCGTCCAGCACATGCGACCAGCGCGACCTCACGAGGGCTCCGACGGTGGGGGCTAGGGCGCCAGAGACGGCGGCGGTGGCGAACCAGAGTTCGCGGGGCGCGCCCGCGAAGACGAGGAGGATGAGGGCGACGAGGGCGATGAGCGAGCCGGTGACACAGGGGAGTGCGATGCGCCGCTGGCCATGCCGGTCGATGAGTCTAGAGACGAAGGGTGAGCCGACTGCTTGGCCGGCCACGTAGGCGCCGCTGACCACGCCGCCCACGCCGTAGAGCCCGGTCTGGTGCTCGACGAAGAGCACGAGCGAGAGGCCCATGGAGGCGATCGGAATGCGCCCGATGAGGCCGCCCAGGCAGAAGCGGAGGGCCCCCGGGATGCGTAGCAGCGTGGTGTAGGTCGACAGCATGATCCTGTTGTAGCACGTCTAGTACACCTGTACCAAAAAGTGGTACGCCGCGTTCGGATACCCTGAAGACCAGAAATGAGGGCTGCATGAGTTACACGACACTCGCCGGCGGAGCTGGCGCTGAATTCCTTCACGAGATCGAAATCAAACGTTCACGTTTCATAACGCGCCTCGTGCGCGCCGAAACCGAGGCCGCCGCCCGTGCGGCCATCGAAGTGGTACGCCGCGAGCACTGGTCCGCCACCCACAACTGCACGGCCATCATGATCGGCGCAGGTGACCAAGCCCTCAAACGCTCAAGCGACGACGGCGAACCCTCCGGTACCGCGGGCGTCCCCATGCTCGAGGCCCTCTCGGGCCGCGGCGCGGGAGACCTCGTCGCGATCGTTACCCGCTACTACGGAGGCATTCAACTCGGAGCGGGCGGGCTCGTACGCGCCTACGGAGGTGCCGTGCTCGACACCCTCGACGCGGCGGCCAATGCGGACGCGCTCGTGACCCGCGCCAGCCGCACCCTCTTTACCTGCGAGGCCAGGCACGCGGACGCCGGGCGGCTCGAATCCGAGCTTCGCCACCTACCCACCGAGATCGGCTTCGTCACCGGGGTCGAGTACGCGAGCCGCGTGCGATTCACGCTCGCCCTCGGCAGCGCCGCCGACGAGCCCCGCCTCGCCGCGGCACTGGCCGCAGTCAGCAAAGGAGCCGCCACCCTCACGCCCGCGGGGGCGGAATGGGTAGACGGCTCCTTTGGAGGCTTCTAGAATACGAGGCTCACGCCAACGGAACCGACCGGAGAACCGGGTCCGCGAGCGTCCTGGCAAACTACGCCAGCGCGGCGCTGACCACTGCCTTCGCCTCGTCCTGCACCTGCGCGAGGTGTTCCGCGCCCTTAAACGATTCGGCGTAGATCTTGTAGACGTCCTCCGTGCCCGAGGGGCGCGCGGCAAACCACGCCGACTCCGTGGTCACCTTGAGGCCGCCGATAGCCGCCCCGTTCGAGGCCACCGTGATCTTGTCGGTAATCTCCTCGCCGGCCAGGGTCGTGGCCGTGACCTGCTCGGGGCTCAACGCGCTCAATTTGGCTTTCTGCTCGCGATTCGCCGGCGCATCGATGCGGGCATACGACGACGCCCCGAAACGGTCGACCAACTCGGCATAATGCTGCGACGGTGTCTTGCCCGTGGCTGCGGTGATCTCGCTCGCGAGCAAGCACATGATGATGCCGTCCTTGTCGGTGGTCCAAACCGAACCGTCGCGACGCAGGAACGACGCACCCGCCGACTCCTCGCCGCCGAAGGCCACCGAGCCGTCAATCAGCCCGGGCACGAACCACTTGAAGCCGACCGGCACCTCGCCAAGACGGCGGCCGAGCGAGGTTGCCACGCGATCGATCATCGACGAACTCACGAGCGTCTTGCCAATCGCCGCATCGGGCGACCAGCCCGAGCGCGCGCCATACAGATACTGAATCGCCACCGCGAGGTAGTGGTTGGGGTTCATGAGCCCCGCGTCGGGGGTCACGATGCCGTGACGGTCGGCGTCCGCGTCGTTGCCCGTGCAAATGTCGAATTCATTGCGTCGGTCGACAAGCGACGCCATGGCGTACGGAGACGAGCAATCCATACGGATCTTGCCGTCCCAGTCCAAGGTCATGAAGCGCCACGTGGGGTCCACCGTGGGGTTGACCACCGTGAGGTCGAGGCGATGACGCTCGGCAATGGCGGCCCAGTAGTTAACGGCGGCGCCTCCCAGCGGATCAGCGCCGATGCGCACCCCCGCCTCGCGGATCGCGTCGAGATCGAGGACACTGCCCAGGTCATTCACGTACGTGCCGAGAAAGTCGTACGGCTTCGTCGTCTCGGCACCCTGCGCGACGGCGAGGGCCACACGGCGCACACCCTTCAACCCGTCACGCAGCAACTCGTTGGCGCGGTTGGCGATCCACTTGGTCGCGTCGGTATCCGCCGGGCCGCCATGCGGCGGGTTGTACTTGAAGCCACCGTCGCGGGGAGGGTTGTGAGAGGGCGTCACCACGATGCCATCAGCGCGCTTGGGGTCGCTCTCGCTGCGACCCGAATTGTGCAGCAAGATGGCATGGCTGACGGCGGGCGTCGGAGTGAAGCTGTCGCGCGAATCAATCAGCGTCAGCACGTCATTCGCGGCCAGCACCTCGAGAGCAGTGTTGGTCGCGGGGGCCGACAGCGCGTGCGTGTCGCGGCCCAGAAAGAGCGGCCCTTGAATGCCCTGCGCCGCCCGGTATTCGACGATGGCCTGCGTGGTCGCCGCGATGTGGTCTTCATTGAAGGCGGTATCGAGGCTTGAACCCCGATGGCCCGACGTGCCGAATGCCACCTGCTGTTCGACAATGCTCACGTCGGGCGACAGGTCATAATAGGCGCCGATGAGTTCGTCGACATCGATGAGATCTGATTGAAGGGCCACGTGGCCAGCGCGTTCATGCATGACCCTAGTTTTACAGTAATTCGGGCCTGCGGGGGCCGAAGGCCGCATATGTTTGCAAGGCCCGCCGACATTCGTCGAATCCCGACCACCATCCGCCAGTCGAGAAAGTAATTCGTGAACCGACCACCCGCGCAGGACGAATCCTCCGCCGCGTCTCACCGCGGCGGTCTCCACCGCGTGCCCGCGCCCGTGCTGTTCATTCTCGGCGGCACCTCGATGTATGCGGGGGCCGCGCTCGCGGTCAGCAGCCTCTTCACTCTCATGGCGCCCGCCCCCGTGGCGTGGCTGCGTTCGCTGCTGGGTGGAGTGTTTCTGCTGGCCTGGCGGCGGCCCTTTGGCCCGGGCCGCTGGCCCTCACGTCGCGACACGTGGCGCAGCCTGTGGTTCGGACTGTTCCTGCTCGGCATGAACCTCGCGTTTTACGAGGCGATTCACGCGCTGCCGCTGGGCACGGTCGTGGCGATCGAGTTTCTGGGGCCCGTCGCGGTGGCCGCCCTCGGCGGAAAGGGGCCATTGCAGCGCATCGCCCTTGTGTGCGCGGCTGCGGGTGTCGTGCTCCTTGCGGGGGTGAGCCTCGAAGGGGGGTCACTCGCGGGCCTGCTCTGGGCGCTCGCCGCGGGGGTGCTCTGGGCAGGGTACATCGTGCTCGGCAAGCGCGTCGCCGGTGCCGCGGGGCTCAGCGGCCTCGACGGGCTCGCGGTGGGCATGTGCCTCGCAGTCTTGGTGACGGCGCCGTTCTTCGTGTGGTTCGTACGGGTGCCCGACCTGCACACGGTGATGCTGGTGTTAATCCTTGGCCTCACCACGTCCGCCGTGCCGTACGTGATCGATCAAATTGTGTTGCGTCGAGTACACGCCTCGACGTTTAGCATCATGCAGGCGCTGCTCCCCGCGACGGCACTGTTGATGGGCGTGATCTTTCTGCGCCAGGTTCCCCACCTCGCCGAACTGGGCGGCCTCGCGCTGGTGACCCTGGCAGTGGTGTTGGTGAGCTGGCCCGGACGCCGCGGTCCGGTCCGGGCAGCCTAGGCCGCGTTAATTCGTCGGCGCGGGCAGGGTCGAGCTCTTGAGGAGGTCCAGCCCGAGTTCGGCAATGGGAGTCACGCCGCCGACGAGGGTGGTTTCGATCGAGACGGTCGCCACGCGGTGCAGAAGGGGGAACACGGGGCAAGCAGCCGCGGCTTGGGTGGCCGCCGCCGCGTAGTCTGCCGCGTCAAGCGCCTGCAGCAATCCCGCGCGCTCGGGGGCCTCCTGCCAGCCAAACAGGGCCGCATTGGCATCGTAGAACCAGCGCATCAGGGTGTCGGGATCGCCCGCGTAACGCGTCGGATCGTCGGAGTACAGAACCGACTGGTACTGGCCGTCCGCGAGTCGCTGGCGAATCGTTGCGGCGGGCACGGTCTCTAGAGTCGCCGTGACGCCGCGCTCCGACCACGCGTCAATCACGCTCTGGGCGAGGTTCGCGACGAACTCTTCGTCGCTCGCGAGCAGCGTGATGGGGCCGGCGGGAGTCGCCGATGCGTCTGCGACGGCTGCCGGGGCGAATCCCGGATGATCGACGTTGAAGAAGCCCGTGGCGGCCACCGCATCCCCCTTCGGGGCGCTAGCGAGGCTAGCTGTGGCCGCAGCGACGTGGAGACTGCGGCGCACTGCGGCGTCGGCAACCAGCGGGTTGGCGCAGTTGAAGCCAAGCAGCACTGGCGAAAAAACGGGCGTGGCCTCGTGCTTGATTGACGTGGCCCGGAGGCTCGCCTGGGCTGCGACGCCGACCTGGTCTATCACCAGGGTGGCGCCGTCGCGAAACGTTGCCACGCGATCTGCCTGCGCGGGCACGCTGAGGATCGTCAATTTTTGATACGCGGCGGGGAACGCGCCCGAGTATTGCGGGTAACCGCGCAGCGTGATGCGTGTGGGATCGCTCGCATCGTCTATCATCCACGGGCCGGTGCCGACGGCCTGCTGACTGTTGAAGAGGTCGGGGTTGGCGATCTGCGAGAGTTGCGGCACGAACGGCACGAGGCTGAGGCGCTCCTTGAGCGTGGGGATTGCGCCCGTAGTGCGCACGACGACGGTGTTCTCGCGCAGCGTCATGCCCGTAATGGGAGCCAGCAGGGCGCGTATTTCGGGTGGCCCACTGTTCTTCATGCGACTGAGGTTAAAGGGCAGGTCATCGGCTTTGAGGGGGCTGCCGTCATGGAATGTGATGTCGTCCCGTAGGGTCACCGTGTATTGGTTGTTTCCGCTCTGCTGGGGCTCGCCGACCCCCAGGCCGTCGCGGGCCCTGCCCGTGGCGCGATCGATCGTGAACAGGCCTTCGAAGACGTGCCACGCCAGCATGACCGCGAACGGGTCGCTGTTCATGACGGGGTCGAGCCCGCCGCTGCGAGTGAACGAGGTGGCCACGGTAAGTTGCGCCGCTGCCACTCCAGGAGTCTGGCCCTGTGCGGGTTTGAGCGTTTCTACGATGGTCTCGGTGGCATCAGGCAGGCTCGAGGGTTCGGCCGTGTACACCGTGCGTTTGAGGATCCCGCCCTCGCACGCGGAGAGGGTAGCGACACCCGCGAGTGCGCTGAGGGTGAGGAACGAACGGCGGGGGAGTGAACCGGTCACGGAAACCTCTCAAGGGGGCGCGAAGCAGCCATTTTGCGCTCGCGGTGGTCATTTCAGGGTAGCACCGGGCTCCTGGTTTCTCCCCTCGGCGATGTCTGACTGGTGCCCCCGTTAGGCGCCCGTCACCGCGGCCTTGAACCAGCTCGTGATGGTGGTGGGGTGGGTGATGGCGGTGCCCACGACTACAGCGTAAGCGCCCGCTTCGATGCACTCGCGGGCCTGGCTGGGGGTGTGCACGCGACCCTCTGCGATCACGGGGATATCGAGTTGGCTCGCGAGGCCGCGCAGCAGATCAAAGTCGGGGCCTTCGGTCTTGGTGGTGGTTTCGGTGTAACCCGCGAGGGTCGTTCCCACCAGGTCGGCTCCCGCGGCGGCCGCGGCGAGGCCGTCTTCAAGGCACGAGCAATCCGCCATGACGAGCACACCGGGGCGCAGTCGTTTCAGTTCGGCGACGGTCTCGGCGAAGGTGCGGCCGTCGGGACGGGGGCGCAGGGTGCCGTCGAGCGCGACGATCTCGCATCCGGCGTCGGCCACGTCGAGGCAGTGCTGCAGCGTGGGGGTGATAAACACGCCCTCGCTGCCGTCTTTAATGAGGCCGATCAGCGGCAGGTCGGAGGCCTCCGCGATGAGTCGCAGGTCGTCGAGGCCCTGCGCGCGAATGGCTGCCGCGCCGCCTCGTTCAGCGGCAAGTGCGACCTGGCACATGGTGCGCGGGTCGCGCATGGGTTCGCCGGGGTACGCCTGAGCCGAGACGATGAGTTCGCCTTTGAGGGTGTCGAGCATGATTCTCCTTGGGGACGCGCGGTGTTGCGATGGTGATTGCACGAGACTCAGATTGAGGATAGTGCGTGGACCTGTCTTTGACGGGGCCGCGAGGTTACGAGTGCGTGCCGTTCAGGGCGAGTTTGGCCGCTCCGAATAGGGCCGCTTCGGTGCCGAGCTGCGCGTCGAGCACTTCGATGCCGCGCAGGGCGGGGTGGGAGGTGGCGCGCAGCGCGGCTTCCATCGGTTCGCGCCATGCCGCGCCGATGCCGGGTACGCCGCCGCCCAGCACGATCGCCTCGGGGTCGACGGCGTTGACGAGATGGCCGAGGCACGTGCCGAGGTGGTGCGCGCTTGCCGCGATTACCTCGCGTGCGAGGTGATCGGTGTCGAGGTGGGCAGCGATCTGATGGAGCGTGAGATCGGTGCCGGCGCGGTGGTTGTATGCCGCGGCGACCGCGGGGCCCGCGCTGATGGGTTCGATGGCCGCCCCATTTCCGGCGAGTCGGTGTCGACCGGGCCGGATGCGGCCGTCGAGCACGAGGGTAATGCCGACTCCCGTTCCCACCGCGACCACTGCGAAGTCGGTCAGACCCTCTCCCGCGCCGAGCCACATCTCGCCGAGCGCGTGAGCGTGAACGTCGTTGTCGACAAAGGTGGGCAGGCCGGTGCCCTCAGCCACGCGGCGTCCGAGAGGGGTACCCTTCCAGCCGGGGATCGACTCTGTCGCGTCCACGACATCACCCGTGGTGGGGTCGATAACGCCCGCGGAGCCGATGCCGACTGCGGTGGGCGGGGCCGTCGCTAGTGCCGAGGCGTCTGCGCGTAGGGTTGCGACGAGGTTCAGTATGGCATCGATGATCGTGTCAGCCCCGCGCGGGGTGGGGGTGTGATGGGTGCTGAGTAGGGTCGGTGTTTCGCCTTCGACCGCCACGAGTGCGGCGGCGATCTTGGTGCCGCCGAGGTCGATGGCGGCCACCGTGGCGGGCTGGTGGCTGGGCGATTGAGACATCGAGAACTCCTCCTGGTATTTGTAGGACATCCTATCGAATGTTGTTCATATGACGGGTCACAAAGGACGATTTCGGTGCGGCGGCATGGTCTCGTTTATGGTTAGAGCAGAGCCACCGCAACCAGCAGGAGTCCACCATGAGCGTGCCCACCATCGACCTCGAAGCGCTGCCCCACAACGCCGTACTGCTTGACGTGCGCGAGGACGGGGAGTGGGAAGTCGGCCACGCGCCGGGCGCCCAGCACCTGCCCGCAAGCGAAATCCAGCAGCGTTGCGGGGAGATTCCCGACGAGACCGTCTACGTCATCTGTCTCGCGGGCGGACGGTCGCAGCGCATCACCCAGTGGCTCAACCTCAACGGCTTCGACGCCATCAACGTCTCGGGCGGCATGCAGGCCTGGCAGGCCAACGGTCGTCCACTCGTCGCCGAAGGCGACGGCGAGCCGTACATCAAAATGTGACCCGAAAAAAGTGACCCGTAACCTCGCTCCCTGATGTTCTCTCACTATCCGTCAACGTCGCGCCTGGGTTTTCCTGTTTGCGGCAGGCCATTGATCGTCGCCCACCGCGGGTCGAGCGGCACTTTTCCCGAGCATACGCCGCTCGCCTACGAGGCCGCCCTCAGCGACGGCGCTGACGGCATCGAATGCGACATTCGGGTCACGGCCGACGAGAAACTGGTGTGCTGCCACGACCGCGACCTGCAGCGCACCTCCTCCGGCAGCGGAAGCATCGAGAGGCATTCCCTCGCTGAACTGCTGCGGCTCGACTGGGGTTCCCATCGCGAGAACCTGCCCCCGGGGGGCCGCCAATTGTTGACGTTCGACGGGTTTCTCGACATGGCCCGCGGCGCCGACCGGCCCGTCGCGTTGTTCATCGAGACAAAGCATCCCTCCGACCACGGTCGTCGCGTCGAGCGGTTGCTTCTCGAATCACTGCGCAGACACGGGGTGGGCACGCCTCGAGAACCTCAGTTGTATCCGATCCTCATGAGCTTTTCGGCGTTCGCGGTGCGCAGGTTGCGTGCCAGTGGCCTGCCCACCGCAACCCTCAGCAAGCGCGGCCTGGCGCTGCGTCTCAAAGATGCCGTCGCGGGCTCCTCGGCCCTCATCGGGCCCCGCTATGGTCGGCTGGCTGCGGACCCGGAGCTGGTGCCCACCTGGCAGGCGCGGGGGCGTGCCGTCAACGCGTGGACCGTGAATCAGCCCGAGCGCGTGAGGCAGTGCATCGAATGGGGAGTGGACGCCATCACCACCAATTTCCCCGGAATGGCCCGTACCGAAATGGTGCGTATGTCAGAGAGCGTCCCGCGAGCGCATGAAGCGCAGCGCGATGGCACCAAACGGAACCCGCAGCCAGAACGTGACAATGCGGAACAACAGGGTGGCCGATAGCGCGACGCCGTAGGTGAGCCCCGCATTCTGCAGACCGAGGCTGAGCGCGGCTTCCATCGCGCCGAGGCCGCCCGGGGTGGGCACCACCGAGCCGATGGTGTTGCCCACCATGTACACCAGCGACAGGTCCGTAATCCCAACCCGGTGGCCAAACGACTGCAGGCAACAGTAAAACGCGCTGATAAAACCCACGAGAATCAAAAGATTGCCGCCAAACCCCAGCAAGACCTTGCGCGGTTGCCCCAGGGCGTCCGCAATGCGGGGCAACGTTGCCCGCACGGTGGGGCCGATGCGGGCCCACACCCAGGTGCGCAATTTCGGGAACAGCAACGCTGTCGCGATGCCCAGCAGCACGACGAACACCACCGCGATCACGGTGCGCGACGGCAGGAGGCGATTCTCGGCACCCGTTCCCGTCACGACTCCCATCACCACGAGAGTGATGACGGTCGTGAGAAACGCGCTAATCTGGGCCATGCCGACCGTGGCGACCGCGAGGGAGGCCGAGATTCCGCGCCTGCGCAAGTACTGAGCATTGATGGTCGCGTTGCCCATGCCCGCCGGCATCACAATGTTCAGCGCGCCGCCCGCAACTTGGGCCAGCACCGTCTCGCCAAACTTGATGCGCCCCGGGGTGAAACCCATCAGACTGAGGGCGCCGCCCACGTACGTGAGTAGGTGACACGCGAGGGCCGCGCCGATCCACCACAGGTTGGCGCTCCCCACGAGTGCCACGATGTCGACCCCGCCCAGGCCCGCCAACACGAGGTACGCTGCCACGATGATCGCCACCGCGGTAAAAATCGACTTCGGACCGAACCGCACAATGTTTTGCGGCTGAATATCGGCGAGGGGTTGGGCTCGCTGCAAGTTTGACCGCAACTCGGCGACCAGCTTGCGGTCTTGACGCAGCAAATTACGGGTCGACCGGGGCATGAGCACCGTTTGCAGCAGGGGTGCGGCTGCCGCGATCTGGTCGCCGCCGAGGACTCGCAGGCCGCTGGCGATGGAACGCTCTTGGCCAACAATGACCGCGAGGGCAGTCAGGGTCTGTGCGACGTCCACGCGCTGAGCGAACGTTGTCGTCGCAATCTCGCCCGCATGCAGGCTCATCAGCCATGGCAGGCCATCGGGGCTCACCATAATCGAGTCGCAGTCTACGGCGCGATGCGCGATATTGCCGCGATGCAGGGTCGCAATCTGCCGCCAAATCTCGTCAAGTAGTTCATCGCTCACGTCGTCCGCGCTCATCGAGCTCAGGGGACGACCGTCGTGCACGTGCTCTGTCACAATCACGATCGAGGCCGCTCCGGCCGCAGCGACTCCCACCATCGCGGGAGTGCGCACCCCCGCCGCCCGGCTGAAGTGAGTCATGAGGGCCTCGTGCTCGGCAGACTGCTGCAATCCCAGGGATGCCCGCCCGCTGAGGGGCCCGCGCAGGCGCAGTTGACGCCACAGCCGCGAGAGTGTGTCGGCTACCTGTCGGTCCTGGTCAAGCACGGTGACGTCGTAACGCCGACCGTCGGCGTCGTGCATCAAATAGACGCGATAATCCTCATCATTGTCGACGGAGATGAACGCCGACTCATCAAACTCGCTCGATGCCGCGTTGCGGCGGATTTCTCCGGGGATCGCGAAGTTGACCCGCTCGACCCGCTCGGGCTTCACCCCCGCGCGTTCGATGCCGTCCACCAGCGTCTGCCCATAGGCGCGTTCGGTGGGGCTGCCCGCCACGTACCGTGCCAACAGGCCCATCGCGCGTCCGAGCAACACGGTCAGCAGCATGGCTGTTATCGAGACGTCGCCCGAGATGAGTGAAAGACCCAGGGTGATCCACACCGCCGACCAACTCACCTTGACGACATTCAACTGCGAGCGCGTGCCGATCACGGTGAGCATCGAGCAAATGCCAGACATGTACGTCGTGACCATGACGCCGTTGCCGGTCCACGAGTCCAGTTGCAGGGAGGCCTGCAGGGCTTCGTCTCCGAATTCGTTGATGGCCCAGCCGACTAGCGAGGCGAGCGTGAGGGCGAGCAGGCCGGAGACGACGGCTTCGATCAGGCGTCGGTAGGTGCTCCGCACGACTAGTGTTACGACGAGCGACAGGGGAATTGCCAGAACCACGACGGTTTGCAGGGCCTTGGCGGGAATCCTCAGCAAGACATTGAGCAGGTTCGCTATCTGCTGCACATCGGTCTCGACGCCTGCCGTGGTCGCGTGGGCAAACATGCCGAATGCGATGGTGAGGGCCATGAGACACACGGTGGTGACAAACCGAATCAGGTCATACGGGTGGCGCACCCTCCGGGTGGGCTCGTCGACAACCACCGTCATTCGATTTCTCCTCGCAGGGGCCACCACAGGTCAGCCGCGGCACGGCTGCGGGAAGGCCTGGCAGCATTCCCCAATTTTATGACTCAGCCCGGCGTTCATCGAAGACGCGCGCCGGGCTCGAGGGCTTCGCCTATTACGAATTGTGCGCGGCCTTGTAGTCGTCAATGATCGAGGCTTGAATGCGGCCACGGTCGCCAACGGTGTGGCCGTTGTTGCGGGCCCACGTGCGGACCGCATCGAGGTTAATCGCGCCCAGCGACGAGCGGCGGCTGAGTCCGCTGGGGTTGCGGCCGCGCACGCGGCGCGCCGACGCGAGGAATTTGGACAACGAATTGCGCAATTCGTCCTGATGCGCCTCGCTGAGATCGATTTCGTACGCCACGCCTTCGAATTCGAAGCGGACGGTGGTTGAAGCAACCGAGCCGTCTATGTCGTCGATCAGGGTAACTGTAGTTTTGGTTGCCATGATGCTCCTTGGGAGGAAAGGTCTTGCGAATTGATAATATGCGCGATCTACCGCATTGTCTCATTCAAGCCGGATTTCGGCTTATTGTATTCCATATGTGGCCTCTGTGGCTCAACGTTGGCGCTTGCAGATCGGGCCAAATATGCCAATCGTTGTACCCGCTCAGGAGCCTGGCAAACCCGCTGGTCAGCATGGTTCTATGGGCGCAGGAACGACCAGTGCGGGGCCAGCAATGCGTACCCGACAAACGCTACGATATCTAGTAGAGTGTGCGCGATAACTAACGGTAAGGTGTGTCCCTTGCGTCGGTAGAACTCCGTGAAAACCAGTCCCATCACCACATTACCCACGAAGCCCCCGAACCCCTGGTAAAAGTGGTAGGAGCCGCGAATCAGCGCGCTTGTCAGGGCAGGGCCCCAGCGTGATTGCAGCCAGCGGTGCCCACAGCGGGGCAGGCGATTCATCAAATAGCCCACCATAATGACCTCCTCAAGGATGCCATTGGCGGCCGCGCGCAGTATGAGAATGGGAATAGTCCACCAATAAGCATCGAGGTTTGCCGCCGCGATCGAAACCGTAAAGCCCATCCAGCGGCCCACGGCGTATAAACCGAGGCCCGGGACCCCGATTGCGGCAGCCAAAGCGATGCCCCACGCCAATTTGCGTCCGAAGCCTGAAAAATCGCATCCAATCGAGCGCAGGGCCCACCGCAGTGACGGCATTTTTTGAAAAGGAACGCAGGCAAGTAAAAAGATACACAGCGCGACCGGTGCCAGCATCGTCGCCAAACTCAGCAACTGGTAGGCAAGATCAAAGTAAGGACTGCGAGAATACGAGGAGTTCAACGCGGCGGTTTGGCTACCCAGGGGGGTGGGGGCGGCTAGTCGCTCCACGATGTCGACCAGCGAATACGCGGCCGAGGCGCCGAGGCTCAGCGCCAGCACGATGACAATCTCATCGCGATACCAGCGGGGCTGCACTTCACGGCCCTCGAAACGGGCAAGCGATGGATTGCTACTCATAAGCACAGCGTAAACGACACCCGTGGGCGCTACCTGGGAGGGCGGAACGGGGCACGTGAGCCGGGCGCGGAGGCACGCAAAGGGAGTCACGCAAAGGGCGGCACCAGCACTGCTGATGCCGCCCCGCTGCTGATGCTCGTTAGGCGAGTGTGTCGACCAGTGAATCGGCCAGGCCGACATACGACGCGGGCGTAAGGGCCGCGAGGCGCGTCGCGACGTCCTCAGGCAGGCCCAGGCCGAGGATGAACTCTCGCATGTCGTCTCCGGTCACGCGACGGCCGCGCGTAAGTTCCTTGAGGCGTTCGTAGGGGTTCTCCATGCCGCCGACCCCGGCGACCGCTAGGGCCCTCATGGCCGACTGCACGGCTTCGCCGAGCACCTCCCAGTTGCCGTCAAGGTCTGCCGCCATGGCGTTGGCGTCCACATCGAGACCCTGCAGGCCGCGGGCGATGTTGCTGATCGAGAGCAGCGTGTGTCCGAACGCAGGGGCAATGTTGCGCTGGGTGGTTGAATCGGTCAGGTCGCGTTGCAGGCGCGACGTGGTCAACGTGGCGGTGAGCGTGTCAAACAGGGCATTCGCGATCTCGAGGTTGGCCTCGGCGTTTTCGAAGCGAATGGGGTTCACCTTGTGAGGCATGGTCGACGAACCGGTGCCTCCCTGAGCGCTCAGGCGTTGCGCGAAGTAGCCGAGCGAGATGTAGGTCCAGACGTCGGTGGCCAGATTGTGCAGGATGCGGTTGGAGTGCGCCACGGCCTGGTAAATCTCGGCCTGCCAGTCGTGACTTTCGATCTGCGTGGTGAGGGGGTTAAACACGAGGCCCAGGTGCTCGACGAACGACTTCGCAGTGGCCTCCCAATCGGTGCCCGGCACCGCGACCGTGTGGGCCGCATATGTACCGGTCGCGCCGTTGATCTTGCCGAGCACCTCGACGCTCGTGGCGCGGGCAATCTGGCGGCGCAGGCGATGCACCCACACCGCAATCTCCTTGCCGAGCGTCGTGGGGGTGGCGGGCTGACCGTGGGTACGCGAGAGCATGGGCACGGCGCGGTAGGCGCGTGCCATCTCGGTGAGTTCGTCGGCCAGGGCATTGACGGCAGGGGCCCAGACTTCGCGCACGGCGCCCTGCACCATGAGCGCGTAGCTCAGGTTATTGATGTCTTCTGACGTGCAGAAGATGTGCACGATCTCGGACATATCAGCGAGCGACGTGCCCTCGAGGCGGCGCTTAATGAAGTACTCGACGGCCTTTACGTCGTGTACTGTCTCGCGCTCGATCTCTGCGAGTTCCGCAATGTGCTCGGCGTTGAACTCGGTCACCATCGCGCGCAGCGTGGCCTTTTCGGCGTCGCTGAGGGTGCGTGCTCCGGGGAGCGCGCCCGTCTCGGTCAGGTGAATCAGCCATTCGACCTCAACGTGGACGCGCTCACGATTGAGGGCCGCCTCGCTCAGGTGGTCCACGAGCGGGGCAACGGCCTCGCGGTAGCGGCCGTCGAGAGGGGTCAGGGCGAGGGCGGGGGTGGCGGCGGCAAGTGAGGTGCGGTGCGACTGATCGTGGGTCATGGCGGCAATTTTTTCACGTGCCCGGACGCCAAGGGGGCCAGTCCCATGTGAGGGTGCACTCGGCAGCGTGGCGCGGCCCATGAGCGGTCTCGCCGCGACGACTCGTCGGGCTGTTGTCTGCTGACAGTCGGCTCCGTCACCGGGGATCCCCACTTCTTAGGGTGGCGTCATGTTTACCAACGTCACTTCCATCGGTCGGACCGTGCCTGTGAGCTCCCCCGGGGGCGGTCTCCCTGCGGGCGGAATCGAGGCGAGCCTCGAAGCCGCGAAGGCGGCCATGTTCCATGAATGGGCGCAGCGCGCGGCCAGCCTCGCAGACGACTTCGGAGCCATGTCTTCGTCCGTCGGCGTCGCGAACGGCTATCTGGAGACGGCCACGGTCTCCGGGTGGGAGGGCCGGGCCGCCGGTGAATACCTCGAGGGCCAACGCCGCGTCGTCAATATGGGCGCCTCTAGTGCCGCCGAGTGTGCGGCGGTCCAGGCCGATCTACAGGCGTTTTCGAGGGAGTGCCAGGCGCTCGCGGCCGCCGCTATACAGGCTGCTCAGGCTGCTCAGGCTGCTCAGGCTGCTCAGGCTGCTCAGGCTGCTCAGGCTGCTCAGGCGGCTCAGGCGGCTCAGGCGGCTCAGGCGGCTCAGACGGCTCAATCGACCCAGGCCCCCTACGCGGCCAGATAACCGACGCCGTAACGCGATAGCCGGTCGCGGCAACCGCGCGGTTTCCGCCCGTCCCCACGTTGGCATCCCATTGCACTGCACGGAGGAAAATCATGAGTTCACTACAAAGCACGAGCGGCACGTGGGAGACCCCCACCCCGGTAGGCCCCGGGGGCGGCTCGACGCGCACGTTCACCGTTCGCGGGGGCAGCGTCATGTACATGAGCACCGCCCTGAATGACGCGAAGCGAAGTCTGTCGTCCGGTGCAGACATACTGTTGGAGCTCGTAGGCGACAGCCAACGGGTGCAGCCGCAACTGACGGACTTCGCCGCCCTCGTGCAGGCGAGCCCCTACGCCCATCTCGTGCGACAAGTGCCGGTTCGCGGTCTGGAGAGTTTGGTCGAGCCCACCCATCGTGCGGTGGCGCACCTCATTCAGGGGCTAGGTGCGGCCATCGCCAATTACGATGCGGTGGAACGCCAGAACGCGTGCTCGGCCCAGCAGTTTAGCTGCGGCGACATCTCTAAACTCTCCAACAATGACAAGATGGCACGGGGAGTGATCGGTGTGCTCGAGACCGATTATGTCAGCACGTGGTGGAAGAAGCTCGAAGGGCTGGGCAACGCGGACCATCAGATGCAAATGCATCAAGAGTCCAATCACCTCGAATTTGACGCGAGCGAGCAGTCCAACACCGAACAGGTCAAATCGGCCGGCCGAACAACACCGCTGCTGATCCCCGTCGAGGGTGTGCAGCGAGCTGCGGCCGCCTCGAACTCGGGTTCCATGGCCATGGAGATCGCGCAGTATGAAACTCCCGCGGGTGCCACGTACGTGGTGTCGATAGGGGGCACCCAGGCCTTCGACCCTACGACCACGGTCGGCAACCCCCAGGACGGCATCGGCATGGGGGTTGAGATCAATGGCGAGGAGAGTCTGGGCAGGAGCATCACGGAGCAGCAGATTAGGGAACGCATCCCGAAGGGCTCCACGATCGTGCTGGCCGGCCACTCGCAGGGAGGCACAATTATGGACAATCTCGCCCATGACCCCGAGTTCGCGAAAGACTACAAAATCGTCCTCGTGAGCACATACGGCCAGCCCATGACTCCCTACAAGAGTGATGTGCCGGTCAATACGGTCGCATGGCGGGCGAGCACAGACCCGGTGCCGCCGCTTAGCCCCGAAGTGCCTGCTGATCCGCGGCGCATGGAGGTCATCGGCTCGGCCACCGAAACAGACCTACCCTTAACTCTTGACATGCAAAAAATGGGCGAGTCTGCCGAAAGCATCATTCACCCGCACGGCGTGGATCAATACAAGAGGCTCGTGATCGACGCTCAAGCAAGCGACCCGGAGCACCTCGCTGGCTTGAATGCGCAGTATGCTGCCGCACTTGGGGGAGCCACCCTGGTCTCCAGCACCATGGTTGCCGTCAAACGCTCGCCGCTCACCCCGGGAGAGCTCGCCGAGCGCTCGCGCTGGGAGGGTCTTGCCAAGCAGCAAGAGGTGATGCAAGAGCAGGCCGCCAAGGAACGCCAACGTGCCCAGCGCAAAGCCTCACCGGCCGGCCGGTGAGGGCGCGCGTCCCCGCATGGTGCCCTCGGATTGCTCCCAGCCTATTTCTGCGCGTTCCGGTGTGTTCAGGCAGGTGGCGGGAGTGCGGCTATCATCGTGCCATGACTGAATCCGATCAGCAGGAAACCCGCGGCAAAGGCGTCCGGGTGCGCGAGGTCGTCGCGGGACTGCCCACGTACATTGCGGGCAAGCCCGCGCTGCCCAACGCCTACAAGGTGTCCTCCAACGAGAATCCGTTTCCGCCGCTGCCGAGCGTCGTACAGCGCATCGCTGAGGCGGCGGCCGACATCAACCGATACCCCGACCCAGCATGCACGGCGCTGCGAGGTACACTCTCCACCTTCTTGGGCGTGGATCCGAGTTCACTTGCGCTGTCCACGGGCAGCGTGTCGATGCTGCAGCACTTGGTGAGCACCGTCGCGGGTGAGGGCGACGAGGTGATGTACGCGTGGCGCTCGTTCGAGGCTTACCCCATCATCGTGGGGGTCGCGGGAGCGACCGCCGTGCAGGTTCCCCTCACCGAAGATCTGCGCCATGACCTTGTGGCGATGGCCGATGCGGTGACCGAGCGCACGCGCCTCATCATCGTGTGCAGCCCCAATAACCCCACGGGCACCACCACGACGAGCACCGAGTTCGAGGCCTTCATGCGCCGCGTTCCCGAGCACGTTCTGGTGATCCTCGACGAGGCCTACGTGGAGTTTGTGGCTGATCAGCAGGCGGTTTCGGGCTCGCAGGAGTTCAGCCGTTATCCGAATCTCGTAGTGCTGCGCACCTTCTCGAAGGCGTACGGGTTGGCGGGCCTGCGCGTCGGCTATGCCATGCTGCCACCGGCCCTTGCCCCTCAGGTCGCGAAGGCCGTGACCCCCTTTGGGGTGAACAGTCTCGCGCAGGCGGCGGCCATGGCGAGCCTCGAGGAGCCCGCGAAGCGAGAGCTCGACCAGCGTGTGGTCGAATTGCAGTTCGAGCGCGCTCGCGTCGAACATGCCCTCGCCGACCAGGGCTGGCCGGTGACTCCTAGCCAGGGCAATTTTGTGTTCCTCGCGCTCGGCGACAAGAGCCAGGATTTCGCGGACCACTGCAACCGCGGGGGGCTCGTCGTGCGCGCGTACGGCGCGGATGGGGTGCGAATCACCATTGATACTCCCGCAGCTAATGACCGCGCCATCTCGTTGTGTCGCGAGTGGCGTGCGTTCTCCAAGGCGGCGCGCATCATCTAGCGCTTACGCTGCATAGACAGGACGCCCGGTGGTCCGGGGGCGGGTTAGCCCGCCTCACCTGCTCCGGGCGTATTGTGCTGAATTGTCGTGTACGGGCGCAGTTATTTTGGCGCGAAGCACTCGTAACCTACGCAACCGTAGGTTACGCTTTTGCCGTGCGACATCCTGATATTGACGATGAGACCCCCAGCATCGGTTCCGCGCCCCTGCCGGACGAAGCGATCACCCTGCTTGACCGAGAGGGCGCGCTCCACGAGCACCCAGACCTCTCGCCGTACATCGCAGACCTCACCCCGGACGAGTTGCGCAGCGTGTATCGAGACATGGCACTCGTACGGGCGGCCGACCTCGAAGCCACGAGCCTGCAGCGACAGGGCGAACTCGGGCTCTGGGCCTCAGCGATCGGGCAAGAGGCCGCCCAAATCGGCGCGGGTCGCGCCTCGCGCCCTCAGGATTACGTGGTGCCCACGTACCGCGAGCACGGCGTCGCCTGGGCGCGCGGCATTGACCCCCTCACGTTGATCGGCCTCTACCGCGGTGTCACACACTGCGGGTGGTCCCCGCGCGAGATCTCCCTGCATCCCTACATGATCGTGCTGGGCGCACAGACGCTGCATGCCGTCGGCTACGCCATGGGTATCCAGCGCGACGGCGTCGTGGGCACGGGCGACGACACGAAAGACGCCGCCGTGCTGTGCTTCTTCGGTGACGGCGCCTCGAGCGAAGGCGAAGTGGCCGAGTCCTTCACCTACGCAGCCTCGACGCAAGCTCCCGTCGTCTTCTTCTGCCAAAATAATCAGTGGGCCATTTCGGTGCCCACCGCGGTGCAGACGCGCGTACCCCTCTACCAGCGCAGCCGCGGCTGGGGCATCCCCAGTCTGCGCGTTGATGGCAACGACGTCTTGGCATGCCTGGCGGCCAGCCGCATGGCGCTCGCGCATGCCCGCAGTGGCAAGGGACCCTTCTTCGTCGAGGCATTCACGTTCCGTATGGCCGCCCACACCACGAGCGACGACCCCAGCCGCTATCGTCCCCAGGGCGAAGAGCAATACTGGGCCGAACGCGACCCCCTGACGCGGCTCGAGACCTACCTCCGGGCGCAGGGACTGGCCGATGACGAATTCTTTGCCACCGTGGCGTCCGAGGCAGACAAGCAGACCCGCGACCTGCACTACGCCACGCGCGCTATCGCCAACCCGGCGCCGATCGAAATGTTTGACCACGTGTATGCGGAGCCCCACCCCCAGGTGGAGGCGGACCGCGAGTGGTACCGCACGTACCTGGCCTCGTTCGAGGCGCCTGAGGAGGGCACCGAATGACATCTCAGCGACTTCCCCTGGCCAAGGCGATCAACGAGGGGCTGCGCAAGGCCCTGAGCGACGACCCCAAGACCCTCATCATGGGAGAGGACGTCGGCGTGCTCGGCGGGGTGTTCCGCGTGACCGACGGCCTGCATCGCGAGTTTGGCGGCGACCGCGTGGTCGACACCCCCCTCGCAGAGGCGGGCATTGTGGGCACGGCCATCGGGCTTGCCTTTCGCGGCTACCGCGCCATCTGTGAAATACAGTTCGACGGGTTCATTTACCCCGCGTACAACCAGATCGTTACCCAGCTCGCAAAAATGCATTACCGCACGTCGGGGCAGGTGCCGATGCCCATCGTGATTCGGGTCCCCGTCGGTGGCGGCATCGGAGCTGTAGAACACCACAGCGAAAGTCCCGAGGCGAACTTCCACCACATTGCGGGCCTGCGTATCGTGAATCCCGCCACGAGCAACGATGCCTACTGGATGATTCAGCAGTCGATTGCTAGCAATGACCCCGTACTGTTCTTCGAGCCGAAGCGCAGGTACTGGGACAAGGGCGAGGTCGACTTCGACAATCCCCCCGCCGAGGGCCTCCACGAGGCCCGAGTGGTCCGCGAGGGCAACAGCGTGACCCTGCTCGCTTGGGGGCCCATGGTCTCGACAGCGCTTAACGCCGCCGCCGCGGCAGCTGCCGAGGGCACGTCGGTCGAGGTCATTGACCTGCGTTCCCTTTCGCCCATCGACTTTCGCACGATCTTTGCCAGCGTGAACAAGACGGGTCGCCTCGTGATTGCGCACGAGGCGCCGACCCACGGGGGTCTCGGCGGCGAAATTGCCGCGCGCGTGCAGGAGCACTGCTTCTTCTCCCTGCAGGCTCCCATCCTGCGCGTGGGTGCATTTCACTCGCCTTACCCGGCGGCGCGGTTAGAGGACCACTACCTGCCCGATCTCGACCGGGTGCTCGATGCGATCGATCGGTCGCTCGCGATCTAGTCGGGGAGTGGCGGCCCACCGCCGTGCTCCCGTGACCGCCATGGACAGCATCAAATGCGATTTAATGGCAACCACAACCGCCGCTCGTTAGCCCACAACTGACTGGAATCCCCATGCCTCAGTACGAATTCTTCAACTTGCCCGATGCTGGCGAGGGCCTCACCGAGGCCGACATCATCGAATGGCGCGTCAAGGCCGGAGACACGATCACCATCAACCAGGTGTTGGTGGAGGTCGAGACCGCCAAGTCGCTCGTCGAGTTGCCCTCGCCGTTCGACGGTGTCGTGGTGGAGATCCTGGTGGAGGCGGGTGCCACGGCCAACGTGGGTGATCCCATCATCAGGGTTGACCTGGACCCGGGCGGAGCGGAAGCCGCCCCGGAGCCCAGCCAGCCCGCCGCCGACGAGGCCGGGGCTGGCAGTGGGGGCGCGCGCGTCCCGACCCTCGTGGGCTATGGGGTGCAGCCCGGCGCGACGCAGCGCCGCAAGCGGGCCACGGTGCCGACCGAGCCCGCCGTGCCCGGGCCGCTGACCGACCCGAGCGTGCCGCAGGTGGAGGTCAGCCGGATCCTCACCAAACCCCCCGTGCGCAAACTGGCCAAAGACCTGGGCATCGCCCTCGCCGACGTGCTGCCGAGCGGCAAGGAGGGCACCGTGACCCGCGAGGACGTGCTCGCGCATTTCTCGACGGCGACCCAGGAGGTCCCGGCGGCGCCCGCCCCCGCCGCGGCGTCGGCGACCGCGAGCGACCTGGTGGCCGCCATGCCCACCTCGCGCAGTGTGCTGCGCTCGCCGGTGCCCGGCATCGTGTCGGGCGAGCGCACTACGCGCATCGCGATCCGCAGCGTGCGCAAGCGCACCGCGGAGGCCATGGTGAGTTCGGCCTTCACGGCACCGCACGTGACGGTATTTCACACGGTTGACGTCACCCGCACGATGAACCTAGTCGAACGCCTCAAGGCCGACAAGGAGTGGGCCGACGTGCGGGTTTCGCCGCTCCTGATCGTGGCCAAGGCGCTGCTGGTGGCGATTCGCCGCAACCCCGAGGTCAACGCCTCGTGGGACGAGGCGGCCCAAGAAATCGTGTACAAGCACTATGTGAACCTCGGCATCGCGGCCTCGACCCCGCGGGGGCTGATCGTGCCGCACATTCCCGATGCCCACCTTATGAACCTGCGCGAGTTGGCCGACGAGCTGCGCGACCTCACGCTGACGGCGCGCGCGGGCAAGACCCCCTTGGCCCGCACCCAGGACACCACCATTTCGATCACCAACGTGGGCGTGTTCGGCATCGATACGGGCACTCCGATACTCAACCCCGGTGAAGCTGCGATTCTCGCCTTTGGTGCGATCGCGCGCCAGCCGTGGGTGCACAACGGCAAGGTGAAGCCGCGGTGGGTGACCCAATTGGCGCTCTCGTTCGATCACCGCCTGGTCGACGGCGAACTCGGGGCGCGGGTTTTGCGTGACGTCGCTTCGGTGCTGGAGGACCCCGCGATGGGCCTCGTATGGATCTGACGTACCCTTGAGCCTATGTATGAAGGCGTTATCCAACAGCTGATCGACGAGCTGGGCCAGTTGCCCGGCGTGGGCCCCAAGAGCGCTCAGCGCATCGCCTTTCACATTCTCGACTCCGAGCGTGCCGACGTTGAGCGGTTCGCTCGGGTGCTGCTCGAGGTCAAGGAGCGAGCGAGTTTTTGCGAGGTGTGCTTCAACATCGCCGAAGGTGCCCGCTGCCGCGTATGCCTCGACCCGCGCCGCGACCCCACCCTGATCTGCGTCGTGCAGGAGTCTAAAGACGTCGTCGCGATCGAGCGCACCCGCGAGTTCAAGGGTCTTTATCACGTTTTGGGCGGCGCGCTCGACCCCATGAGCGGCGTCGGCCCCGACCAACTGCGCGTGCGTGAACTCCTCGCGCGGCTCTCCGACGCTGCCATCCGCGAGGTCATCATCGCAACCAACCCCAATGTGGCGGGGGAGGCCACGGCCGCCTATTTGGCCCGCACCCTCGCGGCGTTGCAGGTCAACGCCACCCGGCTGGCGTCCGGGCTGCCCGTCGGGGGCGACCTCGACTATGCCGACGAGATCACCCTGGGCCGCGCCCTTGAGGGCCGCCGCAGCCTGTGAGGGGTCATCGGGCGGGCTCGGGGCGGGCAGGACGCTCCGGTGAGCAGTCCCGCCCAAGTCCCACCCCTGAATATCGCCGCGATTGGGCTCGAACCTGGCCCCTAAAATAGACACTGTTAATGCCTGTTCCACGCGAAGGGTGTGCCTGTGGGCATCGTAGTTCAGAAATATGGCGGTTCGTCAGTCGCCGACGCAGACAGCATCAAGCGCGTCGCCTCCCGCATCGTCGACTATAAAAAGGCCGGTCACGAGGTCGTTGTCGTGGTGAGCGCCATGGGCGACACGACCGACGAATTGATCGATCTGGCCGAGCAGGTCACGCCCAAGCCGCCGGCCCGCGAACTCGACATGCTGCTTACCGCGGGTGAGCGCATCTCGATGGCGCTGCTGTCGATGGCGATCAACGTTGCGGGTGTCGAGGCGCGCTCGTTCACGGGTTCGCAGGCGGGCATTATCACCGATGACTCCCACGGCAAGGCCAAGATCATCGACGTCACGCCCGGTCGCATTAGCGAGGCGCTGAGCGCTGGTTACGTCGCGATCGTGGCCGGTTTCCAGGGTGTATCGCAGACGACGAAAGACATCACGACCCTCGGTCGTGGCGGTTCCGACACCACTGCGGTGGCGCTCGCAGCCGCCCTCGAGGCCGATGTCTGCGAGATTTACACCGACGTCGATGGCATTTTCACGGCAGATCCGCGCGTCGTGAAGGCCGCGCGTCAGGTGCCGTTCATCTCGGCCGAAGAGATGCTTGACCTCGCGGCCTCGGGCGCCAAGGTGCTGCTGGACCGCTGCGTCGAGTACGCCCGTCGCTACAGCGTGCCGCTGCATGTGCGCTCGAGCTTCAGCGGCAAGGTGGGCACCCTCATCACCGACTTCGAATCGGCGCGGGATTTTCCGGTATCCGCGACCGAAATGTTTTCAGACGCACGGCGTCAAGAGCAGGAGAACTCCATGGAACAGGCGATCATCAGCGGTGTCGCGCATGACCGCAGCGAAGCGAAGGTCACGATTCTGGGCGTGCCCGACGTGCCCGGCAAGGCGGCTCGCATCTTCTCGATCGTGGCGGAGGCTGGTGCCAACATCGACATGATCGTTCAGAACGTGGGCACCAATGGCTCGTCGAAGATTTCGTTCACCTTGCCTGCGGGTGACCTCGAGGCAACCGTGACGGCCCTCGAGTCGGTGCAGGCCGAGGTGGGCTTCAGCGAGGTGCAAAGCGACGACGCCATCGGCAAACTGTCGATCGTAGGCGCGGGCATGCGTTCGAATCCGGGTGTTTCGGCGACCCTGTTCCAGGCGCTCGCCGAGGCGGGCATCAACCTTGAAATGATCTCGACCTCGGAGATTCGCATCTCCGTGGTCACTCGCGCCGACCAGCTCGACGACGCCGTGCGCGCGGCGCATACGGCGTTCGACCTGGATTCCGACGAGGGCGAGGCCGTCGTGTACGGGGGTACCGGACGATGACCGTCATCAACAACGAAGGCTTTAATGTTGCCGTGGTGGGTGCCACCGGTCAGGTCGGCGAGGTGATGCGTCGACTGCTGAGCGAGCGCAAGTTCCCGGTGAAGGAGATTCGATTCTTCGCCTCGGCGCGCTCGGCAGGCAAGGTGCTGCAGTTCGAGGGCCATGACGTGGTAGTCGAGGACACCGAGACGGCCGACGTCGCGGGTATTGATATCGCCCTGTTCTCCGCGGGCGCGACGCTCTCGCGGGCCCAGGCTCCCCGATTCGCCGCGGCGGGCATTACGGTGGTCGACAACTCCTCGGCCTGGCGCAAAGACCCGAGTATTCCGTTGGTGGTCAGCGAAGTCAACCCGCACGCTATCGTCAAGGGCGGGATCATCGCCAACCCGAACTGCACGACGATGGCGGCCATGCCCGTCATGAAGGTGCTGCACGACCTCGCGGGCCTGCAGCGCATGACGGTGTCGTCGTACCAGGCGGTCTCGGGCAGCGGCCTCGCCGGTGTCGAAGAACTGAACGGTCAGGTGCAGGCGGCGGCTCCGCAGCACCCCGAACGACTCGTGCACGATGGTGGGGCGCTCGATCTGCCCGCGCCCGAAAAGTACGTTGCACCCATCGCGTTCAACGTCGTGGCCCTCGCGGGCTCGCTCGTGGACGACGGCAGCGAAGAGACGGACGAAGAGCAAAAGTTGCGCAATGAGTCGCGCAAGATTCTCGAGGCTCCCGACCTGCTGGTGTCGGGCACGTGCGTGCGCGTTCCCGTTTTCACGGGGCACTCGCTCAGCATCCATGCCGAGTTCGAGCGCGACATTACCCCCGACCAGGCGCGCGAGGCGCTGCGCGGCGCGCCGGGGGTTGAACTCGCTGAGGTGCCGACCCCCCTCAACGCCGCAGGTGGTGACGTCACGCTCGTGGGGCGCATCCGCCGTGACCAGGCGGCACCCGAGGGCAAGGGTCTGGTGCTGTTCCTTGCGGGTGACAACCTGCGCAAGGGCGCGGCGCTGAACACCGTGCAGATCGCAGAACTGATCGCGCGCGGCGAGGCCGGTTAGTAATTCTCCAGGGGCGGGCAGCATGAAGGCTTGGTAGGCTTCATGCTGCCCGTATCTTTTTGCAGGGTTTGCGATGTGCACAATGCGCCTGCGACACCTTAGTTCAGGAGGCATCATGTCCGGAACTCCCCAGTCCGCACCCGAGCCGATCGACCACGACGACACCCCGAATCGCGCCGAGATCGTACTCGACCGCGTGACGACCCTCGGCAAGAAGGTGTTGGTGTTCTCGTCGGTCACCCTGGCGCTCGCGGTCTTCACTCTCGTGGTGTGGTTTACGTTCGGCACCATGTGGGTCGGGCAGATCGTGCGAACCACCAACGACAACACGTTTAAGGGGTTCGGCTTTGGCCTGGCTCTGGGCTTGATCTTGTGCTACCTGGCCCTGTGGATGCTACGGCTTGCCATCATGCGCAAGATGCCGGGGGCGGGTCGCATCGCATTTTCGGTCATCGCGGGCCTCTTGCTTTCGATTCCACTGTTCTCACTGTTTATGCAACTGAACCCAGAGCACCGCTTCGCGCAGCGCATCAACCTCAATGGCCCCGGCTATCAGGCGGGAATGCTCGTTGGTGTATTCATCGCGCTGGCGCTGTTCGTGACGACGTGGATCGGCCTGCACAATATGGCGAAAAAGCGAGCGTCGATCAAGGCACAGAAGACCGCTGAAAAGGCCGCCGCACGCGCCGAGAAGGAGGCCGAGAAGGAGGCCGAGCGCGCGGCGGAGGCGGCGGAGCGTGAGGCCAAGGAGGCCGAGCGCGCCGCCAAGAAGGCTGCCAAGGCGGGAGGCCCGGACGCCGCTGTGCCCGTGGGCACCGTCGCCACCGCTGGCGATTCTGGAGGTGACTCTTCCGACGGTGCGAGTGTCGATTCGGCCTCCTTGAGCGAGGCCGCGAGTGCCGATGCCGCCGCCCCGGAGGCGTATGGCGCAGATTCCGCGCGCACGGCAGGGGAAGCGCCACCCGCGCGTCCCCAATAACACACCCGTTACAGGGCAATATTGCGACAGCCGCGCATAGGACGCGCAGCTGCGCGGTCTCGCTCAGCACAAGCTTTGAAAGTACCGCCGGCTGGATTCGGCGGCATTTTCATGTTTACTGAACTTAATTAGCGATGCCGGAGACGTGCGAAATTCCAGGTCTCAGCTTCATAAATTTATTGATTCTCACTTGACCCGCCGATGACCGCGGCATACCTTCAAAATTAAGGAATGTATTGCGGTTGCAGGTGCCTCGCACAAGGCCAGGCCACCCGAAGCGCGGGTACACAATGTCGGAGTAATGAAAGCGAGCGGCATGAAGCCATTAATGCTTGGTCGCCTAACCTCGGTGTGTGCCAGGGCTCTGCTGGTGCTCGGAATTTTCGCACTATTCGGCATGCACGGATCGACCACCGCCCAGGCCGCGCCCCAGTCCCAGGTAAATCGCCTGGCCGCGGCGCCGCAAGAGGCAGTCTGGATCGCCAAAGTGCTCGACGAACCCTCGCCGGCGCCGACCGCTCGCGAGGTCGCGCTCGACGTACGAATCGCAAACGAGGGTCACGCCCCAGGCGCCGCTGTATCGACGGAGATTGTCAGGCCCGCCTCCGAACTGACCGACTATGTGCTCTCCCCTGGGGGTGCCTTCGCCCTCGTCGGCTTCGCCGCAGGCATGCTCCTCCTCGGCTTGCGCATGGTGCACAGTGCGCGCCGCTGCGGCGCCTACGAGGCCGCCTCGTGCGTTCCCCCCGCAACTGCCGTGCGCGCCGCCCGCTGCGGCGAGCACGACGCACACCGCCGCGGCGACGTAGACGCCTAAAATAGTGCCCCGGCCTCCACGAGATGGCGGCATGGAGGTGTGAACTGACGACTATTCCGCAACAATAGGTGCCATGCGTATTGCCATAGCCCAGGTGGAGTTTCGGCCACTGTCTACTGCAGCCTTCGAAGACGGCCGCGAGGAGACGCCAAGCGAGCGTCACCAGCGCATTCTTGAGTGGTTGCGCTCGCACGCCGATCAGGGCCCGTTCGACCTCGTAGTCCTGCCCGAACTGTGGCTGCCCGGGGCCTGGGACTACTCGAGTTGGCGCGAAGATGCCGAGAACCCCGAAAACGGAGACCTCATCTCGGCCCTCGGCGACCTTGCCCGCGAATGGGGCGCGCTCATCCACGCGGGCTCCATCATCGAACCGGGTGTGCCGGACGCCAGCGGGGTCGAGCCTCTCTTCAACACCTCCGTCATCTTTGACGAGGCGGGAGCGGTCGCCGCGAAGTACCGCAAGATCCATCGGTTCGGCCACGGCGGCGGAGAGTCGGCCGTGCTCAGCGCCGGCCGCGACGCCGAGATCCTCGACCTCGTGATGGACGGCCACGACTTCACCTGTGGGTTGGCAACCTGCTACGACCTGCGGTTCCCCGAGTTGTTCCGTGAATATCAAGACATGGGGGTGAACGCGTTCGTGATCCCCGCGTCGTGGCCGGCCGCGCGCATCGCACATTGGGATGTTCTGCTCCAGGCCCGGGCCATCGAGAATCAGGCACTCGTCATCGCCTGCAACACCGCGGGCACCGATTCGGGCGTGACGCTCGGCGGCCACAGTGCCATCATCGCCCCCGACGGTGAAGTGCTCGCGCGCGCCGGTGACGGCGAGGAGTTTCTTGTGATCGACTACGACCCCGCCGACATTGAGCGCACGCGCGCCGCGTTCCCCGTGCTCAGCGACCGCTGCATCGGTGTCAGCACGCCAGCCGCGACCTCCACCGTGACCGTGTTGGGCGGTATGCAGTGACAGAGTCGTCACCGGTTCGACCCCTCGGCCCCGCCAGCGCCGCCCTCCTGGTGTTCCTGGGCGGCGCTATGGGCTCACTGCTTCGTTTCATGGTCTCCGAGGGCATGCGTACCGCCCCGCTCGACGCGGGCAACACCGTCGCGAATCTCGTCGGCAGTTTCGTGATGGGCGTGCTCGTCACGTGGCTGACCTTGAAATACCCCAACAACGACTGGATCCGGCCCCTTTTCATGGTGGGCCTCCTCGGGGGTTTCACGACATTTTCGGGCAGCATCTTGGCGATAGTGCATGCGATGGCCTACAACGACTTCGCTTCGGCCCTGCTCATCTTCTTTGTCAACGTATTCTGCTCCGTGCTGGCCTGCGCGGGCGGCGCCTGGCTGGTGTCGCGAATGAGCGGTTCGTCCCTCGCAGCGGACGCCGCCGCCCAGCCTGCCGCGTCGGCCAACTCTGGCCATATCACGGCTCGGCTGGCCCCGGTTCCTGCGGCACCGAAGCGTGCGTGGCGGCTTGGGAAGCCGCAGCCGCTGGCGGCCGACCCGGGCGGTCCCGACCTCGCAGCCAGCGACGGTGGCACCGGGGTAGCCGACCCCGCGGCGTCCGCGGCCCCTACTCTGGTCGACGCCGAGGAGGGTCAGATTAGCAGCCCCACGGTGCGCGCCTTTCAAGCCCGCCTCGAGGCCGAGGCGGCGGGCGACTACGTGGACACTGCCACAAAACCCCACGACGTCTTCGTGGAGCGCCCTAGCGGTCGGCGGGCGAGGCCCGACACCGGGACCGCCACCCCCCTGCGGCCCGCGCCAGCCGAGCCCGAATTCGATGCAGATATTACGGCTCCCCACGCCAAACTCAACCTGGAAGACGGGCAGCCATGACCGAGTACGCAATCGGCCTCGTTGCGCTCATCGCGGTCGGCGGCGGCACCGGCGCCGTGCTGCGCTACGCCATCGCGCAGGTCGTCCTGTCTCGTCGCCTCCGCCGGGGGCTGTCGCGGCGCAGCGGGTTTCCGCTCGCCACCTTCGTAGCAAACCTCTTCGCTTGCCTGCTCGCGGGCATCGTGATCGGCCTCGAGAATCGCTTCGACCTCGATGTGAAGTGGCACGTGGCCTTGATCCTCGGATTCTGCGGTGGCCTCAGCACCATGAGCACGTTCGCCCTGGAACTGCTGCAGTTGGTGACCAAGCACAAGACCCTTGACGCTCTCGCATACTTGTCCCTCAGCGCGGGTGGCGGCATCGGCCTTCTAGTATTGGGGTGGCTCGCCGTCACCATGTAGGCGTGCCACTCCACGCTTATCGAGACGGGCGCATGACTTCACAACTCACCCCGGCCCCCTCGCGGGCCCTGTGGCTGGCACTCGCCGCCGCGCTGGGCGCGCTCCTGGTGACCCTCGCGTCGCTCGCGTTCACGGGCGCTGCGGCCCCGCTGCCCCTGCAAGATCCGGGTGCGCTCGTGCGCTGGGGTACGCCGCTCCTGTCGACGCTGAATGACGTGCTCGGGGCCCTCACGGTCGGCTCCCTCGTCCTGCTCGCGGGGGCGTTGGGATTTCCGGACGCTCGGCACCGGGCCTGGCAGGGTCCCTGGGCTGCCGCGCACCGGATCGCCTGCATGAGCAGCATCGCGTGGACGTTCGCGGGCCTGCTGCATCTCTTCTTTTACGCGTCGAGCATCTCGGGGGTTGGTTTCACCGACCCCGCGTTCGGCACGACGTTCGGTCAGGCCATGGACACCGACTTGGCGCGCGCCCTGCTTGCGACCGTGGTGCTAACCGCCGTGACGGCAACGGTCATCGTGGGGTCACGCTCACTGACGGGCGCGGGCATAGCCGCGGCACTCGCCGTGGTCGCGGTGCTGCCGAAATCACTGACCGGTCACGCCGCGGGCGCAAGCGACCACGAAACCGCGGTGACGGGCATGGCCCTGCACCTGCTGGGCGCCTCCCTGTGGCTGGGCGGGGTCCTCGTGCTATGCCTGCTGGGGCGCAGCTTTCGCGATGACTCGCAGTTGGCTGCCGTCATGCGCCGGTTCTCCACACTCGCTTTGATCTGCTTTGTACTGGTCTCGCTCTCGGGCGTGGCGGCGTCTCTGACGCGCCTCGCCAGTTGGAGCGACCTCGGCACGCGCTGGGGCCTGCTGCTGCTGGCCAAAGTGGCCGCACTCGTGCTGGTCGGAGCCGCGGGGGCCTGGCATCGCGGCCGCCTGCTGGGCACGCTCGGCTCGAACGTAGCCGTGCGGCGCGTTTTTTGGCGCGTCATGGCGGCCGAGGCGGTCCTGTTGGTGGCGGCCTCCGGTTTTGCGGGTGCCCTCGCCGCGAGCGCACCCCCCAACGACGAGACCGTCGTGTTGACGGCGCTCACCCCGGCAGAGCTGCTCACCGGCTATCCGTTGCCGCCCGAGTTGACGTCGACCACCTTCTGGACCCTGTGGCGCCCGGACCTCTTCGGCATCACCCTGTGCGCCGTGCTCAGCGTGACCTACGCCGCGAGCCTCGTGAAGCTCGCCCGCCGCGGTGATGCCTGGCCCGTCGTACGCAGCGTGAGCTGGTTCGCGGGCATTGCCGTGTTGGCGTTTGCCATCAACGGCTCGCCCGGGGTCTACGGCCGTATTCTGTTCAGCTCGCACATGGTCGAGCACATGCTGCTCTCGATGCTGATACCCCTGTTGCTCACGGGTGGTGCCCCGGTCAGCCTGTTTCTGCGAGCCCTCGCGCCGCGCAAAGACGGCTCGCGGGGAGCCCGCGAGTGGCTACTGTGGCTGCTCGACTCCCGCTACGGTCGCTTCATGACGCATCCCATCGTCGCGGCGGTCAACTTTGCGGGCGGGCTGATCGTCTTCTATTACAGCGACATCTTCCGCTGGGTGATGGTCAATCACGTGGGGCACGTGCTCATGATCGTGCACTTCTTGCTGGTCGGATACGTATTTTGCAACTCGCTCGTCGGTATCGACCCCACGCACACGCGGTTTGGGTACCCGATTCGCCTCGTAATGCTGCTCGCGACCATGGGGTTCCATGCATTCTTTGGGGTGACCCTGATGAGTTCGCAGGCGCTGCTGCTCGCCGATTGGTTTGGCGCGACCGGACGCCCGTGGGGCCCGTCCGCCCTCGCCGACCAGCAGCAGGGCGGCGAGATCGCCTGGGGCATCGGTGAGGTGCCCACGGTGGCGTTGGCATTGCTGGTGGCGCGGCAGTGGTTTGCCTCCGAGCAGCGGCTCACCCGCCGCCGCGACCGCAAGGTGGACCGCGACGGCGACGCCGAACTCGAGGCCTACAACCGCATGCTGAAAGAGCGCAGCGGTGGCGCGTAGCCTCCGCTAACGGTTGGAGCCCGTCAGGGCGATGTGCACGGCCTTCGTCACGGCGAGCGCGAATGCCTTCGCGTCGACGAAGTACCGGTGGCGGGGCGTGTCGAGCAGGTCTCGACCGCCGTCCACGGCGACATTGGTCTTACGCATGTGATCGATGCGCTTGGCGATGGCCTCGTTGGGCTCACTCGAATCGTTGCCGTAGTGCGCCCGCAGCATCGCCACGGCGAGTTTGGCCTGCTCACCGTAGAGGGGGAACAGGGCACCGTCGCTCACGATGTCACCCACAAACGCGAGGTCATTGCGTTCGCGTGGCAGCGTGTGGAGGTACAGGTCAAGGGGGTGGCCCGGGGTGGTGGCCCCCAGGGCGTCCGCAGGAATAAAGGAGTAATCGGCGGCCGAGCCCGTAGCCGCGACGATCACGTCGAAACTTCGAGTGACACCGTGGCTGAACGAGACGTTGTCGCCGTCGAGGCTCGTGACATCGGGCATGATCTTGATCTTGCCCGAACTGACGAGCGGCACGAGGGAGTCGCTGATGAGGGGGATGGCATCGAGGGGGCGGTGCGTGACCTCGGGGAACCCGGGCTTTTGGGCGGTGCCCACAATGCGATGCAGCACCTTCTCGAGGGTCCACTGATTGACCGACGTCGGCACTTTGGGGGCGCTGCGCAGGAACGCGTCGAGCGAAATACCCATCACGGTGGTGGGGAACACCCAGTAGCCGCGACGCCACGACAGGGTCACGCGCGCACCCGCGGCGACGGCGGCCACGGCGAGCGACGCCGCGGTGTTGCCGCCGCCGACGATCAGCACGTCGCGGTCGGCCCACCCGGAGAGGTCGCTCGGCACGCGGTCGGCGGGGATCACGGAGCGGGTCGCCCACTCGGGCAGCACGGGCTTGCCGTGACGGCCTGTCGCGACGATGACGGCACGGTAGGGGCGCACCTCGCCACCCTGGAAGGTGACCTCCCAGGTGCCCTGGCCCATCGGGATGGCCTGGCGCACCTGGCGTTCTCCAGTGAAGTGATTCGCGATGCCATGGTGGGCGGCGTAGGCCTGCAGGTATTGGGTGACCTGCGAGGGGCGCGGGTGTGCGTCGAAGATACCGGGAATGAAGAGGTCCTCGAAGCCGCTCAGGTCGCGCGAGGTGAGCAGCGCGGAGCCGGGGCGTGAGTCGGCGCCTTTATCGCTGAAATTACCGCCGATGTCTTTGCGGCCGTCGACAATGTCATACGCGATACCCGCGCGGCCCAGTTCGGCGGCCGCCGCGAGGCCGGCCGCGCCGGCGCCAATTACGAGAACCCGGTCTGCCGAAGCAGGCGTCAACGTGCGTGAAGTCATGCACTTAGTGTGCCCCATAGCGAAGCGGCCTGCTGAAAGTTCCCGGCGGCACTTCACCTGTCACTGCCTGGTTCGTGACCGCGGGACCACTGGCACCGACCCCGCCCCGCACGTCCACTACTCTTAAGGTGTGTTTCGACTAGCCTTGCGCCCGCGGTTCCTGGCCCTGCTGGGTGCCGTCGTGCTGGCCGCGTGCGCGTGCGCGTGGCTCTCGCAGTGGCAGTGGTCGCGCGCGCAGCCGCAGAACACCGCCCCGTTTGCGACGGCGTCACCCGTTGCCCTCGAAACAGTTTTGCAGCCCAATGCGCCCTTCACGATCTCCGTGCAGGGGCGTCCGGTGCTCGCCACGGGCCACTTCGAGCCCGAGCAGCAGGTGCTGGTCGCTGGGCGAAGTTTCGACGGTCGGCAAGGTTATATCGTGCTCTCCCCCCTCGTGCTGGACGCCACGGGGGCACGTCTCGCGGTCGCGCGCGGTTGGGTGGCCACCGCCGACGAGGCGCCGGCCCCACCGACGGGCACGGTCACCGTGACCGGGCGCCTGGTGGTCAGCGAGACTGGCAGCAACGAAATTCTTCCGAAGGGGCAGGTGGCGGCCATCGCCACGACGCAATTGCTGAACCTGTGGGGTGGCGAGATCTACACCGGTTACCTCGTGGCGCAGCCCGCGGAAGGGTCGGCTGCCAGCACGGCCACAGTGGCGTCCGACCCCGTATATGAAGGGCTGAACGTGCTGCCCGCGCCGTCGTTGCAGCAAGAGACGGGGCTGCACCTCGAGAACGTCAGCTACGCCGTGCAGTGGATCGTCTTCGGCATCTTCGGCTTCTTCGTGTGGTTTCGGCAGGTGCGCGATGCATACCTGGCCGAGCGCGAGGAGGCCGAGCAGCGCGCCGAGGCCGAACTGGCCGCCGCGCGGGGCGAGGCCTCCACGGGCGACGCGGCGCACACCCCAGTAACCCGCGGCTCCGCCACTAAGGACGTGGCGGCCCCCACCTCATCGAGTAAGGGACAATAACAGCGTGTCAAAGTCATCTCCCGCATCGGTCTTGCCCGCCCTCGCGCGTTTTCGCGTCATGGCGGCGGTCACGGGCTGCGCCCTGTTCATTTTGGTGATCATCATGGTCTACCGCTACATCCTGCACGGCGAGAACGGCGCCGAGATCAGCAACAAGTGGTCGCCCATTCACGGCCTGATTTACATTCTGTACCTGGTCACGTGCTACGACCTGTGGTCGCGCATGCGCTGGGGGGTCAAGCGATTGGTGGTGCTCGCGCTGTACGGGGTCGTGCCCGTGCTCTCGTTCTTTGGAGAGCGCCGCACCTCGCTCATGGTCCATGAGGAACTCGCCGCGAGCGAGGCACAGAAGGGAGGGGCCGCGTGAACACTCCAGTGAACTCCACGGAGCAACGCCCGGTTCTCGTCGTCGATTTCGGAGCCCAATACGCGCAATTAATCGCGCGTCGCGTGCGCGAGGCACGCTGCTACTCGGAGATCGTGCCGCACACCATGTCGGCGGCACGCATGCTCGAGAAGAACCCCGTGGCCATTATCCTGAGCGGCGGCCCGTCCTCCGTGTACGAGGCGGGCGCACCGAGTATTGATCGCGAGATCTTCACCGCTGGCGTGCCGATTCTCGGTATCTGCTACGGGTTCCAGACCATGGCGGCGGCCCTCGGCGGCACCGTCTCCAACACGGGCAACCGCGAGTACGGTGCCACGCAGGTGGACGCCAAGACGTCGGTGTTGCTCAATGACACCCCGGCGCAGCAGACGGTATGGATGTCGCACGGCGACTGCGTGTCGCAGGCTCCTGAGGGGTTCACGGTCACGGGCGTCTCGGCGGGTGCCCCCGTCGCGGCCTTCGAAGACAACGAGCGCAAGCTGTACGGCGTGCAATGGCACCCCGAGGTGAAGCATTCCGCATACGGCCAGAAGGTGCTGGAGAACTTCTTGCATCGCGGCGCGGGCCTGCCGGGCGACTGGACCACCGGCAATGTGATTGCCGAGCAGGTGGAACGCATTCGCGAGCAGGTGGGTAGTTACCGTGCGATCTGCGGGCTCTCGGGCGGCGTCGATAGCGCCGTGGCGGCGGCGATCGTGCAGAAGGCCATTGGTGCGCAGCTCACGTGTGTGTATGTCGATCATGGCCTGATGCGCAAGGACGAGTCGGCCCAGGTGGAGCGCGACTTCGTGGCGGCTACCGGCGCGCGTCTGGTCATGATTGACGCCCGCGAACAGTTCTTGACCGCGCTGGCTGGGGTCAGCGACCCCGAGGCGAAGCGCAAGATCATCGGCCGCGAGTTCATTCGGGCCTTCGAGGCGGCGCAGCGTGACCTCGTGGCCGAGGCGGGGGCCGACGGCGCCGAGGTGAAGTTCCTCGTGCAGGGCACGCTCTACCCGGACGTCGTCGAATCCGGCGGCGGAGAGGGAGCCGCGAACATCAAGAGCCATCACAATGTCGGCGGCCTCCCCGAAGACCTGCAGTTCGAGCTGGTCGAGCCGCTGCGCACCCTGTTCAAGGACGAAGTGCGCGCCGTCGGTGCCGAGCTGGGCCTGCCCGATGTCATTGTGCAGCGCCAGCCGTTCCCCGGCCCGGGCCTTGGCATTCGCATCATCGGCGAGGTGACCCAGGAGCGACTCGACCTCCTGCGCGAGGCCGACGCCATCGCCCGCGAAGAGCTCACGGCGGCGGGTCTCGACGGCGACATCTGGCAGTGCCCCGTGGTGCTGCTCGCCGACGTCCGCTCGGTGGGCGTGCAGGGTGATGGCCGCACCTACGGCCACCCCATCGTGTTGCGCCCCGTCTCGTCGGACGACGCCATGACGGCCGACTGGTCGCGACTGCCCTACGACGTGCTCGCGCGCATCTCGACGCGCATTACGAACGAGGTGCCCGACGTCAACCGAGTGGTGCTCGACTGCACGTCGAAGCCGCCGGGCACCATCGAATGGGAGTGACTCTCGCATAGCGTTCCCGCTGGACTGAGCGTCGCCCGCGGCCACTAGGCTGGGGCCATGCAGACTCGAAGCCGCTCGCGTATCGCAGCCTCCGCCCTTGCCCTACTGCTCGTGGGGTCGGGCCTCACGGCATGCACGGGCGGCTCGGCTGCGTCCGGGGGCGTGACGGGCGGGTCCAGCGCTGCGAGTTCGTCGACCTCGACCGGGGCCAGCCCGGACGCTCAGGGTGGCCCGAGCACCTCGGCGACGCAGTCAACGCCGCCGCCGGCGTCCGGCAGTTATAGCGTGCCCACGGCCCGCGACCCCGAGGCGCCCGAATCGGTGCCGCTAGTGCCGCAGCCTGCCACGGTGACGTACAACGCGGCGGAGTCATTCACTCTCGATCGCGACGCCATGATCGTGGCGCCGGCCGATTGGACCGCCGAGGCCACCCTGTTCGCCGAGACCCTGCGCGCAGGCACGGGCTTCGCGCTGCCGGTGGCCGCGCAGGCGCCGGCCACGCGGGGCCAGGGCAACCTCGTGTTTCGGGTGGACGCGAGCGTGAGCAGTCCCGAGGGCTACCGGCTGACCAGCGGGTTCGGTGGGGTTGAGATCGTGGCGAGTGACGCGGCGGGCGCGTTTTATGGGGCCCAGACGCTGTTGCAGATGATGCCCGCGGCGGTCGTCTCGGGGGAAGTTGATCAGGCGGGTGACGCTGCCTGGGCGATTCCTGCGGCAACCATTGCGGACCAGCCGCGCTATGGGTATCGGGGGGTCATGCTGGACGTGGCCCGCAGCTTTTTGACCCCCGAGGAGGTCAAAGCCATGATCGAGGGCATGGCCTCGCTCAAGGTCAATACCCTGCACCTGCACCTCGCCGACGATCAGGCGTGGCGCATCGAGATCAAGCAGCCGAGCGCCGCGGAGAATCCCTACGGCTTTGACTACACGAAACTCACCTCGGTGGGTTCCGAGGGCGGCGCCGACTATCTTTATGGCACCACCCTGCTGGGCCGCGAGCTCGCGCATCGGGGGTTCTACACGCAGGAGGAGTACGCGGACCTGGTGCGTTACGCAGCCGAGCGGCACATTGACGTGATCCCCGAGATTGACACGCCGGGTCACACGGCAGCGGCGATGGTGTCGATACCGCAATTGCAGTGCCAGGACATGGGCCCGCTGGAGGTCAAGCGCCGCACGGGGGAGGTGGGGTATTCGTACCTGTGCCCCGAGCGCCCCGAGACCGCGTCGTTCCTCGGCGAGGTGTACCAGCAACTGGCGGCGCTGACCCCGGGGCCGTACCTGCACATGGGCGGCGATGAGCCGCTGTCGATGATCGACGATCGGGGCCTTCGTGGCTATGTCGAGGGAGTCAATGTGTCGGTCGACGCCGTGCGCGCGGCCGACAAGTCGGTGATGGGTTGGAGCGAGTGGGCTAACGGTGACGTGCAGTCGGGTGACATCGTGCAGTACTGGCAGGTGAAGGACGCCGAGGTGACGGTCGCGGCCGCCGCGAAGGGGGCGAAGATCGTGATGTCTCCGTCGGATCGCACCTACCTCGACCAGCGGTACACGGTGCTGACCCCGCCGCTGGGCTTGACGTGGGCGTGCCCGGAGGGCTGCAGCGTGACCTCGGCGTATGCGTGGGACCCGGCGATCGAGCTCGAAGGGCTTCCCGCAGACTCCGTGATCGGGGTGGAGGCCGCGCTGTGGTCGGAGACTATTCGTGGACGCGCGGACGCCGAGTTCCTGCTGTATCCGCGGTTGCTTGCGACGGCGGAGGTGGCGTGGAGCCCGCAGGAGGCGCGCTCGACGGATGAGTTCGTGAGCAAGGCGGAGGCGTTTGTGCCGCGGCTGCAGGCGGCGGGCATCAACGCGGCTCCGTGGGAGACGGCGGCGCGGTAGAGCGCACGCCGCTGACCTGGGTGGTTTCGGGCGATTGCGGTGCAAAAAAACTTTCGAGGACCGGGAACAAAACTCGACGCTCCAAAGTTGATATAAGCAGACTCAACTTTAGTGCTAATGATCTTGACAATGATCGGAAGCCGTTCGAAGATTGAGCCTGTCAGACTCAACTACCTTTGGAGGAATCACCATGGCACGTGCTGTCGGTATCGACCTGGGCACCACCAACTCCTGCGTCGCCGTTCTTGAGGGCGGCGAACCCACCGTTATTGCAAACGCCGAGGGCAGCCGCACCACGCCGTCCGTGGTCGCATTCAGCAAGGCCGGCGAGGTTCTCGTCGGCGAGGTTGCTAAGCGCCAGGCTGTCACCAACGTCGACCGCACCATCGCCTCGGTCAAGCGCCACATGGGCACCAACTGGTCGCAGGAACTCGACGGTAAGAACTACACCGCTCAAGAAATCTCCGCGCGCACCCTCGCCAAGCTGAAGCGTGACGCCGAGGCCTACCTGGGCGAGCCCGTGACGGACGCGGTCATCACCGTGCCCGCGTACTTCAACGACGCCGAGCGCCAGGCAACCAAGGATGCCGGCCAGATCGCGGGCCTCAACGTCCTGCGCATCATCAACGAGCCCACCGCCGCGGCCCTCGCCTACGGCCTCGAAAAGGGCAAGGAAGACGAGAAGATCCTCGTCTTCGACCTTGGCGGTGGCACGTTCGACGTCTCGCTGCTCGAAGTGAGCAAAGAAGAGGACGGCTTCTCGACCATTCAGGTGCAGGCCACCGCGGGCGATAACCGCCTCGGCGGCGACGACTGGGACCAGGCCATCGTGGACTGGCTCGTGCAGCAGGTGAAGGCCAACTCGGGCGTCGACCTCAGCAAAGACAAGATGGCGATGCAGCGTCTCAAGGACGCCGCGGAGCAGGCCAAGAAGGAACTCAGCTCGGCCGAATCCACCACGATCAGCCTGCAGTATGTCTCGATGAGCGAAAACGGCCCCGTGCACGTGGACGAGCGCCTCACTCGCGCCAAGTTCCAGGACATGACGCGCAACCTGATCGAGCGCACCAAGGTGCCGTTCCACCAGGTCATCAAGGATTCTGGCGTTCAGATCAGCGACATCGACCACGTCGTGCTGGTCGGCGGTTCGACCCGCATGCCCGCAGTCGCGGACGTCGTGCGCGAACTCACCGGCGGCAAGGAGCCCAACAAGGGCGTCAACCCCGATGAGGTCGTCGCCGTGGGCGCTGCCCTGCAGGCCGGCGTCATGAAAGGTGAGCGCAAGGACGTCCTGTTGATCGACGTCACCCCCCTCTCGCTCGGCATCGAGACGAAGGGCGGCGTGATGACGAAGCTGATCGAGCGCAACACCGCCATCCCCACCAAGTCCAGCGAAGTTTTTTCGACCGCCGAAGACAACCAGCCCTCCGTGGCGATCCAGGTGTTCCAGGGCGAGCGCGACTTCACTCGCGACAACAAGCTGCTCGGCACCTTCGAACTGACCGGCATCGCCCCCGCCCCGCGCGGCGTGCCGCAGATCGAGGTCACCTTCGACATCGACGCCAACGGCATTGTGCACGTGACCGCCAAGGACCGCGGCACGGGTGTCGAACAGTCGATCCGCATCACCGGCGGCTCGGCTCTCTCGAAGGAAGACATCGATCGCATGATCAAGGACGCCGAGGCCCACGCGGCCGAGGACGCCGAGCGCCGCAAGGTGGCCGAGGCCCGCAACGGCCTCGAGCAGCTGGTCTACCAGACCGACAAGCTGCTCGCCGACAACGCCGACAAGATCAGCGCCGACGTCAAGACCGAGGTCGAGGCCGCCCTGGCCGAGGCCAAGACGGTCGTCGCGAAGGACGACGCCACCTACGAATCGATCAACGACGCGCAGAAGAAGCTCTCGGACGCCGCCCAGAAGGCCGGCCAGGAGATCTACTCGCAGGAGCAGGCAGCCGCCCCCGCCGCAGGCGAGGCCGGCGCAGAGGGCGAGCCGGCGAAGTCGGATGACGACGTCGTGGACGCCGAGATCGTGGACGAGGACGACGCCGCAAAGGGCGATAAGTAATGAGTCACCTGAACGCTGACGACGACGCCCACGACGACGTCGTGGACGCTACCGAACCGGGTGACACCGGGGCGGAGGCCGAGGCGATCGTGGGAGACGAAACGGTGGCTCCCGCAGACGCTGAGGTGGACGCCGACGCCGCGGGGGGCGCAGACGACGCGGGGGACGAGGCCAGCCCGGCCGCCCCGGCGTCCGAGGCCGACCTGCCCGAGGTTGACGTAAACGTGCCCGACGACGCCTCCGAGTTGCTCGAGGAGCCCTCGGCGGACGCGCGCGTGGCAGAGCTCGAAAACGAGGTCAAGCGCGTGCAGGCCGAGTACGTCAACTACAAGAACCGAGTGGACCGCGACCGCGCGGTGGCGGGCGATCTCGCCAAGATCTCGGTGCTGAACTCGCTGTTGCCCGTGCTCGACGACATCGCCGCGGCGCAGGCACACGGCGACCTGGAGGGCACTCCGTTCGAGTCGATCGCCAACAAGTTGAACGAAACGCTGGGCCGTCTTGGCCTCGTGCAGTTCGGCGAGGTGGGCGAGGAGTTCGACCCGAAGATTCACGAGGCACTCATGCATGTGACCAGTGAAGACGCCACCGGCGAGACCATCGCCATGGTGTTGCAGCCCGGGTACCGACTGGGTGAGCGGATCCTGCGCGCCACGCGCGTGCAGGTGCAGGGCCCCGCGTAGGGCAACCGCTGGGGCGCGCGCACGGTCAGCCGTGCGCGCGCCCCACGCATACCGCGTGACGCGCATTCGCGTCACGCACCCGCCCCACAGGGGGCAGAATAGGGCAGCACGAGGCCACCCGCCGCGCGCACTTGGCCCGCCACTTGAAGGAGGCTCACGGGTTCATGACGGGTCAAGACTGGTTAGACAAAGACTTCTACTCGGCGCTCGGCGTGAAGAAGAACGCCACCGCCGACGAGATTAAGAAGGCCTATCGCAAGAAGGCCCGCACCATGCACCCCGATGCCAACCCCGACAATCCGCAGGCCGAGGCCGATTTCAAGGCTGTCAGCGAGGCGTACGCCGTGCTGAGCGACGAGAAGCAGCGCCAGCAATACGACGCCATACGCTCGATGGGTGGCGGGGCCCGCTTCATGCCGGGGGGCAATGGCTTCGAGGACGGTTTCTCGGGCCTCTTCAACGGTGCCCGCGGCGGCGCGAACATGCCCCCGGGGTTCGAAGACATTTTGAGCGGCCTGTTCGGCCAATCGAGCGGACGCCAGGGTGGCCCGACCGGCTTTCAACCTAACTTTGGTGCGAGCCCCCAGGCTGGGGACGACATCACGACCACGACGCAGCTGACCTTTCGCGATGCCATGCTGGGCACGAAGGCGTCGGTGCGCGTGGGCGGCGGCGAGCCCATCACCATTAAGATTCCGGCCGGGGTGAAGGAAGGCCAAAAGATTCGGGTGCGCGGCAAGGGCAAGCCGGGTTCGCGTGGCGGCGCCGACGGTGACCTGCTGGTGCAGGTGCACATCAAGGCGCACCCCGTCTACAGCCGCGACGGCAACGACCTGCGCATGACGGTGCCCGTGGGGTTCGACGAGGCCGTGCTGGGCGCGACCATCTCGGTGCCGACGTTTGATGGCGGTACCCTCAAACTCAAGGTGCCCGCGGGCACGAAGGCAGGTCAGGTACTGCGCGCCAAGGGCCGCGGGGTCGGCTCGATCACGGGCAGCGGAGCGCCGGGCGACCTGCTCGTCACGCTCAGCATCGCAACGCCCCAGAATCTGACCCCCGACATGAAGGCCGCCCTCGAGGCGTGGCGCACGGCGGTTGGCGATGCCAACCCGCGCGACGGACTCGTGGAGCGCGCCGCCGAGGCATAGCCGTGGCCATCGACGAGCACGCCCCGGTATTCGTTATCTCGGTGGCGGCCGAGCTCGCGGGCATGCACCCGCAGACTCTGCGCAGTTACGATCGGCAGGGCCTCGTGTCGCCGCGGCGCACGTCGGGGCGTGGCCGCCGCTATTCGGCGTGGGACATCGCGCAGCTGCGGCAGGTGCAGCACCTCAGCCAGGTGGAGGGCATCAACCTCGCGGGCATTAAGCGGATTCTGGCGCTCGAGAATCAGCTCGAGGCCACGCGCCAGCAGCTGCAGCAGTTGGCTCTCGAGTATGAACGACTGTTGGGTGAGCGGGGCGCCTCGCGACGGGTCTTCTCGACCGGCCCCACGGGCGTCACGGTGCAGGTGCCGCGGGGGCGCGCGAGCCAGGCAACGGGCGGTGAACTGGTGGTTTATGGCCAGCCCCTGCGCGGTTCCGCAGCCCGCTAGGGGCCGCTCGGCAGGCCGCGCCGGTCGGCGGCACCGCCTTGAACCGCCAGTCGGTGCCTTGTGACGCCCGCCGTGTCATGCACTGTCATGCGGTGTTGCTGCCGTCTCGCTTCACGATAGGTTAGACGCATGCGAATTCTGATTGCTCCCGATAAGTTCAAGGGCTCCTTGGGGGCCGCCGCTGTCGCCGAGCATGTAGCGGCCGGCCTGAGGGCGGCCGACCCGAGTGGTGAGCACGTGTGCGTCCCCATTGCCGACGGCGGCGAAGGCACGCTCGAGGCGGCGCTCGCGGCGGGCTTCAGCAGGCACGAGGCGATGGTGTCCGGGCCCACGGGCCACCCGCTCGTCGCTCCCTACGCGTATCGCTCCGACACGCGCATCGCCGTCGTCGAGATGGCGCAGGCCTCGGGCCTCGCGGTGCTGCCCCAGGGCACCCTGCGGGCCCTCGACGCGACCTCGCGCGGCACGGGCGAGTTGATTCGCGCAGCCCTCGACGACGGCGCCCAGACCATCATCGTGGGCATCGGCGGTTCCGCCTGCACGGACGGCGGAGCGGGCATGCTATCGGCGCTGGGGGTGCAGTTTACGGACGCCTCGGGCCAGCCGCTGGCACCCGGCGGCGGGGCCCTGCTGGGGCTCGAACATGTCAGTTTCAAGAACATTGATCCGCGGCTGCAGGACACGCGGTTCGTCCTGGCGAGCGACGTAGACAACCCCCTCTGCGGGCCGCGCGGCGCCGCCGCGGTGTTCGGTCCGCAGAAGGGTGCCACGCCCGCCGAGGTGGACCTCCTCGACCAGGGCTTGCGTCAACTTGCCGACCGCATTGACAGCGTCATCATGACGTTCGACGAGGGCGCCGCCGAGCAGCCGGGCGCGGGCGCCGCGGGCGGTGTGGGGTACGCGGCCCTGGCCGTGCTCGAGGCTGAGCGCCGGGCGGGCATCGATGTGGTGCTCGATCTCGTGGGGTTTGACGCGCTGCTGCCGACCGCCGATCTCGTGATCACGGGGGAGGGCAGCCTCGATGGTCAGTCGCTGGGCGGCAAGGCGCCCCTGGGGGTTGCCGCGCGCGCGGCGGCACTCGATATCCCGACGCTCGCGGTGTGCGGCGTCTCGTCGATCACGGAGACCGAGGCGCGGTCGGCGGGGTTTGCGCGAGTGTATGCGCTGTCGCAGATCGAGCCGGACGCGCAGCGCAGCATGGCCGAGGCCGGGCCGCTTGTGGAGCGCCTGGCGGCGACCGTGATGAGCCCCGAAATCACCTCGGGCAAGTTCCACGCGATCCTGCAATAGTCGTGCACAATAGTGGCATCTACGAAAGGGACGACCATGAATTTCTCCACGTGCCTATTTGTTTCCACCCACGCCGCCGCGATTGCCGCCGCCGATGCCTGGCAAAATGAGGTAGACCCCCCGGAGGATCTCGGCCAGATCGAGTTCGAGTGGATGAGCGAGTTTGATCTGGAGGCCCTGGCGGGCATCGCGGTCACCACGGTGCATGCGAGCGGCGTGATTTGCGAACTGGATGACGTCGACCTCGACTACGAAAACCTGCTTGCCCTCAACGAAGACATGGTGCAGGCGCTGGCCGATCTCAACCCCGAGCAATTCGAAGAGGTCGCCGAGCAGTGGGCCGCGACGGAGGACTTCGAGGAAAATACCGCAGCGGCCCTCGCGGCGGTGCAGCAGATCACCGAGTTGGCGCGTCACGCCGTCTCGGGCGAGCTTGGAATGTACTGCTATACGGCGTAATCTTGCCCGGCAGCCAAAGCAGGTTGAAGGGAGAGTTAATGAGCGCGCGTCCGCCCAAAATTCGTGAGCCTCGGTGGCGACGAGACGGCGACCGGCCGGACTACCGGTTCTCCCTGGCGAATGAGCGCACGTTCCTCGCGTGGATCCGCACCGCCATGGCTATCCTCGCGGGCGCCATCGCCATCGATCAACTCACCCCGAATATTGCGCCGACGACGCTGCGGGTGGTGTTGTGCGCGATCCTCGCGGTGTGCGGAGCCGTGCTGTCGGTCGAGGCGTACCGGCGGTGGACCCTGCAGGAGCAGGCCATGCGGCACAATCGCGAGTTGCCGCACTCGCAGCTGCTCATCATCATGACCGGGGCGGTCGCGGTGACGGGCGCCATCGTGGTGGCGTTGATCCTGTTCGTGCGATGACCTCGCTGCCGGAACTGCGGGACCCGGGGCTGCAGCCTGAGCGCACCGCGCTCTCGTGGCGGCGCACTTTCATGGCGTTGCTCGTGAATGACTTCTTGATTGCGCGCAGTTGGATGCACGCCGTGCATACGTCGGATTCGACCGAGCACGTGTGGCAATTGGGGCTGGCGACGTTCGCTGCGCTGATAGCGACGGGAATGTGGGCCGGGTGCGTCGTGGTGCGAACGCGTCAGTTGCGCTTTAGCACGGACGCTCCGTCGGCGCGTTTGCTGCGGGTCGCGACCTCGGCTCTGATGCTGTTGGCGGGGGCAATTTTGGCGGCACTCGTGCTGTAGCGAGCGGACTTCGCGAATAACGTTTTGAGCCGTGTAGTTAGACAAATGCACGTTCTTGAACAGTTGTGGCAAGCGGTTACATTCCGCCGGGCGGCGCGAGAGTCCAAAAGCTAGGATGACTGCATGACTCCAGACCGCATCGCTCGCGCTGCAGATTCGGGGGCGCGGTCTCAAACCCTTGAGCGGGGGATTGTCGCGCTGATCGCGCTCTCCGACGCCGAGCGCCCCATGACCATTCAAGACCTCTCCGACCACCTTGGCCTACACCGTTCGATCGTGTACCGCATTCTGCGCACCTTCGAGGACTATGCGCTCGTGTGGCGCGATCAGTCTGGGCACCTGCGGCTCGGCGCCCGGCTCGCCGCCATTGCGCGGTCGGTCTCTAAAGACGTGCAATCGGTCGCGCTGCCCGTGCTGACCGAACTCGCCAATACGTGGCGCATGACGGCGTTCGTCTCGGTCTGGAACGGGCGCGAATGCGTCACGCTAGTGTCGGTCGAGCCTCGCCGCACTCCGCAGTCGATTGCTCTGCGCGCCGGCGCGCGGCACCCCGTGGGCCGCGGCGCCCCCGGCGTCGCGATTCAGGCGTGCTGCACGTCCTCCGAGTGGGAGGCCCAAGAGGTTGAGGTGAGCGCGCGGCCCGAGGTCGAGCGCTTGAGGCGCGGCGGCTTCATCATGACTACGGGTGAGATCGACGCGTCGGCGTCGGCGCTGTCCGTGCCGCTCTGCCTGCCCGGGGAGCCGCCCGCCGGGTTGTCGCTGCTGTATCGCGCCGATCATGTGGTGAGTGATGTCGAGGCGCAGGCCATGGGGGATTCGCTGCGCGATGCGGCTGCGGCCATCGCGCGCGACTATGTCGGTCTCGTTGAGGTCGAGGGTGGTTTCGACGAGCGCATGGGCGCCACGGGGTAACGACCTGCGGGTAGCGAACTACTGGGGAGCGTCGAGAGCGCGCCGGAGCCCCTCGGCCGCGCCCCGCATGAACTGACCGATGAGGTGCAGTACGTACGCGGGCTCGAAGGTGGCGAGCAGCATGTCGCTTTGTTCCATGATTCCCGTGCAGCCGGTGAGGGCAATGTAGGCCGCTGGATGATCGGGGGCGCAGCCGAGTTCTTGGGCGATCAACTCGCGCGCGTAGTCGTTGACGGCCTCGCGGCTGGGAGAGTCAAAGGCCCGTAGGGTCGGGTTGGCCTGGATCGCGCGCAGGCGGAGGTCTTGCACCTCGGGATCGTTGAACTGTTGCTCGCGTTCGAGCCACGCCTCGAAGACGTCAAACAGCGACGCGTTCGGGTCGCGGTCGCGGAACGTCTCGAGCATGCGGCCGATGCACGCCTCTTCGCGGTCGGTGTAGAGGGCCGCCTTAGTAGGAAAATACATGGTCACGGTGCGCGCCGAGACGCCCGCGTCGCGTGCCACGTCGGCGATGGTGGTCGCTTCGAAGCCCTTCTCGGCAAAGAGGCGCAGCGCGGCGCATTCGATGTCGTGGCGGCGCTGCGCTTTGATGCGCTCGCGGTGGCCCGTGGGTTCGAGTGCGGTGTCTGCCATGCGTTTCATCGTAGCCGCCGGAATGCCGCCATGGCCTCCGGGGATGTGTGACTTTTTGCACCCGAGTGCAAAATTGCAGTCGACTGCAGTTTCTGCGTAGGATGAGCTCAACCCGCCGAGGCTAGTCCAACCACTCTGCCCGGCCCTAAGGCACAAGGAACACACATGGCAAACCTGCTCTACAGACTCGGCCGCGGAGCGGCCCGTCGCCGCATCCTCACGATCGTGATCTGGTTCGTGGTCCTCATCGGAATCGGAGCGGGCTCGTTCGCCCTCGAGGCCAAAACCACCAACGACGTGACCATTCCCGGGCAGGAAAGCACCCAGGCCTTCGACCTCATGGAGCAACGCCTCGGCGCCGGCTCCGCGGCCGGCAGCGCCAATGTCGTCTTCGAGTTGACGGGCGAGGCCAAGGTGACCGACCCGGCCAACGCCGCCGCCATCGCGTCCACCGTAGCCAAACTCGGCACGCTGCCCGGGGTGGCCAACGCGAGCAACCCGCTCGACCCCGCCAACCCGACGGTCTCGGCCGACCTGCAAGCGGCCCTCTCGACCGTCACCTACACGGCCCCCGCCTCCGAGATCACCGAGGCGCAGCGCGCCGCCCTGCTCGGCGCGGTCGACGCCGCCGAAACCGCAACCATGCAGGTCAACGTGACCGGAACGGCGTCCGAGGCCACGGTCCCGTCGATGGGCGGAGCGGGCGAAATCATCGGCGTCGTCGTCGCGCTCATCGTGCTTGGAATCACCTACGGCGGCATGGTCGTCGCCGGAATGAACCTGCTGACCGCCCTCGTCGGCGTCGGCGTCGGCGCGCTCGGCATCACGTTCGTCTCGGGTCTCGTCGAACTGAACTCGACCACGCCCATTCTCGCCCTCATGCTGGGCCTCGCCGTCGGCATCGACTATGCACTGTTCATCTTCACCCGGTTCCGCTCGCTCCTCAGCGAGGGCCACGGCGTTCTCGACGCGGCGGGCCGCGCCACCGCCACCGCGGGCTCCGCGGTCGTCACCGCGGGCCTTACCGTGGTGATCGCGCTCGCGGGCCTCAGCATCGTCGGCATCCCGTTCCTCGGCGAGATGGGCATCGCGGCCGCGGCAACCGTCGTCGTCTCCGTGCTCGTCGCCATCACCCTCGTGCCCGCCGTGCTGGGCCTCCTCGGCAAGCGCATCATGCCACGCCGCGTGCGCAAGGCCGCGAAGGCCGCCGCCGCTTCAGGTATCACCCCTGAAGCCGCCCCCGTCGCATCCCGCCGCAGCATCTACGCCCGGTGGATCGACGGAGTCGTACGCCGCCGCTGGCTCGCCGTCGCCGGTGCCGTCGTTGCCCTCGGCGTCATCACCGTGCCCGCCGCCTCCATGCACACCTCCCTCGTCTCCAACCCCGCCGAAGGCACCACCCAGGCTGCGGCGCAGGACGCCATCGCCGACCACTTCGGCGCGGGGCTCAACGGCCCGTTGCTCGTCCTGATCGACGGCCAGGGTGCCGATGCCCGCGCCGCCGACATCTCCACGCAGGCCGCTACGCTCGACGACGTCGCCCTGATCGCGCCTCCCACCGTGCTGCCCACCGGCACTACGGCCCTCCTGACGGTGATCCCGAAGTCCGGGCCCACGGACGAGGCAACCGTAGACCTCGTACACGCCCTGCGCGACACGTTCCAGACCGAATCCGGGCCGGCCGTCTACGTCACGGGGGCCACCGCCATCAGCGTGGATGTTTCCGAGAGCCTCGGCGAGGCCATGCCCAAGTACCTCGCGCTCGTGGTCGGGCTCGCACTCGTGCTGCTCATCATGGTTTTCCGCTCGCTGCTGGTACCTATCGTCGGCGTGCTCGGATTCTTGCTCTCGCTCGGCGCCGCCCTGGGTGCGACCGTCGCGGTGTTCCAGTGGGGTTGGCTCGCGGGGGCCCTCGACATCACGCCCGGCCCCATCATGAGCATGCTGCCCATCCTCGTCATCGGCATCCTGTTCGGCCTCGCCATGGACTACCAGATCTTCATGGTCTCGCGCATCTACGAAGAGCACGCCCACGGCGCGGACTCCCGCACCGCCGTCACGCGCGGATTCGCCTCGGCGGGGCCCGTCGTGGCCGCCGCGGCGCTCATCATGTTCTCAGTATTCGCGGGCTTCGTGCCCGAGGGCATGGCCGTCATGCGCATGATCGCGTTCGCGCTCGCGATCGGCATCTTGTTCGATGCATTCGTGGTGCGCATGGTGCTCGTCCCCGCCCTGATCGACATCTTCGGCCGCTACGCGTGGAGCCTGCCCCGCTGGCTGCGCTGGCTGCCGCAGCTCGATGTCGAGGGGGCCAACCTGAAGGCCGCGACGGGCGAGGCCGAGGGGGCCGCGCGCGCGTCCGACCCCGACGCCGAGCGGGTGACCGCCTAGGCGGACCCGTGGCCCGAGCCGCTTAAGGAGGCAACCCGCACCCGTTCTCGGCGCGTGCGGGTTGCCTTTTTTGTGCGCGAGCGGCGGCGAGAGCGCTGCAAAACTCATGTGAACGCGAAGCACGCAGCGGTGTGATGCCGGGCACGCCAGGTGCCATCGCGCGGCTCGCGAACCCGTGACCTGTGTCAATGCGCGGGAAGCCGCGGGCGCCATGGGCCTGTGAGTCGCCGTATGAAGCGATGGATTGAGACGATCTTCGAAGCTGGCTACGTTGAAATGGCAGAAACCTCACTACCCCCAAGGATTCACCCATGTCACTCTTCCTCTATGAAGCCACGCCCGCCGAAGCCACCGCAGCGGGCGTCAAGGCCGCCATCGCTGCCCTCGGCGCCGGCGCCGCAGCTGCGGGCGGCGAGTTCATCGAGGCACAGGTCGCCGAATCCAACGGTCGCGTCTTCGCGATCGTCGAATACGACGCCGACCAGTGCGACGCCGAAGCTCCCCTCGCGCAGCACCTCAGCGTCGATGCCCTGACCGACATCACCGAACTCGTCGGCCCCGACCAGGTGCGGCTCGTCGGTGCCGACCTCGACCAGATCAAGGCCGCCCGCCCCAGCGCCGAATACCTCGTCGAATGGCAGCTGCCCGACGGCCTCGACATGGATTCCTACCTCGCGCGCAAGAAGGAAAAGTCGCCCAAGTACGCCGAGATTCCCGAGGTCAGCTTCTTGCGCACCTACGTGCGCGAAGACATGGACAAGTGTCTGTGCTTCTACGATGCCCCCGACGAAGACGCCGTCGTGCGCGCCCGCGCCATCGTCGACACCCCTTTCGACCGCCTCACCAAGCTCAGCAGCTGAGCCCAAGGCATAACCCGGCCTCCGCCGGAGCCCAGTAACGACGCGGCCCCGCCAACAGCGGGGCCGCCCGCTGCACAGAGAGAAGCACCATGGCACCCACGACCGACACCGCATCGCTCTCCACGTTCTATAGCGAACTCGCACCCGCTCTCGACGCGGGCACCGCGGACGTCTCCCAGTCGCTCGCCTACCTCGGACGCCACGGGCTCCTCGACCTCGGTATCGACGCGCGGCTGCGAGACCCGCACGATAACTCGGGCATCGCTCCCGCCGCCGACCTCCTCTCCACGGTCGGCGGGCTCTGCCTCTCGAGTGCCTTCTCGCTCTGGGCCCACCGCATGACGCTCGACTTCTTCGCGCGCGGTACCCGCAGCGACGCCTCCGAGGAGCGCTTCGCGAAGCTGCGCACGGGTGAGCTCGTGGGCTCCACGGCCATGGCGATCGGCATGAAGCACCTCGCGGGCCTCTCCGACTTGCTCATCACGGTCACCGAGGGTGAAAACGGAGGCCACACCGTCGCCGGTGCCGTGCCGTGGGCGTCCAACCTCTTCGACAACGCCGTGATGGTCACCCCCGCCCACCTGGTGCGCCGCGACGGCACTCGCGAAAAGATCGTGATTTGGCTCGATGCCAACGACTCCGGCATAGACCTCAAACACATCACCAACCTGCTCGCCCTCTCGTCGACGCAGAGCGCAACGCTCACGGTCAACACCACCATCACGGACGACAATGTGCTGAGCCACGACTTCACGGCCTTCGCCACGGCGTTCCGCCCCACGTTCCTGCTGCTGCAAACCGCATTCTGCATAGGCCTCGCAAGCCGCTGCCTCGACTCCTCGCGCTCGCGCCGCGGCAGCGGCGACACGGTCGGGCTGGTACACGAAATCGACCGCGTGGACGCGCTCTTCACCCGCCTACGCGAGGGCTTCGACGCGGCCCTCGACGCCCCGGACGCCGCGACCCCCCTCAGCCTGTTCGAGTTGCGACTGCTCGGTTGCGATACGGTCGTGGCGGCAGCCCGGCTGGAACTCAGCCTCGAAGGCGGGCGGGGGTTCATTGCGTCCTCGGCCGCGGCGCGCCGCTACCGCGAGGCCAGCTTTCTCCCCGTGCAGTCGCCCTCGGAGGGCCACCTGCGCTGGCAGATCGCGCGACTGCAGGAGCAGGCAGCATGAGCGCCCGCCCCGCAGAGAACGCGGCGCATGCCGTGACGGAACTCCCCAGCACGGTCGCCGTGGCACACGTCAGCGCGCGCTACGGAACGCGCGAGGTGCTGCACGACATCTCCTTCGACGTGGCCCCCGGCCAGCACGTGGCGATCCTCGGCGCGAGCGGCAGCGGCAAATCCACCCTGCTGAAAATCATCGGCGGCCAACTCGCACCCAGCACGGGCCAGGTCAGCCTGCCCGAAGGTGCCCGCACGGCCACCGTGTTCCAAGACCCCCACCTGATGCCGTGGCTCAATGTGCGCGAGAACATCGGCTTCTCGATGCGCCTCGCCCGCCACCGCGACCGCGTCACGGGAGCCGACCTCGACGACCTGATTTCGCTGCTCGGCCTCGGCCACGTCGCGCACGCGAAACCCAGCCAGCTCTCGGGCGGTCAGGCCCAGCGCGTCGCGTTCGCCCGAGCGCTCGTCACCCGGCCCAGCCTGCTGCTGCTCGACGAGCCCTTCAGCGCCCTCGACCCCGCCACCCGCCGCGACGTGCAGTCGTGGCTGCGCGAGGTCGCCGCGGTCGATGCGCTCACCAAAATCTTCGTCACGCACGACCTTGACGAGGCGCTTTACCTCGCCGAACGCATCATCGTGATCAATGACGGGCGCATCACGCACGACCTCGAGAACCCGGACGCGGTCGCCCACGAAGATCTCGCGGCGCATCCCCTGCGGGCCGCACTGCTCGGAGCCTACGCATCGCAAGTGCACCAGGGTGCGAGCGCATGACCGGCCCACAGTTTGCCCGCCGAACCCTGCTGGGCTGGGGTGCGGGCGCCGCCGCACTCGGCGGGCTCGCTTATGCGGGCGTGGCCCGCGCCCAGGCCGCCCACGTGGTGCCCGCGACCAAGACCCCCGCAACCCCTCTCGTGGACCGGCCCCTGCGGATCGGCTATTTGCCCATCACCGACGCGTCCGCCCTGCTTGCCGCCTACGACAAGGGCCTGCTGGCCAAGCACGGACTGCCCGCCCAAAGGCCCACCCTGTTTCGCGGTTGGGAGTCGGTCGCGCAGGCCTTTCTGGCCGACAAACTCGACGTGATTCACCTGCTCATGCCCATGGCGGTGCAATTGCGTTACGCGCAGCGGGCCCCGCTCAAAATCATGCAGTGGGGTCACACCAACGGCAGCGCCATCACCGTGGCACCCGACGTGACGACCCTCGCCGACCTCGCAGGCGGCCAGATCGCCATACCGTTCTGGTGGAGCATGCATAACGTCGTGTTGCAGCGGCTGCTGCGCGCCGAGGGCATCACTCCCGTCGTGCGGCGACGCCCCGACGCGGCGCGTGGCGAGGTGGAACTCGTGGTGATGGCCCCCGCCGATATGGTGGCCGCGCTCGACACGGGCAGCGTTCGAGCCTTCGCCGTCGCCGACCCCTTCAACACCGTCGCCGAGGTGAAGCAGGTGGGCCGCATCTACCGCTACCTCGGAGACGTGTGGCGCGACCACGCGTGCTGCGTCATCGCCGTGCACGAAGGCCTCGCGACCGGTCAGCCGGCCGTCGCGCAGGCCCTCTCGAACGCCATCACCGAGGCGCAACTGCTGGTCGACCAGGGCCGCGCCGAGAACGCCGCGTGGCTCACGGGTGGCAAGTACTTGCCGCAGCCCGCCAAGGCCATCGGCAAGGTGTTCACGCGCGGCCCCGAGGGTGCCAGCCTCGTCGCCGAGCACCCCGACTGGCACGGCGAACGCCTCGGCTTCGCGGGCTACCCGTACGAGAGTTTCACCGACGAGCTCGTTCGCGAAATGCGCGACACGGTCATCGACGGAGACTCTAGTTTCGTAACTCGCCTTGACCCCGCCGCTGTGCACGGCGACCTGTTCGTGCCTCAGTTCGTGACCGGGGCCCTCTCGTCGCTGGCCGCCGCACAGGGCATCGCCCCCGGTCAGGGCATTGTTCCCGCCTCCCTCACGCGCATCGAAGAGGTTCTGTCATGAGTGTCATCGAGACCACCCCGCCCGCTGCACCCGAGCCGGTCGCGCGTAGATCCGGGGCTGCCGTGGCGCCGGGCACCCCCGCGGGCACGCCCGCCCGGGCCGGACGCACCGTGTGGCCCGCCCTCGCGTGGGGCCTCGTGGGCCTCATCGCGTTTATCGCGGTGTGGCACGTGGCCACGGCGTTTTCATCGAGCGCGATCTTGCGCGAATTTGCGCCCGCCCGGTCGGTGGCCGGAATCGCGGACCTCGCGGGCACCGGCGTGCTCTGGGCCGACATTCTCGCGAGCCTATATCGCCTGCTCGCCGGCCTCGCGATCGCCATCGTCGCGGGTGTCAGCGTGGGGCTCGCGATCGGCTCGCTGCGCCAGCTCGACCAGGCCACGCGCCCCGTCCTGCAGTTTCTGCGCATGATCTCGCCGCTCTCGTGGGCACCCATCGCGATTGCCGTATTCGGCATCGGCGACAATCCCGTCGTGTTTCTCGTCGCCGCCGGCGCCGTCTGGCCCGTCATCCTAAACACCGTGCAGGGTGTCTCCACCCTGAACCCCGGCTACCGCATGGTGGCCGAATCGCTCGGCGCGACGCGCGTCGAAGTCTTTAGGCATGTCGTCTTGCCCGCCGTGCGGCCCCATATTCTGACCGGCATTCGCCTCGCCCTCGGCATCGCGTGGGTCGTACTCGTGCCCGCCGAAATGCTCGGCGTGACCAGCGGGCTCGGCTACGAGATCTTGAACTCCCGAGACCAGCTGGCCTATCACCAGGTCGGTGGGCTGATCGTGGTGATCGGTCTGCTCGGTTTTATTTTGGACGCCGCGGCCCGGCGTCTGCTGGGCGGCCGCGGTTAACAGCGTGGCGCGAATTAGTGCGGCATGGCCGCCATGGAGAGGTCATGCACTGCGTGGCACGCGTTCATGAAGTCTTCGTCGTGCGTCGACACCACCACGGTTGCCCCGGTGGCGGCGAAGGCCGTGAACATGTCGATGACCAGGGCCCGGTTCTTGGAGTCGAGCGACGCCGTCGGTTCGTCAACGAATAGGTAAGTGGCCTGCTTGTAGGTGGCGCGGGCGAGGGCCAGACGCTGCTTCTCGCCGCCACTGAGGTGGCTTGTTATCTCTTCGGCGCGCCCCGCGAGCCCGGTATGTTCGAGGGCCTCGTGCAAGCGTGCGTCGCTTCTGACTTTGCGCCCCTTACGGTGGGTGAAGGTGACGTTGAAGGCGAGGGTTTCGTCGTCGATCAGACCGTAGTCTTGCAACACAAATGCCGCGTGGTCGCGCCAGAACTTGCGCCGGTCCCAGTCGGTCGCGCGCGTGACGTTGCGACCAGCGATGGTGAGCGTACCGTCGCTGACGGGGAGTAAGAGGCCGAGCGCGTGGAGCAGGGTGGTTTTTCCCGCACCACTGGGGCCGACGAGGCCGGTCACCTGGCCGCTTTCGCAGGTGATGGTTTGCTGGCTGATGATCTGGGTGGTGCCCAGGGAGACCGCGAGGCCCTTGCCGTGAATCATGGTGACTGCCTTCAGAGTGAGCGTTCGGTGACGCGTTTGAATACGTATTGGGTGGCGAGATAGTGCGCCAGCACAATGATCGCCAGCGTGCAGGGAGCGACTACCAGGGAGACGCGTTGGGCGTCGGGGTCGCGTTGAAAAAGTAGTACCGCGGCATAACCGCCCAGTAGCAGGAGCACGAGATCGAGGGCTATGCGATGCGACAGGATTGCTCCCCACCGCTTTCCGGCCAGGCGCAGGGGAAAATCGTGTCGAGCCGCAATACGCGCGGCGATGAGCCCCGCTGCCGCGCTAGTAAAACCGAAGGCCACGATGGCCACGGCGAGCGCGAAGAAGAGCAACTGTGCCGAGTACTTCGCTGCCATCGCAGTGACCTGTCCGTTCTCTGCGACGTACTCCACGAAGAGGCCGCCTGTGACGCCGGCGTTCACGAGATCGGAGGCGGAGAGCTCATGGTCATCAAGTTGTTGATGCAGGGCGTCGAAATCTGCGAAGCTGATGGCCGAGCTCGAGATCAGGGCCCATTGGTTGGTGGCGTCGAAGACGGCATCGACGGAGGGAATCACGACAATCAGCGGATGCTTCACGAACTGTATCGCCCCGGCAACGCCCGGTTCAGAGGCGGGAAAGCTTTCATGGGGGAGCGAGGTGGTGAGTAGCGTCATGGCGCTCGCTTGGGATGGGTGCTCGGACCACACGTCGAAGCTGGGCTGCACCGCTTGCTCCACTAACTCGCCGTGGGTTGCCGCCGCGACCTCTGTTAACGAGGTGTTGTTCCAGCCTGATCCCGGCTGCGCGACGCGCTGGACCCATTCGCGGTTGGCTATCACGACGCCGTCGAATCCTTCGCTCGCCGCACTGCCCTCAAGCGGAAGGTACAACGAGGCGAGTACCTGGTGCTGGGCTTCCAGCGACGTCATCATGGCGCGGAGGTTAGCGGAACACTTTTCGAACTCGGTGCTTGTCATGGCAACGCGTAGCGACACGAGGTCGGAGAGGCGGTTCCATACGCTTTGCTCCTGTGCGATGGTTTGCGCCTGAGTGTTGGCCACCCAGGTGCTGCCGCTGAAGACGACGACGGCGCCGAGGGTTATGACCTGTACGGCTAGGCTAGGCCAGCGAAAGTGTCGCACGGCGGGTTCGCGCAACGCGATGGCTTTGACGCTCGGTTTCGTGGCACCGCTGAGAATCCCCACGATCAGGGCCGCAGCGGCGAGGGTGCACAGTGAAAAGGGCAGGTATGCGCTGCAGAAGGTGCCCACGAAGGCCGGCCCGCGCAGGATAGCAATCGCGAGGGCCGTGACGGCGCCGACACCCGCGGCTGCGCCGAGCAGGCTGACGAAGAAATGCCCGAGGTCGACTCTCCAGATCAGGGAGGGGTCTGCGCCGCCGAGGACCCGCAGCGCTCGAGAGTTCGCTCGCGAGGCCAAAACGAAGATGCTGATTGCAGCCGAGAGCCCGCTGACCGCGGCCAAGGGGGCCGCGAATGCGGGCAGTCTCCAGGCGTTGATGACATAGTCGAGCGCGCTCGTGTCCATGCGGATCGAATCGCCGCCCTGGGATGCCAAGGCCGCCATGGCGGCGTCGAGATTATCGGTGTTGGTGACCAGGTAGATGCCCTCAGCAACGGAGTTCTGTAAGCGCCCTGAACCCACGATCTGCCCCGGAGCACCACCGACAAACCAGTTCACGTCGCCCTGCGCCGCGGCGTCCCGGAGCCGCGCAAAGTGCTGCGGCCCGCCGGGCTGGGGGTTGGGCACTACGCGATACAACCCGAGGTCATACTCGGCGTCGAGGCCTTGCAGCAGGGAGATTTTCTCTGCGGCGGGGTCACCGTTGGACGGAAAATTGATTTGCACACGCGCCTGAGCACCGAGGTCTTGGGGCACATCGCGATCTTGGAATGCGGTCAGCACCAGGCTCATGGTGGCGATGAGCACGAACATCAGTGCTTGCAGGCTGACGGAGAAAGTGCGATTCATTGGTGTCCTCACAAGGGCGGGCTGCTCACACGATGTCGTGCGAGCAGCCCGGGAGTATCGAACGGCCTAGCAAACTCGGTAGTAATACTTGCCCTCGAGCGACGCCGTGTTGGTGGCGCGAATGCCGGAGGCTGCCTTCTGGCCAGACGCCGCATTGGGACTGACGCTCGTACCTGTCAACTTGCCGTCGTTGTACTTGTAGGTCGTTGTGCCGTGGCACCTGTTCACCGTGTAGTCGGAGAATAGTGACAGCCCTCCGTGCCCAAACTACCAGGTGCCCCCTTCAACGGGGTATGCCGTGCTGGTGCCAATGGCAACCCAGGCTTGGGCGGCGGTGCCGCCGCTGGCCAGCAGGCAGCCAACGATGGCTGCGCTTGCTACTACGGATCGAATCTTCATGACGTGGCTCTCTGGTTGGCGATTCTTGGTTGCGATCATGATCGTGACTCGACTGTAGTGTGTGTGTGGCAAGAGATTTCAGAAATATTCTTTATGTAGAGTGTGGTACGCCGATTGCTTGCGCCCGGCAGTTCGCGTAGCGCTATGTCGCGACCGCCAGGTACAGCCGCCCCACGTGCAGTGAGAGGTAGGAGACCTCGTCGCGCGAGAGCTCGCGGCGCACGGCCGCCCCGACGAGGGCGGCCACCCGGTCCGCTCCGTCGGCGGCGCGCGGGTGTTCCACGCGCAGCGAGGCGGCCAGGTCGAGCGGCGAAGCGAGCGGGGCCTGATCGGTCGCGACGCGCACGAACAGGTAGCGCAGGTGCGTCACAAACCGCTCGGCGCCAGGGGTCGACTCATCGATGCGCACACCCCATTCGGCGGCGAGTAGGTCGAAGGCGCGGCCAATGGTCTCTGTCATCAGCACGGTGCGCGAGATGTCGGCGCTCGCCCACTGCTGATTCACGAAGTGCAGAGCGAACGCCACCCACTCCTCGTCTTGCAGGGTCACGCCGAGGCGTTCGGCGACGAGCGCAACGGCACGGCGGCCGAGCCTCGCCTCCACCGGGTACAACTGATCGACCTCCCAGCGCAGCGGGAAGTCCATCACCTGCCCCGCGCGGGCCCGCCGCACGGCGTACGTGAGGTGATCGAGCAGGGGCACGATTAGCGACTGACGCGGCTCGACGCCGAGGGTCGCGCGACCCAGCTGGGCGATCTCAAAGGCGACCGTGACCTCCTCGAGCGGGGCGTCCGCGAGCACATCCGCGACCCGTTCCGGCCGACCATCGGCCACGAAACGCTGCCGCACGAGCGACGCCTTCACGGCGTCGCCCGCGCGGCGCTGGAAGCCCAAGCCCTTACCCAGCAGCACGACCTCGCGCCCACCCTCCACGGCTAGCACGACGTTGTTGTTGTAAACGTGCTTGACCACGGCGGGGTCGGTGCCGGGCGAGGGCGTCACGCGCGGCGCACCGTCGCGATGGGGCCGTCCACGGCGCCGAGGTCGGGCGCGCTGACGGTGAACTCGGTGCCGTTGGTGATCACGACGATGGTCACGAGAGAGGGCACTTGGGGGCGCACGACGTCGAGGTCGCACGTGACGATGAGGTCCCCCGCAGCCACCCGCTCGCCCACCCGCTTATGGGTGGTAAAGCCCGCTCCCTTCAGGGTCACGGTATCGATGCCGATATGTACCAACACCTCAGCTCCGGCGTCCGACCGCACCGCGAACGCGTGGCCCGTGTCGGCCACCAGCACGAGTTCGCCCCCGACGGGGCTCACGATCTCGCCGGTTTCGGTCTCGATGGCGAAGCCGTCGCCGAGGGTGCGACTCGCAAAGACCGGGTCGGGCACGCTGTCGAGGGTGAGCACACCGCCCGAGCAGGGGCGCAGCAGCGACTCGGCGGGAGTGTCTTTTTTGAAAAGTTTCTTAAACATGGTGCTCCTAGTCGTCGATGCCGAGCATCTCGTTGATGGCGTTCTTGTACAGGATCGCCTTGCCGCCGTACACGGCCTGCACGCCGCCGCGCACCTCGAACACGTCGGCCGCGCCCAGCTGCTTGAGGGTGGCCTTGTCGACCAGGCTGGGGTCTTTCACCGAGACGCGCAGTCGCGTGATGCACGCGTCGACGTCCTCGAGGTTGTCCGGCCCGCCGAGTGCGGCCAGCACCTTGGTGGCGGTGGCCTTGATCGGGTCGGACGCTCCGGTGCCTCCTTGGGCAGCGTCGTCGACGTTGGCTGCGGCCTCGCTGGAGAGGGTGTCTTCGAGGTGGCCCGGGGTGCCGATCTTGAAGCGCTTGATGAAGAAGCGGAACGACACGTAGTAGAGGGCGAACCACACCAGGCCGACGGGGATCACGAGCAGCCAATGCGTGCGCGATTCGCCCTGGAGCACTCCGAACAGCAGGTAGTCGATCACGCCGCCCGAGAACGTGTTGCCGATGTTGATGTTGAGCACGTCGGCGATGTAGAACGAGACGCCGTCGAGGAATGCGTGGAACACGTACAGCAGGGGAGCGACGAACAGGAACATGAACTCGATGGGTTCGGTGATGCCCGTTACGAATGACGTGAGCGCGACCGAGACGAACAGGCCCGTGTATTTGGCGCGGCGGCCCTTGGGTATGCAGTGCCACATGGCGAGGCACGCGCCAGGCAGTCCGAACATCATGGTGGCGAAACGGCCCGCGAAGTAGCGGGTGCCCTCGGTGAACATGCCCGTGTGGTTGGGGTCGGCGAGCTGTGCGAAGAATATATTCTGCGCGCCCTGCACGCTCTGGCCTGCCACGACCTCGGTGCCGCCGAGCGGCGTGTACCAAAACATGGGGTAGATCATGTGGTGGAGGCCGACCGCCCCGGAGAGCCGCATGAGGAACCCGTAGAAAAACGTGCCGATGGCGCCCATGCCGGCGATGGTCTCGCCCGCGCTGACCATGCCGTGCTGGATCGGGGGCCAGGCCACGTAGAAGAACGCGCCGACCACCATGCCCGCGAAGGCCGTCACGATGGGCACGAAGCGGGAGCCGCCGAAGAAGCCGAGGAACGCGGGCAGTTGGATGTTGTGGTAACGATTGTGCAGCCAGACTGCAAGCGAGCCGATCACGAGGGCGCCCACCACGCCCGTGTCGATCGCGTCGCCATCGGGGTTGAACAGCGTCACCATGGCCGCCGTGGTGGCGGTCATGACGAGGTAGCCGACGATGCCCGCGAGGGCCGCGGTGCCCTTATCGCGGCGAGCCAGTCCGATGCACAGACCGATGGAGAGTAGTAGGGCAAGGTTTGCGAAAACGGTGCTGCCTGCGGCGGACATGACGCTAAAGATGCCCTGCAGTACCGCATTGTTGAGCGCGGGGTAGGCGGCTACGGTGTTCGGGTTCGAGAGGGCGCCGCCGATGCCGAGCAGCAGGCCCGCTGCCGGCAGGATAGCGATCGGCAGCATGAACGACTTGCCGATTTTTTGGAGTTGCTTGAACATGTGCGCGTACTTTCGTGAAAGGGTGCGACGACTACGCCCGGCACATCCGTGTGCGGGGCGGGCGCCTCAGGTTTTGCCGAAAGTAACAATCCAGATGGCATGCGCGACTAAGCGCTAACTTCTTGACGGTACACCGAAGGGCCCGTCACGGTCAAAGGGCGGGGTCCGGAATGGTCCGCCCGTTCGCTCCTGCGTGGTGCGCAGGTCGACCAAGCCGCGCGCGACCGTCGTGACCAGAATCTGCACACGGTCGCGGACCCCGAGCTGCTCCATCACCTTCACGAAGCGTGCTTTGATGGTGGATTCGGTGACGAAAAGCTCCTGGGCCATTTCGCGGTTGCTCATGCCGCGCGCGAGCAACCGAATCACCTCGAGTTCCTTGTCGGTCAGCAGGAGCAGCAACTCGGGGTCAGCCGTCACCTCGGCAGGCACCGACTGCTCGAGCCCCTGCACGACATGCCTCGTGACCTCTGGCGACAGCACGGATTCGTCGCGCAAGACCTCATGAATGGCTGCGATGATCTCTCGCGGAGGTGTGTCTTTCACGAGGTAGCCCGAGGCGCCGGCCCGAATCAAATCCACGACGTAGCGGTCGGTGGCGAACGAACTGAGGCCCAGAATCTTGACGGAGCGGTCGGTGGCCCGGATGGCCACGGTCGCCGCTACTCCGTCCATGATCGGCATCTGCATGTCCATGAGGATCACGTCGGGGCGGCACTGGGTCGCCAGCTGGACCGCGCTGGCCCCGCTCGCAACCTCCCAGATCACCTCCAACGACGGGTCGAGCGAGAGGTAATCGCGCAGGGCTGCCCTCGTGAGCGATTCGTCATCGACGATCAAGATGCGTGCCATGGGTGCCCTCCAACTGTGGGTTTCGGCGTGGTTCCAAACTTGTCAGCGGCAACCGAAGGGAGGTTGCCCACGTATCGCCTCGGCGTCCGCTCTCGAGCACGCCGCTAAATACCTCGGCCCGCGTGCGCATGGCCTCCAGCCCCATGCTGGACGAAAAAACCGGCAGCTCGTCCCCTACGGCGTTGCACATGCGCAGGGTCACCACATGGGGGTGCGCGTGCAGGGATACCTCGACACGGCCGAGGGGATCGCCGTACTTCAGCACGTTTGTACCCATTTCGCGGAGCGTGCGTCGCAGCGCCTGGCGCATACTGGTGGGCACATCCGCGACGCTACCCTCAACATCGAGATAGACATCAAAGCCGAAGTCTCGCAGCGCCGCCGTCACCGAAGCCACGTCTTCGGTGAGCCCCGCCGCGGTCGTGGTCGAGCCGGATGCCGCGGGCAGGAGTTCGCGATCGGCCTCGTCGCCGGGCTCATCCGCGCCGGTGTCTTCGGTTTTCAGCAGCGTAACGAGGCCGCGCAAATCGTGGAGGGCGTGTTGCGCCGAGTCACCTATGGTATCCAGCAGCTCGAGCAGCCGCTCGCGGTCCTCAAGGAACTCGCCCCGCCGGGCCTGCATCGCGATAACGGTGACGTCGTGAGCGACGATGTCGTGCAGTTCGTGGGCGAGGCGCAGCCGCTCCTCGTTGCGAATGCGCAATTGCCGCTCTCTCGTATGCGTCAATTCTTGGTAACTGCGTTTCAGCCTACCTCGATAGATATTAAGGGAGATGCCGCCCGCACCACATAAAAGGGCCATCGTTTCCCAGATGGCCACGGCACCCACGGCACGAGTGTCCGCGAGAAGTACCAACGGAATTACCGCGATGGTCAGCCCGCACAGGGTGAATGCCCAGCGGCGCGGGAACCGAACCCGCAAAGGCCCAGAGTGATGCCGGTGGGGAAGATATACGCGCCGAGCAAGAGGGGGTCGGCACCCAGCGGAAAAACCAGCGCGAACGCGAGAAACCATAGCGCGGCTGCGACGCGGGGGGCAACCAAAAGACCCATCACCGACAGATAGGGCGCGAGAAGTTGGAGCCAGCCCCGCACCGTTGAGAAGTCGAATTTTTCGGAGTGAAAGTCTATGGCCAGGAAGCCAATCAGGAACACCCAAAGCAGAATTGTGGTGATTCGCCGTTCACGGTGGACAACCTGCTTCGTGCGCGGCGGCTTTGGCGTGCTTCGAGACATGGAACCAACGTAGGAGGGTTTGTTAAAGCATCGTCTGAACTTTTGTACAGCTGAAAATGCCGACGACTGCAGCACAATGATGGACAGGTGTCTTCGCGGTGCCAATCCACAATGTGTAAGGGATGCGTCAATATTATGAACTTTTGCAGCAGTATCGGTCTTTCTGGGAATTCTCGCTGGCCCCACCGCAGGGGGGTCGTTACCCCAGGTAGCTTTCCACGTCGCGGGCGATGTTACCTCAGCGTCTTATGGAGATGGGAACCCTCCACAGCCGCCCTACCCCGGCGATGGGGATCAGAAATATGACCGCAGTTGGTGGTGCGAAGTGTTTCCGATCTGCTATTAGGCGAGCGGCGGCCGGGCGCGCAGGGGGAGCGTCCGGCGGCCGCGACAGGGGGAGAGACGGGCGGCCGATGACATGTCATTGGCCGCCCGTCTCGCGTGTCGCGACTCTCCGGGCTTACCGCTGCGACTGGTCGGACGCCGCGCTACTCCGTGGGCGCGGCAGCCGCCGTTTTCGCGGGGGCCTTCTTGGTGGCCGCGGTCTTGGCACCAGTCGTCTTGGCCGCAGCCTTCTTGGCGGGTGCCTTACGCGTCGCGGTCTTCTTCACTGGCGCCTTGGCCCGCTTCTCGGCGATCAACTCGGCAGCGCGCTCGAGCGTCATCTCTTCGATCGACTCGTCTTTGCGCACCGTCACGTTGGTCTTGCCGTCGGTAATGTAGGGGCCGAAACGGCCCTCCTTGATCACGAGTTTTCCGCCCGAGACGGGGTCTTCGCCGAACTCCTTGAGCGGTGGCTTCGCCGTCGCCCCCCGCCCCCGCTTGGGCTGCGCGTAAATCTCGAGAGCCTGTTCCAGCGTGATGGTGAGCAGCAGCGATTCGCTCGGCAGCGTACGCGAGTCGGTGCCCTTACGCAGGTACGGGCCGAAGCGTCCGTTCTGCGCGGTAATCTCGACGGCCACCTCGGTTTCGGTGCCGTCCTCGCCCGTGACCTTCTCCGTGACCGAGCCGACCACGCGAGGCAGGCTCATGAGCTCCAGGGCCTGCTCTAGAGTCACGGTCGACAGGTCCATCTCTTTAAACAGCGACGCCGTGCGCGGCTTCTGCTTGACCGGCTTCTTAGTGCCGCGCGGCATGCGCTTGCCCTGTTCCTTCAACTCGGCGGCCAACTTCTCGTACGCCGCCACCTCGGGGTCTTCGGGAAGAATCTCGGTCACGTAGGGGCCATAGCGGCCATTCTTGGCGACGATCTCAGTGCCCGACTCCGGGTCCTTGCCGAGCACGCGACCGTCATCGGCGGCCGCCTCGAACAACTCGTGGGCCTTCGCGACAGTGAGTTCGTCCGGGGCCACTTCGTCCGGAACGGAGGCCCGCAGGGCCGTCACCTCTCCCGTCTCCTCGTGCACCTTTTCGGCCTCGAGGTAGGGGCCGTAGCGACCCACGCGCAGCGTGATGCCCTCGCCGATCGGCAATGAATTGACCTCGCGGGCATCGATATCACCGAGGTGATCGACCACGAACTTCAGCCCCGCGGGCGCGTCCGCGGAGACGTCCCCGCCGCCGAAGTAGAACTTCTGCAACCACGCGCTGCGGTCTTCTTCACCCTCCGCGATGCGGTCCAGGTCCGATTCCATAGCGGCCGTGAAGTCATAGTCCACAAACCGCGAGAAGTGTTGCTCAAGCAGGCCAATCACGGCAAACGCGATCCACGATGGCACGAGCGCGGTACCGCGACGCTGCACGTAGCCGCGGTCCACGATCACTGAGATCGTCGACGCATACGTCGACGGCCGGCCGATGCCGCGCTCCTCCAGCGCCCGCACCAGCGAGGCCTCGGTGTACCGCGGCGGGGGGCTCGTCACGTGGTCCTCGGCGCCCAACTCGACCGCGTCCAGCAGCGTGCCCGACGTCATCTGCGGCAGGCGACCCTCGGCGTCGTCCTCACCGTAGCGGCTCGCATCGCGACCCTCCTCGTAGGCGGCCAGGAACCCCTTGAACGTGATGACGGTGCCCGAGGCGGCAAATTCAACGTCCCCCGCGGCGTCCAAACCGGCCAGGGCGGTACCGAACCGAACCGAAGCGGTGGTGCCCTTGGCGTCCGCCATCTGCGAGGCGACCGTGCGCTTCCAAATCAATTCGTAGAGGCGGAACTCGTCGCCCCGCAGCGCACCCGCGACCTCGGCGGGAGTGCGGAAGTGATCGCCCGCGGGACGGATGGCCTCGTGGGCCTCCTGGGCGTTCTTCGACTTGCCCTGATAGGTGCGGGGCGTGTTGGGCACAAACTCGGGGCCGTAGAGTTCGCTGGCCTGACGGCGCGCCGCGTCGACGGCCTGCTGCGACAGTGAGACCGAGTCGGTACGCATATAGGTGATGTAGCCGTTTTCGTACAGCGACTGGGCTACTCGCATGGTGTCGCGGGCCGAGAGGCGCAGTTTACGACCCGACTCCTGCTGGAGCGACGACGTCGTGAACGGTGCCGCCGGGCGTCGCGTGTACGGCTTCTCTTCGACCGAGCGCACCGCCAGGGTGCCCGCGGGCAATACCTGCAGGGCCGACGCAATCGACTGGGCCCGCGCGGCGTCCAAAATTACGACCTTCGAGCCCGCCTTGAGCGAACCCGTGTCATCGAAGTCGCGGCCGGTTGCAATGCGCTGGCCGTCCACCTCAACGAGGCGGCCCGCAAAGGTTTCGGTCACGGACGCCGAGGGGGCGAATTGGCCCTTGAGGTCCCAGTACTCGGCCGAGGTGAACGCTATGCGTTCGCGTTCGCGCTCCACCACGAGGCGCGTCGCAACCGACTGCACGCGGCCCGCGGACAGGCCCGCGCGCACCTTTCGCCACAGCACGGGCGAGACCTCGTAGCCGTAGAGGCGGTCGAGAATGCGGCGAGTTTCTTGGGCGTCGACGAGGCGCAGGTCGAGCTCGCGCGTGTCGCTGACGGCGCGCTGAATCGCCTCCTTGGTGATCTCGTGGAACACCATGCGCTTGACGGGGACCTTGGGCTTCAGAGTCTCCAGGAGGTGCCACGCGATGGCCTCGCCCTCTCGGTCCTCATCTGTTGCGAGAAAGAGTTCGTCGGCCTGCTTGAGAGCCGCCTTGAGTTCGCTGACCTTCTTTTTCTTGTCAGAGTCGACCACGTAATACGGCTCGAAACCGTCTTCTACGTTGACGGCGAACTTGCCGAAGGGGCCCTTCTTCATCTCTGCGGGCAACTCGCTGGGCTGCGGAAGGTCGCGAATGTGGCCGACCGATGCCTCGACCTCGAAGTCTTTGCCCAGGTAGCCGGCGATGGTCTTGGCTTTGGCCGGTGACTCGACAATGACGAGTTTCTTTGCCATGAACAGCCTCTCGCGTGAAGCGGGGGAGCGTTCCCCCGTAAGTCAGGTGCGGCACGGCCGCTGGCTCCTACGAGCAGTGCGCGCGAATCCTTATGGTAAGCCAATGTCAGATGGGTGTGCCGCGCGCTCCGTGCCTTCCCACGATAGCCCCTATTGTGCGCGGCATAGCAAATGCAAGGTCGCGGGCGACGTGATCTGCTTTACCTCGAGCGTCGAATTGCCCTACGGCTGGGCCGGGTCGGCGGGCGCCAGAAACTGGTCTTGCACGAGGTCGCGCAGCGTGGGGAGCAGGGCCGACGTGAGCTCGGCGGCGTCGAGTTCGAACAGCACCGCGATGCCGCCGATGATCTGACGGGCCGTGAGTTCACCATCGCACGCGCCCACGAAACCCGCCAACACGGTATCGGCGTGTACCTTGCGCCCGAATCCCTGGCCCTGGTTCACCACGATTACGTTGGGGTCCGCGCTACCAGGGGTGTAGTGCCGCTCCTCGGTGACATCGTCGGCCCGCTCGAGGCAGGTGTCGAGCAGGTCGTCGTCGCTCGCGTCGAGCAGCCAGTCGCGACTGCTGAGGCAGGCATCCAGGTGGGGCCCGAGAGGTTGGCGCAGGGCCTCGGGGCGTTCCTCGACCCGCACCGCAGCCGGTCGCGCCGCGGGGCTATCGATGTCGCGCCGCGTGAGCGTGACCAGACCGAACCCGACCCCCCGGACGTCGCGCGAGTCGAGGTCGTCGAGCCACGCAGACATCATCGCGCGATAGTGCGGGTCGCCGGGGGAGGTGCCGCCGTCGCGGATCCAGGTCTCGGCGTATTCGGCGGGGTCTTGGGATTCGCGCTGGATTACCCACGCGTCCAGCCCGGAATCCTCGACCCAAACGCGGATACGCGCGTCCCAACCCTCGCCGCCGTGCCGTTCCCAGTTGCCCAAAAATTGGGCGATGCCGCCGGGTTTCAGCACCTCGCCGACCTCGCGCACGAGCTCTTCGACGATCGAATCGCCCGAGCGTCCCCCGTCGCGGTAGGTGTATTCGGGCACGTCGGCGGAGCGGGGGGTGATGACGAAGGGCGGGTTCGAGACCACAAGGTCGAACGTCTCGCCCCGCACGGGTTCGAGCATGGAGCCGAATCGCAGCTCGATGTCGATGCCGTTGAGGCGGGCGTTGAAGCCTGCCATGTCGAGCGCGCGCCACGAGATGTCGGTGGCGACCACATGGTCGGCGTGCTGGGCGGCGTGCAGGGCCTGCAGGCCGCAGCCGGTGCCGAGGTCGAGCGCGCGCGCCACGCGGCGGCGGACCGTGGCCTGGGCGAGGGTCGCCGTGGCGCCGCCGATGCCGAGCACGTGGTTGGGGCTGATCGGGCCGCCGATGGCGAGTTCGGAGAGGTCCGAGATGATGAGCCAGTTGACCTCGTGGCTGGTCAGCGGTTCGGTGTCTTCCGACGGCTCAGCTTCGAGGCCGGTTTCGAGGGTGGGGCTCGGGGTTTCGGACGCCCGGGGGTCCGGTTGCTGCGTCGGGCCCGCACCCGCGGCGCCGGGGAGGTGGGCGGCGTAGGGTCGCAGATCGACGAGGGCGCGGGCGTGCCCGGCCGAACAGGCGATGAGGCCGAGCCGCTCCATGCCCTCGACACCGATGCTTGGGAGATGCGGCTCGAGATCGCCGAGCGCAACCGGCTGCCCCAGGGTGAAGAGGCGCACGAGCAGGCTGGCGAGGTCGGTGCGCCCCTCGGTCACGAGCAGCGCGGGCACGGCCTGTTCGCGCAGGAGGGCCTCGTTGGCTACCTCGCCGAGGCATGCGGTCACGGCCGCGACGGTGAACTCCGCGAGGTCGTGGCGCAGGGCGGCGAGGTCGTCGGCGCTCGCGGCGCCGCCGACCCAGGCCACGCCCGGGGTGTAATGCGTGGCTAGAGCATCGGTGGGGGCTCCCAGCGCCGTGTCGACGACGATGGGCTCTGTAGCGGTGCCGGTCGCGGGCACGGGACGGTACTCCTGGTCGTGAAGCACCAGGGGGGTGGTTGGCTCGGTGGGCGCTGGCAGGCGGGGGGCTGAGTCGTTTTCGGGCACATGCTGACCGTACCCGATGGGATTGCCGGTGGAGATTCTCCGCCGCTCGACTTCTCAGCATCTCGTCGTGAACCTCCCCGATTCGCTGAATCGGGTGCCTGCCCGCGGGTTGCGGCTGGAGAGGCAGCACACGAGGATTTATAGTAAAATATTGACAGGTGATTTACCTGTTAAATCACTGGCCTGCGGGTACTGGTGGGCGACGCTTGTCGCTGTGACTTGGGGAGCGCGCTGGGGCGAAAATCTAAAAGCGCTGCTTATGGCTATAAGACTTTCAAAACCTCGCTCTCAATAGGGGCCTTCGGCCCCGCCTGCTGCAGTTCTCGTGAGTCGGCGCAGGTCGCGCAACGGGTGACCACTTTTAAAATTGTGAAATTACTATTGGTTCGATGCTTGTTACGCTGGGTAGTGCGCGTGCTGCAGAGATTGACTTTCCGGTATCTCGACGCCGCGCGAACCTAGCGAAACGACAACCTTGAGGAGCGCGCCGCGCGCCGCGAGCCCAGGGCCTGCCAAGGCCTTGACGCGCGCGAGGCCGACAACGACCAGTTGCAAGTGTGGGCAAGGAGGAGGTGTGTGTGGCTGAGGTCATTTCGCTGAGCGGGTTGAAGCATTCCGATGCCATCGCGCGGTATCAGGCCGCGCTGGCCTCCACGCTGATTCAGCAAAATGTCGAGGTCCGCAACCCCTCCGAGTTCACCGCCTCCATCATGCTGGAACAGATCAGTGGCATGCGGCTCGCGGTCATAGGCTCATACCCCCAGGTGCTGTGGCGAGACTCGGACACCGGCTTCACTGGCGAGGGCCAACTCTACGTACACGTGCAACTGGGCGGCCGCTGCGTCATGACGCAGGGGCGCAATACGGTCGCACTGCGCCGCGGCGACATGGCCGTGTACGACGCCGACCGCCCGTTCAGCATTCGCTTCGAAACTGAGTTCACCATTGCCCTCTTCGTGGTGCCGCGGTCCGCGGTCACCATTGATCCCGAGGACCTGGAGCGGGTGGCCGCCACCAATCTCAACAACGGCAGCGAACTCAGCCGATCGACGGGTCCGTTCCTCCGTGACCTAGCGGAACAGGCCGTGCGGCTCGAAGGGGTGCACGAAACACGAGTCGCCGACTACGCCTCCGCCATGCTGGTTGACCTCATCAACGACGCAGTCGGCAATACGGTGGACACCGAGGTGCCACTCTCGATCGCGGCCCGCTTTATTCGGGCGCACTGCGGTAACCCCGAACTCACGGTCGCTGAGGTGGCCCAGGCTGCGGGACTCAGCCCGCGAGCGTTGCACAAACTCTTTCAGAACAACGGCACTACCGTCGCGCGGTACATCCACCTGCAACGGCTCGGCCGGGCCCGAGCCCTCTTGCGCGAGGCGGACCCGAGCCGGGTTGACCTCGAAATCATTGCGCAGCGGGTGGGGTTCCCCGATGCCGACCATTTGATCCGCGTCTTTACGAACAACACGGGAGTCGATCCGCTCGAGTGGCAGGTGCGCAACCATGCATAGGCTGCTTAGCGTCACGTCGATGCCCCGCAACAAATTGCTGATCTCCCTGCTGGGGCTCGGTCTGGTCGCCCTCGCTAACCTGCTCGTACTCCTCGAACACCTGATTGCCGCCGCGGGGTTTTCCATTCTCGGCGCGGCGGCGCTGTTGCTGTGGAGCATGTCTATCCCCGCTCGCATCGGCGAGATTTACGCCCGCACGCGCCTGGTCTGCGAAGCCATCTCGACCGGCGCGCTCGCGGCGATGTCGGTGTGGATTCTCATGTCGTTCGTCTCCGACTTCGACTCGCTCAGCCGCAGCGACTACGCAGCAACGGCCACGGTCGTGGGTATGCTCGGCATCGCCTGGGCGAGTTTCATCTCGGTAGCAGTGCGCGACCGTGACCACAATATCGGCCTCGCCACCTTCGGCATCATGGTGATGGTGACGGGTAACAACCTGTGGCTCATGCTGAAGGTGGGCCATCACGGCGGCGAATGGCTGGGCTGGGTGCTCATTGTGGTCGGCCTCGGGATCATGGGTTGGGGCATGTTCCGCGCGTGTCAGCCCCGCGGCCACGTGACGGCTCGCACCCTCCACAAGGTGCTGCGCGTGCGCAACACCGCAGCCTCGATCGTCTACCTCGGCTTCGCCATCGTCACCCTATTCACCATGCTGAGCGAGGAGATTCGCGGGCTCGCGCCCCTCGTGCTCGGCGGCGTCGGCATCGTGGGACTCATTGCGCGCGATTTCGTGCGCACCCTGCAAGACGACAATGCGCTCGGCCGCTACCGTGACGCCGCACTCGTCGATCAGCTCACCGGACTCGGCAATCGACGTGCCATGACGGAGCGCTTCGGTGAGTTGAGGCATCAACCCCAGCGGTGCCCCGTGGCCGTCATCGCGTTCGACATCGATCGCTTCAAGGACGTCAACCAGATCATGGGCCACCTCGGGGGCGACAAGTTGCTCAGCGATGTCGCGACGACCTTGCGCCGGGTGTGCACCGAGAGCGAAGCCAACCTGCGCTCGTCGTTCGAGCCGTTCCGCGCGGGTGGCGATGAGTTCTTCGTGCTGGCCCTCAACGCCACGGAGCGCGAGTGTCGGCTCATGGCCGAGGAGGTGATGGCCTCGGTGCAGCAGATGTCGGGCGACCAGAACCGCCAGGGTCGGGTGTCGTTCTCGCTCAGCATCGGCATGGTGCACCGTACGGGTCAGCAATTGCACGAGTGGGCCTCCGACCCCATGGTGCTGATCACGCAGGCCGGCGCCGCGCTCGCGCGAGCCAAGGCCCACGCCAAAGACAAGGTAGCCACCTATTCCATCGCGATGGAGCAGGGCATCTCGCGGCGCGTGCAGGTAGAGACGAGACTGCGCCAGGCCATCGCCAATCGCTCGCTCGAACCGTACTTTCAGCCCATCGTCGATCTCTCCTCGCAGCAGATCAGCGGTTTCGAGGTGCTCGCCCGCTGGCGCGATGAAGACCTCGGTAATGTCTCCCCCCTCGAATTCGTGGCCATCGCCGAGGCCGCGGGCATCATCGCCGACGTCGACCATGTCATCGCCGACAAGGCCATCGAAAACTTTGCGGCGTGCGGCGCTGCCGATCTCGGCATCGACCTGTGGCTCAACGTGTCCATTCTCGAACTGCGCTCAAATGCGTTCGAGAATCGCATTCTGGCGGCGCTGAGCCGCTACGGAGTGAGCGCCTCACAGCTCGTCATCGAGGTGACCGAGTCGGTCTTCGTCAACACCGACGACATCGCCGTGCGCGGCATGACGCGGCTCTCCGACTACGGTATTCGCGTTGCCATCGACGACTTCGGCACCGGATATTCGGGCATCGGCTATCTCGACCGGCTGCCCGTGCACATCTTGAAGGTCGACAAGTCATTTACCTCGAACCTCATCAAGCCCGAGACCCGCGCCGTCACCAAGGCGATCATCGATATGGCAAACGCCCATCATCTGGTCGTGGTGATCGAGGGCATCGAGACGGACGTCGCGCACCGGCACGCCCGGTTCTTGCAGGCCAACTTGGGCCAGGGCTGGTTCTTTGCGTCACCGCTCGCGCCGGACCGCGTCACGGAGTTCATTCGGGAATGGCAGCGGCAGCACCCCACCTGGGATTCGTTCCGCAAGGTGCTCGGCCCTGATTCCTACTCGCGCACGAGCGTGAACGAGGAGTTTACGCTGGGGCTTTTCGCCGCCGACCCCGAGACCTCCCGCCCCGGGCAGTCCTAGTGAGGCCTGCTCCGGGGGTCTAGTGAGGACGCTCCGTTGGCCCGCTGCCAGCGCTGCCGGCGCTGGGTGCGAGGGGCAGGGCGTCCGATACTGTGCCCGAGATCGTCACGGAGGAGGAGGCCTCGGTCGCCGTCAGGGGGGTCTCGGTTCCTCCCGAGGCCACCGCCGCTGCGGCATCGCGTTCGGCTTCCAGGGTGGACTGCACCGCCACATAGAGGCGGTGCCAGAGCACGGAGAACAGGGTCAGGCCAACGAAGCCGCTGGCCAGGCCGATCAGGACCCCCGCGAGGGAGTCGACGAAGGTTTCGACGCGGGCCACGAGCCGTGCCGCCGCGATCAGCAGGGTGACGGCAAGGCCGGCCCAACCCCATACGCGGGAGCGCCAGAGCAGTAACATCGTGAACAGCGCTGCGCCAGCGACGGGCCAGGCGGGGAACGCGTTCTCGGGCATCGCGACGAAGTAGGCCTCGCTGGCGGCTGGGCGCGGGTGCAGCCACAGGGCCGCGCAGATGGCGCCGAGGATTCCCGCGGTGAGCAGGCCGAAGACGGCCGCTCCGATCATGCGCGACTTGGGCGCGCGGCGCGCGGTCAGCACAATGAGCACGATGTAGGCGACGGCGGGGGCCACCACGCCGTACTGCGCGACGGCAACAATGAGCGAAGACATATCTCTAGCCTAATCACGCCCGAGCCCCGCACCGCCGCTAAATCGAGCGTCCCGCCGAGCTTTTTCGCCGAGCTTTCGCAGGGGGTCCCCGCGAGGGCCCGCTGTCGTTGGCAGCCCGGGTGCGTGCGGCTGCCCCGTGTGGTGCGCCGCGTGAGGGCCGGCGTGACGGGCCATGTGACGCAGACCGTGGAGCGGAACGATGGCCCCGCGACCGAAAACTACGGTAGCGTAGGTTAGTCTGTGGAGGGCATTTACGTACGCTGTGGAGGTTTGCAATGGTCGGTTCCAAAGTTGTGGCCGCGGGGCATTATCAGCCCGAGAAGGTGCTCACGAATTTCGACCTGGAGAAGATCGTCGAGACGAACGACGAATGGATCCGCACCCGCGTGGGCATCCAGGAGCGCCGCATCGTCGCCGAGGGCGACGGCAACACCATGGAACACATGGCGAGCGAGGCCGCCAAGATGGCGCTCGAGAGCATCGACCTCGCGGCGTCAGAGATCGACATGATCGTCGTGGCCACCTGCACCGCGGTAGACCGCTCTCCCAATATCGCGGCCCGGGTCGCCAATATTCTGGGCATCAAGGCGCCCGCCGCCATCGACATCAACGTGGCCTGCTCGGGCTTCTCGCACGCGGTGGCAATCGCCGATCATGCGATCCAGGTCGGTGCTTCGAAGAACGCCCTCGTGATCGGCGCCGAACGCCTCACCGACTGGGTGGACTGGAAGGACCGCACCACCTCCATCCTGGTCGCGGACGGCGCGGGCTGCTTCGTGCTGCAGGCCAGCGAGGAGTCCGGCGTCAGCCCCGTCACGTGGGGTTCCGTGCCCGAGATGGGTGACGCCGTGCTGATCGAGGGCCGTAACGGACCGTTCGCCCAGTCGGGTCAGTCCGTCTTTCGCTGGACCACCTCGGCGCTGCCCAAGATCGCGGCGCAGACCTGCGAGCGGGCGGGCGTCAAGCCCGAAGACCTCGGTGGCGTCGTGCTGCACCAGGCGAACCTGCGCATCATCGAGCCCCTCGCGGCGAAACTCGGCGCCGTCAACGCCGTGGTGGCCAAAGACATCGTCACGAGCGGCAACACCTCGGCCGCGTCGATCCCCATGGCCTTCTCGAAGCTGATCCGCGAGGGAGCCATCGAGTCCGGCAAACCCGTGCTGCTGTTCGGCTTCGGCGGCGGCCTCGCGTATGCGGGCCAGGTCGTCACGTTCCCTTAGGTCCGCAACTCGCTTCGCCCTGCCGAGACCCCGCCCGTACGGCGCGGCGGTTTCGGCGACGGCGAAACCCGGCCCCCGGTTGGCGCGCCTGTGACAGGCTGAAGCCATGTCCGAACTCATGCCTGCCAACGACGCCTACCTCTACCTCGAAGACATTCACGGCGACGAACCCCTCGCCTGGGTAGATCGTCACAATCGCCGCACCGAACAACGCTGGGCGACCCCGGCTTTCGAAGCCCTCAAACAGCGCATGCTGGCGGCACTCGACGCGCCCGACCGCATCCCCTTCGCGTCGCTGCGCGGCGGCTACGCCTACAACTATTGGCGTGACGCCGACAACCCGCTGGGAATCTGGCGCCGCACCCCCGAGGCGTCCTATTTTGAGGCCGAGCCCGTGTGGGAGACGCTGCTGGATGTCGACCAGCTCTCGCGGGACGAGGGGGTCACCTGGGTCTTTCAGGGCGCACACGCACTGCGCCCCGATTTCAGGCGCGTGCTCCTGACGCTCTCGCCCGAGGGCGGCGACGCCAACCGCGTGCGCGAATATGACCTCACCACCCGCGCCTTCACGGGCCTCGACCTACCCGTCTCGAAGGGCCGGGCCGCCTGGGCCCGGGGCGATGACATTCTGGCAGGCCGGGATTTCGGTGAGGGCACCCTGACGAGCAGTGGTTACCCCCGTCAGTCGCGGCTCTTTCGCGCGAGCGACGGCGCGTACCCCGCGCAGGGGAGCCTCGTCTTTGAGGTGCCCGCGGAACTCCTCCTGGCCGGGGCAGGCTACGACGCCACGGAGGGCCACGAACGGTACGTTTTCACTGCGGCCATCGATTTCTACACGTCGCGCACCTGGGTGCTCGAGTGCGACGCTGACCCCACCGCCACCCACGCGGTAACCCTCGACGGGAACACCTACACGGTGCCCCGCGACGCGAAGCTGATCGACGTGCCCCTCGACGTCGAGGTGACTTTTCACCGCGAATGGGCACTGCTGCGCCCCCAAATCGAGTGGAGCGTCGCCGGGAACACCTACGTCGCGGGCGGGCTCTACGCGGCCCGCGTCGACGCCCTCGTGGCGGGGGAGCGCGCGCTTACCACCCTGTTCGCGCCCACCGAGACCACCGCTCTCGAAAGTCTCACGGCGACGCGCAACTATCTCGTGCTGACCATCCTCGACAACGTCACGAGCCGCGTCAGCGTGCTCGACCCCGCGAACGACTTTGCCGCCCACGACCTGCCGGGCGCCCCCGCCCTCGCCACCACCTCGGTGGGGGCGGTCGACTCGCACGAACGCGACGACCTCTGGCTCACCGTTTCGGGCTTTCTCTCCCCCACGACCCTGCTGTTCGGGTCTGCGGTTCCCGGCGCCGAGACCGCGCGTGAGGTGCGGTCGGCGCCCGCTCAGTTCGACGCGAGCGGGCTCGAGGTGACCCAGCACTTCACGGCGTCCCTCGACGGCACGCGGGTTCCCTATTTTCAGATCGGACGCCCCGGGGCCCAGCACCAGCCCACCCTCCTGTACGGTTACGGCGGGTTCGAGATCTCGCTGACCCCCGCCTACGCGCCCGTGCAGGGGCTCGGGTGGCTCGAGCGCGGGGGAGTGCTCGTGATAGCGAACATTCGCGGCGGCGGGGAGTATGGGCCGGGCTGGCACCGAGCGGCACTGCGCGAAAACCGGCATCGCGCGTACGAGGACTTCGCGGCAGTGGGGCGCGACCTCATCGCGCGCGGCGTAACCACCCCGGCCCAGCTCGGCTGCCGCGGCGGTTCGAACGGCGGGCTGCTCGTGGGCAACATGCTGACCCAGTACCCCGACCTCTTCGGCGCGGTCTGCTGCCTCGTGCCGCTGCTCGACATGGAGCGCTACACCGTATTGTCGGCCGGGGCTTCGTGGGTCGCGGAGTACGGTGACCCGGCGGTCCCCGCGGACTGGGAGTTCATCCAAACCTTCTCTCCCCTGCATCTCCTGCGCGAGGGCATCGAGTACCCGCCCGTGCTGTTTTATACGGCCACGAGCGACGACCGGGTCGGCCCGGTGCAGGCACGCAAGATGGCGGCAAAAATGGTGGACCTCGCGTCCGCCCAAAACCAGGCCGCGAATGTGTGGTTCTATGAGAATCGCGAGGGCGGGCACGCGGGGGCGAGCAATAACGAGCAGTCTGCGCACGAGCATGCCCTGTGCTACGAGTTTCTGTGGCGCAGCCTCGCGGGCGCCGCATAGCCGCCTCAGTGGGACGAGAAGGCGAGCAGCGCACCCGCCACCACGAATAGCACCCCAAACACGCGATTGAGCACGCGCACGTGGTGCTCGGTGCGCAGCAGTTTGCGTACCTGCCGCGCAAGCAACGCGAACCCCATCATGACGGCGATGTCGATCACCACCATGGTGCTGGTCAGCACGAGGTATTGCAGCGCGAGGGGCTGGCTCGGGGTGATGAATAGCGGAACGAACGCGAGCACGAACACGATCGCCTTCGGGTTCAGCATATTCACCATGAACCCGCGCATGACGAGGCGGGCCGGACGCGCCTGTGCCGCGTCGGTCTGCACCTGCCGAAACACGTGGGGCGGCTCGACATACTTGCTGATGCCCAGGTAGACGAGGTATAGGGCACCGAGAATACGGATCACGACGAGCAGCCAGTGATGGTTTTGCACGAGCACGCCCACGCCGAACGCGACGATCAGCACCTGCAGCAGCAGGGCGATTTGCTGGCCCAGCACGGAGGGCAGCGTGCGCAGGGCGCCGTGGCTGAGCGAGAGGCTCATTGTGTTGATGGCACCGGCTCCGGGGGTCAGCGAAATGAGGAGGCACGCGCCAATGAGGCGAAACCAGATGTCCAGGGGCACCGCAATACTGTAGCGGCTGGCGACGTTCCCGCCGAATCCCGGTCCGTGCTTGGCCGAGAGTGGCACATGAGTGCGGTAGCCTACGACAGTCCCTTCTGGATAACAGCCATAGATTCAAAGGAGTTTTTATGTCGGGTCTCCCCACTGAGCAGGAGGGGCATACTCTCGCCCGCGGGCTCAGTAACCGCCACCTCCAGCTGATCGCCATCGGCGGCGCCATCGGCACGGGCCTCTTCATGGGCAGCGGCAAGACAATCAGCGTCGCCGGGCCGAGCGTGATTCTGGTGTACGCCGTCATCGGCTTCTTCTTGTACTTCATGATGCGCGCGATGGGCGAACTGCTGCTCAGCAACCTCAATTACCGGTCGTTTACCGACCTGGCCACTGACCTGGTCGGCCCCTGGGCCGGCTTCATGGTGGGCTGGTCGTACTGGTTCTGCTGGATCGTCACGGGCGTCGCCGACGTCGTCGCGGTGGCCGGCTATCTCAAGCAACTGCAGGAGTACGAGGGCTGGTCGACGACCCCCCTGTGGATTCCCGGCCTCGTGATGATCGTGCTGCTGCTCGTGTTGAACCTCGTGGCGGTGCGGCTCTTCGGCGAGCTGGAGTTCTGGTTCTCGATGATCAAGATCATCGCCATTCTCGCGCTCGTGCTGACGGCCGCGTGGCTGCTCGTTTCGCAAAAGGAACTGGTGGGCGGCGGCACGGCCTCGCTCGGCCACATGTTTAACGATGGTGGCTTCTTCCCAACGGGCGGCCAGGGGTTCCTGGCCGGTTTCCAGATCGCGGTGTTCGCGTTTGTCGGCCTCGAACTCGTAGGCACGGCGGCGGCCGAAACGAAGGACCCTCGCAAGAACCTGCCCAAGGCCATCAACTCGATTCCGCTGCGTATCCTCTTCTTCTACGTGCTCGGCCTGGTCTCGATCATGACGATCATTCCGTGGCGTCAGGCCGTGGCGGGCGAAAGCCCGTTCATTGCCGCGTTCGGTCTGGTCGGCTTCAGCGGCGCATTCGTGGGCGTCACGCTCGTCGTCATGAGCTCGGCCACGTCAAGCGCCAACTCGGGCATGTACTCGACCGCGCGCATGCTCTTCGGCCTCGCCGATCAGGGCGCCGCGCCGCGACTGTTCAGCGTGCTCTCGAGTAACAAGGTGCCCGCGCGGGCGCTGCTGGTCTCCTGCTCGATCCTGCTGCTCGGCATCCCGCTGCTGTATGCCTCGCCGAGCATCGGCGCGGCCTTCGACGTGGTCACCACCGTGTCGTCGGTGCTGTTCATGTTCGTCTGGTCGATGATTCTCTTTAGTTACATGGCTTACCGCAAGCGGTTCCCCGAGCGTCACGCGGAGTCGAAGTTCAAGATGCTGGGCGGCGTGCCCATGTGCTACGCCGTGCTCGCGTTCTTCTTGTTCCTCGTCGTCATCTTCACGTTCAAGGAGGACACCCGGACGGGCCTGCTCGCGACGATCCCGTGGTTCGTGGTGCTGGTCGTGGGGTATTTCGCCATCGCAAAGAACCCCCGCCACCTGGCTCACGTCGAGGAGCACCGCCAGATGATGGCGCGCCCCATCGACGAAAACCTCTAGGCACGCCTCGCCGAGCGCTCCTTGCGCGCACAAAAAGTCGGCCCGGTACCAACGCGGTACCGGGCCGATGTGCTGCCAGGGAGGGCCGGAGCGTCCGGCTATTTCACCAACATCAGGTCATCATTGGCGGTCTCGCGCGTCATATAGAGCGCGATCAATGACGCGACGCAGTTGATGATGAGGTAAATCGCGATGCCCCACAGGCCCCACGTCGCGTTGATGGGGCCGCCGAAGATCGAGGCCACCGACGCGCCGAGCACGGCCGCCAAGTTGTAGGCCACGGAGGCTCCCGTGTAGCGGGTCTCGGTGGGGAACAACTCGGGCAGCACCGTCGCCATCGGGCCGAAGAACAGGCCCATGACGATCATGCCGAGGATCATGAAGGTGGCGACACCCGCGGTGTTGTGCATGCCCAAGATGAAGGGGCTGCACAGCGCGAACACGATGCCGATGCAGGTCGAGATCATGAGGGGCTTGCGGCGGCCATACTTGTCGGCGAGCCAGCCCGACACCATCACGAAGGCGCCGAAGAACACGGTCGCGATGAGCAGGATGCCGGTCACCGTGGCGTTCGACATGCCGAGGCCGATCACGTGGCCGTTGGCCGATTCGACGGGCTTGCCCTTCGCGAAGCCCAAGGCAAAGACCGTGATCAGGTAGAACACGACGTAGGTGGCGACCATGATGAAGGTGCCCGCGATGAGGCCCTTCCAGGAGCGCTTGAATACCGCGGCGACGGGCACCTTGGTCTTCTTGCCCTGGGCCTCGGCGGCGCGGAACACGGGCGACTCTTCGAGGCGCAGTCGCACGTACAGGCCAAACAAGACCAGCGCGGCCGACACGAGGAACGGAATGCGCCAGCCCCACGAATTGAAGGCTTCTTCGCCGAACCAGATGCTCAGCGTGAAGAATACGAGGTTCGCGAGGAACAGGCCGATGGGTGCGCCGAGCTGGGGGAACGCGCCGTAGAAGCCGCGCTTGCCCTGGGGGGCGTTCTCGGTCGCGAGCAGGGCGGCGCCGCCCCATTCGCCGCCGAGGCCCACGCCCTGGGCGAAGCGCAAGATGACGAGAATGATGGGCGCCCAGACGCCGATCGTGGCGTGGCCGGGCAGGCAGCCGATCAGGAACGTCGCGATACCCATGGTGAGCAGCGAGCCGATCAGCGTGACCTTGCGGCCGTACCGGTCGCCAAAGTGGCCGAACAGCACCGAGCCGACGGGGCGGGCGATGAATGCGACGGCGAAGGTCACCATCGAACTGAGCTGCTGGATCACGGGGTCTTCACCGGGGAAGAACAGTGCGGGGATCACGAGTACGGCTGCAAGGCCGTACACGTAGTAGTCGTAAAACTCGATCGAGGTGCCGATCAGCGATGCCGACAACACGCGACGACGCGTGTTGGCGTTGGCTGGGGCTACGGAACTGGCCATGATTGCCTAACTAGAAGGGAAGCGATACTCCTTGCCGTCACTGGGCAAGGCACTGTCGCATATCTTAGCCCGTGGCCCGGGCGCGCGAAAAAACGACAGGTGGACGCTCGGCGTCTCACAATTGCAAATGTTGCAGTCCAGATTGACTTAGACTGTAGCGCCGCGCCCATGTAGCGGCGGCAGCGTCGCGGTACGGGCGTTGCCTCACCACCATCGCGCCAGTGAGGACTCATGAGTTCACAGACCCCACCTACCTTGCCGCTAGCTAAGACTCCGGACGAGGCCAAGAGAAAAGATCGTAGTCACTTTCTCTATATCGCCGTGATCGTCGCCATGGTGGCCGGCATCGCCGTCGGCCTCATCTGGAAGGCCGACGCGGTCGCCCTCAAGCCCCTCGGTGAAATCTTCATTGCCCTCGTCAAGATGATGATCGGGCCCATCGTTTTCTGCTCGATCGTGGTCGGCATCGGGTCGCTGCGCAAGGCAGCCACCGTGGGCAAGGTGGGCGGCCTCGCCCTCCTCTACTTCATGGTCATGTCGACGTTCGCGCTCGCGATCGGCCTCATCGTGGGCAACCTGATTCACCCGGGTTCGGGACTGCACTTCTCGGAGGCCGATTCGGCCGCCGCCGAGAAGGCTGTCGAGACGGCGGGCGAATCCTCCACCGTGGACTTCATCAAGGGCATCATTCCCGAGTCCCTGCTCGCGGGCCTGACGGGCGGCCAGGTGCTGCAGGCCCTGTTCGTGGCGCTGATCGTGGGCTTTGCTCTGCAGGCAATGGGCGCCAAGGGCGAGCCCATCCTCGAGGGTATCGGTCACATGCAGCGACTCGTGTTCCGACTGCTGGCCATGCTCATGTGGGTGGCCCCGATCGGCGCGTTTGGTGCCATGGCTGCGCTCGTGGGCGCCCAGGGCTTCGCGGCCCTCGGCGGCATCCTGAACCTGATGATCTCGTTCTACATCACGTGTGCGCTGTTCGTCTTCGTCGTGCTGGGCCTCGTACTGTACTTCGTGGCACGCATCAACGTGTTCTCGCTGTTCAAGTACCTCGCCCGCGAGTTCTTGCTGATCCTCTCGACGTCGTCGTCCGAGAGCGCGCTGCCGCGCCTGATCGCGAAAATGGAGCACCTCGGCGTCCAGAAGTCGACCGTTGGTATCACCGTGCCCACGGGCTACTCGTTCAACCTCGACGGCACGGCCATTTACCTCACGATGGCGTCGATCTTCATCGCCTCGGCCATGGACATGCCGCTCGACCTGGGTGCCCAGATTTCGCTGCTGCTGTTCATGATTGTTGCGTCGAAGGGGGCCGCGGGTGTCTCCGGCGCCGGCCTCGCTACCCTCGCGGGCGGCCTCTCGGCGCACGCGCCGCAGCTCGTGAGCGGCGTTGCCTACATCACGGGCATCGACCGCCTGATGTCGGAGGCGCGTGCCCTCACCAACTTCGCGGGCAACGCCATCGCGACCGTCGTGATTGGCCGCTTCACGGGCACGTTCGATCGTTCGCAGGCGACCGAGGTGCTGGCGGGCCGCGACCCGTTCAATGAAAAGGACATGCTCGACGAGCACTAGGTTCGGTCGCGCGCTGTGGGCCGGTCGGACGCCTCGGGCGTGCGGCCGGCCCTTCGCCATCCCGGGCATGTGGCAAGCGATAGCGGCGCGAGGCTCGCGTGCTTCAGCGGTAGGTCAGCAGGGCGCGCAGGTCGGTGTCGCTCAGCTCGACGAGGGATTCGGCGCCGCCCCCGAGCACGCTGTCGGCGAGCTGGGCCTTTTCGGCCATGACGGCAGCGATGCGCTCCTCGAGGGTGCCGACGCAGACGAGGCGGTGAACCTGCACCGAGCGGGTCTGGCCGATCCGGTAGGCGCGGTCGGTGGCCTGGTCTTCGACTGCGGGGTTCCACCAGCGATCGAAGTGAATGACGTGCTCGGCGTGGGTGAGGTTCAGGCCCGTGCCGGCGGCCTTGAGGCTCAGCACGAAGACGTCGCACTCGCCCGCCTGGAACGCCCGCACCATGGCCTCGCGGCGGGGGACGGGGGTTGAACCGTGTAAAAACTGGGTGCGGAGGCCGCTGGCGGCAAGGTGCCGCTCCAGCAGTGCCCCCATACGTGCGTATTGGGTGAAGAGCAGGGCGGCTTGCCCCTCGGCGCGCATCGCCGACAGCAACTCGTCGAGCAGCAGTACCTTGCCCGAACGCGACGCGAATGAACCACCACCCGCCTCGCGCGTGAACAACTCGGGGTGATCGCAGACCTGCTTCAGACTCGTCAGCAACTTCAGCACGAGCCCGCGCCGATGGATCCCCTTGACCTCCTCAATGCGAGCCATGGCCTCCCGCAGGGTCGCCTCATACAGGGCCACTTGCTCCCGCGTCAGATCGACAAACTGATCGGTCAGCACCTTGTCGGGAAGCTCGGGCGCAATGCCTGGGTCCGACTTTCGCCTCCTCAGCACGAACGGTGCAATCAACTTCTTAAATCTCAGCAACAACTCGGCGTCATGGTCCTCGTCCGGCGACCGACGCTCAATGGGCCCCGCCCACACCGAGCGAAAATACTTCAGCGTGCCGAGCAGACCCGGAACGGCCCAATCCAGCAGCGACCACAGTTCGCTCAAGTTGTTCTCGACCGGCGTGCCCGTGAGTGCCACCCGCCCGCAGCGCGCCGACCCACCCAGTGCGCGCAACGCCTTCGACACCTTGGCGTGCGGATTCTTCACATGCTGCGCCTCGTCCGCCACCACCAGACCCCACGGCACGGCGGCCAACTTATCGGCATCGCGCTGCATGGTCGCGTACGTGGTCAACACGAAACCGCCGCCCTCTACATCGTCGAGATGGCGCCGCGGTCCGTGAAAGCGCCGCGCGGGCAACCCCGGCGCGAACCGGCGGATCTCGTGCTCCCACGTGCCCAGCAGCGAGGCCGGGCACACGATCAGGGAGGGGCGGCTGGGACGGGCCCCCGAGGCGTCCGACCCTCGGGCCCCCGGATGTGGCAGGGTCGCGTGCCCCTGCTCCATTCGATGCAGGTGCAACGCAATTACCGTGATGGTCTTGCCAAGACCCATGTCGTCGGCCAGCACGGCGCCGAGGCCGCGGCCCGTGAGCGCGGCGAGCCAGCGCAGACCGGCCAGCTGATACTCGCGCAGGGTGCCGTGCAGGCCCCGTGGCGGCTCGACCTCTGCCTCCGCGCCGAAGTCCAGGTGCCCGATCTTTTGGAGGCTCTCCATGTAGTCGAGCATGGTCTGATCGGGCTCGACCGGCTGCGGGCGGCCCTCCTCCGCGAGCACTCCCGACAGCGCCGACTCCATCGCCTCGAGCGGCTGCAGGGAACGCAACACCCGGCGGCGGGCCTTCGCCACCACCGCGGGGTCCAACACCACCCATTCATTGCGCAGTCGCACGAGCGGTCGCTGCGCCTCGGCCAGCTGGTCCATCTCCTCGGGGGTGAGCGGATCGCCCCCCAGCGCAATGCGCCACTGCAGTTCGAAGGCGCCCAGGCCCGCGAACAGAGAATCCGACTTCACCTCGTCTTTCTCGCGCACCGCGCCCTTCGCGGAGCCCGGAGCGCGGGCCGCCACCGTCAGCGAGGTGGCGAGGTTGCGGGACAGTTCTTTGGGCCAGTGCACGGGAAAACCCACCGATTGCAGCCGCGTGGCACCGCTCACCAGCAGGTCGTCGAGTTCTTCCGCGCGCAGTTCGAGGCTGTCGGGCGTGGGGCCCGAGCCCAGGAGTTGCAGGGGCTGCCAACGCTGCCCGGCCCTGCGCAACTCGGCTCGCACGCGCGCGTGCGCATCGAAACCGTAGCCGTGATTCGCGTTCAGCAGCACCACCTCGGCGTCCCGCACCTCTCCCGGGCGGGCGGTCGAGTGAATTTGGGCGGTCAGGGTGAACGGCAGGTTGCGCTCCATCGCCTCCGCGAGGTCTACGTGCTCGCCCGAGAGCCAACCCTTGCGGTCGGTGTCGGCGGCAGCGTCGGGGCGTGCGAGGCGCGGGAGGTCCACCCGAAAAGAAAGCGTGATGTGCCCGCTCGCGCGCTCCTCGACCTGGCGCATCAGGTCGGTGCGGATCTTGCCTCGTTGTGCGCGACGAAACGGCGATCCGGGGCGTGGCGCATTCGCCACCGGCGCGTCGTCGAGGGGTAGCTGTTGTTGCTTCGCGGTATCCAGTTCGCGTTGCAGGTGGCGCGCGCGCTCGCGGGCGGCGCTGGCCGTGGCTAGGGCGGCCTCGCCGCCGCGCGGCAGAGCGTTCGCGCTGCCGGTGGTATCGGCCATGGCGTCGAGAAAGGCCATCACCAGCCCGGTTGCGGTGAGGGGGTCGAGATCGGACGCCGCGGCGGCCACTTGGCGCGCCACCTCGCCGATGGCCTTGACGTCCACCGCCGTGTAGGGTCCCATCCTGAGCACGGGGGCGGCGGCGGGCGCGGGGGTTGATCCGCCGGGGTCGGTGCTGGGGGTCGGTGCGGGCGTCGGTGCGGGCGTCTCGAAGTAGGCGGTGCGGGCCACGAATTGCAGGCCCATCTGGGCCGCGCGGGCCCAGGCGATGACGGAGGCGGAGGCCGACTCGGGGCGGCGCCGCGCGAGGCTAAAGACACCATGCATCTGGGCGAGGGTCACGACTACGGGGCTCTCGCCCAGGGCGATGAAACGCGCGTCTCGGGGCAGGTCAGCCTCGTGAAAGGTCACGGGGCGAGCGGCGACCTGTTCGACATGTTGGGGGGTGAGGCTCGCGTAGGTAGGTCGCATGCAGTCATTCTAGGGCCCGAATCGTCGGGCCTGATCAGGCCCAGATCGGGCCCAGATCGGGCCCAGATCGGGCCAGGGCCCGGCCCGCGCTCGGCTCTGGCGCAGACCGTGAGGATCATCCGGACGCGGGCCTGCGGGTGGCTAGGATTCGAGATCGAAGACGCTGAGAACGGCGTTGGCGAGCACCTTGTGACCGGCGGGCGTGGGGTGTACCCCATCGCCGGCGATGGCGGCCATGCCGCGTAAAGAGGCCGCCTGACTCATCGCCGAATCCAACCCGACCAGAGGCAGGTCGTATTTCTGCGCAAGTCGGCGCACGGCCTGAATCTTCGCGTCGAGATCGCTGCGCCACAGCCACATCTCGTCGCGAACGCACAGCATGAACGGTTCAATCAGCACGATCTGGGTCGAGGACTTTTCGGTGAGCTTGTACAGGATGCGATCGTAGCCGCCCTCGAAGGCAATGGCCGAGGTGGGGTCGTTGTTGTCGAAGGCCCGCCACATGTCGTTGATGCCGATCATGATGGTGACGATGTCGGGGTTGAGGTCGAGGGCGTCTTGCTTCCAGCGTTCCTCGAGGTTGCGCACGCGATTGCCGGAGACGCCGCGATTGACGAACGTCAACTCGTGATCGGGTAGGGCGAGCGACAGGCTTTCGACCAGGTTACGCACGTAGCCGTAGCCCAGGCCTTGCGGGTCGTTCAGCCGACTCGCGTCCGTGATCGAATCGCCTTGAAACAGGATTGTCGAACGGGGGTGTATTCGAACGCGGTGTGCCATCGTTCCTCCGGGGCAGATTACTCAAATCTCGCAGTTTCGGTTAATTAAATAGTACAACATACGCGAGAACTTCACATAAAAAATCGATCCGGTCGCGAATTGCGACCGGATCGATTCAAGTGCTTAGTTTGTGAGTAGTGGAATTACCTGTTCGTCGAACTGCCGCATGCCATCCTGGATGGTGGCAGCTTCGGGAAAATAGGTTATGAAATATGACGAGCCCGCCGCCTGGTAGGGGCGAAGGGCGTCGGCAATCTGCTCGGCTGTGCCACGCAGACAGTCGGACTCCTGCAAAACTTTCCTGCCAAAGTCCGTCGGGAGCGCCTTCGCGGCGCGCTCGTTGTGTGCGTCAAACTTCTGTTGGGCCTCGGCTTCGGTCTCGCCGATCACGATGTTGAACGAGGTCGAGTTTGTGAGCGTCGCCGGGTCACGATCGAAGGTCTCGCAGTGCGCCCGAACGACGTCGAGCTTCGCCGAAAACTCCTCCACGGTGCCCGTGAAATTCGTGGCAGCGCCCCACTGCGCGGCGTACTTTAGCGTGCGAGTGACGCCGCCTCCCGCGATCCACAGGGGGATCCCGCCCTCCTGCAGGGGCTTCGGCTGGCAAATGGCGCCGTCGGTTGAGAAGATCTTGCCCGAGTAGGTGCTGATGCCGTCCTGCCACATCTGGCGCATGATCTGCAGCCCCTCGCGCAGCGCGCTGATGCGGTCGCCCGTGCCGGGGAACCCGTAGCCATAGGCCCGCCACTCGTGCTCATACCAGCCAGCGCCGATGCCGAAGTTCACGCGACCCCCCGAGATGAGGTCCACCGTGGCGGCCACCTTGGCGAGGTAGGCCGGGTTGCGGTACCCCATGCAGGTGCACATTTGGCCGAGTCGCACTCGCGAGGTTGACGCGGCCAGGGCCGCCATGAGGGTCCAGGCCTCGTGGGTCGCGTCCTCGGTGGGGGCGGGGACCGTGTGAAAGTGGTCGTAGACCCAGACAGAATCAAATTGGGTGTCGTCGGCGACCCGCGCCACCTGCAGCATCGCCTCCCACTGCTCGGCGGGGGGTACATCGACCAGGTCGAGGCGCCAGCCCTGCGGGATGAATACGCCAAACTTCGTTGCGCTCATGGTTCTCCTTTTGGCCTTGGCGGCCGCAGCGTACATTGCCTAGCGCACAAATCGATGCGCTCGCGAAAATGGTACTCGCCGCCTCATAAAATCCTTTCAACTTCGCACAAGTTGACGTGGTTTTTGCAGTCGGACGCGAGGTCGGCCCGTTCGCGTGCCCGCCCATCCCGGCGCTGTGCGCCTCCTGGAAGCGAGGCTAATAAAGCCCTAGTGCCGCCCGAAAATCCTGCGTCGCTGCCGTGAACATGCCGTGCAGGCAGAGTCACGTTGTGAAAATCTTGCGGGTTTTGGCGCGGCGGCGTGCCTCCGGGATGAGCGCTCGGGCGGCAGCGCATAGGGTGGGAGCCATGTCATTTATCGCTTTCACCATTCTTGGCCTCATCGTCAGCGCCATCGCACGACGCATCGTTCCCGGTGCCCGTCGCGAGGGCTGTATCACGTCGATCTTGCTCGGCATCGTCGGCGCCAACCTCGGTGGCTGGATCGGCTCTCGAGTTTTCGGCACCGACCTGGGGCAATTCTTTGAACTGCGGACGTGGCTGCTGGCCCTCCTGGGCACCGCGATCCTCGTGTTTGTCTGGCGTCTCATCTGGGGCCGCTTGCGCTGATTTCGCAATCTCCCGGCGTGCCCGTTAGGCTATACGAGCCTGCTTCGGCAGGCGCGGCCGCATGCGAGTGGCCACGGGCCTTTAGCTCAGCTGGTAGAGCTCCGGACTTTTAATCCGTTGGTCGCGGGTTCGAGCCCCGCAGGGCCCACTAAACTCAGTGGCCGACCTGGTTTCATCCCAGGTCGGCCACTGTTTTTATGGGCCCGGCTCGTGCCATAAAGTCCAGCCCCGGAGCCCGTATCGACCGGCACGCGCATCGCGACGTGGCACGATACGTGCATGCAGACTTCGCCGCAGCCGCACCCCGGGCAACCGAATATTCCCCTCGTCGCCGCGCCCATGGCCGGCGGGCCCAGCACCCCGGCATTGGTTCGCGCTGCCGTCGCCGCAGGTGCCACGGCCTTCCTCGCGGGCGGGTACAAGACCGCCGCGGCGCTGGAGGCCGAGATCAAGGCCGTGCGCGACATTTTGCCCCGTGTCGGAGTCAACCTGTTCGTGCCTCCCTTCGACGCGGCGGGGCGAGCCACCGGCCAGCACCTCAGCCGCGAAACGGCGGGGGCCTTCGCGGCCTACGCGCGAGCCCTCGCCCCCGAGGCGGCAGCGCTCGGGGTCGAACTCGACCCCCGCCCCGTCGAGGACGACTCAGACTTCTGGGAAGCCAAACTCGACCTGCTCGAATCCATGCGGGTGCCGCTCGTGTCGCTCACCTTTGGCCTCCCGCCCGCAGCGGACGTGCGTCGTCTGCAGCGTGTCGGCAGCCGGGTCTATGCGACCGTCACCACCCCCGGTGAAGCCGACACGGCGCTCGCCCTCGGAGTCGACGGCCTGGTGGTCCAGGGAACCGGCGCCGGGGGCCACAGTGCCACCCATGACCCCGCGCGTCCGGTTACGGCCCACGCGACGGCAGACCTCGTGCGTGACATCGCCGCCCGCACGCGCGTTCCTCTCATCGGCGCGGGCGGCGTGGCCAGCGCGGCCGATGTCGAGAGCATTCTGGACGCCGGGGCCACCAGCGTCGCGGTCGGCACGCTTCTGCTGCTGGCCCGGGAGGCTGGCACCAACCCCACCCATCGGGCCGCCCTCGCCGCGGCGGTGGCGGGGGAGCGCCCCGCCGAGACCGCGCTGACCTCAGCGTTCACGGGCCGACCCGCCCGCGCCCTCAACAACCGGTTCATGCGCGACCACGATGCGGCGGCGCCGCTCGCCTACCCCGCGGTGCATCACCTCACGCGGTCGTTGCGGCAGGCGGCCGCAGCCGCGGGGGACGCCGAGAGGCTGCACCTGTGGGCGGGAGAGGGCGTCGCGGCGGTGCGGGAGGGCACGGCGGGCGAGATCCTGCGCGGGCTGGTACCGGCCCGTTAGCGAGGACGGGCCCACGGAGCGTCCGCAATCACCCACCGCACGGCGCCGCCGCCGGGTGAGCGCTAAAACCGCGAACTGCCGCCGGAACCCGAAAAGCTGCCGCCGCCGCTGAAACCGCCGCTACTGCCGGAGCCGGAACTCGATTGCCGCGCTGCTGCCGACGCGACCGTATAGCCCGTGATCAGGGCGGCCGTGGGCGTGAATTGCGAGCCCGCCGTCATGACGCCGCCACCGTAGTTGTACCCGCCGAAGTAGCCTCCGCCGTAACTCCAGGTGGTGCGCCCACTCATGGCACTGCGGGCGCGCTCGCGACCAGCGGCATTGCGGGAGACCTGCTCCATCATGACGCCGACGTGACTATTCTGCGCCTGCTGAAATTTCGTGGCGAGGTCACGCAGCTGGACGAGGGCCGCGTCGGGTGCGAGCTGGCGGCGCTCCACGAGGTTGGGCAGATTGTGTACACCCTGCGTGAGTTCGACCGCCGCACTGCGCAGGTATTGGGCCGTGGGGGAGGCTGCCGTCGCGCGAGACTTGCCGATCAGTGCCTCCACCTGATCGGCCGATTCGACCAGGTCACGGCACTGATCGAGCCAGCTATTCTGCCACCCGGGAACCTGATTGAGAATGTCGTTGGTGGCGTCCACGCGCTTTTCGAGGCCTGCGGCCGCCTCCGTGATGGTGCACAGGTCGCGCACCTCCTGCAGGTATTTTCCGGGCAGCTTGTCGTTCTTTCGCAACCCGGCCAACTCGGACACCCGCTGCGTGGCCTGGCGATACACCGTGTCGAATCGGCGCACGTCGTCGCGCACCTGCATCGCCACGGCAGAGGATTCCGGCAACGTATTGGCGTTCACATCCATCTCGCCCAGCCGAAACGACAGGTCGGAATACGTGGCCTCCGCCTCGCGCAGCAGGCGGGTGGCCTCGCTCGTGCGGCGTCGCGACACCAGCGCGATGATGGTGCCCGCGCCGCCACCAACCACTGCCGCGGCGCCGCCGCCGACAATGACGGCATGGTTTGCCTCGAAAAATGTCTTCTGCCGTGGAGTGTAGACGCCATCGGCCGAGAGGTTGCCGTCTCCAATGGCGCCGTCAGCGTACACGTCCGCGGCGACGCGGGCGGCGTCGATCATGCCATCAGACCACCGGTTCTCTCGGAACGCGGGCTTCGCCGAGTCGAGCACCGTGGTCAGCGAGTCGCCCTCGAGGTGCAGATCTTCGCCCATATAGGCGCCGTTAATCCGGGCCACGGGGTCAACGGCAAGAATCAACAGTCCCTCACGAAACTTGTCAGGATTGCTCGTCGACCGCCATTCGGGGTGCTCGCCCAGGGCCTGATCCCGCACGTAATCGTTGAGGGCCCGGTCTTCCCTGCTGCCCGTCGCCGCCGCGAGTACGACGATGCTGATCTCGCGCGGGTACTCAATTTTCGAGACGGACTCCTGCACCTCGGCGGAGTTCAAAATGCCCGCCGAGTCGACGACAGTGACTTCGGTCGGACGCGTCGCGGCCCCCGTCGTGAGGGCATGTGCGGCTGGCGGCAGATACAGGCTGGCCGCACCGAGAACCCACGCGGCGACCAGCAGGGCGCATAGGCGCAGGATTACGGGACGGGTCGTGAGGAGGAACTTCATGAGATCAGCCTACGGTTCGAGGGGGACGTTGGCGAGAGACACCAGTGGACAGATGTGACCACGCTGAGCGCCACTGCGCTGGGTCTAGTCGCCGCCACCGCCCCCATCGCCGCCGCCCCCGCTATCGCCGCCCCCGAAATCAAACGAGCCACCATGGCCCGAGTCGCCGTGCGAGCCCCCATCCCCGTGGTGCGAGGTGCCGGGAAACTCCCAATAGTCCGTGCTTTCCGCGGGCCGCGTGCCATGGGCCGCCACGGTGCCGCCGTCGCTGCTGCCCCCACCCCGTTTCGCTTGCTTTCGAGACTTGACACCGATCCTCGAGGTGGGCTTCGCGACCGTCCGCTCCAGCCGATACAACTCCACCAGCCCCGCGACGCTGGCAAAGTGCTGACGAGTGCCCGAGACCGAGTGACCGGCAGGAATGCCGTCGACTTTGGGCTGCTGGCCCCTGGCCATGGCGAGAACGCGAGCGCGCGACTCATCGGTGTAGCGACGAGAGGTAGATACGAACTCGAGCATCGTGCCGAAGTGTTTCGCCTCGGCGCGACCAAAGGTGCGACCGAGCAGCTCAACGACTTCGAGCGCTTTGTCGGGAGTTATCTTGCCAGAGCGCAGATCGTCCAAAGTACTGGGCAGGGCATCAGCGACCTTCTCGCCCTGTATGCGTAGATCGCGACCGCTCGGTGACGACGCCACCTCGGGGCACTCGCGCAAGATCAAATCGACCTCGGCCGCCGCTTGCGCGAGCTCTGTGGTCTCTTCGAGCCAAGCGGTCTCCCAATCTCCATAACGGTTCAAGATGCTATTCGCGAACGCGATGCGTTCTTCAAGGTCGCTCGCCGTTTCGGTGATCGTGACAAGATTGCGAACCTCCGCGAGGTGTTCGGGCTTAAGCGAGCGGGTGCGCGACAGATCTTCGAGGGCATCGATGCGCTTCGTCGCCTCGCGATATGCCTTTTCAAACGTGTGTACGTCACGGCGGAGCCGTTTGGCGTACTTCGAGGAGGCGGGCAGCGTCGCCACGTTGACGTCGAGCGCGTCGAGTTGGAACGAGAGTTCGGCATAGGCACCGCGTGCCCGCGAAAACTCCCGAGCGGCCTGGCGCGTTACCCGGGCCCGCAAGGCCAGGTATGCAAACGCCGCGACCCCAGCCACGGCAGCGGCAATCGACCCTGCAAGCAGCCAGCGGAATCCCACGAGCGTTTCAAACGGTACGGGGTGGTAGACACCGGCCTCATCGACGCTGCCGGTGTTGATCTCGCCGCCCGCGCTAACATCGGCGATCGACCGCACATACAAGGCAATGATCTGGGCGCGCGTGGCCGAATAATCCAGATCCACCGCGTCGTAGACCTGCTCGTCGAGGTCCTCGGGCAGGCCGAGATCGTCGCTCGCAAATATTGTGGCCCGCTGTCCCATGGGCATCACGATCACGACGAGCGAATCACGCAGGGCTCGCGAGTCGGTGGGCGACTCCCAGCCGAGTTGCTTGAGGCGCGAATACTCCAGGATCCCCGTCCCAGGGCTGGAATAGACCAGATCCTGGCTGTGGGTTCCGAGTATTACGAGGTCGAATGCCCGCGGAAAATCAATGTCCGCGATCAGGTCCTCCAGCTCGCCGTCGTCGATCGAGTCCGAATCATCGATGATCGTGACACTCGACGGCGCCACACTGGCCGCCGCGGTCTGCGCGTAACCGGGAGCGACCGGCGGCAAAAGGAGGCCCGCGATAACTGCGGCCGCACCCAGGAGCCCGGCCACGCGGCGTCCGAGATGTATACGCAGCCCCGGGCGGAAAAATGCCGTCATAAAGACACCATAATTGAACTCCTGCGTCGCCGCCGTCCGCAGATTCACCAGGCAGCGGGCCAGTTGCGCCACCGGTGGTTGGGAACGGGGTCTGGGGATAGACTGCGAAAGTGAGTTTCGATCCCAATGCCCATCTTGATGGTTCTCAGGTCAGCAATCGCCGTGGGGGCGGGGGCGGTGGCGGCCTCGGTGGAGGCGGTCGCGGTTTCAAAATTGGAGGCGGCATCGGCGGCGCGGTCTTGCTGCTCGTCGTCGCCATCGTGGGCGGCCCTGACATGGCCGCGCAATTGATGAACGGTGGTGACACCACGACAACCGCCACCGAGACGGGCGCGGACATGGGTGAGTGCCTCACGGGCGCTGACGCCAACGCGAAGGTCGACTGCCGCGTTGTGGGCACCGTCAACTCGCTCAACGCCTTTTGGCAGACTTACCTGCCCGAATACGGTACGCGGTATCGGGTTCCGCAGGTGGCACTCGAGAGCGGCACCTGGTCCACGGGATGCGGCACGGGTTCCTCCGACATGGGCCCGTTCTATTGCCCCGCGGACGAGTCGGTCTACATCGACACCGCGTTCTACGGCCTGCTGCAGTCTCAGTACGGCTCGAGCGGCGGACCGCTCGCCCAGGAGTACGTGGTGGCGCACGAGTTCGGCCACCACATCCAGAACCTGATCGGCACCATCAATTACGCCCAGCAAGACCCACAGGGGCCGGAGAGCGGCGGGGTACGGGTCGAACTGCAGGCAGACTGCTTCGCGGGGCTGTGGGTCAAACACGCGACCACCACGCCGGGGCCAGGGTCCAGCGCCCCGCTGATCCCCACGATCACGCAGCAAGACATCGACGACGCGCTCTCAGCGGCGCAGTCCGTGGGCGACGATCACATCCAGGAGATGTCGGGCCGCGTCAACCCCGAAACCTGGACGCACGGTTCCTCCGCCCAGCGCCAGGCCTGGTTCATGCGTGGTTACCAGTCCGGCGACATGGCGCAATGTGACACTATCAATGCTGCGCAGTTGTAACGACGCGCCGCGAATCTCGTCATAACTGTAGGGAGATCATGTCCAGTCACAGCGGGACCAGCGCGATCATCAAGGCCTTCATCGCAAACCTTGGCATCGCCATCCTGAAGTTCATTGCTTTTCTTATTTCTGGTGCGACCTCGATGCTCGCGGAGTCTGTGCACTCGCTGGCGGACTCCACCAATCAGGTATTGCTGCTGGTGGGCGGCAAGCGTGCTAAACGTGCCGCAACGGACGAACACCCCTTCGGCTACGGTCGCGACCGTTACATCTACGCGTTTATCGTCGCCATCATCTTGTTCAGCGTGGGCGGCGTGTTCGCGATCTACGAGGGCATCCACAAGGTGCAGCACCCGGAGCCCATCGAGACGTGGTGGCTGCCCGTAGCGGTGCTGGTGGGCGCGATCGGCCTGGAGACGTGGTCTTTCAAGGGTGCCATCGATGAGTCCAATAAGGTGCGAGGTCGGCAGGCGTGGACGACGTTCATTCGCCGCTCGAAGTCGCCCGAACTGCCGGTGGTCTTGCTGGAGGATTTCGCAGCGTTGGTCGGCCTCGTGCTCGCGTTGGTCGGCGTGGGCGTTTCGATTCTCACCGGTAACGGACTCTGGGATGGCATCGGCACCATCAGCATCGGTGTCTTGCTGGTCGTAGTGGCCATTGTGCTGGGCATCGAAACGAAGTCGCTGCTGCTCGGCGAGGGCGCCACGGACGAGGACGTCGCAACGCTGCACACTGCGATCTCGGGCACCGCAGGCGTCGAGCGCATCATTCACATGAAGACCCTCTACCTCGGCCCCGAGGAACTACTGGTGGCGGCGAAGATTGCGGTACCCGCAGCGGACTCGGCCGCCGCGGTGGCCGCAGCCATCGACGCCGCCGAAAAGAACATTCGCGCAGCCCTGCCGGTGGCGCGCGTCATCTATCTCGAGCCCGACGTCTTCCAGGCGGGCTACGTGGCAGCAGAGCGCCCCGAAGCGCCCGCTGCGCCGAGCCACTGAGTGATCGGGACGCAGCGCCCGCGTTTACGCAAGGTCATGAAGGTGGAGTGGAGCGGGCGAACTCGCCTACGCTGAGAGCAGCAGACACAGCATGGAAGGTGGCTCGTGGTGAGTTACGCAGGCGATATCAGCGTGCAGGAGGCCTGGGACAAGGTCTCGAACGGGGCCATTTTGGTCGACGTCCGCACAGCGGCAGAGTGCAACTTCGTAGGGGTACCCGACCTCGCTGAACTGGGACGGGAGGCTGCTTTTCTAGAGTGGAACCAACTCGGAACGGGTAAGAATCCCAACTTTGAAACTCAACTTCGGGAGGTCGTCGAGGCGAACCCCGGGTCGGAGTTTGTGTTCCTGTGTCGCAGTGGGCAACGTTCGCAGGGCGCGGCGACTGCCGCAACCGCGCTGGGGGCCACCGCCTTCAACATCGTTGACGGTTTCGAGGGGCAGTTGGACACCAACGCTCACCGTGGCGTGGGGGGCTGGAAGACCGCCGGCCTACCGTGGAAGCAGAGCTAACCATGACGAAGAAAGCCGGCACCACGCGCGCCTTGCGACCCGCGACCCTCGCCGTGCGCGGCGGCCTAGCCCGCAGTGAGTTCAGCGAAACCAGCGAGGCTCTCTACCTCAACTCCGGCTACGTGTATGAGTCGGCCGGGGAGGCGGAGGCCGCGTTCAAAGGCGACATTGAGCGCTTTGTGTACTCGCGCTACGGCAACCCAACGGTCAGCGTTTTCGAGCAGCGTCTCGCCCAGATTGAGGGCTACGAGGCGTGCTTCGCGACAGCCTCCGGCATGAGCGCCGTTTTCAATGCCCTCGCGGCCCTGCTCGGCGCGGGCGACCGCATCGTCGCGGCGAAGTCGCTATTCGGCTCGTGCTTCGTCATTATCGACGAGATCCTGCCGCGCTGGGGCGTGCAGGCCGAGTTTGTTGACGGCAGCGACATCGAGCAGTGGGAGCGCGCACTGTCGACTCCCGCGCAGGCAGTCTTCTTTGAGTCTCCCTCCAACCCGATGATCGAGATCGTTGACATCCAGCGCGTGACCGAGTTGGCGCACGCGGCGGGGGCCAAGGTGGTGCTGGACAACGTATTCGCCACCCCGGTGCTGCAACGCGGCCAGGATTACGGCGTCGACATCGTCGTGTACTCCGCCACCAAACACATTGATGGCCAGGGGCGCGTCATGGGTGGCGCGATCCTGGGCTCCAAGGAGTTCATCGACGGGCCGGTGCAAAACCTCATGCGGCACACGGGGCCGTCGCTGTCGCCGTTTAACGCCTGGGTGCTCACCAAGGGCCTCGAAACGATGGCGATGCGGGTCGAGAAGTCGTCGGCGTCGGCGCTCGCGATCGCAACCGAGTTGGAGGGCTTGTCTGGGGTGAACTGGGTCAAGTACCCGCTGCTGCCCTCGCACCCGCAATACGAGTTGGCGCGCTCGCAGATGACCGCAGGCGGCACCGTGATCACGTTCGAAGTAGACGGCGGTCAGTCGCGTGCGTTTGAGGTGGTCGATGCCCTCGAGGTGATCGACATATCGAACAACTTGGGCGATTCGAAATCGCTGATCACGCACCCTGCCACCACGACACATCGGCGGCTGGGGCCCGAGGGCCGCGCTGCGGTAGGCATCACCGATGGCGTGATCCGTCTGAGCGTGGGTCTCGAAGACCCGGCGGACCTCATGGAGGACCTGCGCATCGCGCTCGGCGCTAACTGAGCCCCGCGCGTTTTAGCGGGCTGCCGCTGCGATGTCGGCCACCGCGTCGAGCGCGCGGTCGAGGTGTTCGCGCGTGACGAAGTAGTGGGGCGAGGCGCGCACCACGGCCTCGCGGCGAGCGAGGCTCTCGTCGAGGGGGCTGGCATTCGCGTGGACCACGCCCACGCGCACCCTACGCGCCCACAGGGCCTCTGCGGTCTCGCTCGGGCTGCGCCCTGCGACGGTGAACGAGATGATGGCGGAGGCGGGGTGATTAGCGGCCTCGCGGTCGTGCACCTGGACGCCCGCGATGCGGGCGAGCCCCTCACGCAGGTACTGGCCGCGGCGCTGGGTCGCGGCACACGCGGCGTCCACCCCGAGGGCCAAGAGGTAGCGGGCGGCCTCGCCGAGGCCGAGTCGCGCCGCGATGCTGGCCTCGGCGTATTCGAATCGGCTGCTGGTGGGGGCCTGCGCGTAAACGCCGGCCGCGAGGCTGGCGGCATGCTGATCAGGCAATACGTTCGTAATGTGTTCAGCGAGTCCGTCGCGTAGCCACAGCGCACCCGTGCCGCGCGGGCCGCGCAGCCATTTGCGGCCGTTCATCACTGCGGCGTCCGCCCCGAGCGCGAACACATCGACGGGCAATTGCCCCACCTGCTGCGTCGTATCCACCATGACGAGGGCCCCTGCCTCGCGGGCCAACCGGGCGGTGCCCGCCACGTCCGTCACGCCCCCGTTGTCGCTCGGCACCGTCACGAGGCACGCGAGCCGCACGCGGCCCTGCGCGAGGGCGCCCGCCCACACCTCGGGGTTGATCTGGCCGTCCGGGCCCACGGGAATCCGCACCACGCGCACGCCAAAACGTTGCTTGAGGTAGGCGGTAGCCAAAGCGTTGGCCGCGAACTCCGTCTCCGGGACCAGTACCGTATCGCCCGGCCCGAGGCCCAGCCCGCACACAAACTGGGTCGACGCGAAGCCCGCTGAGGTGCCGAGCGCGATTCGCGAGGCGGCGCCCGGCCGCGTGTCTCCGAACAGCTCGGCGACACGCGTGCGCGTGAGCGTGAGTTCCTCCGCGACCATCGCCTCGGCCGTATAGCCTCCCACCTCGGCCTCCAGGCGGAGGTGGCGCACCATGCGGTCGATGACGCTCTCCGGTGGCAACGACGAACCCGCAGAGTTCAGGAAGACCTGCCCCTCGGCGGCTGGAGTGTCCGCCGCGATGCGCTCGAGGTCGAGCGCGCGAGCGTCCTCGTCAAAGCCGTCGCCGTTCATCGCGCACCGTCGCGGCCGGCCTCGCCGGGCGTTGCGGGTTCGGACGCCCCCTCGGCCCGTTCTCCCTTCGACTCGCCCTCCTGCGTGGCGGCGCGGGCCGCGTCAGCCCCGACACCCGGCCCCCCGGGGTCCGCGACCGCGCCAGCCGACGAGGCGTCCGGAACCCCTGTCGGCACGGGCCGCAACGGGTCGCTGCCGAGCGCGGGGAACTGGTCTCTGCCCACCCAATACAAGACCACCGAGTTCGCGAGAGCCAGCGCGGGAACGGCGAACATGGCGCCGATGATGCCGCCGAGGCTCGTGCCCGCGATCACGCCGAGCAGGACGGCGAGGGGGTGCAGCGAGACGGCCTTGCCCATCAGGAACGGCTGCAGCACGTGGCCCTCCAACTGCTGCACGGCGAGGATGATAATGAGCATGATGAGGGCAAACGGCGGGCCCTTGACCACGAGGGCAACCAGCACCGCGAGCGCGCCGGTGACGAGCGCGCCGACAATCGGCACGAACGACCCGAAAAAGACGATCAGGCCGATGGGTACGACGAACGGTAGCCCCAGGGCGAGGGCGCCCAGGGCAATGCCCACCGAGTCCACCGCGGCGACGATGATCTGCGTCTGCACGTAGGCGCCAAGCGAGCGCCAGCCGCGGCGGAAGGCCTCGTGAATGGGCTGCCGCGACGTGCGCGGCAGCAGCAGCATGATCCAACGCCAGATGCGGTCGCCCTCGGCCACGAAAAAGTAGGTCGTAAACAGCGTGATGGCGAGGCCCGCCATGATCGCGCCCGCCGTGCCCGTGACGCTCACCGCGCCGGTGGCGATGCGGCCCGCGTTGTCTTGAATGTTCGACATCAGGTTTGCGGTGATTTCGGTGTACTGCGCGTCGGTAATGGCAAACGGGCTGTTCTGTAGCCATGCGAAAACTTGGTTGAGGCCCTCGACGGCCTGGTCGCGCACCTCGGGGAATCCGCGAATCAACTGCTGCACCGCGACCGTCAGCAGCCCCACCACGACCAGCAGCACGCTCAGCAGGGCGATCATGCCTGTGACGTGCATGTTCCAGGAGGTTCTGCGGTGTAGCCAGAGCGCCACGGGACGGATCAAGACCGTTAACAGAATCGACACCATTATGGGGATCATGATGTCGGCAAGCTTCATGAGGCCGAAGACAATCAACCCCACGGCGGCGATGATGACGAGGAACCGCCAGGCCCAACTTGCCGCCACCTTGACGCCGCGGGGGACTGGCTCGGACACAGCGTTTTCTCTGCTCATTGCCGGTTTCTCCTCAAAGTCCAGAGATAGAGTTTTGCGTTTGTGTAGTATCCATCACAGGCCATCCGGACTGTGTAATTAGGTGTCGCGTACTGTTATAGCGACCGGCGTGTAAGTCTTTCATGCCCCATCAAGTCTGAACACCTCTCTCTTAAGGAGTCAGAATGCCAACTTCGGTCAACGCGGTCCAAGCAGGGCTTGGATCGTCGAACCTCATCATTGTGGGGGTGATCGCAGTCCTCACCCTCGCGGCTCTCGGCCTCGGCCTCATGTTCAGAGCGCAGGTGATGAAGGCCGACGCGGGCTCCCCCAAGATGCAAGAGATCGCGAGCGCAGTTGAGGAGGGAGCCAAGGCCTACCTCACGCGTCAGTTTCGGACGCTCGCGCTCTTCGTTTTGTTGGTATTTGCACTCCTCTTTCTCCTCCCCGGCGACACGGGGGTACGACTCGGCCGCTCGATCGCATTTCTGATCGGGGCCGGCTTCTCGGCCGTGATTGGCTCGGTGGGCATGCGTCTCGCCGTGAAGGCAAACGTGCGCGTGGCGGCCGCCGCGGGCGGCAAGGACGGCTACGCCGCGGGTGCCAAGGTCGCGTTCCGCACGGGCGGCACGGTGGGTCTCTTCACCGTCGGCTTGGGACTGTTGGGGGCCACGGGCGCCGTCCTGATCTTCCGCGAGGAGGCTCCGGGCGTGCTCGAGGGCTTCGGCTTCGGTGCGGCGCTGCTGGCGATGTTCATGCGTGTCGGCGGCGGCATTTTCACGAAGGCCGCTGACGTGGGTGCCGACCTGGTCGGCAAGGTCGAGCAGGGCATTCCCGAGGACGACCCCCGCAACCCCGCCACCATTGCCGATAACGTCGGCGACAACGTGGGTGACTGCGCGGGCATGGCCGCCGACCTGTTCGAGTCGTACGCCGTGACGCTCGTGGCGTCGCTGATCCTGGGTAAGGCCGCCTTCGGCGAGCAAGGCCTCGTGTTCCCGCTGCTGATCGCGTCCATCGGCATGATTACGGCAGCCGTGGGTGTCTATTTGACCAGGATGCGCCGTGGAGAGAATGGCCTCGTAGCTATCAACCGCGGATTCTATATTTCTGCAGTGATCGGCGCCGTGCTCAGCGTGGTGGCGGCCTACGTGTACCTGCCGTCCAAATTTGAGTCCGTTTCGTTCGCCTCGGTGGGCCTCGCTAGCCCCTACACGTACACCGACGCGAACGGCGCCCAGGTGGCCCTGATTACGGGTGATCCTCGCATGCTGGCCTCCATCGCGGTGATCGTCGGCATCGTGCTGGCGGGCGTCATCTTGTGGCTCACGGGTTTCTTCACCGGAACGGACAAGCCGCCCACCATGAAAGTGGCCCGCACGTCACGCACCGGTGCGGCCACGGTGGTGCTTTCGGGCATAGGCGTCGGCTTCGAATCGGCCGTCTACACCGCGGTAGCCATCGGCGCCGCAGTCGCGTTCCTGTTCACCCTCTCGGGAGGGCTGCTGCCTCTGGGTCTGTTCTTCCTCGCCATCGCGGGCTGCGGCTTGCTCACCACCGTCGGCGTCATCGTCGCTATGGACACCTTCGGCCCGGTTTCTGATAACGCACAGGGCATCGCCGAAATGTCGGGCGAGGCCTCCGAAGAGGCCGCCGAGATCCTGACGGGTCTGGACGCGGTCGGCAACACGACCAAGGCCATCACCAAGGGCATCGCCATCGCGACGGCTGTGCTCGCGGCTGCAGCGCTGTTCGGCTCCTACCGCGATGCCGTCTCCACGGCCCTCAACGAGGTCTCGCAGGACGCTCTGGCGAACGCCCCGGTGCTCATGCAGACGGCGCTCAGCAACTTTCAGATCTTCACGCCCACGAATATCTTCGGCTTGATCTTGGGTGGTGCGGTGGTTTTCCTCTTCGCGGGTCTGGCCACCGACGCGGTGACGCGCGCGGCCGGTTCCATCGTGTACGAGGTGCGCCGTCAGTTCCGGGATAACCCGGGCATCATGACGTTCGAAACCAAGCCGAACTACGCGGCCTGCGTTGACATCTGCACGAAGGATTCACTCCGGGAACTGGTGACGCCGGGCCTCCTCGCAGCCATGGCGCCTATCGCGGTTGGCTTCGGTCTCGGCCCGGGGCCACTCGCGGCGTTCCTGGCTGGCTCGATCATCACCGGTGTTCTCATGGCCGTGTTCCTCTCGAACGCGGGTGGTGCGTGGGACAACGCGAAGAAGATTGTCGAAGACGGCTCGTACGGCGGCAAGGGCAGTGATGCGCACGCGGCAACCGTCATCGGCGACACCGTGGGCGACCCGTTTAAAGACACCGCGGGCCCCGCCATCAACCCCTTGATCAAGGTAATGAACCTGGTTGCCCTACTCATCGTTCCTACGGTTGTAACCTTAAGCGTGGGCGAAAACGAAAATACGGGCGGGCGCATCATCATTGCGTTGCTGGCCCTAGTAGTCATTATTGGAGCCGTATTGGCCTCGAAGTTGCGTCGTTCCAGCATGGACGAAGACTTTGAGGACGACGTCGACTTCGTCGATGAATCTGACGAAGACATCGAAGGCGGCGGAGATCCGAGCGTTGCTCTGATCTCGGTCGAAGACGACCCTGCCACGCAGGTTGCGGGTTCGGACCCGCGAGACCTCTTCTCGGGGTCCACGTCGCCGCGGGCGAGAGTTGATGAGGGCACACCCGAGTTCGAAACAAGCGAGGCGCCGGTCAGTTCATTCGTGGGTTCGCAGCCCCGAGCCGGGGCCTCGGTGCCGGGTGGCAGCGCCTCTGCTCGTGTCGTCCCAGTGCCCGTGAGCCGTGCAGAGACTCCAGTCGCATCTTACGAGGCGAGTTCGGCTGATGCTTCGGAGTTCACTGAAGCGCGGTCGGACGAGGGTGACTCTGGTCATCCGCTGGCTGACGCTGAGACGACCGATGCTGAGGCGGCTGATGCTGAGCTGGCTGACGCTGAGACGGCTGATGCTGAGCTGGCTGACGCTGAGACGGCCGAGCCGGAGTCGGCTGATGCTGAGTCGGCTGGCGCTGACTGGGCTGCACCGGAGTCGGTATCGGCTGAGCCTGAGGCGGCCGACGCTGACTGGGCTGAACCCGAGTCGGCCGCGGCTGGAGATGACGCTCCGTACGGCGCGGCGGATGAATCGAGCGCGGGAGGCGCAAGTCCCGAGATCACAGATGAGCCCGCTGACGAGACTGCCAGCCACGCTTACAGTGACACCGTTGACGAGGCCGCCGACGCATATCCCGCCAATTCCGAGACCGCATCTGGGTCGGACGGCGCTGTTGACGGGGCGGCGGCCACCTATGGCGCACTCGATGTTGGAGATCCCGTGGCGAGCGACGATGAGTCGGTCACCAACGGGCACGCGGCTGACACACAAAGCGCAAGTGCGCCCACCGCGGCGGAGGCTATAACTGCCGATGATTCCGGTGACTGGGCAGATTCGGCTCCCGAAGCCGTGTCTGACGAGACCGTGAATTCTTCGACCTGGATGGATTCGACTGAGGACGCCTCCGGCTCCGTCGACAGGTCAGATGCCCGTGCATCCGGCACTCCGAAGTCCGCGACCGCAGGTGACCCGATAGCTTCAGACTCGACCTTCAACGAAGGCGCCGAAGTTGCCTCGGCCGACGAGCCAGCAACAGTAGCAAGCGCTGGCGATACCGCAGACCCGGCTGCGGGTGCCGTGGCGGAGACTGCCCCCGCGGCGTCCGACACGAGCGACGATACCGCTGACTCGGCTGTGGTCGGCGTCGCCACTGTACGTGCTGCCCAGGTCGGTGCCACTCGTGCCGACAGCGGCAAGCGGTCGGCGCAGGTCACAGGCGATGCCCCGTTTGGTCCTGACTCGGCGTTGCCCCTGGACAATGGCAAGGGCCCAGAGGGGTTCACCATCAAGGGCAACTCGAACTCCATGAAGTACCACACGACCGAGTCGCCGTACTACAAGCGCACGAAGGCGGAGGTGTGGTTCCGAACCGAGGCCGCCGCCATCGCTGCCGGGTATCAGAATGCCGGGGGCAACCGCGGATTCTCGTTCGAGCCAGGCCCCTACCCGAACTCGGCGAAGCCCGCCGCAGACGGCTCTGGCCCCGAGGGCTACCCGATCAAGGGCAACGAGGACTCGAAGAAGTTCCACGGCCCGGATTCGCCGTGGTACGTCCGCACCAAGGCGGAATACTGGTTCAAGACCGAAGAGGACGCCCGCGCGGCCGGTTTTAAGAAGCCAGGCGAGTAGGCATCACGACAAGGGCTCCCACGAGTACTCGTGGGAGCCCTTGTCGCATCTGGTGCAGGTGTCGTGACTAGGCAGCCACGACGTTGTCTCCGTCGACCGTGACCGAGATAGTGGCCAAGGGCGCGGTGGCGGGGCCCGCCTCGACAGCGCCGGTGAAGGCGTTAAACTCCGACTGGTGCGCGGGGCACGTGGCGGTCTGGCCATCCACGGTGACATCGGCGAGGAACTCATGGGTGCAGATGGCATTGAATGCCAGCACTTCCTGACCAGCGTTGCGCGCTACGAGCACGCCCACGTCGCCGACCTTAACGACCGTGGCGGTGTTCTCCGGCAGGTCGGCCAGCGCGATGATGGTGGTGCCAGCAGGGACCGTTGCTCCTGCGCCGGCCGGAGCCTCTTCGTCACCATCCGCGTCCGTGGCTGCATCCGAGGCAGCGCTGGAGGCAGACGAAGCGGCACTGGTCGCGGCGGCTGCGCCGGAGGAGGCCGTGTCGGTTGCGGTGTCGGACGAACAGCCAGCGAGGGCCATGGCGGTCGCGAAACCCATGACGGCGCCTGAGGACAGCATGACGCGTCGCGAGACGCACAGAGGAAGTTGCCTGGGCAGAGGATCGGTCATCGGGGGCTCCTGTGGTGAAGGAATTCGACGGATAGATTTGGTATTACTCCCAGTGATTAGCGTATTCGCCTGGGTCAACATGCGCGACCGATACCGAAGCATTATTGGTGCAGGTTTCATGAAATTGCACGTCAAGAGCAGCCCACAGAGTACCGAGACGGTACTGCCGAAATTATTGGTGGACCGCAGGGCCCCAATATTGAAAGTGCGAGACCCGGCGCGACAGAGTCAGCGTGGTGGGGGCTCGACCAGGCAGGTTTCGTGTTATAAGGGTGCCTCGCTTACCCTAGAACCTGAGATTGTTGCAGGGGACGCAACGTCGTCGTGCCTAAAGATTTTCACGGGGGGAAGACTTGCGCAGCAGGGGATGGTTTGCGACTCATCGAAAATCGGGCATTACTAGTCTCGTCGTGGTCGCGCTCGTCGGTAGTTTGACGGCGGCCGCCACCCAATATGAGGGCTTCCAGCAGCCCAACATCAGTCTGAATGATGGGGGAGTGTGGGTAACCAATGAGTCGAAGCAACTCGTCGGTCGCCTGAATTACCCGTCAGGCGCCATTGACGGGGTCCTCAACGTCGCCTCCACCGACTTTGACGTGTACCAAAGCAGCGACAACGTCATGGTAGACAGCGATGGGAGCACGGGCGCGCGCCTCGACACCATCAGCCCCGCAACGGTGCAGAAGGCCGGCGGTATAGCGGCGCCCGGCCCCGCGTCGCCTGCCCTCGGCGGCGACACCATAGCATTCGCCGATTCTAAGGGCAACTTCTGGGCCATTCCCGCCGAGACCCTGGGCTCGTTTACCCCCGCGTCGGTCAAACCCACGCTCGCGCTCAAAGAAGAGCCCCTCGTCGCGGTCAGCGTCGACGGCAAATACGCCTTCGCATTCGCGAGAGAAGCCAGCACGATGTACACGGTTTCGCTGCAAGCAGGCAAGTACGTCAAGACCGCGGAGGTCGCGGTCGAAGGGTTCTCTGCGGGTGATGGCACGCAGATTACCGTCGTCGGCGAGCACGCCGTTCTCTTCGACTCCGCCACGGGCACCGTATGGAGCAACGGGAGCGCCTCCAAGATTTCGGCCACGGGGTACACCCCCGCCGCCGGTGACATCGTGCAGGTACCTGGGGCGGACGCCTCGGTGGCCCTGATCGCCACGACCGACGGTCTGGTGCAGACCCCCATATTTGGCGGTGCTGGCACGGTCCTTGCGGCTGGCGCGTCCGGGACGCCCGCGGCCCCCGCATTCTTTCAGGGCTGTGCCTACGGTGCCTGGGTCGGCTCGAACGTGGCGATGCGGTCCTGCGGTGCTGCGGGCCCGGTCGTCAGCCCGATTCCTAGCCTCTCCGACGGTGCGAAGCTCGCGTATCGCATGAACTACGACTTCATCGTGCTGAACAACCTGGCGGACGGTAACACGTGGCTGGTCGCGAAGAACCTCGAACTGGTCAACAACTGGACCCAAAACACCGTGAGCCAGGACGCCACGAGTGATTCGACCGAGCAGTCGGATGACGTCCGCTACGACACCAACGGTGACGCTCGCCCCGACCGCACCAACAACCAGCCTCCGGTCGCCAAGGCCGACGAGTACGGCGTGCGTCCGGGCGCGACCCTGCTGATGCCCGTCACGCTGAACGACACCGACCCGAACGGCGACGTGCTGACAGTGCGGGCGGGGGCGGCGCAGACGACCCCTGAACTGGGACCCGTCGAGACCGTGCTGTCGGGCACGGCGTTCCAAATTGAGGTGCCCTCGTCGGCTGCCCCGGGAGACTATCGCGTCTCGTATGTGGCCAACGACGGCCGCCTCGACTCAGCCCCCGCTCAAGTTCTGATTCACGTGGTGGACCCCTCGGTGAGCGACGAGCCGAAGGCACTGCCCGGCAAGTCATCGGCCGCGACGGTGGCGGCCGGCGGCACGGTGACCTACAACGTGTTGAACGATTGGATGTCCCCTCAGGGCGACCCGCTCTACCTGAAAGAGGCCATGCTCGACGAGGCCTATGTGGGCCAGGGCAGCGTGCAGTTCACGCCCGACGGCGAGATTACCTACCGCGATGCCGGGTCGACCCTCGACAAGAAGGTCATCAAATTTACTGTCGCCGATGATCACGGCAAGGAGTCGACGCTCGGCAAACTCGAGATCACCGTGCTCCCCACCGACCAGGCCAAACCCATCTTGAGCCCCGACCACGTGCAGATTCAGGCTGGCCAAGCCACCACTCTCGAACCGCTGCTGAACGACTACGACCCCACGGGCGGCAACCTGACCCTGAACAGCGTTGAACTTGATATCCCCGAAACCGGGATGACCGTCGCCTCGCAGGCGGCTTCGGGGCGGGTTGAAGTCACCTCCGAGACACCTGGCACCTACATACTGAACTACGAGGCGAGTGGCTCGGGGCCCGGTGCAACAAGTTTCATTCGTGTCGATGTTCTCGAGCGCACCGCTCAGCAGGACCCCATCGCTGTCAACGACATTGCGGTCTTGCCCTACGGCGGCAGTCGTCTGGTAGGGGCCCTCGACAACGATAGTGACCCACTCGGCGGGGTGCTCTCCATCAGTTCGGTGAATGTGCCCGAGACCGCCTTCTTCAAGGTGGAGGTGCTTCAGCATTCGGTACTGCGAATCTCGTCGATTCGCTCCAGCACGCAGCCAGCGTCATTCACCTATACCGTCGTCAACGCGGTGGGCAGCGCGACCGCAACCGTGCTGGTGACGCCGCTCTCCGCGCCCGAGCAGCTGTTGCCGCCCCAACCCAAGGACGACTACGCGAAGGTCCGCGCGGGCGACGTGCAAACCGTGCCCGTGCTCGCCAACGACACAGACCCTCAGGGTGCGAAGCTGACGCTCGACCCCGAACTGAAGGTCGAGACTCCCGGCATAGGCTCGGCGTTCGTCGCCGACAACAAGATCCGGTTCCAGGCCAGCGGTGAGCCCGGGGTGGCTGTGGTGCGCTACAACGTGAGCAATGGTGGCGGAGAGGCCACTGCGACGCTCCGCATCGAAGTCACGGCGCGTGAAGCCAAAAACGAGGCGCCCCAGCCGGGTGTCGTGCGCGGCCGTACGGTGACCGGCCAGCGCGTCACGATTCCCGTCAACCTTTCAAATGCCGACGCCAACGGCGACTCGGTGTCGATTACCTCGGTGGGTGATGACAACCCACCGCAGCTGGGCAAGATCGTGTCATTCAGCAATGATTCGATCACCTACGAGGCGTTCGATCAGGCCGGCACCGACACGTTCCACTTCACCGTGACCGACTCGTTCGGGGCGATCGGACAGGGAATCGCGTACGTCGGCATTGCGAAGCCTTCGGGGGACCAGCCAGGCCCGACCGCGGTGCCAGACCAGGTCGACGCGCGTCCGGGCACCCGGCTCGCGATCCCCGTGACCGTGAATGACTACTCGCCCACGGCAGCCGCCCTCGCAGTGGTGCCCGAGGACCTCAACGGCGGCGAGCAGCTCAGCCCCGAAGTGCTCAACAACCAGGTTGTCGTGCAGACCCCCGCACAGGACGGCGACTACACGTTTAACTACACCATCACGGACGGCGCCCTCACCGACTCGGCCGCCGTCGTGGTGAAGGTGCGCGCCACGGCCGAGCTGAAGCCCCCACTGCCGAAGGACGACTTCGTGCCGCCCAGCGAGGCCGAAAAGTTGCAGACCTTCACCGTGCCGGTGCTCACGAACGACGCCGACCCCATGGGAATCAATACCGACCTCAGGGTCAGCCTCGTCGGGGCGGACGCCACGTCCACCAGCGCGTCGACCGCCACCGCAGCCGTGCTCGCCGACCAGAGCCTGAAGGTCACGTTCACCGAGCAGCCGCAACTGCTGCGATACCGCGTCACGAACCCGAACTTTGACACCACGGCAGACGCGTTTGTGCACGTTCCCGCGAAGCCACCGGCACCGCCTGAAGAAGAGAAGGAGGAGGTCAAGCCCGTACGGGTCGCCCCCGCCTACAACGGTGCGGTGCTGACCGTAAACGCTGGCGAATCGGTCGAGGTGCCGATCGTGAGGTACGTGAGCGACCTACCGGACTCTCGCACCCCGACCCTGGTGGACAGCGCGTCGGCACGGGCCACCAAATCGACCATTGCCAACGGCGACCCCATGGTCAAGGACGCCGCGACCCTCCTTTACGCGACCGCACCGGAGGCGAGCGGCAGCGCCGTGATCACGGTGCGGGTCTCCGACGGACCGGCGGACGACGCAGAGGCCAAGATCGCGACCATTGCGATTCAGGTCAGCATCGTGCCGAAGGATCGACTCGCGCCGCTCTTTACGCCGCGAAACCTCGAACTCGAGCAGGCGGGAGCCGCGGGCAGCCTCGACCTGGCCGCGCTTACGACCTCCTTTAACACGCCCGAGCAGTTGCAGTGGTCGCTCGGCACGCCGCTGCCCGCCGGGTTCACCACCACGCTCAGTGGCTCGACGCTCAGCGTGAAGGCCGATGGAGCAGCCGGAACGGCGGGCAATGTTCCGATCATCGTGACGGACGGAGGCGACACGACTCGGGTCACCGGCTCCATCGCCCTGTCAACCATCTCGTCGAAGAGGCCGCTCGCGACGCTGACCGCGCAGACCCTCGACGCGGTGCCCGGAACTGCCGTGACGGTGAACGCCCTGCAGGGCTCGACCAACCCGTTCCCTGAAACCCCACTCACGGTTGTGGCCGATTCACTCTCGTACGATCAGACGCAGGTCACCGCATCGATCAGCGGCAGCAACATCGTGGTCAATCCCGTCGCGGGCAAGGTAGGCCAGGCCACCGTGGAGTTCAAGGTGGCCGACGCTACTGGCGATGTCGCCCGCCAGGTGCAGGGCCGCATGACAATCAACGTGAAGGGCAAGCCCGACCCCATTGCCGCCGTTCAGGTGAAGGGCATCGGCGACGGCTACGTCGACCTGCAGTGGGCGGCACCCGCCAATTACGGATCGCCCATCACGAACTACACCGTCACCGCCGCGAGCGGCGCCCTGCCCGCGCCGTTCCAGTGCGGGGTGCAGACCGTGTGTCGCATTACCGGCCTGACCAACAACCAGACGTACACGTTTAAGGTCACGGCGACGAGCGCCGCGGGCACGAGCGATCCATCCACCGCGTCCGGCCCCGCGCGGCCAGACCGACTGCCACCGGCGCCGCCAGCCCCCACCATCAAGAATCAGAACGGCACCCTCGTCGTCACGTGGGTTGCGCCCGACGCCACCAACCGTTCGCCCGACGTGTCGTACGACCTGCTCATCACCCCCGGCCTCACCAACGGCACGCAGACGCTCAACCTGCCGGCGAGCAGTCGATCCGCGACGCTCAGCTCGGTCGCACTCGGCACCACGTATTCCGTCGCGGTGCGGGCCAACAACTCGGCGGGAGCGAACGGAGCGGTGGGCAACGGCGCATGGTCGCCCGCGGTGAGCGAGAAGCCCTCCAAGCCGCCGACCCTGCCGGGAGCACCCTCGGCGTCGCGCGAGGCAACCAAACTCGGCGGCATCATCAATGTCAGTTGGCCCGCGGCGCAGGCAAACGGCGATGCCGTGTCGGGCTACACCGTGACGGCCACGGGTGATCCGAGCGGACCCATGACTCGCCAGGTCGCAGGCAACCTCACGGCCTATCGCTTCACGGGCCTGAACCCCAATGCCACGTACAGCTTTAGCGTCGTAGCAGCCAACCGCGACGGTAACGGGCCCGCTTCGGGCAACTCCAATAGCGTGTTGCCCTATTCGGTGCCCGAAGCCCCGGGCAGCGTGTCACTCGCGCAGCTGGAGGCGGGCATGTCGACGGCCACGGCCGCCAAGATGCGCGTCACGTGGACCGCAGCGACCACCAACGGCACGGCCCTCACCGGCTACGTGGTAAACCTGCCCTCGGGCCCCGTGAGCGTCGGCGCCAACCAAACCACCTACGATTTCAACGGCACCAACGGCACGCCCGTCTCGGTGACCGTGACGGCCCGCAACGCCCACACCAGTGGCCCCGGACGAAGCTCCAATAGCGTCACCCCGTACGGCAAGCCGAGCCTGGGCGGGGCGCTCACCGGTACCGGCAGTGGCCCCTCCATTGAATGGAAGTGGGGCGCCCCCATCCTCAACGGCAACAAGTTCGTTCGGTGGGAACTCTCGGGCGCGGCGACCACCAACATCACCAACGCCGCTACTCGCACATACACCACCTCACCGGGCTACGGGGTCACCGAAAACCTCACCCTCACGCTCGTCACGAGCAATGGGTCGGTGAGCCAGTCCGCGAGCGCGTACTCGGGCCAAGAACCGCGCACCTACGCCCAAAAGGGCGCGTCATGCACCGTGAACGGCGCCCCGGGCAACTACGTCATGATCGGGTACGAGAGCATGCCCTCGGGGTCAACCGCCGTCGTACACATTGAGCAGCCGAATTCCGTGCGAAACGTGAATCATGGAGACCTGCCCGCAGGGAGCGGTCTCACTCAGGCGAAGGACCCCGCTAGCGGCGGCGCGGCTGTCTGTCTCGAATCCACCGGGTCATACTACTTATGGCTGACTGCCAAGACCCCCGACGGCAAGACGTACGACAACCGGGGCTGGGATTGGGCGCAGATGGTTCCCTAACCTCATCGACAGGCTAGCCGTGCCGCGCATCTCATGGGCACGTGTGCCCATTGCTAACCTCGAATCGCACCACGAACCTTAACCGTGCACTCCTCGCGGCCTCGCACGAGGCCGCAGCGCTGCGGAGCACGACACAGAACTAGAGGAATCCACATGTCATTGACGCCGGAGCAAGCCACCCGCTTCGCCCAAATCTTCGACCGGCTCGTGTCGACCGTAGGTGCGTCGCTGCTGGGTAAGACCCACGTGGTGCGGCTCTCGCTAACCGTGATGTTCGCGGAGGGACACCTGCTGCTCGAAGACCTCCCGGGCACGGGCAAGACCAGCCTCGCGCGCTCCATCGCAGCCGCGGTGCAGGGCGAGAACTCCCGCATCCAGTTCACGCCCGACCTCTTGCCCTCCGACGTTACCGGCGTCTCCATGTACGACCAAGACACCAAGCAGTTCGAGTTCCACAAGGGCCCCGTGTTCGCCACCGTGTTGCTCGCCGACGAAATCAACCGCGCGAGCCCGAAGACGCAGTCGGCTCTGCTTGAGGTCATGGAAGAGTCCACGGTCACGGTGGACGGCGTGACACACCCGGTCGGCCGCCCGTTTCTCGTGATCGCCACCCAAAACCCTATCGAACAGGCGGGCACCTATCGCCTGCCCGAAGCCCAACTCGATCGCTTCATGGTTAAAACCTCCATCGGTCACCCCGACTTCGACACCACGGTTCAGGTGCTCAGTGAATCGGCTGTGCGCGACCGCAGCGCACAGATCACTCACGTCGTGACCCCCAAGATGGTCGCCGAAATGGCCGAGGCCGCGCAGACCGTCCATGTGGACCCCGCGATCAGCCGCTACGTCGCGCGACTCATGGAAGAAACCCGCAACGCCCCCGAGGTGCGAGCGGGAGTCTCCATGCGCGGTGGCATCGCACTGCTGCGTGCCGCCAAGGTATGGGCCGCGGCGAACGGTCGCCACTTCGTCCTGCCCGACGACATCAAGGCCCTCGCGGGGCCCGTATGGACCCATCGCCTTGTGCTGGACGCTGAGGCCGAATTCGCCGGAGCCACCGATGCGGGAATCATGCAGCGCGTGCTGGCCGAGGTGGCACCGCCGCAGGCGCGGGACCTGACCCAGAGTTAGCCGTGTCGACAACTCAGCCACACGTAACGCGCCCGGGAGAAGCCCGCGGCGGCGCCCGCGCATGGGCTCGGTTTCGGCGCCTGATCTCCTTCGTGGCACCCCTGGGCTGGGTCTGTCTCGTCGGTGTGGCCGTCTCTCTCACCCTCGGTCTGTGGCTGCACTGGTTTGAGTTCATGCTGGTAGCGTGCTCGCTCGGGATCGCCCTCCTCGCCGCCAGTGCCTACTTGATCGGGCGCCAGCGTTTCGATGTGTCCCTCGACGTCGCGAAGAATGCGGTTGAGGCGGGGGAACCTGCCGAGGGGGGAATCCGCGTGACCAACCGGGCCACCCGCGCGTCCGCCGCCGTACGAATCGAATTTCGGGTGGGAGCCGAACGCGGCTCGTTTACGCTGCCGCGCCTGCAACCCGACGAAACCCACGAAATGGGTTTTCGGATACCCACTCACCGCCGAGCCGTCATCAACCTCGGCCCCGTCACGAGCGTGCGCGACGACCCCTTTGCGCTGCTGAGCCGCACCGTGTACTGGACCAAAGTACAAGAATTGCTGGTGTACCCGAAGGTGGTGCGGCTGCCCGAATCGGAGACGGGCTTTCTGCGCGACCTCGAGGGGTTCCCGTCGCTCGACATCAGCGATTCCGACATGTCCTTTCATGCGCTGCGCGATTACGTACGCGGTGACGACACTCGGCAAGTGCACTGGAAGTCCTCCGCACGCACCGGGCGTCTCATGGTGCGACAGTTCGAGGAGTCGCGCCGCTCCCGCGTCGTCATCGCACTGGACGACCACGAAGCGGCGTATGCGAAGCCCGACGAGTTCGAGTTGGCCATCTCGTGCGCGGCGAGCGTCGCCCTCGAGACTATGCGCAGCGGCAAGCGGTTCAGCATTTTCAACGGCCCCCAGGCGATAGCCGCGCCACACCGCACGGCGGCCCTCGACGCCTATACCCGGCTCGACTTCGCGACCGCGCACCACAGCATTCACGAGATGCCGCGCCTGATCACCATGCAGGCCTCCGATGCGTCGGCCATCGTGTGGGTCACCGGCTCGTCGACCAGCCCCGCCGACCTGCGCCGGAGTGTCGCCCTGCTGCCGCTCGGCGCGATGGTCATCATCCTGCGGGCCGATCTGGGCGCCAAACTGACGCGCAACAGCCTGGGCATCGCGACCGTCACGACGGTCGGCGATCTCGAGCACCTCGCGAGTGGAATGAGATTGGCAGGTATGGGATGAGCACCGCAACCGACTCGGCCCCCCACGCCGAACCCCAGCCCACTCAACCGGCCACGACCGAGCAGACGGCCCCCGTGGCGTCCGAGACTGAGCGGGCCGCCCTGCCGCCGCTGGGCCGTAGCCTCGTGGACGCGCTCGCGTTCGCGCTCATGTTTGGAGCGGGCGCACTTGGCTTTCAAGGCTCGTTTGGCGGCAATTTCTACCTCATCACCTGCGCGGGAGCCGTGCTGCTGGGGTTCTTGGTGACGGCGCTCTGCACGGGCTTCCGCCTGGGGGTGATTCCCGGGGTGCTGCTGTGCATCGTGTTCTACCTTGCGTTTGGCGGGCTGCTCGTCGTGCCGCAAGAGGGCCTATTTGGCGCGCCCACGCTCGAAGTGCTGCGCATGATGGCCGAGGGTGCCATCGTCGCATGGAAGCAACTTCTCACGATCGTCACGCCCGTCGGCGACCTGCCCGCACTGCTCGTGGTGCCCTATTCACTCGGCATCGCGTGCGCGTCCAGCGCCCTCGCGATCGCTATGCATTCACGCCGCTACCTGCTGGCCCTGCTGTTCCCCGCGGGTTACCTCGCGGGCGCTATCCTCACCGGCACCAAGGCCACCGCGTACCCCGTGCTGCAGGCGCTCGCGCTCGTGGTGGTTGCGCTCTTGTGGGGTACCTGGCGGTCGATTCAATCGCGCAACGGGGCCTCGTCGCTGGGGCTGCCGAGCATGCGCAATTGGCGCATCGGTCGGGTCGTTGCGGGTGGCGCGACTCTCGTGGCTATTGTGGGCCTCGTGGCCGTCGGCGCGGCCTACCTGCAACCCACGGGCGACCGCTTCGTGCTGCGCGACGAGGTGGTGCCGCCGCAGGTGTTTGAGAACCTGCAAAGCCCCCTGGCGGGTCAGCACGCGTACTACAAGTACCAGGCAAAAGACACGGTGCTCTCGGTGACGGGCAGTTTGCCGGAGAACGCGCGCATTCGAATCGCGGCGTTTGACGATTACAACGGCACGGTCATGGATGTTGCCGGCACCGACGCCCTCGGTACCGATTCGGGCGAGTTCCGTCGCGTGGCCTCCCAGATTGGGTCGGACGCCGCGGGTGTCCCGTACACAGCGAACATTACGTTGGGTGGGTACAACCAGGTGTGGGTGCCCGAGGTCGGCGCCGTGACTGGACTGACGTATTCGGGTGCCCGCGCAGAGCAGTTGCAGGGGGCGCTGAGTTACAACGAAACGGCTCGCACCATGTTTAGCCTCGTGCCGCTGCGGACGGGAGACGCCTACACCCTCACCGGCATCGTGGAGCCGGTGCCCACCGAGGCGCAACTGCTGAAGGCGACGGTGGAACCCCTCAATCTGCCCGCGCTTCAGCAAGTTCCGCCGAGCCTCGTGACTGCGGCGCCGGGGCTCGTGGGGGAGGCGCAAACCCCGTATGAAAAGGCGAAGAATGTCGCCGAGAACCTGCGTGCGGCCGGGAGTTTCAGCCACGGGCTCGAGGGGCAGCTGCCGTCACTGCCCGGTCACGGTGCAGGTCGACTCGACACGATGTTCCGGCCGCCGGACGTCGATCAGGCCGGCAACATTATCGGCGATTCCGAGCAGTATGCCGTGGCCATGGCCATTGTCATGCGTCAGCAGAACATTCCGGCGCGAGTGGTGATGGGTTTCAAGTCGAAGCCCAACGGTGGGGCCGGAGCCTACACGGGCAACGATGTGTATAGCTGGGTGGAGATCAACTTCGCCGGCTACGGTTGGGTGGCCTTCGACCCGACGCCCGATGAAGACAAGCAAGAACAGCAACCGATCAAGCAGCCACGCACGGAGACGCAGGCCGAGGTGCACCCGCCGCCGCCGCCCAAGGCGGAGATCCCGGAGGCGCCTCCGGTGGCGTCCGCGGACGCCCCCAAGAAGAAGCCCGAGGACAAGCCGACCCCCGAGGAAGGCCGTTCGATGTTGTTTTACGCGGGCCTCGGTGTTGGCGGACTGCTCATTGTGCTGGCGCTGTTCCTCATGACTATCGTGCTGGTCAAGGCGTCGCGGCGGCGCAAGCGCCGCAACCGTGGCCATACCAGCGACCAGTACCACGGCGGCTGGGCTGAGGTGCGTGACTTCGCCGCCGACCTGGGCCGACACGTGACGCCCAGGCGCACTCGGCAGGAGCACGGCCGCGAACTCGCGCAGGCGTATCCTGCGGTCGACATCATGGCCCTCGCGCGGCGCACCGATGCAGGGGTTTTTGGCCCGGGAGACCCAGCGCCAGATTCGGTCTCCGATCACTGGAGCCGGGCGCACGCCACCATGAAGGAGATGGCCGCGAGCGTACCGTGGGGTCAACGCATTCGTGCGCCGTTCTCGTTGCGTTCCCTGCGCTCCCAGCACAAGCGGGCGGCGAAGCAGGCACGGCGGGCCGCGAAGTTGTCGCGGCGAGCCGACAAGCAGGCCGAGCGCGCCGCCAAAAGGTCCAATGCTAAAGGTGGGGACGGCACTGCGCCGCCCGCCGCGGGTTCCCCCGCGGTGTAGAGAGGAGCCCGAGACGTGAATCAGACACCAGCGCGGTGTACCCGATGTGGATCACCCGTCAGTTCGGCTGCCTGCCCGTCGTGTGGGACCCCCACGGGTTTGGTCGCTCCCTATCGCCCCGACGCGCCGTCCCCCGAGGCGCCTCCGCGCTACCCGAATGTCAATGCTCCGAGCCAACCTGCGGGCGGCGGAGTTCCGGCGAACGGTGGGTCGGCGAACGGCGAGTCGGCGAACGGTGGGTGGGCCACGGCAGAGCAGCCGGTCACGTATCGTTTCGGCTACGTCGTGGCGCCACGGGGCAGCGTGCTGGGCACATGCACCCTCGACTTGGTCACCTATCTTGGTCCCGGCTTGGTGTTGCTGCTGGCCGGAATCGCGTACGTAGTGTTCAAGAATCCGCTTTACATGGTGCTGCTGCCGGGTCTCGTCGCCTATGTGTTTGGCGCGGTGCTTTATGTGCTGCACCTGGGTGCGGGCCAGCCGCTGCACGCGCGGCGACGCGGTCTCGTGGTGATGGGCTTTGACACGGCCGCCAGGCCGGGCTTTGGGCGAGCCTATGTAAACCTCCTATTCGTATCGCTGCTGGGCATCTTTAATTTCGTGTCGAGAGATCAATACGGCCGAGTCGTGTGTGAGCGCATTGCGGGCGTGGTGTGGATAGATACTCAAGGCGGTGCGAATCCGCTGGCTCTCGGCAGCCTGCCGCGCTCTGCTCACGCGGTGCCGGGTGGACGCCCGCAGGTCCCCGGTGGCGGGACGCCGCGTGGACCCGAAACCACGCTCGAGCCCGGCCAGCAGACAGCCTGGGCGGGCTCCGGGGCAACGTCATCGTGGGCACCGGCGAGCTCCGTGGGTGGTGGTGCCGCTCCTCATGCGGGCGAGGCCAGTGAGCCGCATTGGGATTCGTGGAGCGAATGGGTGCTCGATGATAGGGAGGATCCCGCCGCGGCGTCCGGCAACACTGCCAGCCCGGTGCTGTCGGGTGGCTCGGCTTTGCCAGGTAGCCAATCGGACGGGGGTGGGCTAGCTAATGCGGCCAATGGCGTGGACGCTTCGGTACTTGAGGACCCGGCCGTCGCTGCGGACGCGGCCGTCGCTGCGGACGCGGCCGTCGCTGCGGCCCCGCTCGCGCACCCCGAACCCCCTGGCCTCGGCGCAATCTCGCATTACGGCGAGGCTCCGGCAGCGCTCGGTGACGGGGCAGGGCACACTCTCGCGGCGGCACAGCCTGCACCCCCAACGCCGGCATTTGCGGCGCACATGACGCCTAATGCGAATGACTTCGCTCCTCGCGTCGACAGCGACGCGTGGGACGCAGTTTTAGGCAACGACCCCGATCACGATGCCACTGCACGCTCGTTCCCTGGCGCGATCGAGTCCCTTGCGGAGCCGCCTGCCCTGCCTGCCCTGCCTGCCCCGCCTGCCGCGTCCGCTGCGACGGCACCGGCTGTACCTGTCCTCCCCGTGACCCCGGTGGCGGCGCAGGTACGGGCCTCCGTGGCGTCCGAACCGGCCCGTGCCGCTGAACCGGTGGCCGCGCAGGTACGGGCCTCCGTGGCGTCCGAACCGGCCCGTGCCGCTGAACCGGCGCCAGAACCGAGAACGTTGCAGGCCATAAACTCGGGGGGCGACTCCATGCTGCTGTCGACCACGGTGCCCCAATCTGGTAGTCCCGTACTCGACGACGCCGACGAAGCGTTTGCAGCCACAGAAGTGTCTGTCGCCCGTCGCCGCAAGCGGGGCGCCGAACTGGTCACCAGCAACGATCAACGCGAGTTCATCTACGGGCACGTGGTGGTCGGGCGCAACCCAAGTGCGCCTCTCGAGGTACCCGGGGCGAGCCCACTGCGTTTGCGCGACCAGTCCCGCACCCTCTCTAAGACCCACGCGCATCTTGAGGTCAACGAGCATGGAGTTTTCGTGACCGACCTCGGCTCGAGCAACGGCACCACCGTCGTTGACGCGGCCGGCACCGAGACCGAACTCGACCCGCTGCAGCCCGTCGCTCTGCAGCCGGGGGCGCACCTGCTGTTCGGTGACTTGCGCTGCGAGGTGCTGCGCCCATGAAGCGTGTCACGGACGCGAATAGCGTCGAAGTGCGGGTCGGCCATGCCACCCACGTGGGTCGAGTGCGCAAGACCAACGAAGACTCAATTCTTGTGCGGCATCCCGTCTATCTGGTCGCCGATGGCATGGGGGGGGCACGAGCGTGGCGAGGTGGCCAGCTCGCTCGCGGTGGGGGAGTTCGCGCGGCTCGCGGGCACTCCACAAGCGACGGTCGCAGACCTCACCGAATGCGTGCACGCAGCCTCGACCCGCATTGATGCTCTCGGTAATGCGGGCACCACCATTGTGGCCGCCGTGGTGACGATCGTCGACGCCCGGCCGTATTGGATGATCCTCAACCTAGGCGATTCGCGCGCCTATCAGTGGATCCGCGGCATTGGCGAACCAACGCTGCGGCAGGTGAGCGTTGACCACTCGGTCGTGCAGGAGATGGTGGAATCCGGAGAGATTGCGCAGCGCGATCGGCGCCTACACCCCTCTCGCCACCTGGTGACGCGCGCGCTGGGAGCGGGTTCGGAATCCATCGAGCCGGATTATTGGTTGATTCCCCTCGAAGGGGGCGAACGACTGGTGCTGTGTTCCGATGGATTGACCGACGAATTGTCGGATGCGGAACTCTTGGCCATACTGAATTTGGGCCTTGATGTACAACGCTGTGCTGAACTCTTGACTCAAGCCGCCTGCGACCGGGGCGGGCACGATAACGTAAGTGTGATTGTTGTAGAAGTTGAGGGGCAGCCTGACACAGACAGCGTGCAGACTGATCGGCGGGGGGAGCGCGGGGTGCTCACCTCCAAAGACCTCGATGACTCCGATACGCTACCCAGATCGGCCCGCAGATGAGCTTAGACATGATATTTCAAACGCGCTACGTGCGCGGCGACGGGCTGGTCGTTTCTCGAGGGGGCTGCTGCGTGGTGGTGCCCGTGGCCGACGCCTGCGGTCAGGCGTTCGTGGATGCCCTGTGGGTGCTCGCGGGCGATTACGGGGCACTGCCCGGTGCGGGTGAAGCGTGGGACATCGCCGAAATCGACGCTTTGGAATACCGCGAAACTGTGAAGGGGCATCTAGCCGATCACGGGGCGAGCGGCTTCATCGCGACGCGTCGCGGTGACAAGCTTGAGGTGACGCGGGTGGGTGAATGCGCTGCCTTGACCGTCAGTGCGGACGCCTTGGAATGGAACACCAAGGGCGCCCGCGGCACCACATTGCCGTGCGACGAGGCGGCAGTTTGGGCGGACGCCCTGTGGCTCGGGGCCACGAAAGCCTCCGTTGACGCGCGCTACCAATCCACACAGATGCCTGTCGGAGAGGACGACTGGGACATCGAGGGGACCCCTGAGGGGGACCTCATAGCAGGCGCGGACGGGGACTTCGCTGGAGACTACGCCGATACCCTGGCCGCGGACTCGGCGCTGGGGGACACCGTGCCGCCGTTCGCGCACCGCGCCGATCTCTCCGAGGACGACCTGATGGCATCGACGCGCATGATGGTGCGCCGCCAGTCCGCCCCCCGGGGCCACGCTGCGACGCCGACACCCGAGAGTGCTGCGCCCGCGAAGCAGCTTCCCCCGGGCGCCGTGGACAGTCCCGCACCGGCTGCCGTCGCCACGCCTCCTCAGCACGTTCCGGTTGGGTCTCCTGGACCCGCGTCGGCAGGTCCGGCTCCGGCAAGTCCCGCGTCGGTTCGTCCGGGAGGGGTGCTGGATTCTTTTTTCGCGTCCCTTCCGGCGCAGCCTGCGGGCCAGGCGCAATCCGCGTTTGGCCAACCCGTGTATGGCCAGCCAGTTCCGGGCCAGCCAGTTCCGGGCCAGCCAGTCCCGGGCCAGCCAGTTCCGGGCCAGCCGCAACCCTCGTTCAGCCACCCCTCGTTCAGCCAACCCGCGTATGGCCAACCCGCCCCGGGCCAGCCGCACGGCCAGGGATACCCGGCCAGCGCGGCGTCCGCCTCGATCTATGCCCCGGGCCCGGAGCAGTTCGGCATCCAGTCGCCCCACGTCTCAGGGTCGGCGTGCGCCCGCGGTCACCTCAACCCGCCCCATCGCGCGGACTGCCGAGTTTGTCGGCTGCCCGTCGTGCCGGTCGCCGAGGCTTTCCCCCGGCCCGCGCTGGGGACGCTGTTCACGGAGGGAATCGACCCCATCGTCGTGCGGGGCAACGTGATTTTTGGCCGTAAACCGTTCGGCGACCGCTTCGGGCGGCATGAGCAGCCCCTGCTGGTCGCGGTGAACGGGCCGTCAAACGACATCTCGCGCAACCACGTTCTGATCAGCGTCGAGCAGTGGCACGTGTTCGTCAGCGACCTCGACAGCACCAATGGCACCCTCCTGCACCGCGCGGGCTATGCTCCGCGTCGCCTCATCGCCCACGAGCAGGTCATGCTGCGCTCGGGTGACATCATCGACCTCGGCGACGGCGTGACCATTCGGTGTCAGGACATTCCATGAGCAAGAGCCCCCGGCTTTCCCCTCCGCTGCTGGATAACTACGAGTTTGTCTCGTTCCTGGGCGGTGGCGGGTTCGCCGACGTATTTCTCTACACAGACCACACGTTGCACCGCCAGACCGCCATTAAGGTGCTGCATCGCGACGTGACCGCGCCACGCGCCCTCGCCCAGTTCGGCGAAGAAGCGACCGTCATGGCTAAGGTGTCCCAGCACCCTCACATCGTGAGTATCTACTCGACGGGCATTGCCGCCGACGGTCGGCCGTTCATTGTCATGGAGTACTGCAAGGCCCCGAATTATCAGGTGAGGTTGCGGCGCTCGCGGCTGAGCGTGCAGGAATGCCTCTCGGTGGGCGTCAAAATTGCGGGCGCGGTGGAGTACGCGCACCGTGCGGGCATCGTGCACCGCGACATCAAGCCCGAGAACATCCTGGTCAACGACTTTGGCCCGGCACTCACCGACTTCGGCATCTCAGCCCTCAAGGTGGGCACCACCTTCAAGGGGCTTGGCATCGAGGCCGGTGATGAGGAGTCGGAACACGCACTCTCGCTGCCGTGGTCGCCACCCGAGGCGCTTTGGGAGCGTCCGGCCCTCGATGAGCGCAGCGATGTCTACTCCCTCGCCGCCACGATCTACACCCTGTTGGCGGGCGCGAGCCCCTTCGTGCTTCCCGGCACCGGCATGACGCGCACCCTCCTGGAGGAACGCATTCGCACGGAGCCGCTGCCGCAGGTCAAACGCAGCGACGTGCCGCAGGAACTTTACCTGGCGTTACGCACGGCCATGGACAAGGACGCGCGGCGCCGCTATTCGAGCGCGCTTTCTTTCGCGCGAGCGCTCAACACGGTCGAATTGGGGATGCATCTGCCAGAGACTCCGCTGCCGCTGCCGCAGGAGTCTCTGCTGCGCGACGAGGGCCCGAATCGCGAGGTCGATGACGCGGACGGCACGCAATTGCGTCAGGTCATCACCCTCGGCGGCCAGCCGCCTTCGGTGGAAGGGTATTCAGGGCCGACGCCGAGTGGCACGCAGGCCCCCTCCGCGCCCTCGCAGCTGGGATCGGGAATGCCCGGCCCCATGTCGCCCGGTACGGACCCTCACGGTGGATACAACAGTGGCCCGTTCGGCGGCAGTGGCCCCGTCACAGGGGATCTCGCCGCACATCAGGCGTCGGGCCCGCAGTTCGGGAATCCCCTGCCGCCGGGTCAGCCGGGTCTGGTGAACTTCGTGCATGACCAGGTCCAGCCCCAGCAGGGCGTGCTGGAACCGGAGCCCGGGGCGTCCCGAAAGCGCCGTTCCCGCCGTGTGTGGCCCGTGGTCATCGCGAGCGTGCTGGTGCTCGGCGTCACCGCATGGGTGGTGTACGCCTACGTGTGGCAACCCGGTATGGGGCCGACCCCCACCAGGTCGTCGGAGACAATAGCGACGGTGGAGGCGGCCCCGCCACCACGTTTTGCAGACACACCGACCGCACGTTTTGCCGATCAAACCGTCGAAGACCCTCGGTGCGAATTGCTGATAGATTTCGTGGTGGAGAACCGTGAGGCCTCCGACGTGATCGAGTACCAACTCGACGGCGGCGACCCGGTCACCTGGCCCGCGAACCAGAATCCGGTCAAAATAAACGTAGAGACTTCCGGTTTGCCCTCTGTAAGTCTTAGGGTCGTGAGGGCCAGCAAGGGTACGGCCTCAGAGTCGGTGACCGTCCGACCAAATGAAAGTTGCGTGGTAGAGAAGTGACCGCCAAGGCGTTCGAGTCGCAGCCCCAAGACCTGGGTTCAGGCGCGCTCTGCATTGAGTTCTGCGGCGAGTGGTACGTTCCCGACCCGGACGGCGAGTTCGTCATCGGCCGCGGTGACGACGCCGACCTCTTCATCGACGACAACGCATACCTGCACCGCCGCTTTCTCACCATAACGTGCCGTGACGGCGTTTGGTGGCTCAAGAACGTGGGCACCACCCTCGCCGCGACCGTCACCAACGGTCAGGGCAGTATGCAGGCCTGGCTGTCGCCGCAGACGCCGCTGCCGCTGTTCATGGCGTACACGCGGGCGCTGTTCACGGCGGGCTCCACGACCTACGAGGTCAACTTCATTCTGAACTCCACGTACTACTCCGAAGCACCGGTCGAAGACGGCGAGGGCATCGGGGCCACCACGATCGCTCCGCTCCGCTTTACACTGTCGCAAAAGCAAGTCATGCTGGCGTTGGCCGAGCCGATGCTGCGGCGCGACGGTGTTAGTCTCGCGTCGATTCCCACATCGTCCAAGGCGGCCGAGCGACTGGGCTGGTCGATGACGAAGTTCAATCGTAAGCTTGACAATGTGTGTGACAAGTTGGATCGCCACGGCGTGGCCGGACTGCGCGCCGGCGGCGGCAAACTCGCGACGAATCGTCGTGCTCGCCTGGTGGAGCACGCCGTCTCGTCGCGGCTCATCACAACTGACGATCTACCACTGCTGGACGTCACGTCGGAGACTGAGCTCTAGCGCCGATTTCTGCCCGCTCAGAGAAGAGGAGATCTGTGGAGACCGCGGTTCGGGTGACGTTTTCGCTGCCTCGGGGCACCGAGGTCTTGTCGTCGAGCGACAGTGAGCCCTTAGAATTCATGCTGCCGGGAGCCATCCGCTGCGCAGTCGAGTCAACCTTCGTTTCACCAAGCGCCTTCGAGGTGCGCGAGTGGGTCAACGCCCGCATGGGACGCTTTACGAACCTCGCGGCATTTCGGCTGCTCGTGATTGAGACGCTGCCGTCGAGCGACGGCACGGTGCAGGCGGGGGTGGGCACGTATCGCACGGGGCGAGGCGCGCCGCGCTGGGTGGCAAGCCTCGTCAAGCGGTTCCCCGGGGGAGACACCATTGCCCTCTCGGCGGAGGGGCGTTGCGGTGCAGACTCCATGCATCCAGACCTCGCGATGCTCGCCGACATCGCAGAGATGGCCCACCTGGGGTAAAGCCCGGACGACCGGGTGGTCCGTGGAGCGTTAGCCCGCGAACAGCGGCACGCCGGCGCGTAGCACCGCCGCGTCGGCTGTCGTGGGTGCCGCGATGCAGGGGCCCGTCGCGTCGATGGAGATAACGGGCGCGGTGGCGGCCCCCACGAGGTTGTAGACGTAGCGGTTGGAGTCCTTCGTGAAGACGTATTGGAGGTCAACCCCGGCACTCTTCATGCTCGCGTCATCGAGCGGGCCCCGCACCTGGAGCATCTGGTCGGCGACGGCTTGGTTCACGAGAAACTGGCTGAGTTGGTCGACCGCCGCCTGGTTCAGCGTGCCGCCGCGCGTGAGGGTGAGCGTGGCCGCGGGCTTGAACTGGGTGCCAGCCGTGTCGCACGCCGCTATGTAGCTGGTGTTTGCGCTGGGGTCCGGGGAGTCTTGAGCGATGCTCCACCCCTGGGCCGCGAGCGTCGACTGCGAGTTTTGCAGGTACGTGATGAGCGGGGCCTGTGCGGTTTGAAATTGTGCGATCGTGCCGCGGGGGGCCTCAACAACGGGCTGCGACGAGCCGCATGCCGTGAGCGTTGCCACTGCCACAACGGCGAGAGCGGTAGCCACAATGGTCTTCAAGGGGTTCCCTTCGCGCGGCGGTGGAGGCCTTCAGCCAGTTTAGGTGACGCCCTGCCGGTCACCTCCGAGGCGCGGCTGTGAGGTGCTGGCCAACCTGCCAAACCGGGGCCGGCGCGTCCAGAGCAATAAAAGAGCCGATGACGGGAATCGAACCCGCGTCGCCTGCTTGGGAAGCAGGGGCTTTACCATTAAGCTACATCGGCATAGCGCCTCCACCTGCAGGTTTACCGCAGTGGTTGCCTTGCGGCCGCGCTGCACACATCGTAGCAAAGTTTTTCTGCGGTGGTATCCGACGCCCAGCGCGGCGGGCACTTACGGCGCGGCGGGCCAGTCGACCGCACCGTCCACGAAGACAGCTTCTGCGAAACTGGAATCCACGTAATCGGGCAGCGCGATCCCCTCGGCGAGCACGCCCGCATCGGCGAGCAGCCTCACCTGCGCCGTGAGTTCGCTGTCGACGGGTGCGAACGGCACGGCGCCGGTCGCGGACGAGGCCACCAAATGCGACTCGGTCTTCCAGACCTCCAGGTTGTGTGCCGTGTCGTAGCCGGCCTGCGAGAGGGCGGCCGCAAACTCCACGCAGGCCTGCTGCTGCGCGGCCGCCGAGCAGTAGTCGAGGGCGTGCGCCGTGGCGCGCAGGAAGTCCTGCACGGCGGTGGGATTCTGCGACGCGAATGCGGGGTTCGCGACCATCGCGCCGAAGGAACCCTGCACGCCGTACTGGTCCGGGTCCCATTCGGTGAACGGTACCTGCTGGGCCTTCAGCGTGGCGGGTTCGTTCGACTTGTACGCGGTGAGCGCCTGCACCTGGCCACGCGGCAGCACCATGGGGTCGAAGCCCACCTTGACGAGGGTGACTTTCGACAGGTCAACTCCCGCGGACTTCAGCATGGCGGTCTGGGTGGGGCCGAGGGTGCCCTTGTGGCCAAGGGTCTTGCCCTCGAGCTGCTTGAGGTCGGTAATCTCGGTGCCGGTGAGCAGCGTGTCGATCGTCGTGTGCCCCTCGGTGGCCACCTGGGTGACCTCGATGCCACCCGCGATGGCCTGCATGACGTCCATGTCGCTGCCGACTCCCGAGATGGTCGCGGTCCCGGCTGCTACGAGCTTCGCATTGCTCTGCACGTCTCCGTTGCCTGGTTGAATCTCGACGTCCAGGCACATCGCATCGAAGTAGCCGAGCTGTTTGGCGGCGATCACGTCCAGGATCGACACGCTCGCCTGGTATTGGTAGCCCGTCAGGTAAGTGACGGTGCCCGCCGCGCGATTCTGGGCGCAGCGCTCGGCGTCAATCGCCGCGGTGGCGCTCGTGGAGGGCGCCCCAGAACTGCCGCTCGCGGGCGGCGGGGTGGCGCTCGCATTGCAGGCTGCCAACCCCAAGGTGCAGACGGCAAGCACGGTGAGGGCCGCGACGGCGCGGGCGAGGGGTCGAGGTGTCATACCACCAGAATAGGCCCGCGGGCCGTGGGTCGTGGCGCCTGGTCCGCCGTGGACGCTCCTATTCCCAGGTTCGCCCGCGCACTGGGCTCGGGTGGCGGGGTGGGCTCGGGTGGCGGGGTGGGCTCGGGCGGCGAATTGGGCTCGGGTGGCGAATGACCGACTAGGCGGGAACCAGCCGCTACCCTAGGGGCGCCGCGAATCGTGCCACGAGAGGAACCGACTCTCGCACAGGGAGACCAGCGCGAGCATGGCTACACCCATGACGGCGAGGCACGCGATGGCCGCGTAGACGATCTCGAGGTTCGACGAGGAGGACGCGACCGAGATGACGGTGCCGAGGCCCGCGTTGGCGCCGGCGGCGCTGTACTCGGCGACCACGGCGCCGATCAGGGAGATGGGGAACGCCGTGCGGGCCGCCGCAAAAATGTAGGGCAGCGCAAAGGGCAGCCGCAGTCGCCAGAGCACCTCCCAGCGCGAGGCCGCCAGCGTGTGGAACACCTGGAGCGTCTCGGGCGGCACGGAGCGCAAGCCAATCAAAACGTTCATGAGAATGGGAAAAAACGTGATCAGCGCCGTGACGATGAACTTGGGCGCCCAACCAAAGCCAAACGCCACGACGAGGGCGGGTGCTATCGCAACGACGGGGGTCACGTTGGCGACCGCAATGAGTGGCATCAGGGCGCGTCGCAGGACGACGGCCTCGCTCATCGCGACCGCCAGCACAATGGCGGCAATGGCACCGAGCGCGAGGCCCACGGTGGCTTCGGCGAGGGTCACGCCCGCGTTTGAGAGGTAGAACTGCGGCAAGGTTGCCAGTGAGCGCAGCACGGAGGGCAGACTCGGAAGCAGGTAGGGGTTGCGGTCCGCAATGAGTTGCCACAGTGCCGCGAGGGCGGCCACGGCGATCACTGACGGCAGCCACATGCGGGGGTGCAGGTAGTGCGAAAGGGGAGGGCGGGGCGTCAACGGGCCACCCCCGCGTCCGGAACCACGGGGCCGCTGTTCGGTGCGCCGCCAGGGGCCGCTTCGCCGGTATCGTGCGGGCGGCGCGAATCGCGCACGGCGTGCTCGAGCTCGGTGCGGATGCGCACCGCGAGATCGTCAAAGCCGGGCGACGCGGTGGGGCCCTTCCAGCGGGGGCGCGGTACGTCGTTGCTGACCTCGCAGTGAATGCGACCGGGGGGCCCCGCCATTACCGCTATGGAATCGGAGAGGGTGACGGCCTCGCTCACGGAGTGGGTCACGAACACGATGGTGGTGCCGGTGCGCTGCCACACTTCGAGCAGGTAGTCGGTGACGTCGATGCGCGTAAACTCATCGAGCGCGCTGAACGGTTCGTCGAGGAGCAGCACATCGGGTCGGGTCACGAACGCGCGGGCGAGGGCCACGCGCTGTTGCATGCCGCCCGAGAGTTGATGCGGTTGGCGCTGCGCCGCGTTGGCCATGCCGAAGAGTTCGAGCAGTTCGAGGGCGCGTCGGCGTGCAGCGTTGCGGTCGCAGGCACGGTTATTGATGCGGTCGGCCACCACGACGTTGTCGAGCGCAGAGGCCCAAGGCAGCAGGCCGGGCTTTTGCGGTACGAACGAGATGCGTTTCGCGGCGCGCGCCGACGCGACGCTGGCACCGAAGACGCTGACCTCCCCCGAGTGGGGCGTTTCGAGGCCCGCTAGGCAGCGCAGCAGCGTGGACTTTCCCGAGCCCGAGGGGCCGAGGAGGCTCAAAAATTGGCCGCGTTTGATGGTGAGGTCGAGGGGCCCCAGGGCGTCGACAATGCTGCTCGAGGTGGTGTAACGCTGAGACACGGCGCGCGCGCAGATACCGTCCGCGAGCAGTTCGCCGGGCATCTCATGGGGTGCGTCTGACCCGGATGGTGTTTTCATGGCCTCACCAGGGTACTGGCTGGGGGCGCACGCGGGCGAGGCCGGTCAATGCGGGGAACTCGGAGCGCTGGTCTGGTTGCGCTGGCATCGCAGGGGACCAGTGCCCGGGAAGGTCGCGCGGCGTCCGGACTATCTTGGCTAGCCTGGGGCTGTGCTGCTTTCAGACCGCGATATCCGCCGCCACATCGATTCTGGCCGCGTTGTGCTTGAGCCCTTTGACCCCGAGATGGTGCAGCCGTCGAGCGTGGACGTTCGCATCGATAAACTGTTTCGCCTCTTCGATAATCACAAATACGCTCATATCGACCCACGCGAGGAACAACCGGAGTTGACGCGGCTCGTCGAGTGCGCCGCAGGCGAATCTTTCGTGTTGCACCCCGGTGAGTTCGTGCTGGCCTCCACGTATGAAGTGGTGACGCTGCCGGACGACATCGCCGCCCGGCTCGAGGGCAAGTCCTCGCTCGGGCGACTCGGGCTGATCACGCATTCCACGGCCGGCTTCATTGACCCAGGCTTTAGCGGGCATGTCACGCTAGAGCTCGCCAATGTGGCGACGCTCCCGATCATGCTCTGGCCCGGTATGAAAATTGGGCAACTGTGCTTCTTCCAACTGTCGAGTGCCGCCGAGACCCCCTACGGCCAGGGCGAGAACCTTAACCGCTATTTGGGGCAACGCGGGCCGACCGCGTCGCGCTCGTACTTGAACTTCCATCAGGCAGATATCTTCGGCGCCGAGTAGGACGTTCGTTAATAGAGGTGATTCTCGCCGTCCGTGAAAGGTGTGCGCGAGCGGCGGACGACTAGCGGCGTCGCGAGAGGTAGCGTGCTCGGGGAAGATTCCCCGGGTCGAGATACGAAAAAAGGGGCCCGAACCATCAGGTTCGGGCCCTAGTTGTGATGGGAGCGTCCGTCAGAAAGACGTGACGATCTCCAACTTGAGAAGTTGCAGTTCGAGCAGGTCGAGATCATCGCAAAACAGTGTGATCTGGTCTTGCACGAGGTTGATGGACGCATTGTCCGTGGAGCGCACGACAAGGGTGTCGGAGCCGGGCTCGAACAGGAGGCGGCGGGACTTTGACCGATCAAGGCTGGACACTCGGTTATCCAGAACAGTCGACCAACTGTGGGGACTGTTCTTGCGGCCATGCTGCGAAAAGACCTCTGTCACAGTTTCAGGCAAACTTTGCGGACCGAACGTGAGCACCCAGTGGCCTGGATCAGGTTCGGCGAGGGTCACGGCGTCTTTGACGATCGTCGACGAAGTGGATTGTGAATTGGCCATATCTGACGCTAGCACTTTGGCATGCCGCGGCGGAACTGTAACGGGGGAACAGTGGGTGAGGTCACGCGGTGCCGCCAAAGAATACGTTGTGAGCGTCACTTTTTGCACAAGATTGACCCGCGCGGAGATGTGGAAACTGAGCCGAGTTTGTTTCGGCGCGCACTTTGCGGCCTGCGTAGCTGCGTTGGTACAGATGCACTGCGAGTCACTATGCGTTACTATCTGACTACGGAGAGCAGTTATTGATCGCTTCTGATCAACTCTCTACCCAAATACCTAGCATCGATGCCGGGATGCGGCACCTGACAGCGATGGAGAATGCAGTGCCGCGCGACACGACTTGGATCAGCCGATGACCATTGCAGCCACCCGTACCCCACGGCATCGCCCCATGCGGCCACTGACACGCACGCTAGCAAGCACCGTGGTGCAGCACGATGGGCACGCAAACTTTCGCACTACCGGCGCGCTCACCGCTAGCTCCTACTACGGGCGTGAACAGGTGAGCGGCGTCCTGGAGGTGGGAGTCGCCTCCTCCCCCAACGCCTGGAAGCGCGGGCTCGAGGGTGCGACAGTCACGCTCGTGACTCCGGATGGCAAACCCGCGCGTGACGTGAGCGGCAATGTCGTGGCCCCGTGTGTGGTCAACCGGGACGGCCGTTTCGAATTTGCCAACGTGGCACCCGGCGTCCCCCTCCAATTATTGATCGACGACGGCAAGGCACGGCGGAGGCTCAAAGGAACCGAGGCCGTGGCCGCCACCGAGTGGACCGTCGTGGTGAGCGACGTCGTCGCACCCTGCCTCAACACGTGCACCTATGCGTGCAGCGTCAAGGCGGATCCAGGGCAGCGCATGGCCCACTACGCGTCGAAATGGACCTTATGGGCCGGCTGGATGCTATTCGTGGCAGTAGCCACGGGCATCGGGTACTTTCTGACGCATCCCGGTATGGACGCCGCGATCCGCCCCTGGTTTGACTAGGCCTGACCCGCGGGGCTGGGAACGGCCCGCTGATGCTGATACTTCAGCGGGATGAACACGATGAGGCCCAGAGCCATCACCGACACGATGCCCAGCATTCCCCACCGGGAGCCGGAGAACAGCACCGTGAACAGAGTGAACGAGCCGTGGCCGAGGAACGAGAGGGCGCGGCCGGTGGTCGCGTAGAGGCCGAAGTTGGCGTTCTCTCGTCCCGGTGGGGTCACGCGGGTGAGGAGAGTGCGCATCGCGGACTGCGAGGGGCCAACCAGGGCCGCAATCACGAGGCCCGCGGCGAAAAACATGGTCGAGGTGTTGAGGGTGACGATCAAGAGGCCGCTCACGATCATGATGCTGGTCGAGCCGATCACCACCGACTTGGGACCGAGCCGATCATCGAGGCGCCCGCCGAAGGTGGCGCCGAGCGCCGCGGCGACGTTCGCGAGTAGCGCGAAGATGATCGTTTGCTGGGCCGACCAGTTGTAGACACTGCCTGCGATCACGCCGGCCAGCGCAAAGATTGCGGCAAGGGAGTCGCGCACGATCGCGGAGGCGATGAAGAAGTGCAGCGAGAGGCGGTCTTCGCGCCACATCTGGCGAATTTGCCGGGCGATCTGTACGTAACCCTGCCAGGGGTTCCAACTAGTGGTCTCGCCCAGAAGCGTCTGACGTGGTGCCGTGAGCATGAGGGGGGTTGCGCATGCGAGCAGCCAGATGCCGCAGAAGATGGCTATGGCCCGGAAGTTCAGGCCGTTCTCTTCGGGGAGGGCGAGGCCGGGAATCGCGGGGTTAACGAAGACGAACAGGGTGAGCACGAGGCAAACGACGCCACCGCCGTAACCGAACGCCATGCCCACGCCGGAGACCCGACCCACGTTGGCGCGAGTCGCAAGTTGCGGCAGCATCGAGTTGTAGAAGACGCCCGAGAGTTCCAAAAAGCAGCCGCCCAGGGCCATGATCGCCGCGCCCATGATGAGGTAGCGCGGGTCTGACTTGTCAGCCTCGATGCCAAACAGCAGAAAAGAACAGGTCACGGTGCCGAGCGTGAAGCAGATGAGGAGTCGCTTGCGGTATTGGCCCGCGTCGGCGAGCGTGCCCAGCAGGGGAGCGAGCAGAGCGATCACGACTGCCGCAATGGTGTTTGCGGTGCCGATGGCGGTGGTGCCCTCATCGGGGGTGCTCGCTACGGCTTGGGTGATGTACTGCGAAAACACGAACGAGATAATGACCGCGCTGAACGCCGCACCGCCTGAATCCCAGAGCCACCAGGCGAGCAGGGATTTGCGCGGGGCGGCAGCGGAGCGGAACGAGTCGACCATGCGGAAAGTCTACGGGGCGGCCACGCGAGAATCGCCCTAACAGCGAGTGTGTGGAAAAGCAGCCCGCCGCGGCAGGGCCTAGGCCTGCGACGGGGCGGCGAACCCGGGCCCGCCCTCGTTGGTCTCGGGCGCAGACCCTTGATGAATGCCGTCGTGGCTGGCCTGGTAGGCGAGAACGTCGGCGAGGAGGATGCGGCGGTGCCGACTGGGTTGCGAGAACGGAATTGCGCCCTGTTCGAGCAAGCGGACCAGGGTGGGACGCGAAATGCCGAGCACATCGGCGGCTTCCTGCGTGGTTACGGTCGCTTCGTGGCGGGAGAGAGTGACGGCATCGCCGTGGCCGAGGGAATCCGCCACGAGGTGCAGGGCGCGCAGCAGGTGGGCGCGGGTTTCGACGGGGGCGTGCGCGAGGAGGGCTACGGTGCGTTCGAAAAGGTGCGAGCCAGCCTGCGTCATCGCGGGGGCCTTGTGCGGGGCGGGGTCGACCTGGCTCGCGCGGGCCAGCTCTGTGAGGTAGTCGCGCACGGACTTTCCGCTCACCGGGGCGAGGGTAACTTCTGCCGCGTGATGTACCATTTTCGCACCTCTTAGCGTCGCGGTCGGCGGTAGTCGGCGCTCTCCGCGCCGTCCAATCGCCGAGTCAAATCGAACAACTCGAAAGCATACTGATAGAGTATGTGGAAACCCTTGCCTTGTCCATTAGAGGCAGGCGTGGGAACCACCCGAACGATGATCGGACCCTCATGTTGGCGCTTATCGCACTCCACGCCGTGGCGGCAGTATGTGCGCCCTGGCTAGTGCGGTTATGGGGCCGAAACGCCTTCTATGTGCTGGCCGCAGTGCCCGGTGCGGTTCTTGTGTGGGCGGCGGCTCAATCCCATGCGATCCTCGAGCAGCCTCGCAGCGTGGTCGTGCCTTGGGTGCCCGGGCTCAGCCTTGAACTCTCGTTCTATCTCGACACGCTGTCTTGGGCACTGTGCCTGCTCGTCGGCGGCGTGGGCGCCCTCGTCCTACTCTACTGCGCTCGCTACTTCAAAAATACTGAACCCGCGTTGGGCCGCTTCGCGGGCGTACTGACGGCCTTCGCGGGAGCCATGTTCGCGCTCGTGATCAGTGACAACATGATCGTGCTGTTCATCGCCTGGGAACTCACGACGATCTTCAGCTACCTGATGATCGGCCACTACGAAGACCGTAAAACCTCGCGCCGCGCGGCCCTTGAAGCGCTCATTGTCACGACCTTCGGTGGTCTCGCCATGCTCGGCGGCATGGTCATGATCGGCGAGCGACTCGGCACCTACCGACTCAGCCAAGTCGTCGCGAGCGGCGAATGGCAGCAGTGGGGCAGCGCCCCGCCCGTTGCCATCTCGGTCGCCGTGGTGCTCGTCTTGCTCGGCGCGCTCTCCAAGTCGGCGCTGCTGCCGTTCCACTTCTGGCTTCCCGCCGCCATGGCAGCGCCCACCCCGGTCAGCGCCTATTTGCACGCCGCCGCGATGGTGAAGGCCGGCGTGTTCCTCGTGGCGCGCCTCGCGCCCGCCATGCATGACGTGCCCACCTGGGCGCCCCTCATTTGGACCCTCGGAATCGCGACCATGCTCCTCGGTGCGTACCGCGCACTGCGCCAGATCGACATCAAGTTGATGCTCGCGTTTGGCACCGTGTCTCAACTCGGGTTCCTCGTCGTGGTGAACGGTCTCGGCACGGCCTCGAGCGCCCTCGCGGGCCTCGCGCTGCTCGTCTCCCACGCGCTGTTCAAAGCGCCCCTGTTCCTCACCGTCGGCATCATCGACAAGGCCACCGGCACCCGCGACGTGCGCCAACTTTCGGGCGTGGGCCGGGCCCTGCCACCCGTCACCGCGATCGCCTGGGTTTCCGCGCTGTCGATGGCGGGAATCCCGCTTACCGCGGGTTTCGTGGCCAAGGAGGCGGCCTTCGCGTCCCTCTTTTATGGGGGCTGGCAAGAGCGAACGGTGCTGGCGTTCCTGGTGCTCGGCAGCGGCCTCACGTTCGCGTACTCGGCACGGTTCCTGTGGGGCGCCCTAGCCTCGAAACGCACCCCGGGGGGACGCCGAGTGCCTCCCACCAGCGTCCGCCCGGTCCAGGTCGCCTTTTGGCTGCCCGCCGCCGTTCTCGCAGTAGGAACCCTCGCATTCGCCGTGGCCGCGAGCACCGTGCAGGCCTACCTCGAGCCCGTGGCCGCTTGGTACGTTGCCGACCCCGATCACGAACCGCACCTGGCATTTTTTGCAGTGAACGCGGTCCTCGCGGTCTCTGCCCTGTCGTGGGCCCTCGGCGTCGCGGTCTCCGCGCAGGCACGGCGCGCCTACAAGTTGCAGGGGGCGGTCGCCCCCGAGAAACGCACGTGGGGCAAGTTCGTCGACATCGATCGCGCCTACCGGCGCGTCATGCGCGGCGTCGACGCGACGGCCGTGAGCGTCACCTCCGCGACGCAGCGCGGCTCCCTGCCCGTGTTCCTCGGCACCACTCTCGTGGTCATGATGACGCTGGTCTGGGGTCACCTGCTCGCGGGCTGGCCGCAGCGCATGGAGCTGCGCGCTTGGGACCACCCCGCCCAGTTCGTGATTGGGGTCGTCGTTGCCTTCGCGGCCATCGCGGCTACGCGTTCGCGCCGCCGATTGCGCGCCGTGGTGCTCGTGGGCGTCACGGGCTTCGGCGTGGCGCTCAATTTCGTGATCTTTCAGGCCCCCGACATCGCCCTCACCCAGCTGCTCGTCGAGACGGTCACCCTCGTCGTCTTCGTGCTGGTTCTGCGTAGGCTCCCGCTCTACTTCTCGTCGCGACCCCTGCGCAGCTCGCGCTACATCAGGTTGCTGATCGGCGTGGGCACGGCCGCCACGCTGTGCGTCACGGCGATAGCCGTCTCGAACGCCCGCGTTGCTGAACCCGTGGGGCGCCTGCTTTACGAGCCGTCCTACGCCTTCGGCGGCGGTATGAACATTGTCAACGTCACGCTGGTCGACACTCGAGCGTGGGACACCATGGGTGAGATCAGCGTCGTTCTCGTGGCCGCGACGGGCGTGGCATCGCTGATCTTCCTGCGCCGCCGCGAGGGCACCCTCGCTCGCGTCTCCCGTGCCGACCACCACGTCGCCGTGTGGGGCGATTCGAGCCAGCCCGCGCATCGCTACCAGGGCGGGTCGATGAATCCTGCGGCCGACGCCCGTAACCGCGCGCGCACCTGGCTGCAGGCAGGCTCCACCCTTGCACCTCGCCGCCGCAGCGTGGTCCTCGAGGTCACGACCCGATTCTTGTTCCCCGTCGCCATGCTGTTTTCGATCTTCTTGCTCTTCGCGGGGCACAATCGGCCCGGTGGCGGCTTTATTGCCGCTCTCGTCACGGGTCTCGCCCTCATGGTGCGGTACCTGGCGGGCGGGCGCTACGAACTGGGGGAGGCGTTTCCGGTGCAGGCCGGAGCCATGCTCGGTGCGGGCCTCTTCACAGCCGTGGGCACGGGTCTGGCCCCGCTCGCCTTCGGAGGCACCATCCTGCAGAGCGCCATCATCAAGTTTCACCTCTGGCCCTACGGGGACGTCAAGGTAGTCACCGCGATGTTCTTCGACATCGGCGTATACCTCGTGGTGGTCGGCCTCATGCTCGACCTGCTGCGCACGGTAGGAGCAGAAATCGATCGACAGATCGAGGCCGATACCCGCGCGCCCGTGCGCACGGGCATCATCGACATGCGGGAGGCGGGCCGATGACCGCGAACCTGAGCCTCATCCTGACCGCTGGCGTCCTGATCGCCGCGGGAGTCTACCTGCTGCTCGAACGTACCCTCACGCGAGTGCTGCTGGGTGTGATTCTCGCGGGCAACGGCGTCAACCTGCTGTTCCTTGTGGCCGCAGGGGCACCCGGTCACGCAGCGTTCGTCGACCCGCAGGCCACCACGGGTGAGGCGGCGAGGGCGACCGCCGAGGCGCAGTCCGATCCGCTGCCGCAGGCGCTCGTGCTGACGGCCATCGTTATCACCCTCGGAATTGCCGCGTTCATGCTGGCCATGGCCTATCGCTCGTGGCAGCTGATGGGCCACGACGAGGTGCAAGACGACGTGGAGGACCGGCGCGTCCTGGCCCGTGCGCGGCGCCGCGCGGCCCTGCACGAGGGCGCGGCGCCCGACGACCTGGCCGCCGACGTTACCGACGACGACACGTCGCTGCCGGGTGCGGAATCGGAGGCCGACCAGGATTCGGGGAACGAAGACGCGACCGAAAGCGCACCCGATCACGACGCGGCCTGGGACGGCCCGGCCTCGCGAGGAGGTGGCGCGGTTGGTTAGCCTCGAGAATCTCGTCGCCATGCCCGTCATGCTGCCCCTGTTCGGAGCGGGCCTGACCATGGTGTTTCGCAATCGCCAGCGTGTGCAGCAGGCCATTTCGGTATCGGCCCTGACCCTCGTGCTCATCACCGCGGTCGTGCTGCTCTTTTTCGCGGACGCGCGTGGGGCCGTGGTGCTGCATGTGGGCGGTTGGGAGGCGCCGCTTGGCATCGCCCTGGTCGCCGACCGACTCTCGGCCCTGATGATCATCATCTCGGCGGCGTGCACGCTCGCGGTGCTCGTGTACTCCATCGGGCAGGGCCTCAGCGAGGAGCGTGATAACGCGCCGCTCTCGATCTATCACCCGACCTATCTTGTGCTCGTCGCCGGAGTTTCCAACGCGTTTCTGGCGGGCGACCTGTTCAACATGTATGTCGGCTTCGAGATCTTGCTCGCCGCGTCGTATGTGCTGCTCACGCTAGGCGGCACGGGTGCGCGTATCCGCGCCGGCACCACCTACGTGGTGGTCTCGCTGTTGTCCTCGCTCATCTTCCTTTCGGCGATCGCGTTCATGTATACGGCCGTGGGCACGGTCAACCTCGCCGATCTGGCCATCAAGCTCGATGCGATAGACCCGAATGTGCGCATTCTGCTTGAGGTCATGCTGCTGCTCGCGTTTGCGATTAAGGCCGCTATTTTTCCACTGTCGTCCTGGCTGCCGGACTCCTACCCCACCGCTCCGGCGCCCGTGACCGCTGTGTTTGCGGGCCTGCTGACCAAGGTCGGTGTTTATGCCATCATTCGCATGGAGACGCTGCTGTTTCCCGAATCCGACATCTCCACGCTGCTGATGGTGGCGGCGGGCCTCACCATGTTGGTGGGCATCCTGGGTGCGGTGGCGCAGACCGACATAAAGCGTGTGCTGTCGTTTACCCTGGTGAGCCACATCGGCTACATGATTTTTGGAGTGGGGCTGACGACCCAGGTGGGCCTCGCTGGCGCGATCTTCTACGTCGCGCACCACATCACGGTGCAGACCACCCTGTTTCTCGTGGTGGGCTTGATCGAAACGCGAGCTGGCTCGTCGAAGCTCGAAAACCTCGGCGGTCTCGCGAAATTGAGCCCCCTGCTGGCGATTCTGTTCTTCATTCCCGCGATGAATCTTGCGGGGGTGCCGCCCCTATCGGGTTTCGTGGCGAAGCTCGGTTTGCTGCAAGCGGGCGTCAATGCGGCGACCCCCATCTCGTACACGCTGTTTGCGGTTTCGCTGCTCACCTCGTTGCTCACGCTGTATGCCGTCGCGAAGGTATGGAACCGCGCCTTCTGGCAGACGGCGCCTCCGGCCGTGCTTCGCCAGCCACCCGTCATGCCTCGCGTCATGACCGGGGCGACGCTGGGCCTCGTGGTCTTTGGACTGGCCCTGACCGCCTTTGCGGGGCCCATTTTTAGGATTTCGGACGCCGCCGCGTCCGCCCTGCTCGACCGCGCACCGTATGTCAATAGCGTGCTTGGGCCCGGCAGCGCCGAGCAATTGCGATTTAGCATTGATCCGAATGGGCAGGTGGAGCAGCGATGATTCAGCGCATTAAGTCGCGTCTGTTACGAGCGCGAATCAGTCCGATCGCGACGGGTTTCCTCACCGTGTTGTGGTGCCTGATGTGGGGCGACTTCTCGCTGGGCAACCTGGTCAATGGCGTGATTCTGGCGGCTATCATCGCGCTCGTGTTCCCCATGCCGCACGTGTCTCGTGAGACCTCGCTGCGGCCGCTCGCGGTGCTGTGGCTTGTCGTGGTGTTCATTCGTGACCTTTTCTGGGCGTCGCTACAGGTGAGTTGGCAGGTGGTGCGGCCCCGCGGGGTGCGCACCTCCGCCCTCGTGCGGGTGCGATTGCGGGCTCGATCGGATCTACTGCTGACCATGACGACCGACCTGTTCTCACTGATCCCGGGCAGTTTGATCGTCGAGGTCGAGCGCGATCGCGGCGTGGTGCTCGTGCATGCACTGGGTGCCGAGAGCGAGGCGGATTTTAGGGCGGTGCGGGAGAGCCTGCTGCGCCAAGAGGATCGCGTGCTGAGGGCGTTCGCGCCCACGCGCGAGCTGAGGGCGCTGGGCCTCATCAAGCCTCGGCCGCAGAGCGGTGCGCCCGCCAGCGGCGGGGAGTCGACTACGGGGGGTGGCGCATGAGCGCGTGGTATGTCGTGTTGTCGGTGGGGCTTGGCGTGGCTGCGGTCCTGACGGTGGTGCGCATGGTGATCGGGCCGACCATTCTCGACCGCATCGTGGCCTCCGATGTGCTGATCGCAATCGTGATCGCGGCGCTCGTGATACATGCGGCCGCGACGCACACGACGTACACGTCGCCCATCATCGTGGCGCTCACGATGCTGGGGTTTGTGGGGTCGGTTGCCGCCGCGCGCTTCGTGTCGAAGGAGGAGTCGAAATGACCGCCATTCTCGATGCTTTCGCGCTCGTGTCGATGACCTGCGGTGTGCTCCTGCTGGTGATCACGGCGATTGGCCTCTTGCGGTTGCCCGATGTGCTGTCGCGCATGCACGCGGCGACGAAGCCTCAGTTGGCGGGGCTGATTTTGCTGCTCACGGGCCTCGCGCTCGAACTGCGAGCCTGGGGCCCCCTGGGCTTGTTGCTGATCGCGGTACTGGCGCAGATCCTCACGGCGCCCGTCTCGGCGCACTTCGTGGGTCGCGCCGCGTATCGCAGTGGCCAGTATCGTGCCGATCTGTTGTCGACGGACGATCAGAATCGGTCAACCATGCGGCAGTCGACGGCGTCGGCGCATTTTTTTGGGCGGCAGTCGGGCGACATTCGGCCCCCGGTGCGGGGCACCGGGCCGGTGATTCAACTGTCGTCTGCGGGTGGGGGTCCGGACGCCTCGCGGGGCGGGGCTGGCAGGGCTGCAGGCAAGGCATCGCAGCAGGGGCCGGGCGCGCAGGGTGGGACGACCAACCCCGACGACCCGGCCACGCTGGAACCGCCCGAGTAGATGCCAGGGAGGGACCTCGCGTCCCGCCGAAATAACCGTTGACAAAACTTACCGGTCGGTAGCAATATGGATGTGACGATGGGCATTTGGTCCCCACTGGAATGCTCAGCTCCGCTTATGTTCTACTAGAACTGCCCGTGTTAGCCGCGCACACCGCGGCCCGGGCCGGGTAACACCCCTCCTTCTACGGCAGAACGTGCGGCGATCTGCTTGGATCCGCGCGCTGTGCCGCCATCACCCAGACCACCAGCCCCCACCGGGTCGAAAGTCAGAGCACATGACGCAACAATCCGCTAAGCCTCTCACGGTGCGTAACCGCCCCGTCCCGGCAGGCAAAGACCTCACCGGTAGCCAGCGAATCTTTTTCACCGTTGTCCTCGGCATTCTCACGGCCATCGGTCCCTTCACGATCGACATGTACCTGAGCGCGCTGCCGACCATCGAGCGCGAACTCAACGTGAGTGAGTCGGTTGCGCAGATGACCCTCACCGGCACCCTGATCGGCATGCTGGTCGGCCAGCTCGTGGTCGGACCGCTGTCGGACGCCCTCGGGCGCCGCAAACCCCTGCTGTTCGGCCTGGCCGTTCACATCCTCTGCTCGGCGCTTGTGGTTGTCACCAACAGCATCGAGTTGCTCACGATCCTCCGCGTGGGCCAGGGCTTCGGCGCCGCCGCGGCGTCGATCATCTCCATGGCCGTCGTCCGCGACCTGTTCCAGGGCGTGGCCGCCGCGCGCATGCTCTCGCGACTCATGTTGATCCTCGGAGTCTCGCCGATCTTTGCTCCCACCATCGGCGCGTGGGTCATCAGCGCCAGCCACTGGCAGGTCGTGTTCCTTGCCCTCGCCGTTGTCTCGCTCATCGTGATCGTCGTCGCGGGGTTCCTGCTGCCCGAAACGCTTCCGGTTGAGCGTCGCCGCCCCGCCAAGCATCGCGAGATCGTCGGCATCCTGAAGAAGCTCGCGCGCGACCGCGTTTATGTCGGCATCGTGCTCATGGTCAGTTGCACGTTCGCCGGCCTGTTCGCGTACATTTCGAGTTCGCCGTTCCTGCTGCAAAACGTGTACGGCCTCGACCAGGCGCAGTTTGGTTACGCGTTCAGTGGCGTCGCCGTGGGCATGATCATCATGACGCAAATGAACGTGCCGCTGCTGCGCATCTTCAGCCCGGGTCAACTCTTGATCGCGGGCCTCGCGACCGGAGCGCTCTCGGGTGCGGCCATGATCGTACTCGCCTCGACCGGCCTCGGCGGCGTGTGGGGCGTGTTGATTCCGCTGTTCTTCTGCATGTCGGGCATGGCGCTGACCTTCCCCAATGCCCCGGCGATTGCGCTGTCTCGGCACGGAGATTCGGCGGGCACGGCCTCGGCGTTTTTGGGCGCGGCCCAGAACTTGGCCGGTGCCATCGCCGCGCCCGTGATGGGTCTGCTGGGCAGCGGTGCCGTTCCGATGTCGACGTCCATCTGCGTGGCCTTCACCCTCGCGCTCGCGATGATTCTCTTCGTGGTGCGGCCGCAGGGTCTCGTGCTCAGCGAATAACGGTCGCTACCTAGATGACCTTTTTCGATTGCGCTAGCCATCCCGCGAGTTCGCTCATGACCCGAGCCTGCGCCGCATAGGTGAGCGGGGCATTGCGCCAGGTGAAGACCTGCTTGGCGCGGGCCGCGGGCAATTGAGCCACCGTGGGCTCCTGGATGAAATCTTCGAGGGGCTGGGCGTTTGTCTCTGACGTGATGATGACATCGGCGGGGTAGAGGTCGGCCTGCTCGAGGCTGATGTGGTCCCAGAAGTCCTCGTCCGGCTCCACCGCCGCGAAGGTCACCCCGAAGGTGGCGAACATACTGAGCTGAGGGTCGGCGGGGGCGGACGCCACATAGATTCCGTCGCCCTCAATGGGTGCCGTGGGCAGCACCACCAGCCCGGATTGCGCGGCGGCGGTCAGCTCGTCCTTCGCGGTGTCGAAGGCGAGTTTGCCCTCGGCGACGGGCGAGGCGGTGCAGTCGACCCCGAGGGAGGTGGCAAGGGCGTTAAACCGATCGATCACTTCGGTGCCGGTGCCGGTCATGGCGAGAGCAATCACGGGTGCAATGGCCTGAAGTTGCTTGAGTTGGGCGGCGTCTTTGATGCCGAAGGGTACTTCGTTCGCGGAGGCGGCGCCGATAGAGGCAGTGTCGTCGAGGTAAATCGTCGTGACGATGAGTTCGGGTTTCGTGGCGGCGAGCGCCTCGATGTTGATCTCCCCATAGGTGGTGCCGACGATTTTGGTCGCGCCGAGATCGTGGCCCTTCATCTGCGAGTTTTCTTCAGGCGCCATCCGGTCGAACAGTGCCACGGGGGTGATTCCGAAGTCCATGAGGGCGAGCATGGAGTCGGAATAGCCTGCGATTCGAGTGGGTCGTGAGGGCAGCGTGATGGCGCGCGCTTGGTCGTCGGTGAAGGTCCAGGCTCCTGCGGACGCGCCGTCGGCTGGGCTGGAGGCTTGGCAGGCGGTCGCGAGGCCTGCCGCGCCGAGGGCGAGACTGAGGCCGAGGGTGCGCCGGGTGAATGCGGTGGACATGATTGCCTTTCAAAGCTTATCGACTCTCATGTTAAGTTAGGCTAACCTTGCTTTGAAGGCAAGCGCTCGACCCGTTCCGTGCTCGGTCTACTCGATCTACTCGGTGTGGTCGGTGTGGTCGGTCTGCTCGGTCACCAACCGATACCCGCGACCCGGCTCAGTCACCAGGTGGCGCGGCGCCTGGGGCGTGTCCTCCAGCTTGCGACGCAATTGCGCAAAATACACGCGCAGGTACTGCGTCTCCTTGACGTACGCGGCACCCCACACCTCCCGCAGCAGGGTCTCGCCCGAGATCAGTTGGCCCGGATTGCGCGCGAGCAACTCCAGGAGGTGCCATTCGGTTGGGGTGAGCCGCACCTCCTCGCCGTGCCGCAGCACCCGCTTCGTGAAGAGGTCCACGTCGAAGGCGGCCGTCGAGATGGTCGGTGAATCCTCGGCGGCGGGCACCGCGCGCCGCATAGCGACGCGCATCCGCGCCAGCAGTTCATCCATGTCGAACGGCTTCGTCACGTAGTCGTCTGCCCCGGCGTCGAGCGCGTTCACCTTCTCTTCGCCCGCATGCCGGGCGCTCAGCACGATGATCGGGGTACGGCAGAAGTCTCGCAGCCCCGCGATGACGTCGGCACCATCCATGTCGGGCAGCCCCATGTCGAGGATCACCAAATCATGCGGCTGGCGATGCGCGAGGGCCAACGCCGTGCGACCATCGTGCGCGAGTTCGACCTCGTAGCCGCGAGTTTTAAGGGTGATTCCGAGGGTGCGAGCGAGCGAAACCTCGTCGTCGACGACGAGCACCCGCACGACCTCGGGCTGCCCGCTCATGCGGCGTCCACCGGTTCTGCGGGGCGCGCGACGAGGCCGGCGGCGTTGCGTGACATGCCGAGCCGCACCACCATTGTGAGGCCACCGCCCTCGGTATCCCGCACGTCTACCTGGGTGCCGAGAGCCTTGGCGAGCCCCTGTGCCACGGCGAGCCCTAGGCCGAGACCGTTGCCCTGGGGCACGTCACCGTGACGCTGGAAAGCCTGAAACATGCTGGCGCGGGAGGCCGGGTCCAGGCCGGGGCCATGATCGATCACCTGAATCTCCAACTGGTGTGGGCACGGCTCGACTACGGCCACCAGGGGCGCGAGACTCCCCGGGGGGCTGCCGTGGCGAACGGCATTCTCAACTAGGTTGGCGATGATCCGCTCCAGCATGCCCGGATCGGTCGAGACGAGCGGCAGGTCTTCGGGTGCCTCGAATCGCACGAGGGGACCGTTGGGGTGTGTCTGGTTCACCATGCTGATCGACACGGGTATCACTTCGTCGAGCGAGACCGGTTGCAGCACGGGCTGCACCGAGCCAGAGCGAATGCGGGTCTGATCGAGCAGGTTGCGCAGGATCCGCGTGAGTTCGTCGATGCTGCCTTCGACGGTCTCGAGTAGATAGCTGCGGTCCGCTGGGTCGAGGTGGGCATCTTGGGAGCGCAGGGTTTGTACCGCGGTCTTGGCGCCAGACAGGGGGGTACGTAGGTCGTGCGAAAGCGCCGCGAGAAGCGATAATCGCAGCTCATCCTGGGAGGCCCGATACTCGGCCTCGGCCGCGTTGGCGCGCATCTCGACGAGGTCCCACACCTCAGAGATTTGCCGCGCAAACACCTCGAACAGTGAGCCGAGTTCGGCGGGCAAGGCAGTTCCCAGCGCGAACACGGCCCTCCGGCCTTCCGCATTCGCGTAACCGCGCACGTGAGCCACCTCCGTTCTGCGGGACGCCGGGTCGTCGGGTTGGCCGTCAAGGGGCCGGGTGGCAGCCAACTCGACCCACGCGCGTCCGCTCTGCTCGGCGAGCCAGACTTGTTGCTGGCCGAAGACCTCGCGGGTGTGTTCGAGGAGGCTGCGCACGCCGTCGCCGCTGCGCATGGTGTCTTCCGCGAGCGCGATGAGGGCGTCGGCCTCGTAGCGGGCCCGCTTGGCCGTCGCCGAGCGGCGCGACGCTATCGATACGACGATCGACACAGCGAGGGCGACGATCACGAAGATGATGAGGGTGTAGATGGCCACGCGGCCGTGCACGGTGAAGGTGCCTACGGGGGTAAAAAGAGTGTAATTTGCAGCACCTGCGGCGAGCGCGGCGGCGGTCAGCGAGGGCCAGAGTCCACCGAGGATAGAGGCAGCCACGGGAATGGCCATGAACATCATGAGCCCTATGGGCTGAGCGTCCGGACCCTCATAAAAATGGAATATTGCAGCAAGTGCAAGCGGTCCTAGCAGCGCACATGCCCATGCTGCCAGCAGGCGGCTGGTGCGCTGGCGGGAGCGCTGTGGCGGGGTAACGAGCAGCGAGTGCATTGAATCCTTCCACGTACCAGCATCCTGGTGCTTTCTGAGGGCGGCGACCCAAGCGAGGCGCCCTAGGTCACTGTAACGTGAGTGACCCAAAAACACATTGAGGCCCTTGGTGGCAAGCCGTACGCTGGAACAGTGAAACAAGCCGAAGATTCTCAGCCAGGGGCCCTGGCAGCCACGACAAAGAACCAACAAACCGACGATTCAGCGCGAAACAACCGCGTGATTTGGTTGCTCGTGATTGCGACGTTCGTCGTCATCTTGAACGAAACCGTCATGAGCGTAGCGATCGCCAACCTTGCTACCTCATTTGCGATCACCGAACTCTCGGCCCAGTGGGCCTCCACGGCTTTCATGCTGACCATGGCCGTCGTGATCCCCGTGACCGGCTGGTTGCTGCAGCGGTTGGCAACGAGGCAGATCTTCATCATTGCGATGTCGCTGTTCTCTGTGGGCACCCTGGTCGCCATCGTGGCGCCCACCTTCTCGGTGCTGATCCTGGGCCGCGTCGTGCAGGCCGCCGGCACCGCCGTCATGATGCCGCTCCTCATGACGACGCTCATGATGCTCGTCCCGCAGGAGCATCAGGGTCAGATGATGGCCCGTGTCTCCATGACCATCTCGGTGGCACCGGCGCTCGGCCCCACCATTGGAGGCTACATTTTGGACTGGTTCGCCCACTGGCAGGCTCTGTTCATCTTTATGGCGCCCATCTCTATCACGATGCTCGTGGTGGGCATCCGCCTCATCGAAAACGTCACCGAGGGCAAGCAGACCCGCCTGGACACTCCCTCGATTCCCCTCGCGGCGATCGGCTTCGGCGGTCTGGTCTTTGGACTGACGGGCTTTGCGGAACACTCCGCTCACCTCGGCTCGGGAGCGGCTATCACGGGCATCTGGGTTCCTGTGGGCGCGGGCATCCTCGCGCTGGCCGCATTTGTGGCGCGCCAGGTCGCGCTGCAGCGCAGCGATCGGGCCCTGCTCGACCTGCGCACTCTGAATTCAAAGAACTTCACGTTCGCGGCCCTGCTCATGATCGTCAACATGGTCGTGCTATTCGGCTGCATCATGTTGCTGCAGTTGTACTTGCAGAGGGGCCTAGGCCTGCCGGTGAATGTCGCGGGCATGGTGGTGCTCCCCGGTGGTCTGGCCATGGGCCTGCTCGCGCCCACCGTGGGTCGACTTTACGACCGCTTCGGTCCGCGCCCCCTCATGGTGCCCGGTGCCGTCTTGGTGAGCGCATCGCTGTGGACCTTCACGTCCTTCGGCACCGAGACTTCGATGTACCTCGTCGCCGCCGTCTATGTGCTGCTCAGCGTGGGGCTCGCGTGCTTGTTCACGCCGCTGTTCACGGCCGGTCTGGGATCGGTCGAACCGCGCTTCTACTCGCACGGCAGCGCCATTTTTGGCACGGTGCAGCAGTTGGCCGGTGGCATCGGCACGGCACTCTTCGTCACTATCATGTCGGGAGTGATGGCGGCTCAGACGACGGCCGGCGTCAACGCGGTGCACGCTCAGGTGGCGGGCATACACACGGCGTTTGTCGTCGGTGCCTCGGTTTCGCTCGTCTCGATTGCCCTGGCGTTTTTGGTGAAGCGCCCGCAGGCGGTCTCGGGCGTGGTGGCTGGTCACCACTAGTCCCGGCGTTACGACGTGTGAGGGGGCGCCTCCTTGAAGGCGCCCCCGTTTTTGTGTGCCGGACGCCGTGGGGCACAAGTACCCGGGTAGCCTCCGCCAACGTGTCTCGACCTAGGCGCTGGCCCGCCTGCGACGCGAGAAATCGGCCGCCAGAGACGCGAGGGGCATGACGGCACCAAAGGCGCACACGCCCCGCCAGCCCGCCACGTGGTAGAGGCCGCCCGCGATGGCCGAGCAGGCGGCGCCCGCGGTGAAGAAGACGGCGATGTAGATCGAGTTGATGCGCGACCGCGCGGCGGCGTCGAGGCTGAAGATCACCGTTTGATTGGCGTTCATGGAGGCTTGGACGGCCGCGTCAAGTAGCACCGCGGCGAGTGCCAGGGGCGCGAGGTGGGCTTCGCTGAACGCTGCCAGGGCCCACATCGCGGCGACCATCGCAAACGAGCCGCGCAGCACGAGGGTTCCGTGACCGCGGTCGTTCCAGCGGCCGGCCAGGGGAGTGATGAAAATGCCCCCAGCTCCGAGAAGGGCAAAGAGGCCCACCTGAAACTCGTCGAAGCGCAGGGCGGGACCCTGCAACACGAACGCGATGATGGTCCAGAACACGGTGAAGCTTCCGAACATGCTCGCCTGGTAGAGCGCGCGGCGCACGAGCTCGGGGTGGTGGCGAAGTTGTGCGAGGGTCGAGCGAATGAGGTGAGCGTACGGCAGGTCAGTGCGGGCACGCCGTTCGGGCAGCATGGCGCGTAGTGCGACGAGCAGCATGATGAGCCCCGCGGCCGAGAGGAAGTAGATGAGCCGCCACGTTGCGACCTGCGCCAGCATGGAGGAGGCCACGCGCGAGAGCAGAATGCCCGAGAGCAAACCAGTCATGACCTGGCCGAGGAGCGCACCGCGCTGCTCAGGTGGCGCGTACTCGGCCACCAGGGGAATCAAAAACTGAGCCGTGATCGAGGCAACGCCGATCACGAGCGCGAGGGCCAGGGCGGTGGCGAGGTTCCACGACAGCCCCATGCTCACCGCTGCGAGCGCCGAGAGCACCAGAAAACCAGTCACTAAGGTTCGCGTTGAGTATTTGTCGCCGAGCGGGATCAAGAGCAGCATCGCGACGGCGTACCCGATTTGGGTGGCCGAGACGATCCAGGTCGTGGACGCCTCGGCGACCCCGAAATCGCGAGCCAGCTGGGGGAGCAGTGGCTGGACGTAATAGATCTGTGCCACGGACAGCCCGCACGTCACGGCCATGAGCACGATGAGGGGGCGCCCGAGGGCCGTGGTGTTGGCTGCGGACATCTTTTGGTTAGAACTGGCTGACGCGACCGGGGCCGGGGCAGATCGCGTCGATCTCGGCGAGGTCTGTGGGGCTGAGTTCGATGGCCGTCGCCGCCGCCGCGTTCTGTGCGACCTGCTCGGGGCGGGTGGCGCCGGCGATGACCGAGGAGATTTCTGGGCGCGACAGGAGCCAGGCGAAGGCGATGTCGAGCATGGTGACTCCGCGGGCGTCCGCGAAGCCCTGGAGCTGTTCGAGGCGGGGCCAATCGGCGGATTCGAGGAGCGCGGGCTTGATCTCGGCGAGCCGCGAACCGGAGGGCGCAGAGGTGGCGGTGTATTTGCCGCTGAGCAGGCCGTTAAAGAGGGGAAAGTACGGGAACACGCCGAGGCCGTAGTGCCGGGCCGCGGGCAGGATCTCCTGCTCGGCGGTGCGGTGAAGCAGGGAGTATTCGTTTTGGGCCGAGATGAAGCGGTGGCGCAGTCGTTGGCCGACGGCCTCGGCGTCGGCGATCTGCCAGCCGCTGCGGTTGGAATGGCCGATGTAGCGCACGAGGCCAGCGTCGATCAGGCTCCCCAGCGAGTCGAGGGTTTCTTCTATGGGGGTTGTGGGGTCAGGGGTGTGGAACTGAAAGAGGTCAATGTAATCGGTGCCGAGGCGGCGCAGCGAGCCCTCGACGGCGCGCCGAATATAGCGGCGAGAACCTCGCGCACCGAAATCTGGACCGTTGAGTTCGCCCACGGGGAGCCCAAACTTGGTGCCGATGACCACGCGGTCGCGGCGACCGGCTAGGGCCCGGCCCAAGAGTGTTTCTGAAAGTCCCGGTTCGGCTCCGTAGCAATCGGCCACGTCAAAAAAGGTGATTCCGTGGTCGAGTGCCGCGTCGATGACGGCTTGAGTGCCTTCAAGGGTTTGGGTGGCGGTGCCGGGGCGTCCGAGGTTGTTGCAGCCGAGTCCGACGGAACTCACCGCGAGGCCGCTGGCGCCGACGCGGCGGATGGGAACAGTGGAAGTCATGGTCTCATCGTATCGAGCGCCGCTCGCACATTGCGGCGTTGCTGCCCAGGTGAGCAAAGATTCCGAAGCGATCATCGAATATCAATGAGTGATTATATAAATCGAATATCCGGGAAGTGTTTTGTGCCGAGTCTCCCAGGGCCATTATTCAGGCAGCTGATTAAGCGAGCTGGCAAAGTATGGAAATCGCTGCCATGAGCTTTCCACCTGAGCCAGGTTCGCAAGATGCCGGTGCCTGCCTGTGACCGGCTGTGACTGGCTGTCCTGAGGGACGGGCGCCAAACGCTTCGGGGGCGGACTTGGGAAAGAAGTGACCTTTTATAATTCCCGGGCCGCTGAGTCACGTTCTGTAGTCGTTTGGGCACAGTGTTTCGCAGGCTCGGCTACTGAGTGTCGTGACTTATGTAACTCAAGATTCAAGAAGTGGGAGGTGTCCACGCCATTCCCGCGCACTCGCCGGGGCCGCGCTCCTTACTCAGAGTGATGGGCTAACTCGAAATTTGTTAGTATTTGCCCTCGCAGGGTGAGTTTACAGAAGAGGAAGCCGATATTTTTTAGAGATGTAACCAAGGTTTGAAATATTTGGCGACTCGCTCAAAAGATTTGCGGCTAACCTGGACAAGTGAATATTACCGGGCAGGCCGTCTCGCACGGCGTCATGAAGCGCAACAACCTGGCACTCGTGCTCAGCATTGTGGCGCAACTAGGTGAGGCTAGCCGCGCCGACATCATTGAGCGCAGCGGCCTCACGCAACCCGCGATCACGCGCATCGTTTCTGAACTTCTTGAAGCGGGCCTCCTCGAAGAGGCCCTGGCCACCACCACGGTGGCAAAGCGGGGGCGCCCGGCCACGTCTCTGCGATTGGCTCAGGGGCGCGTGTACTCGATAGGTGTAGATACCCGTCTCGACCGCACCACGATCATCGCGCGCTGCTTTGCGGGCGTAATCAGCCACGAAGAGTGGCATCCGGGTTTTGCCGACCCGACTCCCGAGGAGTTTTTCGGTTTTATCGCCGAGCGCGTTCGAGATATTGCGTCACGCATGGACTCGCGTCTTGCGGGTGTCGGCATTGCCCTACCGGCGCGCTTCAACGACGATCGCACTCGCGTCGAGAACTCCCCCCTATGGAGTTGGACCGATGTCGACGTCTTGGGCGAGATGACTAAGCGGCTCGACCTCGAGGGTGTCCCGGTGCTGTTCGATCACATCTGGAATGCCGCCGCTATTGCGAATAGCAGGTTCCTCCCGGTCACAAAGGGTGCGCGGCTCGCTCACGTGCAAGTGGGCTACACGGTGGGCATTGGGCTCACGCACAATGGCTCGCGCTTCTCGCGCTTTGGGTGCGCGGCGACAGACTTTTCGCATCTTCCCATTCAGGTGGAGCCCTGGCTGCCCTGCCCAGAGTGCCGGGCGCCCGCGTGCCTCGAGAGCCGCATCGGCGTTCGAGCCATCGAGTCTCGAGCGCGCGAGATCGGCATTAGCATGGCGGGCGACCCGCATGCCATTTCGCGGTTTTGCCACGAGCTCGCCGAGGTCGCTCAGGGTGACGACGAGCGGGCGCGCCGCGCTCTCGACATCATCAAAGACGCTGCGCAATGGAGTGCGCAGGCCGCCTTCATGGTGGCCACCGCAACGGGGGCCACTGCGGTCACGGTGGGCGGCTACCCCGAGTATCTGGGCGATATTTTCTTTGAGCATTTCATGGCACACGTCGAGGATGTGATGCCGCATCTTTTGCCGCTCATGCGGCGGTTTGACCACCCGGCTATGAGCGTCGACCTCGACGATCGCGCGGCGATCATCGGGGCCGCCGTGTTGGGTCTCGAGCAGATGCGCACGGATCCCACAGTGGTCATGTCTGGGTCGGTGCGCTAGCCTCGCTCTTTCATGACGATGGTCGTGGACCTGTGCGGGTGGCGTGGTTGGGTGGGCTCGCGGTGTGAGTGCTTGTGGGTGTGACGGGGGGCCGGTTGTCGCTGCCGGGTTGCGGGTTTCCGGGTGTTGTGGTCGTGGGTGGATGGGTCTGTGTTAGGCGGGTTGGGGGATGGCGGCGATGTTGGCGAATACGGCGACGAGCGCTGTCGCCCAGGGCCATGTTTCAGGGATCCGTAATCGGCGTCGACGCTGCCCGCGGGTGAGGCGTGCGGGTGTGTGGAGGAACCGGTAACGCAACGCTTTCGGCTCACACGCGGTGACGACGGTCGCGTCGCCGACGCAGGCCAGGAGGCGGGTCCAGGCGACCAGGTCGGCAGCGACTTGCACGAGCATCAGCCAGGCACTGTTGATCTGGAACTCTCGGGAGGGGAATCTGCGAAGGCCAGTGGTTTTAGCGTGTCGGATGCGGTCTTCAACCCGAGCATGCGCGCGGTGACGTGCTTCCAGGAACGCGAGTTGCCCGGTGGTGGTGTTGGTGACGAATGCTTGGTACCGCCACCCGTCGCTCTCCTCGAACAGTGGTAACTGGGCGCCT
>JAFFTF010000007.1 GCA_022803075.1 Micrococcales bacterium 31B
GGCCACCAATTTCACGGTGACTGTCGCGGCCCCCGTGATCTCGGTTCCCGCCGAGGGCGCGGCCCTCGAACCGGGCGACGCCACCACCATCACGGGCACGGCGCTGCCGGGCGCGGTGGTGAGTGTCACGGTCAACGGTGGCGAGGCACAAACGACAGAGGCGGACAACGTCGGCGCGTGGAGCCTCTCCGGGGTTGCGGTGGTGGTCGGTGCCAATACCGTCAGCGCCACCCAGACCATCAACGGCACSACCTCCGCCGCGTCGGTGACCAGCAACTTCACCGTCAAGATCGCGGCACCCGAGATCATCTCGCCGACGGCTGGCCAGGCGCTCATACCGGGCACGACCGCCACCACCATCACGGGCAAGGCCGCACCCGGCGCGACCGTGAACATCACCCTCAATGAGGCGGAGGCCGTGACCGCGAACGCCGATGAGACGGGTGCCTGGTCGCTCGCCGACGCGGCGGTCACCGTGGGTGACAACACCCTCAGCGTCACGCAGACGCTAAACGGGCAAACTTCGGTACAGGCCACCGTGGCCTTCTCGGTCGCGGCCGCGGTGCAGGCGACGATCACGGCCCCGGCTGCCGACGCCACGGTGATCGACACCGACGGCAAGATCACCGTCACCGGTACCAACGCCGAGGGCCAGAAGGTCTCGGTCACCGGCCCCGAGGGCGACGTCGTGGACGCCACGGTGACGGGCACCACCTGGACCGCCGAGGTGAACGCCACGGCAGACAAGGCGGACGCGGTCGTTACGGCCCAGGCCACCTACACGGCCAACAACTACGTCGTGCCGGAACCCGCGAGCATTGCCTTCAAGGTGCTCACGGCGGTGCCGGTGCCGACTATCACCGGGCCCACCCTCCTCGACGCGGGCACGACCACGTCGGACATCACGGGCATGGGCTTCCCCGGGGCCACCGTCAATGTCCGCCTCAACGGCGGCGCGGAGCAGACCGCAACCGTGAACGCGGACAGTACCTGGACCCTCGCGGATGCCGCGGTGCAGCCGGGCGCGAATGAAGTCACCGCCACCCAAACGGTCAACGGGGCCACCTCGGCGTCCAGTGCGGCCACCAATTTCACGGTGACTGTCGCGGCCCCCGTGATCTCGGTTCCCGCCGAGGGCGCGGCCCTCGAACCGGGCGACGCCACCACCATCACGGGCACGGCGCTGCCGGGCGCGGTGGTGAGTGTCACGGTCAACGGTGGCGAGGCACAAACGACAGAGGCGGAACCCAGACCATCAACGGCACCACCTCCGCCGCGTCGGTGACCAGCAACTTCACCGTCAAGATCGCGGCACCCGAGATCACGACGCCCACCGCGGAGCAGGTCTTCGACCCGGGCACGACCACGGTGAATATCACCGGTAGCGCCGTGCCGAATGCCGCGATCAGCGTGACGCTGGCCGAGGGCGCCGACCCGATCACCGCGACCGTCGGGGCCGACGGCGCGTGGACCGTCGCTGCCCCCGCGACCGAAGGCGCACACACCGCGACCGTAACGCAGACGTTGAACGGGCAAACCTCGGTGCCCGCCACCGTGGCCTTCTCGGTCGCGGCCGCGGTGCAGGCGACGATCACGGCCCCGGCTGCCGACGCGATCGTGATCGCCGAGAGCGGCAAGATCACCGTCACCGGAACCAACGTCGCGGGCCAGACCGTCAAGGTCACCGGCCCCGAGGGTGACATCGTGGACGCCACGGTGACTGGCACCACCTGGACCGCCGAGGTGAACGCCACCGCGGACAAGGCGGACGCGGTCATTACGGCACAGGCCACCTACACCTCGACGGCGTTCGCGGTGCCGGAGCCGGCCAGCGTCACCGTGTTGCTGCTGACCCAGGTGCCCGCACCCTCGGTCGATGTTCCCGCCGCGGGCACCGCCCTCGACGCGGGCACCACCACCACCACCATCACGGGTACCGCCCTGGCGGGCGCGACGGTCAACGTCACAGTCAATGGCGGCGACGCCCAGACCGTAACCGCCGACGAGAACGGCCGCTGGACACTCACGGCGGCTGCCGTGCAGCAGGGCAATAACACCGTAAGCGCGACCCAGACGTTCTCGGGTCAGACCTCCGTCGCCGGAACCGGCGACATCATGGTCACGCCCAACGCGCCCGTCATCACGACCCCCGCGGCGGATACAGAGCTGCCCGCGGGCACGAAGGCGGCCACGATCTCGGGCACCGGCCTGGCCGGGGCGTCGATCGTCGCCACTGTCGACGGCACGGCGCTCGATGCCGTCACCGTGGCGGCCGACGGTACGTGGACCGCGGAGGCGACCGTCGCCGCCGGGGCGCACACCGTCACGGCGGTGCAGAGCGTGGGCACCATCGCCTCGGCGGCCACCGCGGCCACCGCGTTCACGGTGGCCCTCGCCGTTCCCGTGCTGACGGCTCCGACCGTCGCTCAGGAGTTCCCCGCGGGCACGGCAACCGTCACCCTCTCCGGCACGGCCGCAGATGGCAACGCGGTGACGATCGACTTCGCAGACGACACTGCCGACCTCACGGTCGACGTCACCGACGGGGCCTGGACCACCGACCTGCCCGTGGTTCCCGGCGACTACACCTTCACGGTGAAGGCGATCATCAAGGACACCACGAGCGCCTCGGCTACCCTCTCGGGCACCTTCACGGTGGCGCTGGCTGACCCGAAGATCACCACCCCGGCCGCCGACGGCACCAGGGTGCTGACCACCGACGGGGCCACGACCATCTCGGGTGCCGTGCCAGAGGGTGCCACGGGCGTCCAGGTTGCCCTGGACGGATCGACCACCCCGGTGGCCGCGACCATCGACGGCGCCACGTGGTCGCTCGCCCTGACGGGTCTCGCCGCCGGCGAGCACAGCGTCAAGGTGCAGGCGCAGGGCGCGCGCAACGCGGTCTCTGCCGAAGTGACCCGCACCTTCGTGATCAAGGCGGCCCTCGTGGCGCCGACCGTCACGACTCCGGACGCGGACGGCAAGATCGTCTGGACCACCGATGGCAAGGCGACCATCTCCGGCGCCGCGACCTCGGGCAGCGAGGTGGCCGTGACCCTCGACGACGCGGCGGCACCGCTCGTCGCACCCGTGACGGATGGGGCGTGGAGCCTCGAACTCACTGGCCTCACGGACGCGAGCCACAAGGTCAGCGTGATTGCGCGCGACGCGGATGGCGACGTCTCGCCCGCCGCGGAACGCACCTTCACGGCCGTCGACCGGGCAGCGGCTCCGATCGTGACCACTCCCGCCGAGGATGCCCTGCTGCCCGCGGGCACCACCACGACGACCATCGCGGGCACGTCACAAGCCGGCGACATCATCACCATGACCGCGGCCACCGGCGATAAGACCTATACAGCCACTGCGGACGCCACGGGGGCCTGGTCTATCGCGGACGTTGCGGTAGTCGACGGGGCTAATTCCTTCTCGATCAGCGCCGATCGCGGCGAGGGCAACATTTCGCCCTCCGTGTCGATCACGGTGACGGTCGATACGGTGGCGGCCCCGGTCATTACGTCGCCCGCCCAGGGCGAGGTCCTGCCCGGCGGCACCGCGAGTGCCGACATCAAGGGCACCGCCGAGAAGGCTGGCGACACGGTCAAGGTCTCGGTCAACGGCGCGGAGCCGGTGAGCGTCACCGTGGGCGACAACCTCGAATGGGTGCTCGCGGGAGCCACGGTCAAGGCGGGCGACAACCACGTGAGCGTGCAGGCTGCGCGCGCCGACGGAGTCTCCTCCACGGTCGAGCGCAACTTCGCGGTGTACGCGATCGCGGCCCCGATCGTGATCGAACCCACGAGTGGTGCCGAACTGGCGCTGGGAACGACGGTGGTGAAGTTCGCGGGCATCGCCACCCCGGGCGACACCATCACCATCCTGAAGGACGGTAAGCCGGTCGCTACGGGCTCCGTCGGGGTGAACTTCCTGTGGGAGATCGCCGAGGTGCCGGTTGCGGGTGGAGACAACGCGTTCCAGGTGGTCGCCTCGCGCGGCGGCGTCGACTCGCCGCCCGTCGACATTTCGGTGAAGGTGCAGACGCAGGCGGGCACGCCGGTCATCACCTCGCCGCAGGCGGGCGCCAAACTCGACGCGGGGACTACCGCGATCACGGTCACGGGCACCGGCACCGCCGGCGACACCGTCGGCGTCAACAACGGCGCCGGCGGCCAGTACAGCGCCGTGGTCGCCGAAGACGGCACGTGGAGTGTGGAGGGGGTTGCCGTGAAGACGGGCCTGAACCACCTCGCCGTACAGGCCGCACGCACGGGCTCATTGGATTCGCCGATCGTGCGGCTCGAGGTCACCGTCAAGGAGCCCGCTCCGGTGCTCTACAAGACGGTCACCTCGGACAACCTCTATCGGATCACCGGTTCGGGCGCGGCTACCCGCGCCGTGGCGATCACGTTCGAGGAGTGGGCGGAGTACGGATTCCCGGCCCCGCGCGCATACCCCTCGGCGTACGTGAAGTACTCGTGGTCCAACGATATTTACGCGGTGCAGTTCTGGAACACGGCCCCCGAGGCGTGGACCTGGCAGCGACTCACCCCGGCGGACTGGGCGAAGTCGAACTACGCCGAGCCCGGCATTGCGGGTTGGATCGCAGGCACGACGCTGCACAAGTGGGGCACCAGCCCCGAACTGTTCGCCACGCTGAACGGCGTGACGCACAAGCTCACGGTCAACGAATGGGCGGCCATGAACTACGCGAACTTCGACAACCGCTCTGATCAGGGCTTTGGTCGGGTCGCCGGTTCGTCGGTGGTCTACAAGATGTCGAGTGTCAGCGGCAATCGCGGTACCCCGATCACGCTCGAGCAGTGGATCGCGGAGGGCATGCCCACGCCAGCGACGCTGCGCAGCATGCCGCGACCGTAACCTGTGACGCGCAGGAGCGCGTGATGGCGTGAGGGGCGCCCCCCGGTGGGGGGGGGCGCCCCTTCGCGCGCGCAGGGACCGGGCATCTTCAGGGCCGAAACGAACCGCGAGAAGACGGCGCCCCTTCGCGCGGGACCGGGGGTTTAGGTGCGGGGAAGCCAGCGGGCAGCGGCGCCGCCTGGCGGCCCAGAGTGCGGCGTTAGCCCGCCTGCGCGAGGGGGCTGCGGTCGTTCAAGATGAGCGTCACCCATTGCGCGGCGAGCGGGGCCAGGGAGAGGTTGAACGTATTGGTCATGTGTTCGGCGTCGCGGTAGATGAAGTCGCGACCGCTCATCGGGCTGCACGTGCCGCTCGGGCAGATCACGGCCCCCAGGTCCGCGTAGTACACGTGGGGGCGCGAGGCCAGTTCGCGATTCACCCGCTCCCAGCGCGCAGGCGCGGCCTGGGCCAGGGGGGTCGCACACGCCGCGACGTCAGTAACGTGCTCATCGAGGCACACCGAGGGGTCTTGAGCCAGCTGCGGATATTGGCCCAGGTAGAGCACCTGACTGCGCTCCGTGAACGCGTCCAAGACGGGCGCAATGCCGCCGACCCACTCGGTGTCCGTGACGTCCGCAAGGCCCGCCTTGCTGGGGTACCACGCCGCATTGTTGGCGTACACAATGATGTCGGGGTCGAGACTCAACACCGTGCGCTCGGCCTCGGGGCGCCACAGGTCGCACTCAAGCCACGCATCGTGGCTGTCGTCGCCCATCGTGATGGGCAGCCGCGTGATGGGGCAGCCATTCTTGCCCACGATGTATAACTTCCAGCCGTGGCTGCGGGCGGCCGCGTCGAAAGCGGGCCACCAGTGCCCCACCTGCGAATCGCCCGCAAGCACAATGGTGGTGGTGCCCTCGGGGTCGCCCCCGGGGCACACGACGAGGGTCACGACATAGCAGCCGTTTCTAAACACGGGGGAGAGATCGTCGCTGAGGTCGACGAGCCTCGTGCTGGCATTGGCGGGTACGCCGGCCGAGGCGGGTGCCACGATACTGCCTGACAGGGCGAACGTCTTGAGTCTGCCCTCCTGGACGAGCGTCACGGTGGCCTCGCGGGTGCCGTCCACCGCGACGACGCCGCTCGACTGCGGCACCGTGTGCACCCCGATCAGCGCTACCCACGCGAGTGCCCCGGTCAGCAGCACGCCACCGGTCACGACGGCCCGAGGAGTGCGCCGTGCGAGCCCCCGCAGGGTTGGCCTTTCGATGAGCGCGTAACTACCCCAGCCGAGCAGCACGGATATGGCCAGCAGGGCCGCGCGCTCACCCGCGCCGTCGCGGCCGAACGCCGCGATCCCAAGTATCAAGACCGGCCAGTGCCACAGGTAGAGCGAATACGAGGCGTCGCCCACAAGGCGCACGGGCCCCCGCCGCGACACACGGTCGAGGGGAGTGTCGCGGTGCCCGCTGCCTCCCACGAGCGCGAGCACCACCCCAAGGGTCGGGATCGCGGCGATCCAGCCGGGGAACGCCATGTCACCCGTGAGCACGAAGACGGAGCCCACCATGAGCGAGAGCCCGAGGCCCTGCGCCACGAGGGCCGCGCGGCGAGACAATTCGGTCTTAACGAAGGTCACGTAGGCCGCGCCGAGCGCGCCGAGCGCAAGTTGCCACGCTCGCGTGAAGATCGAGAAATACGCGTGCGGCGAGCCCGCCTCCGTGAGCAGCACCGAGGCGAGCAACGACCCGGCCACCAGCACTCCGAGAGTTATCGCGAGGACGCGCCCCGGCCGCGTCCGCACAAAAGCCATCGCCACCAGCACGGGCCAGATGAGGTAGAACTGCTCTTCGACCGCGAGTGACCAAAAATGCTGCAGGGGCGACGGGTCGCCGACCGCAAAGTACCCCTCGGTGGCCTCAGCGGCGCGAAAATTGGCGAGGTAGGCAGCGGCCCACGCGGCGTCGGCAATCGTGTCGCGCAGCCGCAGCGGGCCGTCGAGCAGCGCAGACGCGCACACGGTGGCGGCGAGCGTCGCTAGGGCGGCGGGCAGCAGGCGTCGGATGCGCCGCGCATAGAACGAGGTCAGTGCAATGCGCCCGTGGGTGCCGGCCTCGGCGATCAGCAGCGACGTAATGAGATACCCCGAGATGCCGAAAAAGATGTCGACGCCGACAAACCCGCCCGGCAGCGCGTCCGGAAAAAAGTGGTAAACCAGCACGGCGACGACCGCGAAGGCCCGGAGCCCCTGAATATCGGGGCGAAAGGTGTGGCCCGTGCCGGGGCCCGGTAACGAGCGAAGGCGACGGGCACCGTTGCGGGGCTCCGTCGCCTTCGGCAGACTCATGGCTACTTACGCATCGCGCGCAATGCGGAAGCCCAGATGGCCCGTGCTCGAATCGGCGGGCGTCGAGGTGCGAGCCGCGACCCGGTAGCGGTTGCAGTACGAGTCGTGGCACAGGTACGAGCCGCCGCGAATCACCTTGGTCTGGCCCGTGCCGGGGCCCTTGGGGTTCGTGCGGGTCTCGGGGTTGTCGTTCAGGTGCCAGCGGGTCGAGTACCAGTCGGCCGTCCAATCCCACACGTTGCCCGCCATGTCGTAGAAGCCCATGGCATTGGGCGCGTAGTTCGTGACCGGCGAGGTGGCGTAGAAGCCGTCGTCCTCGGTGTTCTTGATGGGGAACTTGCCCTGCCAGATGTTGGCGCGCCAATCGCTCGCACCTTCCGCGCCGATGGCCTGGTTGCCCCACGGGTAGCGGGCGTGCAGGATGCCGCCGCGGGCCGCTTTTTCCCATTCGGCCTCGGTGACCAGGCGGCCGCCGTAGTACTCGGCGCAGGCCTCGGCGTCTCGCAGCGAGACGTGCACGACGGGGTGGTCGGCGAATTCCTCCCACGTGGTGCCGGGGCCCTGCGGGGTGCGCCAGTTGACGGTGCGCGCCGCGAGCCACCAGGCGGTGTCGTCGGAGTGGCCGATCATGAATTCTTTGCGCTTGTCGCCCTTCAGCAGGCCCGCGAACAGGTACGACCAGCCAATCTCTTCGCATTCGGTGACGTAGCCCGTGGCCTCGACAAACTTGGCAAATTGCGCGTTCGTGACGTGCGTGGCGGTGAGTTGGAACGCCTTCACAAAGACGGGGCGCACGGGGCCCTCGCCGTCGATCGTGTTGGCGTCGTCGTCGGCGCCGCCCATGAGGAACACGCCCTCGGGCACGGTCACGAAGTAGGGGTCGCCCTTGGGGTCGAAGGTGACCGGGGGGAACGGGTTCTTCGGCCACGCGGCGAGCTCGTCCAGCGCCGCAGAATCTCCCGATTCGATGGCGTCGAGGGCGTCGTCGGCGCCCAGTTTTTCCAGGCCCGGCAGCGCGGTGACGCCCGCGCCGGCACCCTTGGTTGAGCGCGACTTCGTGGTCTTGGACGCGCGCACGGGTGCGTCGGCAGCGTCGCCGGCCTGGGCGCTCGCCGCGTTGGCGGCCTTCGCGGTGCGCGTGCTCGTGCCGCTCTTGGCGCCCGCCTTCGCAGCGGCCTTCGTGGTCTTGGCGGGAGTCGCGGACGCTCCGGTCTCCGCAGTGGGGGTGGCCTCGGTATTTTGGGGGGCGTCGGTCGTGTCGTCGCCGGGCACGCAGCAATCAGTCATTCCACCAGCCTAAAGGGGGGAGGCACCGTGGGCAATTCCACGTTACAAATCACTTTTGCGAATAGAAGCCCGCAGCTACTCACCGTATACTTAAGGTGGAAACGGTGCGACGACAGCTGCGAGATCTGCTAACGTTCGCCCTATTTTTTTGTACGAGCCGGTGTGGTTCGCACGTGGCGGGCCCGCACGCGGCCCGGCCGCTGCGTCGCCGCTCGTGGAGACTTCGCGCGTTGGCGCGATCCCAGCTAGGCCCCAGCGGAGCGAGCGGCTCGCAGCGAAGCCGTAAGAACAGAGAAACGAGCACTTTTAATGGCTGTAGCACAGCGCACCAACCTGCGAAATGTGGCCATCGTGGCCCACGTCGACCACGGCAAGACCACCCTGGTTGACGCCATGCTCCGCCAGGGCGGCGCCTTTGATCCCCGTGCGCAGGTCGAAGACCGCGCGATGGACTCGGGCGACCTCGAGCGTGAAAAGGGCATCACGATCCTCGCCAAGAACACGGCGATTCACTACAACGGTGACAGCGCTAAGGCCATCGGCGAAGACGAGGGCCTCACCATTAACGTGATCGACACCCCGGGCCACGCCGACTTCGGCGGTGAGGTCGAGCGCGGCCTGTCGATGGTCGACGGCGTCGTGCTGCTGGTGGACGCCTCCGAGGGTCCGCTGCCGCAGACCCGCTTCGTGCTGCGCAAGGCGCTCGCGGCGCACCTGCCCGTGATCCTCGTGGTCAACAAGGTTGACCGCCCCGATTCGCGCATCGAAGAGGTTGTCAGCGAAACCGAGGCTCTGCTACTCGGCCTCGCGGGCGACCTGGTCGACGAGGTCCCCGACCTCGACCTCGACGCCGTGCTCGACGTGCCCGTCGTGTACGCCGCTGCCAAGGCCGGCCGGGCCTCGACCAATCTGCCCGAGAACGGTGGACTGCCCGACTCCGAAAACCTGGAGCCTCTGTTCAAGACCATTCTGGAGAAGATTCCCGCGCCGCAGTACGACGACGAGATTCCGTTCCAAGCGCATGTGACGAACCTCGACGCCTCGCCGTTCCTCGGCCGCCTCGCTCTGCTGCGCGTATTCAACGGTGAACTCGCCAAGGGCCAGACGGTCGCCTGGGTGCGTGCCGATGGTTCGACCCAGAACGTGCGCATCACCGAACTGCTCGAAACGAAGGGCCTCGAGCGCGTCACGATGGAGCGCAAGGCGCTGCCCGGTGACATCGTCGCCGTCGCCGGTATCGAAAACATCACCATTGGTGAGACGCTGACCGACCCCAACGATCCCCGCCCCCTGCCGCTGATCACGGTCGACGACCCGGCCATCTCGATGACCATCGGTATCAACACGTCGCCCCTCGCGGGTCGCGTCAAGGGAGCGAAGGTCACGGCTCGCCAGGTCAAGGACCGCCTCGACAAAGAGTTGATCGGTAACGTGTCGCTGCGCGTGCTGCCCACCGAACGCCCCGACGCGTGGGAGGTGCAGGGCCGCGGCGAGCTCGCCCTGGCCATTCTCGTCGAGCAGATGCGCCGCGAGGGCTTCGAACTGACGGTCGGCAAGCCCCAGGTGGTCACCAAGACCATCGACGGCAAGGTGCACGAGCCCATGGAACACATGACCATCGACGTGCCCGAAGAGTACCTCGGTGCCGTGACGCAGCTGCTCGCGAGCCGCAAGGGCCGCATGGAGCACATGAGCAACCACGGCACCGGCTGGGTGCGCATGGAGTTCATGGTGCCCGCGCGCGGCCTGATCGGGTTCCGCACGAAGTTCCTCACCGACACGCGCGGCACGGGCATCGCCTCGTCGATCGCCGAGGGCTACGAGCCGTGGGCCGGTCACATCGAGTTCCGCACCAACGGTTCGCTCGTCGCCGACCGCGCGGGCGTGGTGACGCCGTTCGCGATGATCAACCTGCAGGAGCGGGGTTCGTTCTTCGTGGAGCCCACCTCGGACGTGTACGAGGGCATGATCGTCGGCGAGAACGCTCGCAACGAAGACATGGACGTCAACATCACCAAAGAGAAAAAACTCACCAACATGCGTGCGGCGTCGTCGGATTCGTTCGAAAACCTCGTGCCGCCGCGCAAGCTCACGCTCGAAGAGTGCCTCGAGTTTGCCCGCGAAGACGAGTGCGTCGAGGTGACGCCCGAATCGACGCGCATTCGCAAGGTGATTTTGAGCGCGACCGAGCGGGCACGCGCCGCGTCGCGTTTGAAGAACGCCAACAAGAACGCGTAACGCGGGGCTTTTTTCGCACCGCAGGGGGGCTACCCGCGCCAATGGTCAGCGCGCGGGCAGCCCCCCGCTCTCGTCTAGGCTGTATCTATGCCCGAATCTTCGCCACGCCCGCTGCCCGCGGGCGCACCTCCGTTTCGCCGCATTGTGGCGGTGCACGCTCATCCCGACGACGAAACCATCACGATGGGCGGCACGTGCGCCGCGATCGTCGCGACGGGGGGCCAGGTCACCGTCGTGACGTGCACGCGCGGCGAGCGGGGCGAGGTGATGCCGGGGGTTGGCGCGCCGGGTCTCGAAGGCGATCCTGACGCGCTGGGCGCGTTCCGCGAGGGCGAAATTGCGGGGGCCATGCAGGCCCTGGGCGTCACCGACCAGCGTTTTCTGGGGGACGCCCCGGGTGGCCCGATCCGCCGCTTCACCGATTCCGGCATGGCCTGGGCCCCCGGGCCGGGGCGGCGCGCCATTGCCCCGCCCGATATGCCCGAGACCGCGTGGTGTCACGCGCCCCTTGATGAGGCCCTGCCGTATCTCGTGCAGGTGTTGCGCGAGGTGCAGCCCGACGCGATTCTCACCTACGAGCCGGGCGGCGGCTACGGGCACCCCGATCATGTGCGCGCCCACGACGTGACGGTCGCGGCCGCGCGCGAGCTGGGGCTGCTCGATAAGCTCTGGTACAACGTGATTCCCGAGAGCGACTATGCATGGTCGGTGCGGGTTGCCCATGAGACGGCGCCGAAGGACTGGCAGCGCACGCCGTTGGACGCCCCGCGCCCCGCGCGCGTGATTGACGATGCAGAGTTCGCGGCGCGGGGTGGCATCACGATTGACGTGTCGGCCACGCGGACCGCGCGCCTCGAGGCGCTCTCCCGGCACGCGACGCAGGCGCGGGTGCAGGAGGGGGTCGAACTCGACCTCTTCGCCATGACCGACCTCGTCGCCCAGCCGTTGCTGCCGCGCGAGTATTACGTGCCCGCAGTGCCCGCAGTGCCCGCAGGGCCCGCAGCCCCCGCGGCGGGAGGCGACGCTGCCAGCTCGGCCGCCGCGGCGGGGGGAGACGCTGCCAGCCCGGCCCCCGCGGCGTCCGAAAGCAAACCTGCGAAACCGCAGCAGATCAGCACGCGCCGCGGAGCGTGGATCACGGGACTGCTCTCGGGGCTGCTGCTCGCGGTGGTGGGGGTGGCGATCCACCGCTGGGTGCTGCCCGTCAACTCGGGGGATGCCGTGCATTACCTACCCGTGGGACTCGCGCTGGTGTTCGTTCTCGGGGTGTCGCTGCCGCTCTACATCGTGACGCTCACGCAGCGGCTGCAAACGGGGCTGATCGCGTTGGTGACGTGGCTGGTGTTCGCGGTTATCCTTGGCGGTCCGACCGTGGGCGGCGGTACGCTGGTCTCGGGGTACGCGGTGAATCCCACGACCGGTGCGCAGGATTTCTCGGGGGTGCTCTATTACCTGCTGAGTTTGGTGGCGCAGGTGTGCGTTTTACTGTTTTTCTGGGTGCGGCGACTGCGGGGAATCATTCGCGACAGTGCCCGGCGCGGCGCGGTTACCTAGCGCTTCGCGAACTGTGAGTTGACGGGGGTTTTTCATGCTGGGGCGGATCCTGGGGTGGGTGAGCGCGAGCGTTCTCGTGCTGGCTCTGATCGCCTACGGTTTCGTGGGGGTGTGGCTGGGCGATCGCCTACCGCAGGGCACCCGTGTGCTGGGCGTCGATGTATCGCAGCAGACCTACGACGAGGCGTCGGTGGCGCTCGCGAGCGCGGTCGAACGCGCCGAAACCACGGCGATTCCCGTGACCTTCGCGGGGCATAGCGCGAGCGTGACGCCCCGCGAGGCGGGCCTCAGCATTGATCTCGAGACCACCCTCGCGCCGCTGTTCGGTGCGACCTTTATGCCGCAGGACATGTGGGAGCGTTACCGGGGCGAGGGCGCCGCGGTTTCGATCGCAACGAGCGTCGACACGAGCGCGGCGGAGGCCGCGACGGCGCGGCTCGCGGCCCAGATCACGGACGGGCCGGTGAACGGCAAGGTCGAACTGGTCGACGGCGCGCTCACGCAGACCCCACCGGCCAACGGCGAATCCCTGCTGCCCGAACGCGTGGCCAGCCAACTGCACGTGGCCTGGCAGCCGGGCGCCGCGGCGTCCGCCACCCCCGTCGCCCTCGATACGATGGAACGGCCCCCCGCCGTCACGCAAGCAGTCATGGACGCGTTCGCGGAGCAGGTGGAGGCCGCGTGGGCGCAGCCCGTGCACGTCACGGTCGAGGAGCACACGTTCGACCTCACCCCCGAGGCGCTTAAGGCCGCCACGACGATCACGCCCACCGAGACGGGGTTCACCCTCGGGTATAACGGCGAATCGCTGCGCGAGGCGCTCGTGAAGGCGGCCTCGGACGCCGGGGTGAGCGGTATTGGGGTCCCCCCCGTTGACGCGACCCTCGACATTGTGGACGGCCAGCTGGTCGCGACGGGCGGCAAGGAGGGCACGGGCATCGACCCGGCTTTGCTCGCGCAGCAGACGCTCGCGGCGGTGGGTACGCCCGAGCGCACCGCGGCCATCGAGATTACGCCGCTGCCGCCGCGCGTGACCGAGCAGAACGCGCCGACGCTCGGCATCAAAGAGTTGGTCAGCAGCTTCTCGACCAATATCACGGCAGACTCCGACCGCACCCACAACCTCGAAACCGTCGCGGGGGTGATCGACCAGCAGGTGGTGCTGCCGGGTGAAACGTTCAGCATGAACGATACGGCGGGCCCGTACAGCCGCGAGCAGGGCTACCGCGCGGCAGGCATCATCAGCGGGGGCGTGTTCAGCGAGGGAGTGGGCGGTGGCGTCTCGCAGATGGGCACCACGCTGTATAACGCGGCGTTCTTTGCGGGGCTCGAAGACGTCGAACATCGCCCGCACACGCTGTACATCTCGCGCTACCCCGAGGGGCGCGAGGCCACCATCAGTAGTGGGCAACTCGATGTGAAGTTTAAGAACGACACCGACACGGCGATTCTCATGAAGTCCTGGGTCGCCAATGGCAAGCTCACGGTCGAGATGTGGGGCACCAAGCACTGGGACATCACGACCACCACGAGCGAGCGCTACAACTTCAGGGCGCCGCGCACCGTGGAGTCGCGGGTCGCGAACTGCCAGCCCAACTCGGTGGGCATGAGCGGATTTTCGGTCGATGTGGTGCGCAACTGGCACAAGATCGGCGACCCCGCCGTGGTGCGCAGCGAGAAGCTGTCGTGGACCTACGACCCCACCGACCGCGTGCGCTGCCTCGACTGAGTAACCGTGTGTGAACGCGGGTGGCGCCGCGTTCCCTGCCTCGTTGCCGCGTCGCCGGGGCGCCCATAGCGTGAGGGTATGACCACCACTCCTGCCACGACCGACGCTCCCGCCAGCCCACCCGCCACCCGGCCCGGCGCTGCCAGGGTGCGGCCCGCGCGTCCGGCCAAACCCCACGGCCAATGGAAGGTCGACGGCACGGCGCCGCTGAACCCGAACGAAACGTGGAAGCAGGCCGACGGCGGCCTCAACGTGCGCGAACGCATCGAGCAGGTGTACGCGCAAGGCGGCTTCGCGAGCATCGACAAGACCGATCTGCACGGGCGGTTTCGCTGGTGGGGGCTGTACACGCAGCGTCGACCGGGGATCCCCGGCGGCAAGACTGCCACCCTCGAACCGCACGAGCTCGAAGACGAATACTTCATGCTGCGCGTGCGCATCGATGGCGGGCGCCTCACGACCGAGCAGTTGCGCGTGATCGGCGAGATCTCGGTGGAGTTCGCGCGCGGCAGCGCCGACCTCACCGACCGTCAAAACATTCAGCTGCACTGGGTGCGGGTCGAGGACGTGCCCGAGATCTGGCGCCGCCTCGAGGCAGTGGGCCTGTCGACCACGGAGGCGTGCGGCGACGTGCCGCGCGTGGTGCTGGGTTCGCCGCTCGCGGGCATCGCCGCCGATGAGCTGATCGACCCGACGCCCACGATCGAGGAGATCGTCGAGCGCTACATCGGCGACCCCTCGCTCGCGAACCTGCCGCGCAAGTTCAAATCGGCGATCACGGGCCACCCCTCGCAGGACGTGGTACACGAGATCAACGACATCGCCCTGGTGGGGGTTGTGCACCCCGAGCTCGGCATCGGCTATGACCTGTGGGTGGGCGGCGGCCTCTCGACCGCGCCGCGGCTCGGGGAGCGGCTCGGCGCGTTCGTCGCGCCCGAGCATGCCGTGGCCGTGTGGCACGGGGTCGCGAGCATCTTTCGCGACTACGGGTACCGCCGCATGCGCACCAAGGCGCGCCTTAAGTTTCTGCTTGCCGACTGGGGCACCGCGAAGTTTCGCGAGGTGCTCGAAACGGAGTATCTGGGTTTCGCGCTGCCCGACGGCCCCGCGCCCGCGCGCGCTCCCTACCAGGGCGACCACGTGGGCGTCCACGCCCAAAAGGACGGGTTGCGGTACGTGGGCGTGGCGCCGATTGCCGGACGCCTCGGGGGGCAGCAATTGCTCGACCTGGCGGACCTGCTGGAGGGGTTTGGGGTGACGCGGTTGCGGACCACCCCGCACCAGAAGCTCGTGGTGCTGGACGTGCGCCCGGACGACACCGAGACGCTGATCGCGGGGCTCGACGCCCTGGGTCTCTCGGCGCGGCCCTCGCCGTTTCGCCGCAACACGATTGCCTGCACGGGCATCGAGTATTGCAAGCTCGCGATCGTGGAGACCAAAGCGACGGCGGCGCGGGCGGTCTCGGAGTTGGAGGCGCGCCTGGTTGACCTGGTGGAGGACGGCACGCTCGATCAGCCGATCGCGCTGAACATCAACGGCTGCCCGAACTCGTGCGCGCGCATCCAAACGGCGGACATCGGGCTGAAGGGCATGATGCTGCCGAACCCTGAAGGCGGCGACCCGAGCCCCGGGTTTCAGGTGCACGTGGGCGGGGGGCTCGCGTCGAGCGACCGCGACGAGGCGGGCCTGGGCCGCACGGTGCGCGGGCTGAAGGTGACGGCGGAGGCCCTGCCGGCGTATGTGGAGCGGCTGGTGCGCTCGTTCGCGGCGACGCGAGACGGCGGCGAGACGTTCGCGCAGTGGGCGCACCGCGTGGAGGAGGAGTTGCTGGTATGCGCGAAGTGAAGATTGCGCAGGTGGCGGGGCTGGGGACGCGGGCTGCCGGGGCTTCGGGTGCGGGGGCGTCGGGTGCTGCCGGACGCGAGCGTCGGCCCGTACCCGAGCTGCAGGCGCTGGCTGCGCGCGGCGAAACGGCGCTCGGCTTCGATGCCGACTACGCCGACGTGATCGGGTGGGTGGCGAAGCACTTCGAGACGCCCGCCGTGGCGGTCGCGTGCTCGATGGCCGACGCCGTGCTGCCCTATGTCGTCTCGCAGCAACTGCCAGGCGTGGACGTGCTCTTTCTCGAAACGGGCTACCACTTTGACGAGACCGTGGCTACGCGGCACCGCGTGGCCGACCTGCTCGACGTGCGCGTGGTGGACGTCGCGGCGGCCCGCAGCGTGGCCGAGCAGGACGCCGCGGAGGGGCCAGAGCTGTTTCGCCGCGACCCCGCGCGCTGCTGCGCGCTGCGCAAGGTGGAGCCCCTGAACGCCGCGCTCGGCGGGTATGAGCTGTGGTTCACGGGGGTGCGTCGCGACGAGGCTCCGACGCGCGCGAATACGCCGCTCGTGACCTGGGACGCGAAGAACGGTCTCGTGAAGGTGAACCCGCTCGCCGCCTGGTCGTATGAGCGGCTGATGGAGTTCAGCGAGCAGCACGTGCTGCCCGCGAACCCGCTGCTCACGCAGGGGTATCCGTCGATCGGGTGCCGGCCGTGCACGGCGCGGGTGGCACCCGGGGCTGACCCGCGCAGCGGGCGCTGGGCGGGCACCGACAAGACGGAGTGCGGCCTGCACACGTAGGGTCGCGCGCGGTTCTGCCTATCGGGGCGGCGTCACCACGTGCCGGGGGCGCCGCCCCGCCGCGACGTCGATCAAGGCCCCCAGCGCGCTCGCCCCATTGCCTCGGCTCATCTCGCTGGTCCACGCGAGGCTGTGCGGCGTCGCGGTGACGTTCGGGAGGTCGATCAGCGGCGAATCGCTCGGCTCCTGCTCGAACACGTCGAGGCCCGCTCCCGCGAGGCGGCCCTCCGTGAGCGCGCGATAGAGCGCCGATTCGTCCACGATCGCGCCCCGCGCCACGTTGACCACGATGCTCGTGGGTTTCACGCGGCCGAGAAAATCGTCGTCGACGGCGTGCCGCGTCGCGTCGGTGAGCGGAGCGACGATTACGAACGCGTCGCAGCGTTCGAGAAACTCGTCGCGCGGCACGACCCGCACGCCGTGCGCCGCGGCGCGTTCCGGCCTGCACCACGGCGCCCCCGCGAGCACCTCGCAATCGAAGGGCCGCAGCAGGTGCACGAGCTCGCCCGCGATATTGCCAAAACCCACGAGGCCAACGGTGTTGCCGGTGAGACCGTCCCCCAGGGCGTCCACGCGCGGGGCCCACGTGCGGGCGCGCACCAGGTCGCTCTTGACCAGCAGGCGCATCTTCACCGCGAGCAGCAGGGTCAGCGCGGCCGTCGCGACGGCCCGCCGCGCGCCGTCGGGAGTGATGGTGACGAGCGCTCCGTGCGCGGCGCAAGCGTCGAGGTCGATGGCGTCGTAGCCCACTCCGAAGCGGGCAAAGATGCGGGGGTTCGCCCCGGCGCCGAAAGTCTGCGCGTCGACGGCGGGGGAGCCCAGGAGGATGCCGTCGAAACCGCGCGTGTGCTGGGGCCGCAGCACGGGGGCGTCCTCGCTCAGGTACTCCCAGTCGATACCCGCCGCGTCGAGCGCGCCGAGGCCAATGTCGCCCCACACGGGGCTGCCGTCTTCGCGCAGAAAGTCGCGCGTGATGCCCACGCGAAAGCCCATCAGAACACGGCCACGGGGCTCACGGGCGAGCCGGTGCCCGCGGGAATGTTGAGGGGCGCCACGGTGAAGTGGAACGCGTAGCGCTGGTGCCGCGCGCACGCCTGCGAGAGCGCCTCGAGGTGCAGGTTGTCGAGCAGGGGGATCCCGAGCGCGGTGATCGCGAGCACGTGAATGGGGGAGTGCACGCCGGGCACGGGCGAGGGGCGCACGTCGGAGTCGCCGTCTCCGCCGAGGCACACGATGTCGCGCTCGGCGAGCAGGTCCATCGCGCCGACGTGCAGGCCGGCGCTGAGGTTGCTCGGGTCCCACACGCCCACCTCGGCGCGGCGCCTGAAATGCCCCGAGCGAATCAGCACGGCGTCTCCCGCGCCCAGCGTGACGCCGAGGCGCGATTCGGCGGCCTCGATGTCGCGCGCGGTGAGCGCCCGCCCGGGTTCGAGCCACGGCACGCCGAAGAGCTCGGGAAAGTCGAGCAGCACTCCGCGCGTGACGAGCGTGCCGAGCGCGGCGACATCACCAAATCGTGCGCCCGTGCTGCCCACCACGTCGCGCGCGGGCGTGTCGTTGAACAGGGTGCCGCGGTAGGCGATGTGCGCGAGGGCGTCGAGGTGGCTCACGGCCTTGCCGTGATAATCGGCGCCGATGAAGTCTTTGTGGCAGCTCGGTTCGGGCGCCTCGCGGTCGCCGAGGTCGGTCATGTAGTGCAGCGCGGGGCTGTGATTGTCGGGCCCCGAGACCGTGTTCCACGGCAGCGACATTGTGACCACCTCGCCCGCCGTGACAAGGGCGGCGGCCGCCGTGATCTGGGCCGGGGTGACGCGCTGCCACGCTCCCGCGCTCGGGTTCGTGTACTGCCCCCAGCGCTGCAGCCGGTCGAAGCGCTCGTCAAAATCTTCTACGGTCACGGCGGGGCCTCCGAGCCCTCCCGGCAGTACCTCCGGTTCGCCGGTCGGGGGTGCGGACGCTCCGGTGGCCGGGCTGGGCGGCGTGGGGCCCGTGGTCGGGTGGGGCGTCGGGGCGGTGCACATGGGGCCTCCTGATGCGGCAGTCTTCAGCGACAGCAGCACAGTATCATGTACCGAGTGCAGTATTTTGGTTTACGTATGCAGGCTTCGAGAGGTTGGTTGACATGAAAGTGCGCGGATCGAGCGATGCGGGCAACCCAAGCGACGCCGTGGGTGCGGGCAGTTCAGCGGGTGTAGGCGGTTCCGTGGGTGCGGGCGCCGCGGGAATTTCTGCCCCCGCGATCGTGCCCGCCGTGGCGCGGGCGGTGGCGATCATGGACCTCGTGAGCCGCGCCGGCGCGCGAGGCCTCAACGTGGCCGATGTCGCTCGCGAGCTCGGGCTGGCCAAGTCGTCCACCGGAAACCTCTGCGCAGAGTTGGAGGCCGCGGGCCTGCTCGAACGCAACGAGGTGGGTCTCGTGTTGGGCCGCAAGACGCTCGACTGGGCGGGCGGCTACCTCGCGTCGAACGATCAGGTGGGGCAGTTCTATCGGCAGTGCCGCCGGCTGCCGTTGATCGCCCGCGAGGCGGCCAAACTTGCCCTGCTCGACGGGGCTGACGTGCTGTTCCTGGCGCGGTATGACGGCACCAACCCGATTCGCCTCACGGCCCACGTGGGCGACCGGTTTCCCGTCACCGCGACGGCGACGGGCAAGGCCATGATGGCGACCCTCAGCCCCGAGGTCGTCGCCGATCGGCTGCGGGACAGGCCGTTTTCGGCCCTGACGGGTCGCTCGATTCTCACGCTCGAGGCGTATCTCGAAGAGCTGGAGTCGGTGCGCGAGCGCGGCTTCGCCTACGACGATGAGGAGGTCACCCCGGGGGTGGTGTGTTACGCCGCGGCCGTGCAGGACGGCCTGGGGGTGCCCGCGCGCCTCGCGGTGAGCGTGACCCTGCTGAAGGTTCGCGAGGCGGAGGTCGACACGGCGCAGCTCGTGAGCGAGGTGAAGGAACTGGCGCGGTTCTTGTCGAACCCGCTGCATGCGACGGGACACTGAAAAGACAAAATACTGGTCTCGGTACAACATGGTGTCCCTGGGGTGTAGTATGCGAACAGTCCAGATGCGAGACTTGAGGCAAAGGAACCAACGTGGTCAACCAACCCCACCGCGTGCCCGGAGGCAACTCCGGTGAACCCGAGTTGCTCACCATCCGCGACCTCACGAAGCGGTTCGGCGCCACTCAGGCGCTCTCCGGCGTTGATTTCGACCTGCGCCTCGGCAGCATTCACGCCCTGCTCGGCCAAAACGGCGCCGGCAAATCCACCCTCATCAAGATCCTCGCGGGCGTGCACCCCGCAAGCGGGGGCAGCATCCAGGTCAACGGCTACGACCTCGCCGATCCGTTGGCGCGCACCTACCTCACGTTCATTCACCAAGACCTCGGGCTCGTCGAATGGATGAGCGTCGCTGAGAACGTCGCCCTGCAGGCCGGGTATCAGCGCCGCGCGGGCCTGATCGACTGGCGCGCGGTGCGGGTAGCCGCCGCCGAGGCGCTCGACATTGTCGCACCCCACATCAACCCCAACGCACCCATCTCCGACCTCACCCGCGCCGACCGCTCCCTGGTGGCCATTGCCCGCGCACTCTGCACCCAGGCCAAAATTATCGTGCTCGACGAGCCAACGGCGTCACTGCCCGCCAAGGATTCGCAGCGACTGTTCACCGTCTTGCAGGCCCTGCGCGACCGCGGCCACGGCCTCATCTATGTCAGCCACCGGCTCGACGAGGTGTTCGCCCTTTGCGACACCTACACCGTGCTGCGCGACGGCCGCCTGATCTCCACCGGCGAGATGCATGCCGTCAAGCCCGAACAGCTGATCCTCGACATCGTCGGCAAAAAACCCGTGCAATACGCAAACCAGGGCCAGGTGCGTGACGCCCCCATCAAGCTCGCGGCCCGACAGTTCAGCACGGGTTCCATCGGCCCGCTCGACTTCACGGTCCACGCGGGCGAGGTCGTGGGCATGATCGGCCTCACCGGTGCCGGCCACCTCGAGACGGGCCGCACCATAGCGGGCATTCTCCCGCTGCAGGGCGGCACCCTCGACCTGAACGGCGCCCCCTACACTCCGCGCAGCCCGCAGCACGCCGTCGCGGCCAAGGTGCCCTTCGTGACCAGCAACCGCCTCGAAGAGGGCTGCGCCCCCGAACTCTCTCTTACCGAGAACATCTTCGCCAACCTCGCCTCGCGCGGGAGAAGCGGCCTCAGCTGGCTGAAGCCGCGCGCCGAACGCGCCGCGGCGCAACGCATCGTCGAACATTTTGGGGTGCGGCCCGCCAACGCCGACGCCCCCATCGCGTCACTCTCCGGCGGCAATCAGCAAAAGGTGCTGATCGGCCGGTGGCTGAGCCTCGCTCAAGAGGTGCTCGTGCTCGAGGAGCCCACGGCGGGGGTCGACGTCGGGGCCAAGGCCGACATCTACACGCTGCTCAACGAGTCGCTGCGGGAGGGTCTGGCCGTGGTACTGGTCTCGAGCGACTTCGAGGAGGTCGCGCAGGTCTGCCATCGCGCGCTCGTGTTCGTCGACGGCCGCATAGCGCGCGAGTTGAGCGGCCCCACCCTCACCGTGGCCTCGCTCACCGAGGCCGCCTCGGGCGCCACGGCCCTGGCAACCTAACTGCTACGAACCTCGCCAGCAGACCACTCGCCACTCTCCACCGCATCCTCCACCGGCCCCCACGGGTCGTTACCCGCGCACGAACCCGTGCGTGTACCGCAATTCGCAAAGGTGCGTTTAACCCATGAGTTCACCGCAAAAGGTAGCCCAGCCAAAACCGCCCCGCGCCTCCGCGCCGCCGCGCCGCTGGGGCAACCTCGTGGGCGCGTACGGCCTCGTCGGCCTGGGCGTGCTGCTGGCCGTCATCTTCTCGCTGCTGCTGCCCGACACGTTCCCCACGAGCGCGACCCTGCGCAGCATTCTCACCTCGCAGTCGATACCGGCGCTCCTCGCGCTCGGCGCCACGATCCCCATCGTCACGGGCAAGTTCGACCTCTCCATCGGCTACGGCCTCGGCCTCTCCCACGTGCTCGTCATGATGCTCGTCATCCGCGGCGTGAACTGGGTGCTCGCCGCCCTCATCGTCATCGTCATCATGGCCTGCGTGGGCGTGCTGAACGGACTCCTCGTCGAGTTCGGAAAGATCGACTCCTTCGTCGCGACCCTCGGCACGGGCTACATTCTGTACGCCATCACGGGAGCCCTCACCGACGGGGCCCGGGTGGTGCCCACGCAGACGCTACCGGCCGACTTCACCGACTTCTTCGACTCCGCCGTCGCCGGCATCCCCATGCCCGCGCTCTACGTGCTGCTCGTGATGGCACTGCTCTGGGTCGTGCTCGAACGCCTTCCGCTCGGCCGCTACCTCTATGTGATCGGCTCTAACGCCCGCGCGGCCGACCTCATGGGCATCCCCACGCGCCGCTATTCGATCATCGCCTTCGTCGGTTCCTCCACCATCACCGCGTTCGCGGGTGCCCTGTACGCCTCCCAGCAGCAGATCGGCAACCCCTCCGTGGGCATGGACTTTCTGCTTCCCGCCTTCGTGGGCGCGCTGCTCGGCTCCACCGCCATCAAGGGCCGCGTCAACGCGCTCGGCACCCTCATCGCCGTCGCCGTGCTCGCCATCGGCATCGCGGGCCTCAACCAGTTCGGCGCGCAGTTCTGGGTCACCCCTCTGTTCAACGGCGTGGCCCTGCTCATCGCGCTCGGCATCGCCGGGTATTCCACGCGCAAGAAGATTGCCGCCGGCGCGGCCGCGAACCGTGCCGCCGCCCTGGAGGGCGCAGCGCCCCCCGATAAGGCCACCGCGCCCCCCGCTACCGGCGCGAAACCGGCCGACCCGGCCCCGCGCGCGTCCGGCCCCCAGCACTAAACCCAACCACAACGCCACCTCTGCACCGTGGCACTCTCATTCGAGGAGCACTCATGATTTCTAACCCCGCTTCAACCCGCCGTCTCGTGGCCGCCGGCTTCGCCCTCGTGGTGCTCGCGGGCTCCCTGACCGCCTGCAGCCGCGGCAGCGACGCGGCCTCGGGCTCGGACGCCACGGGCAGCGCCGCAGCCTCGGGGCCGGTTTGCACCGAGGCGCTCGCGGCGGCCAAGACCGCCGTAGCGCAGGCCTCCGACGCGAACGCCGCGTGGGACGGACCCACCGAGGGCCCGACCGCCGCGACCGGCAAGACCGTCGTCTACGTCGCGCAATCGATGCAAAACCCGGGCGTCGCGGGAGCGGCCAACGGCTTCAAGGCCGCCGCGGAGGCGATCGGCTGGAACGTGCAGGTGATCGACGGCGGAGGCACCCCCAGCGGCATCCAGGCCGCATTCGGACAGGCCCTCGCGCTCAAGCCCTCGGGCATCGCGCTCGGCGGTTTCGACCCGTCCACCACATCGGCGCAGGTCACGCAGGCCAACGCGGCGAACATTCCCCTCGTCGGCTGGCAGATCAGTTCGACCCCGGGGCCCATGGAATCGCCCAAGATCTTCGCGAACGTGACCACTAAGGTCGAGGACGTCGCGGCGATCAGCGCGCAATGGGTCATCGCGCACTCGGAAGGTACCGCCCAGGTGGTGGTATTCACCGATAAGTCGATCCCGTTCGCGGCGGGCAAATCCGACATGATTGAGCAGGGACTCAAGGCGTGCTCCTCCGTCAAGATTCTGAGCACCGAGAACGTGCCCCTCGCCGACGTCACGGCCCGCATGCCGCAGACCGTGGATTCGCTGCTCAGCAAGTACCCCGACTGGAACTACTCGGTGGCCATCAACGACGTCTACTTCGAGAACGCCGCGGCGAGCCTGCGCGGGGCGGGTAAGAAGGGAGACGGGGCGCCGTTCAACATCGGCGCGGGGGACGGCGACCCCTCGGCCCTGCAGCGCGTGCGCTCCAAGAGTTTCGAGGCGGCCTCGGTGCCCTCCCCCCTGCTCAGCGAGGGCTGGCAGATGGTCGACGAACTCAACCGCGCGTTCAATAACGCTCCCGCCTCGGGATACGTGCCGCAGGTACACCTGACCACCGCCGATAACGTGGGCGCCGAGGATTCGTGGGACCCCACGGGGTACGAGGCGGCCTACCGAAAGATCTGGGGCAAGTAGGGGAGTCGGCTCGACGGGCTAACTCAGCAGCACCTTCACAGCGAGAAACGCCATGAACACGGCGATCAGCCCGTCGAGCACCTTCCAAAACAGTGGCTTCGCGACGAGCGGGGTCAGCACGCGCGCGCCAAAACCGAGCGCCGAGAACCAGATGGCGCTCGCGGCCATGGCCCCGACGATGAACCACCAGCGGCCGTCGCCGTGCGCATTGGCGATCACGCCCAGCAGCACCACCGTGTCGAGGTAGACGTGCGGGTTCAGCCACGTAAACGCGAGGGTGGTGAGCGCGATCGACCTGGCGGAGGCGCTGCGCCCCGCGGCCGCCACGTCGAGATGCTCGCTTTTCAGCGCGCGCCGTGCCGAGAGGACTGCGTACCACAACAGGAACGCCGCGCCCGCGACTTTCATGACGGTGATGATCCAGGGCGCCGCGGCGAACAGCACGCCCATGCCCGCCACCCCCGCGGCCATGAGCGCCACGTCGCTCAGCGTGCAGATCAGCACCACGAGCAGCACTCGAGAGCGCAGCGCGCCCTGGCGCAGCACGAACGCGTTCTGCGCCCCGATCGCCGCGATGAGGCCAAACCCCGCGAGCAGCCCCTGGCCGGTCAGTGCAAACATGCGTCTCCTCGCGCAGCCCAGATGAACCCCGAATAATTGCTCCGGCCGGTAGCGTACCGAATTTCACGCCGCGGCACGCTCTATGAACACGAGTAACGCACGGTAGCCCCGTGCGCACCGTCCCGTTGCCGCCCCGTCGCGCCCCTCGCTACGGTCAACTCATGACCACGGCAACCCTCACCCCCACGCTGACTAGCTTCGACCTACTTGAGGCCGAAGCGATCCACATCATCCGCGAGGTGGTCGCGGAGTTCGAGCGTCCCGTCCTGCTGTTCAGCGGCGGCAAAGACAGCGTCGTCATGCTGCACCTCGCCGCCAAGGCGTTCTGGCCCGCCCGCGTTCCGTTCCCCCTGTTGCACGTCGACACGGGTCACAATTTTCCCGAGGTGCTCGAATATCGGGACGCCACGGCGGCCCGCCTTGGCCTCGACCTCCATGTTGCGAGCGTGCAGGGCTACATCGACGCGGGCCAGCTCGCGGAGCGTGCCGACGGCACGCGCAACCCCCTGCAGACCATCCCGCTCGTGGACGCCATCGCCGAGCACCGCTTCGACGCGGTCTTCGGCGGGGGCCGCCGCGACGAAGACAAGGCGAGGGCCAAGGAGCGCATCTTCTCGCTGCGCGACGAGTTCGGGCAGTGGGACCCCCGCAATCAGCGCCCCGAACTGTGGAACCTCTACAACGGCCGCCACACCGTCGGCCAGCACGTGCGCGCGTTCCCCCTCAGCAACTGGACCGAGCTCGACGTGTGGCGCTACATCGAGGCCGAGGGCATCGAGTTGCCGGGCCTGTACTACGCGCATGAGCGCGAGGTCTTTCACCGCGACGGCATGTGGCGCGCCGTCGGCGAGCATTCGCTGCCGCGAGAGGGCGAGGAGGTGATCACGCGCACCGTCCGCTACCGCACGGTGGGCGACATGTCGTGTACGGGCGCCGTCGTCTCCGACGCCCGCACCGCCGCCGAGGTCGTGCGCGAGGTCGCCGCGACCACCCTCACCGAGCGTGGCGCCACCCGCGCCGACGATCGCATCTCCGAAGCCGCCATGGAAGACCGCAAGAAAGACGGATATTTCTAATGAGCACCACGACAGCCCCAGCCCCCGGAGCCCACCCAGCCAACGCAGCCACCCGCGCGTCCGGCCCCGGCCTGTTCCGCTTTGCCACCGCGGGCAGCGTCGACGACGGAAAATCGACCCTCGTGGGCCGCCTCCTGCACGATTCGAAGGCGATTCTCGCCGACCAGCTCGACGCGCTCGCCCGCACCTCCGCCCAGCGCGGTTTCGGCGGCGACGAGGGCGGTCTCGACCTCGCACTGCTGACCGACGGGCTGCGCGCCGAACGCGAGCAGGGCATCACCATCGACGTGGCCTACCGCTACTTCGCGACGGCGCGCCGCGACTTCATTTTGGCCGATTGCCCTGGGCACGTGCAGTACACGAAGAACACGGTCACCGGCGCCTCCACGGCCGACGCCGTGATCGTGCTGATCGACGCCCGGCACGGGGTGGTCGAGCAGACCCGCCGCCACCTCAGCGTGCTGGCCCTGCTGCGCGTGCCGCACGTGATCGTCGCGGTGAACAAGATCGATCTCGTGGGGTACGCGCGGGAACCCTTCGAGGCCATAGAGGCCGACGTGCGGGGAGTCGCGGGGCGGCTCGGACTTGCCGACACCCACGTCGTGCCGGTCTCGGCCCTGCTCGGCGACAACGTGGTGGAGCCCTCGCGGCACACCGACTGGTATTCCGGCCCCACCATTTTGGGCCTGCTCGAAACGCTCGGCACGTCGGCCGCCGCCGCCACGCGCGAATCGCCGCTGCGGTTCGCGGTGCAGCACGTGATTCGCCCCCAGGGCGCGCTATCGCGCGATATTGCGGACGCCGAGCTGGCCCGGTATCGCGACTACCGCGCCTACGCGGGGCAGGTGGCGAGCGGCAGCGTTGCGGTGGGTGACGAGGTGACCGTGCTGCCGGCCGGTGTGACGACCCGCGTGACAGGCATTCGACTGGCGCAGCGCGACCTCGCCGAGGCGGTGGCCCCGCAGTCGGTCGCGATCGAACTTGCGGACGACATCGACATCGCGCGCGGCGACCTGATTGTCGCGGCGAGCGAGGTGCCCCCGCTGAGCGAGGTGCTCGACGCGGAACTCGCGTGGCTGAGCCCCAAGCGGCTCACCCCCGGGTCGCGCGTGCTGGTTAAGCACGGCACGAAGACCGTGCAGGCGCGCGTGCAACACGTCGCCGGGCGGCTAAACCTCAATACGTTTGGCCACGAGATTGCCGAGGGCCTCGAACTGAACGACATCGGTATCGTGCAGTTGCGGCTCGCGAGCGCGCTGCCGCTCGAACCGTACGCGGCGCAGCGGCTCGGTGGGGCGTTCCTGGTCATCGACCCGCTCGATGGCAACACCCTGGCGGCGGGGTTGGTGCGGCGTGTCTGAGCGTGAGCCGCTCGAGTCGGGGGCTGAGGCGGGGAACGCGGCCGGCGATGCGGGGTTGCGCAACGTCGGCCCCGAGCCGGAGCGGCCCGTCGCGGGGGAGACCCGCAGGTTCGCGCTGGGCCTCGGCGCGCTCGCGGTGCTCGCAGGCACCACGGCGTGGCTCGGTACTGGGGCGCGCGGCGTCACCGGTGCCCCAGCGGCGTCCGCAACCGACGGCTCGGCGACGAGCCTCGAGACGCCCCTGCCCGCGACGGGCGCCGCCGCCCCGCACCTCAACCTGGGCTTCTTTGCGAACGTGACCCACGCCCCCGCCCTCGTGGCGGAGTCGCGCGGCCTCTTCGCGCGCCACGCGGGCGCGCACGGCACGACCCATGCGACCCAGGTCTTCAACGCGGGCCCCGCCACCATCGAGGCCCTCTCGGCGGGTGCGGTGGACGCCGCTTACCTCGGGCCCAGCCCGGCCCTGAACTCCTATGTGAAAAGCGCGGGGCGCAGCCTCCTGGTGCTGGCCGGCGCCACGTCGGGCGGAGCGAGCCTCGTCGTGAACCCGCGCTTCGCGGATGTCGCGGCCCTGCTCGCGGCCGAGAGCGTCACGCTCGCGAGCCCCCAACTGGGCGGCACTCAAGACGTCGCCCTGCGCACCTGGCTGCGTTCACAAGGGGTAACACTGAAGGGTGCCGGTGGCTCGGAGAGATTCGTGATTAACGCAGTCGACAACGCGCAGACCCTGGCACTCTACGAGCAGGGCCGGCTCGATGGCGCCTGGCTCCCCGAACCCTGGGCCACGCGCCTCGTCGCCGCCGGGGCGCGCCGCCTCATCGACGAGAGAACGCTCTGGCCAGGCGGGGTTTTTCCCACCACCGTGCTCGTCATGCAGCGCGACTTCGCGATCCGCTACCCCCAGACCGCGGCGGATCTCGTGGCCGCCAACTCGGAGTCCATCGCGTGGCTGCGCGGGGCCGGCCCGGCCGCGGCGGGTGCCATCGCGGCGGCGCTCGCGGCCCAGGGGGCCACCCTCGCCGAGGAGATCATTGCAGAGTCGGTGCGCTACCTTGAATTTACCCCCGATCCCTTGACCGACACGTACGCCACGTTGCTCCAGAACGCCGTCGCGGCCGGGCTCGCCGAGCCCGTGAACGCCACCGCCCTGCACGGCCTGGTTGCCGTGCAGGAGGCCACCCCATGACCGAACCCACGCACCACACCGGTACTCGCGAGGTGCAGCCCGCGCCGCCGCTGCATACGCTCGGCGCCACGCGCCGCATGATGCTCGGCCTCGGCTCCCTCGCGGTGCTCGGGGCCGCCACGGGCCTGCTCGGTTCGCGCGAACGCGAGGCGACCGCCCAAACGGTGGACCTCGCGTCCGGCACCGGCACCGCACCCCACGTGAACCTCAGCTTTTTCGCAAACCTGACCCACGCGCCCGGCCTCGTGGCCGAGCAGCGCGGCCTGCTGAAAACCCACCTCGGCTCGCGCGGCACGACCGTCTCGACCCAGGTGATGGATTCGGGCCCGGCCACCGTCGAGGCCATCAGCGCGGGGGCCGTGGACGCCGCGTACCTCGGACCCACGCCGGCCCTGAACTCGTACCTGAAGAGCAAGGGCCGCAGCCTGTTCATCATCGCGGGCGCCACCTCGGGTGGATCGAGCCTCGTCGTGCGGCCCGAGTATGACACCGAGGCGAAGGTCATCAACGCCGCGAAGCTGACGCTCGCGACCCAGCAGATCGGCGGCACTCCCGACGTGGCGCTGCGGCTGTGGCTCAAGCAGCGGGGCGTCGTGGTGGACCCACGCACGGGCCACGAGCGCATCAACATTACGGCCGTGACCAGCGCGCAGGCGTTCGCGATGTATCAGCAGGGCGTGATCGACGGCGGGTGGATCGTCGAACCCTGGGCCACCAAACTGGTCGAGGAGGTCGGCGCCAAGCGACTCGTCGACGAGCGCACCCTGTGGCCCGGGGGCCAGTACTCCGCCACCGTGCTCGCCGTGAATCAAGAATTCGCGCGCGCCTACCCGCAGACGGTGCGCGACCTCATGGCCGCCAACGCCGAGGCGGTCACGTGGCTGAACGCCAACCCAGCCGAGGGTAGCCAGGCCATCGCGGCGGCCCTCGACGCCCACAACGCAGCCCTGCCGGTCGAGACGATCGCAGCGGCGAACCAATTCCTGACCTACACGAGCGACCCGCTCGAAGCCACCTATCAGACCCTTATCGATCACGCGGTCGACGTGGGATTGGCGGAACCCATCGCCCCCACGGCCCTCGACGGCGTCGTCAATCAGCCCACCGGTTCGACAGAGACGGAGTCCACGTCATGACCACCGCATTGCTAGCCAATACCAGCCGGGACGCCGCGGGGCACGCCGCCGGGTCTGCCCCCGTGATCGTCGCCCTCGACGGCGTCGACAAGCGCTTCGGCCCCAACCCCCTCGTGCTGGAGGGCGTCTCCCTCGACGTGCGCGAGGGCGAGTTCGTGGCTCTCCTGGGAGCCTCCGGCTGCGGCAAGTCAACCCTGCTGAACATGATTGCCGAGCTCGAATCGCCCAGCGCGGGTCGGCTCACCGTGCCCGAGGAGGGCGCCGCCTTCATGTTCCAAGACCACGCGTTGTTCCCGTGGTTGACGGCCCGCGAGAACGTCAAGCTGGCGCTCAAGCTCGCGGGGGTGCCCCGCGCCCAACGCCACGACCGGGCCGCCCACCTGCTCAAACTGGTGCGACTCGATCACGCGGCCGACCGGCGCCCCCACGAATTGAGCGGCGGCATGCGCCAGCGCGTGGCTCTCGCGCGAGCGCTCGCCCAGGACCGCCGCGTGCTGCTGATGGACGAGCCGTTCGCGGCTCTCGATGCCATCACGCGCGATCTCATGCACCACGAGCTGAAGCGCATTTGGGCCGAGACGGGCACGACGATCATCTTCGTCACGCACAACGTGCGCGAGGCGGTCTGCCTCGGCCAGCGCGTCGTGCTGCTGTCGTCGCGGCCCGGCCGTGTGGCCGCCGAGTGGTCCACGGCGTTCGTCTCGAACGAGGACCACCACCGCGCCGAGAGTGATCTGGTGGACGAGATCACGGCGAGACTGCGAGAGGAGATCGGCCGCCATGCCCACTAAGTACACCCCCCGACCGGACGAACCGGAGGCACCCGACATGGTGACGGCGCGACGCAACGATTCGATTAATGAGGTGACCGACGCCGAGCTGGAACGCCTCGAACGCGGCCTCGACCACCTGCAGGTGGACGACCCGCGGGGCCCGCAGGCGACCCCCGGGCAGCGCACGGTGCGCGCCGTCAACCGCGTGCTGCCGCCGCTGATTGCCCTCGGCGTGCTGGTGACGCTGTGGCAGGCGTACGTGACCTTCTCGGGAGTGCGCACCGACATCGTGCCGGGCCCGTTCGATGTGGCGCGCGCGGTGGCCGCCGAGGCCGCGAGCGGAGACCTCGGCACCGCCGTCGGCACCTCGCTGTGGCGCGGCCTCAGCGGTTTCGTGTTGAGCGTCGTGATCGGCACCCTGATCGGCCTCGTGCTGGCCCAGGTGCAGGTTTTGCGCCGCGCGCTGGGGCCCCTGATCAGCGGGTTGCAGGTGCTGCCGTCGGTGGCGTGGGTGCCCGCCGCCATCTTGTGGTTTGGCCTCACCAACTCGACGATTTACTTCGTGCTGCTCATGGGCGCCATCCCCTCCATCGTGAACGGCCTGCTCAGCGGCGTCGATCAGGTACCACCCACGCTCACTCGCATGGGTCGAGTGCTGGGCGCGCAACGCCTCGACATGGCCCTGCGCATCATCCTGCCGGCTGCGCTGACGAGCTACGTCGGCGGCCTCAAGCAGGGTTGGGCGTTCTCGTGGCGCTCCCTCATGGCCGCCGAAATCATCGCGATGGGCGGCTCGCTCGGGTTCGGCATGGGTTCGCTGCTGCAGCAGTCGCGAGAGCTGGCCGATGCGGCGGGCGTGATGGTCGCGATCATTGCGATCCTGCTGATCGGCATCGTGATCGAGCTGCTCGTGTTCGCTCCGGTCGAGCGTCGCGTGCTGGCCCGCCGGGGGCTTTCGGGCCGCTGAGGAGGCGGCACGGCTGACGCACTAAACCGGACGCTCCGGTGGGTAGGGCCCACCGGAGCGTCCGGTTTTTTTGGAGGTTCTGCCGAGCCTACTGGGTCTGCTGGGTGCCGCCCTGCTCGGGCGCCTGGGTGCGCGCGACCTTGAGGTTTTCGATCACGCCGGTGATCTCGTCGATGTTCTCCTGCTTGCCGAGCAGGGTGTACGTCTTGAGCGCGAGGTCGAGCTTTTCGTTCGCCTTGTCGTCCTCGCCCATGACGGTGTAGATCTGGGCGAGCTGGGCGCGCGTGTTGGCCACGTTCAGCACCTCGGCGGAGTCTTTAATCTCGTCTTCGAGGTCGGTGAAGATCTGGGCCGCGAGGGGGAACTGCCCCGTGGCCATGCCGACCTGGCCCATCACGAACTGGCACAGGTGCACGCCGTCGGTCTTGCCGGCGTCGTGATAGATGTTGCGAGCGTGCTGGAGGCATTCGAAGGCCGCCTGGAACTGCTGCAAGCCCTGTAGCACCATGCCCGCGTTGAACACGGCCCCGGCCACTCCCTCGGCGAGGTTGGCCTGGCCGAATACGCGAGCGGCGAGGTTCAGATGGTGCAGGGCGCCGTAGGGTGCGCCCGCGGCCATCGAGAACTCGGCCCACTTGACGTGCAGGGCGCCGAGGTCTTCGGCCTTGCCTGCGACCTCGGCCTTCTGGATGTCCTGGCGCAGGTTGCTGTCGGCGTCTTCATAGACGGTGTTCTCGCGCTCGGAGTGCTGCATCTCCTGGTCGGCGCCGCTTGCGAGGGTTTCGTTCTTCTGCTTGAGGAAGATCTCTTTGGCGGAGCCGAACGAGATGATCGACTCGGTGAAGTCGGTGCTGAATTGCTGGGCGCGGCCTGCCTTCCAGAACGCGTCGCCCACCTGCATGGGGTCGGCGCCCGCGGCGGCGAGCTGCTCCGCCACCGCGAGGTACTGGGTCGCAGCGAGCTTGTAGTTACCCTGCTCGAAGGCCGTATTGGCCTGCTGCACGAGGTCGGAGGAGGCGTCGCCCGACGGTGGGGCCTGGGGCGCGGCCGGGGCGGAGGCGCCGCCGACGAAGGAGGGGATCGCGGCGGGGTCGCCGAGGCTCGCTCCGAAGCTGAGTGCTGCGGGGTCGTTGCTTGTCATAGGGATGCCCGTTCTGTAGTGGATCCCTTACATTATGTCCGACATGGGTAGGTCACGGGCGCAGTGCAGCGCACGGCGAAATTCGTCTCGGCGCGTGGGCGGGTGCGGGTTCAGGCCGGACGCCGCGTGGCCCGGCGCTGCGGAGGCTCCGGTACCTGCTTGGCAGCGACGATGCTGGCGCGTTCTATGGTGACGGTTCCGTGCTTGCGCGTTTCGAGCGTCACGCGTTCGGAATCGAGGCCGCGGAGGTATCCGATGGCATCCGTCAGGCTGGGCTGGTGCGGGAGGCAGTGGGTGAGCGGTGCCGCTGAATCTGGTGTGGTGTCGGCTGCGGTTTTGAGGCGGTAGCGCACGGAGTAGCGGGCGCCGAGGGTCCACTGCATGAGGTCCTTTCGGGTGCGCGAGTGCGCTGGGGGCGTTCGCGCGACCGCCCGAAAACCCATTCTCCGTGGTCCCCGGGGTAACTAGTAAGTATAAGTTGCACGATTTACTGATTGTCGAATAGTATTCTCTATGAGGCGAACAAACCAGTGCCTGGGGTGAGGCGCTTCGTTCACTCAATACTCATGGGGAGCAATTGAGAGCGGCCTTCGCGCCGCACGAGTGCCCCGTCGCCACACCAGCGGCGGGGCACTTCGGCGTGTCCGCGTTAAACGTCACATGAACGCCGCGTCACTGCGCGACATCGAAGCGCGCCCGTGCGGCGGCCGTGAGAGATACTAATACCACCGAAACCGTTCCCGGCGCACTCGATCCGAAAGGACGCCATGACGTACGTAATCGCACTGCCTTGCGTCGACGTAAAAGACAAGGCCTGCATCGAAGAATGCCCCGTAGATTGCATCTACGAGGGTAAGCGCACCCTCTACATCCAGCCCGATGAATGCGTCGACTGCGGCGCGTGCGAACCCGTCTGCCCCGTCGAAGCGATCTACTACGAGGACGACGTTCCCGAAGAGTGGGCCCCGTTCTACCAGGCCAACGTCGAGTTCTTCGACGACCTCGGCTCGCCCGGCGGCGCAGCCAAGATGGGGCAGATCGACAAAGATCATCCCTACCTCGACACGATCCCCGTGCGCTCGGAGCACTAGGACCATGACGCCGACGTCGAGGCGCGGTCAGCGCACGCCCCTGCACGCAAGCCTGCCTGACTTCCCCTGGGATTCCCTCGCCGCAGCGAAAACGCGAGCGGGCGAACACCCGGGCGGCATCGTTGACCTCTCGGTCGGCACGCCCGTGGACGACACTCCCGCCGTTCTGCAGGAGGCGCTCGCGGCCGCGGCCAACTCCCACGGCTACCCCACGACGATCGGCACACCCGCCCTGCGCGAGGCCATCGGCGCATGGTTTGAACGCCGCCGCGGCGTGCCGGGCGTCGGCCTCGACACCTGTATTCCCAGCATCGGCTCGAAAGAGCTGGTCGCCACCCTGCCGTGGATGCTGGGCCTCGGCACCGGCGACCTCGTCGCACACCCGCACATCGCGTACCCCACCTACGATGTGGGCGCTCGCATGGCCCGGGCCACCCCGGTGCCCGTCGACGTGCGCGAGCTCATCGCGAATCCGGAGGCGACGCTGCCCGCGGGGGTCGCGGCGTCCGATCTTGACCTGCTGTGGATCAACTCGCCCGGCAACCCCCACGGCGACGTGCTGAGCGTCGACGAGATGCGCGGCGTCGTCGAGTTCGCGCGCCGGCACGACATCATCGTCGCGAGCGACGAGTGCTACGCCGAGCTCAACTGGGAGGCTCCCGAAGTGGTCTCGGTGCTCGACCCGCGCGTGTGCGGCGGCGATTTCACGGGGCTGCTCGCGGTGTACTCGCTCTCCAAGCAGTCCAACGCCGCGGGCTACCGCGAGGGCATCGTCGCGGGAGGCGCGGCGCTCATCAGCGAAATCGTTGAGGTGCGCAAGCATGCCGGCCTCATCTTGCCGGGGCCGATCCAGGCGGCCATGGTCGCCGTCCTCGGCGACGACCAGCACGTCGCGGCGCAACGAGACCTATATGCAGCGCGGCGCGCGGAGTTGCGGCCCGCGCTCGAAGCGGCGGGCGGGCAGATCTCCGCGTCGCAGGCGGGGCTGTACCTGTGGACCACGTTCGGTCGGCCCGCACGAGAGACGATCGACGCCCTGGCGGGGCTCGGCATCCTGGCCGCGCCCGGCACGTTCTATGGCGCGGCGGGCGCGCAGCACGTGCGCGTAGCGCTCACGGCGAGCGACGAGCGCATCGCCGCCGCCGCCGAGCGGTTGCGGGGTTCCGGGCAGCTGATCTGAGTGTGTCGCCGGACACCTTTCAGCGCGGCCGCCACAGGCTAAAACCCCAGGTGACCCGCCCAGGCTGACCGATATATAGGAACAGCGATTTTGCCTAGCCGTTCTTCGATAGGTTTGCTGTTGCTGCCCGTGTGCAGCGGTTTCGATCTACAGGTTTGTCGCGCTCACCAGTGCTCGGCAATCGCAACGGCGCGTTCAGCGTGCGCCACTTTTTCTGGAGGGTTTTAAATGCCAGACGCCTCGCCAAAGTCGTTTACTTTGCAGCACCCCGGGGGTGCCGTCGACCTTCCCTACGTGTCCGCGGTCGAGGGCAACGGCGGCTTCGCCGTCGGCTCCCTGCTGCGCGAGACCAACACCGTGGCATACGACCCGGGTTTCACTAACACCGGCTCGTGCAAGTCGGCTATCACCTACATCGACGGCGATGCGGGCATCTTGCGCTACCGCGGATATCCCATCGAGCAACTGGCCGAGAACTCCACGTTCATGGAGGTTACGTACCTTCTCATCAACGGCGAACTGCCCAGCGCAGAGCAGTTGCAGACTTTTGAAAAGCGCATCTCGCGGCACACCCTCCTGGACGAGCACTTGAAGCGCTTCTTCGAGGCGTTCCCGCGCAGTGCGCACCCCATGCCGGTGCTGTCCTCGGCGGTGTCGGCGCTCTCGACGTTCTACCAAGATTCGCTCGACCCGTTCAACCCGGCGCACGTGGAACTCTCCACCAACCGACTGCTAGCCAAGCTGCCGACCATCGCGGCCTACGCGCACCGCACGAGCCTCGGCCAGGCGCTGCTGTACCCCGATAACTCGCTGGGCCTCGTCGAGAACTTCATGCGCATGATCTTCGGGTTCCCCGCCGAGCCGTACGAGGTTGACCCCGTACTCGTCAAGGCCCTCGACCAGTTGCTCATTTTGCATGCGGATCACGAGCAGAACTGCTCGACCTCGACGGTTCGACTCGTCGGCTCGTCACACGCGAACCTGTTCGCCTCGGTCTCGGCGGGCGTCAATGCCCTGTTCGGCCCCCTGCACGGCGGCGCCAACCAGGCCGTGATCCAGATGCTCGAAGAACTGCGCGACTCCGACATGACCGTCGCCGAGTTCATGACCAAGGTCAAGAACAAAGAAGACGGCGTGCGCCTCATGGGCTTTGGGCACCGCGTGTACAAGAACTACGACCCGCGCGCGAAGATCATTAAGAAGACTGCCGACGAGGTGCTCTCGAAGCTCGGCAAGCGCGACGAACTGCTCGACATCGCACTCGAACTCGAAGAGATCGCCCTGAGCGACGACTACTTCGTGTCGCGCCGTCTCTACCCCAACGTCGACTTCTACACGGGCCTGATCTACCGCGCCATGGGGTTCCCCTCGCAGATGTTCACTGTGCTCTTCGCGATGGGCCGCCTGCCCGGGTGGATCGCCCAGTGGCGCGAAATGATCGAAGACCCCGAGACCAAGATTGGACGCCCGCGCCAGCTGTACGTGGGCTTGGCCGAACGCACCTACGTGCCGGTGAGCGAGCGCTAACCGAAACTCTCGTGGTGAACGTGTGCCCCAGCCTGATGGCTGGGGCATATGTGTGCCCAGGCTGGTTCGACTGGGGCAGTGGGGGCTTCCGGGCTCACCGGCTGCCCGCCCACCCGGGACTGCGAGTCCGGCTCGCGGCTCTCCGGGCTCGCGGGTGAACGGGGGTCACGAGCCCGCCGCGGGGGGCGCTGCCAGCGTCACCACGATGGCGTCCGCAGGATTACTCGTGACGGTGGTGCCGCTGGTCACCCACGTGCCCGTGGAGCGCGACCAGGTGCCACCGGGGGCACGCACGGTCTCGACCCCAAACTCCGCGGCCTGAGCCACGGCCCAATTCGCGAGGCCCACCAGGGCGAGGTCTGCCGTCGTGGAGGGGGGCACCTGCCGGGCGGTAAAGCTCACGCTCGACCCCGAAGGGCTCGCGGCGAACATGGTCTCGCCGAAGTCGCGGTGATTGCGAGCCACGAGGCCGGTCGTGGAGCCCGACTGCGTTCCGGACGCGCCGGCGGTCAGGCTGCAGGTGAGCTCGAGGCCCGAGTTGCCGGTGAAGGCAGACGCGAACGCGCGCGCCTCCTGTTCGTGATCGGCGTACGCCTCGGGATACCCCGAGAGTTGCACCGCCTGCGCGACCTCGGTGACGGGGCGGGTCGTGTAGTTGGGTACGGTCTCGAGCACGCTGTAGAACTTGTTGGTGGAGTACACCGGGTCCATGATCTGCTCGATGGTGCCCCACCCCTGCGAGGTGCGCTGCTGAAACAGGCCCACGGAATCACGATCCCCGTAGTCAATGTTTTCTAAGCGGGACTCTTGAATGGCCGTCGCGATGCCGATGGTTGCGGCGCGCGCGGGCATGTCGCGCTGCATCGAGATGGCCGCTATCAGGGCGGCATTCTCGACCCGCACCGGAGTGAAACTGTAGGGGGTTCCGCCGACGCGCGCCGTGCAGGAGTCACCGCGGGTGACCTGCTCGGTGGACTGATTCAGCGTGATCACCGCCGCCACGGCCACACCGCCCAAAGCCAGCAGCGGCACGACCACCCACAGCAGGATGGAGCGTGCCGCTGCAGCGCGTGAGCGCTTCGGGGCCACGGGCGACTCGAAACCTAGTTGGAGTGCAGGTCGGCGTTCAGCTCGACCGTGGTGCCCGGGCGGGCGACGGCCTCGACCGCGCCCGTGAGCGAATTGCGGCGGAACAGCAGGTTGTTGACGCCCGAGAGTTCGAGAGCCTTGACCGCGCGTTCCTCTTGACCCTCCAGCTTCAGCAGCACCTTCGTGCCGGCCGTAACGTACAGGCCGGCCTCGACCACGCAGTCATCGCCGATGGCGATGCCGACGCCCGAGTTGGCGCCCAGCAGGGTGCGCTCGCCGATCGTGATGACCTCTTTGCCGCCGCCCGAGAGGGTGCCCATGATGGAGGCACCGCCGCCGACATCGGAGCCGTCGCCCACGACGACACCCGCCGAGATGCGACCCTCGACCATGGAATGGCCGAGCGTACCCGCGTTGAAGTTCACGAAGCCCTCATGCATGACCGTGGTGCCATCGGCGAGGTGCGCGCCGAGGCGAGCGCGGTCTGCGTCGGCGAGGCGGATGCCCGTGGGCACCACGTAATCGACGAGGCGCGGGAACTTGTCGACCGAGAGGACGGTGACGTGGTGGCCCGCGGCGCGCAGGCGCAAGCGCGTGGCCTCGAAGCCCTCGACGGCGCACGGGCCCAGGGTGGTCCACACGACATTGTTGAGCTTGCCGAACAGGCCGGTGAGGTTGATGCCATGGGGCTGCACGAGGCGGTGCGAGAGCAGGTGCAGGCGCAGGTAGGCATCGCTGGCGTCGGTGGGGTCGGCGCTCGTGTCGATCTTGACGACCACCACGGAGACCTTCACGCCGCGCGCGCGGTCGTCGCGCTCGCCCGCGCGCAATTCTTTCGCGGCGGCGTCGGCGGCCGCGGGGTCGAGGTCGCCGAGCTGCGGGTTCGGGTACCAGGTGTCAAGAACTTGGCCGTTGTCGGCGGTCGTGGCGAGGCCAACGCCCCAGGCAAAAGTAGTCATGATTCAACCCTATCGGAGGCCCCCCAGGTTTTTCGTCGGCAATCCCGTAGGCTTGCTCTATGACTTCCATTCCAACCCTCGACCTCACCGGTGACCTGCTGAAACTCACGCGTGATGTGTGCGATATCGAGTCGGTGAGCGGCAACGAAAAGAATCTTGCGGACGCCATTGAGGCCGCGTTGGCACCGCTGGCCCACCTTGAGATGGTGCGTGACGGGGACGCCATCGTGGCCCGCACCCACCTCGGCCGCCCCGAGCGGGTGGTGATTGCGGGTCATATCGACACCGTGCCGCTCGCGGGCAACCTCCCGACCTGGGTCGAGGGGGAGGGCGCCGATGCCGTTCTGTTCGGTCGCGGCACGTGTGACATGAAGGGCGGTGTCGCCATGCAGCTGCACTGCGCCGCCGCGGTGACCGCCCCCAGCCGCGATGTGACCTGGGTGTTTTACGACCTCGAGGAGGTCGAATCGGCCAAGAACGGACTCGGGCGGCTCATGCGCACACACCCCGACCTGCTCGCGGGCGATTTTGCCATTCTGGGTGAGCCCACGGCGGGGGCCCTCGAAGGCGGTTGCAAGGGCACCCTGCGTGCCGAACTGACGCTCACCGGCACAGCCGCGCACTCGGGTCGCGCGTGGATCGGGGACAACGCGATTCACCGGGCCGCGCCCCTGCTCCAGCGTCTCGCAGAATACGGCAGCCCCGTGGTCGAGGTGGACGGCCTCGACTACCGCGAGTGCCTTTCGGCCGTGAAGATCGAGGGCGGCATCGCGGGCAATGTCGTTCCCGACCGCTGCGTCGTGACCGTCAACTTTCGGTTCGCGCCCAACCGCACGGCGGCACAGGCCGAGGCGGACCTGCGCGACTACGTGGGCACGCTGGCGTCCGAGTTTGTGCTGACCGACGCCGCCGACGGCGCTCGCCCGGGTCTGCAGGCGGGCGCCGCAAAGTCGTTCAAGGAGGCGCTCGGCGCCGACGTGCCGGTGCGCGCCAAGCAGGGCTGGACCGACGTGGCGCGGTTCTCGGCGCTCGGGATTCCCGCGGTAAATTTCGGCCCCGCCGACCCGCTCAAGGCACACGCCGACGACGAGCACTGCCCGGTGCCGCAGTTGTACCAGTGCGCCGAGATTTTGCGCCGCTGGCTCGAGAGCTGAGCACCACAGGCCGGGCTCGGTGCCGGTGAGCTGACGCCTAGTTGCTGACTGCGAACTCGCCGAGTTCGCTCCAATCGTCTTGGTCGAGCTTCGTGTTGACGATGCGGGGCGTGGATTGCAGGTACGGGGGCAGGTCGGCCTGGGCCTGCTTGAAATGGTCCGAGGTGACGTGCGCGACGCCCGCCTCGTCGCCCGCGAACGCCTCGACGAGCACGTACTCGTTGGGGTCGTCGAGGCTGCGCGACCAGTCATAGAACATGCACCCGGGTTCGGCGCGGGTGGCTTCGGTGAATGCACGCGAAATCTCAGGCCACTGCTCGGCAAACTCTGGCTTGATCAGGAACTTGGCGGTAATGAAGATCACGAGGGCTCCTTCGGTAGTGTCAAGATAGACCTAGCGTACACACGCTTGACGAACGTTTTGGGGGGTTCGTTCGTTGGATTCAAAGCCAGCGTGCGATGTGACTCCGCAGCACGCGAGCGTGTGAGCGTACTCCACCCGCTAAGAGATCGGAACACCATGGTCACGAGTTTTCACCGCAAGCGGCACGATGCCCCGTTGGAGGGCGCATCGCCCGTGCAAAAGGCGCAGGGGCGCGTCGGGTCGGTGATGCGTCGCGGCAAAGTGGTGCAGCCCACGACGTCTGATCAGCGGCTGCTCGATAATCGCGGCCTCGGCGACTGGGTGAACTCAGACCCGTGGCGCGTCATGCGCATTCAGAGCGAATTCGTGGAGGGTTTCGGCGCGCTCGCCGAACTCGGCCCCGCCATTAGCGTGTTCGGCTCGGCCCGCACCAAGCCCGGTTCTCCCTTCTACGACCTGGGCATCGAGGTGGGGGAGCGCCTCGCCCAGAAGGGATTCGCAACCATCACGGGCGGTGGCCCGGGGGCCATGGAGGCCGCCAACAAGGGGGCCGTGCTGGGCGGCGGTGTGAGCGTCGGCCTCGGCATCGAATTGCCGTTCGAGCAGGGCATGAACGAGTTCGTTGAGCTGGGCGTCGACTTTCGCTACTTCTTTGTTCGCAAGGTCATGTTTGTGAAGTACGCGCAGGGTTTCATCGTGCTGCCGGGCGGCATCGGCACGCTCGACGAACTGTTCGAGGCGGCCTGCCTCGTGCAGACCAAGAAGGTCACGAAGTTTCCGATTGTGTTGGTCGGCCGCGACTATTGGACCGGACTCTTGCAGTGGCTAGACGGCCCCGTGCTGGAGTCCGGCAATATCTCGCCGGGCGACACGAGCCTGTTCACGATTGTCGACACGCCCGAGGAGGCCGTTGCGGCCATGGGCGAACCACACCTCTAAGGAGCCGGGATGTTTCCCATCATTGTTTTGTGCATCTTTGCTGCTGCGGCGATCGCCGGATTAGTGCTGGTCTTGCGCGGAGTCATTGCGTTTCCGCTGCTCGAAGAGCCCCCGTCGACGCGTCAAGTTCCGGTTCCCGTGGAGGTTCGCCCGGACCGCTGGTAGCCCGTTTCTGGCAGCCAATTAGTTCCCCTTGCGTGTGATTCTGGTAGCTTTTATAAGGCAAGGGGGTAGAATTGGCTTTGTCGTGACGTCGACTTCGATTGTCGTCGCTGACCGCAGGCGAGTGTGTGCAGTGAAAATGCGTCGGCTCTGCGGGTTACATGCGATTCGAGTTCGCGTCGCGGTTTCGCAATCGATTTGTATTGGAAGGGGCCACCAATGGCTGCCATGAAACCACGCACAGGAGATGGACCACTCGAGGTGGTACACGAGGGCCGCGGGTACATCATGCGCATTCCGCTGGAAGGCGGGGGGCGCCTCGTCGTTGAACTCAACGGAGACGAAGTGCAAGAACTCAACGATGTCATTGGAGGGCTCGTCGCGGCGTAAGTCGCGGTGAGAGCACTTGACGGCCGCCCGGTCGACTGTAGGCATTGCCTCAGTCAGCCGGGCGGCCGTTGGTTTGCCCTAGCGGGTAAGGGGGGCCGGACGCACGCGTGGCCCGGTGGCCCCTAGCGGCGCTTAATCCCAACCAGCAGGCCGTCGCCGCTCGGCAGCATAGCGGGAATCAACTCGGGGTTGTCGCGCACAGTCTTGTTGAGTTCGCGGATCGACTGCGTTTTTTCGTCGCGGTTCGCGGGGTCGGCGACGCGGTCATGAAGCAGCGTATTGCCGATCACGACGGCACCGCCGGGGCGCAGCACCCGCAGGGCCTGTGCGAGGTAATCGTGGTACTCGTTCTTGTCGGCGTCGAGAATGACCATGTCATACGAAGAATCCGCCAGTCGCGGCAACACATCGAGCGCGCGGCCCGTAATGGTGCGAGCGCGTTGGGGGCGAATGCCCGCCTCGCTGAATGCCTCCTTGGCAGCGCGAATGTGCTCTTGTTCCACGTCGATCGTGGTGAGTACCCCGGCCGGGTCCATGGAGCGCAGTACGTACAGAGAAGAAACCCCCGTGCCCGTACCGATCTCCACGACGGCCTTGGCATTCAGGGCGGCGGCATAGGTCGCGAGCGCGGCGCCCACACCGGGCTGCACGGGCACGCACCCGAGTTCGGCGGCGCGTTCGCGCGCGCGCAGCAGGATGTCGTCTTCGGGGAGAAACTCCTCGCAATACGCCCAACTGCCTGGTTTGCCCGATACCATCGCGTGCTCCCTTGTTCTGACTGGCTACAGCGTATTCCAGTGTAAGAGGTTCCGTGCGACGCATACCGTGGGTTCCCGAGCAGCAGCCGCTCGTAGTTGCCGGTCAGAATCGCACGCACACACTCCCAGGCTCAGCTCAGGTTCGACCTGGATGCTCGAAGGACGATTTGGGAACAAATCCAGTGTCGAAGTCGTTTTTGTATTGCGCCTCACCGTGAGACGCGCGACGCGACGCCATCAAGGAGGGCATCCATTCTCATGAACGCGACTCAAACTGTGCAGGCGGCTCCCGCCGACGGCACGGTTTCGGCCCAGGCCACGTACGCCACCTTTAGCGACGCTGCGGCGTCCGCCGAATGGGTAGCGCCCACCTGGGAGCAAGTTGTGCGCGATCACTCGCAGCGCGTCTATCGACTCGCGTACCGACTGACGGGCAACCAGCACGATGCCGAAGACCTCACCCAAGAGGTGTTCGTGCGCGTTTTCAAGTCGCTTGAGAATTACACGCCCGGCACCTTCGAGGGCTGGCTGCATCGCATCACCACGAACCTGTTTCTCGACCAGGCGCGCCGCAAGCAAAAGATTCGCTTCGACGCGCTGCCCGAATACGCCGAAGAGACCTTCGCGGGTCGCGGCGATGGGCCAGAGCGCATGTACGAACAGAACAACTTCGACCTCGACATCCAGACCGCCCTCGCGGCGCTGCCCCCCGAGTATCGCGCGGCGATCGTGCTGTGCGACGTCGAGGGCCTGTCGTACGAAGAAATCGCGGCAACCCTCGGCACCAAGTTGGGCACCGTGCGTTCGCGCATTCACCGTGGCCGCGGCATGCTGCGCGAGTCGCTCGCGCATCGCGACCCCCGCCCCGCGTCGGTTCGCGAGGGCATGGTTGCCAAGGCCAAGCGCGGTCTCCGCCTCACACCACGAACGGGGCAGGTAACCGTCTAATGGCGCATTTGCGTGCTGAAACGCTCATCGATCTCGCTAAGGGGAGCATCGCTCCGGCCACTGCGGCCGTGTTCAATGCGCATATCTCCCGCTGCCGTGAATGCTATGCGGCATACCTTCGCGAGACGAGTGTGCAGCGCGCCCTGTCGGTCGCTGACGTTCCGTGCGTGCCCAGCGACCTCGAATCACGCATGTTGACTCGCCTCGCGGAATGCGGCATGCCGCTCGATTGCGAGGCCACTCGCGCCGGGGCGCCTGCCGCGCTCGCGGGGGCGCCGGGTGCGCTGCGAGGATTCGCTTCGGAGGTCTCCGTTGCCGAATGGGGCGGGGCCCGCACCGCCCCGCGCCGTCGCGGCACGCTCGTGGTCGCCGCGGCCGCCGCAGCCGGGCTCACCCTTGCCGTCTACGGCGGTGTCACGCTCTATAACAACTCCCAGGCCACGCCGATCCGGCCGCCCGTGGCGCAGGTCAGTGTGAAAACCGAAGTAGCGTCCAACCCCGGGAGTGGGGTTTCGGTGCCCACGGGCAACCGGGCGTCCGGGCGCTGACCCGAGATGCGCAACGTGTCCGCCTGTGGCGTGACGAGAGGGATTCTCGCGCCGAGTACCGTAAAGTTTTGAGCGTGCCGAGCATCGAAGTTATCGCAGTCCTAGTGCTCGTCGGCGTGCTGCTGGCGAAGCCGCAGAACATGCCTGAATACATTCGCAAGCTGATGAAGTTTGTGCGCGACCTGCGTCGCATGTTCCTCAACGCCCAGCAGGGGCTTGAGCGCGAGACCGGCATGTCTATGGAAGACCTCAAGAAGTACGACCCGCGCCAGTACGACCCGCGCAAGATCGTGCGAGATGCCTGGAACTCTCCCCTCGACGAGGAAGACCTCAAGGCTCTCGAAGAGGGCCGCAAGTCGACCGTCGACGAGGTGCGGGACGGCGTCAAGGCCGGCGTGAACGAGGCCAAGTCGACGGCAAACACGGCCGTGGGCACCGTCTCGAGCGCGGTCACGACGGTGCGCGATGCCCTCCTGTTGAAAGACATCTCAGAGAAGCCCGAAGTGAAACCGGCTGAGCAACCGGCCGATACGCCCGCCGAGGTGTCCGCCGCCGACGTCGAGCCCACGCTCGACACCGATGCCAAGCCTGAGCCCGAGCCCGACCCTGAGCCCGAGCCCGACCCTGAGCCCGAGCCGAGCACGGCGCCCACCGACGGCAACGCGGAGGTGCTGACCGCAGACACCGTGGCCCCCGACGTGAAACTGACGCGCCCCAGCCCCGCGGCGCTCACGCCCGTGACCACGACGACCGAACACGTCGATTCAGAAACCGGCGAGACCTTCACGCGCGAGGAGGTGCGCAGCGCCTATTCGCTGTCGCACGACCGGCTCGAGAAGCACGGCGCGCCCACCTACAGCGACGCCACCTAACCTACTTTTGCTGCGCCGCAAGCCCACGCGCTAGCGCGGGCTCACGGGCAGTTTGCGACCCGCCAGGCCGCGGGGGCGAGTGCCGAGTCGCTCGGCCAGCCGCACGAAGGCGGCGGCCACCGCGCTGACCTCGCCCGGTTCGGCGTCGGGAGCCTCGGACGCCAGGTTCAGCGGTCGGCCGGCATCCCCGCGTTCCCGCAGCATCGGGTCCAGGGGAATCTGCTCCAGCAACTCGACGGCCACCCCCAGCTGCTCGGAGAGCTGGGTGGCAATCGCGGCCCCACCGCCCGCGCCGAAGATTTCGAGGCGCTCGCCCCCCACTTCGAGCCACGACATGTTCTCGATGACCCCCGCGACGCGCTGCTCCGTCTGCGCCGCGATCAAACCCGCGCGCTCGGCCACCTCGGCGGCGGCCAACTGCGGGGTCGTCACCACCAGCAGCTCGGCGTGCGGCAGCAACTGAGCGACCGAGATGGCCACGTCTCCCGTGCCGGGCGGCAGGTCGAGCAGCAAGACGTCAAGGTCGCCCCAGAACACGTCGGTCAGAAACTGCTCCACCGCTCGGTGCAGCATGGGGCCGCGCCAGATCACTGCCTTGCCGGGAGCCACGAAACTACCGATCGAGATCACCTTCACGCCGTGCACGATCGGCGGCAAGATCATGTCGTCGACGCGCGTCGGCCCCCGGTCGAGCCCCATGATGCGGGGAATCGAAAACCCGTGGACGTCGGCGTCGAGAATGCCCACCTGCAGGCCCCGGGCCGCGAGGGCGACCGCGAGGTTCGCCGTCACCGACGATTTGCCCACGCCGCCCTTGCCGCTCGCCACGGCATACACGCGCGTGAGGCTTCCGGGCTGCGCGAACGGATTCTCGGGGGGCCGCGAGCCATCCCCGCCGCGCAGTCCGCGCCGCATCGCGAGCCGCTGCTCATCGTTCATGACGCCCATCTCGACCCTCACGTTGCGCGCACCCGCGAGCGGGGCGAGCGCCGCCCGCACATCGGCGTCGAGGGTGGCCTTGAGGGGGCAGCCGGGGATCGTCAACAGGAGGCGCACCGAGAGTTTCTCGTCAGAGACCTCCACGGTATCGACCATTCCGAGGTCGGTGATGGGTCGGCGAATCTCGGGGTCCTGGACGCGCGCGAGGGCGGCCAGCACCGCATCCTGCGGCAGGGGCTCGGGCGGCAGGGGCTTGGGCGGCAGGGGCTTGGGCGGCAGGGGCTCGGGCGGCAGGGGCTCGGGCGGCAGGGGCTCGGGCGGCAGGGGCTTGGGCGGCAGGGGCTCGGGCGGCAGGGGCTTGGGCGGCAGGGGCCCCTGCGGCAGGGGCTTGGGCGGCAGGGCAGCGCCAGAACTCACGACGCTGCCCCCGGGTGGCGACCGGACCGACGGGCCACGCGCGCGTCCGACCCCACCCGGCCCTGCTCGTGCTGCCCCACTCCGGGCCACGTCATCTGAATATTGGAGGGGATCACGGCGGCGTGATCGCGCCAGTCCTCGGGCAGCACGTGATCGAGCACGTCGTCGACGGTGACCACGCCGAGCAGGCGCTGGTCTTTATCGGTGACCGGAACGGCCACGAGGTTGTACTGCGCGAGAATGCGCGTGATGTCGCCGAGCGGCGCCTCCGGCTCGACCGTGAGCTTTTCGTGCTCGTCGATGAGGGTGCCGATCTGCTCGTGCGGGGGGCGGCGCAGCAGGTGCTGAAAGTGCACCGTGCCGATGAAGCGGCCGGTCGGCGTCTCGTGCGGGGTGCGGCACACGTACACGGCGGCGGCCAGGGCGGGCGGGAGGTCCTCGTCGCGGATGGCGGCCAGCGCGTCGGCGACGTGGTCCTCGGGGCCGAGAATCACGGGCTCGGTCGTCATCATGCCGCCCGCCACATAATCGTCGTAGGCGAGGAGCCGGCGCACGTCCTTCGCTTCTTCGGGTTCCATGCGTTCCAGCAGCTCGTGCGCCACCTGATCGGGCAGCTCGCGCACGAGGTCGGCGGCGTCGTCCGGGTCCATCTCGTCGAGCACGTCGGCGGCGCGCTCGACATCCATCTCGGTGACCATCTCGACGCGGATGTCTTCGGGCAACTCTTCGAGCACCTCGGCTAGGCGCTCGTTCGAGAGGCCCCCCGCCACCTCGCTACGGCGCTTGGTATCCATCTCGTGAAACAACTCGGCCGCGTCGGCGGGCTTCAGCGCCTCCAGGTCGGCGACCACGCGTTCCGCCGACTGCTCGCCGCGATTGGCAAATACGCCCGTGACCTTGGCATACGGCACCTGCAGGCTCTCGCCGCGGCGCCCGAAGCGCGCGGAAAGCCCGCCCTGCTGGCGGCGCACGAACAGCCTCGTGACCGTCCACTCGCGCCGCTGCCCCGGCTCGATGGCGACGTCTTCAATGCTCGCGCGGCCCCCATCGTCGATGAGCGTCACCTGCCGGTCCAGCAGCTCGGCCATCACGAGCGTCTCGGTCGAACGCTTCTCGAACCGCCGCATGTTCAGCAGGCCGGTCGTGATCACCTGTCCCGGGTCTATCGCGGTGACCCGCGTGATCGGCACGAAGATGCGCCGCCGCCCCGCGACCTCGATCACGAAACCCACGACGCTCGGCGGCTGCGTGCCGCTGCGCTGCGTCAACACGGCGTCTCGCACCTTGCCCACGGCATCGCCGAGGGGGTCAAAAACGGACGTGCCCGCAAGCCGACCCACGTACACGCGGGACTGCTTGCGGGCCGGGGAATCGCGACGGTCACTGCGCGTCGCGCCACCACTAAGACTCGAGTTTTCGCTCACGCCTCCACTTTAGTCGCGCAGCGTCGCCATCCAGCGCTCCACCTCATCAGGCGTGCGCGGCAGCGCGCGAGAGAGATTCTCGGCGCCTGTCGCGGTCACGAGAATGTCGTCTTCGATGCGCACGCCGATGCCGCGGAACTCCGCGGGCGCCTTGAGGTCGTTCGCCATGAAGTACAGCGCCGGTTCGATCGTGAAGATCATGCCCGGTTCGAGGCGCGCGTCGAGGTACATCTCGCGCCGCGCCTGCGCGCAGTCGTGCACGTCGAGGCCGAGGTGATGCGACGTGCCGTGCACCATCCAGCGGCGGTGAAACTGGCCGTTCTCGGCGAGCGACTCTTCGAGCGTGCCCGGCAGCAGGCCCCATTCGTGGCAACGGCGGGCGATCACCTCGATGGCGGCCCGGTGCAGGTCTTTGAAGGTCGCCCCGGGCTGCGCCACAGCGAACGCCGCGTCCGCGGCCTCCAGCACCGCCTCGTAGATCTCGCGCTGCGGAGCGCTGAACGTGCCCGAGACCGGCAGCGACCGCGTGATGTCGGCCGTGTACAGCGAATCCACCTCGATGCCCGCGTCGATCAAGATGACGTCGCCCTCGCGCACCTCGCCGTCGTTGCGAATCCAGTGCAGGGTGCAGGCGTGTTCTCCCGAGGCGGCGATCGTGTCGTAGCCGACGCTATTGCCCTCCTCGCGGGCGGTGCGCGCCATGATGCCCTCGACCACGCGCTCGCCCCGCGCGTGCCCCACCGCGGCGGGCAATTCACGCACGATGCGCTCGAAGCCCAGCACCGTGGCGTCCACGGCCTTGCGCATCTCGCGAATCTCATACTCGTCTTTGACGAGCCGAGCCTCGCTCGCCGCCTCGCGCAGCTCGTCGTCGAGGGCCTGCGTGGCCTCGCCGACCTCGATGCTCGCCTGGCCGCGAATCTCGTTGACGAGCGCCGTCACCGACTGGTCGACATCGGCGAGCACGCGCAGTTGCACGCCGCCGCCGACGTCTTTCGAGATCGCGTCGCGCAGGTCGTCGATGTGACGGCACGCGATGCCGAGCTCGGTCGAAACCTCCTCGAGGGTGGGCCGGCGGCCGACCCAGAGTTCGCCGTAACGCGCGTCGGCGTAGAACTCCTCGCTCGACTTCGGCGAACGCGGCCGCATGAACAGGGTCGTCGCGTCGTTGCCGTCGGCGTCGCGCTCGATCACGAGCACGCTGTCGGGTTCGCGGTCGGTGCCGAGACCGGAGTAGTAGGCGTAGGCGCTGTCGGGCCGAAAGCGGTAATCGGTGTCGTTGGAGCGCACCTTGAGCGGCCCGGCGGGCAGCACGAGACGCTCGCCCTCGAACCGATTGAGAATGCGCTCGCGGCGCGGGCTCGTGAAGTCGGCGGCCTCGCAGCGCTCCACGGGGCGCGAATCATCGCCCCAGTCCGCCGCGATGAACGCCCGAAACTCGGGGTTGCTCGGGCGGTTCGAGCGATTGTTCACCCGGTCGGTGAGGGGCTGGTCCGTCTCGGCGGGCTCGGGGGCGTCGGCCGTTGGGTGGGGGCCGGACGCCTCGGTGGCGCTCTGGTCAGGGTCGCTGGCGGTTGGCGCGGTATCGGTAGTCATCATGCGTATATCTTGACACTTACGCGCTGGTCGCAGGACGGATTACGCCGCGTTCCGGTGGGGCGCGTGATCTAGGCTGGGGGCGTGGACTGGAAAAACATTCGGCAACTGCTGCGCGAACAGTCGGACACGTGCGCGCGGCTCGGCTCACCGATCTACTCGGGCATTCTGCGTCGCCTCGCACTCGACACGGCCGACGCGCCGGTGGACGAGCAGTCCGTCACCGCCGACCCCGTGCTGCGGGTGCTGGGGCCACACCGGGCCGCCGTGGCGTCCGAAATGATCCCCCTGCGCCTGCTCGCCGCGGTCCACCGCATCGTGCTCGCGGGTAATGCCCCCGATCTCGCGCGGTTCTTCCCGTCGATGGGCGGCGACCTGTATGCGGGCGGCGGCCCCATGGAATGCTGGCAGGCATTCGTTGACGTGCTGAAGCACCGGTTTGACGAGGTGAGGGCCGGGCTCGAGTATTTTCCGCAGACCAACGAGACGGGCCGCGGCGCGCCCCTCATCGGGGGGCTGCTGCACGCGATCGACCAGCTGGGCCTCGCGGGCGTCCAAAATCCCGTGCCCGTGCGGTTCAACGAGATCGGCGCCTCGGGCGGGTTGAACCTGCGCTGCGACCGGTTTCGCTACCTGTCGGGCGACGAAGACTCGGCGGGCTGGGGCCCCACCTCGACGTGCGTCACGTTCACCGAGGCGTGGCTTGGCGAGCAGCCGCCCGGCGGAGACGGCAGCGTGCGGCTCGACGTGCGCTCGCGGCAGGGAGCCGATATTAACCCCGTCGACCTCACCACCGAGGCGGGGCAGCAGCATCTCATGAGTTTCATCTGGCCCGACCACGTGCTGCGCCAGGGCCGCCTGCGCTGCGCCCTCGACATTGCGCGGGTCATGCCCGTGGAGATTCACCGCGAGAGTGCCATCGACTTTGTGAATCGTCTCGAACTGACGGAGGGCGAACTCACCGTGCTGTGGCATTCGGTGATGTGGCAGTACGTGACGCCCGCGGAACAGCAGCAGGTGCAAAAGCGCATCGAAGAACTTGGCGCGCAGGCCACGCAGTCGAAGCCGTTCACGCATATTTCTTTCGAGCCCGCCCCGCACCTGGAGGACAGGGCGGCGTCGCAGGTGCTTGTCGTGCGCGTGTGGCCGAGCGTGCGCGTGGGCAACATGAAAATGCCCGCGGGCGTGCCGCAATTGCTTGCGAAGGGCACGTCGCACGGGATTCCCGTGCAGTGGAAGTAACGGCCATGGGCGACAGCCGCGCGCGCATAGACCTGCACACGCATTCGACGTGTTCGGACGGCACCGACAGCCCCGCCGAGTTGATGCGGCTCGCCGCCGAGGCGAGGCTCGACATCGTGGCGCTCACCGACCACGATTCGACGAGCGGTTGGGCCGCGGCTGCGGCCGCGGCGGCTGCCCTGGGGCTGGGTTTCGTGCGCGGAGAAGAGGTTTCGTGCCGCAGCGAGGGCCATTCGATTCACCTGCTCTCGTACCTGCATGACCCCGAGGCGCCCGCGCTGCGCGAGGAGGCCGAGAAGTCGCGGGCCGCGCGTCGCGTGCGGGCGCGCGAAATGGTCGAGCGCGTGGGCGAGGACTACGACCTGACCTGGGAGGAGGTGCTCGGGCACGTGCAGTCGGCGGGCGGCGAGGGTGAAAGCGGTGGCGACGGCGAGGGTGGCGTTGGGGCTGGTGGCGTTGGGGCTTCGGCGGGCACCATCGGCCGGCCCCACATCGCCGACGCGCTCGTGGCCAAGGGCATCGTCGAGAGCCGCGACGCGGCGTTCGCGACGCTCATGTCGTCACGCTCGAAGTATTACGTGCCGGTGTACGCCACCGACCCGGTCAGCGCCGTACGCGCCGTGCGCGAGGCCGGGGGAGTGCCCATCGTCGCGCACCCGGGTCGCGACGGCCGCCGCATCGGTGAGCACCTGCTCGACGCCATGGTCGAGGCGGGGCTGCTCGGTCTCGAAATTGAACACCGCGAAAACTCCGCCGAGGGTAAGCACTGGCTCTACGAGTACGCGCGGCGCAACGACCTGATCGTGACGGGTTCGAGCGACTTTCATGGCCTCACCGGCAAGGTGAACCGCCTCGGCGAAAACACGACGGCGCCCGAGATGCTGCAGCGCATCGTCTCCGCCGCGACGAGCGGCCTCACGGTGCTGTGAGGGCTGGTTTCGCAGTTTTCGTGGTTTTCAGTGTTTTAAGGGTTTCGTGAGGGCGGGCTTCTCTCTCGTCGATGATCTGGCGATCGACTACCCGCAGGCGTCGGTCCGCGCGCTCGGCGACGACCCCCGAGTGCGTCACGAGCAGCACTGCCGCGCCCTTTTCGCGGGCATGGGTGAACAGGGTATCGATCACCTCTAGGGCGGTTTCTTCGTCCAGTGCGGCCGTGGGCTCGTCTGCGATGACTATCTTCGGGTTGGTGACGAGCGCCCGGGCCACGGCCACGCGCTGCTGTTCACCGCCCGAAAGCTGAGTGACTTTTTCGCGCGAGGGAACCCCCATGTGCTCCAACAGAGCCTGCGCCTCTGACTCGGCCGCCGTTCTCGTCGCTCCCTCCATGAGGAGCGGAATCATGACGTTCTCGGTCGGGGTGAGTTCAGAAACCAATTGCGGTTGCTGAAAGACAACCCCGATGTGTTCGCGGCGAATGCGGGCGGCTTTACGTTCGCTCGTGCCGGTGATGCGCTCGCCTTGCACGCTGACCTGGCCTTGAAGAGGCCTGATGAGGCCAAGTAGGCACCAGAGCAGGGTGGATTTACCGCTGCCTGACCGGCCCATCAATGCGACGATCTCACCAGGTTCGATCGCGAAAGTGGCGTCTTCGAGCAGGGGCAGGCCTGGGTACCCTAAGCTGAGATTCTCGGCAAACAAACCGGTGTTCGCAGTCATGAGAGGGTTCCTATCGGGTCGGTCGTGATTCGAGAGATGAGTGCTCGCGTTGACAGCCCCCAGAAGGCCACGCAGGCACCGATGGATGTTACGGCGATGGCGATGAACGTGGGGTAGTCAATGAACATGTTTTCGTAGGCTCCGCCCAAAAACGCACCGAGGTACCAGTACGTTGCGAGCCCTACTGCGATTCCGACGCCGAGGGGTAGAAGCACATGCACTCGCGACAGCGACCACAGCAACGAGGGGCGCCGCCACAGGAGGGTCAAGGGCAGTGCGGAGGCATTGCGTCTCAGCATGGCTTGCCAGGCGTTATAGGCCACGGTGAGGGTGAGAAAGGTCAGCGCCACGGGTGCGAAGAGGAGTAGCCACTTGATGTGCTGGAACGTCAATTCTGCATTGCCGCTGCCACCCAACACGGTGGCCATGCCGCCGTGATCGACGGCGAGGGCTGAAATCGCCACGGTGTCGATGCTGCCGGTGTCGGTGCCGAACACGAGCATGGGCAGGTCAAGTGCGTCGGCGGACGTCTGTTCGACCGCGTTGACGTCGAGGTTGCGAACGAAGTAGGGGTCGGAGTCGCTGGTGTAGCGCAGGGCCATCGCCCGGAACAGCTCATCGCGCGCTGAACCCACGACCTGAGGCGTGTCACCGGCGTCGCATGGCAACGACAGCGCGCTCAGATCGGCGCAGTGGCCCACAAAAATGGCATTTGACCAGCGCTGCGCGGTGGCCGGCGTGAAGTCCACAGACAGGGCATGCAACTCGGGGGTCCGCGCGAGGTCCTCCCGGAAGGCTGCGCCGGCGGTGGTGGGTAGGGTGATGAGCACCGCCCTGTCCCCAAATTGCGCAAAGGTGCGCTCGCTGGCGCGAACTGCGTCGCCGAACGTGGAGCCAAACAATTGCAGTGCGGCGCACACCACGAGGGCGCCTGCCATCGCGATACTGACTCCTATCGGCAACGTTCGAATGTCGGTCGCGCTCGCAGAACTGACCAACGAGTCTGGATTGCTGGTTCTCCGGCGTCGGGTGGCGAGTAGTGCGCGCAAGGGCACATAGAGTGCCACGGGTGCCGTGGCCACGAGAATGAAGACCAGCCCCGGGAATATAGCCGGCCGTAGCATCTCAGGCGCCAGAGAACTCCAGTTCTGGCTGATAGCGAGCAGCGAGACGGGTGCCAGAAGTGCCGCCACCTGTGGCCGCAGCAGCCACTTCAGCCTGTGCTTGCGCGCACGGTGCAGCGCGCGTGTGAAACGAAGGCTGCGACCGCAAAACAACATGACGACCAGCAGAGCCGCCACGCTGGGTGCTGCGAGCAGCCAGGGTCGAGAGGCCCGAAGATCGGCCGGCATGAGGTAGTAATTCACCACCGGAATGGTGAGCGGCGCATACGTGGCCGCATAGAGGCCTGCGGTGAGAAGAACGACCGCGGCTACTGCCGGCGGCGCGGCCTCGCCCAGGAGCATTGAAACCAGAAAACTGCGTCGCGCTCCCATGGAACGCAGGGCCCTCACGGCCGCGCGACGAGACTTCATGGAGACGCTCACGAGCACCCACGCGAATGCGGCCGCCGGCAACACCAAGAGGGCGACTGACACGGCGTGAAAGCCTGTCTCGGATTCACTGTTGTAGGTGATGGGGGTGCGGGCAGGTGGTCCGAAACCACGTGATGGGACTGCAATGGCCTTCGCATCGAAGAGGTTTGCCACCCGAGGGTTGGCCACGCCCCACTTTTCGTCGCGATGAGTCAGCCCGGCCTCGCCAACGGTGCCCGCGACCAGACCCCACGGGCTCAGGGTGCCCTGCGGATACTTCGCGGCGAGTGCAGGAGATAGGTACGTCTCGCCGGGCTCGGGCCATGCGGTGAGCCCACGAGGCGGAGCCTCGGAACCCAGCGGTTGAGCCACGAGAATATTGGTATCGCTGGTGCCGGTGTAGTAGTACGCTCCCCGGGTGTCGGTCGGGGTGCCGGAGTCGACGTTGTCAAACGCGATGGGTGCCCTCAGTTCATCGCGTTGTTGCACGCCAGCATAGACGGCGTGGGTGACCCCCGGGATGGACGCAGTGAACCCGAGGCACAGCACGGCTAGCAAAACGGCGACGAACTGACCTGCGCGGTCACGGGTGGATCGCGCCGAACGCCAACCGATACGGAAGCCGTGCCATGCCCCGGTAGTCACGGACTAACCCAAACTCGACGAGCACGTTGACGGTACGAGAGAGCCGTTGTCAATACGCGAGAAGATTTCTCGGGGGCTCTCCACGAGGTTAACGGTTGCCGTCTGCTGATACACGTTCACGATGCCCGTGCGGACCGTGGAGCCGCTCGCAGACTTGGCCATGCCGAAAGCACCTTTGCTGTTTTGCTCGGTCTTTTGAGCGGAAAGAGTGGCCGGGCCGGTCCAGGCCCGCACCCCCGGTCGACTGACCTCGAGGGCTTGGGCGGCGCTACCCACACTGATCAGGGAAAGCGATAGCAGCGCCCCCCCAGGCCTTGTTTGCGGAATTTCATGATTGCTCCATTGCGATGGTGGATGGTGTCGACTCGACCAGGGATCCGGATTACTGATCATAATCATGGGTTTTAAGGGGAGGCAACCCCATATTTCAGGGGTCAGTGCGGAAAGTCGACTTACGAAGTAGCCTGGGTGTTTTCGTATGCTTCGCTAATAGTGGACCGGCTCGGTTTAGTGCGTCGCCCCGAATGAGCGCTGGCTTGATGATCGTTGTTGTATCTGGCTGTCGTCACCATCGCGGCGTCGAACGACATGCGATGGCGAACGTTCGCTTGTGCGTAGCAACGCAAAAACGGCGGCACCCTCGCGGGTGCCGCCGTAAGTCTTGGTGAACTCGATCGAGACGAACGCTACTCTGCCGAGCCTTCGCCCGCGGGGCGGCGCGTGCGGCGACGGCGACGCGGGGCCGCGGTCACCTCTCCGCCCAGGGAGTTCGAGGTCTTTTCGACAGAAGCCGACACGACCGGCGGGGTCGTCACGACGGACCCGCTGATGGAGCCACCGCTCGCACCGCTCCCACCGCTCCCTGTGGGAGCCTGCCCGGCGGGCTGGCCGCCCGCACCGCGTGCGCCACGCGTGCGGCGACGCTCGCGCTTCTGGCGCGGCTGGCGCTCGCCCGCATCGGTCGACTGCTCTGGGCCCGCATCCCCGCCGCGCGCTCCGCCACGACCCTCGCCGCGGCCCTCCTCACGGCGCGAACCGCGGCCGCCCGACGACGGGCCACCCTGGCGTCCGCCCCGACCCCCACGATCGCCCCGACCGCCACGACCATCGCGCGAGTCGCGGCCCTTGCCGCGGCGCTGACCGGTCTCGCCGAGGTCTTCGAGCTCTTCGGCGTCCAGGCCCTCGCGGGTGCGCTGGGCGCGCGGCAGCGTGCCCTTGACGCCCTGGGGAATATCGAGGTCAATAAACAGGTGCTCCGACGTGGAGTACGTTTCGAGCGGCACGTTGATGTCTAGCCCGAGCGCCTTGTTGATGACGCTCCAGCGGGTCATGTCCTCCCAGTCCACGAACGTCACCGCGGTGCCCTTGTTGCCCGCGCGGCCGGTGCGGCCGGTGCGGTGCAGGTAGACCTTCTCGTCTTCGGGGCACTCGTGGTTGACCACGTGCGTGACATCGTCAATGTCGATGCCGCGCGCGGCCACATCGGTGGCGACCAACACGTCGACCTTGCCGTTACGGAACGCGCGCAGGGCCTGCTCGCGGGCGCCCTGGCCCATGTCGCCATGCAGGGGAGCGGCGGCAAAGCCGCGGTCCTGCAGGTCGCGGGCCGTGCGGTCGGCGGTGCGCTTGGTGCGCGCGAACACGACGGTGAGGCCGCGGCCGTTGGACTGCAAAATGCGCGCCAGCACCTCGATCTTGTCGAGCGCGTGCGCACGGTAGACCACCTGCTTGATGTCAGCCTTCGTGATGCCCTGATCTTCGGGGTCATGCGCGCGAATGTGCGTGGGCCGGCTCATGAACCGGCGCGCGAGCGCCACCACGGGCCCCGGCATGGTGGCCGAGAACAGCATCGTGTGGCGCGTCGCGGCGACGTTTTTCAAAATCTTCTCGACGTCTTCGAGAAACCCGAGGTCAAGCATTTCGTCGGCCTCATCGAGCACCACCGTGGTGACATACTTAAGGTTCAGCAAACCCTGACGTTGCAGGTCGATCAGGCGGCCGGGCGTGCCCACGACCACCTCGACGCCCTTCTTCAGGGCCTCCACCTGCGGTTCGAACGCGCGACCACCGTAAATGGTGGTGACGCGAATGCCGCGCAGGGTGCCCGCATCGGCGAGGTCTTTGCCCACCTGAATGGCGAGCTCGCGCGTAGGCACAACCACGAGGCCCTGCGGCGCTCCGGGCACGGCCAGGGCGTCGAAGCCCTCGTCGTTCGGGGCCAACACGTTTTGGAGCATCGGCAGGCCGAACCCGAGCGTCTTGCCCGTGCCCGTCTTGGCCTGGCCGATGATGTCGTGGCGGCTCAGCGCGACCGGCAGCGTCATCGATTGAATGGGGAACGGGTGCGTGATGCCCTTCGCGGCGAGCGCCTGCACGATGTCTTCGTGCAAACCGAAATCGCCGAACGACTGCTGGGCTGCCTCTTCGGGAGTCACATCGACAACCTCGGGCGTTGCTTCGGAGTCGGCAACGGTGGGGGTGGCCTCGTGGGCCGAATCTACGGTGGAATCTTGGGGCACGAAATGGCCTTTACTGCTTAACGGCCGATCGCGCTGCCACCTGGGGGCGCGCGCGGCGCATGGAAAAAAACTAGTGACGTGGGTGAGTGGTCGAACTCGCGGCGGCTGGCCGGAGCGAAAGGGCCTCAGGCGGCGCATTCGCGTGGGCGCGGGGCCGTGTCGGCACGCGTTCGCGCGCCGCATCGAGCTGCGGATTCACACTCAAAAGTCTCTTAAGAGTAACCCACGGTCGCATTTTGTGCCCTCGTAGTGTGGCGTTCGTGGCGTTGGCAGAGGCGCGGCTGCGCTTGGAAACAACAGACGGCGGCTGCGCGGCGGGTGAAACCCGGGGGGCGCAGCCGCCGTCGTGAAGGTATTGCGGCCGGGTAGGCCGCGGGTTCGCGTGGCGGTGGGTGCGGCTTGCTAGCCGATGAAACCGACGCGGCGCGGCTCCTCGGCCGCGATCTCGACATAGGCGAGGGTCGAACTCGGCACCAGCACGCTACGGCCCTTCGCGTCTTTCAGCACCAGAGGTTTCGCGTCCTTCAGCGCGGCGTCCACGAGGCTGTGCACCTCATCGGCGGTCTGGTCGGACTCGAGGCGCAGTTCGCGGGCCGAGTTTTGCACGCCAATGCGAATTTCCATGGGTTCGCCTTTCACTGTTTTTACGGTCCCTCGATTCTAACGAAACGGGCCCTCAACAGCCTCCGAAAAGAGGCCCGGCGATTATGCCTCCCGCGAAAGGCCCTGACGCCGCGGGGGTACGGCTCGCGTCGCGTGCGCTGGGACGGGGCCGCGCGGGCGTCCGATTCAAAAACCTGGGTGACCTGTGATTGGCTTGCACCATGAACGAGCGGAAGGCAGAAGCGCACCCTACCGGTGCGCGGGGCGGGCTGGGCGGCGCAGAGCTGCCGCAGTGCGTAGCCGTGCGCTCGGCCCCACCGCGGCAGGCAGAGCAGTTCACCCCCGATCCGGCGCAGGCCGCCGTACTCGCGGCAACGAGCCGTGCGCATCGACTCGTGTGGGGCGCCGCGGGCACGGGCAAGAGCCTGCTCGCGGTCGAAGACGTCGCGCGGCGCGTTCGCGAGCGAGAGCTCGCTGCCGATGAGGTCATGGTGCTCGCGCCCACCCGCACGCGCGCCGCGGCACTGCGCGACCAGTTGGCCTCTCGACTGGAGCAGGCCACGGGAGCGGCGATGGTGCGCACCGCGACGTCCCTCGCGTTTGCACTGCTGCGCAAGCACGCCATCGAGCGCGGTGCGCCCGCCCCTTACCTGCTCACCGGCCCCGAGTTTGATACGCGCCTCGCCGACCTGTTGGAGGGCCACGCCGCACACGGGGGCGGCCCGGAATGGCCCGCCACGCTGCGTCCCGAGGTGCGCGAACTGCTGGAGTTCCGCACCGAACTGCGCGACCTCTTCATGCGCGCCGCCGAAGCCGACCTCGATGCGGCGGGCCTCGCCGCACTCGGTCAGCGAGCGGGCCGCGCAGACTGGGTGGCCGCCGCCGCAGTGCTCGAAGAGTTCGAGATCACCGCGAAGCTCGCCGTCGGCGGCACCCCCGACGGGGCGCGCCGCTACCACTCGTCCGAACTGATCCGCGCCGCGACGCACCTGCTGCGCGACGAGCGCGAATCGCTCGGCCTGCCCAGCTACTCGCTGATCGTGGTCGACGACTTTCAGGAGGCCAGCGACGCCACGGCCGGCCTGCTCGACGCCCTCGTGGCGCGCGGCGCCCGGCTCCTCGTGCTCACCAACCCTGACGTCGCCGTGCAATCGTTTCGCGGGGCCCTGCCGGGCCTCGGCCAGCGCGCGCGCGAACGCTGGCCCGGCCCGTGGGGCGAGTTCGAACTGAGCACCCAGCACCGTTTCGCCGGGCGGCCCGCGCTCGCCATCGCCGCGCGTCAGGTGGCCGAAGCCCTGCCCGGCCTCGGCCCCACGCGCGGGGCGAGGGGGTCGGACGCCCCCGTGGGCACACCCAGCGCCGGGCCGGGTGCCGGGTGGCCGGGTGCGGGCGGGTCGGGTGCGGGCGGCCCTGGTGCGGCCGGGCCGGGTGCCGGGTGGCCGGGTGCGGGCGGCCCTGGTGCGGGCGGCCCTGGTGCGGGCGGCGAGGTGCGGCTCGGGGTGTATCCCAGCCCGCACGACGAGTACGTCGCCGTCGCTGCCGACATGCGCCGCGCCCACCTCGAACACGGCGTGGCCTGGAACGACATGGCCGTGATCGTGCGCACCGCCGCGCTCGCCCGGGAGTGGCACAGCGCGCTCGAACGCGCGGGCGTCACGGTGCGCGTAGGTGCGAGCGACGCACCTCTGCACACGCACGATGCGGCGTGGCCGCTGCTGCGCTGCGTAGACCTCGCGGCCACGCCATCCACCGCGGGCGTCGACGACATCGAGCGCCTGCTGCTCAGCGTCTATGGCCGGTGCAATTCGGTCGAGCTGCGGCGACTGCGGCGTGCGCTGCGAGCCCTCGCCCGCAGCGAGGGCGCCTCGCGATCGAGTGATGAACTGCTGCTCGAAGCCGCGTTCGACCCCGAACGCATCGAGCGAGTGGTCGGAGACCCCCGCCGCCACGCGCGAGATACCTGGGCGCGCGCACTGCAGCGCGTCGGCGCCATGCTGCAAGCCGCGAGCGAGGCGTTGGCGAGCGGCGTTGGCCCCGAACTGACCCTCTGGTCGGTGTGGCAGGCGGGCGGCCGGGCCGACGAATGGCGTGACGCCGTGCTGCGCGACACTCAGCTCGCTCGTGACGCCGACTCCTACCTCGATTCGGTCGTGGCCCTCTTCGCTGTGGCCTCTCGCGCGGTCGACCAGTCCGGGCACGTCTCCGCCGAAGCGTTCGTGCGCGGGCTGCAAGAACAACAGACAGCTCAAGACGTACTCACCTCGCGCCCCGGGCACGACGGCGTCAGCGTGCTGACACCGCAGAGCGCGGCGGGCCAGGAGTGGAGCCGTGTGTACCTGTGCAGCGTGCAGGACGGCACCTGGCCCAACGTGAAACTGCGCTCCTCCCTGCTCGGCAGCGTCGACCTCCCGGCCGCCGTGCGCGGCGACTACTCGCCGCCCGGCACGCTCAGCGAGACGGAGCGGGCTGAAGAGCAGCGCGTCGCGCGTCGAGCCGTGATCGCCGACGAGCTGCGCTTCTTTCTCGCGGCGCTGACCAGGGCGCGCGACGCCGTGCTGTGCAGCGCGTACCAGGACGACGAGAACGCACCCTCGAGCCTCGTGCGCCTGCTGCGCCGGGCGGCTCCCGGCGCGGTGGGAGGGATGTCGCTGGGCGACGAACCGCAGCACCCCGACGAACCGCCACACCCGGACGGGTCGCCGCACCCCGACGAGCCGCCACCGCCCGACTTCGAGGACGCCTTCACCTACACCGCGCCCCGCCCCTCGCTCGACCTGCGCACTCTCGTAGCCGACCTCCGCCGGGCCACACTCCGCTACGACCGCCTCCACGCGCTCAGCCACGCAGGCAGCGCGTCGGTCGATGCCAGCGAGGCCCACCTGGCGTCCGAACTCGTTGTGCCAGCGAGGCTCGTGCTCGCGCACCTCGCGGCCCAAGGTGTCGACCTCGCCGACCCCACTCGCTGGTACAACGCGCGGAATACCTCCACCCCGCGACCGCTGTACCCCGCCGACCGCGACGTGCCGTTGTCTCCTTCGACCCTCGAGAACCTCGTCGAATGCACGGCGCGCTGGGCGCTGCAACAGGCCGGCGGCGACACGGTCTCCAGTACTCTCCAAGACCTGGGCACGCTTATTCACGAGCTCGCGGCGGAACATCCCGACGGAGACCTCGCCCGGCTACGCGCCGACTTTGAGACGCGCTGGGCGGCACTCAAGATGCCCGACACCTGGGTGACGCGCGTGCAGTACGAGCGCGCGCAGCAGATGGTCGAAAAACTCAGCGACTACCTGCGGCTTGAGGCCGGCCCCGCGGTGGGTATCGAGGCACGGTTTGAATACCGCCTGCACGGAGCGGTCGTGCGGGGAACGGCCGACCGTGTCGAGCGCGCCGACGGCGGACTGCGGGTGGTCGACTTCAAGACCGGCAAGCAAGCGATCACCGCGGCGGACGCCGAGACGAACCCCCAATTGCTGGCGTACCAGCTGGCCGTGCGCGAGGGTGGCCTTGAAGCTCCCGCTCTCGATACCGACCAGCCCGCACCCGAGGCCCGAACTCGCCTGCGACTGCCGGCCGAAGCCCCCATCGGAGGCCAGCTCGTGTACGTCGGCACCAGCACTAAGAACGCCGTCACACGCACGCAGCCCGCGCTGCACACTGAGGTTGTCGAATTCAAGGGGCGCGACGGCGAGGTCGAACGGCAGCTCGACTCACCCGCTGACGAGTTGCTTCGTACCGCCGCCAAGCTTGTGCGTGCACCTTTGCTGTTCGCGGTCGCCAACGGCAACTGCCAGTACTGCCCGGTGCAGCGCTGCTGCCCCCTTCATAGTTACGAGGTGCAGCCATGACCCGACCGGACGCGACGGCGGGCCCGCCACGGCTCAGCGCGGTCGAGATCGCCGAGCGCCTCGGGCTGCACCCGCCCACGCCCCAGCAGCAACGCATCATCGAGGCCGGGCTGGAACCCCTGCTGGTCGTGGCCGGCGCCGGCTCGGGCAAGACCGAGACCATGTCGGCGCGCGTCGTATACCTCGTCGCCAACGGTTACGTGCGCCCCGACGAAGTCTTGGGCCTCACGTTCACCCGCAAGGCGGCGTCAGAATTGCACGAGCGCATCGCGCACCGGCTGCAGCAATTGCGCCGCGCCGGGATCCTCCGCGACGCCGAACCCGACGGCCTCGACCTCCTGCTCGGCGCGAATCAGGCGCACGTCTCTACGTATAACGCGTTCGCCGCGTCGATCGTGCGCGATCACGGCGTCTCCGTCGGCCTCACGGGCTCGCGCACTCTGCTGCGCGAGGCCTCCGCCTGGCAATTGCGGCATGACATCGTCACGGGCTGGCGAGACGACCTCAACACCACGAGCGCCGTCTCCACGATCGAGGAGGCCGTCCAGGGCCTGGCCGAATCCTGCGCCAACCACCTGCTCGACCTCGACTCCCTCGACGCCGCGCTCGCCGAGGCGCACGAACGACTCACCACCCTGCCCGCCGCGGGTCGCACCAAACTCCTCGCGCCCCAGGTCAAGGCCCTCGACACGCTCACTCAACGCCGCCGGCTGCTGCCGCTGCTGCGCGAATACGAGCGCCGCAAGGCCGACGACGAGACCATGGACTTCGCCGATCAGGTCACCTTCGCCGCACGCATCGTGCGCGACGCCCCCGAGGTTGTCGACGAGTTGCGGGCGCGGCACCGAGTGGTGCTGCTCGACGAGTTTCAAGACACGTCTCACGGCCAACTCGAACTGCTGCGCACCCTGTTCGGCGACGGGCACGCGACCACCGCCGTCGGCGACCCGCAGCAGTCCATCTACGGGTGGCGCGGGGCGAGCGCCGCGGGCCTGGCCACCTTTCGGCGCACCTTCGCGGCCCCGGCTCGGGGGGCGGACGCCGCGGGTGGCGCGCCCGAGCCCTCGGCCCACCTTGACAGGGGCACCAGTGCGGTTCGCCGCCCCCTCACGCGGCAGTTCGACCTCAGCACCTCGTGGCGCAACGATCGGGCCATCCTGCGCGTCGCGAATCGCATTGCGGAGGCACTGCGCGAAGATTCAGCCCGCGCAGACGTTGACGTGAGCGAACTCGAAGCGCGACCCGCCGCGGGGGAGGGTCGGGTCGAAGCGCTGTACTTCGACGACGCCGACATGGAGGCTAATTACATCGCGGACACGCTGAAGGCCCTCGACGACGAGCGTGTCGCGGCGGCGCACGCCGAGCAGCCCTGCGCCGTCACGACCATGGCCGTGCTGGTTCGCAAACGAGCACAGATGGAACGCATCGAAAGGGCGCTGCGGGAGCGGGGGCTCAAGGTCTCCATGGCGGGGCTGAAGGGCCTACTGCACGTGCCCGAGGTGGCCGACCTGCGCGCCTTCCTCGAAGTGGTGAGCGATCCCGCGCGCGGCGATTCGCTCATGCGACTCCTTAGCGGCCCGAAGTATCGCATCGGCATCGCCGACCTCGCGGTGCTTGGCGAGCTCAGTCGCGACCTGGCACGCGACGAGAACGCGGCTGGGGCCGCGGGCGCACCCGGCGCGAACACTGCGCCACCTCAATCCGCCGACCCGGCCGGGGCTGCATTCGTACCTGACGCGGTAGACCACGCGAGCATCATCGACGCCATCGAGAACCTGCCCCTACCCGAATACCGTGACCGCCACGGGCGGCCGCTCTCCACTGCGGCCAGCGACCGCCTCGTCGAACTCGCCGAGAGCCTCCACCGTATCCGTGCCCTCAACGCCCTGCCGCTGCCCGATCTCGTGCACCGCGCCGTGCTCGAACTGGGAGTCGACGTCGAGGCCCGCGTCTCTCACGCCGATGGCGGTACTCGGGCCCTCGCCGACCTGCTGGCCTTCGAACGCGAAGCGGAGGCCTTCGCCCGCGAAGCGACGTACCCGCGACTTGGTGCCTTCCTCTCGTGGTTGGAGGCCGCCGAGGCCCAAGAAGAAGCCCTCGAACGCGGCAGCGTCGACCCCCCCAGCCCCGACGCGGTCTCGCTGCTGACCGTGCACGCCGCCAAAGGTCTCGAATGGGATCTCGTGGTGGTACCCGGCCTGCGTGACGGCGGCCTGCCCTCCACGGGCCGTGACAAGTCGGACGCGTGGCTGAGCGACGTCGCCGCCGTGCCGTTTTTCTTGCGCGGAGACCGAGACTCCCTGCCACACTTCGCGTGGGACGAGTTTGGCGATCAGGGCGAGGCCCGCGCCGCCTGGGACCAGTTCAAGGTCGATATGGAGGAATACAATCTGCGCGAGGAACGCCGCCTCGCCTATGTGGCCTTCACCCGCGCGCGCTCGCGGCTGCTGCTCACCATGCCGCGCTGGCACAACGAGACGGTCACGGCTCCGTCCAGGCTGTCTCCGTTCCTGCTCGAAGTGATGAGCGTCGAGGGCGTCGAGGTCGACCCGCATCTCGTGGAGGTCTCGGCGTGGGAAGACGAACTGGCCTCCCTCGAACTCGCTCTCGCCGAGGCGCAAGCAATGGTCGCGCCGCGAGGCCAGGCCGATCTGAAGCAGACCGAAGTGGCGCGCCTCAAGCAGGCCATCGTCGATTTCAAGGCCACGGGACCCACAGACAACCCCCTCGCGGCTGCCGTCGCCGCCGCACAGCTGCCGCGACCTGACACCCCGCTGCACGACGCCGCGCGTCGGCAGGCTTACGCCGTGTTTGACGCGATACGCGAAGTCAAAGCCGCAGGGGAGCGGGCTGCGGGGGAGCAGCCCGGGGGGCGCTACCTACCCAACCCGGACGCCCTGGCGTCCGGTCTCGGCCCCGCCGCCCGCCAGCGCGTGGCCGCGTGGGTTCACGACGCCGACCTGCTGCTGGCCGAGATGCACTCTGAGCGCAACCGCGGGGGCCAGATCGAGGTCGTGATACCCCCCCACCTTTCGGCCTCGGACCTCGTCAACTGGGCGGCCCGGCCGCAAACCTTTCTGCGGAACCTGCGCCGCCGCGTGCCGAGCCAGCCGAACCCCAACGCGCGGCGAGGCACCCGTTTTCACGCGGCCCTCGAAGAACGGTTTCATCGGGCCGCCCTCCTCGGGCACGATGACCTGCACGACGCCCCCGACGAGTTCGATGCGCTGGTCGACCCGAGCGATATTTCCGCGTATCTCGCGACGTTCGAGCGGTCGCGCTGGGCGACGCGCACACCCAGCGCCGTCGAGGAGGTCTTTGAGCTGCCCCTCGCGGGCCTCACCATCCGCGGCAGTATCGACGCCGTCTTCACGGACGGGCCGCAGGTGGAGATTGTCGACTGGAAGACCGGCAGCCCCGCGACGACCAGCGCGGAGAAATCCGCGCGTGAGATGCAATTGGCCACCTACCGCCTCGCCTGGCACTATCGCAGCGGTACCCCGCTCGATCAGATTCGGGCATGCTTCTACTACGCCGCCGACGGCTCGGAGTCGTGGGCGCAAGGCCTCCAAGACGCCGAAGGCCTAGCCGAGCAGATCACCACGTGGTTTGACCGGGGCGGCGCCGAGGGGCCAGCCCCGGGCCCGGCACGCGAGAACATCGCAGATCAAGGAACCCCATGACTTCACGCCCTGCACGCGCAGCCCTCGGCGGTAAGGCCGCCGTCGACCTCGGCGAGGCCGCCCACTGGACGCTCCGGCTCACCGGCGGCCCCGTGCCGGACCGGCTCGCGGGGCGCGACCTCACGGCGGAGGTGCCGGGCTGCGTGCACACGGACCTCATGCGGCACGGGGTGATTCCCGACCCCTACCTCGATCAGAACGAGGCCGATCTGACGTGGCTATGGCGCACGTCGACCCGCTACCGCGCCACCCTGCCGGGAGACGCGGCCCTGCTCGATCTCGACGGCGACCTGCTCAGCATCGACCATGCCCTCGTCGACTGCGACGACGAGTACCGTCTCGATCTCGTGTGCGAGGGGCTCGACACGTTCGCGACGGTGACCCTCAACGGCGTGGAACTCGGGCACACCGCCAATCAGCATCGCTCGTACCGCTTCGATGCACGGCAGGCGCTCGCGGCGGTGCGCGAGGGGAGCCACGCGCTGCAGATTGACTTCGCGGACCCCCTCGGCACCGCCGAGTCGTGGTCGCAGCGGCTCGGGTTTCGACCCCAAATGGGCAACCTCAGCGACCTGCCGTTCAACGCCGTGCGCAAGATGGCGTGCAACTTTGGCTGGGATTGGGGCCCCGTGCTGCTCACGAGCGGGGTGTACAAGCCGCTGCGGCTGGAGGCGTGGCGCGTGGCCCGGCTCGCGCGGGTCTTGCCGCGGGTGGGGGTGAAGCTTGCGGACGCCGCCGCCCCCGTGGGCACGATCGACCTGGGTTTCGCGCTCGAATATTCTGACGGCACGGCCGTCATTCGCGGCCGCACGGCCGAGAGCGACAAAGTGCCGATGCGCGTGACGGGCCAGCAGGTGCGGCTGCGCGCCGCGGTGACCGATGCGGCGGGCCAGATCGTGGCCTCGCGAGACCTCATGTGTGCGCACACCGAGGCGGAGCAGCGCGTCACGGTGGAGGTCGAGAATCCGCGACTGTGGTGGCCGCTGGGGTTCGGGCAGACCACGCCCGAGCACGGCCCCGACCTGTATCGACTGACCGTCGAACTCCTTGACCACGACGGTACGGTGCTGGATCGCAGCGAGCACGAGATCGGCTTTCGCACCGTCGAGGTGGTGCAGGCCCCCGACGAGCACGGGTCGAGCTTTGAATTGCGCGTCAATGGCGAATTGGTGTTCGTGCGGGGCGCCAACTGGATTCCCGCCGATTGTTTTCCCCACCGCGTCACCCACGCGCTGCGCGAGCACCTGATCGGCGAGGCGATTGCGGGCAACCTGAACCTCCTGCGGGTCTGGGGTGGCGGGCTCTACGAGAGCGATGACTTCTACTCGATCTGCAACCGTCGCGGCATGCTGGTGTGGCAAGACTTCGCCTTTGCATGCGCGGCCTACGCCGAGGAGCCTCCCCTCGCTCTCGAAGTGAAGGCCGAGGCCCGCGAAAACATTGCCCGGCTCGTTAGTCACCCCGCGCTCGTGGTGTGGAACGGCGGCAACGAGAATGTCGAGGGCTATTACCACTGGAATTGGCAAGAAACCCTCGCCGGCCGCACGTGGGGCCGCGGATATTACACCGAGCTGTTCCCCCGATTGCTGGCCGAACTGGACGGCACGCGCGCCTATATTCCGTCGAGCCCGTTCAACCCGCACGACGAAACCGACCCGCGCAATCCGAGTTATGGCACGGTGCATCACTGGGAGGTGTGGAACAGCCAGGATTACACGCACTACGCGTCGTTCGTGCCGCGGTTTTGCGCCGAGTTCGGGTTTCAGGGGCCCGCGAACTGGGGCACCGTCGTGCGTTCGATGCGCGCACATGACACGGTGACGGGGGTGCCCGAGAGGGCCGACCACCCGGTGCTGCTGGCGCATCAGAAGGCCCTCGACGGGCAGGCGAAGCTCGAGCGCGGCTATGCGCCGCACCTGCCGCAGCCGAACTCGTTCGCGGCCTGGCACTGGACCACTCAGCTCAATCAGGCCCACGCACTGCGGTTCGGGATTGGGCACTTTCGCCGTCACGTGCCGGTCTGCACGGGCACCGTCGTCTGGCAGTTGAACGACTGCTGGCCGGTCACGTCGTGGGCAGCGATCGACGGCTCCTACACGCGCAAGCCCCTGTGGTACGCGCTGCGCGAGGTGTATCGCGATCACGTCGCGAGCATCGGCACCGGCACCGGCACCGGCACCGGCAGCACCGGCAGCCCCGGCAGCACCGGCAGCCCCGGCAGCCTGCCCGAGCTCGCGTTGAGCAACGTGTCGCGTTCGCCGTGGCGGGCTCGGGGGCAGGTCGTGCTCGTGGACGCCGCGGGCACCGGGCTTGCCTCGCACCCGTTCGACACGTGGGTGGATCCCGGTTCGGTCGTGCGCGTGCCCCTGCCCGCCGCCCTGGCGCGACCGGACCAGCCGACCGCACGGGCACTCGTGCTGGCGACCGAGGGGGAGCCGCACGGGCTGCATCTTTTCGTGCCGGATAAAGACTTCGCGTTCGAGGCGCCCCGCGTCAAGGCCCGTGTGGTCGCGAGCGAACCCGGGGCGGCCCTCAGCCCGACAGCCACCCCCGCTGCGAATGGCGCCGACCCCACCCAGGGCACGGCGTCACTCACCGTGCGGATCACCGCGCAGACCCTGCTGAAAGACGTCATGCTCGAACCCGCACACCTGCACCCCGACCTGCGCGCCACGGGCGGTTGGGTGAACCTGGGCCCGGGCCTTACGGAGGATTTCGTGCTGCGGGCCACCTCGGCGTCCGGGCTTGCGGCCCTCAGTGCCCTCGCAGCCGACCCCGCGCCCCTGGCCACCTGGCCGACCCTGAGGAGCGTGAATCACCTGCTGCATCAGTAGCGAAAACGTCATGTGAGCTAGACCGTTAAGATGCCGTAAAAATGGTGCCCTCGCGACGTGCGGCGGGGGTACAGTCGTCGCGATTCACTGCGCTCGCGCCCCGCGAGCGAGCTAGTCAAGGACGGTCACCATGACGACTCTGGCACCCCGCCAGGTGAAGCCCGAGCAGGCTTCGCGATTGCGCACCTGGATGCTCGACGGCCTCACCGATTCGACCGGTCGGCACCAGGGACCGCACGGCAAGCCCGCTCCCGAGCATAAGAAGCACTCGTGGTGGAACGTCATGTGCCTCACGGGCGTCGACTACTTCTCGACGCTCGGCTACCAGCCGGGCATCGCGATTCTCGCGGCGGGAGTGCTCTCGCCCCTCGCGACGATCATTCTCGTGATCGTCACCCTGTGCGGAGCGCTCCCCGTATATCGCCGCATAGCCGACGAAAGCCCCCGCGGCGAGGGATCCATTCAAATGCTGGAGCGACTGCTGCCGCGGTGGTGGGGCAAGATTCTCGTGCTGTGCCTGCTCGGTTTCGCGGCCACCGACTTCATCATCACGATGACCCTTTCGGCGGCCGACGCGAGCGCCCACCTGATCGAAAACCCCCTGCTGGGTTCGTCGCTGCACGGCGGCGAAGTGTGGATCACTCTCGGTCTCTTGACGGCGCTCGGTGCGGTGTTCCTCAAGGGGTTCAAAGAGGCCATCGGCATCGCCGTGGTGCTCGTGTGGGTGTATCTCGCGCTGAACGCCGCCATCGTCGTGGTTGCGGTGATGCACGTGCTGGAGTCGCCGCAACAGGTGACCGACTGGTGGTCTCTACTCAACCAAACGGGCGGCGGCAACCCGCTCGCCATTATCGGCGTGGCGTTGCTGGTGTTCCCCAAGTTGGCGCTCGGCCTCTCGGGCTTTGAGACCGGCGTGGCGGTGATGCCGCAGATCAAGGGCGACCCGACCGACACTCCCGAGACCCTGGCGGGCCGCAAACGCGGCGCGAAGCGACTGCTCACGACCGCCGCTCTGATCATGAGCACCTTTTTGATCTTCTCGTCGTTCGCGTGCACCGTGCTGATCCCCGCCGCCGAGTTTCAGCCGGGCGGCGGCGCGAACGGCCGCGCCCTCGCTTGGATCGCGCACGAGTACATGGGCTCCGTGTTCGGCAGCGTGTACGACGTCTCCACCATTTGCATCCTGTGGTTCGCGGGCGCCTCGGCGATGGCGGGCCTGCTCAACATCGTGCCGCGCTACCTGCCGCGCTACGGTATGGCCCCGCACTGGGCGCGGGCCGTGCGCCCGCTCGTGCTGGTCTTCACCACCATCGCGTTCATCATCACGATCATTTTCAAAGCCGACGTGGACGCCCAGGGCGGCGCATACGCGACGGGCGTCTTGGTGCTGATTACATCCGCGGCGATCGCGGTGACGCTCTCGTGCCGCCGCAAGGGGCAGCGCAAACGCGCGGTGGGCTTCGGCATCATCTCGCTGGTGTTCGTCTACACGACGATCGACAACGTCATCGAACGCCCCGACGGCCTCAAGATCGCGGCGATCTTCATTCTCGCGATTGTGGCGGTGTCGTTCGCCTCGCGCACCAAGCGCTCGTTCGAGCTGCGCACCACCGAGGTCACGTTCGACGAGGCCGCGCTCACCTATATTGCCGAGACGCCGGACCCCCTGCGCATCATCGCGCACGAACCGCGCAAGTTGGGCGCCGCCAATTATCGGCACAAGATCGACAACGCGGGTTTCGTGGGCCGGGCCCCGGATGCGTGCTGCGCCCTGTTCATCGAGATCAAGGTGAAGGATTCGTCGGAGTTCGAGCATGCCGTGCACGTGCGCGGCATCGAGCGCCACGGGTATCGCATTCTCGAGGTGGAGGCCGCCTCTATCGCCAACTCCATTGCGGCGGTGCTGCTGGAGATTCGCGACCGCACGGGCCTCATGCCGCACGTGTACTTCCGCTGGACCGAGGGCAACCCGGTGCGCAATTTTGCGAAGTTCTTGCTGTTCGGCGAGGGGGAGATCGCGCCGGTGACGCGCGAGGTGCTGCGCGAGGCCGAACCGGACCTCACGCGCCGCCCCTGGGTGCATGTGGCCTGACGGCCCCTAGATCGAGCGCCGGGCCCACCCCTGCGGGCTCGGCGCGTCTATTCGGGCAGGGGATTCGCGGTGCGCGTGGTTCGCGTGGCGCGTGACAGAGCGGACGCCGGTCGGCCCGCTGGCGCGTCGGCTACCGCTGGCGTGTCGGCGGCTCGCCGCCTTCAGCGCCCTGATCGGCCTCGCCGGCCTCTGTGTGCTCGCCGGTCTCTGCGCGCTCGCCGGGCTGAATCTCGATCGCCCTCGACACGGAGTACGACACGTTGTAGCGGGGAGAGTCGACCGCCCCGACCACGCGCTCGACCCCCGTATCAGAGGAGACCTGCAACTGCTCGGTCTCGTGCAGGTCGCCCCCAGCACCAACGGGCCCAGCACCAGCGGGCCCGGCACCAGCGCCCCCAGCACCAACGGGCCCGGCGGCGGGAACGGGCCCACCCGAGGCGTCCGCGCCCTCGGCCCCCGCGCCCGCGACACTATCCATCGACCCGGGCGCTGCCGAGTGCGGATGCAGCACGCGGATGCCGCCCGTCACAAACCCGCCGGGCTCCACGCTACCGAGCGTAAACGGGAGACCCTGCGAGAGGGCGTCTCCGCGCTGCAGGGTGGCCTCGAGGTCGTATTCGGCCTGCCGGCGCACCGACTCGGCGAGAGAATCTTCGAGGTCTTGCAGCATCACGGCCGCGTAGTGCTCGCCCTCGGCGTCGCCCGCACGGTGGGCGCTCAGCATGCGCTCCATGGGCTCCATTTCGCTGATGAGATTTGTGCGCTCCCACATGTTGGGGTCGACCGCGCGGGGGTTCCGGCGCGCGAGGTAGCGCTCGAAGAAGTATTGGGCCGCGCCGTAGCTGAGCTGGCCGACCAGCCAGGCGAGGTCGTCGCAGGGGTCTGCAATTTGCGAGCTGCCCCACTGCGTTACCCCCCGCACCTCCTCGTCGCTGACCAGCAGCGTCTCGGTCGAGAGGCCGCCGTGGGTGAGCACGGGGCGAAATTGCCAGAACTCCGCGTCGTGAAAGAGGCAGCGCCAGCGCGTGACGAGCGTGTCGGGTACTTTGCCGGTTTGCTCGGCGAGATTGAGCGTCGTGATGCGCCGGTCGCGGTACTCACCCGCACTGTAATGCGGCACGCTCGAATGCTCGGCGAAGTCGAGGGGCATCTCGTGCAGCGCCGCGAGGGCGCGCGCAATGTTGTCGAGCAGCACCGAGCCGGGTTCGGAGTCGAAGAAGTAGGGTTTGTCGCCCTCGATGAGGGGGTACACCATGGCGCGCCCGCCCGCGGGGAGGGTCGCGAAACCCGTGGGGCGCGGCACCTCGAAGGGCAGCCCGGCGCGAGTGAGGAGGTTCAGCAGCACGGCCTCGGATTCGAGGGCGATGCCCGCGTGCGTGTCTCGGGGGCGACGGCAGACCCAACGGTTGCCGTCGAGGTCGGTGATGTGCGCGATGTCGCAGTTGCCCTGCGGCTCCTGCATTTCCACCGACCGGGTCTTGAGTGAGGGCACGGCTCCCGAGGCGAGCGCGGCGAGGACCAGATGTTCATGCACGCTTCTAACTTACGCGCATCTGTACGTTCAGCTACGGTGGACACATGGCTTTAGGTGAACTTCCTCTGTCTCGTTCCACACTCGATCGCAACGCCGCCCTGCGCTCCGATTCAGCTGCGTTACTCGCGGCCTGGGGCGACCCGTCGACCCGCGTGCTGCCCGTGCGCGGGGGGCGCGTGCCCTTGCTCGGCACCCAGCTCGTGACCGTGGCCGGGCCCACGCTCGATACGTGGAACGCGGGCCACGGCGCGTCCACGGCTCTCAAGGTGTATCTCGGTCTCGACTCGCAGTCGGGCACGCAGTGCTTCGCCGCATCGGCGGCCGAGCCCCTGCCGAGCGACAATCAGCCCACGGGGGTTGAGGTGTCGGACGCCGCGGGGCCCGCTGGCAGCCCCACCTTCGTTCCCGAGGGCACCGAGTGGGTTTCGCTACGCGATGTGGCGACGCGACTGAGCGCGGCCGATGCGGGCCTCGCGGTGGCCAGTATTGCGATGTTCAACTGGCACGGCACCATGAATTACTGCCATCACTGTGCGGCGCCCACCGAGGCTACGCTGGGCGGTTGGGTGCGTCGCTGCACGAGGGAGGGGCGCGAGCTGTTTCCGCGCACCGATTCGGCGGTGATCATGAGCGTCGTAGACGCGCAGGGGCGGTTGCTGCTCGCGCAGAACGCGGCCGCGCCCGATCCGCAGCGGGTCTCGGTACTCGCGGGTTTCGTGGAGCCGGGTGAACCGCTCGAGGCCGCGGTGCGGCGCGAGGTGTTGGAGGAGATCGGGCTCGCGGTTGACGACGTGACCTATCTCGGTTCGCAGCCGTGGCCGTTCCCGATGTCGCTCATGGTGGGTTTCACGGCGCGCTACGGGGGCGACGGCAAGGCCGAAGAACTCGTCTTGCAAGACGACGAGATCGCGTGGGCCGAATGGTTTTCGAAGGAGGAACTCGTGCGGGCGATCGAAGAGAACCGGGTGTGGTTGCCATCGAAGTCGTCGATTGCGCGGGGGATCATCAATCACTGGTATGGCGACGACTCCTTGACCTCGCCGGTGGATCATTAGTCACCCGGTGGACCACTAACCACACGAGAAGGGCGGGCGCGGCCGGGGGGCCGCGCCCGCTTTGGTGTGCCCGGGTGCGGACGGACGGCCCAGGTATTCGTGGTGAACTGCTTGACGCGCCCCTTAAATTAATTTAATGTACTAAATCAGGAGGGCGACTTACCACGGAGGGTACGCGCGTCCGACACCGCAAGCCGCGCCCGCGGCAAGCCCCAGACCAGCAGAGCCACGCTGCCACAGTCGGCAGCGGCACAACGCAAAGGAATCCCATGACCCCCACGCCCACCGCTGCCGACAAGTTCTCCTTTGGTCTGTGGACCGTGGGCTGGACGGGCCGCGACCAGTTTGGCGAGGCCGTTCGCGCGGACCTCGACCTCGTGAAGGCACTCAACAAGCTCGCTGAACTCGGCGCCTACGGCATCACGTTCCACGACAACGACGTGGTGCCCTTCGACGCGACGCCCGCCGAGCGCGAAGCCATTCTGAAGACCCTCACCGACACGCTCGCCAGCACGGGCCTCGCGGTGCCGATGGTCACCACCAACCTGTTCAGCCACCCCGTCTTCAAAGACGGCGGGTTTACGAGCAACGACCGCAGCGTGCGCCGCTTCGCCCTGCGCAAGGTGCTCGAAAACCTCGACCTCGCCGCGAGCCTCGGCGCTGAAACGTTCGTCATGTGGGGCGGCCGCGAAGGCAGCGAGTACGACGGCTCGAAAGACCTGTCGGCCGCCTTCGACCGCATGCGCGAAGGTATCGACACCACCGCCGCCTACATCAAGGAGCAGGGCTACAACCTCAAGATCGCCATCGAGCCCAAGCCCAACGAGCCCCGCGGTGACATCTTCTTGCCCACGGTCGGCCACGCCCTGGCGTTCATCGAAACCCTCGAACACAAGGACATCGTGGGCGTCAACCCCGAGACCGGCCACGAACAGATGGCGGGCCTGAACTACACGCACGGCATCGCACAGGCGCTGTGGGCCGGCAAGCTGTTCCACATCGACCTCAACGGTCAGCGCTCGATTAAGTACGACCAGGACCTCGTGTTCGGCCACGGCGACCTCACCAGCGCCTTCTTCACCGTTGACCTCGTCGAGAACGGGTTCCCGAGCGGTGGCAACAAGTACGAGGGCCCCCGCCACTTCGACTACAAGCCGTCGCGTACCGATTCGTACGCCGGTGTGTGGGAGTCGGCCAAGGCCAACATGGCCATGTACCTGCTGCTCAAGGAGCGCGCACAGGCGTTCCGCGCCGACGCCGAGGTGCAGGAGGCGCTCAAGGCCTCGGGCATCTACGAACTGGCAGAGCCGACCCTCGCGAGCGGCGAAACCCTCGCCGACCTCAAGGCCGACAAGACCGCGTTCGAAGACTTCGACGCCAACGCGGCTGGCGAGCGCGACTTCGCGTTCATTCGCCTGAACCAGCTGGCCCTCGAACACCTCATGGGCGCTCGCGGCTAAGCGCACAGCATGATTACCAGAGGGGTCGCTGCGGCGGCCCCTCTGTTGTGCAGTACCCGCGAAACTCGACGATAGATGCCGGCCCCGCGTCGTTCGTCGTATGGTCCCGGGTCGGGCCGTGCGATAGGTTCGAGTCATGGTGCTTCTACGCAGCGGTGATCTCGCATGAACGTGGTATTCGTGCTCGGAGTCTTGGCGGTCGGCCTCGCGAGCGGCGCTCTCATGTCGTGGGCGGCGGGCCGAGTCGTCGACGCGCCAGTCGCGCGTCCCCGCAGTTTTCTCGTGGGCCTGCTGGCCTATGCGGCGCTCTCCAGCATCGTGACTGCTCTCGCGGACGCCGCGGGCCTCGCGGGCAGCGACGGCGAGAGTCTCGCGGTGAGCTGGGGCGTTGCCGGCCTGTTTGTGGCGCTCGCGTTCGCGTGGACGTTCGCCCTCGGGGTTGCCGTGCTCGTGGTGCTCGAAATCCTCTGGCCGAGCGGTTCGGTGCCGGGGCCGCTCGCGACGCTCCGCAACCTGTCGACCCTGTGGCGTAGTTCACTGCGCTCGATGCAGGTGGCGCGCATCATGTCGCGGCATGGGCTCTCCGCCCTCGCCGTTCGCCCCGGCCGCGGAGCCGGGGTCGGTGACCGGCAGCGCCGCGTCGCACGTAGCCTGGTCGCGGCCATGAACGAGGCGGGCGTGACGTTCGTGAAGGTGGGCCAGCAGCTCTCCACCCGCGCCGACGTGATTCCGGCCGAGATGGCCACCGAAATGTCGAGCCTGCAGGCCAAGGCCACGCCCGTGGCCTGGAGCGACCTGGAGGCCGTCGTGCGAGCCGAGGGGAGGGCGCTCGCCCTGCTGCCGCGCATTGAGCGTGAGCCGCTTGCGGCCGCGTCGGTGGGTCAGGTTCACCGCGCGACTCTAGACGACGGCACGCGGGTGGTGGTAAAGATTCAGCGACCCGACGCCGAGCGCACCGTGCGCTTGGACACGATCCTCATGGAATCCCTCGCGGCCCGGCTCGCGCGCAGCGCCCCCTGGGCCCGAGAGATGCATTTGCCGACCCTGGCGCGGGGCTTCTCGCAGTCCCTGCGCGACGAGCTCGATTACCGCATTGAGGCCGATAACATCGCGATGCTCGGCTCCGGGAGCCCTCACACCACGCTGATTCAGTTGCCGCGCGTGTACCCCGAACTCTCGTCGCGCCGAGTGCTCGTCATGAGCGAGGCGCTCGGGGTGCCGCTCGGTGCCGCGGGGGAGACCCTTGCCAGGCTCGGCGACGAGGCCCGCACGCGGCTCGCGCGCGCCCTCATCGAACACACGCTGACCTGCATATTGACGCACGGCGTGTTCCATGCCGACCTGCACCCAGGCAACATCTTGATCTCCGAGGACGGCGGCGCGACCCTCGTCGACGCGGGCAGCGTGGGGCTGCTCGACCGCCGCCTACGCGAACTCCTCGTCGGGCTGCTCGCCGCCGCGATGGGCGACGACGGCGAACTCGCCACTACGCTGCTCCTGCAGGTGGTGCGCAACCGCCCGCACGTGAGCGTCGAGCCCGTGCGCGACGCCGTGGGCGAATTACTGACCCGGGCCCGCTGCTCGCCGACCAGCACCGATGTGATCGTGCACGGCCTGCTCGACATCGTGCGGGAACACCACCTGGCAATACCCCCGGGCCTCGCGGCGGCACTGCGGACGCTCGCGTCCCTCCAGGGCAGCGTCGCCGCCCTCGATCCGGGGGTTGATTTCATGGCGAGCGCTCAGAAGCTACTGCCGACCCTGCTGGGTGCCGAGGTGACCCCCACTGGACTCACGTCTCAGGTACTGCGCCAGGCGGTGACCTCTGCGGGTCTCGCGCGCGTTTTGCCCGGTCGGCTCGAAAGCGTGACCTGGCAGGCCGACACGGGTGCCCTGCTCGACCGGGTGCGGCCGCTCGCGAGCCCCACGGAACGCGCGTGGCTGGAACGCCGCTGGGCCGATGCGATATCGGCGTTCCTCGCGGGGGTGATCGCGGCGTGTGCGCTGTGGTTGATCGGCCTCGACACGGGACCCCTGCTCACGCCCACCGTGCGCTGGTACGCGTTCATGGGCTATGTGCTGGGCCTCGTGGCGTTCCTGCTCGGTATGCGGGTGTTGTTTCGGCAGGTGGGCGCCGTGCACGCGGCCAGTGACCGCTAGACTCCGAGCTTTTCTTTCACCTGAATGATCGACGGGTTCGTGGCGGTGCTGCCATCGGGGAACACGAGGGTCGGCACGACGTGGTTGCCGCCGTTGACCTCACCCACGAAGTCGGCGAACTCCGGCTTGTCTTCGATGTCGATCACGGAGTAGGCGATGCCCTCGTGGTCCATCATGTTCTTCAGGCGCTTGCAGTAGCTGCACCACGTCGTAGAAAACATCGTGACGGAGCCCGTTTCGGGCAGTGCACCTGCGGGAACCTGAACACTCATTGCGAATCCTTTGCTTTGATTTCTGAGCAGTGACCTGCGCAGTCGCCTGCGCCGGGCGGCGCGACCTGTGCGCGTATTCAGGGTAACGCGGCAACCTCGCGAAACATTCCGCACCGTCGCGTCATGCACAGGAGTGCGACCGCAATTTTGCACACCCAGCGGGCCTGACTATCGTGGAATCTGCCCCGCGCCGCGCGGCGCCGAATCCGTGCGACGTCAAACCAGCCGACGACCCCCCGATGACACCCCGACGACCCCCCGACGAAACGAGACGCGACATGCCAGCCCCTGACGCGGACGAGATTCTTGCGGGCCTCGACCCCGAACAGCGTGAGGTAGCTCTGGCCCTCAAGGGCCCCGTGTGTGTGCTCGCGGGCGCCGGCACCGGCAAGACCCGGGCCATGACGCATCGCATCGCGTATGGCGTACGCGCGGGCGTGTACGCGCCCGGCACCGTGCTCGCGCTGACCTTTACGGCACGGGCCGCGGGTGAAATGCGCACTCGACTTCGCGAGTTGGGAGTGGCGGGCGTGCAGGCCCGCACTTTTCACGCCGCCGCTCTCCGGCAATTGCAGTATTTCTGGCCCAAGGCCATCGGCGGCCCCATGCCCGAACTCATGCCGCACAAGGTGCCGCTCGTGGCCGAGGTGGCCCGTCGCCTGCGCCTCCCCATGGACCGTGCCAGCCTGCGCGACGTGGCGTCCGAAATTGAATGGGCCAAGGTATCGCTCGTGGCCCCCGACGATTACGTGCTGCGCACGCAACAGTTGAAGCGGCCGGGGGTGGGGTCGTTCGACGCGCCCACCGTGGCGAAGGTGCTGCGCGGTTACGAGGAGATCAAGCGGGAGCGCGGGGTCATCGACTTCGAAGACGTGCTGCTGCTCATGGCGGGGATCCTCGCGGACCGCGACGACATCGCCGAGATGGTGCGCATGCAGTACCGCGTGTTCGTGGTCGACGAGTACCAGGACGTCTCGCCGCTGCAGCAGCGGCTGCTCGACATGTGGCTGGGCGGCCGCAATGACCTGTGCGTCGTCGGTGATGCCGCGCAGACCATTTACTCGTTCACGGGGGCCACGCCGAAGTTTCTGCTCGAGTTCGGGCAGCGGCATCGCGGCGCGAAAGTGATCAAGCTGGTGCGTGACTATCGGTCGACGCCGCAGGTCGTGGCGCTCGCGAATCGCCTGCTCGCGCGGTCTCAGGGAGCCACTCGCCGCCACAAGCTTGAGCTCGTGGCGCAGCGTCCGGACGGCCCGCGGCCGCAAATGGTGGAGTACCCCGACGACGCCGCGGAGGCCGCGGGGGTCGCCGCACAGATCAAGCAACTGCTCGCGGCGGGCGCGGTGCCCCTGCGCGAGATGGCGGTGCTGTTTCGCACGAATTCGCAGTCCGAGGCCCTGGAACAGGCGTTGACGGCGGCGAACCTGCCCTACCTCGTGCGGGGAGGCGAGCGCTTCTTCGAGAGGCAGGAGGTGCGACAGGCCATGCAGGCCCTGCGCACCCAGCTGGCCTCGGCGGAGGGCGACGACGAGGTCGCGGTGGTCGTGCGCATGGTGCTGGGTTCGCTGGGCTGGCGGGCCGAGGCGCCCCAGGGCACGGGCGCGGTGCGGGACCGGTGGGAGTCGCTGCAGGCGCTCGTGAATCTCGCCGACGACCATGCCGAACTTGAAGACACCAGTTTTGAATCGTACGTGCGTGAGCTGCAGGCGCGGGCTGAGGCCTCGCACGCGCCGAGCGTGGAGGGCGTGACGCTAGCGTCGTTGCATGCCGCGAAGGGCCTCGAATGGGACTCCGTGTGGCTAGTCGGCCTCAGCGAGGGACTCATGCCGATCTCGTTCGCCCAGGACCTCGAGGATGTCGAGGAGGAGCGCCGCCTGTTTTACGTGGGTATTACGCGCGCCCGCGAGCACCTGACGCTCAGTTTCTCGCTGTCGCGCGACGGCTCGCGTTCGAATCGGCGAGCGTCGCGTTTTCTCGCCGACCTGCGGGGCGGGGCCGGTTTGCCGGACGCTCCGGGGGCCGGGTCTGGTCGTGCTGCCGCCGGGGCTCGGTCCCGCCGTTCTACGGCGGGCAAGCCCGTGTCAGATGCCTGCACGCGCTGCGGCAAGACGCTGCGCAGCGGCCAGGAACTCACGTTGGGGCTGTGTGCGGACTGCCCCGTGGAATACAACGAGGCGCTGCTGGAGGCGTTGAAGGCGTGGCGAAAGGAGACGGCGAGCGAGAGCAAGGTGCCGCCCTATGTGGTGTTTACCGATAAGACGCTCGAAGCCATTGCCGTGAAATTGCCGAAGGCAGAGGGGGAGTTTTTGGCGATCGTCGGGATAGGCCCGGCGAAGTTCTCAAAATATGGAGGCGACCTCGTGCGTCTCGTCGCGGAGCACGCCTAGCGGGTTGGTTTGCGGCGGCGCTCCCGCTACGTCGCCCCAAAACGTGAGCATCAATGCAGGTCAAAAAAAGATTGTCGTTTTGTGCGTCGGCGGTGTAGCCTTTAAGAGTCGCTCCGGCGACGGTAAGGGACCTTAGGCCCGAACCACGAAAGTGGTCGACGGTCAAAGCGTCCGCAGTCTTGAAGCCAAGGTCGGCAGATCTTAGGCCGGAATCCAAGGAGGTGAATCGTGAACACGAATTTTAATAACTCGGCGGTACATGCGTCGACGCGCGCGTTCTCGATCGCTGTCCTTTCGCATTTTTCCGGCCTGGGCCTGGGTGCGCGAGTCCGCACGCCTCGCCCCACCGCGTATGCCCCCGCGTGGGCTGATCCCGCGGGTACCGTTTCGCATTAGACTTTTCACTAATGAGCCACGGCGCCCCCGGCGACCGTGGCTTTTGATTTTCTCCCCGTAGACCTGGCGCTCGGCGCACCAGTTTTCGCATCGTAGCGGGAGACCTCACACAGTTCACGGTTCGCCTTCGAAGCGGCCGCAGTCGCTTCACCTGAACGATAGACAAGAAAACAACGTGTGAGGAGCAGCGCATGTTGCGCGGCGACATCCAAGACCAAGACCAACACCTGACCATGAATACCCGTCTGACCGTGGCGGCCGGAGACCCCCTCGACGACGTGACGCCCGCCCTGGGTGACTTTGACGCTCACGGGTTTGACCTGCCGTGCCAGAGTGCCGAGGAGGACCTCTGGTTCGCAGAGCGGCCCGAGATGCTGAATCGTGCGAAAGAACTCTGCGCGCAATGCCCCCTGCAGGAGGCCTGCCTGGAGGGTGCTATCGAGCGTTCGGAACCCTGGGGTGTCTGGGGAGGGCACATCTTCGCAGACGGGCGCATTGTCGCCGTGAAGCGGGGGCGTGGTCGCCCCCGCAAGGCGGCATGACCGTGCGGCAAGGCGGCATGACCGCCCTGCGGTACCTCGTAGTGGGGTATCACGAGAAGAGGCAGATCGCGATGCGTCGCGGTCTGCCTCGCGTGTTGTGGAGGCGCGGGGCGAGCGCGTGACCCCGACGGGCCGCGACCACGCCTTAGGCGTCGCCCGCAGAACATTCGCACCGTGCGTGGCGAGTGACCTGCTCCGAGGCTCCCAGGGCGGGCAGCGACTGGTCGAGGTAGTGCACGGCGGCCTGGAGATCCGGTCGATCGAGATAGAGGTGCGCGGCGGCGCTGGCGAGCAGCGCGGCGAACGATGCGGGTGCGTCGTGGGCGAGGTAGGGCAGGTCGCGGGAGCAGCGGGAGAAGCCAGGGTGCGCATCTTCGTAGTGCAATTGCCAGCAGCGATAGCACGCGTGCTCGTGGCCGCGAAACACGCCCACGTGGGCGCTGCGGTGATCATAGGCCACCGTGAGCAGGTCGTCGTGGGTACGCCGCAGGGTAGAGACGAGCCGCGGGTCGATGGCACCCCGCTCGACGATCACGGCAAGGCGTCTCGCGGCATCGCGCGCGGGGGCTAGGGGCGGCGAGCACCGGGGGCCGAGGAGGGCTGAGAGGGCGCCCTCGCGAGGCTCGTCGAGAAAGCGCAGGGGGTAGCCGACGGGGCCGATGTCGGCAAAACTGACGGGTCGCGGGTCGATCACCCGAATCATGCCGGTGCTGGCGTCGGCGAGCAGGTGCGCGAGGTGCTTGCCGACATGGCACGCGCCGTGCAGGCTCACCCGCAGGTGCAGATCGGGGTCGGCGGCGGGCTCGAAGGGGTCTGTCTCGCTGTCGCTCAGGTGAATTACGCCGTGGGCACAGAGTTCGGTCAAGAGTCGGTCAAGCGGGTTACTGCGTTCCGTGCTGAGGGTTTGCACGGGCATGCCGCCGCGCAGGCGGTCCACTAAATTGGTCTGTTGCGGGCTGAGGGTAAGGGTGACGGCGTCGAGATGACCGGGGTTCACCACGAGGGTCGTGTCGCCCTGCCAGGCCACGGTGCGTTGGGGGTTCCAGTGCGCGTACATGATTCTCCTTGCTTCCGGACCAGCTCGCGGCGGTGCGGGCTGACGCTGATGAACGTGGAGCGTACGCAGGGCGCGTGGGTGCGTCGGTTCGCTCACGAGGAGGCGTGGAAAAAGGGACGTGTCGCGGTCGAGAAGGAGGAACCGAGGCGTCCTGGACGGGCGGATGCACCGCAAAAATAGAATGGCCCCCGGGGCCCATCGTGGCTCGCCAACTCTGCAGCAATCCACCTGTTATCCCGGGGGCTTTCATCCGAGTAGACCATATGCCTTGCTCTCATGAGAGTCAATTGGCACCCGGCGGGGGTCTGTGGATAACGTGTGGGTAACGTCGGCGTGTCTGTGTAAACGGCTGTTGAAGACCGGGCGAACACTCGACCCCGACACGCCGAATATCCTTTTATTACGATTACATGACCTGCGTGAATGGAACGCTGCAAACGTCCACAGGCGGGCCCCGAAACTCAGCGCGTAAAATTCTATTCTCGTCTCACCTGATAGACCATTACGAAGGAACGCGGCGGCTGCCGCAGACACACTATGCCACAGCACCATGACTGACTCCGCGTACGACTGGGAGCCCGCCGCGCGACGCGGATTGACGGTCGTCTTGCGGCGATCCGCGCGGCGCAAGCGCACTCTGTCATCGCGGCTCCACGGCGACCGCATCATAGTCAGCGTGCCCGCGGCGTTCAACGAGAGAAGTCAGCGTGACCTGCTGCATCGACTGCTGCATCGCACCCTACGGCGCCGGGCCAGCGAGAGCCTCGGCGACGCGGAACTGCTGCAACGCAGTGTGGTCGTCGCCCGGGCCCACCTCGACTCTGTGCCCCAGCCGGCGTCGGTGCGATGGGTCACCAATCAGGGCTCACGGTGGGGTTCGTGCACACCCGACACGGGGCAGATTCGCATTTCGCACAGACTGCAGCGCGTGCCGTCGTGGGTGCTCGACGCGGTGCTCTTTCACGAGATGATTCACCTCGTGATCCCCGGCCACGGGCCCGAGTTTCGGGCGCTCGAGAGGCGCTACCCGCGGCTCGATGAGGCGAACACGTTTCTGAGTGGCTATGCGCTCGGTCTCGGCCTTGCGGACGGCGGGCCTGGGGCGGACGGCGCCGGGGACCTACCGCACTGACCGCCCGGCCGCTCACGCACTGATCGAGCGCACCTCCTACGCGACCCGACCCTCCCGCAGCTGCCGCGCGATACCGAGCGCGCGAGCGGGCACGTCGGGCAGAAAAGGGCTGCCCTCAAAGGCGACCGCCGCGTCCGCCTCGGCCTCGTCGAACAGCGCGAGCGGCACCCACGCCACGTCAAGCGATTCGTGGCTCACCGCGGGCAGGGGCAGGCCCTGCGTGAGCGCCACAAAGGCCACATCGAGGTGCTGCGCGCACGAGAAGGCCGCGTCGAGATCGTGGCGGTCGAGGCCGCCGAGCGGCTCGGCCACCCCGTCGGGGCGGCGCAGGAGTTCGAGCAGGGGCAGGCCCGACTCCTCGCGGGCCTCGCGGCGGGCGGACTCCTCGATCGAGGCGTCGCCGGGTTCCAGGTGGCCACCGAATTGCACCCAGGCGCGAGCCTTGGCGTGCAGCGTCAGCAGAATGTGGGTGAGTTCTCGATTGAAAACGAAGCACGACGCCGTGACGTGCTGCGGCGGCCCCGACTTCAGCAGCCCCGCCGCCTCGAACTGGTCGAGATGGGCGAGATACTCGCGGCGCAGGGTCTCTTGGCTGTCGCTCGCTGGCAGGTAGCGCAGCAGCGCCGCGCGCACCGAGTTCAGCAGGGTGTGCTGAGCGGGGGAGTCTCCGCGGGCCGAGCCGTCTGCACTGCTCGTCATGCGGTGCGACCGTCCCCCGAGCCGTCACCGGACGGTTCGTCACCCGAGCCGTCTCTAGCGGGGTCGCGGTTGTCGGACGCTCCGTCGGTCGGCAAAATGCCACCCTTGCCGTCTTCGCGGGGCGCGGAGTCGTCGCCCTCGCCCCGCAGCAGTGCGGCGAGGGCCGCGTCAAAGTCGTCGCCGTACACCGCGCTGGGGTCGGGCAGGCGCATCGACGAGGCGGCGGCTGCACCCTCGGGCTGCACGTCGGTCAGGTGGGTCGCGAGGGGTTGGGGGAGTTCGGGGGTTGAGGTGCTGGGGGAGCCATCTCGCTCGGTCGGCTCCGCCGTGGCGTCGGAGGCAGACGCCTCGGCGCTCGCGGACTCCTTGTGCGCGTCAGCGGGCCCCTCGCCGGGCCCGTCACTGGTTCCATCACTGGGCCCATCACTGGGCGTGGACGCCGCGTGGCGCCCCCGCCGAGGGGCCTCCTCGGCGGGTGGCACGTAGGTCGCGTGGCCGCGCAGCGTGGGCGCCGCCGAGTCATCCGTCGACGTATCGGTCGACGTAGCGGTGTCAGTGTCGGTCGCATCGGCGCTGGCAGCGGGCCCCGACGGGGTCGTGTCGCTTGGCTCCGTGGTCAGCGTCGCCTCACCACGAATGGTGGGCTGGGCAGGAGACCCGGCCGCCGGAGCGTCCGACCCGGCCACCGCCGGGGCGCTCAACTGCTCGGCCTCGGGCAGCAAATCAGGGTGGCCCCACACGGCGTCGCGGCCTTCGATGCCCTTCGACTCGGTGAGCGACCTCCAATACGCGGCGGCCTCGCGCAGCAGGCGCGGCCGCAATTCGAGCCCGCAGAGGGTCGAGAATGTGCGCTCGGCGGGCCCACCGGTCGCGCGACGCCGACGCAGGGTTTCTTCGAGGGCGTCGACATGCGGCAATTTGCCGCGGACGGCATCGCTCGACACCACCGAAACCCAGCCCTCCACGAGGGCGAGCGCCGTACTGAGCCGAGTCAGAGCCGACTCTTGAGCGGGCGATTTTTGCATCGCAAACATGCCGTTGGCGTTCAACTGCAGCGCCTCGGGGTTCGTCATGTCGATGTCGCGCACGTAGTCTTCCATCGCCGACATGTCGATCTCGATGTTGCGCGCGTACGCCTCGACGGCGCCGAACAGGTGGCCCGCGAGCCACGGCACGGCGTTAAACAGGTGTGAGCGGGCGGCCTCGCGAGCGGCGAGGTAATGCACGACCTCGCTCTCCTCGATGCCGAGGTCCTTCGCGAACGCCGTCACGTTATTGACCACGAGGGCCGACGTGTTCGGTTCGAGCAGGGGAACGCCCACCTCAGAGCCGGTCAGCACCTCTTTGGCGAGCATCGCGAGCCCGTGACCGAACTGGGCGCCCATCATTGAACCTCCGAGGCGCGACATCATGCCCTTGACGTCGAAGGGCAGTTCGACGCCCTCGGGGAGATTGCCGAGTTGGCCTTCGAGGGCGTCACCAAACGCGCGCATCATGTTTTCGCCGATGGGCTCGAACATGCGCGACCACCGGTTTAGAGTGCCTTCGATCCACTGGGAGCGCGACCAGGCGTGCGGTGTCGCGGGGTGTGTCGCGAGATCAGTGCAGGGCTGAACCCACATGTCGGCGACGCGCAGGGCATCTTCGCAGGCGCGAGTCTGGTTCGGACCCACCGTGGGGTCGCCCTCCGCGAGAATCAGCTTGCGCGCCGTATCGCGCACCAGGGTCCAGTTCACGGGCTTGCCGTCGCCCTCGGCGAACATGGCCTGCATCTGCATCGCGAGCGCCTGCATCGCCGCCGGGTCTGTGGGGAGGCCCGGCATGCCCTGGAGTGCGCTGAGGTCGAGATTGTCGAGCATGCCATCGGGCAGTTTCTGACCCATGATCTGTTCGAGCAGGCGCCGCATCATCTCTGGGTCTGGCTGGTTGTCTTCACCGAAGTTGAAGGGGGGCTGACTCATGACCGCTACCTCATCTGGACTGCAAAATCGCTTACCTTAACTGAACCACTCCGGCAGTCGATTCGTTCCCATAGTTCGCGAGGTGTCGTCACGCTGTGCGTGAAATCTTTTCGTGAAGGTCTTGTGTCATTGCCCCGTGCCCCGCGACGCGCGTGAAATCCGACCTGCCGCCCCACTCGGCGTGAGTCATGATGAAGTGTGCCTCTCTCGACGACCCAGCCCAGCGCCCCCAATACCCCGGCCACGAGCGTCACCGAAGCATCGGCAGCATCGGAGTTGACTCCCGCGACCCGACCCTGGCGACTCGCCAACACCCTCGCCGGGGTGGTGACCCTCGTGATCGTGCTCGCGGCGTTACTCGTGCCCATGCCGTATGCCATCGAGATGCCCGGCCCCCTCGCCAATGTGCTCGGCGAAACCGAAGTGCACGCGGGCAGCGGCCAGCCCACCAAGGTCGACATGATCAACATCGAGGGCACCGAGATTTACGAACCCACGGGAGAACTCGACCTCACGACGGTCTCGGTGCGCGGCGGCCCGGGCTACCCCGTGCGACTTCCCGAACTGGTGGCTGCGTGGTTTAACCCCACCTACTCGGTGACTCCCGTAGAAAATGTGTTCCCGCGCGATTTCAGCCGCGAGCAGGTCTCTCAGGCCAACACGGAACAAATGACCCAGTCGCAAGATCAGGCCACCCTCAACGCGATCGACCTCTTGGGCATCAAGTACACGACCGATATCGTGGTCGGCTCCATCGACCCGAGCTCGCCCAACGGCAAGGTGTTTCAGATCGGTGACCGCATCACGGCGGTGCAGGGAGCGCCCGTCACCACGGCCGATGCCCTCGTAAAGGCCGTGCAGGGCACCCCGGTCGGCGGCACGGTCGACTTCACGGTTGATCGCGCGGGCGAGACCGTGGACGTCACGGCGACCACCTACGCGGTCGAAGGCGTCTCGCGTATCGGCGTGGTGCTGAGGTCTGAACCGCAATTGCCGTTCACTATCTCGATTCAGATCGAAGACATTGGCGGGCCCAGCGCGGGAACGATGTTTGCCCTCGGCATCATCGACAAACTCACCCCCGGCGAGCTCACGGGTGGCCAGCGTATCGCAGGCACCGGCACCCAAGAGGCGGGAGGGGTGGTCGGCGCGATCGGTGGCATTCCGCAAAAAATGGAGGCCGCGCATGACGCCGGAATCCGCTACTTTTTGATCCCCGCGGGCAACTGCGCTGAGGCGATGTCGCGCCTGCCCGAGGGCATGACGGGGGTCAAGATCACGACCCTCGCCGACGCCAAGACCAGCGTCGAAACCATCGCGAGCCAAGAGAACCTCGATACGCTGCCCAGCTGTTCCTCCTAACCACACACGTCCAGGAGTCACCATGGCGAAGAAGCTCGCCACCCGCAAATATTCATCGCCGCTCACGGTCATCTTCGATTTCGGGGGTGTGCTGTCGGCGGGCACCAACGGCTTCGAGGCCGTGCGCGAAGAGTTGGCGTACGTCAGCGATGACGACGGTAGGGGGCCGGACGCCGCGGGGCCCGCTGCCAGCGCCGCCCGCCCTGCCAGCCCGGCCCCCGGGGCGTCCGATACCGAAGGCGAACCGGTTGAGAACGCTGGAGACGCTGCCGACGAGGTAGGGGTGGACGAGCAGGGCATCGCCGCTCTCGAGCGCGAGATCGCGGCGCACGAAAAGGCCGAGCGCGAGGCCGCGGAACGCCTCGTCGCCTCGCGCCGCGAGGTGGAGGGCTTCGACGCCGACGCGGCGCAGGCCGCGTACTGGGAACATCGCCCGGCCCTCGATGAGGGTCTCGACCCGCTCGAATACTGGGGCCGCGTGGCCGCCGCGGGCGGGTACGAATCGCTCACCGAAGAAGACCTCGAAAACCTCAACGACGTGGATCAGCGCTACTGGCTGCGCCTCGAACCCCACTCGCGCGAGGTGCTGCACGAGCTGGCGCTCGCGAACGTGCGCGTGGGGTTGCTCTCGAACATGGCGAGCGACTTCGCCGAGCGGGTGCGCCGCGCCGACTGGTTTGAGGCGGTCGATTTTGGGTTGTTCTCGGGCGATCTGGGCTGCTCGAAGCCGTCGCGGGAGATCTACTACGTGCTGATCGAAACGCTGGCGCACCTGACGGGCGGCGTCGAGCGCCCCGGCAACATCGTGTTTTTCGACGACAAGCAAGAAAACGTGGACGCCGCGCGGGCCTGTGGCATCGACGCGCACCTGTGGGTCGCGAACGGGGCCCGCGCCGAGGGCGACGAGCCGGGCTGGGAGATGGCGAGGCGCGTGCTCGTCGGCCGGGGGCTGCTCGCGGGCTAGCGGCGCGGGTGGGGGCTGGCCGCTCGGGCCGGCAGCCCGGGTGCCGCTCCGGCCGGCCGCGAGAGCGGGGGCAGTAGGCGCGGGCAAACCAGATTAGACTGTAGGCATCCACGCCCGAAGGTCGGTTGTCGCGCGCCCGCGCGCCGCACGAACGGCCCTCGCACGAGACATTGCATAATCTCGCATCAACACTACGGAGCACAGTGGCTGAGTTCATTTACACCATGTATAAGGCGCGCAAGGCGCACGGCGATAAGCTGATCCTTGACGACGTCACCATGAGTTTCTACCCCGGCGCGAAGATCGGCGTGGTCGGCCCCAATGGTGCCGGTAAGTCGACGATCCTGAAGATCATGGCCGGTCTCGACACCCCCTCGAACGGCGAGGCCCGCCTCAGCCCCGGCTACACGGTCGGCATCTTGCTGCAGGAACCCCCACTGAACGAAGAAAAGACCGTTCTGGGCAACGTCCAGGAGGGCGTCGGCGAGATCTACGCCAAGGTGCAGCGCTTCAACGCCATCAGCGAAGAGATGGGCGAACCCGACGCCGACTTCGACGCGCTGATGGAAGAAATGGGCAAGTTGCAAGAGGAGATCGACGCGGCCGACGCGTGGGACATCGACTCGCAACTCGAGCAGGCGATGGACGCCCTACGCTGCCCGCCGCCCGAGGCCGACGTCTCGGTGCTCTCCGGCGGTGAGCGCCGCCGCGTGGCCCTGTGCAAACTGCTGCTCGAAAAGCCCGACCTGCTGCTGCTCGACGAGCCCACCAACCACCTCGACGCCGAGAGCGTGCTGTGGCTCGAGCAGCACCTCGCGAAGTACCCCGGCGCCGTGCTGGCCGTCACCCACGACCGGTATTTTCTCGATCACGTGGCCGAGTGGATCGCCGAGGTCGACCGCGGCCGCCTGTACCCGTACGAGGGCAACTACTCGACCTACCTCGAGAAGAAGCAGGAGCGCCTGCAGGTGCAGGGCAAGAAAGACGCCAAGCTCGCGAAGCGCTTGAAAGAAGAGCTCGAGTGGGTGCGCTCGTCGGCGAAGGGTCGCCAGACGAAGTCGAAGGCCCGCCTCGCCCGCTACGAAGAGATGGCGGCGGAGGCCGAGCGCACGCGCAAGTTGGATTTCGAGGAGATCCAGATTCCCGCGGGTCCGCGCCTTGGCAACATCGTGATCGAGGCGAAGGACCTCAACAAGGGTTTCGAGGGCCGCACCCTCATCGACGGCCTGTCGTTCTCGCTGCCGCGTAACGGCATCGTGGGCGTGATCGGACCCAACGGCGTGGGTAAGACCACCCTGTTCAAGACGATCGTGGGCCTCGAAGAGCTCGACGCGGGCAACCTCAAGATCGGTGAAACGGTCAAGATTAGCTACGTCGACCAGAGCCGCGGCGGCATCGACCCCAAGAAGACCCTGTGGGAGGTCGTCTCGGACGGCCTCGACCACATCAAGGTGGGTGCCGTCGAAATGCCCTCGCGCGCATACGTGTCGGCGTTCGGCTTCAAGGGTGCCGACCAGCAGAAGGCCGCGGGCATTCTCTCGGGCGGTGAGCGTAACCGCCTGAACCTCGCGCTCACGCTCAAGCAGGGCGGCAACCTGCTGCTGCTCGATGAGCCCACCAACGACCTCGACGTGGAGACGCTCGGCTCGCTCGAAAACGCGCTGCTCGAGTTCCCGGGTTGCGCCGTCGTGGTCAGCCACGACCGGTGGTTCCTCGACCGCGTGGCGACGCACATCCTCGCGTACGAGGGCACCGAGGAGAACCCCGCGAACTGGTACTGGTTCGAGGGCAACTTCGAGGCCTACGAAGAGAACAAGGTGTCGCGCCTCGGAGCCGACGCCGCGCGCCCGCACCGCGTCACCTACCGCAAGTTGACGCGCGACTAAGCAGGTGTGCGTTCTGGACGCCGGCCGCCCGAGTTATCGGGCGGCCGGCGTTTTCGCGTGGTGGGGAGGCGGTTGGGCGCGGCGCCGGCCGGGTGGCGGTGTTGCGTGGGCACGTCGCGCTAAAAATGCCGACGACTGGTGCTCGGGATATTATCAATAGATAGAATTTCACACCTATCTGACCTAATGGTCTGATTGTCTGTGCGCACTCGTCACCGGCCCGGCAAGCAAGCACCGGCCCGGCTTGCCAAGGGGGGCCGGAGCGTCCCCCCTAAATGCCCGAGCCGGAGACCCCGCCGTTCGAAACGGAGATCAGATGCACAACGTCGTCACCGTTCACGCGCTTGAGGTGGTTCGCGGTCGCGTCACCATTCTGCGAAATTTCAATCTCACGGTGCGCGCGGGCGAGGCCGTGGCGCTCATGGGCCCCTCCGGCACGGGCAAGACGAGCGTCCTGCATTGCATCGCGGGCCTCCTCTCGCCCCACTCCGGCGCGGTCACCGTGGGGGAGCATGACATGGCGCGGCGCTCCGTTGCGGCGCGCGCCGATGCTCGTCGCCTCAGCATCGGCCAGGTCTTTCAGCAACCCGAGCTGCTGCCCGAGCTCACCGTGCTCGAGAACGTCGCGCTGCCCCTACTGCTCGACGGCATGCGCGCCGCGCCCGCTCAGGAGCGTGCCGCGAGCCTGCTCCACGAGATCGGCCTGGGCGGCAAGGAACACCGCATGGTCGACGAAGTCTCGGGTGGTGAGGCGCAGCGCGCCGCTATCGCACGGGCGCTCGCGCGCGACTCCGTTGCCGTGGTGCTCGCCGATGAGCCCACGGCATCGCTCGACCAAAAGAACGCGGCGATGGTGACCGACGCGCTGCTCGCCCAGTGCCGCACGCAATCAAAGGCTCTGCTCGTCGCGACGCACGACCCCCTGGTGGCCGAGAAGTGCGACCGCACGGTGCATTTGGTGGCGCCGTGAAAATCATCCTGACTTTGTGCTGGCGGCTCAGCCTGGGGCGCGACTATTCGCAGCGGTGGCGGCAGGCCAGCATCGTGCTCGCGAGCCTGATCGGCGCTGTGCTCGTGGTCTGGGGCCTCGGCCTGGTGAAGGCTGCCTACATATCTGATAGTCATATCGGCGACCGCACGCTGCAGCTCGGTGCGACCTCCGAGAACGCGAAGCTCGCCGCGTGGCCGCAATTCACGGTGCTCCCGACCTTCGGGCAGGTTCCCGTCGTGTGGGTGGCCCCTCTGCCCGACGTTCCGGTCACTCCCGAGGCTCTGCCGCCCGGGCTCGCGGCCCTGCCGGAGCCGGGCACCGCTGTGCTTTCGCCCGGGCTGATCGCGGCCGGTTACACGGCTGCCGACTTCGGTTTTCAAGCCTCCGGGGCGGGGCTCGGCGCCGGGGGCACCATCGGCGACGCGGGGCTGATCTCGCGCACCGAGGGTTTCGTGTATGCCCAGCCCCTCACCTTGGACCCGAGCGGCCTCGTAGACGGGGGACCGCTCGCGTCCGGATTCGGAGGCCCCGGGCCGGGCCTCGCGGTGGAGGCGATGCCCGAGGTGCCGGGCGTGTGGGCCATGCTATACGGGGTCATCGCCGTGTTCTTGCTGCCCGCGCTGATGCTGACTCTGGGCGCCTCGCGCGCGGCCTCGCCGGTCGTGATGCAACGCACCGACCTGCTGTTTCGACTGGGCATCAGGCCACGCGCGGCGCGACTGATCGCGGGGCTGTGCGTGGGAGTGCTCGCGGTGCCCGCGGCCATCGCGGGCGGGCTACTCGCCAGCCTGTGGCCACTCGACGCCGGTCAGGTGCCCTTCATCGGCCTCAGCCTGCTGCCGGGCAGCGCCAGCTTTGGGGTGCTGCCGAGCCTCGCCATCGGGGCAGGTTGCGGCCTGCTCACCGCCTGGGTGGGCAGCCTCATGCGCGTGGGCGCGAGCCTGCGCAGTAGCCGGTGGATGAAAGCCAAGGCCGTGAACGCCGTCTGGCTCGTCGTGCCCCTCGCCCTGATGGCGGCGACCCACTGGATGCCCGACGGCTCCGAGGGGAGGGTGAACCTGCTTTACGGCAGCGCGCTGCTCGCTCTGTGCCTCGCCCCCCTCACGCTGCCGGGCTGCATTCTGCTGCTCGCCCGCCTCGCGAGCGCGGCCCGCACGCACACGTGGTTCGTGGCCGGTCGCAAGGCCATCGCCGAAGTGCACCCGCTCGCGCGGGCGGGGGCGCTCATGATGATGGCGATCTTTATCGTGGGCGGCGCCACGGCGGTGTACCTAAAAAGCCAGGAGAACGTGGCGTCCGAAAGTGCCGCGCCCACGCAGTCAGCGCTGTCGATTCTGGCCCGCACGACGGGCACGGTCGAGCACCAGCTGAACACCCTCGGGCCGACGGTGTCACGCATCGACGGCAGGGCCACCGTGCCGGGGGAGGGTGACGCGCCTCGACCCGTGAACGTGTACGCGAGCTGCGCGGCCCTGCGCGATTCGCGCTTCGACATTGGCGTCGACGTGGCGTGCGAGGCGGACGGCGCGCTGAGTGCCGACACGCAGTCACGCTACCTCGAGCGGCACCAGGCCGTGCCGGTGCTCGCCCGCGACCTGCGGCCCGGCGCGGACTTCGAGAGCTCGCGGCGGATCCTCATGGTCGACGTCGCACCGGTAGAAGCCTTCAAAGCAGGGCTTCAGATCAGCGAGGGTCGCGTGGGTGTGACCTACGCGGGCGAGCCGCCGCGCATCATGTGGCCCGTCTTTCAGTGGCTGTTCGCGGCCATCGCGGCGTGCACTGTGTTCGTCTACGTCGCCCTCTTGCGCGAGGTCGCCGAGGTGGCGGTGCGCACCCTCGGTGGCACCGGCCGCTACCTGCGGGCCGGCTACCGGCCGCGCGACCTGCTGCGGATGTTGGGCGCCTACATGACGCTGCCCGCGCTCGTGGCGCTGCCGCTCGCGATGGTGCTCGTCTACTGCTTCACGACGTTCGGGTTCAAGATGGGCGTGACCACCGCGAGTGTGGCAGCGGTGCTCGGCATCAGTAGCGCCGCGGCGGGGGCCGTGTGCCTGTTCTACCTCGCGCTGTGCTGGTGGAACCTGCGGCGCAGCATCACGCGCAACGCGGTGTAGCGGCGGTGCTTGGCACTCGGCTGGCGTTGCGCGAACTTATCGACACCGCTGGTTCCTACGTGGCGGGGTCGCAAGAGGTTGACCCGTGATTATTCGGTTCGGCGTTCACTCGCCGCCCAGCAACCCGTCGATGGCGATCGCGGTGACGGAGTTCTCGGGGTCAGGCGAATAGGGCTGCTTGCGTTTGAGCGCGAGTTCTCGCGAGTTCAGCCGCCGCGCGCCGCGCAGGATGCCCCAACGCGAGCGGAGCCACGCAAACACGCAGTACACGGCGAAAAGGAACGGCGCCGCGAGCACCACCGCCGTGACGCGCGTGGCCATGAACGAGACCAAGAAGCCCAGCGCGACGAGCGGCTGCACGATAATCATGAACTGATCGAAGCGATTGAGCCACGGCGCCCGATAAAGCCATCGCGGCAGCGCCGCGAGAGCCACCCATGCCGCCACAAAATACGCGCTGTAAGCGAGATTGCCGAGCACGTAGCCGTCCGGGAGCAGCACAACGAAATGCATGAGCAGCAACACTGCGGCGCAGGCAAACGCCAAGATCTTGCTCTGGCCCAACTCGGGTCTCCTTGCGTACCTGCCCTCGTCGCTCGGAGGGCTGTAGGCACTAGTTTACGCATTGCGGGGGAGCCGCCCGGTGGGGCCCGGGCATCGATTTTGGCAATGAATTACAGGGGTGGTTCTGAGTACGATGGATGCGCGGCGCGAAATTCGCTCCGCATGGTACCTGCTGCCCCTGCATTATTCGTGGGCCGCATAAGATACTGCAACATTAATATTGACGCTTCGGGAGGCGCCCCATGAGCACGGCTGGTGTTGAATCGCGCGGGCTCCCGGCGCCGTGGCGCGCCGCGGGTTTGCTGCTGTGCATCGCCGCTTTGATCGCGGCGTGCTCCGTGGAGTTCTACACCGGGCTGGTAGATATTCGATACCCGGCCGACGACAGCACGAGGAGGGCGCTGCGCCTCGCGATGCATTGCGGCGTCTTCGCGCTGCTTCTTGCAGGGCGCCGATATTTCGCGCGAGCACCCATCGCGTGGTGGTTCGCTGTGCCCTGCCTGCTGTATCTGCTTACCAACATTGCCTGGTTTGTGGGCTCGTCGCGGGGAATGATTTGGCTAATCTGGCCCTGGATCGGGGCTAACTTTTTCGTGCCGTGGATCATCATCGTGTTCCTGGCCCTGAGCGTGCGATTCAGACAGTGACGCTCGCGCGCGGCGACGATTAACTTGCGCGCTCCTGCGGCGTGGCTCAAAGTCATTCCGATGTGAAGCGGTCCACGCCGAGTCGCGTATGGCACCAGAGCAAGGCAGCACTGTGTCGTCGTTGCATCCGCGACCAGGCGGCACCCATTCGGAAAAACCGAAATCTCAAAATTTGAGAAAGTCGAGCCCCCCCTTTGCCGTCATTAGCCTGAGCGTGATCTGAAATCTACTGAATGGAAAACCCATGCGCCTGCATAAAAAGATCTCAACCTTTGCACTTGCGAGTGCAGTCACTCTGCTGGGGCTAGCGGTTCCAGCCTTTGCTGAAGGTGGCTTCACCAGTCAACTCATCGGAGTCAGGACGGGCTTCAATTCGCGAAATTGGTCCGACGGAAACTTCGATGCAGCCTCGACCAAGATCACAGCGGGTCAATGCAGCATTATGTACGCGAGTTCGGGAAGTCCCGTGGGTTCGATCAGGCTGCAACTCACTCAGGACCGTGCGAACATTTTCAGCCCCGACATCAACAAGGGTCAAAGGGACCTGAACTGCAACTCTTCAAACTTCACGGCCGACTTTGGTCGAATGTCAAATGCCGGATACCATTTCACGGTGATGACCATCAACGGCCAAGCCTCAAGCGCGCAGAAGGTGACCGCGAACTATATTTACGTGAGTTACTAGACGCGAAAAAACAAACGATCTTAAAGCGGGTTAGATGCTGCGCATTACGAACCTCTCGGCGGGGTACCCCCGGCGGCGGGTCATCGACGACCTCACGTGGAACGTGCCGAGCGGTAAGACCGTGCTGCTGGGCCCCAACGGCGCCGGTAAGTCGACTCTGATGACTGTCCTCGCGGGTGCCCGGTATCCACGGCGAGGCCGGGTCACACTCGGCGACTACTCTCCTCAGGGTCGGCGATCGGCGCGGGTCGGATATTTGCGGCGAGTAAGTTGGATGCCTCAACAGGTCGCAGCCTTAGGCGGAATGACCGCGTTTACGCAAGTGGCGTATTCCGGTTGGCTCAAAGGTATGACCCGGGGTGACGCCGCGAGTGCGGCCCACGAGGCTCTTCGACACGTGGGGCTGGAGGCTTCGGCGTCGGCAGAGAGCCGAACACTTTCAGGTGGGCAACTTCGTCGGCTCGCTCTCGCCCAGGCGCTCGTATCGAGCCCCGACGTGTTGATACTCGATGAACCCACGGTGGGCCTCGATGTGAAGCAGCGAGCGAGATTTCGCGAGTATCTCGCCGACATTTCCCCAGATCGCAGCGTTCTCGTATCGACTCACCAAACGGACGACCTCCATGAAATATTTGACACCGTCATAGTCTTTTATCGCGGCACCATCGTGTGGCAGGGCGGCATGAGCGACTTTCTGAGTCACGCCACGCCCGGCGAGACACGCCCCGCCGAATCGGCATACGTAAACCTGCTGCCTGGCGAGGAATAAATGCTGGTCCTCCTTAAACGCTGGGCTCACCTCGCTGTCGTGCCGCTTATGATGCTCGCCGCGCTTGCCAACCTACAGGGCCCTCTCACCCAAGACCCCAGTTACGGGCTCGCCGCGACGAGCAACTCCGCATCGCTGAACGTGGTGCTGGCGCCGCTCGCGGCCTTGGGCGGCGCGCTCGTCGGAATGCGGGCGCGGTCGGCGTACCACCTCCTCCACACCAGTGCCCGCTCTGCGCGCGCCCACGTCGTGGCTACTTCACTCAGCATCCCAGTGTGCGCGGCGGCGATCATCACCGTGCACGCAGTTGTGCAGTCGCGAGACCACGTGGACGCCCCAGTGCTGCTGTTGTCATGGCTCGTGCTACTGGCCTGGAACGCGTTTGGTCTGGCCCTCGGCCTCCTGACGTGGCCGGCCCTGGCACTGCCCATTTCGCTGCTCGCAGCTTGGTGGTGGCAAGTCATACCTCCCTCGCTTGACGCCCCCTGGGTGAGACACATGACGGGCTATCTGGTGGAATGCTGTGCCGTCGATACCGTTCTTGACCCGCGGGCAATGTGGGCCACGATCACGGTAGCGGCGGGGCTCCTGGCCGCCTCATGGCTTCTCGTACTTCGACAACTCTCGGTGTTGTCTCCCCTCGTCAAACCCAGTGTTGCCCCCCTGGCTGCGCTGATGCTGATCGCGGGCACGACAGTGGGTTGCCTCATTGCGTTACCCCTTTCGTATGACGCCTCGGTGGCGCGTTCTGGGCAGCTCAGGTGCGAGGGCAGCGCCCCCACCCTCTGCCTGTGGCCCGAGCACGAAAGCCGTAGATCGCAACTGCGCGAGGTCATCACGGTCGCCTGGGCCTCCTGGGGACAAGTCACAGAACTTCCCGCAACAGTGACCGAGCGGCGCTCCCTTGTGCGCGACCCGAGCATCGCGCAGGCGGTGTTCATGCCCGGTGCCAATGAGGTCCAACTGGTCTCGACGCTCGCCACGGGCATCGTGTCGGGTCGCTGCCCGGGCTACGTCGAGGGCGACCCGCCCGTACTGCGCGAACGCATCGTGCAGCCAACGGAGGCCGAGGCGCTTCTGGTGGCACGAGCGTCCGTTGCAATGGGCGCAACGGCCGACATGTTGACTAGCGCAATTCCTCCGGACCTCGATTGGCAGGCGTTGCTTCGCGACGATAATGCGGCGCAGGCAGCGAGGTTGGCGCGCCAGCTTCAAGCCTTCGACGCGCAATGCGCTGCCGCCGTGGCGGGCAGCGCGTGAACTGGTGGAGCCGACATCGCCGCGTGAGCACCGTGCTGCTTGCCGCGTTCGCGGCGGCCGCAGTCACGCGGCTGGCCGCCTCCATTCAGGTGTCGTTCTTCAGCGCCTTCGGAGGCGCGGGACTCCAGGTGTCGCTGAGTTACCTCATGCCGCTCGTCGCGGTGATCGCACTCTGTTACGGGCTCGACGCGAAGCACGCCGCCACCGAGGCGACCGCCGTGAGGCGAGTGGCGGCGCTTGACGTCGGCCTGGTTCTCGTCTGCGTCGCAGTGTTTGCCGTGACGATCGGGACGTCGTGGGTGGCCTGGCCGACCGAACCCGGCGGCGCGTGGCAGGCCGCCCTCGGCGACGACGTGTTTCTTGCGAGCGTGCGCAACCTCGCCGGGTTCGCTGGCATCGCGTGCCTGACCGCCGTGTTCTTGCCCCGGCGCTTGTCCGCCCTTATGGCCGTGGGCTATGCCCTGTTGGCCATCCTGTCTGGCGTGCACGACGGAAACTACCTGTGGTGGGCCTTCGTCGTGAACCCCGGCGACGACACCGTGGCCGCGATTATGGCCACAGCGTGTCTCGCGGCCGGATGCGTGACGCTCGCGCGCGGCGACGATTCACGCCGGCGACTCGGCGCCCGGTAGGCTCGGCGGCATCCGCGATCTGAGGAGCCGCCATGCCCGATGCCTACGTGATCGGGGCCGGCCCCAACGGCCTGGCCGCTGCCGTCACCCTCGCGCGCGCGGGCCTCCGCGTGCACGTGTGCGAGGCCGCCCCGCAGATCGGCGGCGGCCTGCGCTCTAGAGAACTCACCCTGCCCGGCTTTGTGCACGACGAGTTCTCGGCCGTACACCCCCTCGCGTTGACCTCGCCGTTCTTCACGGCTTGGGGCATCACCGCGCGCGTCGAGTTCAGCGTGCCCGACGTGGCCTTCGCGCACCCCCTTGGCGCCACGAGCGTGCGCGCCCACCGCGACCTCGCGGCAACCCTCGACGAACTCACCGAACGACATTCGCCCGCCGCCGCCCGCACTTACCGCCGCCTCGTCGCCCCCCTCGCGCGCGACCTGCCCGCGCTCCTGCCCCTCATCCTGGACGCCCCCGTGGCGGCGCGCCCGACCCCCGCCCGGCTGGCAGCGGGGCTGCGTTTCGGCGCCGCGGTGGCTGAGCTCTCAGCGCGGCTCGGCGCGGCCGAGTGGGGCGAGTTGGGGTTGGGCGGGAGCGGGCCACTGCAGCGGGGGAGCAGGGCCGGAGCCGCACCAGCCCTCGCGGCGCTCGCGGGCTGCGTAGCCCACGCCGTGTCACCCCTCGGCAACCCGGCCGCGGTCGCGGCGGGCCTCGTGCTCGCGGCAAGCGCCCACGGCGGGGGCTGGCCAATGCCGCTCGGCGGCGCGCAATCCATCGCGGACGCCCTCGCCGCCGACCTGCTCGCGCACGGCGGCACCCTTGAGGTGGGTCGACACATTGCGCACCTCGATGACCTCGACGGGCTCGGCGGGTCGGGCCCCGACCCGCTCGTGATCGCCGACGTGCCGCTACGCCAGGCGGCCGCGTGGGTAGATCAGGGCGCGCACCCGACCCGCCCGCACGGCACCCGCCCGACCGGCGCAACCCCCGGCGACACCCCGGCCGGGGCACGCGAGCGGGAGGCGTACCGGCGGACGGTGGCACGCGTGCGTCCGGGCAACGCGGCAGCCCGCGTGGATTACGCCGTGAACGCGCCGATACCGTGGCGCGACCCGAGCGTGGCCGCCGCCGCGACCGTACACCTCGGCGGAGCGGCAGGGCGGATCGGCAATTTTGAACGAAACCTAGCCCGCGGCCGGCTCACGCGCGATCCCTACGTGCTGCTCGCGCAGCCGAGCCTGTTCGACCCGAGCCGCGCGCCCGCGGGTCAGCACACGGTGTGGGCGTACACGCACGCTCCAAACGGCGCGACCCTCGACCCGACTGAAGCGGTCACGCGCACCATCGAACGGTACGCCCCTGGATTTCGCGACACGATACTCGCGAGCCGAGCCGCGAGCCCCGCAGACCTCGGCCACGCGAACCCCAACCTGGTGGGGGGTGACCTCGCGATGGGGGCGATCACCCTGCGACAACTGCTCGCGCGGCCCGCGCTCACAGCGAACCCCTGGGGCACCCCCCGGCGTGGGCTCTACGTGTGTTCGGCCGCCACGTCACCCGGTCCGGGCGTGCACGGCATGAACGGCTACCTCGCGGCGCGCGCGGCGCTGCGCGAGCGCGGCCTGGCTGACCCCTTCGCGCGGGTCTAGGCGGCCGAAGTGGCCGCGCCGGGCACCTCATCGCGCAGCAGCAGGGCCGGGACCAGCGCCAATACCGAGAGGGTCGCGGCCAGTAGGGCCCCGTGCAGGGTGGCCAGCAGAATCTCGTGATAGATCACGGTGAGCACCGCGACGTCGATCAGCACCGCAACGGGGTAGACCAGGGCGTCGGGTGCGTGTCGACGCGTGCGGCTGTGCACGGCCCACCGAATCAGCACCCCCGAAGCCGAGGTCAGGATGAACACCACCGGCAGGATCCACAGCATGTGCAGCGCGTGCCAGCCCGTCAGGTCGGGGTGTAAGGCCATGCCCGACCCGAGCCACGGTGCCACGAGGGTACCCACAATGAAGGGCATGCCCAGGCTTAAAATCACTCCGGCGACCGCGAAGCCGAGGGCGTTGCGGGCTCGGGGGGACGAAGGAATCACCGACATGAAGACATTGTGAGGGCAGTCACGCCGATATGCAAAGGCCGCGGCCCTGGGTGCGCCAGTCTACGGCAGGCGCAGCATGCCCTCCTGAGCCACGCTCGCCACCAGCTCGCCCGAGCGGTTGAACAGCTTGCCGTGGCACAGCGCGCGGCTGCCCTGCGCCGTCGTTGTGTGCTGCTCGTACAAGAGCCACTCGTCGGCGCGAAAATCGCGATGGAACCAGATCGCGTGGTCGAGCGAGGCCATCTTCAACCCCGGAGCCCCGAAGAAGCCACCCTGCGCGCGCAGCGACACTTCGAGCAGGGTGTAGTCGCTCGCGAACGCGAGAATCGCGCGATTCAGGGGCCAGTCGGTGTCGGCGGGCAGGTCGCCCATCGTGCGCATCCATACGAGCTGCGACGACGACTTCTCGGCCGGCGGCCCGAGGTACAGGGGGCCCTCGACGTGCCGCACGTCGATTGGCCGCTGCGTCGCCATGTAGCGCGCGAGCGGGTGATCGATGCCCGCGAGCACCTCGGCGGTGGTGGGCAGCGACTCGGGGTCGGGCGCGCTCGGCATCACGTCTTGATGCGTGACGCCCGCTTGCTCCTCTTGAAACGACGAGATCATCGACAGGATCGGCTTGCCGTGCTGCATCGCGTGTACGCGGCGCTGGCTGAAACTCGACCCGTCACGGAGCAACTCGACGTCCATGCCGATGGGCAGGCTCGGGTCGCCGGGCCGCAGAAAGTAGCCGTGCATCGAATGAATGGGTCGCGAGCGCTCGACGCTCAGCGACGCCGCCATCACGGTCTGACCAATCACCTGCCCGCCGAACACGCGCGCCCCCGATTGTCGCCCGGCCCCCGTGAAGGCGGTGGTTTCATCGGTTCCGGTCAGCAGACTAATGAGCTGGTCGAGGGGCTTCATGGTGACCTTCCGTGGGGGCGGGGCGGACGCTCGCGCGCACCAGTGATCGTATCGCGTGACCGCTGGCCTCGGGGCTGGGTTTCCGCCGCGCGGTGTGATCAGCCGGACGCCCAATCTACGCCCTGAGCGGCCCGGACCTGCCTTAGGGTTGGTGCCATGACGAACCCCACCCCGCCCGCTGCCCCGGCCCCCGACGACAAAGACTGGACCTGGGTGCTCGCCCGCGAATGCCCCGAGTGCGGACTCGCCGTGAGCGAGGTGGGGGCGAGCCAGCTCGTCGACGCGGTGCGCGCCGTGGTGAMCCTCTGGCCGGCGGCGCTCGCGGGCGAGCACGCCGCGACCCGCCCCGAGCCAACGCGCTGGTCGGCCCTCGAGTACGGGGCGCACGTGGTAGACGTGCTGCGCCTCGCCGTGACCCGCACGCGCCTCATGCTCGAAGCCGATGACCCAGTGTTTGAGAACTGGGACCAAGACGAGACCGCGCTGGCGAGCGGGTATCACCGCTACACCATCGACGACGTGCTGACCCCGCTGCTCGAGGCGAGCCACGCGTATCGCGATCAGCTGGCGGCGCTCGATGCGGCCGCGTGGCAGCGCCCGGGGCGGCGCTCAAACGGCTCGCAGTTCACGGTGCTGAGTTTTGCGCGGTACGTGCTGCACGACATTGCGCATCACGCGTGGGACGTGACCGGACGCCGCGGGCCCGAGCTGGGCATTATTGGCGCGGCTGCCGGGGGCGTCGGGGCGTCCGGCGGGGAGTCCGAATACGGGGGCGAGGCTGCCAGCGGGGCCACCGGAGCGTCCGAAAAAAGCGCCGAAAAAGGGGGCGAACGGGTGCGCCTCAATGTGCCCGTGCGGTGGTTTGACCTAGACGCCTACGGCCACGTGAACAACTCGGAGATGTTTAGGCTGCTGGAGGAGGCGCGCATCAAGGCGTTTTGGACCGTGCCGGGCCAGACCGCGCGGGCGGCGAAGAACATCACGATTGGCGGGGCGGGCTCCGAGACGATCACGCTGATCGCGGGGCACCGCATCGAGTACCGCACGCCGCTGGACTACCGGCCGCAGGGGGTCGAGATCGACCTGTGGGTGACGAAGCTCGGCGGGGCGAGCGCCGAACTCGCGTACGAGGTGTTTAGCGACGACGACGGCCCGCGCGTGGTGTACGCCGTGGCGACGTCGGTGATGGTGTTTGTCTCGGCCACGACGGAGCGGCCGCGCAAGCTGACCGACGCGGAGCGCGAGGCGTGGGGCGAGTTGCTGGGGCCGCCGCCGAAGTTCCGCAACTAGGAGGCACTGTGCGCCGAACCCTATGGACTGATATCATGAGTGATATCAACTTGGGGAGAAGCAATGTCATCCATTGTCGTCCGAGGCCTCGCCCCCGGAGTCAAAGAAGCTATCGCGGCCCGTGCCCAAGAAAATGGGAGATCCATGGAGGCCGAGGTCCGCGAAATCTTGACGCGGGCGGCCGGTCGTCCTCATATCGGGCTCGCGCTGCTACAGGCGGCACGTGCAGTCGGCGGATGCGATGAATTGCAGGTGGCTCCCCGCACGGACCCCGCGAGGTCGGTGGACTTCGGATGATCATTCTCGACACGCACGTAGTGTCAGAGTGTTTTCGGAGCACGCCTGAACCTCGCGTCATCGCGTGGATGAGCAGCCTTGACAATGACGTTGCCGTTACAGCCGTCACTCTCGCCGAGTTGCTCGCGGGGGTGCGACGTCTGCCCCGAGGACGCCGCAGGTCCACACTAGAATCAGCGATCGTCGGCGCGATTGAACCTTATCGGCGAACTGGGTCAATTCTCGCTTTTGATGACGCAGCGGCCTCGGAGTACGCTGCCATTCTGGTGGAACGCGAGCGTGCTGGATTACCGATCGCTGCCCTCGACGCGCAGATCGCAGCGATATGTCGAGTTCACCGCGCTACCTGCGCCACGCGAAACGAGAAAGATTTCGCTCACACCGGGGTGCGTGTCGTGAATCCCTGGACGGAGTAGCCCGTGATCGGGCGCAGTGCGCGGCCCGACCCGACGCCGACTGCGGCCCTAACCAGCCCGGTGCACCCGCTTGGCCGAGGCCTGGTCGCGCGGCATCGTGACGATGCGGTCGATGTTGACGTGGCTCGGGCGGGTCGCGACGAACGCGACCATCTCGGCGATGTCTTGTGCGACGAGCGGGGTCATGCCGTCGTAGACGGCGTCGGCGGCGGCCTGGTCGCCGAGGCGGACCACCGAGAATTCGGTCTCCACCATGCCGGGGTCGATCTGCGTGACGCGCACCGGCTGGCCCAGCAGTTCTTTGCGCAGCACGCTAACGAGCGCGCCCACGGCGAACTTGGCGGCGTTGTACCCGCCGCCGCCCTCGTAGGCCTCGAAGGAGGCGATGGACCCGATCGTGATGATGAGGCCGTCGCCAGAGGCCTTGAGGGCGGGCAGCAGGCCCTGCGTGACGCGCAGGGTGGAGAGCACGTTCATCTCGTACATGCGCAGCCAGTTGGATTCGTCGCCCTCTTCGACGCTGAGCAGGTCGAGCGCCCCGCCCGCATTATTGAGCAGCACGTCGCACTGGGGGATGGCCGCGACAAACGCGGCGACCGATTCTTTGTCGGTGACGTCGAGGTGCAGGGCGGTGCCGCCCAGTTCGCTCGCGAGGGCTTCGAGGCGATCCATGCGACGCGCGCCGAGGACGACGTGATAGCCCGCCGCGGCGAGTTCGCGGGCGCTGGCCGCCCCGATACCGCTGGAGGCTCCGGTAATGACTGCAACTTTCTGGCTCATGCGACTATCTTTGCACAGATCAAACGCCCTGCCAATACTTTGTCTAGACAAACCGTGCGGGCTGGCTCACGCCCCGTGCAGCCCGTCTGCCACCACCTCCGCCGCCCGCCTCCGGCTGCTCTAGAGTCGGGCGTGGCGCTCTCGGGTGGGCAGCGGGCGCGGTTGTGTCTCGCGAGGGCGCTCGTGCGCCGGCCCCGCGTGCTGCTGCTGGATGAGGTGACGGCGGCGGTGGACGCCGACACGCAGCGGGCGATGCTGGACGTATTGGCGCGGTACCCCGGCAAGGTGGTCATGGCGGCGAACCGTGCCGAGGTGATCGCGGCATGCGACCGCGTGGTGCGGGTGGGTTGACTACGATTCTCTGTGCCGAATTCGGTGCACTAGCGCAGCACAGCTCACGAAGCACACGCCGATCAAACCCAGGAGCGTCCCGAGCAGAATTCTTTCATTCGCTAGGGAAATCACTCCGAGAACCACCCATCCAATTCCGATAGCAAGAAACAGTGCGAGTGATCGTTTTTTGTAGTTCCTGCCGAGCATGGTGCTAAGAAATTTATGCATTACGCGAATCCCTACTTTCGCCTACTTGAGACTGGCTTCGATGGTGCCTAGGCGCAGCCCCAGACCGACACTGCGAGACCTCCAATGGAGAGAAATCCGGCACTTGCAAATACGCTCGCAACGCTGAATCCGAGGCTTGCGACGCAATTCCAATTGATATGCAGCGACCCGGGCACGGGGTAATTGACCATGTAATTTACTCCGTTGATAGTTACGCAACCGATGGATTGAGTGCAGTAGAGGTTGGTCCTCGTGTAGACCACGTGCCCACAATTCTTGCCGCAGTAGTAACTGGTCGGGGCTGTCTTGCAAACGCCCGATGGGCTGCAGACGGTTACCGTTGTGGGTGCGTTGCAGTTAGCTTGGCTATTTACAGCATTCACACGTGCCGAAGGTGTAAATTGATCGGCTGGCTGCGCGCATGGGGTCTGTGAGTCAAGCTCAGTAGTCTGCGCGATTGCAGGATTAGTGGTGGCGAGAATCAGAGAGAGAGTAGAAGCGTCAAAAACGTTCTCACAATGTATTTCATGGTGATTCATTTCATGAGTGCTCAGTGAACCGAATCTGTGCGGTGCGTATTTTGCGGTCAGTATGTCGAGATATTAATCGCGGTTGGAGCGGTCGGTTCTCTCGAAAGTATAGGCCTGCGCCCGACGTCTCGCCCGCGAATGGTGTAACTCGTTCAGGATTCCTCGTAAGCGCTCTCGCCCGTGCCCCGCGACCGCACCGGCGGAGGCGCGATGCCCAGCCCACTGCGCCCCCCGGCGTCCGGCCCGATGGTGACCGACTCGCCCGAGGCCTCGCGCAGGGCCACCCGCGCGCCCGCGCTCTGATCGCGCTGGGTTTCGAGGGGCGAGCGGCCGTCGTAGGAGTTGACGAGCGACTGGGCCGCGCGGTCGCAGTAGTCCCACAGCGTCTCATGCAGGAGCGGCGGCAGGTTCAGGGAGTCGACGGCGGCGCGCATGTGCGTGAGCCAGCGGTCGCGCATCTCGGGTGTCACGGCGAAGGCGGCGTGGCGCATGCGCAGTCGGGGGTGGCCGCGTTCGTCGCCGTAGGTTTTGGGGCCGCCCCAGTATTGTTCGAAGAACATGCGCAGGCGTCGTTCCGCGGGGCCGAGGTCGGCCTCGGGGTAGAGGGCGCGCAACTCGGGGTCGCCCGCGACGCCCTCGTAGAACACGCGGGTGAGTTGTTCGAAGGCGGGGGCGCCGCCCATCTGGTCGTACAGGGTTGGTTCGGTCACGGTTCCACTCTATCGGTCGGACGCTCCGGGGGCTGGGTCGGTCCGGCGCGGCCGGAACTGGGGGTGTTTTGCATTGCGAGACGCAAGTCTCGAATTGCAAGACGAGGGCGGGGGATAGTGGACCCGGGCGGAGACTGAGGTGACCATGACCAGCCCCACTCCCGAGCCCCGGCACCCGCACTGGCGGCGCAACCTGCTCGTCGTCTCGCTCGGCTCGTTCACCACGATCGTCGGCATGACTCTGATCCTCCCGATTCTGCCGCTCTACGTGCGCGACCTCGGCGTCACCGACCCCGCCGCCATCACCACCTGGTCGGGCATCGCCTACGGCGCGACGTTTCTGACCGCCGCCCTCACCGCGCCCCTGTGGGGTCACCTGGGCGACCGCTACGGGCGCAAATCCATGCTGATCCGCGCGAGCCTCGGCATGTCGGTCGCGATGAGCCTGCTGGGCCTCGCGCACGACGTGTACCAACTCGTGGCGCTGCGGCTGCTCGTGGGCCTGCTGGGCGGGTACTCGTCGGGCTCAATGATCCTGGTTGCGGCGCAGGCGCCGAAACACCGCTCCGCGTGGGCGCTCGGGGTGCTGTCGTCTGCGATCATGGCGGGCAACGTGGCCGGGCCCCTGATCGGCGGCACCCTCGGCGAGACCCTCGGCGTGCAACGCGCGTTCCTCGCCACGGGCGCCCTGATCTTCGTAGGATTCCTCGGCACGGCGTGCTTCGTGCACGAACCTCGCCGCCCTGTGCCCAGCCAGAAGCTGACCGGCGCGAAGCCGCGCGGCGGCTGGCGCGCCGTGCCGCACAAGCCAACCGTGCTCGCACTGCTTGGCCTCTCAGCACTGTTGCTCGTCGCGACCATCTCGGTCGAACCCATCATCACCGTGCACGTCGAGCGGCTCACCGGCACGCGCGACGGGGTGGCGCTCGCTGCGGCGCTCGCGTTCTCGCTCACCGCTCTCGGCACGGTGATCTCGGGGCCGGCGCTGGGTCGCCTCGCCGACCGTCGCGGTCACCTCAACGTGCTCGCCGTGAGCCTCGCCGCGGCCACCGTGCTGCTCGCGCTGCAGGCCTATGCGCCGTCGCTGTGGGCGTTCGCGGGCCTGCGCTTTCTCACGGGGGTGGCGCTCGGGGGCGTGACCCCGGCGGTCGTGGCCTCGCTGCGGCGACTGGTGCCGGACGCCTCGGTGGGCCTGGTGCTGGGTTACAACGTTTCGGCGCAGTACGTGGGGCAAGTCAGCGGGCCGGTGCTGGCGGGCTGGCTCGGCGGCCTCGCGGGCACGGGCTCGGTGTTTCTCGCGACCGCCGCGCTGACGGTGATCGGGTTGGCAGCGGTGCTTGCGCTGCGACGGCGGGGTGCGCTCGCGCCGTCGAAGCCGCTCAACTAGCCGTTGTGATGTGGCGGTAGGGTGGTCTCGCGGCGATGGTGAGGGTGCCGAGCAGCCACGCGAGCAGTGCCGACCACGCCCACGACCAACTGACGTCCAACGCGAGCGGCCACAGGTAGTCACTCGGCCCGCCCTGCTGATTAGCCAGCATCAATGACGCGAACGCATACCCCAACGGCATCGCGCTGCCCACCATCGGCTGCGTCAGGTACCCGACCACGCTTGCGAGCCCCACCAAACCGAGGAACGTCACCCCCGCCACGCGCAGGCTCGACATCCCCACCATTACCCCCACCAGCCACGGCACGAGGCCCGCGACGACGCCCGCGACCAGCCACACCACGACATCAACCCGCTGCGCCCGCCCCCACGACGACCGCTCCCGCCGTACATGCCGCGCACTGAGCATCACATACACACACGTCGCGAGCGGCGCCACCGCCGCCTGATTCACATCCACCGTATTCGCGCCCGCCCCCAGCACGCGGGTCACCACCGCGGACTGCCCCGCCAGCACGAAATCCAACACGAGACACACCACCATCACGGGCAGCAACGCCAGCGCCCACCGCACCCGCGCCCACAACGCCACACCCACGCCTATGCCCGCACTCAAGCCTGTCGGGTTAGTCTTCATCGGGCACGAACAATCGGTACGCCGCCTCCGCAGCATGCAAGGTCTCCAACCCCGCCGGGGCTAACGCGAGAAACTCCGCCACGCTCCCCTCGAACGCCATGCGACCCTGATACAGCACCGCCACCTGGTCAAACAACGTGTCAATATCATCAACTTGATGCGTGGAGACCAAACAATCAACCCCCACACTCGCCGCGAGAATCCGCCGAAACCGCTCCCGCTGCCCCGGGTCCAGACCCACCGACGGCTCGTCCAAAACCAGGACGCTCGGGTGGCCCATTAACGCCTCCGCCAACCCCAGCCGCCGCAACTGACCGCCCGATAAACTCTTCGCCTTCGCATCGAGCTTCGCCTCCAACCCCACTAGTTGCAACACCTCACTGGCCTGCGCCAGCGCCGCACGCTGCGACAAGCCCTTCAACCAGCCGGAGTACGCCACCTGCGTGAGGCAGGTTTTACCGGGCAGGGCATGCACGTGCTGGGGCATCCACCCCAACTGGGGGAAGTACTGTTTACGTTCACGCAGGGTTGCCTCGCCGATGCGGATCACCCCCCGCTGGGGCCGCACGATACCCGCCACGCAGTTCATGAGCGTGGATTTACCCGCCCCGTTCGGCCCCAGCAACACGGTACGACCCGGGGGCAACACCCACGAGAAATCCTCAAACACCACCGTGCGCCGATACCGCTGACACAAACCCTGAATCGAAATCATCGCTCCAACCCCGTCCCAGTCACCGGCTCCACCACCGCACCCGACTCATCAAACTCCGGGGCCTCGAAGTACCGGGAGCAGTCGCTGGGCAGCGTGGCGATGGCGTTGGCCCATGCGCCCTGCTCGGAGGGCGAGAGGGCGAGCACCACCTTCGAGTAACGTTCCTGGTCAGACTCGATTTCGGCAAACGGCGTCGTACCCCGAAGTTTCGCCTCCCACCACAGCGACAAGTATCCGGCACCCGATTCATTGGACGCGACTCCTTGCAGATCTGTGCAGGGAGGGACGCTGAATCGAAGTCCCACCACGGCGGCCCTCTCAATGGATTCTGGCGTCACGAGGCCGGCCGCGGTGCGGGCCGAGGGCAGCGGATAGATCACCGACAGTCCGATGCTGGGGCCGGGCCCCGGGGGTGGCACCTGGCTGAGCACGGGCGGAAAAACGGCGCCGGTCTCACGCTCTACGGCATGAATGCGCGTATTCAGGGCAACAAACATGGGCAATTGGTCTCGATTCCATTCGGTGACGCACCACTTCGGCGTGGTATTGGAGCACACGGCACGCAGGTCCCGCGCCTCAGTGGGGAGGTACGACAGGTCCTTAACGGTCACGCAAGCGCCCGCAGCCGCGAGGGCGCACGCCGACAGGGTGGCCACCAGGGGCAGGGCGTTCTGATACCCGGAGACCCGCCGGGAGGCCACCACCCAGCTGGCCACGAGCGCAGCCGCAAAGACCACCGTGGTGGCGGTCACGGTGCGCCACGAGATTTCGTAGAGTGCAGAGGGTTGCCAGCCGCCGCCGACTAATGACCGCACCCACGCCGCCTTCATGGTCACGGGTATATAAGTGGCGCAGCCCATCACGGTGAAGGCCGCCACGAGAGCGAAAATTCGGGGCAGCGTCATACCGATCAGGGCGCCGATCGCCGCGGCGCCGACCCCCATGGCCGCGAGCATGAGCAGCAGGTACACGTCTCGGGGCCCGTCGAAGGGGTGCAAGGCAACGTAAGCGGCGTATGCTGCGACGAGACTGGCGGGTGCGATGACGAGATAACGCCTGAAGTTCCTGGCAATGACCGCGAGCGGTGCGCGCGAGGTGGGCTTCAGAAACTGCCCGCTGCGGCGCAGCGTTGAGAAATGCCAGGCGGCCATCACCGAGAGTATTCCCACCCACAGGTAGGGGGCCTGCACGAACTGCCCGATCACCACGTAACTGTCTGCGGGGGTTGGCGTACCCGGGCCTGGCCACAGCATCGCGACCCATGCGGCGAACGCCAGGGCGCACTGGAGCGCGGCGCTGGGCCAGGCCCAGCGCCGCCTCGAGTTCCGGCTTAGCATCTTTACGGGCCGGTGGCGTCTTCGACCGTGACGTAAAACTGAATCGCGTACGCCGAACTGGCGAGCACCAACTGATTGCCCGCCTGGTAGCTTCCAATGTCCCAGGTCAGGCTCGACCTGCGATCAGGATTGCACGTTATGGACTTCTCGCCTACGTAGGCAGCCAGGCCGAATTTACCCGGATGCCGAACGTTCCATCTGACCGTGCCCGCGTTTGCACCGGACCCCGACACACCGCAACTTGTGAACGTCGAGGTTGAAAATCCCGATTCAGGGGCGGTCCAGGAGTTTTCCAGGATCGTTCCGGGCCTGATGTCGTGATACCAACTTGTGGGGAGATTCTGCGCCTGGGATGCGATCGCCCCGCCGGCGCAAAGTGCCGCTGTTGCTAACGCAGTGATGATGATTTTTTTCTTCTGCACGAATTTTCCTTGAATCGTAGGAACTGTGCCCGGCCACGATGCCCTGCGGTCGAACCGTGTGTGCTCGACCGAACCGTGTGTGCTCGACCGAACCGTGTGTGCTCGACCGATCAGATATCCAGCGTATCGTCTTGTGAAAGAATGCGCATGTTGTAATGATTGCCAAGTCGGCACCGAGGCGCTGTTGATCTGCATAAATGGAGATAAATCGCGCGATATTCAGTGCATTGGCTTTCTGGCAGTGGCGTTGTATTCTATAAAACTTTATTAAAGTTGCAGTAGTCCGCACGCCGCGCTCGCGCGCACGAACCACTACAGTGATGCCATGACGAACCACACGAGCCCGCTGGTCGACGCCGCCTGGCTGGCAGCCCACCGCAACGACCCCCACCTGCTGCTGCTCGACGCCACCACGGGCACCCCCGAGCGCACCCTCGAAGGCGCGCGGCGCTTCGACCTCGACGCCGACTTCTCCGATCACACCTCGGGCCTCGCGCACACCCTGCCGAGCCCCGAGGCTTTCACGGGCGCGTGCCGCGCACAGGGAGTCACCGCCCACTCAGACATCATCGTGTTCGAGAGCAACCCCTACTTCTCGGGGGCTCGAGCGCGCTGGATGCTACGCCAGGCCGGGCACCCGCGCGTCCGCATTCTCGACGGGGGCCTGCCCGCCTGGGAACGGGCGGGCCAGCCGACCGTGCCCGCCCCTGGGACCTGGCCGACTGGCGACGGTGCCGCGGCGGGGGAGCCCTTCACCGCGCAGCCATTCGCGGGCGTCGCCACCGCCGACGACGTGCGCGCGGCCCTCTCGTCGGGCACCGCCGCCGTGGTCGACGTGCGCTCGGCCGGTCGGTTCGCGGGCCGAGACCCCGAGCCCCGCCCCGGCCTGCGCTGCGGCCACATGCCCGGCGCGCTGAACCTGCCGTTTACCGACCTGCTCAGCGACGGTCACCTGCGCCCCGAGGCCGAGCTGGCCGAGATCTTCGCGCGCGTCGTGGGCGCGCCGCGACCCACCATTTTCAGTTGCGGCTCCGGCGTCACCGCCTGCATCGGGGCGCTCGCGGCCGAGCGGCTGGGCTGGCCGGCCGTGCGCGTCTACGACGGGTCGTGGGCCGAATGGGGCCGCGAGAGTTTGCCGGACGCCGAGTGGCCCGTCATCGTCTAGGGCACGGAGCCGTACCCCAGGTCACGGGTGGCCTGATCGATGATGATGTCAGCCGCGCGCGCTGCCAAGAGCACGTTAAAGTCGGGGCGAGCGGGGAACGAAGGATTGGATACGGCACCGGAGAACAGGGTCACGAGGGGCTGGCTCGTCAACGACGACAGGTGGTAGAGGCCATCAATATCGTTACGCAGATGCTCGTGTATCGCGCGTGCCCAGGGCTGTGTATTGTGCTTGGCGTCCATCATCATGGCGGCGGCGGAACCGTTGAGAACAGGCCAGTTGGTGGTGAGGACGAGCAGTTTCAGGGTGCGCGTGGGACGCCACGAAACCATCGCCCTGGCGTCGAGGCTGCGCTCGATGACTCGGCTCGACTGAAAGACCTCGGCCAGCGACGTGGTCGGCAGTGTGGCCGTGTACATCACGCCAACGTGGTCATGGTGGCCCTGGGGTAGGGGGTGCGGGTCGAAGCGCATGCCGGGCGCGGGGCCAAAGTGTCGCAGCGAGTTCCACGCCTGAGGGTGCGCGCCGCCCGTTGCGTACGCCCGCCACAGCGGACCTCGAAAATCGCGAATGTGACGATTCCAGTCTGTCGTGAGGTGAGGGGGTGGAGCGGCGGGCACCTTCGGCAGGGAGCCACCGCTCATGCGTACGCCATGCCGCTCAGCATGTCTAAGACGGGCTCGACCGGCCCCCCGCCGAGTAGCCACGCCACGGGTGTCTGGGGTAGTTGCCCGCCCTCGAAGGAATCTCCCTCGCACAGGTTTGGCTGCGGGGTGGTCATGAACCCCTCCACCGAAGCCGGGCTCCAGCCTTCGGGCAGGGCTTTCAATAGGGCGGCGAGATGCGGCAACGCCCGAGGCGTGCCGGGCACGAACTGCCACGTCGGGTAGTACCGGCTGCGGCCGACGAGAAAGCCGTACAGCGCCCCCTGACGCTGCCGGTGTCGTACTCGCGATGCATCGACGCCCAGCCGCTCGGCAGCCTGCGCGGCAGTCAAACTGCGCGCCACTGTGCCGATGCGAGTCAAGTGCTCATGCCGTGCGAGGTCTCCGCGATTGACGCGGGCCTCGGCCTCCGCGAGCTGAGCCACCGAGAATGCGCCGGAATCCATCAAATACTGTGCCTCGCTGGCGGTGAGGCCGTCGCCGCCCGCCGCCGACGAGGTGAAGAAGTCAGCCGTGAGACGCAAGAGGTCAGCCACCGTATCGCTGTCGGCGCCCGCAATTTGGGCTCGCTCCACGAGGTGGTCGACACTGCTCTGCACGTCGGACGTGCTGAAATGCGAGGTTGTGGTCATGTGAACTCCCGGGACGTAACTCACGGCGGCGCACGGTAAATGTTACCTGAGTTTTAGCGTGCGCTCCAAGCGCGAACTACGCCCCCCCACGACGAACGCGGCGCCGGAAGAAACCCCCCGACGCCGCGCTCGACCGCCTTTAACGGGCACGCCGTGATTTTTACAGGCCGTTCTCCGCGAGGAACGGGCACGCCTCGCGTACCGTGGCCCGGGCCTCTTCGGCGCTGAACGAGTTCAGCGCCAGATCGGCGAGGCGCTGCGCCTCGGCGAGGGTTACGCAGTTCAGCGCGAACGCCACATCGGGCAGCGCCCGCGGCGTCATCGACAGGCTCGTCACACCCAGGCCCACGAGCACAATCGCGAGCGCCGGGTCGGCCGCGGCCTCACCGCACACGCCCACGGGAGCATCGTGCTGGCCGCCGCCCTTCGTGGTCGCCGCGATCAGATGCAACACTCCCGGCTGCCAGGCCGTCGACAGGTGCGACAGGTCGGCGAGCAAGCGGTCGGCCGCCATCGCGTACTGCGTGAGGTCGTTCGTGCCGATCGAGGCGAACGTCGCGCGGCCCTTCGCGGGGTCGAGAATGCGGTCGCTCGTGAGCGCCGCCGACGGCACCTCCACCATGACGCCCGGGCGGTTCAGCCCGTACTTCTGGCACAGTTCGACAAAGTTGCGCGACTCCGCCACCGTGGCGATCATCGGCGCCATCACCCACGGCTCGGCCGTCTCGGCGGCGGCGGCCTCGGCGATGGCCTCGAGCTGGGTCTCCAGAATCTCCGGCGAACGCCACGAGGTGCGCAGTCCGCGAACGCCGAGGGCGGGGTTCTCTTCGGTCGTGTCGGTCAAGAACGGCAGGGGCTTGTCGGCACCCGCGTCGAGCGTGCGAATCACGACCTTCTTACCGGGGAACGCGCTGAGCACCATGCGGTACTGCTCCACCTGCTCCGCCTTACTCGGCGCATCCTGGCGGTCGAGAAAGCAAAACTCGGTGCGGAACAGGCCTACGCCCTGAGCGCCCGCCGCCGCGGCGCCCTTTGCGCCCGCGGGGTCGCCCACGTTCGCGAGCAACTGCACCTTGTGGTCGTCCGAGGTGCGGCCGTCTCCATTGAACTCGCGCTTCACACTCGACAGCGCCAGCACCGCCGCGATCTCCTCGTTCGAGGGGTTCACCTGCAACGTACCGGCCGCGCCGTCCACGATGGCGACGGTACCGGCCTCGATCGACAGCACGCCCTCGGCGGCCACGACGGCGGGCAGACCCAATTCGCGGGCGAGAATCGCGGTGTGCGACGTGGGGCCACCGCCCTCGGTGACGAGGCCGATCACCACGGCGGGGTCGAGCGTCGCCGTGTCGGCGGGCGCGAGGTCGTGCGCCACAAGAATGAACGGGTCTTCGCTGGTGGGCACGCCGGGAGCGGGCTTGCCGGTGACGGCCGCAATCAGGCGGTCGCGCACGTCTTCGACGTCGCGCACGCGCTCCGCCATGTAACCGCCGAGCGCCGCGAGCTGGTCAGAGATGAACTTCGCCGACTCCCAGATGGCCCGCTCGGGAGCAATGTTCTGGCTGGTCACGCGGCCCTTGGCGTCCATGATGAGGCTCGGGTCCGAGGCCATCATGGCCGTTGCCTCCAGCACCATCTTGGCACCGCCGTGAGCCTTCGCGGCCACGGCATTGAGGTCGGCCACGACCGCGGTGGAGGCGGCGTCAATGGCCGCGTGTGCCCCCTCAACCGTCACGGTCGACGCGAGCGGTAGGCCCGGGGTCGGCTCGGGGGCCGGCAGGGCCATCTTCAAGACGGGGCCGGTGACGCGGCCGCTCGATACGGCGACGCCCTGAAAGACGGTCTTTTCGCTGGTCTGTGTTTCGGTCATGATGACCCTTTCGTACTCAAAACTGCTGCGGGCTCTGCCGGGGGCGGCGCACGGCCGCCCGGTGCAGTGCTACCGGCCCTGGTGTTCCGCGATGACCCGCTCGATAGCGGGGAACAGCGGGTGGTCGGGCTCTAGGCCCGTGATCTGCTGCGCGGCGTCCGTTGCGGACGCCTCTGTGAGCAGTTGCTGCATTTGCACACTTTGGGCATCCTCCGCCACGTCAAACGCGAGCGCCGCCGCGACGGTGGCGACGAGCGCGTCAGTGCCAAGCCCGCGCTCGGCGAGCTGCGCTGCGGGGGAGATGAACCGCTCATTGCGGCTCAGCTTACGCAGGGGCTCGCGGCCCACGCGCTCGGCGGTGTCGGGCAGGTGCGGGTTGGCGAACCGACCGAGAATCTTGTCGATGTACCCCTGCTGCACCTCGGGCTCGAACCCGTACTTATCGACCAGCAGCGCCTTCGTCTCGGCGAGCGTCGCCTCCACGCGGGGGCGCACCTCGGGATGCGCGACGGCGTCGCTGATCTTAGAGACGCCCGCGGCGAGCCCGAAATACGCCGTCGTGGCGTGCCCCGTGTTCACCGTGAACAACTTGCGTTCGATGTACGGGCCGAGATCGTCCACGAAGGTAGCGCCCACCAGATCGGGCACGTTGTCGCCGAAGGCGCCCTGCTCAATCGCCCACTCAAAGTAGGTTTCGACGGTGACGTTGAGCCCGGCGTCCGGGGCCTGTGCGGGCACGATGCGGTCGACCGCGGTGTTGGCATAGACGCCCCGCCCGTACTCCTCGGCCGAGCAGTGCTCGGCGATGTGACCGGCCAAGATGTCGGTCGCACCGAGGGCGTTCTCGCAGGCCATGACCTGAAGCGGCGTGGCATCCGCCGCACGGGCCGCGAGCCCCTTCGCGATCACGGGCGCCACGAACTTCAAAATGTTCGGCCCCACCGCGGTGGTGACGATGTCCGCGGCTGCGATCTCGGCGATCACCTCGGCCTCCTGCGACGCCGAGTTGAGGGCCCTGAATGCGTCGACGACCGTGGTCTTCGACTCGGCGCCCACCTCGCGCACCTCGTACGAGTCGGCGGTTTGCAGCGCCTCGATCAAGGGGGCCGCGACGTCGGCAAAAATGACCTCATAGCCGCTGTTGTGCAAGATCAGCCCCACGAAACCGCGGCCGATGTTACCGGCGCCAAAGTGTACGGCAGTGGGCATCAGGCACCCGCGCTAAAGGCCGCGAGCAGACCGTCGGCGGGGGCGTCGAGCAGCACGTCGACGGTGTCTTCGTCGCTGAACAAGATGGCGATCTGCGAGATGATCGCGAGGTGATCGTCGCCCTGACCGGCAATGCCAACGACAAAGCGCACGGGGTTGCCGTCCCAGTCGATGGGGTTGTCGTAGCGCACCACGGAGATGGCGGACCGGGCGATCTCGCCCTTGGCCTCGTTCGTGCCGTGGGGGATAGCGAGGAGGTTACCCATGTAGGTCGACACCGACTTCTCGCGCTCGAACATCGCGTCCACGTACGCCTGCGACACGGAGCCCGCGGCGACCAGCAGCGCGCCGGCCTCGCGAATCGCGTCGTCCTTGCTCGTGGCGGTGCCCTGCACGTTGATGCTGTCGATGGTCAAAATGTCACTCATGTGAGGCCTTTCGGGTCAAGGTTTGCAGTACACAGCCTAGTTCTGTGGGGCACGTCATGTGGCCTAGAACTCACGCAGGGCCATACTTCGTCCGCGCGTGGCGCAATTGGTGAGGCGCGAGTGGCCCGCTCGCCTGATGCGAACGGGCCACGGTGCCACGAGGGTTGGGGGGAGCCGGGCCACGGGGGCGTCCGGCCACCCTTACTGGGATTGTTTGATGCGCTCCACGACCTCGTCGTAACGGGGCGAGTTCATGAAGTTGTCGACGCTCACGTGATCTGCGCTCGGCGCACCCTGGCGGGCCCGGTCGGTGAGGTCCTGGTGCGAGACCACGAGGTCGATGTCGTCGGTGAGGTTCGCGATCGCGACGTTCTTCACGGTCACGCCCTCGATGCCGGCCTTCTTGATCTTGTTGCGCAGCACACTCGCGCCCATGGCCGACGAGCCCATGCCCGCGTCGCACGCGAACACGATGTTGTGAATCGGCTTGGACGCCACGGGGGCCGCGTGGGCAGCCCCGGCCTCGGCCTCGGTGGGCCCGCTCTTGATGCGTTCCACGACTTCGTCGTAGCGCGGCGAGTTCATGAAGTTGTCGACGCTCACGTGGATGGCATCGGGAATGCCCTGGCGGGCGCGCTCGGTGAGGTCTTGATGCGTCACGATCAGATCGACATCGTTCGTGAGGTTGGCGATCGCCACATTCTTCACCTCCACGCCCTCGATGCCGGCCTTCTTGATCTTGTTGCGCAGCACGCTCGCGCCCATCGCCGACGAGCCCATGCCCGCGTCGCACGCGAACACGATGCGGGTGATGGTGCGGGGGTCGGCGAGGGTGGCGACGCCACCACCGGAGGCGACGCTCGCGCCGCCCGTGAGCGCGCCCGAGATGGACGACTTCTTGCCCTTGTTCGATTCCATCTGCGCGGTTGCGGCCGCGAGGTCGTCCTCGCCCTTGGTCGACTTCAAGATGACGGCCGCCACGAGGAACGTCACGACGGTCGCGACGACGATCGAGAGGATCACCGCGAAGCCCGCCTTCAGGCTGGGAATCTGGGTCGCGATCGCGATGATGGAACCGGGAGAGGCGGGGGCACGCAGGCCGCCGCCGAGCAGCATGTTGGTGGCGACGCCCGAGCCGCCGCCGAGGATCACGGCGATGATAAGCAGCGGGCGCATCATCACGTACGGGAAGTAAATCTCGTGAATACCACCGAAGAAGTGAATGAGGGCGGCGCCCGGGGCAGAGGCCTTCGCCGCGCCCGAGCCAAAGATCATGAACGCGAGCAGAATGCCGAGGCCGGGGCCGGGGTTCGACTCGAGCAGGAACAGGATCGACTGGCCCGCCGTTTGAGCCTCTGAGATGCCAAGCGGCGTGAGCACGCCGTGGTTGATGGCGTTGTTCAGGAACAGCACCTTCGCAGGCTCGATCACGAGGCTCGCGAGCGGCAGCAGGTTGTTGTTGACCAAGAATTCGACACCACTACCGAGCCACGAGGTCAGCTTCTCGACCGCGGGGCCGATCAGCGAGCCACCCAGCAGCGCGAGGATGGCGCCGAGGATGCCGGCCGAGAAGTTGTTGATCAGCATCTCGAAGCCGGGGCGAATCTTGCCGTCCCACAGCGCGTCGGCCTTCTTCATGAGGTAGCCGCCGAGCGGCCCCATGATCATCGCACCGATAAACATGTGCACGTTCATGGGAACACCCGTGATCACGCCGATGGCGGCGATGGCGCCGACCACGCCGCCGCGCTGGCCGTATATCTTGTAGCCGCCCGTGTAGGCGATCAAGAGGGGCAGCAGGTAGTGAATGGTGGCGCCGATGAGGCCGATGTTGGTGCTGTAGGTCGCGTCGCCCACGGTGACCGTGGTGTCGCTCAAGAAACTAAACCCGGGCAGTAGGTTGTTGACGGCGAGGGCCGTGATCAGGCCCCACGCAATGAATGCACCGATGTTGGGCATAACCATGCCCGACAAGAAGGTGCCGAATTTTTGAACGGCGACTCGCGTGCCACCGGTTCCGGAATTTGCCATGAGAATCCCTCGAATGCAGGAAGATAGCCGTGAACCGCCAGTCAGGTTGATGTTCAGGGCACGGCGCGGCCACTTGCCGCGCCGTTGTACCGAGTTAGCATACCGAAACAATGACCTACCTCACGTCATGGTCCAGCGAAAATATTCGGAATGTATGCGAGATGTGCAGCAGTGGTCGCGGCCCTCACGGTGGGTAAAAAGTGGTTACTCTCCACTAACCTTGCATAGTATTGAGTGGGTACGTGCAAGCATGGCAAGCAGACTGCAAGAAGAAGGTAGCGAATGAGCGGCGAGAGCACCGCGAGTGACGGCATTTTCGAGAGTGATGCGGTGAGCCCCCCGCTTCCATCCGTAGACCGTGACCCCCTAGTGCGCCTCGCGCAGTCCTATGGCATCACCTGCGAGAACACCACCCCCGACGCGGGAGTAGTGGCCGTGCCGTCAAGCACCCTGCAGTTAATCCTCGAGAGTTTTGGGGTGGACGCCTCGAGCGACGAGTCGGTAGCGAGGGCCCTGGAGGACTTTTCGGACGCTCCGTGGCTGCGGGTGCTGCCCGCGCCACTGACCCTGCGTGAGGGGCAGGAACTTCCGTTCCACGTGTACGTTCCCCACGACTCCGCCGCGGGAGTGACCGCGACCCTCAGCCTGGAAGACGGCAAGACGCGCGAGTTTGCGCCCACCCTCGGTAACGACCTGCCCAAGCGGGTCCACGGCCGAGACGTCACTCGCCTCGAGTTCGTCCTGCCCGCCGACCTGCCGGCGGGGTACCACGAACTGTCCACCTCGGCGTCCGACGACTCCACCGCCGTGATCGTCGCCCCGCAGCGGATCGAATACCAGGTCGACCTGGAGCGCCAGCCCGCGTGGGGCTTCTCGGGTCTCCTTTACGCCTTGCGCTCCAAACTGTCGTGGGGTCTCGGTGATTTCTCCGACGTGGCCGAGCTCGGCCATTCGGCGGGTTCGCATTTTGGCGCGGACTTTTTGATGCTCGCGCCTATTCACGCCTCGGAGACGCGGCCGCCATTCTCGGTGTCGCCTTTTCGCGCCTCGTCGCGCCGCTGGATCAACCCGATGTACGTGCGGGTGGAAGACATTCACGAGACGGCGTACGTGCGCCCCGAGAATCGCAGCCTGATCGACTGGCACTCTGACGATTCCCGCACGCTCAACAAGATCTCCGAGGTCATCGACCGCGACCGGGCGTGGGGCAGCAAGTTGTCGTCGCTGAACTTCGTCTATCAGGTACCGCGCAGCCCCTCGCGCGAGGCGCAGTTCGAGCGCTTCATCGAAGAGGGCGGCGACGACCTCCACAACTTCGCTGTGTATAGCGTGCTGCGGGCAGAAATTGGCATCGGCGATACGCGCTGGAAGACCGAGGCGCGCGATCCCAGCGCTCCACTCTCTCAAGAGGTCGCCGAGCAGCGAGTGCGCGACGTGCGGTTCCACATGTGGTTGCAGTGGGTCGCGGACCAGCAACTGGCGAACGCCCAGCGGGTGTGCCGCGAGGCCGGAATGCGCATCGGCCTGCTGCGCGAGATCGTTCCCGGCGTCACCATCTACGGCGCGGATGCCTGGTGTGACCAGCATGTTTACGCTAGCGGCATGCGCCAGGGTAGCCCCGTCAGCGTGATTGCCGACGAGGACGGCGGCTGGGTGTGGGACCAGCCCGTATTTGACCCGCGCGCCCTGCGCGAGGCGGCCTATGCGCCGTTCCAGCACATGATTCGCTCGCACATGCGTCACGCGGGCGCCGTGCGCGTGAGCCGCGCCCTCGACCTGTTTAAGCAATGGTGGGTGCCAGACGACGTCGACCCGTCCGAAGGCACGTGGGTGCACTACGACCACGAGGCGATGTTCAACATCATCGTCTTGGAGGCTCATCGTGCGGGGGCGCTCGTGATCGCCGACTCCGACGGCATGGACGAGCCCTGGATGCGAGATTACCTGCGCGAACGCGGGGTGCTAATCACGGCCATGCTGTGGAGCGAGAGCGACGCCGAGGGTAACGCCGTGCACCCGCGCGACTACCACAAGCAGACGTTTGCGACGCTCACGGCACACGACCTGCCGGCCCTCGCGGGGTACCTCGGCGGCGAACTCGTCGACGTGCGCAACCGGCTCGGCCTCATCAAGACCTCATTCGCCGAGGAACGCCTCGAAGACATTCGCGTGCGTCAGCCATACATACGTATGGCCCGCGAGGGCAAGTTCGTCGCAGAAGAAGCCACCGAGCGCCAAGTGATCGAGGGTCTGCACCGCTTCGTCGCGGCCAGCCCGGCCCTGCTCGTGAGCGTCAGCATCGCCGACGCCGTGGGTGAACGCCGCGCGCCCTACGTCGCGGGTTCCCTCGATTCGTACCCGAACTGGAAACTCCCGCTCGCCGACTCGACGGGAGACAGCGTGACCGTGGATTCTATCCCCACGCATCCGCGCCTCGAGTCACTGGCCCGCGCCATTGCGCGCGTGCGCGGTCGCTTCGCGCCGCCCTCGGCGTAATCCGCCGCAACCGTACAGAATAAGCCGCCCCGATGTGGGGCGGCTAATTCTGTGCCGTCGGGCAGCGGCACCCGGCCAACGGGCCGCGGCACCCGGCCCCCCGGGTACCGCTGCGACCCGATTACTGGCCGGACGCGGCGTCCACGGCCTGGCAGCGCAGCCACCGTGCCATGGTGTCGCGGCGCTCCGCGAGGCCGCGGCTCAGCGCCGTCACGGCGTCGGGATTCGCCGCGAGCCACGCATCGACCTCGTCAACCAGGGCGGCCGACGTGAGCGAGAGCGGGAACAGGTCGAGCAGGCGGCCGGCGATCTCGTTCGTGCGCTCGGCGAAGATCTCGTTCACGCGCGCGAGCAGCGGCGTCACGAACGGCGCGAGCAGACTCGTGTCGTGCACGCGCTTGAAGCCCGTGATGATCGCGGTGAGGGTCTCGTTGGCGATGTCCTCGGTCAGCACGCGCTCGAACGTGGCGGCCTTGACCGCGGCATCCGGCACGGCCGCCGCCGCTGTCTCGAAGAAGCGCTGGCCACTTGCGGTGTTGTCTGCCTCGAGTTCGGCGGCGCGCGCGGCCTCGTCGGCGAGCCCCAGGCTGCTGAGCGAGATCACGAGGTCCCAGCGCAGGTCGGTGTCGATCTCGCGACCCGGCAGCGTCACGCTGCCATCGAGGAGACCCTGCAAGATGGCGCCGTGCTGAGGGGTCGAGGCGTGCTGCGAGAAGGCCTTCAAGAAGCCGAACTGGGCGTCGGAGTTGGCCTCGGCCGCCTCGGCGAGTTGCCAGAATCGATCGGCGGCGCGGCTCGTGAGGGCCTCGCGGCGCTCCGGTGCGACGAACCCGCGTAAGGCCTCGCCCACCTGCGCCACCACGATGGTGCGCACGCCGGGGTGCTTGATGCCGCCGAGGTTTTCGAGGGCCGCGGCGACGTATGCGCTGGCCGGAAACTCTTCGTCGCGAGTTTGGTCCCACAAAATCGACCACAGCAGGGCCGAGGGAATCTGCGACTCGAGTTCGCCGAACGCACCCAGGTGGGCCACGGCGGTTTCGAGGGACGCGGCGTCCAGGCGCCACTTGCCGTAGGCCCAGTCCTCGTCATTGAGCAGCCACACATCGGCGCGCTTGCCGACCAGCTCGGGTACCTCGGTGCTGGCGCCGGCGATGTCGAGATCGAGGCGTTCGACGCGCTCAACACCGCTCTCGCTCACCGCGTAGCCGCCGATCACGAGGCGATGCGGGCGCAACGTGGGGTGCTCGGCGGGGGCGGTCTGGGTGACGCGCATGGCCGTCACGGCGCCGTCCGCGGCGCGCTCCACCTCGAGGGTCTGCGTCGTGGGGCCTGCGTTTTCGAGCCACAACTGCGACCACTGGTCGAGTTCGCGCCCCGAGGCCGCCGAGAGCTCGGCGAGTAGGTCTTTCAGCTCGGTGTTGCCCCACGCGTGCTTCGCGAAGTACGCGCGCAGCCCCGCCATGAATTTGTCGGCGCCCACGTACGCGACGAGTTGGCGCAGCACCGAGGCACCCTTCGCGTAGGTGATGCCGTCGAAGTTGGTGACGACCGCGTCGAAATCCACCATGTCGGCCGCAATGGGGTGCGTCGAGGGCAGCTGGTCCTGTTCGAGCGCCCAGGCCTTCTCGTGCGAGAGGAACGTGGTCCACGCGTCCGCCCAGCGCGTCGCGCGCGCCTGGCACTCGGTCGAGGCAAACTCAGCGAACGACTCGTTCAGCCAAAGGTCGTCCCACCAGCGCATGGTGACGAGGTCGCCAAACCACATGTGCGCGAGCTCGTGCAGCACCGTGAGGGCGCGGCGCTCGCGGCGGCTCTCGGCGACCGCACCGCGGAACACGTACACCTCGGTGAAGGTCACAGCGCCCGCGTTCTCCATGGCGCCCGCGTTGTATTCGGGCACGAAAATCTGGTCGTACTTCTCGAACGGGTACGCCACCCCAAATTCGCGTTCGAAGAACTCGAAGCCGCGCTTGGTGGTGTCGAGGAGTTCGTCGGCGTCGAGGTACTTGACGAGCGACTTGCGGGCGAACAACCCGAGGGGGATGGTGCGGCCGTCCGAGCTCGTCAGCTCGTCGCGCACGCCCTCGTAGGGGCCAGCGATCAGCGCCGTGATGTAACTCGAGATACGGGGAGTGTCGGTGAATGACCACGTGGCGACCGCGTCCGAAACCGGCACCGGAGTGGGCGTGGGGGAGTTGGAGATGACGTTCCAGTGCGCGGGGGCGGTCACCGTGAACGCGAAGGCGGCCTTGAGGTCGGGCTGCTCGAACACGGGGTACATGCGGCGCGAGTCGGGCACCTCGAACTGCGTGTAGAGGTACACCTCGTTGTCTACGGGGTCGACGAAGCGGTGCAGGCCCTCGCCGGTGTTCATGAAGGCCCCGGTCGCGGTGATGCTGAGCGTGTTCGCGGCGGCCAGTTCGGGCAGCTGAATGCGGTAGCCGTCGAACGCGGTGGCCGGGTCGAGGGCCTCGCCATTCAGGTCGATGCTTTCGACGCTGGGGCCGATGAAATCAATGAACGTGGAGGCGCCGGGTTGAGCGCACGTGAAGGTCACGACGCTGTGGGTGCTGAAGGTCTTGTCGCCCGTGACGTCTAGGGTGATGTCGTAGCGCTCGACGCTGAGCAGGGCGGCGCGGGCCTGGGCCTCGGCGCGGGTCAAGTTAGCGGTGGCCGTTGACGCGCCGGTGGCGTGATGGCACAGGGTCACTGTGTCTCCTTTGTGAGGGGTTGTGGCTGGCAGGAACAGAATATTTGACCTGCGAGTGGTATGAAGCGGCTTGGGTGCGCGGGCCGCAAATTATGCTGAGGGCATGACTGAAAATACCGAGAGCACCCTGACTCCCGTAAGCTTTTATTTCGACCCCACGTGCCCCTGGGCCTGGATGACCTCGCGCTGGATCCTTGAGGCTCAGCAGGTGCGTGACATCAACGTGACGTTCAAGGTGATGAGCCTGGCGGTGCTGAACGAGGGCCGTGACCTCTCGCCCGAGTACCAAGAGCACCTGCGCACCGCGTGGTGGGGAGTGCGCGTGATCGTGGCGGCGCGCGAGCTGCACGGCGAAGAATACGTGCGCCGACTCTACGATGCGATCGGCACTCGCCTGCACCCGGGGCAGCAGAAGGATCGCATGGAGGTCATCAAGGCCTCGCTTGCCGAGGTGGGCCTGCCCGCCGACCTGATTCGCTTCGCAGAGTCGGACGAGTACGATGAGCAGCTGCGAGAGTCGCATGCCGAGGCGATGCGCCTGGTTGGCAACGATGTGGGCACCCCCGTTATCGTGGTGGGCGACGTGGGCTTCTTCGGCCCCGTCATCTCGCCGGCTCCCAAGGGGGAGGCAGCGGGTCGGCTGTGGGACGGCGTGTTGCTCGTGGGCGGCACTCCGGGCTTTTATGAGATCAAACGCACCCGCACCACGGGGCCGATCTTCGACTGACCGCGTGCCGGTGCGGACGCCTCGTGCCCGCCTCTCCCGTTCGCACGGGTGGGGCGGGCGATTTTATATATGCGCAGGAGTGGATGCCGCGTGCCACGGCGGGGTTTTGGTGAGGTGCGTGCTGCAAAACTTTCAGAATCTTGCCTCCTTAGGGCGTGTCGGGGCGCCCATGGCCGTGCCGTCGAAGATATTTGCGCAGACCAGGAGCCGGGTTAACCTGCCACAACATTCAACTGGCGGCACGTCGATTACTCAAAGTATCCCTGCGGTAACTCAACGCAAGGAGAGATTGTGGGCATGATAAAATCGACTATTGCAGTAATGCTGGCTGCCGCCACGGGATTCAGTGGCTCTGTGGCCGCACAGGCTGAGACCACCGCGAGCACTAGTTCCCGAGGGGGCACCGCTGCTACCGCCGCGCAGTCCGCCACCCAGGTGGGCGACACGATATCCATGACTATCCCGTCAATCGGAAACGACAACCCGTGGGCGATGTCGCGGGCACGGGCATGGCCCGCGAATCGGTCAACCTCACCGTCGACACGGGCGCCGTCGTCGAGGTGCGCGTTCTCAACGGCGTGCAAAACGTTTACATGGACCTCATCACACAGCGCTGGAACGGCTATCAGGGCACCAGCACCGACGCGGGAGTCGCGGTGCCCGCCGACGGTACGTGGGTTCAGGTCACGGCCAAGGCCGCGAGCGCGGTGCTCATGAAGCGCGCTATGAAGGCCCAGTGGCCCGTGGACCCCCAGATCGAGGTGCGTGAGGTCTCGGGAACCAGGTATCCCACGCCCGCGGATCACATCGGAGATGACCGGGCCGCCTTTCTTGCCGAGTGAGAGACCTCGGGCTCGCCGTTCGCGATTCTCGACAGCCCCTGCATGATGCTGCTCATGCCCAAGACCGGCTACACGATCCTAAAGAACGAACCGGGCCGCAACCTCGACGTCATCATGCAAAGTTATGCCGACGCCTTCGACAAGTACGACGAGTGGGACGGTCTCGACAGCGCCGACCCCACCTCGGTGCACTACAGGGCCGAAGACAAGTGGTTCTTCCGGCCCGACGACAACATGGATCTCGGTGCCTATAGCGCCCGGGGGCGGGCCATCGCCTACGGCACCACGAGCATGAGCCCGTTCCTGCGGGGCGGGCGGAACGGGCTGGTCGCGCACGAGCTCGGGCACAACTACGACGCCTACATGAACAGCGCGAAGCACGCCCAGGACGTACACCTGCTGGAATCCCGGAACCTCGTGTACGCCTACAATCACGAGGCCAACGCCAATCAGCCCGTGATCGGCGGCGTCATGAACATCGACCGCGACTATATGTCCGGTGCCGGCGTACCGAGCACGAGCGTCACGGATGCCGATTACCTCGAACGCATGGTCGCCGCGGTCGGCTGGGATGGTTTCAAGGCCTTCAATCGCTAGACGCGCGAGATGCGGGCGGCGGACAATGCCAACGGCACCAAACTTGCGGAGGCGTGGCGCACGGGCCTGCTTATCGAATACATGGGTGGAGACAGCGGCCTCGACTTCGTGCCGCTCCACGAGGTCATGCGGCGCGTGGTACCCGACTCGACGCGCGACAAATTGGCGGCCTCCGCGACGAGGCCGGCGGTGCCCATTTCGTTCTACTTCAAGACCGAGAACCAGGCTCATCAGGTGCGGGCCACGACCGGCGTGAACTCTATCTACCTGCCCTTAGTCAACGATCGCATCAATACGCTGGGGCTGAAGCGCTCGGTCACGGTCAAGGCCAGTTCCATCGCCACAGAAAGGCTCGCGGGCCTCCAGGTCAAGGCCATGGACGGTGCGACCCAGGTGGCCTCTGCCACCCTGGACGCCCAGGGCAACGCAACCTTCACCGACCTGCCCTACGGCACATACAAGCTCGTGTATCCCACCGACCCGGGTGACAACGTCACCCCGCGACCCGTCTATCTGGTCAACGGCGAGTGGGACCGCGAGGCGATGGCGATCTATAAAGACGCCCCGCCGCCGAAGGAGTACTCGCCGTTCCCCGACCCGGTGCCGCAAACGCGGCAATACACGCCGGCCAATGTGTACGAGTGGGATCCCACTGGCGAACTTCGCGTCGCGTATTACTTCTCGGTGCCGAACACTAACTACTACTTCGGCATTAAAGACGGTAAGTGGATCACCATTTCGGAGCAGACAATTCGCGAAATGGGCAATGACGTGATCCAGTTCGGCCAGCGCGGGCAATTCATGTCGTACCCGTGGAAACCGAGCGTCATGTACAACTTTGTGCGCGTTGGCGAGGACGGCTCGCTGTGGCGCTGGACCAAGGTCGACCCCACCGACTGGATGTTCGCCTCGTCGCCCGTGCCCGACATTGCCACGTGGCTCCCGGGCACCGAGCTGATCAAGTACTCGACGAGCACCGAGCTGTTCGCCAAGTTCGAGGGCACGATCCACAAGCTGACCCTCCAGGAGTGGGAGGCGATGGAGAAGCGCCTCTGCAAGGACCTGCAGGTGGGCTACTTCAAGTATCCCGAGACCTCCACGGTGTATAGGGTGGACGCTCCGGGGGCTGAGCCGGTTGCCCTGACCTACGGTGAGTGGGTCCTGGCGGGCTCGCCGACGCCGCTGGCGTTTGATGGGACTCCTCCCGAGGGTCCGGCAGATCCGGCTCCCGCGCCGGAGCCGACCCCTGAGCCGACCCCGGAACCGACCCCCACGCCGACTGAGCCGACCCCGGAACCGACCCCCACGCCGACTGAGCCGACCCCGGAACCGACCCCCACGCCGACGCTGCGCGTGTTCAAGACGCCCCTGTCAGACGCGCTCTTCGCCATCATGGACGGCAAGGCGCGCCAGGTGACCTTCGACGAGTGGCGCGCGGCAGGCTTCCCCGTGCCCACCGACTACCCCGTCGCGTACGTGAAGTACGCGTGGTCCCCCGAAATTCATGCCGTGAGCTTCTTGGGTTCTGACCCGTCGCAGTGGGCGTGGCAGAAGGTGGACGCGGCGACGTACGCGCGGCTGGGTTCGCCTCGCGCGGGTGTGGCAGCGTGGATCGAGGGCACCGACCTCTACAAGTACGAGTCGAGCCCGGTGCTGTACGCGAAGCTGGGCGGGGTGACGCACGCGCTAACTGGCCAAGAGTGGGCGGCGATGGGCTACAAGCCATATCGCGTGCTCAAGGATCAGTACATCAGCCTACGCGGCAGCGCAATTGTTTATCGCGCCTCGGGCGACAAGACCGTGCCGCTCAGCTTCGGCGAGTGGCTGCAGGCGGGGGCCCCAACTCCGTCCGTCGTGCCCGCCTCGTACGTGAAGTACGCGTGGTCTCCCGACATTTACGCGGTGAGCTTCGTGGGGGAGAGCTCGCAGCCGTGGGTGTGGCAGCGCCTGTGGCCGGTGGGTTGGGTGGCGGCGGGCTCGCCGCGACCCAGCATCGCGGGTTGGATCGAGGGTACGAGGCTGACCAAGTATGCCTCGGGTGCCGAACTGTTTGCGACGCTCAATGGGCGCACGCACAAACTGTCTCCGGCTGAGTGGGCGGCGATGGATTACCGGCCGTTCACTGAACTCGCGGATCGCTACGTCAAGGCGCCGGGTTCGTCCGTGGTGTACCGGGTCTCGGGCGGCCGCGCCGTGGCGGTCACCTACGCGCAGTGGATCGCTGCGGGAGCGCCGACTCCGCAGGTGACCACGACGATTCCAGGGGTTCGTTAACGAGTGAGGTAGCGGGCAGGTAGCGGCATCGCCACGCGCGGTTGCCGCAGCCCAGGAGGGTCGGACGCCCGGGTCACCACCCGAGCGTCCGGCCCTTTCTGGCGGGGCGTTAGGCCGTGGGCTCGCCCGCGATGGTCTTGTCGAGTTCGATGGCGCCCTTCACGCTGCGTGCGACGGTGCAGGACTTGTCGAGCGCGGCCGAGATGATCTTGCGCAGTTTGGCCTGCTCGGCCTCGTCGAGGCTCGCGAGGTCGAGCGCGATCTCCTCAGCAATACGGTCGTATCGGTCCTCGTTCGGGTCGGCCACCCCGTGGGCCCAGAGGGTCGCGGGAAAATCCTCGCCCAGGCGGCGGGCCACCACGGCGTCCATGCTCATGCCCGCGCAACCAATCAGCGCGAGTTTCAACAGTTCGCCCGGCCGAAAGTGGCCCGGCTCGGTGTCGGGGCCGATCAAGACCTTGTCGCCGCGACCGTTGTCGCCGATGAAGGTGCGCGTGCCGGTGCGTTCCACCCAGACGGTGCCGGGGGCGACCCGCTCCGACGCGAACGGGGTTTCGGGCTGAATGACGTTCTTTTCAATGCTCATGGCATCATTCTGGCAGCGCGGGCACGGCGCGACCAGCGCCAGTTCACGTGCGCGACACGAACCCGACCGCGCCGGTCAGCGGCGACGAAACGTGAAGTCGGCGATGGTGCGCCCCGCATCGAGCCCACGTTGCTCAAACTTGGTGAGCGGCCGGGTCGCGAAGCGGGGCGACCGTGCCCCCACACCGTCAACGTTCTCCCAATCCGGGTGCCGGTCGAGCACCTCCGCCATGTGCTCGGCGTAATCCTCCCAGTCCGTGGCGAGTCGCCAGAGCGTGCCGGGGACCACGCGGGACGCCACGAGGGCCGCGAAATCGGGCTGCACCAGGCGGCGCTTGTGGTGGCGCGACTTATGCCAGGGGTCCGGAAAAAAGGTCCACACCTCGTCGATCTGCGTGCCCTCGAACATGGTGTCGAAGGCCTCGACGGCGTTCGCCTGCATGAGGCGAGCGTTCTGTGCCCCCACCTCGGCGAGGCGATGCAGGGTCTGGGCGATGCCGGGCTTGAACACCTCCAGCGCGAGAAAATTCTGCTCGGGCCGCGCGGCCGCTGCGGCGGCCAGTGTTTCACCCATGCCCGAGCCGATCTCGACAATCAGCCCACCGGGGCGTCCGAAAGCCGCGACAGTATCGAAGCGATGCTCAGGGTGAATGGAGGTGCGCATGACGTCTCGCGGCACGTCGACGACCCAATCGGCGGCGTGGCGGTTCCAGGCGCGTTCCTGCAGCGTGCTGAACCGCGAACCGCGGGCCACGAATGACACGACGGTGCGCATGAACTTGGGATCTTGGGCGGCGTTCTTCTCGGCAGTCACCGCACCAGGGTAGTGGCCCGCTACCGGGTGGAACGAATCGGCGGACGCGCCGGTGAGGGGTTGGCGGCGTCACAGCCGCAATTCGACGCGCCGACCACCCCGCCGGGCACCGGCTGGCAGACTAGAGGCATGCGCGTACACATTGCTGCGGACCATGCCGCATTCGAACTCAAAGAACACCTGGTCGGTCACCTGAAGAGCGCGGGCCACGACGTCGTGGACCACGGCGCACACCGGTACGACGCCCTCGACGACTACCCCCCGTTCTGCCTCGCGGCGGGCGAGGGCGTGGTGCGCGACCAGGCCGCGGGCGTGGAGGCCCTCGGCGTCGTGCTCGGCGGCTCGGGCAACGGTGAACAGATCGCCGCCAATAAGGTTAAGGGTGTGCGCGCGGCGCTCGCGTGGAACCTCGAGACGGCTCGCCTGGGCCGCCAGCACAATAACGCCAACGTGATCGCCGTGGGCGGCCGTCAGCACTCTCTCGACGAGGCAACCAGCTTCATCGACGCCTTCTTGGCCGAGCCGTTCACGAACGAGGCGCGGCATCAGCGGCGCATCGACCTGCTGGCCACCTACGAGGCCGATGGCACGATCACGGGGTGGCCCGAGGGCGACGAGCCGGGCGCGCACCCGGGTGCCTGAAGGTCACTCGGTCAAGCGCTTGGCGCTGGCCTTTGACGAACTTTTCGCGGGAGAGCCCCTGCGGGTGACCTCACCCCAGGGGCGTTTCTCTGCCGGTGCGGCGCTGCTCGACGGATTGACGCTCGTGACCGCCGAGGCGCACGGCAAGCACCTGTTCTTGGGCTTTGCGGGCGCCGAGGGCGGCTCGCTCCGCTGGTTGCGCGTTCACCTGGGGCTTTACGGTTCGTGGGTCTTTCAGGGAGATGAGCAGTTTCAGGGTGCTCACGCGATCGGGGCGCCGCGGCGTCGGGTGGGTGAGCGTGACACCGTGCTGGACGCTCCGGTGGGCAGCCTCGCGAACCCCTCCGTTGGCCCGCTTGGCACAGGCTTTGTTCCCGCCGCTCCCGTGGGCGAGGTGCGGGCTCGGCTCGTGGGGAAGCACGGCTGCGCCGATCTCTCGGGCCCGACCGCGTGCGAGGTGATCGGCGAGGAGGAGAAGGCCGCGGTGCACGCCAAGCTGGGGCCCGACCCCTTGCGCGCCGATCACGTGGCGAACCCCAGCAGTGGCCGCGAGGAGTTCGTGCGGCGCGTGAGGCGGCGCAAGACCCCGGTGGGAACGCTCCTGATGGACCAGGCGGTGATTGCCGGGGTGGGCAATATATACCGCGCCGAGGCCCTGTTTCGGGCGGGTCTCGACCCGCTCGCGCCCGGCGCGAGCCTCGCGCCCGAGGTACTAGCTGGCCTGTGGGACGATCTCGTGGTGCTGATGGCCGAGGGGGTTGAAACCGGGGTCATCGTGACGACCCGGCCCGAGCATCGCGGGGGCACGCACGCTGGGTCGCCGGTGGGCGTGCCAGGGCGGCGACCGCGCGTCCGGCAGAATGAGCGCACGCCGAACGCGGGGGAGCGGGTGCCGCACGACGAGGCGTTCTATGTTTATCAGCGGGCGGGTGAACCGTGCCGCGTCTGCTCGCATACGATCGTATTGAGTGCGCTGCAATCGCGAAAGCTGTACCACTGCCCCCACTGCCAGTCGAACCCGCCGGGTGACACGCCAGGGCACAAATGACGGGCCGCGGAAACCGCGGCCCGTCAGTGCTCACCTCAGAGATACGTCACAAAGATGACGTTAGTGGTCCACAGGGCGCGCTCCTGGGTGGGGATACCGGGCTTGCCCGAGTCGATGATCATGTTGCCGCCCGCGTAGATGCCAATGTGATGCCAGTTGCCCGGCACGCCACTCGCCACGAGATCGCCCGGCTTCGCCTCGGAGCGCGGAATCACGCGCCCCGCAGCCACCTGCTGATCCGAGGTGCGCGGAATCGTGATGCCCGCCGCCCGGTATACGTACTGCGTGTAGCCCGAGCAGTCGAAGCCCGCGGGCGTCGTGCCGCCCCACACGTAGTAGATGCCGAGCAGGGAGCGGGCGATGGTCAGGATCTCTTGGCGCTTGGCGTCGGCCGACGGCGGCGCGGGTCTGGTGATCTGCTTTGAGCTCGCGTCTTCCAGTTTCGCCTGCGTAGCAAGCCCCACGACGCCGTCGGCCGTCAAGCCGTTGGCCGCTTGAAAGTTCTTGACGGCGTTCAGGGTGGCGGTGCCGAAGTCGCCGTCGACCGAGAGGTTGGCGCCGAACTGATTGAGTTGGGTCTGCAGGGTCACGACCGCAGGACCCTGCGCGCCCACCTTGAGCAGGCCCGAATCCTCCGCGGGTGCCGGATTCGCGACGGGCTGCGTCGCGGGCGGCGCGGGCTGCGCTGCAGGGGTCGCCGACCGCAGCAACGCCGCCTTAGTGGCGGGGCCGACGCGGCCGTCCGCGGTCAGCGACTGCGAGCGCTGGAACGCCACGACGGCGGCCTTGGTGCCCGGTCCGAATCGGCCATCGACGCGCAGCCGGGCGCCGTGAGCGTTAAGCAGCGATTGCAGGGTGCTCACGTGGGCGTTGTGGGCTCCCTCGGCGAGCGTCGCGGTGCCCAGCCCCGATGCGGTGGCAGTGGGGGCCGTGGGCGCCGCCGTGGCCGTCGGGGCGGACGCCGCGGGGGCGGCTCCCAGCGCCGCCTTCGTGGCCGGGCCCACGAGGCCGTCGGCCGTGAGGCCGGCCCGGCTCTGGAACGCACGCACGGCGCGGTCGGTGGCGGGTCCGAACACGCCATCGGCCGAGACCCGCTGACCTTGCGTTGCGAGGGCGCGCTGCAGGGCGGTGACGGCCGCCCCGCGTGCTCCCAGTTTGAGGGTTGTGGTGCCCAGGTCGTAGGTCGCGGCCGCGACGGAGGGCTGTGCGATGAGCACGGGGGCGGTCGCCTTGAGGGCTGAGTTCGATCCGGCAGTCAGCTCGCCGGTCAACTCGGCACTCAGATCGGAAGGGGCTGCCAGGGCGGCTCCCGCGCCCGCTCCGGTGACGGCTACGGCGGCTACGGCGGCGGCTGTCATGGCAGCCGGACGCCGCAGTCGTTCACCGAGCGTAGTGGCGCGCAAAGGACTCGACGACGCGTCGTTGCGCTTGAGAATCGTGGGCGAAGACATACATGCCTCTTTCAGGTGCGGCCCGAGTGGGGCCGTTGCTTCGCGCGGACGCGACGCGTGATCGGGGAAGGCGATCCGTCGCTGCGCCGAGCCGCCGCCGAATCGTGTTGTAACACGCTGGCCAGGGGAGCGCTGGAAACGATCAGACACCGCCGCGCCGCACGAGGCGTGAGGTTTCACGCATCTGCGGCACTGGCTCCACGCTAAGAGGATTACTGCAAAAGTGCATGTCGAGTTGGATTGCCATGGGGTGAGTTTTGAAGCAACTTTAACGAACGTGCGGCGCGCCACATGGAAAGTCGGGCTAGCTTACAGCTAGCAAGTGTGGGTATTACGCCGCAATTACCGCGAATGCATAACGGAACCGCGGTCCTGCGTGCGCGCGGCGCCGAATAATTCGCAAAGAATCTTTTGCAGTGTCACGAACGCTCTTGACCTGCGCGTGGGCACATGTCGCGGGCTAGTAGCCACCGTCGCGTGCGCTGCCAATGCGCCACTCGCGCGTCCAGCCCCATCGCCGTGCCGCGCCGCCCATCCCGGAGCCACCCGCAAATAACGCAGCGGGCCGCAGAAGATCTGCGGCCCGCTGGGCCTGCGCCAGCCAACCGGCGCATTTCGGTAGAGTCGACGCCCGCGGGCGTCGTACCTCTTTACCGGAAGGTCACGAAGTAACGCGTGCTCGCGAAGATGGGGCGTTCTTGTACCGAGGTGCCCGGCTTGGGCGAATCGATCATGCGGCCGTTGCCGACGTAGATGCCGATGTGACCGCCGCCGCTCATAACTACGAGGTCGCCGGGGCGAGCCTGAGCTTCGCTGACGGCACGACCGGCGCCCCACTGCGCTTGCGAGGTGCGGGGGATCGTGATGCCGACCTGGCGGTACACGTACGACGTGAAGCCCGAGCAGTCGAAGCCGCTGGGCGTCGAGCCGCCCCATACGTAGGGCACGCCGATGTACTTGCGGGCGACGTTCAGGATGGCCTGATCGCTGCTCGATGCTGCGGTGCCGGCCACGCTGCCACGGATGGCGGGCTTGGGCTGACCCGCACCCACCCACTCGGCAAAGGTGATCTTGCGGTTGACGCCGGGGCCCGCGTACCACACGTCGGCCGAGCCGGCGAACTGGTAGAACTGATCACCCGTGATGCGCTTCTGCACGGCGAACTTGGTGAAGCCATTCGCGCCCCACTCGGCCATCGACAGGGGGTAGCCCGCGCCGGTCTGCAGGTTGGTCATGCGAGCAATTTCGGGAGCCCACGACAACTTGATGAGGCCCTCGTTGTACTTGTTCACGGGGGTCGGCGCGCCCGCGGAGGCCCACTGATTGAACGTCAGGACGCGAGCTTGCTGGCCGGGGGCCTGAGCGAGGACGTCGGGCGAGGTGCCGTACTTGAAGTAGACGGTGCCGGGGATCGAACCCACGGTCTTGGGGGCCGGGAAGCCCAGGTTCTTCCACGTGGCGAAGGAGATCGGGGTCGAGCTCGTACCATTCGTGGTGTAAAGAACGTCGGAGTAGGAGACCTTCACGACGGTGGTCGCGGTGGCGGCGGCCTGTGCCGATGCACCAGGTGCCATAACGGTGGCGGCACCAGCCAGGGCTACCGTGGCGACGAGGGCAGACTTGGTTAGTTTCTTGGCCGAGGGCGCGGTGAAGCTGCTAGTCATTGTAAAGATTTACCTTCCGGTCTACGGAGAGCAGACGTGCCGGGCTGGTAGGTGCTGCCCGGAAAGAGCCACGCTGGCGATCGTCACTGGCGCCCTAAAGGGGGAAGGCGGTGGGCCGATACTCTGCCGTTCCTGTCGAAGCTTGGTGTGTATCTTTGCGGCGACAGGACACGACTTCCGCAGAGAATTCCCGGACGTTTTCGCCCCGGGAACGTCTCTAACCTAGGGTCCGGTGCCCACGATGTCATCACCAAGGCCTCTATTTTGTGGCCAATTTGAGGTTCTTTTGCTTGCGGGCCTCGGTGCGCGGTGCCCCAGGTCACCACCTTTAAGGCTACTTTGAAGTTTGTGTGACGGAGGTCGCCAAATGTGGGCCCGGCGGGGGCTGGGGCGCCACGCGCGCCGTTTGGTATCCAGAGCACGCGTGGCATAGGGTCGAAGTTAGTACAGCCTAAGTACAGGTCCCTGGCCTAGGCTGAAAGTTCGCGAAAGCCCTGATCATCAACCTCTGGGAGGCGTCATGCCCGTCATCGCAACCATCACAGCCCGCCGCCAGCTCACGCCCGACATGGTTCGGCTGAAGTTTTCACTGGACGCCGGTGACTTTGATCCCAGCCGACACACCGACGCTTACGTAAAGATTGTGTTGCCGCGGCCCGGAACTCACGTGTCGGAGCCCGTCGATGAGGAGGCCGCTCGCGCCGAACTGCCCCGAGAAGCCTGGCCCGTGCGTCGCACCTACACGGTGCGCTCGTACGACCCCCGCGACCGCACCCTCGTGATCGACTTCGTCATACACGGCGACGAGGGCATCGCGGGCCCCTGGGCTCGGGGCGCGCGCGTGGGCAGTCGCGTGACCCTACTCGGTCCCGGTGGCAAGTACGCGCCTGACCCCGGCTCGGCCTGGCACCTCTTGGTCGGCGACGAGTCGGCTCTGCCCGCGATTGCCGCCACCCTCGAACTGCTGCACGAACCCCAGTTCAAGGGCTCCACGTCGGTGACCGTGGTGTCGATCGACAACGCAGCGGAGCAGCAAGACATCATGGTGCCGCCCGGTGCGAGCGTGCATTGGCTGGTGCGCAACTCCGACGTTAGCCCCTCCGAGCAGGTGCTCGATGTTTTGCGCGGCCTAGACTTTGAGAGCCTTCCCCAGGCGTTCGTGCATGGCGAGGCGGCCATGGTGCGTGACGTGCGCCGGTATTTGCGCGGCGAGCACAGCCTGCCGCTCGATGCGCTCTCTGCGAGCGGGTACTGGCGGCAGGGCCACACCGATGAGGGCTGGCGTGCGGTGAAGCGCGAATGGAACGCCTCGTTGGAGGCCGAGGAGGTCGCCGCCTCCTAGCCGCGCGGTTACCTTTCCGCGCGGGGACGCACGCAGGGTCTGGGTCGAATATTCGACCCAGACCCTGCGTGGTTTTGAGGTAACTCTGATTTAGAAGGCCAGGAAGTTACGGGGGTTCTGCGCCTGGTTGTTCGGCTTGATCTCGAAGTGCAGGTGGCAGCCGGTCGACGAGCCGGTGGTGCCGACGTAGCCGATGACCGTGCCCGTGGCGACCTGCGTACCGGCCGCGAGGCCGGGCTGACGCAGGTGCAGGTACGACGAGTACAGGGGAACCCCGTTGACGATGCCGTGGTTAATGGTCACCGAGTAGCCGCCGCCACTGTCGTAGGTCGAGGACGACACGACGCCGCCGCGAGTGGCTTGGACCGGAACGCCGCACGCGGCGCCCAGGTCAATGCCGAGGTGGGGGCGCACGTAGCCCAGCGTGGGGTGCATGCGGGCCGTCGAGAATTCACTCGTGACGCGAGCGTTGACCGGCTTGATGAGGCCCCACGCGTTGGAGGCGGCGGTCGCGCTCACCGTGCCGCGCACGGACGGCGTGGGCTGGCCGGCGCCAACCCACTCGGCGAACGTGATCTTGCGGTTCACGCCAGGCCCGGCGTACCACACGTCAGGCGAACCCGCGTATTGGTAGAACTGGTCGCCAATGATGCGCTGCTGCACCGCGGGGGCCGTGAAGCCATTGTTGGCCCACTCTTGGAACGACATGGGGTATCCCGCGCCGGTCTGGAGGTTAGTCATGCGGGCGATCTCGGGCGCCCACGACAACTTAATGAGGCCCTCGTTGCTCTTATTCTGGGGCGCGGGCATGCCAGCAGTGACCCACTGGTCCCACGTGAGGACGTGGGCGGGCTGGCCGGGCGCCTGAGCGAGGACCGCGGGGGAGGTGCCGTACTTGAAGTACACGGTGCCGGGGATCGAGCCGACGGTGGTGGGGGCCGGGAAGCCGAGCTGCTGCCACTGGGCGAAAGTCAGGGGGGTGGAGGAGGTGCCGGTGGTCTGGTAGAGAACCGCCGAGTAGGACACCTTGACTACCGAGGTAGCCTCTGCGGCCGAGTTGGCCGCGGCGGCCGAGGTCGAGGTCTCGGCGGCGTAGGTAGCAGTGCTGGGCACCAACAGGGTGGCTGCGCCGGCGAGGGCGGCGGTCGCCATCAATACAGACTTAGAGGAGTACTTGGCTTTAAGTGCGCTGGAACTGCTAGTCATTGTAAAAGAGATACCTTCCGGTTTACGGAGAGCAGAATCCATGGGCTGGTAGGTGCTGCCCTGGGTCCACGAGTGCGTTCTGCCCCTTGCCCTACGGGTGAGGGCGATGGGCCGATACTCTGCCGTTCCTGCCGTACGTTGGCTGTTGTCTTTGCGGCGACAGGATGAAACTTCCACAAAGAGTTCCCGGAACGTGTTCGTTTCGGGAACATCACCAAGGTATGGCCGGCGTCGAGTCTTGTCAGCGTCGATAGAGTCGTTTTTGGCGCCAGTTGGAGCTTCTTTTGCCAACGTGACTCGCGCAAGGAGTGCCAGGTCACCCCTTTTAGACATGCTTTGAAGTTCATGTGACGGAGGTCGCTCAAAAGTGGGTGCCCGTTGAAACAACGAGCGGCGCGTCCGGTTGCATTTGGACAATGCCGTACTTTGTCACCCAGATGAGGGCGGTGCGGTGCCCCAACATTTGCGAAAAGCACGAGGTCCGGACCGATTGCTATCGATCCGGACCTCGTGGTCGGCGCTTGTGCGGGCAGTGCCAGCCGTTCGTTTAGAACGTCAGGTAGTTGCGGGGGTTCTGCGCCTGGTTGTTGGGCTTTACCTCGAAGTGGAGATGGCAGCCCGTGGACGAGCCCGTAGTGCCGACGTAGCCCACGATGGTGCCCTGGTTGACCCTCGTTCCCGAGGCCAGGCCGGGTGCGCGCATGTGCAGGTAGCGAGTATAGAGGGGAACGCCGTTGACGATGCCGTGGCTGATCGTCACGGAGTAGCCGCCGCCGCTGTCGTAAGTTGACGACGAAATCACGCCCGCGCGGGAGGCCTTAATCGGCGTTCCGCACGAGGCGCCGAGGTCAATGCCGAGGTGGGGGCGAATGTAGCCCAGTGTTGGGTGCATGCGGGCGAGCGAGAACTCGCTCGTGACGCGGGCGTCGACGGGCTTGATGAGGCCCCATGCGCTCGACGTTCGCACGTAGGGCGTCGGCTTGCCTGCGCCCACCCACTCGGCAAGGGTGATCTTGCGATTCACGGCGGGGCCGGCATAGTAGATGTCGGGGCTCGAGGCGGACAGCTTGTAGAACTGGTCGCCCGTGATGCGCTGCTGCACCTTGTAACTGGGGAACCCGTACGAGCCCCATTGTGCGAACGAGAGCGGAACGCCCGCCCCCGTCTGTAGGTTGGTCATCCGCGCAATCTCGGGTGCCCACGACAGCTTGATAAAGCCTTCGTTGGAGTAGCGAATCGGCGCGGGCTGACCCGCTGCATTCCACTCGGCGAAGGTTAACTTGTGCGGCGAATCGCCGGGAGGGGTCGCGATAATGTCGGGAGACGTAGCCCAGGTCTTGTAGACGGTGCCCGGGATCTGCCCCACGGTGCGCGCGGCCGGGTAGCCCATGGCTGCCCATTCGCTGAAGACCAACAGGTCGGGAACCCCGTTTTGCAGGTTATACAACTTGCCGGAGTACGACACCTTGATGATGTCGACGGCCTGCGAGCCGAGAATCGCCGCCTTGGCGGGGATGATGGTCGTCGCCAAGCCGGATGCTACGAGGGCGGTCACGGCTGCGGTGCGTGCGAAGCGACGGGTTTGGGGGGAAGAAAACATGATGAGACGGATGCCTTTCAGAAATCGCGTCGGTGGCCGAAGCATAGTGAGGTGCCTCGGTCGGCTGCGGTGCCCGGGGGGCGAAGCGGCCGGCGCGCTCCTGTCTGAAGGTGCAATCTCCGCGGCGACAGGACGGATAATCGCGAAGAATTCTTACGCTGAGTGACAGCGGGAACACTTCAAACGTACGCAGAGTAACAATTGGACGCCAAGCTGCATTGCGTCAATTTTGAAAGCGGACCTGAGTCATTGCCAAGATGTTATAGGTTTGGTGCTTGACCAGTTAGAGTCATTACCGGCGCTTTTAACTTTCTGTGACGAACCTTGTCACGGCGCCGGCGCGCCTCTCAGGAAGGCATGCGAAGGCCCCGTCGCGGTCCTTCGCAGCACGCTTTCGTTATCTGCCTAGATCCACGAGGGCAGCCACATGCGCCACCGCCACTGGTCGTAGGGGATCACCTGGGCGGTCCATATGGGGTAGAAGAATGCGGATACTGCCAGGGCTAATACGACGAAGCAGCCGAGAACGATGATGCCCTCGCGGCGTCGGCGCGGGGTGGCGTCCTCGCCGCCGATCAGCATCACGAAGAAATATGTAAGGCCTATCCACAAAAATGCCTCGAAGGCCACCGAGTAGAAGGTGAATATCGTGCGGTCCCAGTACAAAAACCACGGAGCGTAACCGGCGAGGATGCCGGCGACAGGGACCCCCGCGCGCCAGTCGCGACGCGCGATCAGGAAGAAGATCGAGACGAGGAGGGCCAAGGTGGCCACCCACCACAGGATCGGGTTGCCAAGCGACGTGATCGCCGAGGAGCACTTCTCGGCCGTGCACCCCGCCTGACCGTTGGTATACGACTCGTAGTAGTAGCTCGTCGGGCGCAACTGCAGAAGCCACGTAATGGGCTTCGTCATGTACGGGTGCTCCGACGACAAATTGACGCTGAAGTTGTACATCTGCCAGTGGTAGTACACAAAATCCCGCAGGATGCCGGGCATCCAATCCCAGCCCACCAGGTCGCCCAGCCAGCCGGGAGCCGCCTCCGGCAGGGTGAAGGTGGCCTTCTCCACCTCACCCTTGCCCCAACCCAGGCTCGACAGAAACCAGCCGGTCCAACTGAGCAGGTATACGGCGAAGGTGACGGGCACGATGGCGCAAAACGCGGCAATGCCCTGGGGCCAGAACGTCGACCAGACGTAACGCTTGACCCCCGCAACTCGACGCGCATTGAGGTCCCACAGAACCGTCAGGAGGCCGAACACGGCCACGAAATAGATGCCTGACCATTTGCTACCGCAGCACAGGCCCAACGAGATGCCGGCCAGCAGGCGGTAGTAGCGGAATCCCAGCCGGGGGCCGATGTCGGGAATGGTGTTGCCATCACGAATGTACCCGGCCATACGTTCTGCGAGGCGCGCGCGCGACCAATCGCGGTCCAATACCAGAAAACCAAAGGCGGCCAGGGCAAAGAACGCAACGTACTGGTCGAGCAGCGAGGTGCGAGACTGCACGATGGCCAAGCCGTCAATCGCCATCCACAGGCCGGTGAGGGCGCCGAGAATGGTGGAGCGGAAGATGCGGCGCGCGATCCGCGCCAGCATCAATACCATCAGCACGCCGATCAGCGCGGTCATGGCGCGCCAGCCCAGGCTGCTGGTGATGCCGAAAATTTGCTCGCTGATGCCGATCAAGATCTTGCCGATCGGCGGGTGCACCACGAAGTCGCCCTCTTGCAGGTACGTGCTCGTCTGCCCGGCCTCGAACAAGGCATTGATCTTGGTGCCGTCGATTTCGTCGGGCCACTTCAGGTCGGTGCCCGACTGGATCATGGTCCAGCCACCCTTGACGTAGTACGTCTCGTCGAAGACTAGGCGGTGGGGAGTGCCCAGGTTCCAAAAGCGCAGCAGGGCCGCCAGCGCCGCGACAATGCCGGGAAGGATCCAGGCCCACTTGTCATCACGCAGGGGACGGCCGAGCAGGCTGCGCCGCAGGGAGTCGTGGTACTCGCCCGCTGACGTGGCGCGCCGCTCGCTCAGCACGGTAATCGGCACCTGGCCGGTGCGTGTGCGTGCCTCGCTCGGTTCGGTAGTGGCCGCGGGTTCGGTCGGTTCGGTCGGTTCGGTCGGTTCGGTCGGTTCGGTCGGTTCGGTCGGTTCGCTCGGCTCGCGCGGCTCTTGGGGGCCGGACGCTCCGGTGGCCGCGCTGGCACCCCGAGCATCCGCCACCGCCTCTGCGGGCAGGTCAGGCGCGGTGGCCCGCGCGCGGGTCTCCGGGTCGGTTGGTGGTGTCCGCGGCGCGAGCGGAGCGCGCACTGGCGCCGCGACGGGCTCGGCGTAGACTTCGTCCGCAGTTTCTGCCGCGAGGTCGGCCTCGAAGACAACCCCTGCCGCGAGGTCGGCCTCGAAGACAGCCTCGGCGGAGGCCACGGAATCCTCGACGAAGATGGCTCCCTCGTCGAGCGGCGCGTGCTCGAGCAGGTCCGCAGGTTCAGGGCCGTCGAATCGGCGAGCGCGGCGCCCGTGAGAGGGGCCTGGCGGGGGAGAGTTCAGATTCGAGCCTTCGGTCACCCCCACATGCTACCCAGGCTGGGCTGGTTATTCGTTGAGGATGCCCGAGTTGCGCCATGGGTAGAGTCACTCACCGACGCCCTCGGCGACTCGCGCGACACGAGACTCGCGCCGGACGGGGACCCGGGCGCGGGCACACTGAGACCGTGAACGAAGAGCATCTCGAGGTCCCCGCGAACGACGGTACCGCAGTTTCCACCCCGTCCGTGCCGGACGCCGGGCACCTCGGTCCCAGCACCGGAATCGTGCTTGCGGGAACTCCCATCGGCAACGCAGCCGACGCATCGGCGCGACTGCGCCACCTGCTGGCCGCGGCCGATGTGATCGCCGCCGAGGACACCCGCCGCACGCGCCGGCTTGCGGCCGACCTAGGCATTACGCTCACGGCGCGGTTGCTCTCGCATCACGAACACAACGAGCAGTCCCGCAGCGCAGACTTGATCGCGGCCGCGCGCGCCGGGCAGCTCGTCGTGGTGGTCTCCGACGCTGGCATGCCGTCGGTGAGTGATCCGGGCTTCCGCCTGGTCGAGGCGGCGCTGGCGGAGGGCGTACCGGTGTCGTCCGCCCCCGGACCGTCCGCCGTGCTCACTGCCCTGGCGCTGTCGGGTCTGCCCACCGACCGATTCTGCTTCGAGGGGTTCCTGCCGCGCAAGGGAGGCGACCGGCGTCGGGCCTTCGAGGCGTTGCTGCATGAGCCCCGCACGGTCGTATTTTTCGAGTCGCCGCACCGCATCGCGTCGGCACTGGCGGACGCCGCGGCGGTCCTGGGCGCGGACCGTCCCGCGTGCGTGGCCCGCGAACTGACCAAGCGCTATGAGGAGGTGCGCCGGGGCACGCTGGCCGAATTGGCCGCGTGGGCGCAGGGCGACGTGCGTGGCGAGATCTGCCTCGTGATCGGGCCGGGTGAGGTCAAGCAATCACGGGTCGCCGACGTGATTAACGAGGTGGAGGCCCTGGTCGCGGGGGGCATGCGACTAAAAGACGCCTCTCGGCAGGTCGGCGAGGCGCGAGGGGTTTCGGGCCGCGAGTTGTATCAGGAGATGCTGGCCCGCAAGCAGGCCTAAAGGGGCGGCCGGTCGGGGCGCGCCGGGCCGGGGCCAACTCGGGGGCAGCACCGGAGCTAGCCCGGGGCAGCACGAAGGCAGCCCTGGGCAACACGGGGTATCACAGAAGCAATGCGAAGGGGAGCCCGGCGGTGCCGGGCTCCCCTTCGAAGTTTGACGCAGTCAACTACGAGTTAGCTGTAGTCTTCCATGCTCACGAGGCCACGCTTGAAAGCCTTGGCCAGGCGGCGGGGCACCTCAACGGTGCGCCCTGCGACGGTCACTGGAACCAGTGCGGTCGGCGTAGCCTTCCACTGGGAGCGTCGCGAACGGGTGTTTGAGCGAGACATCTTGCGCTTTGGAACAGCCACGATAACTCCTTGGGTAAAGCGGGCATTCATCAAAACACGAGGTTTCGGGCTGATCTCAACGGCAGCCTGTGCCTTGAGCGGTTCATGCGCGCCCGTCAAGCGACGGACAAAACCAGGTGCAGACACATAAAAATACCCGTCGGTGAAAACGGTTAATGCAAGACTACCAGTGTTCCGGCCTCGCTGTCGCCCCGCGAACCCCCGATTGGGCAGTCACCCGGGTCACATTCTCGCGGGTCCGCACGCAGGCAGGAGACGACCGGGCCAACTCGGGCCCGCGCGTCCAGTATAAAGACCCGCACCGGGCGGCTCGCGCGCGAGAATTACTATGAACGCATGGTTAGCGCAGAATCCACCACCCCCGTGCACGACGCCGCGGCAGGCAAGGCCTTTTACGTCACGACTCCTATTTACTATGTGAGCGCGGCGCCGCACATCGGCAACGCGTACACGTCGGTGGCGGGTGACTTCTTGACGCGCTGGCATCGACAGCGGCAAGCCCCCGTGTGGTACCTCACCGGCACCGACGAGCACGGCGAAAAGGTGCTGCGCAGCGCCGAGACGGCGGGCAAAGACCCGCAGTCGTTCACCGATGAGCTCGTGGCGAGCGCCTGGCAACCCATGCTGAACACCGTTGACATCGCCAACGACGACTTCATTCGCACGACGCAACCGCGCCACGTGGAGCGCGTGCAGCGCGCCCTTACGGCCTTCTACGAGCGCGGCGACATCTACCTGGGCGAGTTCGAGGGCCTCTACTGCGTGGGCTGCGAAGAGTTCAAACTGCCGGGCGATCTCGAGCCCGGAGAGGGCGAGTATGAGGGGCAGATGGTCTGCCCCATGCACGGCAAGCCGCCGAAGTCCGTGGCCGAGAAGAACTACTTCTTCAAGTTGAGCGCCTACGTCGACAAACTGCTCGCGCACTACGAGGCGAACCGCGAGTTTGTCGTTCCCGAGAGTTCCTACAACGAGATGGTGTCGTTCATCAAGAGCGACCTGCGCGATCTGTCGATCAGCCGCACCAGCTTTGACTGGGGCATTCCCCTGCCGTGGGACCCGGAGCACGTCTGCTACGTGTGGTTTGAGGCCCTGTTGAACTACACGACGGCCGTGGGCCTCTTCGACGAGCCCGGCAGCGAGGGCGCCGCAAAGTTCGCGGGCACCTGGCCCGCCGACGTGCACCTGGTGGGCAAAGATATCGCCCGGTTCCATTCAGTGACCTGGCCCGCGATGCTCATGTCGCTCGGCCTCGACCTGCCCAAGCAGATCTTCGCCCACGGCTGGCTGCTGGTTGGCGGCAAGAAAATGAGCAAATCGAAGCTCACGGCGATCTCGCCGAACGACATTACTGACGTGTTCGGCTCGGACGCCTACCGGTACTACTTCATGCGCGCCATCACGTTCGGTGGCGACGGCTCCTTCTCGTGGGAGGACCTCGGCGCGCGCTACAACAACGACCTCGCCAACGGGCTGGGCAACCTCGCCTCGCGTAACGCCGCCATGATTGGCAAATACTTTGGCGGCTCGCTCCCCGCCGCGGGTGAAGCCACGGCGGCCGAGGCGGCCGTGCGCGAGTTGGCCGAGCAGTCGATCGCGGCGGCTGAGGCGGCGATCGATCGCGTCGCCCTCCATGAGGCCGTGTCGAGCGTATGGCAGATGGTCGACCGCGCCAACCTCTACATCACCGAGCAGGCGCCCTGGGTGCTGGGCAAGCAAGCAGACCAATTGGTTGACGGGTCGCGTCTCGCGACCGTGCTCGTCACGGTGAGCGAGTCGTTGCGGGTCATTGCGGTGGGTTTGAACGCCCTCATGCCCAAGGTCAGCGCGCAGTTGTGGGAGAGCCTCGGTGCACCGGCCGCGCTGGGTTCGCTCGCCGAGCAGCCCATTCAAACCGCCGCAGCGTGGGGGCGGCTGCCCGCCGGCACGCCCATCACGAAGGTGAACCTGTTCCCACGCATCGACTTGGCCGCGCTCGAGGCCGACGAGGCGTAGCCGCAGCATGTGCGCCGAACCGATTCGCGAACGCAAGGGCAACAGCGCCAAGAACTCCCGCGACCTCACGTGGCCACCGGTGCCCGAGGCGTTGCCGCACCCCGTCGTCGACAACCACACGCACTTCGACATCCGCGACGGCAGCGTCGAGTTCTCGATCCGTGCGCGGCTCGACCAGGCCGCCGCCGTCGGGGTGCCGCGCGCGGTGCAGATCGGCTGCGACCTCGACTCGGCGCGGTGGACGGCACAGATGGTAGAAGGGTTCCCCGAGCTCGTCGCGGGCGTTGCGATTCACCCCAATGAGGCGCCCCTGCACGCGCGGGGCCACGATCATGCCGGGCGTCCGCTCGTATCGCTCGACGAGGCGCTGCACGAGATCGAGGCGCTGCTGGGCAGCACCCCCAAGATGCGGGTCGTGGGCGAGACAGGTCTCGACTACTTCAGGACCTCCAGAAAAGACGCTGCGGCGCTGGCCGCGCAGGCCGACAGTTTTCGCGCCCACATCGCCCTCGCGAAAAAGCACGGCCTCGCGCTGCAAATTCACGATCGCGACGCGCATGCCGACGTCCTCAGAATCCTGCGCGAGGAGGGCGCGCCCGAACGCACCGTATTTCATTGCTATTCGGGGGACGCCGAGATGGCCCGTGAATGCGTCGAGGCCGGATATTTTCTCTCCTTCGCGGGCACGGTCACGTTCAAGTCGGCCAGGGACCTGCGCGAAGCGGTGGTGGTGACGCCCCTCGCGCAGATGCTCGTCGAAACCGACGCGCCGTACCTGACGCCGGAACCGTTCCGGGGGCGTCCCAACGCCTCGTATCTCGTGCCGCATACCCTGCGACTGCTGGCCGACCTGAAGGACGTCCCCCTCGAGCACGCATGCCGCGAGATCGAGGCGACCAGCGAGCGGGTCTACGGCGCCTGGTAGGGACTATGCGTTGCGAGTATCGTCACCTGTGACCGATCAGATTCCGGATTACGGGTAACTCGCGTTACCGTATAAAGCGTAGTTATGTCACGCGGGGCGATTGCCCCCGCCGCCCGCCTCGCGGTGCAGACCCAAAGACAAGGTTTCTCGTTGGTAGATTTCATGAAGTCCAAGCCCGTGCGATACGCCTCGTTTGGTGTGATCATCGCAGGGCTGGTCGGCGGCGTCACCGTGTACAACGTCTCGCGCGATGAGGTCAACGTAATCGTTGATGGCGAACGCATCGCGGTGCGCACCCACGCGCGCGATGTCCAGGGCGTGCTCGACGCGGCCGGCATTGCGGTCGACGCCGACGACAGCGTGGTGCCTCCGCTGCGCGACCGGATGCTGAGCGGCGCGACGGTCACGGTCAAGCACGCTCGCGACCTGCGGATCGACATGGACGGCGAAGTGGTCACCAAACTGACCACGGCCGAGACGCTCGGCGAGGCGATTGCCGAACTGAATCTGCGCTCCGAGCCGGCCACCTTCTCGCTGCCCGACAGTGCCGCGATTCCCGTCTCGGGCCTCGATGTGGTCATGACGGGCGCTAAGACCGTGCGCATTGCGGTGGACGGCACCGTGCAGGAGATCAAGACCGAACAACCCACCGTGGGGACGGTGCTGGAAGCCGCGAAGATCGTGCTCGAACCCACCGACATCGTGAGCGCGCCACTCGATTCGACCGTCCGCGCCGACCAGCTGGTCACCATCACGCGCGTGAAGAGCGTTCAGGCCACGAGCACAGAAGAGGTCGGCTTCACGACCATCCAGGAGGATGACCCCACCAAGTTCGCCGACGAGAAGGCCGTCGTCGTGCCGGGCAAGCCCGGCGTGCTCACCACCACCTATACCTCCATCACGGTCAATGGCGCGGCCATCTCGCGCGGTGTGCTCTCGCAAAACGTGACGACGGCACCCGTGCAGCAGCTCGAGCGCAAGGGTACGCGCGTCAAGCCCGTAGTGCTCGCCCCCGGCCAGGTCATCACGTCGGTCGACCCGACGACGCCCCTGCCGGGCGCCACGCTCGGCACCAACCCGGACGGCACGGTCTCGACGACCGACAGCCCGACCACGGTGGCCGCCCCGTCGGCGAACGCGTTCCTGCAAAACCCCACCGAGGTCAAGGCGTTCGCGAAGCAGCTGATGGCGTCGCAGTACGGTTGGGGAGATGACCAGTACCAGTGCCTCAATAACCTGTGGGAGAAGGAGTCGAACTGGCGCTGGAACGCCGACAACCCCTCCTCCGATGCTTATGGCATTCCGCAGTCACTGCCCGGCAGCAAGATGGCGGCGGCCGGTGCCGACTGGGCGAACAACGGCGCGACCCAGGTGCGTTGGGGGCTCGACTACATCAAGGGCCGCTACGGCGTTCCCTGCAGCGCGTGGGGCCACTCGCAGAGAGTGAACTGGTACTAAGCCGATGGGCGACGTGCAGTTGCTCGGCCCCGCCGAGATCCGCGAACTCGCGGGAGCCCACAACGTGCGACCCACCAAGACGTGGGGCCAAAACTTCGTGGTCGACGCCAACACGGTGCGCCTCATCGTGCGCAAGGCCGGGGTCACCGCCGACGATCACGTGATCGAGGTGGGCCCCGGGCTGGGCTCCCTGACCCTCGCGCTGCTGGAGGCGGCCCGGGCCGTGACGGTGATCGAGATTGATCCGGGGCTCGCCGCGGCATTGCCCGCCACCATTGCCCGGTTCGCACCCTCGCGCGCCGCCAACCTGCGCGTCATTCATGAGGACGCCCTGCAGGTCACCGAGATTCCCGAGCCCGAGACGGCGCCCGGGCTTCCGCCCACGGTGCTGGTCGCAAACCTGCCCTACAACGTCTCCGTACCCGTGCTCCTGACCATTTTGGAACGCTTCGGCAGCGTGCAGCGCGGCCTCGTCATGGTGCAGGCCGAGGTCGCCGACCGCCTCGCGGCGCCCCCCGGCTCGAAGACCTACGGCGTGCCCAGCGCCAAGGCGGCCTGGTATGCCAAGGTGGACCGCGCGGCGTCCATCGGTCGCAACGTATTCTGGCCCGCCCCCAATGTCGATTCGGCGCTCACGGCGTTCGAGCGGCGCGAGCCGCCTTCCACCCGTGCCACTCGAGAAAACACCTTTCGCGTGATCGACGCGGCGTTCGCCCAGCGGCGCAAGACGATGCGTGCGGCCCTCAGCGGCCTCGCCGGCGGCGGGGTGGCGGCCGAGTCGGCGCTCGTCGCCGCGGGCCTTGACCCCCGCATTCGCGGCGAGCAACTCGGAATCGTGCAGTTCGCGGCGCTCGCGGAGGCGCTGCAAGACGCGGGGGTGCTGAGCGCACCATGACCGCCCCCGTCAAGGTGCGGGCCCCCGGCAAGGTCAATCTCGCGTTGCGCGTGGGCGGCCTCGACGAGCGCGGCTTTCACCCGCTTACCACGGTATTTCACGCAGTCTCCCTGTTCGAAGACGTCACGGTGCGGCCCGCGGCGGCCTTCTCGGTGCGCGCCTCGGGGGCCAGGGTTCCCCTCGACGAGACGAACCTCGCGATGCGCGCCGCTCGGGCGCTCGCTGCGGTGGCGGGGGAGCGCGCGACGCCCGTCGCCATCGAACTCGCCAAGGGCGTTCCGGTCGCGGGCGGCATGGCGGGCGGTTCCGCCGACGCCGCCGCCACCCTCGTCGCCTGCTCGGCACTGTGGGGCCTCGACTGGGACCGCGAACGACTGTTGGAGGTGGCGGCGACGCTCGGCTCGGACGTCGGGTTCCCCCTCTACGGCGAGTCCGCCCTCGGCCGTGGCTACGGCAACGATCTCACTCCCTTGCCCACGCGCGGGGACTTCACGTGGGTGTTCGCCCTGCAACGGGAGGGCCTCTCGACGCCCGCCGTGTTTCGGGAGTTCGATGCTCTCTACCCCGGCCGCTCACCGATCGCGCCCGACGTCGACCCGGCGCTCGCCGCGGCCCTCGCGGGCGGTGACCCCGTGGCCCTGGGCACCCTGCTCACGAATGATTTGCAGCCCGCGGCGCTGAGCGTGCGTCCGGACCTCGAGGGCGTTCTCGCCCTCGCCCTCGCCGAGGGCGCCGCCGGTGCTATTGTGTCGGGCTCAGGCCCCACCATTGCGGCCCTCGCGACCAGCACAGCGGTCGCGGACGCCATAACGGCCCGCTGGCACGACCACCCCGGTGTGGCCGGGGTGCGGCGGGCCCGCGGCGGGGCCGCTGGGGCGCACGTCATCTAATCCGCATCGTCTGCGAGGAGCCACCATGAGTGCCTATTTCACGCGCGAAAGCGACACCCGATTCGGTGCCACGGCCAACTTGGAGGGCGCGTGGAGCACCACCGAGCAGCACATCGCACCCTCCCTCGGGCTGATCGCACACTGCATCGAACGCGATAGCGTCGCCCGCCGCGGCGACGGTGCCTTGCAGGTGCTGCGCATGTCGTACGACATTCTCGGTACGGTGCCCCTCGAAGCGGTGGACGTGCAGGTGAGCCTGTTAAGGCCGGGGCGCACGATTGAGTTGGTGGAGGCGCGGCTCACGCACGGCGAGCGCACCATCGTGATCGCTCGCGCGTGGCTTTCCGAGCGCTACGACACGCAGGAGATCGCCGGTTCCGCGCTCGAGCCGCTGCCCCCTCGCGACGCCATGCAGCCGTGGGAGTCGAGCTCGACCTGGCCCGGGAAGTTCATTAGCACCATCGAGGGGTATCGCGACGCGACCGAACCGGGGCGGGGCCGGTTCTGGTTGCGCAGCAGCCTCGCGCTGCTGGCGGGAGAGCCGATCGGTGCCGTGGCCCGCGCCCTGGCGCTCGTGGACGTCGCCAACGGCGTCGTGCCGCGCACGTCGCCCAATGACGTGAGGTTTCCCAATCTTGACCTGACGGTGCACCTTACGCGTGCGCCGCGCGGAGAATGGCTAGGCTTCGACACACGCGTGACGTTCGGCCCCACGGGGGCGGGGCTCACGCACAGCATCCTGCACGATGAGGCCGGGCCCCTGGGTTCGGTGGCGCAGACTCTCACGGTGAGGCCGTTTTAACATGCTGACCGAGCACACCCTCCGCACCCCCGACGGCGCCGACCTGTGGTGGGCCGAGACCGCCCGCCCCCGCGCGGGGGCGCCCGATCTGCTGCTCATCGCGGGGCAGGCGACGACGCACCGCAGTTGGCTGCACGTGCTGGGCGATCTCACGGGCGCGTTCCGCGTGATCCTCTTCGATCACCGCGGCGTGGGGCAGAGCACCCTCGGCGGGCGCGAGGCCTTCACGACGCGAGAACTGGCCGCCGACGCGCTGGGCATTCTGGACGCCGCGGGGTCGGGTTCGGCCTGCGTGTACGGGCATTCGATGGGCGGGCGGATCGCGCAGTGGCTGGCTATCGATCATCCCGAACGCGTGTCGCGACTCGTGCTCGCGAGCACCACCGGGGGTGATGCGGGAGGGGTGCCGCGCGAGCGGGAGGCGAGCACCATCATGGCGTCGGGTAACGCCGCACGCATGGAGCCGCTCTTCTTTGGGCCGGAGTTTCGGGCGGAGCATGCGGAGGTGGTGTGCGATTTCTTTGCCCGAGACGCAGCGATTCCCGTGCGCCGAGCCTATTTCGAGGCGAGTCGGTCGCACGATGCGTGGGACGACTTGGGGCGTATCGCGGCCCCGACGCTCGTCGTGCATGGGGCTGATGACCACGTGACTCCCGTGGGCAATGCGCGGCGGGTAGCCGAGGCGATCTCGGGCGCGGAACTCCACATCGAGCCCGGCCAGGCGCATTGCCCCAACCTGGAGTCGGCCGCGGTGCGCGCTCGCGTGGCTGCGTGGCTGGCCGCAGGGGAGGCAGAAGTTTCGGAGGTGCCCGACCCGGTGGAGGTGCCCGCCCCGGTGGAGGTGCCCGCCCGAATGGAGGTGCCCGACCCGGTGGAGGACCACGGCACGGTCCGCATTCGCCGCCTCCGCCCCGCCGGGCTCGTCTCAAGCCCAGCATTTAGCCACGTCGCGGTCGTGCCGCCGGGAGCCACCACCGTGTACGTCGGCGGTCAGAACGCCGTCAATGAACGGGGCGAACTCGTGGGAGGCGGCGACGCGGCGGCTCAGGCCCGGCAGGCGCTGAACAATGCGCGCGTGGCCCTCGCCGCAGCCGGGGCGTCGCTCGCGGACGTCTTGCAGTGGACGGTGCTGTTCGCCTCGGGGGTCGATGCCAACGCGGCCTACCTTGCCATCGCGGCCGACCTCGCGTCCCCCGAACCACCACTTGTGACCGCGGCGCACGTTGAGGCCCTCGGCGTGCCCGGGGCCCTGCTCGAGATCAGCGCGGTGGCCGCGATTTTTCGTTAGCGCCCCGCAGCGAACACTCGCCGCTGCCCGGCCGCGGCTCTAGTTTTCGAGCGCGAACCGCATGCTCTGGTCGAAGACGCTCGTGAGTCGCGCGGCAAAGGCGGCGGTCATGTGGGTCTTGTCGCGATACACCACCAGGGCATCCGACACGATGGGGCATGTGCCGTCGGTGCAGGTGAGATCGCTTAGCGGGAGGTACGTCGCGTGGCCGGCCAGTGCGATGCGTTGGTCAAGGTCGCGAAAGCGTGGGGCCCGTGCAGCGTCACGTTTGACGCTACACGGCGAAGCGTCTTCGAGATGCTCCCCGATGCACTCTGTGAAGTGTCGAGACATCGTTCCTTGATGTCTCGGCACTTTTCTTTGTTTTGACGCGGGGGTGTGTCGCATCATCGTTCCGTTTTTTGGGGTCGTTCACTGTGTGGTGGGCGGCCTTTTGTGCTGGTAGTTGGTGTTGGGGTTGAGGGTGTGTTCGGCGATGATGGGAATGCTAAAGGCCTGGTTGACTCGTTTCCTTATCCCGCCGGGCAGGCGGGGTCTTTCATGATGGTCTCGAACTCAATTGGCGTCAACTTCCCGAGTCGGCGTTGACGGCGGTGGGGCGCGCTTCGAGGCAATACATGATCGCGAGCCGGAGCTCTTCGCGGGTGGCCCACTCAACCTCTGGTTGAGGACGTTTTTTTGCAGCAGGCTGAACCAGTTCTCTATTGCCGCGTGGTCCGCGCAGGCACCTACTCTGCCTATGGACTCGCGGAGTTTGTAGCGGCAAAGCGTTCGCCGGAATCCAAGGGCCATCATGATCACGACCGTCGCACCAGCGGCGTGACTACAACCTGTCACCTAACCGTGCCGGAGTCCAACCGGGCACGTTATGCTGCACCCGTCGGCGTCGCGCCCGACCGACCGCGATGACCCCGCACGAAGGGCGCCCAGTCAACGCTGGTGTGCCCCCGACCGTCACGACCAGCAGCCCGTCGCGCGGGTCGACACGTTCGACATGGACATCATCGAGGCCGAGAAGAAGATCGCAGCGGGAACATGGGTTAGCAGAAGACCGTGCATCAGCGCACACCGAAGTTGAGTGAGACACGTCGAGGTCCTCGGAGAGAATCAGACAGTTTGCACTACTGATCTTCGGGGACCTCGMCCCTTACCCGCCAACCGCCGCTACAGCCTCACCCTCACCCAATGTCCGAAGAGCCGGTTTGCGCCACAGTTGTGGAAAGGACGCGAAAGTGTCTGGGGCCAGAAGGATCGTCTTCATGTACCTTCTCTTCAAGGGCGGTACGCGGCACGGAGAAACACACGTCACGCTGATCGATGACGTCGGCGGAACCTCAGCCACGACCACGCTCGGTCTCGACGGCATCAGTTATGAGATTGATCTGAGCGACGAGAACGGCCTCCCCCTCTCCTTGGCCGGTCGCGAATTCGCGCGTCGGCTCAGCGGCTGGGCGGTGCTGTCGCCCGCCGAGGACTGCATCCCGCACCACCTAGGCCAGAAGTCCCACGGTGCGGGATCAGCTCAGGTACTCGCGCAGCCCCGGCGCTGCGAACAGCGGCTCCACGGTCCTCGTCAACTTGTAGCGCTCGTCGAGGATCTCCAGGAGATCGGTCGCGGTGAGCTTCGGGCCCTGCAATCCGCTGCGGTCACAGATCGCGATCACCGCTCGGCACGACTGCGTGAGATGCGCGCGGACGGTGTCGCGGGCGAAGTCTCGCGCGGGCATCGCACGGATCGGTGAGGGCAGCTTCGAGGCGGGGAAGTCCTTGAGGCTCTCGGTGGCGATCACCTCGGCCTCGTGGAAGACGAGCTCGTCGAGGATCGCCGTGCTCCATTTGGGGGCATAGGTCCTCTCGGCGGCCAGCGACAGTAGGAAGTCGCGCTGCAGGCTGGGCCAGAGAACGCTCGTGTCGAGGACGGCGGAGAACACCGCCCCAGTCTATTTCAGCCGGCCTTCGACGCCCGGCGCTTCGCAGCCTCGGCCCTGCGGGCGCGGCGCAGGTCTGCCAGGGCCTGGTCAATGTCGGTGGTCTCATCGACGTCGACGGAGAGAGCGTCGATGGCTGCGTACTGCGCCTGTCGCCGCCTATCGCGGTAGTCGAGCACGTCGGTCAGGGTGATCCGGCGGTGCGTACCCGAGCGCGTGTAGGGCAACTGCCCCTCGTCGAGGGCCTTAATAAGCGTGGGCCGGCTGATGCCAAGGAGATCTGCTGCCTGCTGAGTGGTCAGCACCTGCGAGGTCGGCGAGACCGTCACGGACAGGCCCTTGCGCATCGCGTCCACGACGTGCAGCAGCACCTCATAGACCTCTTTGGGGAGCTCGACGGGATCGCGATCGCCGCCGACCAGATAGTGCCGCGGCCGCGGGCTCAGAGCCTCCTCGGCGGTGAGCAGGTCGTAGACTCGGCCGAGCTGCTGCTCGTCGCCGGCGGAGTGAGTCGACGGGGCGAGGGTCTCGTTCGCGGACATGGCTGACTCCCTATTTGCAGTATGCGCAAGGTTCTTGCGCTTGCTTCGAATAGCCTTTCGCGGATGCCTCGGGCCGACAAACTGAAGCGAAGACACGATTCGCAGGGAACGCCCTGGTGGATCAGTTGGGCGATCCCTGCGTGCTTTCCTCGTCGCGCAGGCAGGCTACCGCCCGAAGGCGGACTCGACGTCCCCGTCTCCGCGGAAGGAGGGCGGCGGGTTCACGCTACCCCTCGACCTGCTCGCTCAGCTCCATCCAGCGCTCCTCGAGCGCGGTGACCTCGTCATCAATCTGCTGCTGCTTCGCGGCCAGTTCGGCGAGCCCGCCGAAGTCTTGGTGATCGTGCGCGACCATCCGGTCGTGCACGCGACTGCGCTGTTCCGCCAGCTTGGCGAGCTTGCGGTCGATGGCGCCGATCTCCTTCTTCGCCGCGTGCAGGGCCGAACCGGTGAGCCCGGCGGCGGGCGGGTTGGCGGCCGCCGCGAGGTCGGACGCCCCGGCGCCCCCGCTGGCACCCGAGAGTGCGGCAGCGCGTGACCCGATGGTCGCGGTGTTGGCGTTGGCGAGCCGACCCTCCACGATCGCCAGGTACTGGTCGACGCCGCCCGGCATGTGCGTGAGGCGGCCGTCGAGCAGGGCATATTGCTGGTCGGTGACGCGCTCGAGCAGGTACCGGTCGTGGCTCACCACCAGCAGCGTGCCCGGCCAGGTGTCGAGCAGGTCTTCCATGGCGGCGAGCATGTCGGTGTCGAGATCGTTCGAGGGTTCGTCGAGAATCAGCACGTTCGGTTCGTCGAGCAGAATCAACAGCAGCTGCAGGCGGCGGCGTTGACCGCCCGAGAGGTTCTTGATGGGCGTGTAAAGCTGGGTACCGGTGAAGCCGAGTCGCTCGAGCATCTGCGCGGGGGTGAGTTCTTTGCCCTCGGTCTCGTACGCGCTGCGCTTGCGGGCAATCACCTCGCTGATGCGGTCGTTTTCGAAGGGTCGCAGTTCGTCGAGATGCTGGGTCAGCGCCGCCACCTGCACGGTCTTGCCGCGCTTGACGCGCCCCTCGGTGGCCTGCACGGCGCCCGTGACGAGTCCCAGCAGGGTCGACTTGCCCGCCCCGTTCACGCCGAGAATGCCCGTGCGCTCGCCCGGTGCGATGCGCCACTCGACGTCGCGGAGCACTCGCTTGTCGCCATAGCTGACGCCGACGTCGAGCAGGTCGATCACGTCCTTGCCGAGCCGCGCCACGGCCATCTGCGAGAGCGCCACCGAGTCACGCACGGGCGGTTCGTTCTCGATGAGCTGGTTGGCGGCGTCGATGCGGAACTTCGGCTTGGAGGTGCGCGCGGGTGCCCCACGGCGCAGCCACGCGAGTTCCTTCTTCATAAGGTTCTGGCGTTTTTCTTCGCGGCTCGCGGCGATGCGGTCGCGCTCCACGCGTTGCAGCACATAGGCCGCGTACCCGCCTTCGAACGGCTCCACGATGCGGTCGTGCACCTCCCACGTCGCGGTGCACACCTCGTCGAGAAACCAGCGGTCGTGCGTGACCACCACGAGCGCCCCCGCGTTCTTCGCCCAGCGGCGCTTGATGTGGCCCGCGAGCCACGTGATGCCCTCGACGTCGAGGTGGTTCGTGGGCTCGTCGAGAAAGATGACGTCCCAGTCGCCGACCAGCAGCGCCGCCAGGGCCACGCGCCGACGCTGGCCGCCCGAGAGCGTATCCACCGCGGCGTCCAGGTCAATATCGCTTACGAGGCCGGTTAGCACGTCGCGAATCTTCGCGTCACCGGCCCATTGATGGTCGTCGAGGTCGCCCACGATGGCGTGCTTAACGGTCGTGTGGTCGGTGATCTCGTCGCTTTGGTGCAGCATGCCGAGGCGGGTGCCGGAGCGCACCGTGACGCGGCCGGCGTCGGGGGAGAGGCGGCCGGCTAGCAGCTGCATGAGGGKTGACTTGCCGTCGCCGTTGCGACCCACGATGCCGATGCGGTCGCCCTCCTCGATGCCGAGGGTGACGGAGTCGAAGACTACCTTCGTTGGAAATTCGAGGTGCAGGGCCTCGGCCCCCAGGAGATGTGCCACCCGAATATGGTAGGCGGTCGCGATCGGGCGGGGTCGGGGCGTCCACGCGGCGCGTCGTCGTGTGGGGGCGGACGCGCGGGTGGCGCGACCCAGCGCGGCCTACTCGCCCAGCGCGGCACCCATGGCGCGCAGCAGGTCGGCGAGGTGCTGCCGCTCGGCATCGTCGAGGCCCGCCAAGATCTGATTCTCGTGGCTGAGCAGTGACTCGAACGCGGCGTCGACGACGGTCGCGCCCGCGTCGGCGAGCCTCACGCGCACGGCGCGCCGGTCGCTCGGGTCGGTGCGGCGCGTCACGAGCGCCTTGGCGACGAGTCGGTCCACCCGATTGGTCATGGTGCCGCTCGTGACGAGGGTCTCGGAGGCGAGGGCGCCGGGGGAGAGTTCGTAGGGAGCCCCGGCGCGACGCAAGGCCGCGAGCACGTCGAACTCCCACAGTTCGAGGCCGTGCTCGGCGAAGGCATCGCGGCGCGCAAGGTCGAGGCGGCGTGCGAGTCGCGAGATGCGCGACAGGATCGCGAGGGGTAGCACGTCGAGGTCGGGGCGTTCGCGCTGCCACGCCTGCAAGATCTCGTCGACCGCGTCGCGAGATCCGAACCCGGTCATGGGCGGGCCGCCTTCGCGGCCGGGCCGGGCGCGTAGCCGGTCGACGTGGCGGAGAGTTCGGGGGCCTGATCGAGCGCCGCGAGACCGTTCCACGAGAGGTTCACCATGTGCGCGGCGACGACCTCCTTGGCGGGAGTGCGCGATTCGAGCCACCACTGACCCGTGAGGGCCACCATGCCCACGAGCATTTGCGCGTAGATGGGGGCCACCGAGGCGTCCAGGTTGCGTGCCCGAAACTGCCCCGCCAAAATGCGCTCGACCTGCATCGCCACCTCGCCGATGAGCGAACTAAAGGTGCCTGTTGACTGCGCCACGGGGGAGTCGCGCACGAGAATGCGAAACCCGTCCTCGCGGGTTTCGATGTAGTCGAGCAGGGCGAGCGACGCCCGCTCCATGAGCACCTTGGGGTGCCCTCGCGAGAGCAGTGCGCGGCTTAGTGCGCTGGTCAGCGTCTCAATTTCGCGGTCGACGACGACCGCGTAGAGGCCCTCCTTGCCACCAAAGTGCTCGTAGACGACCGGCTTCGACACGAGGGCTCGCGTGGCGATTTCTTCGACGCTGGCGCCGTCGAAGCCCTTCTCGGCGAAGAGCGAGCGGCCCACCTTGAGCAGTTGCTCGCGCCGTTCCTTGCCGCTCATGCGGGGTCGGCTGCCCCGGGCACCGGGGTTCTCCGCGGCACGAGAGGAGGGGCGCGAGGCACTTGATTTCACTCTCATATCTTGCACCACGGGGGGCCGCCACGGTAAGTGACCTGCCGTCATCGTGGCTTGACCCAGCATCGACCTAGCATTGACCCAGCATTCGCGCGCCGAATGGAGGGCCGGGTGAGTGGCCGAGGAGACGCTTTGCACACCCGTCATTACCTGGAATCTCGGCAACGGCGGGGGCCCTCCCTGGCAGACTAGGAGGGCATCCCCGCCGAGAGACTCGTTTGTGCTGCGTAAATGCGCGCGACGCGGAGGCGGGGGCGGCTACATTCCCAAACTAGGAGCCATCGCACGTGACCATCCCTCAGCCGGCAGCAGTCATCGTCCTCGCGGCGGGCGCGGGCACCCGCATGAAGTCCAGCCTGCCCAAGGTGCTCCACCCCATCTGTGGCCGCACGCTGGTGCACCACGCGCTGCTCGCGGCCCAGTCGATCTCGCCGCGCCACGTGGTCGCCGTCGTGCACCACGACAAGGAGGCCGTGAGCGCCCACATCGCGCAGGCCACCCCCGAGGTCATGATCGCCGAGCAGAAGGTGCTGAACGGCACGGGCTCGGCGGTGCGCGACGCGCTCGAGGCCCTCGAGGGTGAGCACGGCGAGCTGCAGGGCACGATCGTGGTGACCTACGGCGATGTGCCCCTCATCGACCAGGCCGCGCTGAACGGCCTCCTCGCCCAGCACACGGAGCAGGGCAATCACATCACGGTGCTGACAATCGTGCTCGATCAGCCCGGCGCGTACGGTCGTATTCTGCGCGATAGCGACGGCAGCGTCGCGGGTATCCGCGAGTTCAAAGACTGCACCCCCGAACAGGCCGCCATCCAAGAGATCAACTCGGGTATTTACGCCTTCGAGGCCGCGGTGCTGCGCGAGCACCTGCCGAACCTCGACGCGAACAACGCCCAGGGCGAGTTCTACCTCACCGACGTTCTGGGCCTCGCGCGCTCCGTGGGCCAAAAGATCGGTGGCAACATCGTCGCCGATTCGTTCGTCGCGGAGGGCGTCAACGACCGCGTGCAGCTGGCGACGCTCGGCGAAGAAATGAACCGCCGCATCCTCGAGGGCCACATGCGCGCGGGCGTCACCATCGTCGACCCGAACACCACGTGGATCGACGCGGGCGTGTCGATCGGCCCCGACTCCCGCATTCTGCCCGGCACGCAGCTGCACGGGGCCTCGACCCTCGGCGCTCGCGTCACGATCGGCCCCGACACGACCCTCGCCGATGTCGAGATCGGCGACGGCGCCGAGGTGATTCGCACGCACGGCTCCCTGGCGGTGATTGGGCCGGACGCCTCGGTGGGCCCGTTTGCGTACCTCCGCCCGGGCACGCAGCTCGGCGCGAAGGGCAAGATCGGCACGTATGTCGAAACAAAGAACGCGATCATCGGCGAGGGCGCCAAGGTGCCACACCTGACCTACGTGGGTGACGCCGAGATCGGCCCCGGAGCCAATATCGGTGCGGGCAGCATCTTCGCCAATTACGACGGCGTCACCAAGAGCCGCACGACCATCGGCGCCGAGGCGCGCGTGGGTTCCAAATCCGTGTTGGTGGCTCCGGTCACCGTCGGGGCGGGCGCCTACACGGGCGCCGGCACCATCGTGCGTCAGGATGTCCCGCCGGGTTCGCTCGCCGTCACCGTCGCGCAGCAGCGCAACTCCGAGGGGTGGGTTGCGGCCAAGCGCCCCGGTACCAGTTCCGCGCAGGCCGCGGCCGAGGCTGCCAACCCGGCGCCCGAGGCGTCCGCCTAAATTTCACCACCACCAACGTCTTCGGGAGTCCCCTACATGACTGAGCTCAACACCACAGGCATCACCACGACGGGTGAGAAGCGCCTCGTGCTGGTTTCTGGCCGCGCGCATCCCATTCTGGCGGAGGAGGTGGCGCATCACCTGGGGGTCGAGCTGGTCCCGACGACGGCGTATGACTTCGCGAACGGCGAGATTTACGTGCGGTTCGGCGAATCGGTGCGCGGCTGCGATGTGTTCGTGCTGCAGAGCCACACGAGCCCCATTAACCAGTGGACCATGGAGTCGCTGCTGATGGTGGACGCCCTGAAGCGCGCCTCCGCAAAGCGCATCTCGGTGATCGCGCCGTGCTACCCCTATGCGCGTCAAGACAAGAAGCACAAGGGCCGCGAGCCCATCTCGGCGCGACTCGTGGCCGACCTGTTCAAGACGGCCGGCGCCGACCGCATGATGAGCGTCGACCTGCACACCGATCAGATCCAGGGCTTCTTCAACGGCCCCGTCGATCACCTTTCGGCGCTGCCCCTGCTCGCCGAGTATGTGGCCAAGAAGGTTGACCGCGAGAAGCTCACGATCGTGTCGCCCGATGCCGGTCGCGTGCGGTTGGCCGATCACTGGTCCGATACGTTGAACGCGCCGCTCGCGATCATTCACAAGCGTCGCGACCCGAGCGTGCCCAACCAGGTGAAGGTGCATGAACTGGTGGGTGAGGTCGAGGGCCGCACGTGTGTGCTGGTCGACGACATGATCGACACGGCGGGCACCATCGTGCAGGCCGCCGAGGCCCTGTTCGACAATGGCGCCGCCGATGTAATCGTGGCCGCGACGCACGCGATCCTCTCGGACCCGGCGATCGAGCGCCTCAGCAATTCGCGCATCTCTGAAGTGGTGGTCACGAACACGCTGCCTGTCGAGGGTTCCGTGCTGCTCGACAAACTGACGGTGATCTCGATTGCGCCGCTGCTCGCGCGCGCCATCAGCGCCGTGTTCTTCGACGGTTCGGTGACCGAGCTGTTCGAGGCCCGGTAGGTAGACATTTCGGACGCGCCGGGGGCCGGTACCAGCCCCCGGCGCGTTTGCGTGGGGGCCGCGTGGGGCCGACCAGCCCCGTGCGGGTCGCGAGGTACCGCACATCACGCCTCGCGCGCTTGGATCAATCGAGCGGGTCGCCTACCATGGAAGGGTTGCCTCGGCGAGGGACACCGCATAAGGGCTCTGAGCCCGCGGGAGTCCGTGATCGACAGGGTGAGTGTCGCGCAGCTCTTGCGTCTCTGCTCCGCTCCGTTGAAGCGTTGAGTTCAATTTCATTTACCAAGAGTCAAGGAGACCATTGTGTCGACCACCGCGCTGAACGCTGAAGTGCGTAACGAATTCGGTAAGGGCGCCTCGCGCCGCAACCGCCGCGCCGGCCTCGTGCCTGCCGTCCTCTACGGTCACGGCACTGAGCCCGTGCACCTGACGCTGCCTGGCCACGAGACGACCCTCGCGACGCGTCACGCCAACGTGCTGCTCGAGGTCCACTTCGGTGGCAAGAGCGAATTGGCTCTCGTGAAGTCGCTGCAGCGTCACCCTGTTAAGCGCAGCCTCGAGCACCTCGACCTGCTGCTCGTGAAGCGCGGCGAAAAGGTTCACGTCGAGGTGCCCGTGCACGTCGAGGGTGAAACTTTCTCGGGCACCATGCTCACGCTCGATGCGCACGCCGTGTCGGTCGAGGCCGAGGCCACCCACCTGCCCGAGTCGCTCACGCTGAACGTCGAAGGCGCCGAAGACGGCACCGTGTTCCACGCCTCCGACCTGGTGCTGCCCAAGGGCACCACGCTCCTGGTCGACGCAGACACCGTGATCGCCGTGGTCTCGGTGCCGCGTGGTGCGGTTGCGGAAGACGCAGAAGCCGCTGCCGAGGGCGAAGCCGCTGCCGGGGGCGAAGCAGCCGCCGAGTAATTCTGGTGCCAGGGGAGTCAGCCGTCGGCTGGCTCCCCTTGCCGTATCCAAGTGCCCCTGCACACATGTCGACCGCGAATTAGTCAACGCCCAGCAATCGTCGAGGAGACGCCCGTGACCGCCACCTGGCTCGTAATTGGCCTCGGTAACCCGGGCCCGCAGTACGCCCAGAATCGTCACAACGTGGGTCACCACGTGCTCGACGAACTCGCGCGACGCCAGTCTGCGTCGTTCAAGGCGGCGCGTCGCGGCAATGCGGTGGGTTTCGAAGGGCGTTTTCAGTTCGGCGGCGACAAGGTCGTGTTCGCCAAGACGCTCTCGTACATGAACGTTTCGGGAGGGCCCGCGAGCGCGCTCGCGAACTTCTACCACGTCACTCCCGACCACGTAGTCGTGGTGCACGACGAACTCGACATCCCCTTCGACACGGTCAAGCTCAAGATCGGCGGGGGAGAGGGCGGCCACAACGGCCTCCGTGACATCACCAAGGCCCTGGGCACCAAGGATTACTACCGCGTGCGGGTCGGCATCGGGCGCCCGCCGGGGCGCATGGAGGTTTCCGACTTCGTGCTCTCGAACTTTTCGGCCGCCGAGAAGAAAGCGGTGCCGTTCCTGCTCGACTCGAGCGCAGATGCGGTCGAGCATCTCGTCACCGAGGGGCTGCTCTCGGCGCAGCAGAAGTTTCACGTCAAGGGCTAGCCGGGTGCGGGCCGGGCTCAGCCGGTCCAGACAAAGAGGTTCGGCCACGACGGGTTGTGGGCGCGGGCGATGACGAGAAACACGAACGCGTCGAACAGCAGGTGTACCGTCACGACGTACGGCAGGGAGCGCGTGCGATTGAAGATGAGGCCCTGCACGAGTGCGAAGGGGATCGTCAGCAGGGGGCCCCACGAGCGGTAGCCGAGTTCCCAGAGGAACGACACGAACACGATCGCCTGCAAGAGGTTGGCCTGCCAGAACACGAAGTTGCGTCGCAGCAGCACAAACACGGTGCAGATGAAGAACAGCTCGTCCCACAAACCCACGGCGTTGACGCCGACAAACAGGCGCGCGAGGAGCGAGCTGGAGTCCACCACCGGCCAGTTGAGGTAGGTGCCCGTCGAAAAGAAGTAGAACGGCAGCACGAAGTAACCGACCAGCAGCACCGCGCCGATATACCCGGCGTGGTAGCGACCCCACGGTTCGCCGCCGCGAAAGGAGAACGACACCACGCGGCGCCGCAGCACGAATCGGTCCACCACAAAGGGCGCGATCACGGCCGCGGCAAGCACGCCGCCGATGCGCAGGAGGTCGAGCCACCCTAATTTCGCGGCCACTGACGTGAGCGACACGATGACGAGGCCGAGTGAGATCAGCGAGAGGTCGGTGGCGAGACCGGCGGGCGCGGCCCCGCGCCCGACCATCAGAAATGCGCTGCCCAACCCCAGCGCGAGAGTGCCGTACCCTAGTGCAAAATCGCCCCAGGCATAGAGAAAAAAGCCGGACGCCGAGACCAGCAGGGCCGGCAACAGGCCCCAGTGCCAGGTGGGCTGCGTCTCAAGGGGCGTGTATTTCACAGTGCTTATCAAATCAAACGGCCAGCCAGCCCCGCAAATAGGGCCGCCGGTCTGCTTGCCCCCCGTGAACCCCGCGCGGGGCTCCGGTGGCGCACCGCCTAAACTAGCGGGGTATCCAAGTAAAAGGTTGGCTCGCATGAAGCTAGACGGGTTGTTGCATGCCCTCGAATCCCACAGTCCGCATCTCGCAGAGCCGTTTCTGGAGGCCCTCACCGCGGGCCAGGCCGAGGCACAGGCACGGCCGCTGATCGCGCCCGCCGGCATCCGGCCACCCCTGCTGGCCGCGGCGGCGCGCTCCCTCGCGGGCCGCACGTTGCTCGTGGTGACGGCGACGGGAAACCAAGCCGAAGACCTGCAGCGGGCCCTCGACTCTTATCTCGAACCGCACGACACGGCGTATTTTCCCGCGTGGGAGACCCTCCCGCACGAGCGGCTGAGCCCTCGCTCCGACACGGTCGCACAGCGCCTCACGGTGCTGCGTCGACTTGTGAACCCCGACCCCTCGACCCCCGCCACGAGCCGACCCCGCATCGTGCTCGCTCCCGTGCGCGCCGTGCTGCAACCCCTCGTCAAGGGCCTCGGCGAACTCGAACCCGTGGAACTGCGCGCGCAGGACGACGCGAGCCTCGAAACGGTGGTCGAGCGCCTCGTTGACGCCGCCTACACGCGCGTCGACATGGTTGAACGGCGCGGCGAGTTCGCGGTGCGCGGTGGCATCTTGGACGTGTTCCCCCCGAACGAGCCGCACCCCTTGCGCATCGACTTTTGGGGCGACACGGTCGAGGAGATCCGCTACTTCGCAGTCGCCGATCAGCGCTCCCTCGAGATCGCCGAAAACGGATTGTGGGCTGCGCCGTGCCGCGAACTACTGCTCACCCCCGCGGTTCGCGAAAGGGCTAGGGGCCTGCTCGAACGCATGCCCGGCAACGCCGACATGCTGACCGCGTTGAGTGAGGGCATCGCCGTCGAGGGTATGGAGTCAATTGCGCCCGCCCTCGTGGACGGCATGGAACTCCTGCTCGACCTCGTGCCCGCTACCACAAGCCTGTGCTTCATCGAACCCGAGCGCATCGCGGCCCGCGCCGAAGACCTCACGGCCACCACCGATGAGTTTTTGCAGGCCGCGTGGGCTGGCGCGGCGGCGGGCGGCGAGATCCCCGTCGAGGTGCAGCGCGCCAACTTTCTGACCCTCGCCCAGCTCGACGGCGTGGCCGACACGCTCGGGCTGCCCCGCGCGGCGCTCGCGAGCTTCGGTCTCGACGACGCCGCGGCCGACCTGGCCAGCGCCGCCATACCGGACGCCGCGGGCCGCGCTGGCAGCGCAACCGACCCTGGCAGCGCAGCCGCCGAGGCGTCCGCGAGCCATGCCGCAACCGCCCTACCCGCGCGGCCCGTGCGCGGTTATGCCGGCGTGATTCGAGAGGCGATAGCCGACCTCGCCCGCCTGACGCGCGAGGGCTGGCGACTCGTGCTGACGACGGACGGGCCCGGCACGGCCAAGCGCATGAGCGAGTCGCTGAGCGACGAGGGCATCACGGCGGTGCTCGTGGGCCAGTTGCCCCACGAGCTCGAGCCCGGCAACGTGTACGTGACCACCAGTTCGCACGGCGCGGGCTTCGTGATCGAGGCGCTCAAGCTAGCGCTGCTGACCGAGTCGGACATCACCGGCAAGAGTGGGCCCACCACGCGCGACATGCGCAAGATGCCGTCGAAGCGACGCACCGTCGTAGACCCCTTGCAGCTCAAAAAGGGTGATTTCGTGGTGCATGAGCATCACGGCGTCGGCAAGTTCGTCGAGATGACGCAGCGCACCGTGGGGTCCGGCAAGGGTGCCACGACGCGCGAATACCTGGTCATCGAATACGCCAGCTCTAAGCGCGGCCAACCCGGTGACCGGCTCTATGTGCCGAGCGACGCGCTCGACCAGGTGACGCGCTATGTCGGCGGGGAGGCGCCCGCGCTGTCGAAAATGGGCGGCGGCGATTGGGCCAAGACGAAGCAGAAGGCACGCAAGGCGGTCAAGGAGATCGCGGGCGAGCTGGTGCGCTTGTATGCGGCGCGGCAGGCCTCGAAGGGGTTCGCCTTTAGCGCCGATACGACGTGGCAGCGCGAACTTGAAGACGCGTTCCCTTATTCCGAGACGCCCGATCAGTTGGCGACCATCGACGAGGTCAAGCGCGACATGGAACGCGACCTGCCAATGGACCGCCTGATCTGCGGAGACGTGGGTTACGGCAAGACCGAGATCGCCGTGCGCGCGGCGTTCAAGGCGGTGCAGGACGGCAAGCAGGTGGCGATCCTGGTGCCGACAACGCTGCTCGCGCAACAGCACTTTGAGACGTTTAGCGAACGCTACGCGGGGTTCCCCGTCGAGGTGCGGGCCCTGTCGCGGTTTCAGAGCGATAAGGATTCGAAGCAGACGATCGACGACCTGCTCGAGGGCAAGGTCGACGTGCTGATCGGCACGCACCGCATCTTGTCGACGGGGGTTCGCTTCAAGAACCTGGGCCTCGTCATCATCGACGAGGAGCAGCGGTTCGGCGTCGAGCACAAGGAGGCGTTGAAGGGAATGCGCGCCAACGTCGACGTGCTCGCGATGAGCGCGACGCCGATTCCGCGCACCCTCGAAATGGCCGTGACCGGCCTGCGCGAGATGTCAACGCTCGCGACCCCGCCCGAGGAGCGTCACCCCGTGCTGACCTACGTCGGTGCTTGGGAGAGCAAGCAGATCGCGGCCGCCGTGAAGCGCGAGATCATGCGCGACGGCCAAGTGTTCTATGTGCACAACCGCGTCGAATCGATCACGGCCACGGCAGCGCGACTGCAAGAGCTCGTGCCGAACGCGCGCATAGCCGTGGCGCATGGCCGCATGAGCGAGTCGCAGCTCGAACGCGTGATCGTGGACTTCTGGGAGAAGCGCTTCGATGTGCTGGTCTCCACCACGATCATCGAGACGGGTCTCGACATCGCCAACGCGAACACGCTGATCGTGGAGCGCGCCGACGCGTTCGGCCTCTCGCAACTGCACCAGTTGCGCGGCCGCGTGGGGCGCGGGCGCGAGCGCGCGTACGCGTACTTCTTGTACCCGCCCGAGAAGCCGCTCACCGAGACGGCGCACGACCGCCTCAGCACCATTAACATTCACCGCGACCTGGGCGCGGGCATGCAGGTGGCGATGAAGGATCTCGAGATTCGCGGCGCCGGCAACCTGCTGGGCGGCGAGCAATCGGGCCACATTGCGGGCGTCGGCTTCGACCTGTACATCCGCATGGTCGGCGAGGCCGTCGCGAACTACAAGGGCGAGGCACCCGAGGAGACCCCCGAGGTGCGCATCGATCTGCCCGTGGACGCTCACCTGCCGCACGACTACGTGGGCTCGGAGCGGTTGCGGCTCGAAATCTACGGAAAACTCTCGCAGGCAGCCAACGAGGGCGTGATCGAGGAGGTACGCGACGAACTGCTCGACCGCTACGGACCCCTGCCGGGCCCCGTCGAGGTGCTGCTCGATGTCGCGAAGTTCCGGGTCGAGGTGCGTGCCGCGGGCCTTGCCGAGGTGGTCGCGATGGGCAGCACGGTGCGCTTCGGGCCGCTGCAACTGCCCGATTCGGCGTCGCTGCGCCTGCGCCGCCTGTACCCGGGCGCGGCCGAGAAGCACGCCCTGCGCATCGTGACGGTGCCCCGGCCTACGACGGCTCGCATCGGCGGCGAGGCACTGCGTGACCACGACGTGCTCACCTGGGCGCGCGCGTTCATCGCATCGATCGTGCGGGGTGAGGTGTCGGCGTCGGCTGCCGTGGCGGCGGCTCAAACCACGACCGGCCGCAACGTCTCTACCGCAAGGAGCACCCGTGGTTTCTAAGTTTGCGCGCCTGCTGGTGCTGCCCACCTCCGACGTCAACGCGCCCGGCCTGCTCACGGGCCGGGGCTGGGGCACCGTCTATGCGGCCGACTACCTCACCCTCAGCGTGGCGCATCCGGGGTGGGCCGCCGCCCTGCGCGAGGTCACCCTCGAACCGGCCGTCCTGTCGGACGCCGAGGTGACGGGCCTGACCCCGTCAGCCCTGCTGGCACAACTGCTGGGCGGGTCGCTGGGGTCGGAGGGCTCGCCGGGGTGGCCGGACGGAGGTGAAACCGGGGACCCGACCGACGGCGCGTCCGAGCCCCCCACCCTGACCCCGCACCAACTGGCCGTCTGGCTCGTGGACGGCGACCTCGTGCATGAGGTATGGCCTGCGCTCGCGGCCGAGGCGAAGCGGGCGGGAGTCGATGCAGACCTGGTGTTCGCGAGCCCCGAACTGCCGGGCGCGCAGGTCACGCGCGTGATGCGCACCATCGATCTGCTGCGCGGCCCGCGCGGCTGCCCGTGGGTGCGCCAGCAGACGCACGAGAGCGTGCTGGAGTTTGTGGTGGAGGAGGCCGAGGAGGTCACCGAGGCGTATCAGCACCCTTTGCCGGACCCCCAGGCGCAGCGCGACCATGTCGTGCAAGAGCTCGGCGACCTGCTATTTCAGGTGCTGCTGCATGGCCGGCTCGGGGCCGAGGAACAGCTCGCCTACACAGTCGACGACGCCGCGAACGCGCTCAATTCCAAGCTGATTCGACGCAACCCGCACATTTTCAAGCGAGACCCGGCCGAGCCCATGCCGAGCATCGACGAGATCGTGCGGGTGTGGAACGAGATCAAGGCGGCCGAGAAGGCCGCGGCGCGAGAGGCATAGGCACAACCCAGCTTGGACGGACCGGGTGATGGTCGAGTCGTAGAATCATTGAAAGCACTCTGGTAGTGAGGGGCAGGCCCGGCGAATCGTCGGATATTTCACCGTTGGCCGTCGAGTTCGCCGCCTGCTCCTTGGCTGTTCGTATCGTGGCGACATGAGACTAGTAGGGACCACACCCCGTGCGGCAGAGAGCAACCAGGAAGGCCCCCTGATGGACGGACCCCCGCCGCTGGTGGCTTATGACGCCCTGCCAACTACCGCAAATTGGGACGAGGGCAGGCGTTGGGCCCGCGATGCAGCCTTGATGGTTCTTGAGGACTGTTGGGACGGCTCCTTGCCAATACCTTTGCTCAGCATCATGGAGCAACTAGACGTTCAAGGCTTTTATGCCACCCTCGACGTCAGCGGGCGGTCAGAAAAGATCCGCGGGCGTCGGCCGAAACTCTTCATTAATCGAGAGGACTCATCCTCTCGCCAGCGATTCACGATCGCACACGAATTGGGCCACATAGTCGCCAATGGCTGGCTTGAGTCGGCGGCCGAAGGCCAAGATGACCATCGCGACACGTCAGCGCCAAGTTCGCCCAACGAATACGCCATGAACAGTTTGCGGCGGCACTGCTCATGCCCGAGCACGTTTTTCGGCACTACGCGCAAGGGCGTAGCAATGGTGAATTGGCAACGCTGTTCGGTTTGAGCGTGCCTGCGGTGCGGGTGCGCAAGAAAGAACTTGGGATCGCCCCATGAGTTCGGACGGTGACGCCACACACTCAGTTCAGGTGGATCCCTACGCGCACCAAACGCCCGCGCCGAGGCGGCGCCCATGGTGGGCGGCGTGGCGTCGGCCGGCTGCCCCACAACCCATAGTTGGGCACAAAGCGCGGTCAATGCGTTAGTTCGCGACATCGTCCAGCATCGCAAACACCTGGTTTCTTTCACGCTGTGGGCGTGCAGTGCTTTGCTGATTTTCTCCTCGACCGCGCTGGCTCTCTATTTCGCCTGGGCGTGGTCTTCCTCAGCAGCGGTCGAGGGAGGTGTCCTCATCGCGTATTTTGTGTCCATCGTGGCCGAGGTCCTCGGAGTGCTCTACGTCATTACCCACTCGCTGTTTGGAGCGGGCATAGAGAAGCTCATCGACAAACTCATCACACTAGAGAGGGCGCCTGTGGCCAACCCACCGTCGCCGCGTGACGTATTGCGCGGCGACGCGCCAACCGGGGCGTAGGCCGCCGCCACGTCCGATATGAAGACAATCACGCTGGGGGCGAAAACCCCCGGGGTAGACTTGCGGCGTCGGTCAGCGTCGACCGCATCTCGACAGTACAACTAGAAATCCTGGGAGAAACATGGCCAGCATTGAGGCCGTAGGCGCACGCGAAATTCTCGACTCGCGTGGTAATCCGACCGTTGAAGTTGAGGTTGTTCTCGACGACGAAACTTTTGCTCGCGCGGCCGTTCCCTCGGGCGCCTCGACCGGCGCGTTCGAAGCCGTCGAACGTCGCGATGGTGACAAGTCCCGCTACCTCGGCAAGGGCGTGCTCGACGCCGTAGCCGCAGTACACGAAGAGATCGAGCCCAAGGTGCTGGGCTTTGACGCTTCCGAGCAGCGCCTGATCGACAACGCGCTGCTCGAGCTCGACGGCACCGACAATAAGGGCAACATCGGCGCCAACGCCATCTTGGGTGTGTCGCTTGCCGTCGCGAAGGCCGCCGCCGAGTCGGCTGGCCTGCCACTGTTCCGCTACGTGGGTGGCCCCAACGCGCATATCCTGCCCGTGCCCATGATGAACATCCTGAACGGCGGCTCGCACGCCGATTCGAACGTCGACATCCAAGAGTTCATGATCGCTCCCATCGGTGCGCCCACGTTCCGTGAGGCCGTGCGCTGGGGTGCCGAGGTTTACCACGCCCTCAAGGCCGTGCTGAAAGAAAAGGGCCTCGCGACCGGTCTCGGCGACGAGGGCGGCTTCGCCCCCAACCTCGAGAGCAACCGCGCCGCCCTTGACCTGATCCTCGAGGCCATCAAGGCCGCCGGCTACGTGCCCGGTCAAGACATCGCCCTCGCCCTCGACGTGGCCGCGAGCGAGTTCCACGACGGTGGCAAGTACACGTTTGAAGGCGAGCAGAAGAGCGCCGCCGACATGATCGCGTACTACGCCGACCTCGTCGCGAGCTACCCGCTGGTGTCGATCGAAGACCCCCTGAACGAGGAGGACTGGGAGGGCTGGGCCGCGATCACGAGCGAGCTCGGCGACAAGGTCCAGCTCGTCGGCGACGACCTGTTCGTCACCAACCCCGTGCGCCTGGCCCGCGGCATCGAGGCGAACACCGCCAACTCGCTGCTCGTGAAGGTTAACCAGATCGGTACGCTCACCGAGACGCTCGACGCCGTGTCGCTCGCTCAGCGCAGCGGCTACACCGCGATGATGTCGCACCGCTCGGGTGAAACCGAAGACGTCACCATCGCCGACCTCGCGGTCGCCACGAACTGTGGCCAGATCAAGACGGGCGCCCCCGCGCGCTCCGAGCGCGTGGCCAAGTACAACCAGTTGCTGCGCATCGAAGAAGAACTAGACGACGCCGCGGTGTACGCGGGTCGCACGGCCTTCCCGCGCTTCAAGGGTTAATCTGGAGCAATGGAAAACAGTTCGTCGGGCGCCCCCCAGCACGGGGGGCGCCCTTCGTCTGCCTCGGGCGTCGGCCCGAGCCGTCCCGAGCAGGGCGGTTCGCCCGGTCCGCGGCGGGCGCGCATCATTCGCGCCGCCCAACCGGTGGGGGGGACGCGCGTTGCACCCTCGGGCAGCGACCGCCCCGACCCCGCACGGTCGGCCACGGCACCCGCCAAACCCGCCGCCGGAGCGTCCACGAGACCCTATTTTGCCCGCATTAGTTCGTTTGCGTGGGTGATGATCGGAGTGGGTTTCATCTGCGCGTCGTCGCTCGTGTCGAGTTACGTTTCCGTCGTGCGCGCGGACCAACGAATCGACGCGCTCAACGCTCAAAATGCCGCGGCAGCGCAAGAGCTCAACGCACTCAACGGCGAACTGGCCCGCTGGAACGACCCGAACTACGTGAAAACTCAGGCGCGTTCGCGGCTGCAATACGTGATGCCCGGTGAGATTCCGTTCCGCATTCTTGATTCGGACGGCCAGGTGATCGCCGACGCCTCACAGGCAGTCGAGCAAATCACCGACTCTCAAGCGCCAACGACCTGGTACGACAATATGTGGGGCACCGTCAAGCAGGCCGACGCGGCACCGCGCGCCGTCTCCTTGGTGCCCGAGGAGAAGCAGTAATTCATGGCGCTTGACCCGTTACCGTACGAGACGCCCGTGACCGAGCGCGACCTCGACATTTTTACCCAACAGCTCGGTCGGCCCATGCGCGCGGCCGTGTCGGTGGCCCGCCGCTGCGTGTGCGGTCATCCCGCCGTGGTGCGTACGGCGCCGCGGCTGCCGGACGGCACGCCGTTTCCGACGTCGTTCTACCTGACTCTGCCCGCGGCAACTGCCAGTTGCTCGACGCTCGAATCGGCGGGCATCATGCGAGACTGGACCGCGCGTCTCGAAACCGACCTTGATCTCGCCCTCGCCTATAACGCGGCGCACGAACGCTATCTGGCCCGCCGGGCCGAGTTGGGAGAGTGCAGCGAGATCGACGGCATCAGTGCTGGAGGCATGCCGACGCGCGTGAAGTGTATTCACGTGCTGGTGGGGCACGCACTGGCCGAGGGCCCCGGCGTGAATCCCCTGGGGGATGAGGCGCTGCGGGTGCTCGCGGCCACCTGGTCCATCGACCGGTGCCAGTGTTCAGAAACGACCGAGCACTCAACAGAAGGCGCGTAAATGACCCTTGTGACCGGCCGCGTGGCCGCCATCGACTGCGGCACCAATTCCATTCGACTCCTGGTCAGCGACATGACGCTCGACGGTGCGAGCCTGGTCTCCGCCACCGATGTGGACCGCCGCATGGAGGTCGTGCGGCTCGGTGAGGGTGTCGACCAGACCGGTCGCATTTCTGCCGCGGCGATGCAGCGCACTCTCGACGCGACCGCCCGCTACGCCGACATGTGCCGCGACCTGGGCGTCTCCGCCATTCGTTTCGTGGCCACGTCGGCGTCGCGCGACGCGGAGAATCGCGACGAGTTCGTGACCGGCGTGCGCGACCTGATCGGTGTCGAACCCGAGGTGATCGCTGGTAGCGAAGAGGCGGCCCTCTCGTTTGGCGGCGCGGTGCGCTCGCTCGGTGCCGACGTGCCCGGCCCGCACCTGGTGGTTGACATCGGCGGCGGGTCGACCGAGTTCGTGCTCGGTGACACGAGCGTCGAGCAGTCGCTCAGCGTGGACATCGGCTGCGTGCGACTCACGGAGCGCCACCTGGCTGGCGACCCCGCCACGGCGACGCAGATCGCGGCCGCACTGGTAGACATTGATGCGGCCATTGATCGGGCCGCGGCGGTGGTAGATCTCGGACGCGCGCGTTCCCTCGTTGGCCTCGCCGGCTCGATTACCACGGTCACGGCCTACGTGTTGGGTCTTGAGAAGTACGACTCGGCGGCCATCCACGGCGCCTCGTTCGATCCGGACGTCGTGCGCGCCGCGTGCGCCGACCTGACGGCGATGCCTCGTGCGCAGCGCGCCGCCCTGGGGTTCATGCACCCGGGGCGTGTCGACGTGATCGGCGCGGGCGCTCTCGTGTGGAGCCGCATCATTGAGCGGGTCACGGCAGAAGCGGGCGCAATCCCCGTGGTCACGAGTGAGCGTGACATTCTCGACGGCATTGCGTGGTCGGCGGCTCTGGCGGGGCTGAGCGGCCGCTAGGAGGTGCCCTGCACCCCAGTTAGTTCGACGAACTACTGCTGGACGAGCGGCTGCTCGTCCGTTCGCTGTTCGTTGGCTCCTCGGAGCCGTCCCCGCTCGACCCGCTCGAATCTGTAGCGCTCGGCTCACTCGCGCTATCACTCGGACTCGCGGCGGCGCTGGCGGCCTCGGCCTCTCGCGTCGCTGCGGCGGAACTCGCCGATGCCATGGCCTCGCTCGCGGCGGCCGCGGCGTCGGGCTCGCCACCCTGCAGCGCAGCCTGAGTGCCCAGCCAGAAGTACGGCGAGAGCGCCTCCACGTAGGGCCCCAGCAGGTGGTGCGCGTCCTTATAAACCACGTAGTTGCGGTCGATCACGGCGCACACACCCTCGGGGCAGAGCACGTTGTTGAGGTTCATGACGGTGACACCGGCGGCCTCGAGGGTGGCCTTTTCTGAGTCGACACGCGGCGTCGACACGAGGTTGCCGATCGAGTTGTTGCACACCGAGTAGTTATTGGTATTGCGCGAGATGCACGAAACGGGAATCGTGGTCCAGTCGGGCGTATCGCTCACGAACAACTTTTGTGAGGTGGCGGGCAGTTGCGCCACCATCTCATTGAGCCCCGTGACCCAGCGCGAATTAAAGTCTGCCACCGCGAGGTTCATGGTGCGTCGCGTGTCGCCCTGGTAGCCCGCCATGACAATGAGGTCGGGCTGGAGTTCGTGGATCTTCGCGACGGCCGCCTCGCGCCAGTCGTAGCATGACTGCCTTTGTGCCGCGGTGCCCGTGAACGTGCCGAATCGCATGGTGCTGGGCGCGCAGGCCGATTTGGTGAGCACCTGGAGCTTCCAGCCCATCGTGCTCGCGATCTTTGCATACGCGGGGTAGAGCATCTCGGCGTGCGAGTCACCGAACAACATGATGGTGTGTTCGCTGGTCATGACGCCGTACTCGCACACCTTGATGGTCGTGTCGTTGAGGCCCACCAGGCAACCGTCGATGTCGGCCTGCATGCGGTAGGCGGCGGCGTCCGCGACGGCCGGGGTGAGGGCCGACGCGGGAGGGAATACCAAGTTGCCCACCGGCGTCCAATTGGGGTCGGTGGGAATAGGCGTCGGCTCGGGGGTGGGCGATTCATCGGTCTCGGTGGGCGTGGGGGTCGGCACGCTAATGCCGATATCCTGCACCGTCGCGGCGGTGGTTTGGCCACCGGAGGAGACGTTGGTGAGTTGCTGGTCGATGCGCTGCATGCCATAGAAGGCACCCGCGGTGACCGCGAGAGTGAGCACAGTCGCGGTTGCCACGTTATGGAGGATGCGTGGTTGCGCGCCGCTGCGGAGTCGCAGGGGTGACTCGACGGCGGCGTGCGTGAAAATCGCGAGCACGAACGAGGCGAGCACGGCGGCTGCGGCGTACCAAGGCGTGAGTTTGGCGCCGAAGTAGAGCGCCGGCACGATGAGGGCGGGCCAATGCCACAGGTACAGCGAGTACGAGATGTTGCCCAGCGCGGTGAAGGGCTTCCAGGCGAGCGCGTAGGTGATGAAATCCCGGTGCGGTGCGCACCCGGCCGCGATGATGAAGGCCGTGCCGAGCGTCGGCCCGAGGGCGAGGTAACTGGGGAACGGCATGTCCTCGGTGATATAGACGAGGGACGCCGCGATGAGCAGGATTCCGAGGACGCGCAGGGTTGTGGCCGCCGCGCGTCCGAGATGTACGAGGCGCCTCGCAGCGACCGCGATGAGGCAGCCGACTCCGAACTCCCAGCCTCGCGTGAAGATCACGTAGTACGAGATGTCGGCAAAAAAGATGGCGCCAATGATGCTGACCACGAGTGATACGAGGGTCATGGCAAAGATAACGCGGGCCAACTTCACCTGGCGCAGCGAGCGCAGCAGGATCAGCAGGATAGCGAGGGTGACGTAGAACTGCTCCTCGACGCTGAGAGACCACAGGTGCTGAAACGGTGAGGCGATGGTGTCGGCGAAGTAGCCGAACTCTCCGAAGGCGAAGCGAAAGTTGCTGACGTACAGCATGCTCGTGATCGCGTCATATGAGTAGTCACGAAACTTTTGGGCCGGGGCGAAGAAATAAACCGCGACCAGGGTGGCGACGATAACGAGGAGCGCGGCGGGGTATAGGCGGCGCAGTCGGCGTACGAAGAAGCGACGAAACCGAAACGTGTCGGTGCCGGCCATCTCAGAGAGAATCGCACCGCAGATGAGGAATCCGGAGATGACGAAGAACATGTCGACGCCGATGAAGCCGCCTGGGATCCACGTTACGCCCGCGTGAAACGCGACGACGACGGTAACGGCGATGGCGCGGAGGCCCTGGATGTCGAGCCTGAACCCGTGGCCGGTGTGTGCTGCGGGGGCGGACTTGTTCAAGTGCGTCCCTTTCTGCCGGTTACATGGGGGCGACACCGCGAGGCGGTCCGATGCCGTACCTGTCCATCGAATCGTGTCCGGTGGGAGATTGGAGCACAGGTACGAACGCACTCGATACTACTGTAGTCGACTGACAACGTGACAGAATGTCGCCGTCAGTCGCAGATTTGGTGCGTGGTACGCGCCACGCCGGGCTCCCGCCCTCGCCCCAATACCTTACAACTGGTAAGTTTTCAATAGCCTCCGACCTGCTCTGTCTTAGATGTCAAAATGGGGCTGATTCGGGCTTGTGAATGCATTCACAAGCGCCGTAACCTAGAGCCTATGAGTAATTCTGCAGTCCCTCGCGTTTTGATTCTTGGCGGCGGTTACGTCGGCCTCTACGCTGCTCGCCAGGTGCGCAAGCGCCTTGGCCTGCGCAATGTGGCCATCACGGTCGTCGACCCCCGCCCCTACATGACCTACCAGCCCTTCCTTCCCGAGGTGGCGTCAGGTGCCATCGAGCCGCGTCACGTGCTCGCCTCGCACCGCCGCGATCTGCGCGGCTGCAAGCTGGTCACCGGTAAGGTCACCGAGATCCGTCACGCCGACAAGACCGTGATCGTCGAACTCGAAGATGGCAACACCGAAACCCTCGAATACGATCACGTCGTAGTCGCCCTCGGCGCTGTGCCCCGCACGCTGCCGATTCCGGGACTCGCCGAACACGGCATTGGCTTCAAGCAGGTCGAAGAGGCAGTCGCACTGCGCGACCGCGTCTTCAATAACCTCTCCGAGGCCGCCTCGGTGAAAGACGAAGCCGAGCGCAAGCGCCTCCTCACCTTCACGTTCGTCGGCGGCGGCTTTGCCGGTGCCGAGGCGCTGGGCGAGGTCGAAGACATGGTGCGCGCCGCCCTCAAGTTCTACCCCGACCTGCACCCGGCAGATGTCCGCTTTGTACTGATCGAGGCCGCGCCCCGCATCCTGCCCGAACTCGGCGACGAACTCGGCCAATACGGCCTCGCGCAACTGCGCAGCCGCGGCGTCGAGGTCAAGCTCGAAACCTTCCTCAACTCGTGCGTTGACGGTCACATCGTGACCTCGGATGGCGACGAATGGGATTCGGACATTCTCGTGTGGACCGCGGGCATGAAGCCCAACCCGGTGCTCGCCAACTCTGACCTGCCCCTCAACCAGACGGGCCGCCTGCAGTGCCTTCCCGACCTGCGCGTCACGGGCGAAGACGGCCCCCTCGAGGGTGTCTGGTCGGCCGGCGACATCTCGACCGTTCCCGACCTCGCCTCGGGTGAGGGCAAGTTCTGCCCGCCGAACGCACAGCACGCCGTGCGTCAGGCTCGCCGCCTCGGCGAGAACATCGCGGCGTCGATCCAGGGCGAACCCCTGAAGGACTACTTCCACAAGAACAAGGGCATCGTCGCGTCGTTGGGTCTGCACAAGGGTGTTGCCCAGGTCGGCAAGATCAAGATCAAGGGCTACCCCGCCTGGATGATGCACCGCGGCTACCACGTACTGGCCATGCCTACCTGGAACCGCAAGTTGCGCATCCTCATCAACTGGTTCACGTCCGCGTTCTCGAACCGCGACTTCGTGTCGGTTGTGCAGCAGGAAAAGCCGCGCCAGTCCTTCGAAGACGCCGCCAACTCGGGCGCTAAGAAGTAGCCCCGGGGCGCGGAACCCGAGCACGGGCCACCCGCGCGTCATGACGACCAACACCAGCAGGGACGCTACTTACGCAGATGCGTAGGTAGCGTCCCTGCTGTTTTGACTGGTGTTGACGGGCTTTGACCGGCATGGCCACGCGGTGCGGGGTTTACACTGGTCGCGGCGACGCTCCTCGCCATAGCTGGTTCCAACACCGGCAGTACCTCACATCGCAGCCAAGATCGCGCCCGTCGCGGTCCGCCCCTAACAACCCAGGAGGGCATCGTGGCCACGCCAGCCGCCCCAACGCACCTCAGCGCACTCGACCGATACTTTTACATCACCGAGCGAGGTTCCACGATAGGCCGCGAAATCCGCGGCGGGCTCGTCACGTTTTTCACGATGGCATACATCATCGTGCTGAATCCCCTGTTGATTGGCACGGTTCCCGACTCCACTGGGCGCTACATTGGCGGCGGCACAGAACCCAACATCGCGCTCGTCGCGGCAGGCACGGCCCTCGTCGCGGCGGTCATGTCTGCGGCGATGGGCGGATTCGCCAAGTATCCGCTCGCCATCGCGACCGGCCTCGGTCTGAACACCTTCGTCGCCTACTCCATCGCAAGCCTTCCCGGCATGACCTGGGGCGCCGCGATGGGCCTGGTGGTGTTCGAAGGCATCGTGATCTTTCTACTCGTCATCAGCGGTTTCCGCGTCGCCGTGTTCAAGGCGATTCCGGGCCCACTGAAAACCGCCACGAGCGTCGGCATCGGACTCTTCATAGCCCTGATCGGCCTCTTTGACTCGCACTTTGTCACCGCAGGGCCCGGCATTCCGTTCCAGCTCGGCATCGACGGCAGCCTCGCGGGCTGGCCGATCCTCGTCTTCGTGATCGGCCTCTTCCTCACGTTCGTGCTCATGGTGCGCAAGACGCGCGGAGCTATCCTGATCGGAATCGTCGTCGGCACCGTGATCGCACTCGTGTTCGAGGCGGTCTTCAAGATCGGGCGCGCCGCCGACGAGAACCCCCTGGGGTGGTCGCTCAACGTGCCCGCCCTGGAGGGCTCGCCCGTCGCCGCGCCCACCCTCGCGGGACTGTTTCAGGTCGACCTCTTCGGGGCGTTCACCACCATCGGTGCTCTCGCTGCGTGCATGCTGATTTTCGCACTTGTGCTCACCGACTTCTTTGACACGATGGGCACGATGGTCGCCATCGGCGCAGAGGCGGGGATCCTCGACAAGGACGGCAACCCGCCGCACATGCAGCGCATTCTCGTGGTCGACTCGGCGGCTGCGGCGGCGGGCGGCTTCGTCGGCATTTCGTCTAACACGGGCTTTCTCGAGTCGGCGTCGGGCGTCGGCGAGGGCGCGCGCACCGGGCTCTCGGCCATCGTGACCGGCCTGTGCTTCGCGCTGTCGATGTTCTTCGCACCCCTCGTGGCAATGGTTCCCTACGAGGCCGCGACGCCGGCGCTCGTCATCGTCGGGTTCCTTATGATGACGCAGATCAAGGACATCAACTTCGGTGACTGGGAGATCGCGATCCCCGCGTTCCTCACGATCATCCTGATTCCCTTCGCGTACTCCATCAGCGTCGGTATCGGCGCCGGATTCATCGCGTACGCGCTCATCAAACTCGCGCTCGGCAAGGCACGCGGCGTGCACCCCCTAATGTGGGTCATCGCGGTCGCGTTCCTCGCCTACTTCGTGCTGCACCCACTCCAAGACCTGCTGGGCTAACGCGCCGCCGCGGGGTCTGGGCTCGCAGCCAGGCCCGTTTCGCGCTGCCAGGCCCGGTGCGCGGCGTCCAATGCGGCGACAATATCGGGACGCGCGTCGGCCAGGTTGACTGCCTCGCCCAGGTCGTGATCGATGTGGGTGAGGCGATAACCCGCTCCGAGGTTGGTGTGCTCGACCTGCTCGGTGGCCTTCACGGCGGGGTCGTCGCCGTCCACCCACATGAGTTTCCAATCGTCGCTGCGCACGGCCCATTGGAACCCGCAGTCCCAGTGCAGAGTTTCGTGGGCGGGTCCGTCGGTGCCCTGCAGGTACTCCAGGAGATCGTGGCCATCAAGCGCTCCCGGTCCGTCAGAGGGCACCTCCACTCCCGCCTGCTTGAGTAAGGTCGCGGCGATGTCCATGCTCGAGACCAGCCCGTCGCGCTCGATGTCAGCGGGAACGTGCCCCGGCCAGCGCACGATGAACGGTACTCGGATGCCCCCCTCGAAGAGTGAGTACTTCGTTCCGCGCAGGGGTGCGTTGTCGCCGTAGTTGCAGGTCGATCCACCGTTGTCGGTGAGGTAAATGACCAGGGTGTTCTCCGCGAGGCCGCGCTCGTCGAGCAGGGCGAGGAGGCCGTCGATTTGCCGGTCCATGAGTTCGAGTTGCGCGAGGTAATAGGCGCGACCGTTTTCGAGGTGGGGGCTGATGGCCCCGTCGTACCAGTCGACGTACGGGGTGGCCTCGGGATGCCAGTCCTCGAACGCGGGAAGGCCGCGCGCCTCGAGCTCGGCCTCGGGTAACTGCCAGCAGAAGTTGTGCACCGCATTGAAGGCCAGCATGGCGAAGAAGGGGCGGTCGTCGGGGGTGGTGATGAACTCGCTCGTGCGGCGGGCGAACTCGTCGGTGGTGAAGCCTTCCAGCTCGCTCACGGTGACGTTGTGGTAGAGCGGCTCAACCCCCATGTGCTGCGCGGCCTCGCCGTACTCGTCTACTGCGGCCGCCGAGTGATGCAGGTAATGCAGCCGACCCATCTGGCGTCCCGCGAGGCCGTAGTACGACTCTTCGAACCCGTGGTGCGGGGGAGCGCCGCGGTCGTCCGGGCCCTCGCTCCCGTAATGCACCTTGCCGAAGTAGCCGGTGCGGTAGCCCGCGTTCGCGAGGTGCTCGGCCACCGTGGGGTATTCGGGGCCCGCGATTTCGGAGTCGCCGAACCACCGCACGCCCCAGCGGGCCGGGTAGGCTCCCGTGATGAGGGCGGCCCGCGAGGGCGAGCAGATGGGTGCCGTGACATAGGCTTCGCGGCACCACACACCTTCGGCGGCTAGCCGGTCGAGCCCGGGGGTCCTGACATCGGGGTGTATTCCGAGGCAGGAACGATCGGCGTAACCGTGATCGTCCGAGACGATGAGCAAGATATTGGGGCGCGTGGTGGTAGACATGCGACGGCTTCCTGGAGGCGAATCGTGCCCTCTCAGCCTAAGTGACGCGCGCGGCCTCCCGGGCCCGATGTGCGTCCCGAATCGACAGCCCCGCCATGACGGCCGCGTATAGCAGTAGCACGAGCACGAGATAAGGAACGTAGGCTCGGGTACCGCTGGTGACGTACGTGCTGACCCATCCGACATAGGGGATGGAATACCAGACGGTCCCTCGAATCTGCGCCTCCTGGACCCGTTGCGCGTCGGGTGTGCGGTTGTTGTCGCCCTGAGTTTGAAAACTGTAGGCCCCGTCCGCTTGTCGTAGGACCTGCCTGACGCGGTGGGTCACCAGGGTGGGGTCGCCGCTGCGCAGTTGATACGTCAAGACATCGCCGGGTTCGATCAAGCCGACGGCGGTGGGGCGTACGACGATCATGGTGCCCGGGGGCAGAGTGGGTTCCATCGACGAGGTCTCGACGGTCAGCGCCTGGGAGCCCGTCGCGTAAGGCACGACGATCGCGGCGAGGCCTACGATGGCAGCGACCAGGATGACGAACCCCATGACGACACTCGTCGCGGCGCGCAGGGCACGCAGGGCGAGCGGACGCGGTTGCTTGTCGTCACGGGTCATGAGATTCCTTGATGGTCTTCATTTGGGGTGCGGTTTCGGGTTAGTTGGGGTCCCAACCGCCAGCGGGGGTGAGGCTGCCTCCCTGGCCAAGCGCGTCGGGCTGGGTAACGTCGACAAAGAGGCCCCAAAACATGGGCGTGCCTTGGCTGTCGACGATGCGGAGTTCGCGGCGGCCATTACCGAGGCCGCGGGCGTCGATCACGAGACCGTCCACCTGTGAATTAGGAACGCTTGACGAAACGTTGACCCACGCGCCGTTGACGTTTTGCTGCGCACGCGCTCTGGTTTGGGGGGCCACTCTGGGAGAGTTAAACGTAATTGTGCCCGTGAAATTGCTGAGCCCGGTGTGGCTGCCCGAACTGTTGACTAGGCGCAGGGGCTGGCGGGTGAGTGTGATGGACGTGAAATGGGTTTCGTTGCAGGGGCGCGTCGTGAGTTTACTATCGCGTACCCACATCGCCAGGCACTGGCCGGTTTCGTTGTTCACGATGCGATTGTGGGTGGCATCGATTCTTTGTAGTCGCCACTGCTGTCGCTTGTCGGAGGGGTCATGGTTCGCCAACAACATCACGGAGTCAGCAGCAGGCTCCGTGAGAGACAAAGTCAAGTTCCTCTGCAACCGCAGGGTGCCGAGGAACGTGTTGGCGGGGTCCCGCGGCTGAAACATCCACCGCTGCTCCGAGGCCTGGGTGCAGTACCAGGCAATCGTGTAATTGTTGGCGGAGAAGTTGCCCCCGTAGGGTTCGAAGCATTCAGATCCGTGGCTAAGTACCAAGAATTTCGAGGAGCGATCTGCCACTACCGTCGTCGTGTCCGCGGGGTAAATGTACCCGCTGCCGAAATTGGCGTCGACCGTGGTGAATGAGTCCCGCCAGCCGGTGTCGTGTAGTTCCACCCGCAGCCTGACGGGGGCCTTGAAACTGCTGCCGTCCGGGGTCGCTAACGTCTGGCGATCGGGCACGGTGGTGCGCGCGCAAAAGGGGATACTTCCGCCCCCGCCGCTGATGGTCTGCCGGGTGGCAAGAGTGAGGCTCGCCCACGTTCCCGTTACGGCGCCCGGGCCCACCGTGGCCGCGGGCGTGCACTGCGACGGGGACGATACTTGCCAGAAGGTGACGGGCAAGCGTGCGGTGGTGGTGTCGAGCCCGGTCGCGGTGACGGTCGCGGGGAACGCTTGTGCCGATGGGTTGACCGCCTGAAACCAACTAATATGGGTGAGGTAGCTATTGTTGAAAATTGTGGTGAACTGCGGAAATTTGCTCTGGCCCACTCGGATCACGGGCGTCGTGACGCTGCCCTGTGCCCTCGCGTTATCGCTAAAGTATGACCAGGCGGTGCTCCCTGCGGTGAGCCCGACGACGAGGGTGGCTATGCCCAGGGCGGAGACGAGAGCGCGGCGGGGGGGTCGAGATGACGCTGCGAGGTTCCTCTCCGACCTTTTCATAATGCTGAGTCTCCTCGTGGTGGCTGTTCGGGCGCCGCACCGAAGTTATTGCGTATACCTGCTGGCCACAATTTTAACTAGTAAATCATTGTGCTGCATTTCATAAATACGGCGACGCCGGCCACTCAGTCGTCGCGCTGGCGTCGTCGAGCCACGAACACCAAGAGCCCGCCCAGTGCCAGCGCAACTGCCGCGCTACCCCCGAGCGCCACCGCGTCCTGACCCGTGCGGGCGAGCCACAGGGGTGCCGGCCGGACCCAGGTGGGCAGATATGGAGCCAACTGAGCCGCGTCAACCACGCGGGGCGCGCCACCCGCGTCGCCGCCGCTGTTCGGGCCGGGGGACGGGGCGACCGGTGTTCCCGTGGGACTTCCGGTGGGCGATGGTTCTGGGGTCTCCGGACTGGTCGGAGCCTCGGGTGTTTCTGTGGTCGGTGGCGTACTCGGCTCGATCGGTTCGCCATTGCACGTATAATCTGGCGCATCGAGCGAACTCAAGGCGGCGGCGATCGTGAATGATGCCGACGTGCTGCCCCCGTCCGCGGCACGCGGCACCCGGGTCTCCGCGGGATCCATGGTGACGGTGAGGTCGAGGGCTAGGGTGTCGCCGGGGTCAAGGTGTCCGCCGCTCAGAACCGTGCGGCAGTCGCCGCCGGCCAGGTCGAGCCGCACCGGTGTGCCGCTGGTCTCTCCCGCGGACGCGGTGAGCAGCAGGGACTGACCCAGCGCGAACGACGTGGTGCTGAAATTTTCGAGATCGAGCCGCACGCGCGCCGCTTCGGGCCCGCCGTTGCGCAGCCAGATGCGCTTGGTGATGAGATCGCCCGGCACCATGCGCAACGACTCGTCGAACAGCGGCACACGGTTAAGGGCGCGAAAGGCGACGTTATCTTCGGAGACCAATACGCTGCCGTCCCCGACGTCGGTGACGCGACCGGGGGTGAGCGCCGCCAATTCGCCCTGTGCGGCGGCGCTTGCCGTTCCGGCGCCGCCGGTGAGGAACGCGGCGGACAGCGCCGCGGACGCCGCGGCGAAGCGAAGGCGGGGCCAGAAGACCTGCCGCACCGACGGGCCCGAAATACCATCGTGGGCACCCTTGGCGTGACCGCGGCGCCTCGCCGGGCGCATTCTAGAATCCTGATGCATAGGGGGTCTCATGACTACGTTCCCGCCGCCTGATCGCCAGCGAACGTGATGGTGAAGTTCACACCCTGCCCCGATTGGCTGGTCGGCGTGCTGGCGAGTAGGCCCACCTCGACGCAGTACACGCCGCTGGCTCCGCCGGCGAGTACGCCCAGGGGTTGGGAGTACGCGCCAAGGGCGAACTGCGGTCCCGCGAGTCCGGCGACACACTGTGCCGGCGTTGCGACGGGCGTGATCCGCATTGTGGCGTTTGCGGTGATCGCAGTCGTGCTGGTCGCCACGGAGGTGGCCCTGAGGTTCGCCCCCGTCGTGCCAACGTTGCTGATCGTGAGCGGCACAACATACGGCTTAAGTGGAGCCAGTGACTCCGTCGCGAGCGTAACGTTCTCGGCGTTGTTCACGAGCAGGTTCAGCGAGCCCGCCGTGATGGTGGCGTTGGCGATGTTCGCGCGGACAGTAAGGTATGCGCGAGTGCCCCCGGCGAGGCCCACCCCAAGGGCCACGGCCACCACGAATACTGCCCCCGAGATCGCCCAATCTCGCAGCCTAGCGGCGGGGGTTGGACGCTCCGGCGCCGCGTTGGCCTCGGCACCGGCCCTACGAAGTCGGGCAGCTACCGAACGGAGGCGCGAGTGCCAACGTTGCATGCAACTATCCCTTCTCCTGTGTACGTGCGTAGGTTCGACAGTCAGTTGACCAGACTACCGCGCGAATGCGGTGCGCCAGTTTGCGTTGGCGCACCGCCTGGTGTGACCGCGACGGTGGCTATTACGGCGTCGTGGTGGTTTCTCCCTGCTGACTTATGGCGACGGCGAAGCCGGAGAGGTTCACCGCGCCCAGCATTGCGGCATTGTCCACGCCAGCCGTACCCCACGGCCACGTGAGAGTCACCGTGACCGAGACTGGGTAAGTGGTCTGTGTGTCACTAAGGTGATCGATGGTCGCGGAGTTCGTCTCGGTGCCATTGATAGACACTTTCGAGGTGGCGGTGAGGAACTTGGCGATTTCGACGTCTGCTGCGCTTGAGGTGGCGGCCGCGATGGAGCCGGATTCAACGGCTGCCTTAATCGAGAGATTGTTACCCTGGGCCGCGACGTTGAAGTTGCCCGTGTAGACGAGTCGGTCGCCGGGCACGGGGCGCACGGCGGTAATGTCGGCGACGGCTGTTCCCGCTGCGGTTTCCGCATCGCCGGGGCGGAGCAGCTTCCAGGTGGGGGTTCCGTTGGCAACCACTTTGAGTTGACCGGCGGTGATTTTTGCGTCTGCGATCGCTTGGCGCTCGCCCCAGAACGCGAGGGTGCCACCCGTCGAGAGCAGGAGGGTGACGGCTGCGGCGCCCGCGAGCGCGGCCTTAGTCAGTTTCTTCATAGTGTTTTCCTTATGTAAACGGAGCGGCGCTTGCGCGTACGCGAAGGGTCTCGTCGCCGAGCGGACGATGATAGGCGTCTCAAGTCGGCGGCGCCGGTCGCCAGAACTCTCGCGAGTGCGACGACATGTGCGCTACTTCAATGCTAATTAGATTGTCACTCGTCGTCGCGTTGTGATTACTAGCTGTGACTATTGCATGACTTTTGCGCTCCACGTGCGACTGTTTCGACCGCGGGGTTCGAGTGCGCATCGGATGCACTTGCGAATCTTCGATGCTGGCCACGTGTCTCCATGGCAACTCACTGGTCGGCTGGTGGCGCGCGGATTCCACGACGGAATGATCAGCGGCGGCGGTCATCGGTGTCCACGATGTAATTAACATTGGTAATTACCTTTGTTAAGCATCTATCCTGGTGACATGACGACGGCCTACACCAACGAGGACACCCTCCCAGCGCCCCACGTGCCGACTACGGCGGACGGTTCCCTCGACGGCTTGATGGACGCGCGCGGCCGCAGCGTCGGCGCTCTCTCGGCAGACTTTCGCCGCACGGTGCTCATGCTGAGTCGCCGCCTCCGCAGCGAAAAGGTGCGTGAAGAGGTGACCGACGCACAGATGAGTGTGCTCGTGAACCTCATACGCAACGGTTCGAAGAGTCCCAGCGAACTGGCCCGCAGCGAGCACGTGAAGGCGCCCTCCATGACCCGCATGATCGACTCGCTCGAGTCTCAGGGGCTCGTTTCTCGCGGGTCCAACGCTCGCGACGGTCGCAGGTGCATCGTCGAACTGTCCCCCGGCGGCAGAGAGTTTGTGCACCGCACCCGGCGTCTGCGGCAGATGTGGCTGGTAGGTCGGTTGGGTGTCCTCCGCGACGACGAGCTCCAGACGCTGGAGGCCGCCATACCGCTCATGCAGCGGATCCTAGCCACCGAAGCGTCCGCCCCCGCAGCCCCCGCAGCCCCCGCAACCCTCGCTTCACCCGCACCTCACGCAGAATCGCAGCACTGAACCTATGACACGCATCAACTCGGCGACATCGCGGCCCCGGGGCCGCACCTTCCAATCCCTCGCGATACCGAACTACCGCTACTGGTTCTTCGGCAGCCTCCTCGCCAGCACGGGTACCTGGATGCAACGCGTCGCCCAAGACTGGCTCGTCCTCACCGAACTGACCGATAACGACGGCACCATAACGGGCATCGTGATCGGTCTGCAGTTTCTCCCCATGCTGGTACTCGCTCCGCTCACGGGCACGGTCACCGACCGTGTGCCCCGGCGCCACCTGCTGATGGTCACGCAGGGCGCGCAGGGCGTGCTGGCGCTTGCACTCGGAATTGACGTCCTGCTCGGCCACGTGCAGATGTGGCACATGCTGATCTTCGCTACGCTGCTCGGCATCGTGACGGCATTCGATAATCCGGGTCGGCAGACCATCGTGTCCGAGCTCGTGGGTGCAAAACTGCTGTCCAACGCCGTGGCCTTGAATACGGCGTCGTTCAATCTCGCGCGCATGATCGGCCCCGCCGTGGCGGGCCTGCTGATCGGATGGGTCGGCAGCGGGTGGGTATTTCTCATCAACGCGGTGTCGTTCGCCGCCACCATCGCGGCGTTGTTTCTGATCAAGACCCGCGGAATGATTCCCATTCAACGCGCGGGGCGCGGCCGCATGCGCGACGGCCTGCGATACGTTCGGGGGCGGCCCGACCTGATTCTCATTATGTGCATCATGGGAGTGATCGGCATGCTGGGGCTGAACTTCCAGCTCACCTCGGCGATGATGTCGACGCAGGTCTTTGGCGTCGACGCGAGCCTCTACGGCATCTTGGGTTCGGTGCTTTCGATCGGCTCGCTGATGGGATCGCTGCTCGCGGCGCGGCGCCTCAACCCGACGATCTGGCATGTGCTGGGGGCGGCGTGCGCGTTTGGCGTGGTCACCACAGTCGCGGCTTTTACACCGAACTTTTGGTTTTTTGCGGTGGTGTGCATCGGTACGGGTCTCGCCACGGCGACCCTGCTCAACTCTGGCAATGCCGTCGTGCAGCTTTCGACTGGAGCACACATGCGCGGCCGGGTCATGGCGCTCTACATGGCATTGCTGATGGGCACCACGCCCTTTGGCTCTCCCCTCATCGGGTGGATCGGCTCGCATTGGGGTGCCCGCTGGTCGATCGCCGTGGGCGGGATCGCGGCGTTGGTGGTGGGTCTGCTCGGCATCGCCATCGTGCGGCACCGACCGGGCATTGTGGAACTCATGGCGCGCGAGCGCGAGGCCAATAGACCCCAGACCGCGACGATTCCCCATGTGGAACCGACCCCGGGGCTCGAGAGCGAGCAATGGGTCGAGGGCATCGACCTCGAGCAGCCCGAGGCGAGCCCCGCCTCCACGCTGACGAGACCCCTGCGGCGGTCCTAAGGGCCAGACGCTCCGTCCCTCCTCCCGCCCCGGCACGCGCTTGCGCGCATGCGAAGATCCCCGGTCCCAAACGAGACCGGGGTTCTCTGAGTGTTGGGCCTTGGCCGGATGCCTACCCGGTTGGCCGGTGCCCTAGATCAGGTGCTGCACGACGTGGTCGATGCACGCGGTCAGCGCGCTGATGTCGCTGGGCTCGATGGAGGGGAACATGGCCACGCGCAGTTGGTTGCGGCCGAGCTTGCGGTACGGCTCGGTGTCAACGATGCCGTGCGCGCGGAGCACGGAGGCGATGGTTGCCGCGTCGATGCCGTCCGCGAAGTCAATGGTGCCGACCACGTGCGAGCGGTGCTGCGCATCGACGACGAACGGGGTCGTATAGTCGCGCGCGAGGGCCCAGCTGTACAGGCGTGCCGCCGAGTCGGCCGTGCGCTCCGTGGTGAACGCAAGGCCACCGCGTTCGTTCATCCACTTGAGTTGTTCGTTCATCATGACGAGCGTCGCGAGGGCCGGGGTGTTGTAGGTCTGCTCCTTGCGCGAGTTATCGATGGCCGTGGCGAGCGAGAGAAACTCGGGGATGTAGCGGCCAGACGCGGTGATCTGCTCGACCCGCTCGAGGGCCGCGGGCGACATAATCGCGAACCAGAGGCCTCCGTCGGAGGCGAAGCACTTCTGCGGGGCGAAATAATAGACGTCGGTTTCGGCGATGTCGACGGGCAGGCCGCCGGCAGCGCTGGTGGCGTCCACGAGCATGAGGGCGTCGCCCCGCACCCGCTGGATGGGGGCCATGGCACCGGTCGACGTTTCGTTGTGGGCCCACCCGTAAACATCGACCCCGTCGACGGGCGCCGCGACGGGCACCGAGCCCGGCTCGGCCGCGATGACATGGGGTTCGCCGAGAAAGGGGGCACCCTTGCAGACGGTCGCGAACTTCGCGGAGAACTCACCGAAGGTCATGTGCGCTGAGCGTTCGGCCACGAGATTGTGGGCCGCGACGTCCCAGAACGCCGTCGAGCCGCCGTTGCCCAGAATGACCTCGTAGCCTTCGGGGATGCTGAATAGGGCGGCGAGGCCCGCGCGTACCTCGGCGACGAGGTTCTTCACGGGAGCCTGGCGATGCGAGGTGCCCAAGATGGTCGTGGTCGACGCGAGCAGCGCCTCGACCTGCGAGGGTCGAACTTTGGACGGGCCGCAGCCGAAGCGGCCATCCGCGGGCAGCAGATCTACGGGAATAGTGATGGACACTCGAATTGCCTTTCGCCGGTGTACGGATTCCCAATGTATCGCGGCCCCAGGCCGCCAATTCAGCCATTTCTCACGCCCTCGACGTGGCGCGCAGCGCATTTCCAAGTTCACCATATGAACGATATTGGCTTGCCTTCTGAGAATTCCGGACGCCCGCGCCCGGGCAAATTGCGGAACATCCAGACCCGCGTGGCACGATACAAGCATGACTCGTGCAGACCTCGATAAGGCTCCCAACGCGGTGGCCGACATGTTCGACCGCGTGGCCAAGCGCTACGACATCGCCAATACGGTACTGTCGCTCGGCTTCGACAGCATCTGGAGGGAGGCCGTCGTGCGGGCGACCGGCGCCGCGCCGGGCGTGCGCATTCTTGATCTCGCCGCCGGCACGGGGACGTCATCTCGGGCGCTGGCCGACGCGGGCGCCGAGGTAGCGGCATGCGACTTCTCGCTGGGTATGTTGACGGTCGGGCGGGAACGCCAGCCCGAACTGCCCTTTATCGCGGGTGACGCGACCACACTGCCCTTCGCCGATGACACCTTTGACTCGACGACCATCAGCTTCGGCCTGCGAAACGTGGTCGACATGGAGGCCGCGCTGCGAGAGATGCTGCGCGTGACTAAACCCGGGGGGACCCTCGTCGTGTGTGAGTTCTCGACGCCCACGCTGGCACCATTCCGCCTGGTGTACAGCAAGTACCTGATGCGAGCCGTGCCCGCCATAGCGCGCGTTTGTGCGAAGAACCCTGCGGCCTATGAGTACCTCGCCGAATCTATCAGTGCGTGGCCCGACCAAGCACAACTCGCGCGGCTGATCCACGCGAGCGGCTGGCGCGGCCTGGAGTGGCAGAACTGGACGGGCGGCGTGGTGGCGCTGCATCGGGCATCCAAGGCGTAGTTCAGGCCGAGTCTGGACTGAACCATTGCTGGCGCTTCGGTGAACTGCGCGAAACCTTGACCTCACGTGCATCGGCGGGAGATTTGCGAAGGCAGTGGCGGACGCCACTTCAAAAGTTATTGTGCCCTGAGACACTAAATGCCTCGCAAATGGGCGCATTTGGGCCGAAATAGTTGGCTGGCCTGCATAGATTCACCATCCGCAGTCCATTTGACCGGGCGTCCGCCAGTGCGTAATGTTTATCGAGGTCAAGCGCCACGGGGAACGCCGAGCGGCTCGCAAGAGCGGTCGGAGTCCACGGCGGCGCGATACACTCTGAGGTGCAAATCGAGGCTTGCAAAGTCGGCGAGCATCGCGTAGTGTAGATGTCCGCGACGGGTTGCTGAGCAGCAAATGCCAGTACAGTCCTGTCTGTCAATTTGATCCACTTCTAGGTACTTGGATGCTTCGCGCGCTCAAAAACTTGGAAAGTGCGTGTGTGTTTATAACTCAACAGTGTGTTAAAAGTTGATGCCATTTTATTTTTGGTTATCGAGTTCAATTTATTTCTTTACATTCATTTTTGTTTGTTGGTGGATTGTTCTTGGTTGCTGGGATTCATTTTTTAGTGGTCGTGTGATGATGCTGCTCGTTGTGGGTGGTGTTGTTGTGTGGTTGCTTGTTTTCTATTTTTTTATGGAGAGTTTGATCCTGGCTCAGGACGAACGCTGGCGGCGTGC
>JAFFTF010000008.1 GCA_022803075.1 Micrococcales bacterium 31B
TCCCGATCTTCAAATGCGAGGCGAGCAGGCGCGACGACCAGTGCGTCACCCCATACTTCTTCGGTGGCGCGGTCAACGTCGCCGCCACGATGGCCGCATGATCGAGAAGCCGCGGACGACCGGACCGATCCGCGTCACCCAAGCCCGCGATCCCGAGGTCTTCGTAGCGAGCCCGCCACTTCAACACCGTCACAACGCTCGCACCCGTGAGCTCCGCGATCCGCGTGTTCGCGACCCCCTCCGACGCGAGCAACACAATGCGCGCCCGCTTCGCATCACCCGCGCGGACCGTCGTTGAGCGCACCAAACCACGCAATCTGCCTTCATCACCATCAAAGAGCCGCAACGCGGGAGCCGGAGAATTCGCCATAGCCAATTCCCCCAAAAAACCAACCATTTATGAACTAACGACACGCGACACTAGTTGAAGTGTTCACGAAGGGTACCGTAGCGGCGAACCAGCACACCCCAGGCAGGGAGCACTGCGAAACTTTATATTCGCATATCGATTGACAGGGCAATTGTGACGCGAGACTCTTGTGAGCACAGGGCCCCCACATCCCACGCACGCATTCCGCCGAAGGAGACAGTCGTGAAATTTGTAAGCATTGCACTCGTGTTTGCTTGTCTCAGCCTCCCGGCCCTCTCGCATCTTCTCGCATCCTCTCGCATGAGAGCGTCCTAGCGCCTGCAGTGGATCGGGACGAATCTAGAGGTGAAAAGATGCTACCCCCCTCTCAAACCGAAGATTTTGGCTCCACTTCGGAACCGATTGGCGAGCCGGGGGTGATCGTCGACGACCTTGGCCATGTCACTTTGGAAAAAAATTCCATAGCGGAGTGGCGAAATGAAGCCAGTAGCGTCTTGAGCGAAATACAAGATTCGTATCCCAACGATTTCACCGCCGCCGAACTCGATGAGGAAACCAGAACTGGGACGGTATATTTCGCTTCGACCGCCCCCCAAGACGCGCAAACTCTTTTGTCGCAGATCCCGGAATTCCGCGTCGTCGTTAACACAGGCGCTTCGGTTTCCGAATTGGATCACATGGGCTCGAACATCATCGACGCCCTGGCCAAAAACCCTACAGTATTGAGCGCTTCTGCCGAGCGAACCAAAGCATTAGCCTACCAAGTTTCGGTGCAAGTTAAGACGGGAATGTCATTGGACAAAAACATCCTGACGAGCATTCCAGGAATCCCAAGCACAGTTTCTTTAGAGTTGGTGGAAGCAACTGCCCCCGTGATTCAGCCGGAGGATTCGGACGGTGGCCTACCCTTTCTCGGCTGCACCATGTCGCTCCCTACAAAAAAGAACACGGGACCAGAGCTGGCTTTACTAACCGCAGGCCATTGTTCCGGTAGCGGTGGTCCGTATGCAGGAATACCGGATTTTTTTAATCCCGTTCAACCGTTTTCGGTCTCGACAACCACTGCCTACCCCGGAGGGGACACGCGATGGAATTGGAGCAAATACATGCTGTCTGGAAAAGTATATACGGGTGTAAATAGTAGGGTTTTCGGGGCGGCTCGACAATCATTTATAGAGCTGAGTGTCTGTAAATATGGAGCCACAGCAGGATATGCATGTGATCAAGTCACTTCAGTGGGCGTATGTGGATACTCAACCCCTCCAGAAACGGGTGGAACGTCATATAAGGTTGGGCCTCTGAGTTCTGTGTCTCGCGACATTTCACAACCCGGCGACAGTGGAGGCCCTTGGTTTTCCGGGGGCGACGGCTATGGCATTCACTACGGGAAAGTGAACAATAAGAGTGCATACACGGTGCTGCCAAATGCATTGAATAGATTCAACATGTCTCTGTGGACTGGACTCTGAGATGCCTATATTTCGCGCCGTCATGGTTGGAGTGCTCATCGTCACCACGTGTACCGCTGTTGCCGCCTGCAATAGCCCATCCACACAGACCGCTAGTTCGAATTCAGCAACCATCCGCAGCGCTTCACGCACCCCCAGCGACGCCGGTTTGGCGTCAGGCATCGGGTTGCAATTTGTCTCCGCACGCATGGTGTCTCCACCGGGAGAACAATCGGCGGTGAGCGGCAGCGGATCGCTCGCGATCGAACGTAATTGCCTCGTGGTGCAGCACGACGATGGCTCGCGACAGCCACTCGTGCTGCCGTGGTACCACACCTATCAAGCCACGCCCTACGGCGTGCTGGTTGATGGCAAACTCAAACTCGAAGTCGGAAAGGCATTGCCGAAACACAGCGTAGTGACTACGACTGCGGAAGTCATCCAGCAATTGAATGGCAGTCTCAAAAGTTTCTCAAACCCTGCCTCGCTCCAATCGTGCAGTGAACTTAGTAAAGAGTTTGTTGCGATCACGACATTCTATGAATTGCCTCAGCCGGAGTAGGAATCTTCTGAAACGCATTCGTACGGCGCGCTAGCGCAGGATCGTCCGCACGACGTCTACGCCCAACCGCCGCAGCGTGACCGCATCGGCGTGGTGCAGCAACGTTCCGCCGCTGCGCACCGAGTGCACTACGCCTGCCTTGCGCAGCAGCGACAGCGCGCGCGACACCTGCGAATCATCCACGGCGAGGCGCAACGCCAGCTCGCTGGTCGTCTGCGCTTCGCTCAGCAGGTGGCGCAGCAATCTCATGCGAAACGGTGAGGCCAGCGCCTCCAACCGCGATTGCAGGGCCTGGAGCGAGAGCTGCTCAGGCGCGCGTCCGACCGGATAGACGACAGTCAGCGGCCGCCCCTCCCCCGACTTAATGGTCAGGTGCGGGGCGTGCAGCAGCGACGGGATCACATAGAGCGGCTGCGCGCCGGGGGCCAGCGAGAACGTGTCGAGTTTGTCGAAGGCGACGCGGCCGGGCCCGGCCACCTCGGCGGTGTCGCTGAGGTTCGCGAACGCGGTCGCGAGGTCACGCTGCAGGTCGTCGCGCGCCTGCTCCGCGGCACGCTCCAAGCGGGGCCGCGACTGCACCCAATCCCGGGCACCGGCCGCCTCCCACACCTCGTGCAAGAGACCGAGCAGGTCACCGCGAAACCGCTGCGGGTCGTCGACGAGACGCTGGGCCAGGTCGCCGCGCGCCGTGGCGCGGGCGCGGCACGCTGCCACGAAATCCCCCGGCCTGGCGATGAGGTCTGCGTGCTGGCCGCGCCGCCCCAACCCCAGGACCCCTTCCGCCGCGAGAGTCGTGAAGGACGCCAGGTCCAGCCCTTCCAGCGCTGCCAACTGGGGTTCCCATTCAGGGAGGGATCGCGCGTCCAGAGGAAAAAAGAGGCGGCAACGCAATCGCGACCAGAGGGGCGCGAACGCCTCGACCTGCGCAAACACGGCTGGGGGCAGGGCCGAGTAGGTGGCCTCGATGACGGCGCGCTGCTCGACGTGATGCTCGCGTTCCGTCACGAGGTGCAGCAGGGCCATCGTTTCGATCAGGGGCGAGCCCTGCACGGTGACCGCGCTGGGCGGGGTGGAGCGCAGGTCCAGGGTGACAACCATGCGCCCATTATCGTCAATCCGAGGGCACCTGGCTGACGGTGAGCGTTGCGCGGGCGTCGCCGAGCCGCACCGTGAGGGTCGACGGCACGGGGGCATCCCACGGGTCGCCGCACGTGCCCGGGTTGACGTCGAAGCGGGGAAAATTGCTCGCGGCGAGGTCGAGTCGCAGCCGGTGCCCCGCCTCGAAGCGGTTGGCAACGTCGGGCGCCTCGACCGTCAGGGTGAACGGCTCCCCCGGCGTGAGCGGCACGCGCCACGCGAAGCCCTCGCGGTAACTCGCGCGCAGAATCGAATCGCTCAGGTTCATGGCGAACCCCTCGGGCCAGTCGTCGCTCGGCGGATACTCATCGATCAGCGTGACCGCGAGGTCAGCGTCACGGGCCGTGCTGGTGAGCGTGACGGTGACGGTGATGGGTCCCGCGATGGTGAGCGGCGCAGTGAGGGGTTCGGTGCGAAAGCTGAGCACCCGATTCTTGGCACCCAGCGCCGCTGCCGCGCCCTGGTCAAACGCGCCGCCGCGCATCACGGGCTCTCCCGATGTGACCTGGCCTCCGCGCGTCGCGACGGGTCGCGCCGCGTCCGCCGCGAGCAGCACCTCGGCCGCGGGCCGGGGCTCGCTGAGCAGGGTGCCCGTGCGGTCCGGTGCGATGCCCAGGTGCAGGGTGAGGGGCGCGGACGCCTCGGGGGGCCAGCTGGCGGCCGAGCGCCACGTGCCGCCGTGGTCGAGGCGGCCCTCGGGGGTGCGGGTGCCCGTACCGCCGCCCATCTCAAAGTAGTGCACGGGGGCGGGTTCGGGGGTTGCGGGGGGTTGTGCCAACGCGGCGAGCCAGGCCGACCGCCACGACACGGCGTCCGCCCCAAACGCCCGGTCGAAGGCGGCCTGCGGGCCGAACTCGACGTCGCCGGAGTGCGTGGTGACGCGCGCGCCATGGGTCCACGGGCCCATGATGAGACGACTCGCCGGGTTACGGTCGCGGAGCGCCGCGAACAGCTTGAGCGACGAGCGCACGTACGGGTCGTACCAACTGCCCATGACCACGGCGGGCACGCGCGGGAACGCCTCGATATGTCCCTCGGCCCACAGGTCGGCAGTGCGCCACGACGCGTCGAATATTTGACGTCCCCACAGTTCAAACAGGTACGACTCGTACTCGGGAGCCGCAGCGAGCGGCGAGTCCCCGCGCCGCCACGGCATGCGGGCGAACCACTCGGCTATGTCGACGGCTTCGAGCACGCGGCGTTGCGCCTCGCTGCGGCGGTGCACGCTCTTCAGCGCGTGACGCATCGCCCACGTGGCCTGCTTTAGTTCGTAGGCCCCACCCACGCGGATGCCCGTCTCGAACGGATGCCACAGGCCCCCCGAATCGAGAATCATGCCCGCGAGCGGGGTGCCCACCCCCGCCGCCGCGGTCTGCGCGTGCGCCGAATACGAGACCCCGGTCATGAACACGCGCCCGTCGCACCACGACTGCTCGCGCAGCCACGCGACCGTGTCGAAACCGTCGCTCGCCTCGTCGTGATACTTCGTGAACGTACCCTCGGAGTCCCCCCGGCCGCGGCAATCCTGCCGCACGTAGATGAAGCCGTCCGCGAGAAAGATGCGCGCCTGGTCCGCGGGGGTGGGCGTGGGCCGGCCGAGGGCGGCCTGGTCGGACGCGCGCGTGGCCCGGCGGCCGTACGGCGTGCGTTCCAGCAGCACGGGGCGCGGGGGTGTTGGGGGTGCGGCGGTTTTTGGGGGTGCGCCGGTTGCGCCGGTTTCTGGGGTTTCTGTGGGTTCTGGGGGTGCGCCGTAGATGTCGCACGCGAGACGCACACCGTCACGCATGGGGATCAGGTGCATCTGCGCGTCGGGAGTCATGCCAGCACTGTAGGGGCGCGGGCTGGCGGGCGGCACGTGGATTGCCGAGATTGCGCAATTCGGCGGTTGCGCCTCGCGGCTAGACCTCGTCGTTGCGTTGCGCGCGCAGTCGCGCCCGCGCGCGCCCCAGTGCTGCGGCGAAGCCCACGTAGAGCGCGGCCACGACTGTCGCGAACGCGGCGAGCTCGCGTCCACCGGCGCGCCCACCCTGGGGCGGCTGGGGTTTGCGCGTGCGGGGCTGGGAGTCTGGGTTCGAGCTGCTGGGAGTCATGAGACTGGCTTACCACAGAGCGGGCCGCGGCGCGGCGAAGCGCCGCGCCCGCTGCCAGCGTCAGCTAACGCGCACCTGAACCACGCGGGCGTCCTCGGGCTGCACCTCGTAGAGCTCGCCCGTGATGGCGAGTCGCGCGCGAGGCGTCGCCGAGCCGGGTAGGGTCTCGGCGGTGTGCCGCTTCTCGTTGGTGATCGCGCCGCCCGAGGCGTCTTCGAGGTCACGGGCGGTGTCTGCGGCGGCGTGCGCGGCGACCCATATTTCGGCGTCCCCGGGCTCAATCACGCGCACGAGCCGCGCGTCGCTGAAGGCGAAGCGCTGCGTGGGCACGTCGAACGTGACGCGCCGCGACTCGCCGGGCGCCAACTCGACGCGAGCGTAGGCCAGCAGTTGCCGCACGGGTCGCACGATCGAACCGTGCAGGTCACGGCCGTACAACTGCACCACGTCGGCACCCGCCTGCGTGCCCGTGTTGGTGACCGTGACCTCCGCCGTGAAGGCGTCGCCCGCGCGCACGGCGCTCGTGACCGAGAGGTCTGAGTACGCGAATTCGGTGTAGGAGAGACCGAATCCGAACGGACGCGCGGGGGTCGGGTCGGCCGAGGTGACATCAGACGGTCCGCCCAGAATCGAGTGCGCGTAGTGGTGGGGTTGCGCGCCGGTGACGCGCGGCAGCGACACGGGGAGACGGCCCGACGGGTTGATCGCTCCCGTGAGAACATCCGCGATGGCCTCGCCGCCCGCCTCGCCGGGGAAGAACGCCTGCACGACGGCGGCTGGCACTGCCGCACCGGCGTTCGCGGCACCGGGCAGCGCCCAGCCGATCGCGTATGGCCGGCCCGTCACCACGACGAGCACGACCGGCGTTCCCGTCGCGACGATCTCGGCGACGAGTTCGCGCTGCACGCCGGGCAGGTCCAGCGAGAACGCATCGTTACCCTCGCCCACGGTGCCTCGGCCAAAGAGACCGGCTTGATCGCCCACCACGACCACGGCCACGTCCGCTGCCAGGGCGGCAGCGCGCGCGTCCGCAAACCCAGACCGGTCGTCGCCCTCGACCTCGCAACCGGTGGCGAAGGTGAACTCGGCGTCGGGTCGGGCGGCGGCGAGTGCTTCGCGGACGGTGGGAATCTCGAAGCCGATCTCGTGGTCCGGGAACCCGGCGAGCACGTGATTCGCGAACGAGTAGCAGCCCTGCAGCGCTTCGGGGCGGTCGGCGTTCGGCCCGATCACGGCGATGCGCGACGCGGTCGCGGCGAGCGGGAGGGCGCCATCATTCGCGAGCAGCACCAGCGACTCGGCGGCGAGCTGGCGGGCGATGGCGCGATGCCCGGGCGAATCGAGGTCGACGGTGGCGGGCGGCTCGTCCTCAAATGCGTCCGGCTCGAGCAGGCCCAGTTCTTCTTTCTGCGCGAGCACGCGCAGCACCGAACGGTCCACGTAGGCCACGTCGAGGCGGCCGTCGCGCACGGCCTCGGCCAGAGGTTCGAGATAGGCGTCGCCCGTGGGCAGTTCGACGTCAATGCCGGCCTTCAGCGCGAGCGCGGCGGCCTCGGCTCGGTCGGCCGCGACCCCATGCATGAACTGCAAAAACGCGACTGCAAAGTAGTCGGAGACCACCACGCCGTCGAAGCCAAGACGTTCGCGCAGCACGTGCGTGAAGTAGTGCTCGCTCGCGGCCATGGGCACGCCGTCGACGTCGGTGTAGGAGTTCATCACCGAACGCACGCCGCCGTCGACGATCGCCATCTCGAACGGGGGCAGGAAGGTATCGGCGATCTCGCGGGGACCGGCCGAAACGGGTGCGTGATTGCGCCCTGCCACGGAGGCCGAATAGCCGAGAAAATGCTTGAGCGTCGCGTGCACGCCCTCGGCCTGCAGCCCGCGCACGTACGCCGTGCCGACGGTGCCGACGAGGTACGGGTCTTCGCCGATGCACTCGTCCACGCGGCCCCACCGCGGGTCGCGCACGACGTCGAGCACGGGAGCAAGCCCCTGGTGGATGCCGAGTTCGCGCATCGTAACGCCGATGCTGCGGCCCATCTGCTCGACCAGCTCGGGGTCGAAGGCCGCGCCCCACGCGAGCGGGGTGGGGAACGTGGCGGCCTTCCATGCCGCGAGGCCCGTAAGACATTCCTCGTGCACGAGCGCCGGGATGCCCAATCGGGTTTCTCGCTTAAGGCGGCGCTGCTCGGCCCAGAGCCAGGCCGCGCGTTGCGCCGGCTCGACGGGCCGCGTGCCGTACACGCGCGTGTAGTGGCCGAGGCCGTGGCGCGTGATGTGTGCGAGAGCGGTGCGCCCCGCCTCGTCGCTGCTGCTGACCGAGGCGGCGGAACCATCGGAGCCGCCCATTTCGCCCTGCATTGGCGCGACCACGTTGCCGCCCTGGTCGAGCCAGTAGCCCACGAGTTGCGCGAGCTTTTCGTCGAGGGTCATCTGCGAGTGGAGATCGCTGACGCGCTGCGAGACGCGCGGGAACGCCGGGATGGTAGCGGGAGAGGCGGTGGTCGTCATGGTGGCTCCTGGTCTCGCGGCGGCATTGCGCGCGGTGCGGGTGCGGGTGCTGCGCGGCAGCGTTGGTTGTGCGGGCCGCGTTGGCCTTGCGGTCCGCGTGGGTGGGCGGACGCCACGTGGCCCGCGGGCCGCGTGCGTTCCGTTGTTGCTCCACACCTTGTCACTCCCAGCGGCCCTTGTCAATCGTTATCGATAACGTTTTCTCTCCGCTCGATGGCGCGCCCCGCTCCCCCACCTGAGTTACTGTGAGTGGGTGACTCCGCACGCAACGACCGAAACCCCCGCCGCCACGCCGCCCGCGGGCGTCCGTACCCTCGGGGCCCGCGCCACCATTCACGACGTGGCCGCCGCCGCCGGCGTTTCGGTCTCGACCGTCTCGAAGGTGATCAACGAACGCTACGGCGTCGCCGCCAAAACCGCCGTGCGCGTGCAGGCTGCCATCGCCGAGTTGGGCTACGAGAGTTCGCTCATCGCATCATCGCTGCGGCGCGGACGCACCAACGTGATCGGCGTACTCGTCGCGGGGTTCGAGCCGTTCGCCCACGCGGTGCTCGAGGGCATCTCTGAAGCCCTCACCGACACGGGCTACGAACTGCTCGCGTACTCGGGTAGCCAGGCCTCCATTGACCCCGAGCAGTCGCGGCGCGGCTGGGAGCAGCGCTCGCTCTCCAAACTCGGCGGCACCCTCATCGACGGCGCGATCGTGGTGACCCCCAGCGCCGAATCGACCCAGACGAGCATCCCCATCGTCGCCATCGACCCCCACACCGGCACACACGGCACGCCCTCCATCGACACCGACAACTACGGCGGCGGGCACAGCGCGACCCGTCATCTACTCGACCTCGGCCACACGCGCATCGCGCACGCTCGCGGTCGCACCGACCTCGAGTCTGCCCGCGAGCGCGAGCGCGGCTACCGCGCGGCTCTGACCGAGGCCGGTGTAGACATCGACGAGTCGCTCATCGTGGACGGCGAGTTTCGTGCCGAACCCACCGCCGAGGCCGTCGCGGCCCTCCTCGACCGCGACGAACCGCCCACCGCGATCTTCGCGGCCAATGACATCTCTGCGCTGGCGGCCATCGGGGCCGCCCGCGCGGGCGGCCTCGACGTGCCCGGCGACCTCTCGGTGGTCGGCTTCGACGATATTCCCGCCGCGGTATCGGGCGAGCCCCGGCTCACCACAATCCGCCAGCCGCTGCGCGACATGGGGCGCGCCGCCGCCGAGACGCTGTTGCGCCTGCTCGCCGAACCCGAGGCGACAGCACCCGAGCGTCTGCACATGCCGATCGAGTTGATCGTGCGCGGTTCGACGGCGGCGCCGCGCAAATAGGGGGGCTAACCCCACCTATGAGGCCGGGAGCCTGGATACCGCCCAGCGCATGACGCGATGAAGATTGAACCACGAGCCAACCACCCACTCCCACGCGCCGCGATTCGTGGCTCATCAGCCGCCCCTCCACCTGGCGTCAGATGTATGTTGACTTGCGCTACATCGCTAGCGGGTTTCTCCTGTCAATCGCATCGTTTATCGTGCTGCTCGTCCTTTTTTCGGTGGGCGTTTCGACCCTCGTCGTGTGGGTGGGCCTGCCGGTGCTGCTCGGGTGTCTATCGCGGGCGCGGGCCTTTGCCGATACGAATCGCGAGGCACTGCGTCGCCGCGATGGCGCTGTCCCGCCGGTCGTCTATGCGCCGCCGCAACCGCGAACCGTGAGCGGCAGCATCAAGAGTTTGAGCGACCCGCAATTGTGGCGCGATCTGGTCCACGGCACAGTCGTGTCTTTTGTGTATCGCACATGCGGGTTTTGCGTCGCCGTCACGTGGCTCGCCGTCGCGTTCGGTGGGCTGACGCTGTGGTCTTGGGGTTACTTCTTGCCGCACCGCGAAGACACGGGGCTGGCACACATCCTGTTCATCGACTCGACCTTTGGCATGAGCACTCAGGCGGCAGATGGCCTCTTGGGGATAGCCTACGGGCTGGCGTTCCTGGTGACTCTGCCGGGGGTGCTGCGCGGCGTCGCCCACGCCGACGCCGCCATCGCGCGGGACCTCCTCACCAACGAGACGGCAGCATTGCGCGCACGCAGCGACGACCTGCAACGTAGCCGCGCTCGGGTCGTCGCAGAAGAGGCGTCGACCCTTCGCAAGATTGAGAGTGATCTGCATGATGGGCCCCAGCAGCGCTTGATTCGCCTGCACATGGACGTCGAGTCGGCTGCGAGAAAACTCCAGCATGACCCGGCCGCTGCGCGCGCCTTGATGGAAGGGGCGCTCGAACAAAGTCGAGAAGCCCTGGCAGAGATACGCGCCTTGTCGCGCGGCATCGCCCCGCCCCTGTTGACCGACCGCGGGTTGGGCGCGGCGGCCTCCGCGTTGGCAGCGCGCGCAACTGTCCCCGTACACGTCACGAGCACATTAGAGGCCGAGCAGCGGCTTCCCGAGAGCGTTGAAAACGCCGCCTACTTCGTGCTGTCAGAGGCCCTCGCCAACGTGGCGAAGCATTCCGGCGCCTCGCAGGCGCAGGTGCGATTGAGCTGCACCCCTTCAATGCTCGAGGTGTCGGTGCGCGACGATGGAGTGGGCGGGGCCCATCCAGAAAAGGGCCACGGGCTTCGGGGCCTCGCAGATAGGTTGGCCGGCGTAGACGGTACCCTGCAGGTTGCCAGCCCCGGTGGCGGTCCAACGGTCATATCCGCCCGCATCCCCCTCGGCGCCGATGCAGTGCGCTGATCGCGGCTCCGGGTTCACGTCTAGCAGTAGCCTGTAGTTATGCGTGTTGTGCTGGCCGAAGATTCTGCCCTGCTCAGAGAGGGCCTCGTGCGGTTGCTCGAAGAGGCCGGCCACGAGATCTGCGCCGCGGTGTGTGACGCGGACGCCCTGACCCGCGCCGTGCATGAGGTCTCCCCCGACCTGGTCATTACCGATGTGCGCATGCCCCCGAACCATCGTGATGAGGGGCTGCGGGCCGCGGTGCAGATCAGGAACACGCACCCGCAGATCGGCGTGCTCGTTCTCTCGCAATATGTCGAGCCTCTGTACACGGCCGAACTCATGGCGGGTGCCGCGAACGGTGGCGGGGTCGGCTATGTGCTCAAAGATCGCATCACCCGGTTCGAAGACCTCGTCGATGCGGTCTCCCGCGTGCTTGCGGGCGAGTTCGTCATTGATCCCACGGTCATTAGCGCCATGCTCTCGGTACGAGGCGCCCATGACCCCATCGGGAATCTCAGCCCTCGCGAGACCGAGGTTTTGCGCCTCATGGCTGAGGGCCGCAGCAATGCGGCCATCGCACAAGAACTTTTCATCAGCCAGGGCGCCGTCGAGAAACACATAAGTTCGCTGTTTGCCAAGTTCAACCTGCCGCAAACTCCCGAGGACCACCACCGCCTCCTGGCGGTGCTGCGCTACCTGCACCTGCGGCCCGTTGGCGGCGGCTCCTAGGTGAGGTCCGGACGCACGCGGCCCCGCTGGCAGGTCGGCAAACCTACCAGCGGGGCCCGCGGGCGTCCGCACTCAATCAGCAGATGCCCGGAATCAGCCTGACTCAGCGAATCTCGTGACCCACCGCCGCCTCGAAGGCCAGCTTGGGGCTGTAATCGTCGGCGAACAGCAGGGGCTCGCCGCGGTCGTTGCGCCAGCTGCGCGCGTCGTTGAGGCCCCACACGGTGACCGCAAACATTTCGTCGGCATGCGCGCGGAACGTCTCGAACGCCGTGCGAATGAACGCCGCCTGCTGCTCGCGCAGCGCGTCGGTGACCGGGGTGCCGGTGGGCATGTCGAACTCGGTGACCGCTTGATGCAGCCCGCTGCCCTTGAAGGTCGCGAGCGCGGCCTCGAGCCAGGTCACGTCGATGGTCATGTTGACGTGGAACTGGTGCCCCACCCCCGTGATGGGGGCGCCGCGCTCGCGCAGTCGTTCGATGAGCGCCGCGTACCGCCCGCGCTTGTCGGCGTATTCGGTGTTGTAGTCGTTGATGAACAGCGCGACGGGATTCTCGGGCGCGCCCGGACCCTTCGCGGCGTACTTGACGTTGAACGCCTCCTGCGCGAATGCGAACGCCAGGTCGACCAGGTTCTCGCCGAGCACCTCGTACCAGCGGCTGCGTCGCATGCCGTCTGCGAAGTTGGGGCTGTCATCGATCACCTCGTTGACCACGTCAAACGCGACCAACGGGTTGCCCGCGCCGAATGCGCCCCAACCGTCGTGCAGCGCCTTCGCGACATTGAAGATGTGCGTGCGCATGCGCGCCGTGAGCTCGGCCTGATCTGCGGCCGAGTCGGTGAGTGGCGTGCCGTCGGCATGTTCGAAGAACCAGGCGGGCACCTGGCTGTGCCACACGAGCACGTGCCCGTAGACGCGCAGCCCGTTGTCGCGCGCGAAGTCCATGAGCGCCACGGCCTGCGGGTTGATGCGGAACCTGCGGTCGGCGTCGTACCACTCCTCGGGCTTCATGTGGTTCTCGGGGGTGATTTGGCCGAAGTTGTGCAGCAGGGTGTCGGCGGCGGCGCCCGTGGTTTCACGCTGGTCGATGGCGACGCCCATCGGGAATGCCGCGCTGTGCTTGAGCGGGTAGTAGTCGAGCACTGCGCTCGCGAGCCGGGGCGAGTCGGGGGTCGCCTGTGGCAGGGTGAAGGTCCAGCCGTCGGCGAGGCGTTCGTCGACCACGGCCTTAACGGCCGCGAGGGTGCCGCTGCGGTCGCCTCCCGAGTCGTGTGCGAGCACAACTTCGCCGGGCTTCATGGCGGCGCGCAGGTTCGCGGTGAGGGTTGGGATGTCTTGCGTCACCCAGTCGTTGATGACGTTCACGACGGCGAGGGGCTGCATGCCGAGTTCGACGGCGACCTGCGGCGTGACGCCCCAGCTGCCGTTGGGCGCGCGGAAGTACGGCACGGGAGCGTGCGGGTCACCGAGTGCCTGGCGGATGATGCGCAGGTTCTCCATGAGGTCTTTGCGCACGGCCTTGGCGGACCACGCGCCCATATCGGCGTAGCTGGTGGTGTGGTTGGCGAGGACGTGCCCCTCGGCGACGATGCGGCGCAGAATCTCGGCGCCGCCGGGCTTCGTGATCTCGCTACCGACGACGCAGAACACGGCCTTGATGTTGTGTTCGTGCAGGTAGTCGAGCAGCAGGGGCGTGGTGACGGGGTTCGGGCCGTCGTCGAAGGTCAGGGCAGCGACGTTGCCGGAGCGCTGCGCGAGGGCGACGGGCGTGGGGCTGGGGTTGATGGCGCCGCCGTTCTTAGGGCCCGGCTTGGCGGGCTGCTTGGGGGGCTTGGCGGGCTGCTTGGGACCCCCGGACGCTCCGGCGCCTCCCGCCCGGGTCGGACCCGTGGGCTGCATGGCCGCGTGGGCCGGGATCGCGTAGGCGGCAAAGGCCGTGGCCGCCGCGCTGGTGATGAGTAGTCGTCGTGAGAATGCGGTTTTCAAGGAACGCTCCTTCGCGCGTGGTGACGATGAAGTCGACCGCGGGGACGTTCGGTGTCCTCGCCGTTATCGACGTGGAAAACGTTATCAAGCTATTCTCAGCATGGGAACAAGTTAGTGAAATAAATGCATTTAGTGGTCGCGGCGGGGTTGGGTGCGCGTCTACTCGCCGACCCGGCCGTCCCAGCCCCACCGCGTGATGCGCAGGTCGCCGGGTATCGCCTCGTCGGTGCAGTGGTATCGGTACATCGGCCCTAGCGTGGACCAGGCCCAATAGTCGTGCAGGGCGTCCCGAAACTGTTCGCCCGCGCCGTCAGATCGCCCGCGCCTCGAAGACTCGCGTGGGCGCCACCAACTCGTCCTGCGCGCCGACCAACTGGATCTCGTGCGTGCCCGCAGCCACCGTGGCGTCCAAAATGCCAAAGACGCTCGACGCGGTGCGTTCGAGCGCAACCTGCAGGCCGTCGCCGAGGTGCGCGGCGAAGAGGGCGCTCGTGACGTCGCCCGCCCCGTTGACGCTCACGGGCAGCAGCGGCGTCTGCACCTCGAACACGTTCGTACCATCGGTCGCAAGTAGCGCGAGCGACCCCTCTGGCACCTCGTCGTGCGTGACGGAGGTGATCAGCATGGTACGGGGGCCGTCTGCCATCTGCGCGAACACCTGCTCCGCGGCGGCCAAGATTCCCGCGCGGGTCGCGAACTCGGCCGGCAGGTCGGTCGACCCCTCGGGCAGCAGGCCCGCAAGAAACGCGAGCTCGAACGCGTTGGGGGTGAGCACGTTGGCGTGCGCGAGCACCGTGTCGCGAATGAGTTCGGGCACCCCGGGGGCGACGAACAGGCCGCGGCCGACGTCGCCCATCACGGGGTCGCACACGTACTGCACCGCTGGGTTCTTCCTTCGCACCTGCGCGAGGCCGTTCAAGATGGCGTCGGCGACGGCGCCCGAGCCCTGGTAGCCCGTCAGCACAAGCTTCACGTCGTCGAGGGCGCCGCGCTCGTCGACCCCCTGCACGATCTCGGCGAGCACTTCGGGCGCCACGGGCACTCCCCGCCACGCCCCGTAGCCCGTGTGGTTCGAGAAGTTCACGGTGAGCACGTCGATCACGTCGTGACCGAGTCGCTGCAGCGTGAACGTCGCCGCCGAGTTACCCACGTACCCGAACGCCACGTGCGACTGAATCGACAAAACCCGCATCCCACACTCCTTGCTCGTGCCCGCCCTCGCGGCGGCTTCATCTGCGCCGACTACTCCGTCAGCCCCATGCAGTCTAGGGCGAACGCGTAGTCCCACGCGATGTCCTTCCACCGCTCGTACCGGCCCGAGGCGCCGCCGTGACCGCCGTGCATCTCGGTCTTGAGCAGCATCTCGGCGGGGTTCGCGGCGGTTTCGCGCAGCAGCGCCACCCACTTGGCGGGCTCGACGTACAGCACGCGCGTGTCATGCAGGCTGGTCACGGCGGCGATGCGCGGGTACTTCGCGGCGCGCACGTTCTCGTACGGGGAGTACTGCTTCATGTAGCGGTACACCTCTTCGGATTCGATGGGGTTGCCCCACTCCTCCCATTCGAGAGCCGAAAGCGGCAAGTCGGGGTCGAGAATGCTCGTGAGCGCGTCCACGAACGGCACCTGCGCCACCACGCCCGCGTACAGTTCGGGCGCGAGGTTCGCGATGGCTCCCATCAGCAACCCGCCGGCGGAACCACCCATCGCCACCACCCGACCCGGCTCAGCCAGGCCTGCGCGCAGAACGTACCGCGTGGCGTCCACGAAATCGGTGAACGTGTTCTGCTTGTGCAGCTTCTTGCCGTTCTCGTACCAGGCTCGGCCCATCTCGCCGCCGCCGCGCACGTGCGCGACGACGTAGATGACTCCGCGGTCCATGAGGCTGAGTCGCGCGACCGACAGCGCCGGGTCCATGCTGATCTCGTAACTGCCGTACGCGTAGACAAGCGTGGGCTGCGGCTTCGTGACGTCGAGGTCGGCGCGGTGCAGCACCGAGAGCGGCACGCGCGTGCCGTCGGCGGCGGTGGCCCAGTGGCGCGTGGCCACGTAATCGCTGGGCTGATAGCCGCCCAGCACGGGGGTTTGCTTGCGCAGTGCCAGTTCGTCGCGGTCGATGAAGTAATCGAACACGGTGCTCGGCGTGAACCACGACGAGTAACTGAGGCGCACGAGCGGCGACTCGTATTCGAAACCCGACACCCCGCTCGTGTAGATCTCTTCGTCGAAGCGCGGCTGGCGGGGGGTGAGGGCGGACGCTCCGGTGGTGCCGTTTTCGAGCAGCCCCCACGCCTCGTCGACACTGTAGAACCGCACCTGCGGGCACGTGTTTTGCCGCAGTGAGACGGCCAGCCACGTGCGGGTGCAGCCCGCGCCCTCGATGCGCACGTCGTCGCGGTGCGCTTCAAGCACGGCGCGCTGCTGCTCGGCGACCGATTTGGCGAGTTCGCTTTCGAGAACGAGGTCTACCTGCGAGTTCAGGGCGTTGTGATTGTGCGTGAGCACGAACGCCGCACCACGGCCCTCGCGTTCGGGCAGGTCGTCGACGTCGTAAAGCACATTCTCTGAGCGGTCGATCACGGGGTTCAGCGGGCCGGGCGTGGCCACGCGCGCGGCGGTGACGGGGCCCTCCGCGAGGCTGAACAGCCGGGTCTCGCTGAACTCGCTGCACCCCGAGTGAATCTCGAAGTACCGCTTGGACGCGCTGCGCCCGATGCCCATCCACAGGCCCTGGTCGGACTCCTCGTAGAGCAGTTCGTCGTCGCTCGTGGGCGTGCCGATGCGGTGCCGATAGGCGCGGTAGGGGCGCCACGATTCGTCGTTGACCACGTAGTAGAGGTCTTGGGCGTCGGCGCTGAACACGCCCCCGCCGCTGGTATTTTCGATCTCGTCGGCCAGAAATTCGCCAGTCTCGAGGTCTTTCACGCGAATGGTGTAGCGCTCGTCGCCGACGATGTCGGTCGCGATGGCGGCGTAACGGCCCGAATCGCTGATGCTCAGCCCGCCGAGCGAGTAGAACTCGTGCTGCGCGGCGGCCTCGTTGTTATCGATGATCACCTGCTCGCCGGCGAGGGTCTCGCCGGGGGCGATGGTCGGCGGGGTCCAGTCGGCCAGTTCGTCGCCCGTATCGTGAGCGGGCACGCGGCAGTTGATGCCGTAGGCGCCGCCCGTGACGGTGCGCGTGAAGTACCACCAGCCGTCGCGGCGCGAGGGCACGCTGAGGTCGTCCTCCTGCGTGCGGCCCTTGATCTCGTCAAAGATGGCCTCGCGCACGGGTTGCAGGTGCTGCGTGACCGCCTCGGTGTACGCGTTCTCGGCTTCGAGGTGCGCGATCACCTCGGGCGATTCTTTCTCGCGCAGCCACTCGTAGTTGTCGATGAACGTGTCGCCGTGATGCACGCGCTCGGTGCGCACCTGCTTGGCCTGCGGCATGGGTGAAGTCATGCATTCAATGTACGCGGCGGGTGCCGGGTTTTTGAACGGGCGGGCACGGGTTCGCCGCTGGGCGAAACGGGGCGGGCACGGGCGGGAGGGCGTTCACCCCCACAGGTGCACGGGCACGCCGAGCAGGGCTCCCCCGAGCACCACGACCCACGGCGGCGCGGCGAATCGCGTGAGCGCCACAAACCCCGCCGCCGCCACGACCAGCCCCGCGGCGCTCGTCACCCCCGACGTGAACACCGGGTCATACAGAGCCGCCGCGAGCACACCCACCACGGCGGCGTTCGCCCCGGCCAACGCGGCCTGCGCACCCGGCCGGGCCCGCAGCGCGTCCCAGATGGGCAGTACGCCCAGTACCAATAGAAAGCCCGGCAGAAAGATGGCGACGAGCGCGATCAGGGCGCCCCACAGCCCGAGCGCGCCGCCCGGCGGCACGTGCGCGACCGCGCCGACGTACGCCGCGAATGTCGAGAGCGGGCCGGGCACCGCCTGCGCCGCGCCGTACCCCGCGAGAAACTCGGGCTGCGAGACCCAACCCGCGTCGACCGTGCCCGACTGCAGCAGCGGCAAGATCACGTGGCCGCCTCCGAACACGAGCGCGCCCGCGCGGTACACCACCGAGAACAGGGCCGCGGCGCCACCGGCCTGCGCGAGCAGCGGACCGCCCAGCAGCAACCCCGCGAACGCCACGAGGCACGCGAGCCCGAGCCAGCGCGGCACGCGAGGGGCGCGCGCGGGTGCCAGGGGGGCCGCGGGGGCGTCCGGCCTGAGGAACAGCCAGCCCGCCAACGCGCCCACGATAATGGCCCCGACCTGCCCGAATGCGCCGCTCACGAGCAGGGCCAGGGCGAGGCCCGCGAGACCAATCGCGGCTCGCGTGCGGTCGGGGGTGAGGGTGCGCGCCATGCCCCACACGGCCTGGGCGACGATCGCGACGGCCACGAGTTTCAGCCCCGAGAGCACCCCCTCGCCCACCGGACCGTCAAAGAGGGCGGCCCCGAACGCCACCGCCACCATGAGCAGCGCCGAGGGCAGCGTGAACCCCACGAACGCGGCGAGCGCGCCGAGACCTCCCGCGCGGCGCAGGCCGAGCACGAAACCCACCTGGCTCGACGCCGGACCGGGCAGAAACTGGCACAGCGCCACGATGTCGCCGTACTCGCGGTCGTCGAGCCAGCGGCGGCGCTCCACGAACTCGGCGCGAAAATAGCCGAGGTGCGCGACGGGCCCGCCGAACGAGGTCAGGCCCAGTCGCGTGAACGCCGCCAGCACCTCGAGGGGCGTGCCGGACGCGCGGGGGGTCGGGTTGGGTTCGCGGCTCACGCTGGCAGCATACGGGGGTGACGGGGTCGGTGTGGTTTTTACCGCGTGGTGCGAACCTGCTACAGTATGGGATGTTCGAGGGGCTATGGCGCAGTTGGTAGCGCGTCTCGTTCGCAATGAGAAGGTCAGGGGTTCGAATCCCCTTAGCTCCACAAAATTCCCGGGTCGGGTTGTCAGGTTGCTGGCGACCCGGCCCGGGTTTCTGTTGTGGGGTGTGGCGCGGAGTTGGGCGGGGCGTTCGACACTCGTGACTCCGCATGACACCTCACGGCGTGGTCGGTCGCGTTCCGCGCTCGCGAGAGGATGTTGGCCAGAGTTCCCCCGAAGGGCAGTTGCGCAGCCCTTTTACGATGAGTGTGAGCTAAAACCAACGGTTAGAATCGAAACTCTTGGAGATGCGCGCTGCACGGGCACGCCACTCACAGTTGCTAGGAGACGACATGGCAGACGATAACCCGCGCGTACCCGTTTGGACATTGGCCACTGAGGCCGCGTCGATTCCTGATCGCATGAGCGAAGGCGAGATGACTCCCGAAAGGCTCGCCGAATTACGCACCGCCCTCGCGGCGTTTGCGAACGCACCGGTCGCGACATTGGAAATGCATCCAGTCAAGCAGCACCGAGATCCTTCGAGTGGGATCGCCCTTCATGTGACCAGCCCACTCGCCCAGCAACTCTCGCAACTCGTCGCGCAAACGGCTCGATCACTGCCAACCAAATTAGACATGCCTGCAACCGGAGAAGTGCTCTACCGCATGGTGGTGCCAGCCAAGTACGCTTCGCAATTGAGTAAAGGCCTCGTGAGTCCGATCGTTTCCAAGGCTGCCCAAGGCGGCGTGCACAGTGCTCTGCGCGGCTCCACTGGAATCGTCGCCCAAGCCACTTTCGTGCCCGTTTCCAGCGCGGGAGCGACAACTGGCGCCGCTGCGACGGCAGGCGCCGGCATGGCGACAGCTGGGGCGTTGACCGTAGCAGCACCTTTGGTCCTTATGGCGGTCGCAGTCGCAGCGAGTGCCTACGCAGACAACCAAAGGCAAAAGGCCATCGAACGGATCACTGACCTGCTTGAGCAACTTCACGACGAGAAATTAGAGCAGGAACGCGACCGTCTCGACGGTTGCCGTGATGCGATTGACAAGGCGACTTCAGTATTACTCGACCAGGGCAAGATTGGACAGTCGCTGGGGTTGGACTCGGCGGCCCATGAAATTAGTATCACGATATCCACCGCACGTAGCCGCCTCAAGAAGTGGCAGGCTAGTCTCGATCAATTTTCTGACACTCACGTGGACTTGGCCGCATTGACCGCAGCGTTCCCCGGCATCACCGAGGAGAACGGCGCCTTCAGTTCACACCTTGAAACGGCGAGGCTTGCAATTGCTTTGAAACGTCGCGTCCAGGTGTTGCAGGCGGTTGAGCACGCCCAACTCGAAAACACCAACAACCCTTTCAAGTCGTTCCTGAGTGAACTGAACAGCGAAGAACGCCGTCTGAATGACCTCGAGTCGGGCATAAACAACGTATTGATTCGTTTGTCTTCGCTGGAACTGAAGCGCCCGGGCGGGTTGCTCAAGAGGCCTATCTACTCGCCGTACGACGTGGACAAACTGCTCAACGCCGCCTACCGGCTGAAAGGGCTCGGCAGTGGGCTCGACCTCGCCAGAAGCCAATCGGATGTGCTGATAGAAATTGAACGAGACAGCAACGGCTCGCTGATCGTTTTCCCGGCAACGAAGAGCGAACAGTAGTCCCGCATGACCGTGAACGTGAAGTCGAGTCTCAATGGCAAGCCACCCTCATATGTCAGCGGAGGTTCGGATCATGGGTGGCAGTTTCTGGCACCGTAGCCGCCGTTAATTGACGGTCCGGTCTCCCTTACTATCTATCTGTGGCTGACACCAAGCAAACGAAAACCATCGGGGAACATCACGTTGCGGCGGAACTAGCCCGCCGCGGCTGGGCACCCGCCATGACTCGAGATGGGCTGGAGCGCACAGACATACTCGCTGTCCTCTCCGATCCGCAAAACCGCCGCCTCGTCGAGATACAGGTAAAGACCGCGCGCGGTGCCAATTGGCACAAACTCAATTGGCCGCTGGGAAAGAAGTCGCAGGCACCGAGTCAACACCAGCGAGAGTACTTTGTCATGGTGGCCGTACCACTCGATCTAACTGTTTCGCTGCGCTGCTTCGTCGTGCCCCGCACGCACATCGCCGCTGCCGCCTGGATAGGACACATGGCTTGGCTAACCGAGCCCGGCGTCGAGAGCGGCAAGCGCAATGCACCTGTAGAGCAGTCGCGCGTGCCACTAGCGTCGCTTGTACAGTATGAAAACCGCTGGGACCTTCTACTCCAGGACGAGGCCGAGGCGCCCGTCCTCCTGCCGGCTCATTATCGGGACCTCGCACAAGATCCCCGCGTCGGTTTACCCGAAGGCCACGCCTGGCAGTCCGAATTGCCGTTGTGGTGACGATGCGATGCGAACCAACATGTGGTAATAACGCATCGTGGCGTGGATCGCCATACAACCCCGGCCACACCAACCGGCACTGCCATCCCACAACCACTTGACCAAACTGCTAACGGCGCGGCCGGGCGTGTACGTCCTGTTCGGCGAGAGCGACGCGGGCGAGCACATTGCGTACATCGGCCAGTCCGACGCGGTGGGCAAACGCCTCGCGCAGCACGAGCAGAGCGTCGCGAAATCGTTCTGGACCGGCGACGTCATGCTCATCACCTCGAAAGATCAGAATCTCACCAGCGCCCATGTACGCTACCTCGAGTCGCGCCTGATTCAACTGGCGCGTGACGTCGGCCGCGTGCCGCTCGACAACGCGAACGTGCCCAGCGGTGGCGCCGAGCTGCCCGAGGCCGACGCCTCCGACATGCAGTACTTCATCGAGCAGGTACGCGTGCTGATGCCGGTGCTGGGTTTCGATATTTTTCGAGGACGCGCAGCACGGCCCCCGGGCAGCGCCGCACCTGTCCCAGCGCCGACCGAATCGCCGGTTTTTCACACACGCTCCGACAGGCGCCGCGGCGCGGTGAGGTGCTGCTCGTTGCGAGGCAGGCCGTCCACCACCTCGTCATCGAGCGTGATGCCGCGAAACGCCATGGGCAGGCCGACCGCGAACATAAAGGACGCGCGGTCCATCAGGTGCGCGTGCACGTGCGGTTCGCTGCTATTGCCGGAGTTTCCGCAGCGGCCGATCACCTCACCGGCGCGCACCGACTCCCCGCGCCGCACGGCGACCGACCCCCGTTGCAGGTGCGCGACGACGGCGTGCGTGCCGTCCGCTCCGCGAATCACCACGTGATTGCCCACGATGAAGCCGGGCCCGCCGAGTTCGCGTAGCGCGCCCTCGACCATCATGTAGACGACAGTGAGCAGGCTGCTGCGTGAGCGGTGATCGCGGCGCCACCCCGACGCGCGCACGACGGTGCCGTCGATCATCGCCATGACGGGCTCACCGAAGGCTGGGTAGTCGGAGGGCGGGCGCATGGAGGCGCCGCTGCCAAAGGAGGGTCGCGCGCGTCCGGGCGGCTCGGTGTGCGGAGGGACAGTCTTCACAGTGATTGATGAGACGCAGCCGCGTTCCGAAGGAAAAGGCGCGTTACGGTCTCTGACGGGTCGTTGGCTGTCGCATGTGGTTGCGATAGCGCTTCTCAACTTGTCGGGGTACACCGGCCCTTGCCAGATCGAAAGTCTTCACCCACCCTTCGACAACGTCATGGCATGCAAGAGTGGTCACGGCCTACCGAGATCTATACATGATCACTGACGACACCCGGATGGGAGCACCGCCCGCGCCCGAGGAGCAAAGGATAAGCTCGCGCGTGCACGGCCGGGTCAACACGGATTGACGAGGCCACTCGTCAGATCTCACGAGGCGGTGAACACCGCTGTGTTCAGCAGAGCGCCCGAAATCTGCATCTGTGAATTCCATCGCGAGCACAGGTCGGTGGAGCGGGCAGTAGTTGAACATGGCGCGTCCTTGGCGCGCATCCGTAGCGCATCGCCGTTTGGTACGGCTTTGTCTCACCCCGCTAGTTGTCTACGCACCGTGACGCGACGACCGGTACGCTTGGTAGGTCCGCACCGGGTTGTGAAGGTGTGCCGTTGAGAGGAGGTCCCCTGATGGCGACCAATGATCAACTTAAGGCACTCGTCAAGAGCCACGCCGACGGTGACGATCCCCAGTTCTACGCCATTGCCATGCAAGTTGCAGCCAAAGCTGCTCGCGCCGGGCAGTCAAAATTCGCTCAAGAACTACGTGACCTCGTCAACGACCTCCGCGAGCGAACCGGGCAGCGAGCGCGCATCGCCGCCGTAGTTCCGTTCACTCAGCCAAAGGGTGAACTCGGGTCACTGTTGAGCGTCTCGTACCCTGAGGTCAGGCTGAGCGACCTCGTGCTCACCGACAAGGTCCGAGAACGACTAACGCACGTGCTGCTGGAACAAAGGCAGCGCGATGCTCTTGCTCGCCACGGCTTAACTCCTGCACGTCGTGTCCTCCTTACCGGCCCGCCAGGTACCGGAAAAACCTCCACCGCGCGCGTGATCGCGGGTGAACTCGGGCTTCCACTTTTTTCGATCAGGCTCGACACGGTGTTGTCCAAGTTCATGGGCGAGACAGCGGCAAAACTGCGTCTTGTGTTCGATGCGCTGGCTGAGACCCGGGGTGTCTATCTTTTCGATGAGGTCGATGCACTCGGCGGCGACCGCACTGCGCGGAACGACGTGGGCGAGATTCGTCGAGTACTCAACTCGTTCCTGCAGTTCCTCGAAGAAGACACATCGGAAAGCGTGATTATTGCCGCTACCAACCACCTCAACTTGTTGGACAACGCGCTGTTCCGGCGGTTCGACACCGTGATGGGCTTAGCACTGCCCGACGACGCCGCGGTTGAGTCGGTCATTGAGAACCGGCTCGCCTCGTTCAAGCTCTACAACTTGAGCTGGACTCGTATAATCCCCGCGGCCCGCGGGCTGAGCCATGCTGAGATTGCTACTGCCGCTGAGAATGCTGCGAAGCGAACCATTCTGAGCAATCGTACACGGGTACGAACCGATGATGTAGTTATTGCTTTGAAGGAACGTCCTCGCGCACGCCGTCGGGCTGACGGGCCCGCCTAACTAAGATGGCTGAACGAGACCGCCCGCACATCGTCGTGCCGACACAGCCCGCGTCCGAACCATTCACTCCCATCGCGACGGCGGTAACGAGCGGCAGCCATCGCTTTAGCAGCAGTCGAAGCGAGCACGGAAGACGCCTCACTGAAGAATTCGAGGCGGCATGGAAGCCTCCAATGGACGAACCAGAGACCGCAGGGACCTACCTCACCTTCGCGTCTTTCCCCGGCCTCGACCTGATGTTCGAAAGTTTGGAATCACGCCGCCTCGGCTCTCAACCAGAACTTGTCGCAGTCCAGCATGAGGAAACCACTCACGGCACGGTCGCGAACGCGACAGTTTTCATCCCGGATGGGCAGAAGCAGTTCTTCCTCAAGAAGCTTGAAAATTACGTCTATACGGCTGAAGCCGTAGACGGGAAACCAAAAAATGCGCGGCTGATCGAAGGTATCGCGTCTATTCGCCGTGCAACGATACAGGAGTTGTGGACCGACCCCGCCGATGAGTTCCCTGCCGATCCAACTCGATCCAGCTGGTGGGAGGTATGGCTCAGGGCCGTTGACGGCGAGGAATATGCTCGACTAGCGGAGTATGCCCGGCGACATGGTCTCTCGATGAGTGACCATTACCTCGGATTTGGTGACCGAACCGTCGTCCTCCTCCGCGCCACCAGCGAACAACTCGCCATGACCTTCCGGAGCATTGATGACATTGCCGAGTTGCGACGCCCCCACGAGTTGGCCTCGTTCCTTCCGGGTCTATCTGCCGTCGAGCAGCGTGAATGGATGAGTGAACTGCAACACCGAGTAGACCACGCGGGAAAGGATGCGCCCGTTGTATGCATCCTTGACCGTGGCGTACAAGCCGGGCACCCGCTACTGGAAGAGTCATTGGCGCCCGCTGACCTGCACGCCATTGAACCGAGCTGGCGCAAAGATGTAGCGATACATCCACACGGCACTGAGATGGCTGGCCTCGCGCTCTATGGAGATATGCAGGCTGCCGTCACTACTCAGCAGCGCGTTCAACTGGCGCATAGGCTCGAATCTGTCAAGCTGCTCCCAGACACGGGCAGCAACGACCCTGACGTATACGGAGCCGTCACCGCCCGGGCAGTCGACCAGCCAGAGATTTCAGCTCAGAGCCGCCCCCGCGTCTTCATGCTGGCCATCACCGCACCCGCGGCGGCACCGAATCCGGGGCACCGTGTCGAAGAACGCCCCATGCAGGAGTCGGGTCGACCAACTGCATGGTCAGCCACGCTGGACGCTCTGAGCTTTGGCCGAGCCATTGATGACAGCGCCCCCAAGTTCACCTACCTAAACCGAAACGAAGCACCGACGCCCCGGCTATTTGTAGTCTCCGCGGGGAATATCCGCGACGTTCAGGCTGCGGACGATCACCTCGAGCGAAGCGATGCAGAGGGCGTCGAAGACCCCGCGCAAGCATGGAACGCACTCGCGGTTGGAGCCTACGCCGAGCACGATGCAATGGATCATGTTCCGGGCATCTACACAGGGTACGTGCCCATCGCTACCCGGGGTGAACTATCACCAACCAGCCGTACATCAGTGTCATTCGACCAGAAGAGATGGCCGTTCAAGCCGGATGTCGTCGCACCAGGCGGCAACCTAGCTCTCACCCCGGATGGCACTCAAGTCGACACTCCCGAGAACCTCGCGATCCTGACCACTCGCCTGCAACGCCCGGGCGAGGGTTACTTCACGACGACGCGAGACACCTCGGCCGCCACAGCTCACGTAGCATCGATCGCGGCCGACATCCGCGCAGCTTACCCTCACCTGAGGCCCGAGACAATCCGTGCGCTCGTTGTCCACTCCGCCGAGTGGACAACTCCGATGCGCGCACGCATCGACGCCGCGATCACGAAGGGTGCCGCAGTAAACCTGCTCCGTCGCTACGGCATGGGTGTGCCCAACCTGGAGCGAGCCACTCGCAGCGCGACCAACGCGCTGACACTGGTGGACGAGGCTGTGATCCACCCCTACGAGCGCGAGGGCAACTCCAGCAGCGGCAAATCCCGTGAAATGAACTTGCACCGCCTGCCTTGGCCGATCGACGCCCTGTCTGCGCTCGGAGAGACCGACGTCCGACTGCGCGTAACGCTCTCATACTTTGTGGAACCGAACCCCTCAAGTCGCGGATGGTCGGGACGATACGTGTATCCCTCCCACGGCCTGCGCTTCGCCATGAAGCGCCCCGAAGACAATCTTCACACGTTCCGCAAACGCGTCAATAAGCAGGCCCGCGACGAAGGCGAGCAGCCGCTGCGTCTCAATACCGAGACCGGCTGGCTGTTCGGACGTGACCAGCAGACCTCCACGGGATCAATTCACACTGATATCTGGACTGGACCCGCGGAGGCCCTCGCAGCCAAAGAAGCGGTTGTTGTCTACCCCGTCGCGGGGTGGTGGAAGAGCCGACCAACTATGGACCAGAGCGACAAGGGAGTCAACTACTCACTCGTCGTCAGCATCGAAGCACCAGAGATCGAAGTTGACCTGTGGACTCCTGTATATCAACAGGTTACGTCAGTAATCGAGACCTGACCTATGCACCGAGCGTCAGTGTCCCGCAACGGCAAGGCCCCTGTGGCAACGCAGACCGACGTCAACTTAGTAGCCCGTAAGTCTCGTGAGCTCGGCTCAAAGGAGACCCGTGCGTTGGAGGAGAAAGTCAGCAAGCGCCGTCTTGGCTGATCGAATTTGCGTCCGTGGTTCGCCGTCCGCTGCTGCCGCCACGGTCCATGGCGTGGTGGCGATGAACGGCCGCACCGCGTGGGCCACGGATGACGGCATCACGTTCAACGACTGGGAGTCGACAGGCACCGCGGCGCCGTGAGGTGCCGCTCGTTCTCGGGCAGGCCGTCCACCACCTCGTCATCGAGCGTGATGCCGCGAAACGCCATGGGCAGGCCGACCGCGAACATAAAGGACGCGCGGTCCATCAGGTGCGCGTGCACGTGCGGTTCGCTGCTATTGCCGGAGTTTCCGCAGCGGCCGATCACCTCACCTGCGCGCACCGACTCCCCGCGCCGCACGGCGACCGACCCCCGTTGCAGGTGCGCGACGACAGCGTGCGTGCCGTCCGCTCCGCGAATCACCACGTGATTGCCCACGATGAAGCCGGGCCCGCCGAGTTCGCGTAGCGCGCCCTCGACCATCATGTAGACGACAGCGAGCAGGCTGCTGCGTGAGCGGTGATCGCGGCGCCACCCCGACGCGCGCACGACGGTGCCGTCGATCATCGCCATGACGGGCTCACCGAAGGCTGGGTAGTCGGAGGGCGGGCGCATGGAGGCGCCGCTGCCAAAGGAGGGTCGCGGGCGTCCGGGCGGCTCGGCCACCAGGTCGATGGCGTAGGCCTGACCGTACGCGCGCACCCCGTGGCTGGGCACGCGGCTGGCGGGGCTGTTGAGGGCGAGCCACCGCCCCTCGACCGGCGACGTGACCACGCGACTGGCGTGCTGGGGCAGGCAGCGGCGGCCGAGCAGCACGAGCAGCGCGCCGCTCACCAGGGTCAGCAGTATGAGGAGCCCGGCGACCGCGGGGAACACGCTGTCGGGTGCCAGCCAGCGGGTGAACTCCCCCGCGGCAAGCAACAGCACTGCGGTCGCGAAAAACAGTAGTCGCGCGCGGTAGGCCGCCACCACTGCGCGCCTCATCGGTCCGCCGCCATAATAAGCGCGAGCAGTGGCACTATTCGCGCGGCGGGCACTTCGTAGAGTCCGCGGCCGGTTTGGCGCGCCCAGCCCGCCGCCACGAGGGCTCGCAGGTGGTGGTGCAGTTGGCCCGTGGTGCCGAGGGCGTCAAGCTCGGCCAGGTCGGCCGTGGACCGCACCCCCGTGAGAAGGTGGCGCAGTATTTCGAGGCGCACCGGATGACCGAGTGCCGCGAGGGTCGCGGCACGCTCGGACCAGTCGACCTCGAGGGTGCCCGCGGTGCCCACCGACTCCTGCCAGGCGACGGGCTCCCCGGTCGGCAGCGTGAGGGAGCCGACGACCATGACCTCGCCGTGCGCGGTCGTGGGGTGCTGGGTGAGGCGTTCTCGCAGACCGTTGAGGGCCCAGAAAGTATCGGACGCCTCGTCGCCACCCACCAGCGCGGGCTCGGGTGGCAGGCTTTGGGCCGCCTCGAGGCGCGCCACGCGCTCGGCGAGGTCGCGGAGGCTGGATTGAAGTGTGTTGATGTCGCTCATGCGCCCATAGTACGTAATTACGTACTTCCATACAAGGGCTGTCGTTGCGACCGAACGGCGTGGGCCGGACGCCGCGTGACCGGGTACCAGCCCACGCGGCGTCCGGCCTTTGTTACGGTGTTGGCGCCGTGGCCACGACGCGTGGGGTTGGATACCCCTCGGCGGCCCAGGTCGCGAACGAGATGGGCACGCCCTTGTTGCGTGCGAGATCGCTGACGCGGTACACGGTGTTCGACGTGCGCGTCTTCACGAAACCCTGGTTGTTGTTATTGGCGAACGGTTGATAGTAGGTCTTAGCCCACTCGGCAAATGTCAACCTGTGGCTGGTGTCGGCGGCCTTGAGAATGAGTTCGTCGCTGGTGCCCCACTTCACGATGCGAGCCGTGGGCAGCCAATTCACTTCGACAACCCTCGGATAACCGACGGCGCGCCATTGGGCGGGGCTCAGGTGAACGAGACCGCTGGTTGGAGCACCCGGACCCCACAGCTGCGACTCGAAAACCGCGTTGGACCAAGGGAACTTGCGATACTCGGGGCGCGTCAGCGTGATGGGCTTCGGCTGCCCCGCAGCGACCCATTCTGTGAGTGATGCGGGCACTCCCCGAAACGTGGCGCCCGTACCCACAAGTTTGTAGAGAATGGGCGACGACGGCTGCTTGAAGAACTGCACTACGCCGACCTTGCGAAGCGGTCCGGCCACCACCCAACGGGTGGTCCAAGCACTATATTCCGTGCCACGAATTGTCGCGGCGACGACGTTGAACGCTTGTGGCTCCCGGTATGTAAATGGGCCACCGAGCCAGCGGCCCGAGGAGTTCACGACAACAACGTCCCCTGACGCCGAGGAGCCCCCAGTAACTGAAGCCGTGACCTTGAGGCCCGGCGTCGCAGTACCTTGCACGGTGAACGCGGCCGGCGAAGTGGAGGTGTATGCGATGTAACTTGGTATCTGTAGCGTCGGCGGCGCTACAAAACTCGGCTGAGTTACACCGCCCGGCGCGGCTTGGGCGCCTGCCGCTCCTGCGAGCGTCGAGCACAGTAGTGCAGCTGCAGTGATAGACGTGGCGATGGACATGATTCGATTACGAGCCAACATGATTTCCCCCTGAAATCGACGCCGAACATATGAATAATGTTCGAATACTTTGCGCCTGATGGGGAGTCTACCTCCCGAAGTATGAGCCCGAAGCCGCATACGATAGGTGCCACCAGACGCAACCAGATCGGGTTGCGGACGCCGCGCTGGCCGCGTTTGCCGGCGCGTTCCGGTAGCGCGTGGTCGGGTTGGTCGGTTTCGGCCCGAATCGGGGTTAGTAGTCTTCGTCGACGAGGAGTGCGGTGTAGGCGCGTACTTCCATGTCGACGCCTTGGCCTGCGCGGGTGAGGGTGCCGGTGACGGGTTGCCAGGGGCCGAGGTTGACTCGGTATTCGGCGGTGTAGGTGATGGTCTGGCTGATGCGGTAGGTGCCCTTGTGGCGGTACACGTTCCAGATCGCGCCCGGTACTTTATTGGGTGGATTGCGGGTGATCTTGCCCGCGTACTTCACTCCGGGGCCGCTGCTGGTGGCGTGGGTGCCGTTACCGAAATCGAAGGCCCACTGCACGGGTGTGGCCCGCACCTGCACGATCTGACCCAGCATCATGATGGTGTGTGTTTCGGTGGCGTTCGATGTCCAATACGCTTGCGGTCGGTTCACCACCGCGGAGGGCTTCGAATCCTCGGTGGGGACGCACGAGCAGTAGGTTTCACGATGGTTCAGCGGCAACCGCGCGAAGTCACTTTGGGTGAATGTCACCGTCACCACCGCCGGGAGGGCGGGCTGGCCAGTGCCGGGGGCCGCGGGGTTGATGCAGTAATCCCCCACAGGAGTCGGAGCGTCCACTACTTGGTTCGGGCCCGCACCGGAGCGTAATTCGGTGCGCGTAACGGGGATACCCCCGGGTGTGCCCTCGCACGGATTACGCCCCACCCCACCCCACGCGGCAGGCACCTGAATACCCGCCACCGCACGCCGCAACGGCATGGGCGCACCGCCAGAATTCCCAGAATCACCAGAACCGTCAGAACTCCCGGAACTCCCGGAACTCCCGGAACTCCCAGAACTCCCAGAACCACCAGAACTCCCAGAACCACCAGGTAAGGCAGGTGCCGCCGTGGCCTTGGGTATCTCGCCGCTCCCTTTGCCTCCGCTGTTTGTCGAATTTGGACGATATTGGACTCCCTCTGTCTTGACGCCAGCTACGGCAATGGAACCGGCAGTCGACTCAGCGGAAATTGAAGGAGGGGGTGAGGGATCCGCTGCCGGCCTGAGAGCGGTTACCGACGGGAAAACGCCAGTGCCACCCTGAATAAGCATCGGGATACACGTGAGACACACTATCTTTGAGAACGTCATACCGGTTTTTAAGGTTATCATTTGATTGGCGCTATCGAGTCGACAACATAATGCTCTTTATCTATCCAAACAACGTATATTTGCCACTTTCCACTTAGGTCAGGACCTTGGACGTGAATGGACTTGCTTGGCACATACGTTGAAATTGGTTGATAGGTAGCTAACCCTTCTAGCAAGATGCCACCGTCATATTTATCGACGATTTTTAACTGTTGAATCGAGATTTCTTGCGTGAGGGCGTAACCTCCCGCAGAATACGTCGAACTCACCTGCTCGCCGATTGCTTTGCAATTTACGCATCCCGCGGTGGTGGCGACATCGACCGCGTTTGCGTCGCCCGTGTTCACGTAGTAGTTCAATGCGTGAAAGAAGTAGTTCGTAACCAGCACTGCGCCCGCTTCGGTCTGCGTGAACCCGTCGGCGTCCATGGTGGGTGGCGTGAGGCCTGTGGCCTTAGCAGGGAACGTCGCGGGGTCGCGGTACTCCATGGTGTAGCCGAGCTGCTTGGCGCTCTCGAACAGCTTAAGATCGTCGGCACTCTCAACGGGCGGTGTCCACGTCGAACCCGGTTCGGGCTCGACCACGGGTATCGTCCGCGCCGGTTCGGTAGCCGTGCTGGCGTCTCCGCTCGTGACCGCGCCACCCGACGCCGAGCCGCTCACAATCTCACCCTCACCGATGGCCGTGGTCGGCATCTGCAGGGGAGTCTCCACCGGCCCCGAACCCGCATAGCCACCCTCCCGCACCAGCGGCTCAGGCTGCGAACACCCCGCCAGCACGGCAACGACACCCACAACAGCGGCGGCGCGCCAGGACAAAAGGTTCGAACGTCGCATGAGGGCCCCTCAAGGGTGATGAAACAGTCGGTGGACCCACCCACGGTATACATTCGCAGCAGCCCACGGGGGCATAGCCAGGAATGTGTGGAAAAACCGGCGACTCGGCAGGGCCAAAATCGCAGCGGCGGCCACGGGGGGAAGGTGCCAGCGGAGCATAGGAGCGTCCGCAACCGACCCACCGCAACCGACCTTCAGCAGCCACCGCGCCCGCCCGCACGAACCGCCCCCAAACCCTACGGCTCGAGCACGTCAAGCGGGGCGGTCACGACACCGCTCTCCGTGACGAGCACCGGCCCGGTGCCCGTCACCACGAGGCGAAAGGCGGGCTCCCCCATCGCTGCCGTGTCGACCTGCGCGATGACCGCGTCGAGCGACGCGGCCCCCGCGGCCATCTGCCCACCGCCAAGTTTCACTTCGACGGCGCCCCACCGGCCGTCCGGAAGAGTAATGATCGCGTCGATCTCCTTATTATTTGAATCACGATAATGGCTCACGTCTCCGTCGAGCGCCGAGGCGTGCACCGCTAGGTCGTGAATCACGGCGCTCTCAAAGAGAAACCCGAGGGTCTTGAGGTCCTTTGCGAGCCGCTCGGGCCCCGCACCGAGGGCCGCTGCCGCGAGCGCCGGGTCGACGAGGTGATACTTGGGCGATCGGCGCACCCGTGCTCGGGAGCGCAGGGTGGGGCTCCACGGTGGCTGCGCTTCAACGATGAAGAGGCGCTGCAGGTGATCGACGTAGGTGCTGATGGTCTGCTCGTCGATGCGGGGCGCAACCGCGCGCACGTCGGCCGTGAGGGTTTTGAAGGTCACCTCGGACGCCACGGACCGGGCCAGCGCCGTTAGCAACTGTTTTATGACCACTGGTTCGTGTCTGAGGCTAGCGATGCGGGGCAGGTCGGTGCGGGCGACGTCGTCGATATAGCTGCGGAGCCGAGTAGCCGCTTGGGTGGGCGATAGCGAGGTGAGCGCGGGGAAACCGGGCGTGAGAATGGAGTCGATGATGCTCTCGAGATCGGGGGCCGCGTTCAGATCGGCCGCAGGCACCCAGCCGTCAAAGAGGGCGGTGAGGCTCACGCCTCCTCGCGGCGCGGGTAGTTTCTCCCACCACGACATGGTGCGTTCGCGCAGGCGCACGAACCGACCCGCCCCCGTGTGGCGTGTGACGTCGTCGGGAGGCACCGCAGAACCTGTAAGGATGAAGCGACCAGGCTGTCTGGCGGAATCAACCGCGCGTCGCACGAGGTTCCACAGCTCGGGCGCGACCTGCCATTCATCCAGCAGGCGCGGCGCGTCTCCCGCCAGCAATGCACGAGGTGCGACCCCTAGCAATGCCTGGCTCTCCGGGTCATCAATGAAGACGTAGGAGGCCGAGGCATGCAGCGCGGTCATGGTTTTGCCGCAGGCTCGTGCGCCTTCGATGACCACTGCTCCTGCGGTGTCGAGGGCTCGGGCCAGCAGGCCATCGATGATGCGCGGCCGGTACTCGTGGCCGAGTTCGTGCAGGGTGTCCATAAACCAGAGGCTACCCCAAGACGTGCCTCTGCAGCACACGTAGGCGTGAAATTGCAGAAACCCTAGACGTGAAAATGCAGAGTTCGTAAGCGTGATATTGCAGCCATCCGCGAGCAGGCAACCCCACCACCCGCGCGTCCAGCCGAACCGCCACTTCACCACGCCAGGCCCACCGCCTGACTACACTAATGCGGTTGCCCTCCACAACCGGCCCACACCCAGGAGACGTCATGACCACCAGTACGTCAGTCACACCAGCTCAACTCGCCGCCGCGAAGAAGGCCGTCATCAGTAGCTCGATCGGCGCCGCCCTCGAGTGGTTCGATATCATCGTGTACGCCACCTTTGCGGTGGTCATCGCGGACAACTTCTACCCCGACGCGGGCGGAACGTTCGGTCTGCTGCTCACGTTCGCGACGTTCGCGCTCTCATACGTGATTCGCCCCCTGGGTGGCATCATTCTCGGTACCTACGCCGACCGCCGCGGCCGCAAGAGCGCACTCACCTTGACACTCGCCCTCATGATGCTGGGCACGCTCATCATGGCCCTCGCGCCGACCCACGCGCAGGTGGGCGTGTGGGGCGGGGTGATTATTCTGGTGTCGCGGCTGATCCAGGGGTTCTCAGCCGGCGGAGAGTTCGGCACGGCCACGGCGTTCTTGATTGAAACGGCTCCGCATCGCAAGGTCTTCTATTCGTCGTGGCAAGTGGCGAGCCAGGGCGCCTCGCTGGTGCTGGCCTCGGGGTTCGGATACGCACTGACACAGTGGCTCTCTGCAGAAGATCTCAATAGTTGGGGCTGGCGCGTGCCGTTCTTTGTGGGCCTCCTGGTTGGTCCGGTAGGTCTGTATATTCGCGCGCGCCTGGCCGAGACCGACGAGTTCATGAGCAGCGAGAAAGAGAAGTCACCGCTTGCGACCCTATTCGCAAACCATCTGGGCCGCGTGCTCGCGGGCATCGCCGTGATCGGTGTGTCGACCATGTCGATCTACATGATCTTGTACATGCCCACCTTCGCGGCCAAGAACCTGGGCATCCCGGCGACGGCGGCCTTTCTGGGCGGCATTGTTGCGGGCATGATCGCGCTGGTGGGCGTGCCGTGCGTGGGTCACCTCGCGGACCGCGTGGGCCCCGCGAAGGTCATGACCTACGCGGGCATTGCGGCTCTGGTGCTCGCCTGGCCGCTGTTTCAGCTCATGGTGAGCACCCCGACCGTGCCCGTGATGGTCGTGGTGATCGCGGTTCTCGGCCTCATCATGTCGTTCTACTTCGGGCCCATGCCGGCCCTGCTCTCGTCGATGTTCCCCGCTTCGGTGCGCGGCACGAGCCTTTCGGTGACCTACAACGTGGGCGTGACACTCATGGGCGGCCTGGCTCCGCTGGCTTTGACGTGGCTGATCGGCGCGACAGGGTCGCTCAATGCGCCCAGCCTGTACTACATGGCGATCGCCGCGATCTCACTGGTGGGCCTGTATTTCGCGCGCAGGAGGTACGGGCAGGCGTAGACGGGCAATTCCGGACGCTCCGGCCGCGGGTTGGTCGGTCTCATTAATACCGTGGCCGCGCCTGCGGTCCGCGCCTTGTGCGTTGGACCGCCGCCAACCCGTCGCTCGACTAGGGCAACTTTGCCAAGTCGAGTTCCGCCATCAGGCTCGGCCTGCGGCGATACTTCGCGCGCAGATCTGCGATGCCGGCGTCCACCATGGCCAGGACTTCAGGGGGCGCCGCTTGGGCCGCCTTGCGCATCTTCACGAGATCGTTAGCGGCGGGCCGATAGGCCCGCGTGTTGGCCCTCACCAAGTCAGCGAAAACCACTTGAAGTTGCACCTCGATCCCCGCCATGGGGTCAATGTCGATGTACGCCTCCGCGAGACGAGACCACAGCCCCTGATCTGTTATCTGCAGACGATGCGCTGTGTCCCACGCGAGTTGTACGCGACCCAAAACGTTGAGCTCAAACAGCACGAGCTCGCGCGGTCTAGCCTCGAGTATGCGTTGCGCCTCATCCTCCGAGCCGCCGCCAGCCAGGCTCACCCAGCGCGCTGCGTTCGAGGCCGTTGGCCAGCGCTCGAACACGGTACGGGCCACCTCGGGCAGTCGCTCCGGGCTATGCTCTTCGGTGAGCCGCAGCCAGCGCGGCGCCGCCTTTTCACCGTGGTATTCGCGGCTCGCCAGCACGGCCTTCTCAGCCCATTCGGTCGCGAGCGCGAATCCTCCAATCTCTTCGAGCGCTTCAGCGACGTGCTCGTGGCCGAGCTCGCGGCCGCCGAGCCAGAGATGGGTGCGGATGATGGCCTCGACATCGCGATCGAGCACGGCAAATCGCTTGTCAAACCATCGCAAGGTGGACTCGTCGTGGGAGTACCCACGGTCGCGCGGCGCCCCAGAGACCTCGCCGCGTAGGGTCTCAACTCGTTCGCGCAATCGCGCGAGGCCCTTTTCGCCCAGCGCAGGAGCGTAGGCCACGGGATCCAACTCGAAATAATCCACATCGTCGTCGAAGTGAAACTTAAAGACCCAGTCGGCCAGTTTCAACGGCGGCACCTCGGCGAGCGCTGCGGCCCGCGGGTGAAGGTCGATGAGGTCCCTGCACGCGTCGCCAATGATTCCGCTGGAGTCGTCGGCGCGCGCAATCACCCGAATCGCGCTGGCCAGCGCCTTGTGCGTGGTGGTGTAGACCTCTTTCGCGGTGGGCGTGGTCACCCCCAGGTATAACAGTTCAGCGGGGTTGTCGAGGGCCACCCGCAGCACATCGACGCCCTCATGCATGCGACGCCCTTGCTCGTTAGCCGCGTAGTACCGCCACAAGTCGCGACCTCCGGCCCTGATCAACGGCAGCACGGCGTCTGCGAGCGAGGTGACTTCAATGCGCACGTGGTTTTACCTTTCGATGCCAAGAACTGTGGTTTTATCAGATTATCGGGTGGGCGGTGGCGGACGCGCGCGCCACCCGCTGGTAGGTTCCGCGCGGTCGGGTCGTCGGCGGGCACCGAGGCTCCGATGGAGCTTGCTTGAGAACTGGGCACTGAAGAGAACGGTCAAGAATGTCAAAGCACCTCGAAGTCATCGTTCGAGGCGTCATTGAAGATGGCGAGGGTCGAATCCTACTGGTGCGGCTGACCCCGCGCGACTGGTGGTTCCTACCCGGCGGGCACCTGGATCCCGGCGAATCAGTCACCGAATGCTTACGTCGTGAGCTGAGCGAGGAAGCCCAACTCGACGTGCGCCCGTCGGCGTTGCTGGCCGTAGTCGAGAATCGTTACCGCGATAGCGGCGAGGATCGCATTGAATTGAACGTGGTCCTGGCCGCTTTTGCGGCCGGTCAACTCGGGGCCATCGAGCAGAAGTTGGAATTTCGGTGGGTGACTCGACAAGAACTCGCCACCGTCGAGGTCCTACCCGCTGCGCTGAAAGGCGTCGCGCTACGAGGCGCCCACGGCCCGGTGGTCGTCGAACTCGATGGTCTCACCGGCGATCCGAATGCGTATGACGGCTCCCGGCGCATCTCGTGGTGGACGCCCCGGTGACTCGCCAGCGCAAGCGCTGCGGCCGCAGGTATTTCGGCGTGCGGCATTTTGAGTTTGAACTCGCCGATATGCTACCGAGTGTGGCCTGGCCCGGTTTATCCAGCGCTCGAGCCCGCGCGACTCATCGGCCACCGCCCTCGAACCGCGCGGGAACATCGCAAGCAGGCACCACCTACCGAACGGAGAACCGAAGTTGATATATCCGCCCCCCCCCCGTTAACGTCGAGACGTCGCGGCATCGTTGTGGTCGCGTCAATTCTCGCTACCGTCGTGTTGGCAGCGCTGAGTGGCTGCAGTGGCAGCAGTGAATATGCCGCGCAATACAAGGCGCTCTCGCCGACCTACACGCAGGATCGCGCACAGGCTATCGTTCGCTGTGTAGCCGAGGCGGGCTTCACGGTACACACGAATGAGGGCGGCGGCGTGGGGTACTCCAGCAACGAGGTACCGGACGCCCAGGCAGACTTGGCTGACCAGGCCATCAAGACCTGCTACACCTCGTTGCAGGGTGCCGAGGCACCCCTCACCACCACGCAATGGACCACCATTTACCACCTGCAGGTTGAGGCGAGGGGGTGCTTGGCGTCGCAGGGGTATGACACGTCAGAGCCGCCCACGTTGCAGACCTTTTTGGGGAGCACGCAGGGCAGCCCGTGGTCGCCCTGGAGCGAGATGAACCGCTACCGACTGCCCCAGGCAAAGGTTGCTGAACTGACCGTGAAGTGTCCCGACCCGCTGGTGTACGCCGCCGAGTTCAAGTGAAAAAACGACTCCTAGCCGCGCTCGCCGCTGCGCTCCTTATTGCCTTCTGCGTGGGTTTCGCGGTGCGCAGTGTGTTCTTTCAGGCAGTTTCAGACGGTGCCCAGGGTGAACCCTTAACTGTTGAGGCGCAGCAGGGTTCCCTCGGCTTAGAACAAACCCTCAATGCCACCGTGACGTGGGAGCAGACCGGCGCCGTGGCCAGCGGTTCGCAAGGCGTGCTCACCTGGCGAGCCGACGACTCCCGGTCGTTGAATGAAGGCGAGGCTGTGGTTCGCGTCAACGAAGCCCCCGTGATCCTGTTACAGGGCGTCGTACCCATGTATCGCGACGTGTCGCCCGGCATGTCGGGCGAAGACGTGCGGCAACTGCAAAACGCGCTCATTCGGCTAGGCGACTATGCGGGGGCCGCCGATGGTCAATTCAGCGAGTCGTTCGCAACCGCCGTCGTAGCTTTTCAAACGCGAACCCACCAGAGCGCAACAGGCACCGTGCCGCGCGGCAGCGTGATCTTTGTGCCTACCGTTCCCGCGCGGGTGCAGTTCGCTGAAAATGCCGAGTTCGGCGCCGCTATTGCCGTCGGCCAGCCGCTGCTACACCTCATGTCGTCGAGCCCCCATTTTGATATTCCCGTCAGCCCGGCGCAGGCGGCGCTCGTCACCCCGCAAACCACCGTAAAAGTAACCGTGGGCGTGAAAACCTGGGCCGCACGCATAGCATCCGTGGGCGCCGACGACAACCAAAACCCCACGCTAGCCCTCACTGGCGCCGATGGTCAGCCCTGCGGCACGCCCTGCGCAGACCTCCCCTTCGCCGATCACGCTCTCGTGCCCACCACGGTAGCCTTCAGCCCCCGGACCTCGGGAATAGTACTGCCCGTCAGCGCCATCCAGTCCGCGGCCGATGGCGCCACCTTCGTCGTTACCAGCGCAGAAGGGCGCGTGCCCGTCACCGTCGTGACCACCTCGCAGGGCAAGGCCATAGTCACCGGCGCAAGCGCGGGCACGCGCATCGCGGTGAACCCTGCAGAGTCAGCGGCAACGTGACCCGCGCGCTGCTCGGGCCGACGCACCCCGGCCATACCTTTGAGGTTCACGAGGTCGACTTCGCCTACCAGCGACGTCGGCACACGGGGCGAGAGACTCTGCTCATTGAAAACTTCAGCGCCCGGTTCGAGGCCTCAAGTTTCACCGCACTCACTGGTATCAGCGGTCGCGGCAAGTCGACGTTGCTCTACATTCTCGGCCTCATGCTCACGCCCCTGCGCGGGAGCGTGTCGTACGCGGGCTTAGACCTGTCGCCGTGGAGCGATGCGGCGCGCTCCCGATTTAGGGCCCGCACCATGGGCTTCGTCTTTCAAGACGCCGCCCTCGACCCCCATCGCACCGTATTCGACAACATCACGGAAACCGCCACGTACTGCGGGCAGCCCCGCGCCCTCCTGAGGGGCCGCGCAACTGCGCTCGCCGCACACTTTGGGGTCGAGGCTCGACTCGACCACCGACCCGGTCAAATTTCAGGGGGCCAAGCCCAACGGGTGGCGCTGTGCCGCGCGTTTGTCTCCAGGCCGCCGCTCATTCTGGCCGACGAACCCACGGGCAACCTCGACAACGAGTCAAGCGCCGTGGTCGTGCAGGCCCTCGGCGATTATGCGCGGGGCGGGGGAATAGTCATTTGCGCCAGCCACGACGACCGTCTCATCTCGCACGCCACGAACGTCGTGAGTCTGTGACACCGCAGCCAGCCCACGCAGCAACCTCGGGCCACGCCGCCGCGACAAGTCACCGAGCGACGTCGAAGTTCACCGCCCGCACGGTCATGGCGCGCGAGGCCCTTGCGAGCGTCAGAACGCAACCGCTCATGTTCGTCGGCATGGCCCTGTGCGTTGCTCTCGCGCTCCTCGTCGTCATGACCACGACCGGCCGTGCGGTGGCCTTGCGAGAATCGGTAGGTTCGGCACTCGACGCCTCGGGTACCAGAATCGTGCGCCTCACGACGGACCTTCCTCACGGCTTCTCCCCCACCGCGTTGAACGATCTACGCACCGTCAGCGGGGTCACGTGGAGCGCTGGCCTCGGCCCCGCGGCCGATGCGCGCAACGCCGCGATACCAGGTGGTGCTCCTGTCGCGGTGCACGACATCCACTCTTCTCAGCTCGACTACCTTGGCATACCTGCGCGCACGTACATCGCGCCGGTCGCCTATGCCAACGAGGCAGCCCTAGCCACCCTGGGCATGGACGGGCCGGGAGGTGCCGTAGTTTTTGCGTCGGGCCTCCAAATACCGGTCGTGGGAACGTATCGGACGCCGAACGCCCTCGCCAGCCTGGGACCCACCGTTTTCGTGGTGAGCCCTCCCGCTACCCAGGCCACTGCGGAGAGCAGCGAAATAGTGGTCGTCGCGAAAAGCGCTGGCGCCGTGGACGCCCTCGCCGCGGTTTTGCCGTTCACCGTCGGCGACACCCCACCCGACAGTGTCACGGTGCAGTCGAGCGCCGCGCTCGGTGAGCTGCAAACCGTGGTGGCGCGGCAGCTCGGCCGCGAGGGCCAACTGCAGACGATGGCGGCCCTCGGCGGCATGGCCCTGCTGGTAGCGGGCGCCATGTCGGTGTCGGTGCTGTTGCGCCGGCGCGACTTCGGCCGCCGCCGAGCGCTCGGTGCCACTCGCGGTCAGGTGTTTACCCTGGTCGTGGGGCAGTCCTTGGTCACGGGAATCTCGGGCTGCGTGGTCGGCACCGGTGCAGCCGCCGCCTATCTGTATGCCAGCGTGCACGCCGTGCCTCCGCTCGATTTCGTGTTCGGCCTCAACATTCTGGCTCTGGCCACGCTATCCCTCGCCGCAGCCGTGCCCGCAGCCCTCGCCGCGAGTCGCGATCCCGCACTCGAGTTGCGCGTCGCCTGAATGGTGACCCGCGCACCCGCCCCGCTGCCAGCCGCACCCCCGCTGCCAGCCCGGCACCGGCGCGTCCGGTTACGATAGGCTCGCACGCCACCGCCCGCCTGAGGAACCCATGCCCCAGCCCACCCCGCCCCGCCGCCCCACGATGCAGGACGTCGCCGACCAAGTGGGCCTGTCACGCCAACTCGTGTCGATCGTGCTGCGGGGGGTCGCGGGGGCGTCCGATGAATCGCGCGAGCGCGTGCTGACGGCGGCGCGCGAGATGGGGTACTACCCCGACGACTCGGCGCGGCTGCTGCGCAGGCAGCGCAGCAGGCAATTGGGGGTGCTGTTTACCATGCGGCAGCCGTTCGAGGTGGACCTCGTGGACGCGCTGTATGCCGAGTCCGAGCGGCTCGGATACACCCTGGCCCTCAGCCACATGGGGCCGGGTCGCTCGCAGCGCACGGCCATCGACGAATTGATGCGGCAGCGCATCGAGGCGCTGATCGTGCTCGCCGCGGAGCACGGCGCCGAGACCATCACGGCGTTGCCCCCGAGCGTGCCCGCGCTGCTGCTGGGCGGTCCGCGCGCCGAGGGAGAGCACGACGACGTGCGGGTCGATAACGCGGCGGGCGTACGACTCGCCGTGGAACACCTGCGCCGCCTCGGGCATGAGCGCATCGCGTTCGTGGGCGGCGCTCCCGAACCGAACGCGGCGGAACGGCTCGCGGGGTTCGCGGCGGCCCTCGGCTCCGAGGCTGACGTCGTGACCAGCGATTACAGCGAGTCCGGCGGCCACGCGGCGGCCCTCGCGATACTCGCGCGCGACGACCGCCCGACGGCGCTCGTGTGCGGCAACGACCGCTGCGCGTTCGGCGTGATCGAGACCCTCGTGCGCGCCGGGGTGCGCGTGCCGCACGACATTTCGATCGTCGGCTTCGACGACAGCAGCCTCGCCCGCCTACCCTTCGTCGACCTCACGAGCGTGCGCCCCGGCGCCGAGCACATGGCGGCCCTTGCGCTCGAGGCCATCGACGCGCGCATCACGGGGCCGGACGCTCCGGTGGCCCGCCATCGCGTCGCGCCCACCTTGGTGGTGCGTGGGAGTACGGCGCGGGTGGGCGGGTAGGGCTGTACGGGTGCAGGCTTGTGGACAACGGGAACGTGGATTGGTGCGGCGGTACTATCGACATACATCGCTCGTCGGCTTTTGAGGGAACACTATGGAGACTCGCGTGCCCATCGCACCCGAGATGTTGCTGTGGGCCGTGGAACGGGCAGGCTGGGATGCTGAAACCCTACATCGGAGAGCACCGCGGCTCGACTCCTGGGCGCGTGGTGAGCACCCGACCCTACCGCAGTTGGAGGAGTTTGCTCGGGCAACGCATACGCCGTTTGGCATGTTGTTCCTCCCGAAACCCCCGGCGGAACCAATTCCGATTCCTGACATGCGCACGCTGGGCGGCGCAACGCTCTCCAAGCCTTCCGTCGACCTCCTTGACACCATCTATGAGTGCCAAACTCACCAGGCTTGGTATCGCGACTACGCTGCGAGCCACGGCCTGGAACCCGTAAGTTGTGTCGGCACGGCAAGCGCGCACGAGTCGCCAGATGTCGTCGTGGCATCCATTCGACGTGAGCTCCACGAGGCATTGACAGGAGAGACGCCACGACGAGATCGAAGCCTATTTCGACGCGCGTTAACTGCCGCGATTGAACGCATGGGTGTTCTCGTTAAGGTGAGCGGGATCGTCGGCACCAACACGCGCAGGCCCCTGGACTACCTCGAGTTTCGTGGATTCACCCTGGCGGACGAATGGGCGCCGCTCATATTCATCAACGCCACCGACACCATGTCGGGTCAAATTTTTACTTTGATCCACGAGTTGGCTCACGTTTTTCTTGGGGGCAGCGCGCTGTCCGACGCAGTGCCCGGTAATGAACATTCGTCGGCGACAGAAGCATGGTGCAACCAGGTAGCCGCCGATGTCTTGGCCCATCGACGCGAAGTGGGTACGGCCTTCAGAGGCCATCGCGACCGTGAAAACCTTGAGCCTTTAGCCGATGCTTTCGGCGTGAGCACGCTGGTTATTTTGCTGCAGCTGCGGCTCGGAGAATTCGTTACCGACCGCGAGTTTGAGGCGCTGTGGGAGGTCGAAAATCATCGCCTGAGCCAGCTTGCAGTTGTCCGCGAGTCGCGCCCGTCGGGAGGAAATTACTACGCCACCCAGGTTGTGAGGCTGAGCGCAACGTTTGCACGGGCCGTAGTCTCTAGCGCCCTCGAGGGCAGCACGGGCTACGGGGACGCCATGAGCATGGTGGGTACACGCAAGCCAGACGTATTTCGCAGGCTGGCTGAAACTCTTGGCGTGCGTTGATGTACGTGCACGACTCCAATGTGCTGATTACTGCGAAGAATCTGTACTACGGCTTTGACATCGTTCCGGGTTTTTGGAACTGGCTCGAAAGTGATGCCGCGCGCAGCAAGGTATGCAGTGTTCAACCCGTGCGACGCGAACTAACCACAGGTGGCGATGAGTTGGCACAGTGGGCGGAGCGCAACCCTTGGTTCTTACTTCACCCCGACAGCACCACTGTTGCAACTTTTGCCCGTGTTTCCGCATGGGCCCAAAGTGGCGGCTTCACACCTGCCGCGCTGAGCACGTTCTATGACGCCGCCGATTTCTACCTCGTCGCGCATTGCCTCGCGCACGGTCACACGTTGGTCACCCATGAGCGTCTCAGCGTCAATGCAAAAAAACGAGTGCTCATCCCCAACGCTTGTGAGGCTCTGGGGGTCAAATACTGTGACACGTTCGAGATGCTGCGACGAGAGGGCGCCGCATTCGGCCTGCGGGATTCGTTATAGACAGGGATTCTCTCGGGCCCGCACCCTCGTAGGCGATTTTCGACCGTGAGGATTCAGCACTAGCACGTGCTAGCATCGGCCTGCTACAGTGGGTGCATTCCACCCGAACACATGCCTGGCACCTCTCTGCCTATGCACTAGCACGTGCTAGTACATAGGCAGAGCCGAACCGGCACCCGCCCCCACACCCCAGGAGCCCTCCATGACCACCGTGACCCCCGCAGCCGCTGCCAACCCGGCCACCCGCGCGTCCGAAAMCCCCACCGAAACCCCCGCCGCAACCCCCGCCGCGCCGCTGCGACTGGGCGTGATCGGCTCGGGCTGGATAGGCACCTTTCACGCCGAGACCATCGCCCAGCGGATACCCGGCGCCGTGCTCGCCGCCGTGGCCGACCCCCAGCCCGGGGCCGCCGAGCGCGTCGCCGCGCCGCACGCCACCGCTCAGCACACCCCCGCCGCCTACCTCGACGCCCGCGACCTGCTCGCCGACCCGAGCATCGACGGCGTCATCATCTCGTCGCCCGCGTTCACCCACACCGACCTCGTCGTCGCGGCCGCAGAACATGGCAAGGCCGTCTTCGTCGAAAAGCCCATGGCGCTCACCCTCGAAGACGCCGACCGCGCCATCGCCGCCGCGGCCGCCGCGGGCGTGCCCCTGCAGGTCGGGTTCAATCGTCGCTTCGCGCGCGACTTCGCAGCGGCCCACGAGGTGGTCGCGAGCGGGGGCGTCGGCACTCCGCAACTGCTGCGCTCGCTCACGCGCGACCCGGGCCTCGCCAACCCGGGCGCCGTCAAGCCGTGGACCATCTTTCTCGAAACCCTCATTCACGACTTCGACACCCTGAACTGGTACAACGCGGGCGCCAGCCCCGTCGAGGTGTTTGCCAAGGCCGACGCACTGGTAGCCCCCGAGTTCAAGGCCACGGGCCTGCTCGACACCGCGCTCGTGACCATCACCTACGACAACGGCGCCCTCGCGAGCGCCGAGGCGAACTTCTCGGCCGCGTATGGCTACGACGTGCGCGGCGAGGTGTTCGGCTCGGCCGGGATGGTCACGGCGGGCGACGTGCGCGCCTCCAGCATGCGTCACTTCGCGGCGCCCGGCGCCGCCGCGCCGACGACTCGCCTTAATATCGACCTGTTCCATCAGGCGTACACCGATGAGCTCGTGGCCTTCGCTCGCGCGATCCGCACGGGTGAGGTCGTCGCCGCCCGGGGGGAGGACGCCCGCGCGGCCCTCGCCATCGCCCTCGCGTGCGTCGAGTCGGTCACCCACAATCGCCCCGTCGCGCTCTAATCCCGCCCCCACCTCACCAAGGAGCCCCATGTCGTTCACCCTCGCCGCCCAGGCCGAAATGCTCTACCTCGACCTGCCCTTCGCCGAGCGCGTGCGCCGCATCCACGCGCAGGGGTTTCAGGTGGAGATCTGGGATTGGACCCGCCACGACATCGCCGAACTCGTCGCCACGGGCGCCACGTTCTCGTCGATGACCGGCTACGTCACGGGCGACCTGGTGGACCGGGCCGGCGCCGACGCGCTGCTCGAATCGGCCGAGCGGTCGCTCGCCGTCGCCGCCCAGCTCGACTGCCCGCGCCTGAACCTGCACGGCACGGGCCTCGACGGCAAGGGCCTGCCCGTCACGCCGAAGTGGGAGGTCACGGGCAGCGATTGGCTCGCCGCGGTCGACACGCTGCGCCGCGTGGCGGCCCTCGGCGAACGCGCCGGGCGGGTATTCACCCTCGAAAACCTCAACACGTGCCTCGACCACCCGGGCACGCCCTTTGCACGGTCAGAAGACACGGCGCGACTGATTCACGCCGTCGACTCGCCCGCCCTGCGGCTCAACTACGACCTCTATCACGCGCAGATCGATGAGGGTAACCTCATCGAGCGCACGCGCGGCCTCCTGCCGCTGATCGGCGAGATTCAAGTCGCCGACGTCCCCGGCCGCCGGGAGCCCGGCACCGGCGAAATCAACTACGCCAACATCGCGCGCGCCCTCGCCGCCGCGGGCTACACGGGCGTCATCGCGCTCGAGGCCTGGGCCAGCGGGGCGGGCGAGAGCGGGTCGGACGCCGCGTTGGCCCGTTTTCGCGAGACCTTCACGTTGGCCGGTTGAGGGTTCGGTCGCTCGCGGGGCGAACCTACCCCCAACTCCCCCGCGCCGCCACCAACTTCCGCGTCAGCGGCACGCCCCCCTCGATCGCGTCGACCAGCATCTGAACCGCCATCGAGCTCACGCGGGCCCGTTGCGGCAGCACCAGCTCGACCCGGCACAGGGCTCCCGGAACCTCAAGAAAATCGTCAAACAGCACCACCGAGGCGTCCGGATTATCGAGCACGCCCGCGCACCGCAGGTCGGCCAAAAACGCCGCCGAGCGCGGCAGCGAAAAGAACGCCGTGGCCGTGTCGGGGCCGCGCAGCAGCCGCTCCTCGATCACGCGGCCAAAGCGGTGCTGGTCTCCCGGCGAGATGAACACGAGGTCAAGCCTCAGCGCGCTCGCGCTCTCGTGACAGCCCCGCACGAACCGCGCCATGTACCCCATGTCGGCGCGCGCGACGGTCTCGGCGTTGATCACCACGCGCCGATGCCCGCGCTCCGCGAACCGACCGAGCGCGAGCCGGGCCACCCCGCAAAAGTCAAGGTCAACGCACCCGAGCGCGACTTCTTCTTCGGGATACCCGATCAGCACCGTGGGCAGGTCGGCGTCGAGTGCCGCGCTGATGCGCTCATCGTCGAGCGCGAGCTCCATCATGATGAGCCCGTCGCACGCGCGGGTGCCGACGATGCGGCGCAGGCCCGCCGCGCCCTCGTTCGCGGTCACGAGCACCACGTCATAGCCAGCTTCGCGCGCGGCATTGGAGATGCCATTGACGAACTGCATCATCGCGCCCAACTCGGATTCGGCCTGGTCCGGCACGAGCAGAGCGATAACCTCGGCGCGTTGCTCGCGCAGCCGCTTGGCCCCCGAGTGGGCGTGATAGCCGAGCTCGGCAATGGCCGCGTCGATCTTTTGGCGGGTCTCCTCGCTGATGGCCCGCTTGCCGCTGAGGGCATACGAAACCGTGCTTTGGGCTACCCCGGCGATCTTGGCGACGTCCCGCGCTGTGGGCATGACGGCCCTACTCTTCCTCGACATACGAACAGGTTATGCTGCGGGGCGGCCCTCGCCACATCGGCAAAGACCGCCCCTCACGCGCGGCACGCTAAACGAAACTTACGGCCCCCAAAGCGGCCCGCACGGCCGCGTCGGTTTCGGCTGCCAGCGCGGCCACGCGGGCGTCCTCAAGCAGGGGCGCCACCTCGACCCGCTCGCCGCGCCGCGCGCTCTCGACCGCCGCCTCAACCATCGCGAGACTGAAGATATTGTCGGCGATGGACCCCTGCGGGGTTTCGCCCGAACGCAGGCACGCCGCGAACTCCGCGAGCGAACCCGCGATCTCGACGTCGTACCCGGCGCTCAGGTCGGCGACCGCGAGTGGCTCGCCGTCGAACGTCTCGCCGCGGGGCACGCTCTCGCCATCCCACAGCAGGGTGCCGCCCTGGGTCGCGATGCGCCATTCGGCGTTCCAGCTGGTTTCGGCACCGCCCTGGCACCACGAACCCGAGTACGCGAATCGCGAGCCGTCGCTCATTGCGAAGGTGACGGCGACGCTCGCGTCTCCCCGATACCACGACCACGAGGGGTTGAACGATTCGGTGTACACGCTCACGGGGTTCGCGCCGAGAATCTTGCGCACCGTGTCGAAGGGGTGAATCGCCATGTCGACGATGAGCGGATACTCCATCTCGTCGCGGAACCCCCCAAAGCGCGGCGCCTTGAAGAACTGCGTGCTGATGAACGCGGCCCCGCCGATGCCCGCAAACGCCTCGCGCAGGGCCTCCACGTGCGGGTTGTAGCGTCGGCTCTGCGAGACCATGAACAGTTCGCCGCGTGCCTCGGCGTGCGCGACGAGCGAGACGGCCTCGGCAAGGGTCGCCGCCGCGGGCTTTTCGCCGAGCACGGGCAGGCCGGCCGCGAGCGCCGCCACGGTGATGGGGTGGTGCGCGGCGGGAATCGTCACGTTGATGATCGCGTCGGCCTCGAGGCTCTGCGCGAGAGCCACGGCGTCGGGCCCCGTGGCAATTTCGGACGCCGCGGCCCCCAGTTCCGCGATCGCCTCCTCGGCTAACCCCTCCACGACATCGGCGACGCCGACGAGATGAACCTCGCGTGAGGCGGTGACCGTGCGGATCCACGCTCGGCCCATGCCGCCGGCTCCCGCGACGACCACGCGCAGCGGTCCCTCTCGGTTGATGGTGCGAAACCCCATTACTTGCCTTTCGCTTCTGCGTCTCCGACGCCCTGGCCGCCCGCGCCCGTCACGAACCATTCGGTCTCGAACCGGTCGAGCACGGGCAGCTCGCGCTCGCGCTCGGGTCGCGCCCATTCGACACCGTTCGCTATCACGTGGCGCACGTCGGGGTGGTGGTAGACGGGGTAATCCTGGTCTCCGGGGCTGAAGTAGAAGATCTTACCGAACCCGCGCCGATAGGTGATGCCGGAGCGGAACACCTCGCCGCCCGAGAAGGTCGACAGGAAAATCACCTCGTCGGGCACGGGAATGTCGAAGAACTCACCGTACATTTCTTGTTCGGGAATGATGATCGGGTGCGGGATCCCGCGCGCGATGGGGTGGGTGGGGTCGATGGTCCACACCAGTTCGCGGTCGCTTTCGTTGCGCCAGCGCAGGGTGCAGGTGGTGCCCATGAGGGTGGTGAAGATTTTCGACCAGTGCCCCGAGTGCAGCACTACGAGGCCCATGCCGGAGAGCACGTGGCGCTGCACGCGGCGCACCACCTCATCGTCGACCTCAGCGTGCGCCATGTGCCCCCACCAGGTGAGCACATCGGTGCGGGCGAGCACCTCCTCGCTGAGTCCGTGCTCGGGGTCGTCGAGTAGGGCGTAGGTGATCTCGACATCGCTCGTGGCCCATTCGCTGATGCCCTCTGCAATGGCGCCGTGCATTCCCTGCGGGTAGTGTGCGGCGACCCGGGGGTCGCGCTGTTCGTGGCGATTTTCGCCCCAGACGGTGACGCGCAAAGCTGACATGTGTACTCCTTAACGTGGTTATTTGACGGCGCCGCCGGTAGCACCGGCAGCGATGTAGCGCTGGGCCACGATCATCATGACGACGGCGGGCACAGAGGAGAGCACAGCCGTGGCCATGACGCTGCTCCAGTCGGTCACGTTCGCGCCGATGTAGTTGTAGAGCCCGAGCGTGATGGTTTTGAGCGAGTCGCCCGTCGTGAGGGTGAGCGCCATGAGGAAGTCACTCCAGGCGAATAGGAACGAGAAGATGAACGCCGTGATGAGCGAATTGCGAGCGATGGGCACGACGACGTAGAGAAAAGCCCGCAGCGTGCCGCAGCCGTCGACGCGGGCGGCCTCGACGATCTCGAGCGGAAAATCCTCCATGTAGGCGCGGATGATCAGGATCGAGAACGGCACGCCTGCGGTGGCATTGGCGAGAATCAACCCGCCGTAGGTGTTGAGCAGCCCGAGGTTGTTGTACGCGCTGTAGAGCGCGTTGACCACGACGATGCCGGGCACCATCTGCGAGATGAGAATCGCGAGAATGAGAGCCTTGCTGCCCCGCACCCGCAACTTCGCCATGGCGTATGCGGCGGGGGTAGCGATCACGACCGAGAGCACTGCGGCACCCACGGCGACGATCAGGCTCGTCACGAGGTTGCTGCCCTGCTGGTCGATGGCCTTGGCGTAGCCCCCGAAGTCGGGATGCAGCGGGATCCACTCGGTGTTGAGCGCATTGCCTCCCTGCGCGAGCGAGGCCGTGAACATCCAGTACACGGGGAACAGCAGCAGCGCGACGAAGACGATGCCGAGCGCGGTCTGCCCGTAGCGGGTCAGCGTCGAGGTTTTCATGCGGCCTCCTTTTTCAGGCTTTGGCGCTGACTGCGCAGGTAAACGAGCGCGAGCAGCAGGGCGATCACCATGAGCACGTTGCTCATGGCCGCGCCCTCGCCGAAGTGAAAGTCGACGAAGCTCATCTCGTAGCTGCGGGTCGCGAGCGTTTGGGTGGCGTTGGCGGGGCCGCCTCCCGTGAGGCCAAGAATCAGGTCGAGCACCTTGATCGTGTAGACCATTCCGAGCAGCAACACCACTCCCACGACCGGACGCAAGAGTGGCCAGGTGATGTGGGCAAAGGCCTTGAATCCGGTGGCCCCGTCGAGTTGGCCGGCCTCGTACAGTTCGTCGGGAATCGTCTGCAGCCCGCTATAGAGCAGCGCCACATTGAAGGGAATGCCGAGCCAAATGTTCACGAGAATCACCGAGACCAGGGCAACGCTCGGGCTGTTCAGCCACGAGATCGGCTCGTTGATGAGGTGCGCGGCCTGCAGGGCACGGTTCAGGATGCCCGTGTCTTGGTCGAGCACCCACTTCCACACCGCCGCCGAGACGAGGATCGGCAGCAGCCACGGCAGGAGCAGCAGTGAGCGCAGCACTCCGTTCAGCGGAAACTTGCGGTGAAAGAACAGGGCCAGGCCAAGACCCAGCACGAACTGGCCCGCGAGCGAGGCCGCCGTGAACAGGGCCGTGTTGGTGAGCGCCTTGCCGAACAGGGGGTCGGCGAACACCGTCTGATAGTTGGCGAAGCCCACCCAAGGTGCGACGCCCGTGAAGAACGTCGCGGAGGTGTACTCCTGAAAGCTCATGATGAGGTTCTGCACGAGCGGGTAGCCGAAGAACAGCACCACGAACAGCACCGCCGGCGCGAGAAACAGGTAGCCGCCGAGCCGCTCCGCCAGGTGACCCCGGCCGCGCCGGGGACGCGTGCCGAGGGGCGGGGCCGCCCCCGGAGCGTCCTTCTCGAGCGAGATCTGGGTGCTCACTTCACCGACTCCTGCGCGGCCTTGAAGGCCTCGGCTGCGGGCTTGGTGCCAGTGAGGACCTCCTGCTCGGCGGTGTAGATGCCCTTCGCGGCGGCGGGCCATTTGACGCCGAGCTGGCCGGTGCGGGCGCGCGCATTCGCGACCTGCTCGACGAACGTGGCCATGTCGGGGTGGTCGGCCGCGAACTGTTCGGCGGCGGCGGTGCGCGAGGGAATAGTGAAGCGCAGGTCGGCCATCGTCTTTTGGTTCTCGGCCGAGTTCATGCACTCGACGATCTTGGCGGCCTTCTGCTGCTTCTCGGGGTTGCCGGTTTGCGGCACTGTCCACACCTCGCCGCCGAGCGGGGCCACCGAGGTATCGCCAGCCTTGGGCACGGGGATCACGACGGCGTCCCACTTGAGGTCGGGGGCGTCTTGCGCGAGGCCCGCGATCTGCCAGGGGCCGTTAACGACCATGGCGGCGTTGCCCGATTTGAACTGGTCCATGGCGTCGCCCTGACCCCAGTTGACCACGGCCTTCGACATGGCCCCGGCGTCGATAAGTTCCTTGAGGTAGGTGGCGGCGTCGGCCACGGCGGCGCTGCTGATGTCCTTCTCGTCGCCGCCGTTTGACCACATGAACGGCAGGAACTGCCACGCGCCCTCATAGGTGGCGGCGGCCGACATGGCGAGGCCGTACTTGCCGTCGCCGCTAAGGGCGGTCGCGGCGGTCTTGAGCTCGTCCCACGTGGTTGGCGGCTGAATGTTCTTCGCCGCGAGCAGGTCTTTGTTGTAGAACAGCACGATGGTGTTGACGGTGGGGGCGAGGCCGTAGACCTTGCCGTCGAAGGTGCCCGCCTCAAGCACCTGCGGGTTGAAGCCCTCGGTGGAGATGTTGAAGTCGCCGAGCGGGGCCAGCGCGCCGGACGACGCGATCTCCTGCAGGTCGGGGTTGTCGAGCATGAGCACATCGGGGAGGGTCTTCGACGAACTCATCTGCAGCACCTTGGAGATCAGGTTCTCGCCCGCGATGGCCTCGCGCTTGAGGGTGACGCCCTGCTCGGCGGCGCACGCGTTGAGGGCGTCGACGACGGGCTTGGCGTCGCTGTCGGTGGTGTAGTAATCGACCACGCGAATCTCGTTGGGGTTGCTGCTCGCCGCGCTGCCTCCGCCGCAGGCTGCGAGGCCGAGCGCGGTGAGGGCGAGCACCGCGCCCGCGGCGAACGTACGGCGGGTGCGGTGGCGGGGCGAGCGGTAGTGGGGGCCGGACGCGCGGGTGGCCGGGTTGGCAGCTGCGGCCGCTGTGGCCGCTGTGGCCGCTGTGGCCGCTGTGGCCGCAGGCTGGGAGACGGACTGGGTGAGGTGCTGGCTCTGGTTCATGGTGCTCTCTTCCTTGAGGCGACGCGGCTTTCGCAAGTGTCGATTCGTATCGATTGAATGCCCAAGGGCGCATTGTCGATACGAATCGATTGAGCGAATTCGACGCCGTAGCTGATGCGAGGGTAAGGGTGTAGCGGGCGGTCGCGCCCCGAACCCGCCGTCATTGCGGGCCAGCGCGGCCACGTGGTGCTCATTAAAACATAATCTGCACTAAGGGGGCAATGGCCCTCGGGCGCAGTTCGCACCGCCCCCGCCCCGAATGCCCACCTCTCTGCATCAAGAAGACCCGACGAGCACCGGGCATGCGGCGACTCGCTTCGATATCTCCGGCCGCGCAGTGGCACAATTGAAAGAAGAATCGACGCGTCGCCTGGCCGCAACGCGCCGAACCAAAACCCAGGAGGTCACGCGTGCGCGCGCCCACGGACTATTACGCAGTGCTGGGGGTAGAGCCCGGCGCCGACGATGCCGCCATCAAGGCGGCGATCCGGGCGATCCGCAGCCGCCACCGACGCCTCGCGGCCTCTCCCGACCGCGCCCAGTCGCGCCGCGCCGACGACATGCTGGCCCTCCTCGCCCTGGTCGAGCGCGACCTGCTCGACCCCGCCCGGCGAGCGGCCTACGACGCCGCGCGTGCCAGCGGGCCGCCGGAGCGTCCGGGGCCGCCACCCAACCCCGCCGCCGCGCCCAACCCCGCCGTCGCACCCAACCCCGCGGCCCAGCCCGGCGTCTCGAAGCCGCCGTCTCGCGACCTCGCAGCCCTCGACCGACACCTCACTGCCGCCCGTGGCTACCTCAACGTGGGCCGGGTCGAGCTCGCCGTCGACGCGGCCACGGCTGCCACTGCCGCCGACCCGAGCAGTCCCGAGGCGTGGTCGCTGCTCGCGCACGCCCACCTCACGGGCGGCCAGCTGCCCGACGCCGTGGACGCCGCGACCCGCGCCAACGCCTTGCGCCCCGACGATCCAGATCTCGTGGCCCTGCTCGGCGAGGCCAGCACCGAGGCGGGGCAACACGAGGCCGCGATCACGTGCTTTCGCACGGCGTCACGACTCGAACCCCACTCGATGACCCGACGGCAACGACTCGTCGGCGCCCTCGCCTGGGCGGGCCATCGCGAGGCGGCGATTGACCTCGGCAGGGAGCTCGTCGCGGCGCATCCGCGCGAGCTCGGCCCTCGCGCGACTCTCGCCGAGGCCCTGCTTTACGATGCCGAGACCACGCTGCGGGGGCGGCCCGGAACCGCGCCACGCTGCCTGACCAGCCCGCAGGAGATCGCGCACTACGCCAAGCGCCTCGACGAGGCCGCTGCCCTGGGCTCACTCGGAACGGCCATCGATGCCCATGTCGCGGAGGCGCGGCGGCCGCTCGAACGGGCGCGCCGGATGCGCTGGCGCCCCTCCCCCGGAGCGAAGGCGGTGATCTGGACGGGGTCGATGGTTTCAGCTCTGGTGTTGGTGCAGGGCGTGCTCCACTGGCTGAGCGGAGACGCGGTGCCCCTCACCTACTGGGCCGCGGGCACCGCGGTGTTCGCCGGGGCCACCGCGCCGTTCGCGTGGCATCGGCAGTGGAAGTTGGACCGCAAGGACCTGGGGCCGCTCGCGGACCTGCCGCTCGACGCGGACCCGCCGCGCGACCCGGACCCGCCGCGCGAGATCGAGCGAAAGAGAAAACGTTTTCGATAACGTTACCTGAGCGCCGCGTTTCGGTGCTAGCGTGGTGCCGACCGCAACGCCGCATCCGCGCAACGGAGCCTCATGCACCAGCACCCCACGCCACCGCAGCATCACCCCCTCTGGCTGCCACCCGCACCCGCCCTGCGCGGCCTCACCGTCGCGATCGCGGGCGAGCACCCCCTGCTCGACACCGTGCGCGCCGAGGCCCGCCGCGAGGGCCTGACGCTCGTCGACGACCCGGGCACAGCCCGCATCGCGCTCGTTCCCGAGTCGCCCGCGCTGCCCGACGCGGGCGTGACCACTCAAAACGCCGCGACCGCCGCCCCCACCGAGACCTTTACCCTCGCGCACACCCCCACCCGCACGACCGTCACCTACACCGACGGCCCCGGCGCCCTCTACGGCTGGTTCGCGGCCCGCCGCGCCCTGCTCACCCACGCCCCGCACGGCACCGCCACGCACAGACCGCATGCGGCGCTGCGCATGCTGAACCACTGGGACAACGTCGACATACACCCCCACATGGGTCAGGTGGAGCGCGGCTACGCGGGCGGCTCCATCTTCTTCGAGCGCGGCGAGGTGCGCACGAGCGCCGCGGACCTCGAGCGCATCGGCGACTACGGCCGCGCCCTCGCCTCGCTCGGCATCAACCGCATCAGCATCAACAACGTCAACGTGCACCGCCGCGAGGCGCGGCTGCTCACCGACGACCTGCCCCGCGTCGCCGCGATTGCCGCCGCGCTGCGCCCCTGGGGAGTGCGACTGCACCTCTCGGTTAGTTTCTCGTCGCCCCTCCTGCTCGGCGGGCTCGACACCGCCGACCCCCTGGACGCGAGCGTGCAGGCGTTCTGGCGCGACGCCGCGGACCGCGTGTACCGGGCGATCCCCGACTTCGGCGGGTTCGTCATCAAGGCCGATTCGGAGGGCCAGCCCGGACCGTTCGCCTATCAGCGCAGCCATGCCGACGGCGCAAACTTGCTGGCCCGGGCGCTCAGCCCGCACGGCGGGCTCGTGCACTGGCGCGCGTTCGTCTACAACCATCGTCAGGACTGGCGCGACCGCTCCACCGACCGCGCCCGCGCGGCGTACGACCACTTCGCTCCGCTCGACGGCGAGTTCGACGACAACGTGATCGTGCAGGTCAAACACGGCCCGATGGACTTTCAGGCGCGCGAACCGGTCTCGCCCGTGCTCGCCGCGCTGCCCCGCACGCGCGTGGCCCTCGAACTCCAGGTGACTCAGGAATACACCGGTCACCAGAAGCACGCCGTGTACCTCGGACGCGCGTGGGCCGAGATCCTCCGTTTCGCACCGTTCGCGGGGCCCGCCGTGCCGGGGCGGCCCAGCCAGCGCGCCGCCGGAGCGTCCGATACCCGCACCATCGCGGACCTCGCCACGGGCGGCATCACGGCGGTCGCGAACATCGGCGACGACGCGTGCTGGACCGGCCACCCCCTCGCCCAGGCGAACCTGTACGCGTACGGTCGCCTCGCGTGGGACCCGCAACTAGACCCCATCGCACTGCTCGACGAGTGGATCGCCCTCACTTTCGCCGCCGCCCCGAGCGACCCCCTCGCCGCGACGCTGCACTCCCTGCTCGACGACTCCTGGGAAACGTACGAGTCGTACACCGCTCCCCTGGGGGTGGGATTCATGGTCACCCCGCACACGCACTACGGGCCGTCCGTCGATGGCTACGAGTACTCGCCGTGGGGCACCTACCACTTCGCCGACCGCGACGGCATCGGGGTGGACCGCACCGTCGCGACCGGCACGGGGTTCGCGGGGCAGTACCCCGAGCCGTGGGCACGGGCATTCGAGCGCCCCGGGACGACGCCCGATGCGCTGCTCCTGTTCTTCCACCACGTGCCGTACACGCACGAGCTGCGCTCGGGTGCCACGGTGATTCAGCACATCTACGACACGCACTTCGAGGGCGTCGAGCGGGTGCGCGCGATGGTCGACGCGTGGGAGGCCGCCGCGGGCGGCGTCGACCCCGGCCTGTTCGAGCGCGTGCGCGAGCGCCTCGCCGAGCAGCTGCGCAGCGCCATCGAGTGGCGCGATCAGATCAACACCTATTTTTGGCGGGCCTCCGGCATTCCGGACGCCCGCGGGCGCACCCTATACTGAGGCACGCGTTGGCGCCGCGGGCCGCGCCTGTGGCGCCGCCGCGCCTACTGGGGTTCGGCGGCGTCCGGCTCCACGAACCGCGCCGCGACGTCCTCGCACATGGCCCGCGCATTCGAGAGCAGCAGGCCCGCGAATACCGACGCGAACACCACGAACACCCAGTCGCCCACGAGAACCACGAGCCCGCCCGCGAGGGCAAGCAGCGAGACGATGCCGAGCGTGCGCAGGGGTTTCGCGAAGCAGTACATCACCGCGAGGCGCGCCGTGTCGCGAGCCCTGAAGCTAAACAACGAGAGCAACACGAGGGCATTGACGCCGACGATCACCATGATGGTCAGCAGCGCGTAGCTCACTCCCGTGAACACCCCCGAGAGTCCGCTCGCGCGGGCGAACGTGATGTTCCAACCGAGCAGCAGCGCCACCACGAGCACGGGCACGAAAACCTTCAGCGTGTCGCGCCAGTTCGCACGATACGCACGCCAGTAGCGCGGCCACGTGGCCTCATCGTCGCCCCGCCGGGCCGAGGCGAGCGCCGCGAACGCCGCGGAGAGCGCGGGCAGCAAGAACGCCACGCCCAGCAGATAGAGCGGCAGGTTCGACGCGTCGCGCCTCAGGAACAGCAGCATCGCGATGCCCGGCAGCGCGGCCAGCACGAAGCAGCCCTCCACCACGAGGTACAGGTACACGGCCTGGGTGACGCGCGTGAGGGCGCCGTCCGGGGGCCCGCCGCCGGGGCTGAGCGGGCCCGTGGGGCCGGGGTTGCCGGGTGAAGTGTTCATCACGAACACTTCACCACGAGCACCCCGTGCGCGTCGAGCGTGACCGGCTCGCCGTGGGCAATCCCCCGTCCCGTCAACAGATCCACCCCCGCGTCGGGCGCCGCGAACGTCACCGCCGAGCCGCGGTGGTTCAGCACGAACGCGAAGCGCCCCCGGTCGCCTACGCGCACCGCGTACTCGACATCATCGAGGTCCGCGAGGGGGCCGCCGAGACCGTGCCGCGCGAGCACGCGGCGAACCAGCCAGCGAACGCCCGGGGCGTCCAGGCACGCGCCCACATACCAGGCCTCGCCCCGCGGCTCTGGCTCGGACGCTCCGGTGGCCCGCCCCCGCACCACCCTTCGCGTCACGGCGGGCATGCCCGCATAGAACTCGTCGAGATACTCGCCCACAGGCTCAACCCCAGGCTCAACCCCGGGCCCGACCTCAGGCTCAACCCCGGGCCCGACCTCCGCCACCTGCACGAGATCGCACACGTGACTCGCGAGCGCGACCAAGCCGTCGCCACCACTGTCGCCACCACCGCCGCCCAATCGCACGCGCACGTGCTGACCGGCAAACAGGGCGTCCGTTTCGTCCACCCGCACTCCAAAACCGGGGCCGAACGGCCCGGGCACGTCGGCCTCGAACGCACGATCCGTGCCCTCCACGCGGCCCGAGAGGACCGTCGTGAGCACCGTGCCGCCGCGCGCCGCGACGGCGTCGAGCCGTGCGGCGAGGTCGTCTTTCACGAGAAACAGGCAGGGCGCGAGCACCACGTCGTACGCGTCGAGAGCGGCGCTCACGGGCACGACGTCCACCTGCGCGCCCTCCTGCCACAGGGCCTCGAAGTACGCGAGCACCTGCTGGTCGTACTTCACGTGGCGGCTCGGGCCATCCGACATTTCGAGCGCCCACCACGAATCCCAGTCGAAGATCAGCGCCACGCGCGCGGGTGTGCGCGCACCGAGCACCGCATCGCCGAGCGCCGCTATCTCGCCGCCCAGGGCCGCCACCTCACGAAAGGCCCGCGTGTCGGTGCGACCCGCATGATTGAGCACCGCGCCGTGAAACTTTTCGCTGGCCCCCGCGCTGTGCCGCATTTGAAAGAACAGCACGCTATCGCTGCCGTGCGCGACGGCCTGCCACGACCACAGCCTCATCACGCCGGGTCGCTTCACGGGGTTCACGTCGCGGCAGGCCGTCGTGGTGGGCGTCTGCTCCATGAGCCAGAATGGCTGGCCGTCTTTCAGTCCCCGCATGAGCGCGTGGGCGAGCGCCATGCGGGCGGGCGAGAACGGTTCGGGCGGGTAGTTATCCCACGACGCGAAGTCGAGATGCGCGGCCCAGCGGTGGTAGTCGAGGTGCCGGTAGATGCCCATGAAGTTGGTGGTCACGGGCAGGTCGGAGCTCTCGCGCAGCGCCGCCTTTTCTTGGCAAAAGGTGCGCAACAGGTTGTCGCTCGTAAAGCGGTAGTAGTCGAGCGTGATGCCTTGAAAGGCCGTGTGTAACGGCCCGCGCCAGTGCTCGGAGAGCGCGCTCGGCGGTTCGATCTCGCCCCAGTCGGTGAACCGATGCGACCAGAACGTGGTGTTCCATGCGTGGTTCAGGGCGTCGAGGCTGCCGTAGCGCTCGCGCAGCCACGCGCGAAACTCCTCGGCGCACAGGGCGCAAAAGCAATGCCCGCCGTACTCGTTATTCACGTGCCATGCGATCACGGCGGGGTGGTTCGCGAACTCGCGGCCCACGCGGCGCGCCAGCTCGGCGGCGAGTCGGCGGTAGTGCGGGGAACTCGCGCACGCATTATGACGCTGGCCGTAGACGTGCCGACGCCCCTCGAAATCGGTGCGGCACACGTCGGGGTAGGCCCGGGCGAGCCACGGCGGCACCGCGCCCGTACCGGTCGCCAGCACCACGCGGCGTCCCCCCTCGTGAGCGCGGTCGAGAATCGCGCGCAGCTCGCCGAAGTCGTACTCGTGCTCGCCGGTCTGCACCACCGACCAGATGAACACCCCCACCGTGAGCGTGTCGATCTGCGCGAGGTCGAAGGCGGCGTAGTCGCGCTCCCACACGTCACGACCCCACTGCTCGGGGTTGTAGTCACCGCCATAGGCGAGGCGTCGGGCCGGGGGCAGGGTCATGGGTATCCTCAAAACCGGGCCGGACGCCATGGGGGCCCGCTGGCAGGGCACGTACCGTACCAGCGGGCCCCGCGGCGTCCGACATTACTTACTGGGCGACTTACTGGGCGGCGAACTTCTGTTGCGCCGCGTTGACGACGTCGAGGTAGGCCGAAAGGTTCATGCCTTCGAGTTCTTTAACGTAGGCGTCCCACTCGGTGAGGGGGCGCTGGCCGAGAATGAACGCCGCGGTGGACTGGTAGACGTGGTCCTTTAGGCTCGACTGGTAGAGCGAGACCTGCTCGCGGTCGAGCTCGTTCAGGGGGAACGGCGGCAGCGGTTCCGAGACGGTCTTGGTGTCCATCGACGCGACGAAGTCTTTGACCTCGGGGCGCAGCATCGAGCGGTCGAGGTCGACGCTCGAACCGTGCACGAGCATCCACACGCCGTTGCAGAACCCGTAGTCCACCTGCAGGTCCTTCGTGCCGGCGGGGTTCAGGCCCTGCGTATTGATGTCGGCCTCGAGCGTGCGCGTGCCGTCGGCGGCCTTCGTGTAGGTGGTGCCCTCGACGCCCCACTTGGCAAACTCGAGACCCGCGTCGGAGTAGTAGAGCCAGTCGAGATACTGCAGCATCGCCTTGAAGTAGGGCTTCTTCGCGGCATTCGCCGAGATCATGAAGCCGCTCACGAGGCGGCCGCCGCTCGCCATCCGGTCTCCTGCCGGCCCCGCGGGAACGCGAATCTGCACGATCTCGGCCGTGGTATTGCCGAGCTCGGTAAACGTGGTGCGGTAGCGCAAGATCTCCTGGTCGTTCGTCGAGATGGCGAATGCCTTACCGGAGCAGAACTTTTGAATCGCCTGGTCGTCGTCCTGGGTGAGCGATTCGGGGTCGAGCAGTCCGTCTTTGATGAGGCCCGCGAAGTAGGTGATGAGCGACTTGTATTCGTTGGTGGCACCCGTGTACACGAGCTTCTTTTGCGCGTCGTCCCACGTCACGCCCTGGCCGAAGCCCCAACCCGCCGAGGTGCCGAAGTTCGGGGCACACATCGAGAGCGTCGATTCGAGGGGGCCGTTGGCGCTCCAGCGGTCGGTCATGGGGACGATGCCCGGGTTGGCGTCCTTCACCTTTTTCAACTGCTCGGCGAACTCGTCGAACGTCTTGGGTTCGAGGCTGAGGCCCAACTTCTCCCACACGTCTTTACGCACCGCGAACGAGTATTCGGCGCGCGCCTTCTCGCGGAACCCGGGGAACACGTAGTATTTGCCGTTCTCCTGCACGAGGGTTTGCAGGTCGGGCTCCATCTTCCACTTCGCGACCTTGTCTAGGTAGTGCGGCATGAACTGGGCGAAGTCACTCGCGGGCAAGATCGCGCCGCCCGCCACGAACGGCACCTCGTCGCCTGGGTAGGTGACCGAGATGATGTCGGGGGCGTCGCCCGCGCCGATCACGAGGCTGCGGCGCTGCGCCCATTCGCTGAGAGGGGCGGTGGTGATGTCGAACTCGACATTGTTGTTCTGCTTCGTGGTGGAGAGGAACAACCAGTCCTGCTTGAGCGGGTAGTTGGGGTGGTCGCGATAGAACAGCCCGAATTTCACGGGTTCGCTGGCCTTAAACGTGTCGCCGACGGCGTACTCGGCCATCGCTCCCGTGTCTTTGCCGGTGAAGTCGAAGTTCTCGGTGTCTACCGAGGCGCCGCCCGACCCGGCCATGCCGGAGGTGCTGCACGAGGCGAGGCCGAGGCCGCCCACGGCGAGGGCGGCAATGCCCATGAGGTTGCGGCGGCTGAAGTGGGGGTTAAAGCGCGAAGATGGCGTCGATGACATCGGGTTTTCCTTACTGCGAGGGTATTACTGCTTGACCGAGCCGAGCATGACGCCCGAGACGAAGTACTTTTGAATGAAGGGGTAGAGGCACACGATGGGGAGCACCGTGAGCAGCATGGTGACGGCCTTGACGTTGGAGGCCACCTGGGTCGATTCGCCGCCCGCGCCGAGGGCTTCGGTGCCGGTGGCGGCGGCCAGCAGGTTGCGCAGGTAGAGCGTCACGGGGTAGAGGTCGGCCTTGTCGAGATAGAGAAAGGCGCTGAACCACGAGTTCCAGAACGAGACGGCGTAGAACAGCACCATCGTCGCGATGACGGCCTTGCTGAGGGGCAGCACGACCTTCCACAAGATCCCGTAGGTGGTGAGCCCGTCGATCGCGGCGGCCTCTTCGAGATCTTCGGGAAAACTCTCGAAGAACGACTTCATGACGAGCAGGTTGAATACGCTGATCGCGTTCGGTATGACGATGGCCCACAGGGAGTTCTTCATGCCGAGGGCGTTGATGAGGATGTAGTTGGGAATCAAGCCGCCGCTGAAGAACATCGTGAACACGGCGATGCCGACGAACACGCTGCGGCCCTTGAGGTGCTTCTTCGAGAGCGCGTACGCGAACGTGGTCGTGAAGATCATGGCGATCACGGTCGCGACCACCGTGTAGATCACGGTGTTGCCGTAGTTCTTCCAGAACATCGCGTCGTTCATGACGTAGCCGAACGTGGTCACGTTGAAGCCGCGCGGTATCAGGTTCACCTCACCGGCGTTGATGTACGCCTCCGAGCTGAACGCCTGCGCGAGCACGTTGAGGAACGGGTATAGCGTCGCGAAGCACACGAGGGCGATAAACACGCCGTTGATGACGCGAAACGCGGTGTAGCCGCGCGAGTCGCGAATCTTGGTGGTGCGGTAGTCGGGGGTGGACGCTCCGGTGCCTCCTTTGCCCGCCCGGCCAGCGCTGGCTGCCCGGGCAGGGGGGTCGACGGGGCGTCCGGTCTGGGTGTTGGTCTCGGTTACCACAGGCTGGTCCCTACTGCTTTGCGCGAGATCGCGTTGGCGGACAATACGAGCACCAGGCCGATCAGCGCCTCGAAGAGGCCGATCGCCGTGGCGTAGGAGAAGTTCCCCGAGATGACGCCGACCCGGTAGAGGTAGGTCGAGATGACATCGGCGGTGGGGKACAGCAGGGGGKTGTAGAGCAGCAGCACCTTTTCAAMCCCGACCGCCATGAAACTGCCGATGTTGAGGATCAGCAGCACCATCATGGTGGGGCGGATTCCGGGCAGGGTGACGTGCCACAGTTGCTGCCAGCGGTTGGCGCCGTCGATGCGGGCCGCCTCGTAGAGCTGGGGGTCGATGGTGGTGAGGGCGGCGAGGTAAAGGATCGTGCCCCAGCCGACGGTCTGCCACACCTCGGAGGAGATGTAGATGGCGCGGAACCATTCGGGCAATTGCATGAACGAGATGGCCTCGCCGCCGAGGCTCGTGATGGCCTGGTTGATCGCGCCGGTGGTGGAGGTCATCTGCAAGACGATGCCCGCGACGATCACGATCGACATGAAGTGCGGCAGGTACGAGATGGATTGCGCGAGCTTCTTCAGCCGGGCCGAGCGCAGTTCGTTGAACGAGAGCGCGAGGATGATCGGTAGGGGGAACGTGATGAGCAGCGTGAGGGCGCCGAGCGTGACGGTGTTGGTGAAGGCTTGCCAGAACTTGGCGTCGTTAATGAACAGGTTGATGTAGTGCAGGCCCACCCATTCGTCGCCGAACATGCTGCCGCCGGGGCGGAACCGGCGGAACGCGATGACGTTGCCGAGCATGGGCACGTAGCGAAAGATCAGCAAGAAGACGATGGGCGCGAGCAGCAGGCTGTAGAGGCGCCAGTCGCGCTTGAGGGCGCGGCGCCAGGTCTGCCGGGCGGGCTTAGCGAGCCGCGTGGGGGCCGTCGGGGGGCCCGCTTTGGAGGTGGGGTGAGTGGTCGCCATGACGCTCCCTTGCGTGCGTGGTTGCGGTCTGATGCCGCGCCGGCAGTCAATTGCTGCCCGGGCAGAGCCGACCCTATACGTGGGCAACACTGCATGTCAACGGTTAGCAACCGTTTTCGATAACGTTTTCTGATAACGTTATTCTCGTCAGTGTGAAAGCCCAGGTGAGGGCGTCGACCGATCCCACCCCCAGCCCCGCCGTCGCCGACGAAAGCAGTCTCATGCCCCGCTTCGACCTCCCCCTCGACCAGCTGCGCACGCGCGAACCCGACGCGACCGTGCCCGCCGACTTCGACGCCTTCTGGTCGGCGACACTCGCCGCATCGCGCGTAGGCGCGCTGGCGCCCATCGCCACGCCACACCCCCAGCCGCTCCCCCACGTCGACGTTCACGATGTCGAGTTCCCCGGCTTCGGGGGCGAACCCGTGCGCGCGTGGCTCGTGCGCCCCGCGGGCACCACCTCGCCCCTCCCCGGCATCGTCGAGTTCGTCGGCTACGGCCGCGGTCGCGGCCTCTTTCACGAGCGACTGCACTGGCCCGCCGCGGGCTTCGCCCAACTCATCGTTGACACGCGCGGCCAGGGCAGCACCTACGGCACCGGCGGCGCCACCCCCGACCCCCACGGCAGCGCACCCGCGACGCCCGGATTTCTCACCCGCGGCATCCTCGACCCCGCCGACTACTACTACCGGCGGGTTTTTACGGACGCCGCGCGGGCAGTTGACGCCCTCCGCCTGCTTCCCGGCGTGGACGGGCAACGCATCGCGGTCACCGGCAACAGCCAGGGTGGCCTGCTCGCCATCGCTGCCGCCGCACTCGGCGAGGGAGTCGCCGCCTGCCTGCCGAGCGCGCCGATCCTGTGCGACACGCCCCGCGTCATCGGGCTCACGGGCCAAGACCCCCACGCCGAGATCGAACGCTATCTCGCCGTGCACCGAGACCCCGCGATCGCCGAGACCTTGTTCCGCACGCTCTCCTACTTCGACGGTGCCAACCTGGCCACGCGCGCGTCCGCCCCCGCCCTCTTCTCGTGTGGGCACTGCGACACGATCGCCCCGCCGAGCGGCGTCTACGCCGCCTATCGCCGGTGGGGCGGCGACGCCGAGATGATCGACTACCCGTGGAACCATCACGAGGGAGGCGAGGGACTGCACTGGCTGCGGCAGATCGAGTGGCTGAGCGCTCGGTTCGGCCTGTAACACCTGCTGAGACGGCAGCCACCAGCCCTCAACGAAAGTAGCCCGGATTCGCGCCCCGCAAATGGTACAAAGGGTGGACGGCCGCTCGGCGCGCGGCCACCACCAACGCAAAGGGGGCGCACACATGGGAGCCGCGGTAGGAATCGACCTGGGCACCACCAATTCGGCCGTGGCCGTCATGCGCGCCACGGGAACGCCCGAGGTGCTGAAGAACCAAGAGGGCAGCCCGATCACCCCCTCAGTGGTGCTGTTCCAAGACTTCGGCGGCGTCGACGAACCCCTCGTTGGCGAACTCGCCAAGCGCCAGGCCGTGGCCTACCCCGACGACGTGATTCAGCACGTCAAGCGCTTCGTGGGCGACCCGCATTGGCGCTTCGATTCGTCCACCGGCGCCTCGTACGGGCCCGCCGAGATCTCGGCCGTGATCCTGAAAAAGCTGAAGCAAGACGCCGAGCTGGCCCTCGGCGAAGAGGTCACCGACGCCGTCATCACCGTGCCCGCCTACTTCGACGACGCGCGCCGCGTCGCGACCCAGCAGGCGGGGCGCATCGCGGGCCTCAACGTGCTGCGCGTGCTCAACGAGCCCACCGCGGCGGCCCTCTCGTTCGGCCTCAACGCGCAGGCGCAGGGCTACGTGCTCGTGTTCGACCTCGGCGGCGGCACCTTCGACGTCACCCTGCTGCGCATCCACGAGTCGCGCTTCGACGTGCTCGCCACCGACGGCGACCGCAACCTCGGCGGCTTCGACTGGGACAACGCGCTCATGAACTTCGCCGCCGAAGACCTCGAACGGCAGGGCGCCGTGGGCGTGCTCGACGACCTCGCCGCCGTGGCCGACCTGCGCGAAAAGGCCGAGTTTGCGAAGAAGGCGCTCACGTCGCTAAACCACACCAAGATCCAGGTGTCTTTCGGGGGCAACCACTATCGCGTCGACGTGTCGCGCGAGCAATTTGAGGCCGCCACGCAATCGTTGCTCAACCGCACCGAAGAGCTCGTCGAAGATGTGCTCGACGCGGCGGGAATGGAGTGGAACGAGATCAATCACGTGCTGCTGGTCGGCGGCTCGACCCGCATGCCCGCGGTGCGCGCGCTCGTGCAGCGGCTCTCGAAGACCCCCATCGCGCTCGACGTCAACCCCGACGAGGCCGTGGCGCTCGGTGCCGCGGTGCAGGCCTCGCTCGAGATGGCACCCAGCGGCGACTCCTCCCCCGCGGGCGCCCTGCCCTCCTCGGGAACGGCCGCGCGAGCCCTGCGCGTGCAAGACGTCACCTCGCAGGCACTCGGGGTGATCCTCTACGACGACAAGACCCGAGAGCCGTTCAACGAGGTCGTGATACCCCGCAACACCACGGTGCCCTGTTCGATGAAGAAGTTGGTGCAAACCCTCGACGACAATCAGGCGCAACTGGAGTTGCGCGTCACCCAGGGCGACGACCGCGACCCCGAGTTCGTCACGGAGGTCGGCGAGAGCACGCTCAATGTTCCCGCCTATCCGCGCGGCGCTCAGTTCGAGGTGGTCTACCACTACGACATCGATCAGACTATTCAGGTGGAGGTCTTCGATCGCACGACGAGGCGGCGCGTCGGCACGTTCGAAATCGACCGACTCGCCAATCTCGACGCCATCGAGGTGGAGGCCGCCGCACAGCGCATCGCCGCCATTGTCGTGAACTGACCATCCGCATTCAGGGGAACGGTAATGCAACCAGAGCAGAACTACTACGAGGTACTCAACCTCGATCTGAGTGCGGACGAGACCACCATTCGGGCTGCCATTCGCAAGACCCGCAGCCGCTATCGCCAACTCACCGGCTCCCCCAATAAGCAACAGGCCCGCAGGGCCGAAGAAATGATCGAGGTGCTCGCCGCCGCCGAAAATACGTTGCTCAAGCCCGACCAGCGAGCCGACTATGACGCGCAGTTGCGCGGCGGCACCGGCTCGCAGGTCGCCCAGCGCACGCCGCCAGCACCCGCACCGATCGCTCGGCAAGACATCAGGCGTCACCAGCCCCCTACCCAGCCGCCCGCCCAGCCCGACCCCCAGGCGCGTGACCACTGGCTCGCGGCCGCTCGTCAATACTTCGCGACTGGTGAGTACGAAAATGCGCTGCAGGCCGCCTCCCACGCCGCCACCGCGGACCGCGAGTGCGCCGAGGCGTGGGATCTCCAGGCCCGCGCCTTGCTCTACGGGAATCGACCCCGCGAGGCGGAGTTTGCCGCGTCGGAGGCCAACCGACTGCGCCCCGATGTGCCCGCCACCCTTGGCCTGCTCGGCGACGTGTATGCCGCCACGGGCCGCCACGGGGAGGCCGAGAAGGTATACACCGAGGTGGTCCGCCTTGAACCCGACTCGTTACAGTGGCAAGACCGCCTCATGTGGGCGCTCGCCAGTTCGGGCAAGCGCGAACAATCCATCCAACTCGGCACCGAGCTGGTCACGCGCAACCCGCAGGCGATGACTCTGCGCGATTCGCTGGCGATGCAGCTGCTCGCCGACGCCGACGCATGCCTGAGTTTCAGGCCGAACGACACGAACCGCTTCTTCACCAACCGCAAACAGCTGCAGTACTACGCGAACCGTCTCGAGCAGGTGCGCGCTCTCGGCCCGCTCGGCACCGACGCGACCCTGCGACGCAGCGAATCGGAGCATCACCTCGAAAATGCCAAGCGCATCCGGTTCGGCCCCGTGAAGGGGCGCACGTGGGGATTCACGGCCATGTACGTCTTTGTCGTGGCCACACCGCTGCACGGCCTCTTGCAGAACATGCTGACGGACGTGGGCGGCACCATCGCGTGGGTCGGCGTCTCCGGCGTGCTCGCGGGGCGCTTCGCCGCGACCGCGTGGCGGCGGCAATGGAAGGTTAATCGGGAGGCCCTCGGCCCCCACGGAAAGACGGGGCTGCAATGACCGAGATCGAACGACTGGCCGACTCGATTGGCTACCTGCAGGACCTCTTTCAGCGCAAACTCATGGAGGACCGCGCCAAGAACCAACTCATCGAAGCGGTGCAGGGCAGCCTCGCGGCCCGCGAGGCGCTCGACTCGGGTGCCGCGTTCCGCGGCCTGTTCCTCGAAGCGCTCGTGGCCCTCGATCGCCTCGAGACGGAGGCGGCCACCCCCGAGCTCGCACGCTCCGTACACGAAGAACTGCTTGAAGTGTTCACCCGCCGCGGCCTCTCCCCCGTCGCCGCCGCGGGCCGCGCCGACCCGCGCCTGCACGAGATCGTGGGCACCGAGGCGTCCGGCCCCGACCTCCCAGCGGGCCATATCGTGCGGGTCGTGCGCGGGGGGTACACGCTCGGCGAGCACCTGCTGCGACCCGCACGGGTCGTCGTCGCGGTCGAGCCCGGGGCTTCGGCCCGCCCGGCCATCACCTAGGAACCGGGATCACCGGGCCCGCTGACGCGCCCACGCGGGCACCCGCTCGGGCCGCACGCCGAGTCCCATGAGCCGAGCGGGCACACCCGTAAGGGCGGGAAACCGCTCAAACAGGGCCAGCCCGGCGTCCGGAAACCCCTGCACCCGACCGGCCAGCGCGGGGCCGATCATGCGCGCGTGTAGCACGCGTTGCAGCCCCTGAATCGCGAGGGTCGGCAGGGTGCGGCGGCGCTGCACGGCGGCGAGCAGTCGCCCCGCCTCGGCCGGCCACGGCTCCGCCCCGCGCGCGGCGAAGGTGCCCGCACGCAGGGGCTCCGCGAGCATTCGCGCCGCCGCGATGGCGTCTTGCACCGCGAGGTTCACGCCCACGCCACCCGCGGGCGACATGGCATGCGCGGCGTCGCCGAGGCACAGGGCTCCGGGCGCGTGCCAGCGGGTCAGGCGGTCGAGCTTCACGTCGAGATGCTTGACGTCATCCAGGCTCTCGATGCCGGTGACGGCATCACCCACCTCGGGCAACCGGGCCGCGAGCGCCGACCGGAACGCCTCCAGGCCCCGCGCGCGCAATGCCGCGTCGGTGCCCTTGGGCTGCAGGTAGGCGACCTGCAGGTAGCCCTCGCGGGGGAAAGCGATCACCACGGCCCCGTCGCCCACGCGCGGGATCAGCGATTCCGCCACCCAACTGGTCGTCGGGATGCGCACCCACCACGCGTCGAACGGCACGCGATACGAGCGGGGCGCGAGGGCGAGGTCGGCGCGCACGCGCGAGCCGCGACCGTCGCACGCGATCACGAGGTCGGCGGCGAGTTCGCCCGTGCCCTCGGGCGCATGGTAGGTGACCCCCGTGACCCGGCCTCGCGCCTGCGTCACCCCCGTCACCTCGTGCCGCATCAGCAGCGTGAAATTCGGGTACGCCCCCGCCGCCGAGGCCAGCACGTCGAGAAAATCCCACTGCGGCATCATCGCTATGAACTGGTACTTCGTCGGCACCCGCGCGAAGTCGGCGATCACCACCTGCGTGCCGTCACTGCGGGGCACGGTGGCGCGCGACAGCTTCGAGTGGGGCCGCGCCAGCACCTCGTCAATCAGCCCCAGATCGTCGAGGGCGCGCAGGGTCGAAGGGTGCACGGTGTCGCCGCGAAAGTCGCGCAGAAAGTCGGCGTGCTTTTCGAGCACCATGACCCGCACCCCCGCGCGGGCCAGCACGAGGCCGAGCATCAGTCCGGCGGGTCCGCCGCCCACAATGGCGCAGGTGGTGGCGTGCGGGGCGGACGCCGCGGGGGCCGGGTTTTCGGGTTGAATCATCGTGACGCCTCCTTGCGTACGGGCGGTGTGCCCCACTGTACGCCTGCGCTGGGTGATCGCGACCTCACGCAATTGCGAAACTGAGGCGCCGGCGTGCCAAACTAAGGCACATGACCGACTCCCTGCGCGGAAAAACTGTTGTCATCACGGGTGCCAGTTCTGGCATCGGGGAGCATACGGCTCGGGTGCTAGCGCGGCGCGGCGCCCGCGTGATTGCAGTGGGCCGCAACCCCGAGCGCACGCTCGCGCTGGAGCCCGCGCTGGGTACGCAGCCACTGCTGGCAGATTTCGTTCGTCTCGACGAGGTGCGCCGCCTCGCCGCCGCTGTGCTCAGCGCAACCGACCGCATAGACATCATCGTGCACAACGCCGGTGGGTTTTTCTTTGCGCCATCCCTCACCGACGACGGCTTCGAGCGCACTCTGCAGGTCAACTACCTGGCGCCGTTCTTGCTGCACCGACTACTGCACGAGCGGCTCGCGGCCAGCGCCGCACGGGTCATAATCACCAGCAGCACGACGCACCGCATGGCCCGCGCCGACACCAGCACCCGGTTCGACGTGCCACGACCCTACCGGATGGGCACGACCGCCTACGCCGCCTCCAAGTTGTACGACCTCATGTGGGCACGCGCCCTCGCACGCCGCACTCCCGACACGGGCATGACCGCCGTGGCGGTGCACCCCGGCAATGTGCGCACCGCGATCAACAGCAACGGGCCCCGCTTCATAGATTGGCTCTACAGCGGGCCGGTCGGGCGGCCTTTCACGATCGACGCCGCGGCCAACAACGGCCACTACGTGGACCGGCACGAGGTCAACGGCCGCATGTCTCCCCCCGCACTCGACGCAGGTCTCGTCGAGCAGCTCTGGTCGCACACCGAAATGACCCTGGGCCTCGCGCCGCTCGGATGACCCGCGCCCCCATATCGCGTGCGGGCCGGACGCCACGGGGGCTGGGTTTCGCGTTAGCCCCTCCGGTACCGGGCCGCGGGGTGGTCGGCCAAGACGCGCTTTTGCCCCACGCCGTAGAGCCGCTCGCGCACGGTCGTGGCCTCGTCATAGTCGTTCCAGTACCGTCCGCGCGCCTGCAACTCGGGCACGATGAACTCAATGAAGTCTTCGAACGTGCCCGGCGTGATCGCGTAGGCGAGGTTGAAGCCGTCGATGTTGGCGTCGTCGATCCAGCGTTCGAGCTCATCGGCGACGGTCTGGGGCCCACCCACGAGCACGGGGCCCATCGCACCGATGCCCACGAACGTGGCCACCTCGTGCGGGGTCCACGTGCGGGTGGGGTCGGCCTTCGAGAAGATTTCTAGGGCGAATCGCGCCGAGTCGGTGTCGACGTATTCGAGGGGCTTGTCGGGGTCGAGTTCCGACAGGTCGATGCCCGTGATGCCCGCGTAGAAAGCGAGTGCACCCTCGTAGTCGACGTAGCTGAGATATTCGGCGTACTTGGCCTCAGCCTCGGCGTCGGTGGCGCCCGTGACGATGGTGATCTCGGTGAAGATCTTGAGGCTCTCGGGGTCGCGGCCGCATTCGGCGGCGCGCTTGCGAATGTCGTCGGTGTAGCCGCGCAGGGTCTCGGGGGTAGGCGCGACCGTGAACACCGCCTCGGCGTGCTGCGCCGCGAACGCCCGGCCCGTCGACGAGGTGCCGGCCTGCCAGATCACGGGGGTGCGCTGCGGTGAGGGCTCCGAGAGGTGAATGCCCGGCACCGAGAAGTAGGTGCCCTCGTGGCCGATGCCGTGCACCTTGGCGGGGTCGGCGTAGATTTGCCGTTCGCGGTCCTCGATCACGGCGTCGTCCTCCCACGAGCCCTCCCACAGCTGGTAGCACACGTCCACCACCTCGGAGGCGAGCGCGTAGCGCTCGTCGTGCGAGATTTGCCGGTCGTGGCCGAGGTTGCGGGCGGCCCCGTCGAGGTAGCTCGTGACGATGTTCCACGCGATGCGGCCCTCGGTGAGGTGGTCGAGCGCGCTGAAGCGGCGGGCCAGCGCGTAGGGCTGCTCGTAGGTGGCCGAGACCGTGACTCCGAAGGCGAGCTTGCTGGTCACGGCGGCCATGGCGGTGACCTGCAGCAGCGGATCGTGCACGGGAATCTGCATGGCGCGGCGAACAGACGCGTCTGCCGAGCCCTGATACGTGTCGTACACGCCGAGCACGTCGGCGATGAACAGGCCGTCGAACTTGCCGCGTTCGAGCAGCTGCGCGAGGTCGGTCCAGTAACTGAGCTTCTTGTAGTCCACCGAGCGGTCCTGCGGGTGACACCACAACCCGGGTGACTGGTGCATGATGCAGGTCATGTCGAAGGCGTTGAAGGCAATGCGGCGGCCGGTCATGGTCTCCCTCTCGTGCGGCTGCGCTGCCATCCACCCTGCCAAACCTCGCGGCGCGGCGCCCGCGACGTGTCACGGCGGGTCACATAGGTAAACGTAAAAACCTTGACCGCGGCGCGCCACGCGGCCTACATTCGGGCCCTCACGAAAGGTATGCATGCAACCCACGCAACCCCGCGACGCGTCCGTCGCTCGGGCCCTGCTCGCCGCGAGCCCGGCCCCCTTTGATTCGCCCACTCCCCGGCGTCACCGCACCACGGCGCACCTCGACCCCATGTTTGCGAACGGACGCCGCCGCCCCGAGTGGGTCTGGTCGGCCACCGCACCCGGGGGCGAGCAGGCCGTAGTGGCGGCCCTCGGCGACGGCGACGACACCCCCTCGGTGATCGACTACTTCGGTCTCTCGGGCCATGCCGAGACCGATGCGACGCTGCTGCGGCATGCCCTCACTCGCGGCCGCGAGCTGGGGGCGGGCGCCGTGGAGGTATCGGCTCCGGCCGGGGCGACGTTCGCCGATGCCCGGCTCGACCCGTGGCGTGAGCCGCTGCTCGAGGCCGGCTGGTCGCTGCTGGTCGAGCGGCTGCACTACGAGTTTGAACCTCCTGCCGAGCTTGGCCTCACCGTGCCCGTGGGGCTCGAGTTCGAGGCGCTCACGAGCGGCGACGACCCTCGTTTCGTGGCGCTCAGCGAAAGCCTCCTGGTCGGTTCGCTGGACGCGCACGACGGTGCGGCGCTGGCCCGGTTTGGGCTGACCGGGGCGGCGGCGCGGCTGCGCGCGCAGCTGCTGGCCGACCCGTGCGAATTCATTCGGATCGCGTGGGATCCGCTGGGTGAGGGCCGGACGCCCGTGGGGCTAGTCTCGTGGAACGTGTTCCCTGGCACCGGGCGCGGTTTCGTCATGCAGGTGGGGGTCGCGGCGACGGCCCGCGGGCATGGTTACGGGCGGCGCATGCTGGCGCACGCGACGCGGCAGATGCTCGCGGATGGAGCGCAGGTGCTCGTGGCCGACACCGACTTCGGCAACGTGCCGATGGCGCGGGCGTTCGCCGACGTGGGCTGGGTGGTGACCGAGACGCGGCTCGATTTTGAGTGCGGGGTGGGGGTGTAGGGGGCGCCTTCCAACGGCTCTTTAATGTGGCGCTAGTCGCACATTTTCTCGCCGACGTCATTCTTATTGGAGGAGTTTATGGTCTCTTCGGCTCATAGCCAGTTCGCGCACATAATCCAGCGTGCCCGGGAGTTTGCACACTCTCACCTCTGTGATGGCGATCCGGAGACAGGCATGATGTGGGACGACAAGACGGAGATAACGGCTCGGATCTCTCTACGCGGTGACGAGGTCTGGCTAGTCGCTGGTTCGGGGCTGCTCGTCCGCTTCGTCGCGAGCAGCGAACACGAATTCGACCTCGACGGCATTCTCGCGGCGGCAAAGAAGATCCTGTCAGGCCACGCAGTCGAGTACTTCGGTACACGAGACCTGGGCACCGAGCCGCCCTACGCAACCGGCTTCGCAATCGGTGAACCGCCGGAGTATGCGGGGGGCGTCACTCAGGGTCAGTCTCAATTCACGGCCATTCTCGGCGGACCTCTCCTGCGGGCGAAGCTGCCCCGCACGGAATGACATGGGTTGCTGATGCTCCGGCGCCCCCTACCCCGCGCGGGTCGCGAGGTGCAGGGCGAGCCGCGCGTCGGGGTCGCTGAGGCTCACGCCGAGCAGTCCCTCGCTGCGCGCCAGCCGGTCCGTCACCGTGTTGCGATGCACGCCGAGGGCCGCGGCGGCGCGCGACACGTTCGACTCCTCATCGAGGTAGACGGCGAGCGTTTCGCGCAGAGTCGGAGTGAGCGGTGCGAGCAGTTCGCGCGCGGCGGGCACAAAGGTTTCCGCCTGCGCGAGGCCGAGCAGCATCTGCGCGAGGCCGAGTTGGTCGACGTGCACCACATGACCGGCGTGGGGTCGCGTGCGCGCGAGCTGGGCCGCGTCGCCGGCCTGACGCAGGGACTCGGCGAGGCCGCCCGGCCCCTCACCCGCGCGTCCGATACCGATCGCGAGGCCGAGGCCGTCGAGCCGGGTGGCGGCGCGACGCACCGCCCCCGAAAGGTGGGCGATCTGCACCGGCGTCGGCTCGCGCGACCACGTGACCCACGCGTGCCAGCCGTCCTCCTGCTCGATCAGCTCGATGCGTTGGCCCGCGTCGACGAACGCCGCGATCACCTCGTGGCGCTGGCCCACCGCGTCGAGGACACGGCTGCTGTCGCGGCCCGCGAGCAGTCGCAGGCCCGCGTGCCAGCCCTGGAGGTCCCAGCCGAGACCGAGCGCCCGCGAGCGCAACTCGCGGCCGTGCGTGGGCGCGTGCAGGAGCTCACGCAAGACGGCCCCCCGGCGGGCGGCGTCGCGTTCGGCGTCGAGTCGCTGCAGTACGATGCGGTGGCCGACCGCGGCGGCGGCGACCTGCAGGGCGATGGTGAGCTCGGTCTGGCGCACGGTGTGATGGGCGGCCACGAGCGCGCCCAACCACCAGCGCCGGTCGAGGCCCGTGCCGACCGGGGCCGCCACGAGCACGCGATCTGGTGGGGGGCCGGACGCTCCGTCGGGCCCGCCGGCACCATCGGGCGGGTTGACCGCCAGGCCCGGCACGTCGAGCACCGCCGCGACGGGCCCGCGCTGGGCAAGCGCGGGGAACGCGGGCAGGGCGGCGCCGCGCGCCACGTGACCCGCCGAATCGAGCAGCACAAGGTCTTGGCGCAGCACGGCCTCAAGGGCAAGCAGGGCGTCTTCGAGCCCAGGGCCAGCGGACTGCGCCGCCTGCGCGACGCGCACGGCCAGGTCGCTCACCGATTGCTGCGCCCCGCCGAGTATGTGGCTGAGCCGCACGCTCGCACCCCACGCGTCGCGGGTCGTCACGAGCGCCACGCCGTGGCGCGCCGCGAGGGTCGCGGTGGCGGGGTCAACGCCCGCACCCCCAGAAGCGCCCGTCCCGCCCGCAGCGCCCGCCCCGCCCGCAGCACCCGCCCCGCCCGCGACCGTCAGCACCACGGCGGCGACGCCGGCCTCGGCGCACCGGCGGATCAGGGCGTCCATGCGAAACGACGGCAGGCTGAGCGACTGCATGATGCACAGGGCGGCGCCCTGAGGGTCTGCGCCGAGAGCCCCCGGGAGGTGCGCACCCGCCTCGGCAAGCGGCACCGTGAGCGCCCGCACGTGCGTCACGTCGGGGTTGGGGGCGGCCACGCTGCCGGGGCCCGCCACGAGGGCGCACGCGAGCGCCGCAAGGTCGGGGTCTGTGACCAGTTCAGCGACGCGCATGGCTCCCTGGGTTTCTGTGGCTCAAGGCGGGCGGCCCTACCCGGCGCGCCCGCCCTGCCAGTTTACGAACCCGAGCCGCTCCAGCGCACCACCTCGGTGTCGTAGCCGAAGTAGCGCGGTCCCACCAGGTCGAGGCCGGCCTCGCTGTGCCACCGGGCGTCGCAGGGCGCGGCGAGCACCGCGACGCGCATGCCGTAGCGCAGGGTCTCGGTCGTGATGGGTTCGGCGGTTTCGGCGTCGACCACCATGATGAGGTCTGGGGTCGTAGCCTCCACGCGCACCCCGCGTTCGACCATGAGGTGCTCGTTTTGAAAGTGCAGCGTGAGGTCGTCGGCACCCGCCGCTGAGGCCGCCCCGAAATCCGACCCGCCGCCCGACGCCGCGACGGTCGCGAGACCGCGCGCAAACCCGCCCTCGGTGCGCCGCGAGACGTCCACGATCTTGCCCGCGCCCACCACGCGGCCCCCCAACAGCTCGGCCACCGTGGCCACGGGATCGCTCGACTGCGAGCGCGCCCGCGCCGCCGCCTCGCCGACGCTCTGGCACAGGCTGAGCGTCGACGGCACGAACGACTCCCGCGCCTCCGCCCCGCTCATGGCGTACACCGAGATGATCGCCGAACAGCCCATCTCGACCGTGACGGGTCGCGCGAGCCGCTCGGCCCACGCGTTGCTGGCCGCGTCGAACACACCCGAGTTGCCCTTCTCGTCGACAATCGACATGGGCGTGGCCCGGATCCCCGAGAGCGTGGGCAGCACCATCTGCAGTTCGGGGAACGCGCGGCCCATGCCGTCTCCGTCCACGAGGGGCAGGCCCAGCTCGGCGGCGGCGGCGATGGGGATCATCGAATTGACGCCGCCCACCTCCATGCACGCGATGTGCGTGGGCGTTACGTTCAGATACTGCGCGAGGGCCCGCACTGCCTGCGCGAACTGGCCCACGCCCGCGAGCTTTTCGACGATCACGGTGGGCGCGCCCATCATCGCGACGGGCAGCACCACGGCATCGTCGGGCAACTCGGCGAGCGTCACGAGGCTCACCTCGCCGTGTCGGGCCAGCGCCTGTTCGGCGAGCAGTCGGCCAATATACGGGTCGCCGCCTCCGCCCGTGCCGAGCAGCGCGGCGCCGCGCGCCATGTCGGTGAGGTCGCGGGGCACAGTGGCGAGCTGCCGCGTGGCGGCCCCCGCGGCAAAGGTAGAGGCGGTCATGCTTGCGCTCCCTCGGGGCTGGGTCGAACGGTTTCGGACGCTCCGGTGAGCGCCAGATCGCCCACCGCCTTGGCACGTACCCGGGTCGCGTTGCCCGGAAGATACGGTATGGGCACCTCGTCGACCTCCACGATCTCGACGCTCGCGGGTTCGGCCCCCGCGGCGATGGCGCGGTCGATGGCCTCAGCGCGGGCCTGCTCCACCACCTCGGCGCGGCTCGTCTCGGTCACCGCATACACTCTGTCCACCTCGCCGCTGACCTGCGCGATCGCGGCCCCGATGGCATTGGCGACCGCGTGGTGTTCGACCCGGTGCACGCGGCCGAGGCCGGGCAGGTCGTCGGGCAGCAGCACCGAGCCGCCGCCGACCGCGACGATGGGAAGCTCGTCGGCAGAGGTGCGCATCGCGTCGACCGTCGCGGCGATGCGCTCCGAAATCTCGGTGAGCGCGCGCTCAACCAGGTTAAGGTCCAGGTCGGCTACGCGATTCGGGTCGCCCAGGGTGACGCGCCCCGCCGCGACGGCGAGGTCGGTGGCGGTGAGGGTGTCGCCGCCGAAGACGCGCGCGCTCTCGACCAGGCGAAAACCGACGGATTCGGGGCCAACGAGGTGGCCCGGGGCGTCCGGGCTGATGAGGGAGCCGCCGCCGATGCCTAGCGAGAGCACGTCGGGCATGCGGAAGTTGGTGCGCACGCCCGCGACCGACACCTCGGTGCCCGCGAGGCGGGGGAACCCGCCGCTCACGATGCCGATGTCGGCCGTGGTGCCGCCGACGTCGATGACCGCGCAGGTGTCGAATCCCGTGAGCACCATCGCGCCGCGCATCGAGTTGGTGGGGCCGGAGGCGAAGGTCGCGACGGGGTAGTTGCGGGCGTGCGCGACGTCCATGAGGGTGCCGTCGTTTTGGCTGAGGTAGATGGGGGCGGCGATGCCGCTGCCGAGCAGCGACTCCGTGAGCGCGTCAACGATGCGGCCTGCGAGGTCGCGCAGGGCGGCGTTGATGATGGTGGCGTTTTCGCGTTCGAGCAGGCCGATGCGGCCCACCTCGTGGCTGAGGCTGAGGTGGGTGTCGGGGCCGAGAGCGTCGCGCAGCACCTCGGCGGCGCGCACCTCGAATTCGGTATTGATGGGGCTAAAGACGCTCGAGATGGCCACGGAGCGGGCCCCGCTCGCCGCGATCTGCGCCGCGATGTCGCGCAGCTCTTTCTCGTCGAGAGCGCTGATGGGTTCGCCGTTGAACTCGTGACCGCCGTGGGCAAGATAACCGACGCCGCCGATGGCCTCGACCAGGTCGGCGGGCCACGCAGTGAACGGAGGCAGGGCCGCGCTCGCGGGCGCGCCGAGACGCACGCAGGCGGTGCGCGCGAGGTGCTTGCGTTCGATCAGGGCGTTGATGAAGTGCGTGGTGCCGATCATGACGGCCTGCACGCGCTCGGCCGCAACCCGGGACTGCTCGCGGAGCGCCCGCACAGCCGCCTCGATGCCGCTCGTGACGTCGGCGGTGGTGGCGGTCTTGACGGTGGCGAGCACGGTGCGGCCGTCGAGCAGGACGGCGTCGGTGTTGGTGCCGCCTACGTCGATTCCGATGCGCATGGGTTTCCTTTCGTTCGGGTGGGACGCCGCGGGGCCCGGCTAGCGGGTCGCTGCGGCCGGTCGGGTGGCTGGGGTCGCGCGGGTGGTGGCGTGGCTGCCGTAACCTCGGGCGAGGCCGAGATTCGCCCCCACCCAGTAGAGCAGGAACGCGACGACGATGGCGCTGAGCGATGGAATACCCCAGGTGACGAAGTGGCCCACGAGGGCTCCAGCGACCCACGCGATGAGCGAGGCGGGCACCCAGCGCGGCGCGCTGCCGGGGGCGTTACCGCGCGCGATGGCATCGTCGAGGTCGGACCGCCAGGCTTTGACCACGAAGTACTCGGCGATCATGACGCCCGCAATCGGCGGGAACACGACCGCAAGATAGGTGAGGAACGTGTTGAAGAAGGTGGTGAAGCCCGCGAAGTCGACGCTCATGGCGACGGCCGCGACGGCGGTGCCCAACACGCCGACGATGGCGCTCACGAGGGCCCGGGGCGCGGAGCGTCCGGTCACGGTGTCGATGAAGTTGACGATGCCGAGGCCGCCGCCGTAGAGGTTCCAGTCGTTGATCTTAAAGGTGCCAAAGATGAGGATCAGCACGCCCACGAACCCGACCGAGCCCATGATGATGCTCGTGATGTCGGCGGTCTTGGCGGCCTGCGCGAGCAGCACGCCGCACAGGCCGACCACGTATTCGCCGACCGTGACGCCGACGACCGTTTGCTTGACCACGTCGGCCGCGCTGCGGTTGAAGCGCGTCATGTCGGGGGTGATGATCGCGCCCGCCATGAAGGCTCCCGCGACGATGGTGGCGCCCTGCACGACACTCATGCCGCCGCCTGCAGGCGGCTGGTATTGCATGACCTGGCCGAGGTCGTGCTTGCTGAACTCGGAGATGACGGACCAGCCGACGAGCAGCAGGAACACGGGCACGCTGACGTTGGCGACCCATTGCATGGAGGCGAATCCGCGCAGCACGATTCCGGTGACGGCGAGCCCGAAGAAGATGGCCCAGCCCCACGCGGGCAGCGCGGGCCAGATGGCGGCGAGGCCGGCTCCAGCGACGGCCGTCTGCACGCCGAACCAGCCGATGAGCGAGACCGCTACGACGAGGCCGATGAGCGCGGAGCCGCCCGCGCCGAAGCCGGTCCAGCGGGCGAGTAGCGAGGTGTTGAGGCCCGTGCGCACGCCAATGATGCCCACGAGAATGCTGATGACTTCGAGCAGCACGCTGCCGAGGGTGATGGCGAGCACCGCGCTCCAGAAGTCCATGGTCACGCCGATCATGGCGCCCAGTAGGAACACGGGCAGGGCGCTGAGTTGGCCGAATCGCTGCACCGCCACGGGGAACCACGAGTAGCGGGCCGCGGGGGGCACGGGTGAGAGGGCGTAGTCGTCGCTGTCGGCGGGGGTGCTGGCCACGATGCTCCTTTGCATGAACCTATCGAGTGCCTGCGAGATTACGGACGCGCGGGGTGGCCCGCCATAGGCATACCGCTGGGTTTTGTGGCGTGACCCGGGCAGAGTGCAAGGTTGGAGCTGCGGCCGGGTTAGGTTTCGGTGATCTCTTCGATGATCTCGCCGCCGAGTAGCTGCTTCACCACCTCGGGGCCCGCGATCGAGAGCATGTCGACCGAGGGGTCGTCCGGGTCGGCGTCGTCATATTCGTAGGCGGACGCCGCGGGCTTCGCGGGCTGGTTCGCACCCGTGCGCCGGGCCTCCTGCGCCGCGCTGAGGGCGGCGCGGGCCGCAGCGGCGGCGCCGGCTTCTGGTGCCGCCGCGGGGCGCGGCTGGGTTGGGGCTGGCTGGGTTGGGGCTGGCTGGGTTGGGGTGGGCTGGGTTGGGGTGGGCTGGGTTGGGGTGGGCTGGGTTTTGGCTGGCTGCGAGGAGGTTGCGGTGCTCGCGGATGCTTCGGTGCCGGGCTTGGGGGTGGGCGGAGGTCCGGGGCGGTGCTCTGGGTCCCGCGCGAGCCAGGGGTCTGCCACGTCGGCCTCGGCGTGGGCATCGCCTTCGAGGTCGTCCGCGGTCGCACCGGCCGCCGACAGGGCGCGTTGCACAGCGCTGGGGAGGTTTGCGCGTGTCGTGGCCGCAGCCGCGGCGGGCTCTGCGGGTGTCTGTGCGCCCGTGAGCCCTGCGGCCACGGAGGGCGGCAGAAAATCGGGCACGGAGGTTGACGACGAGCCTGGCAAGCGAGGTGTTTCGACCGCCGGAGTCGCTGCGGGTGCGAGGTCTGGCGCGGCGGGCATGGGTGTCGGGGCAGGCTCGTGGGCCTCGGCGGGTTCGAGCGCACCGTAGAGGTCGGTCACGAAGTCGGGCTCGTCGAACGGGGGTTCGTCGACGGGCGCGTACTCCGTCGCAGTAGCCATGATTGTCTCGCGGCTTTGCACCGGAACGGGGCCCGTGGGCGGCACCTCGTCGGCGACGAAGGCGGGAGGCTGCGCGACCTCGGGCCATTCGTCGTATCCGAGCTGCGCGGGCGCCGGGGTTGGGGTCGGGGCGGGCATCGGCGACGGCACTTCAGGTTCGGACGCCTCGGGGCGCGGCGCTGGTTGCCTTAGCCGCGCTGGTTGCGGCGCGGAGTAACCCGCGCCGAAACCTCCCTGATCGGTTGCCCTCGTTGGAGTTTGCGGTGGTGGCGTGGCGTGCTGCGCCTCGGGCCTCGCAGTGTGCGGTGCCATCGGTGGAGCGGCGTGTGACGCGACCGGAGCCGCCGCTGGGGGTGCGTCGGGGCGTGGTTGACGCTGCGGAGCGGGTCGCTGGTTGGCCGTCGAAGCCCGGGGCTGTGCGGGCTCGACCGTGACATGCTGGCCGGTGCCCACGTCAATGGTGACGCGGATGCCCAGTTCATCAAACACGGCGCGTGCTAACAGTTGGTCTGCGCCGCTGTTGAGAAAGCTGCGCATGGGGCCGGCGTCTTTGAACGCTATGTTCAAGGCGCCGTTCGAGAGGTTAATGACCTGCCCGTGCTGACTCAGCGTCATCCAGGCGACTCGGCGCATCTCGCGCAGGCGATCGAGGATGTTAGGCCAGGCCGTGCGAATCGCGGCGGTGTCGATCGAGCCCAACGCGTGCCCCGACTGCGGTTCACGCTGCGGCTGGGGTACGGGCTGCGGCTCGCGCGGCTGCACCGGCATCGCCCCCGACACGGGCACCGGCTGAGCCTGTGGCTGGGGTACGGGCTGCGGCTCGCGCGGCTGCACCGGCATCGCCCCCGACTGACGGGCCGCTTCGCCCCCGCCCTGGCTGCGGCGGGCCGCGGCGCGCGCCAGGTCGCGGGCGCTCATGCCCTCCGGCACCTCCAGCTCGGGCTCGTCGCCTCGCTGCGCGACTCGTTGCGAGGCGGGTGCGGCATAGCCGCCCGTGTTCGGCGCGGGGAACCCCGGAGTCGCATCGCTGGAGGCACCCAGTCGGCGTTCGAGCAGCTCAACGCGCGCTGCCAACCCGCCGGACGGGGCGGACCCGGCCCCCGAGGCGTCCGCCCCGGGCAGCAGCAGGCGGGCACACAATAATTCGAGTTGGATGCGCGGCGCGGTGGGCCCGTGCATCGACGTGAGGGCGTCGTTGGTGACGTCGGCGGAGCGCGAGAGCGCGGCCGCGCCGTAGAGCGAGGCCTGGCGGCGCAGGGTGTCGAGGTGTTCGACGGGCATGCCCGGAAGCAGGGCCTCGAGCGAATCGGGCACGGCGGCGGCGATGATGAGGTCGCGGAACCGATCGAGGAGGTCTTCGACGAAGCGGCGGGGGTCGTGGCCGGTGGTCACGACCCGGTCGACGGCCTGAAACACGCTGGTCGCGTCGCCTGCGGCCAGTGCGTCGATGACCGAATCGAGCAACTCGCCGTCGGTGAAGCCGAGCAGGTTCACGGCGGTTTCGTAGGCGATGCCCGCCGCGCCCGAGCCGGCCATGAGCTGGTCAAGCACCGAGAGGGTGTCGCGCGCCGAGCCGGTGCCCGCACGCACCACGAGTGGCAGCACGCCCTTCTCGACCGGCACGCCCTCGCTCGCGCAGAGGTGTTCGAGGTAGCGCGTGAGCACGGTCGCGGGGATCAGCCGGAACGGGTAGTGGTGCGTGCGCGAGCGAATGGTGCCGATGACCTTTTCGGGCTCGGTGGTCGCGAAGATGAACTTGACGTGCGGCGGCGGTTCTTCGACGAGCTTGAGCAGGGCGTTGAAGCCGTGCGCCGTGACCATGTGGGCCTCGTCGAGAATGAAGATCTTGTAGCGGTCGCGGGCGGGCGCGAACGTGGCGCGTTCGCGCAGTTCGCGGGCGTCGTCGACGCCCCCGTGACTGGCCGCGTCGATCTCGACGACGTCGAGCGAGCCGGAGCCGTCGCGCGATAGTTCGACGCACGACCCGCACGTGCCGCAGGGGGTCGAGGTGGGGCCCTGGGCGCAGTTGAGGCAGCGCGCGAGAATGCGCGCGCTGGTGGTTTTACCGCAGCCGCGTGGGCCGCTAAACAGGTAGGCGTGACCGATGCGGTTGTTGTCGAGCGCGCGCATGAGCGGTTCGGTGACGTGCTCTTGGCCAATCACGTCGGCAAAGGTTTCGGGCCGGTAGCGGCGGTACAGCGCGGCCTTGGCGGCGGCGAAGGCGTGCGGGGCGGGCGGCGCTGAACTGTTATCGGACACCCCAACACCTTAGCGGGGGCCGCCCAGGTTTGTGATCGCCGTTTTTTATTGAGAGCGGTCGGACGCCGCGGTGGCCCGTGACCAGCGCATCCTCCCTGGCCGAGGGCCTGGCAGGCCGCTACTCTTACGAACTCTAACATTGTTAGTGTTCTAGTAGATTCTTCCCGCGAAGGGCTCAGAAAAGGGAGCCTGACCTGGCGAAACGCGTGCGCAACGCGCTGCGGGCATGAAAAGACCTCTCACGCACCCGACAGAGCCTTCTTACCCTTGCTGCATTCCTGCCCTGGGGGAGTTCGGAAAGATATCGCCACGTGAGAGGCTGTAACTAGCCTACCGGAACTTCACGGCACCGACGACCACCGTGCGCCCGCAGCGAACCGGCCGTGCGTGAGACCCAGCACACTGGGCGTCCAGATTTAACCTTGACCGCCACTTCAGGTAAAGTAGCGAGTCCCGGAGGATTCGCCTAGCGGCCTATGGCGCACGCTTGGAAAGCGTGTTGGGTTCACGCCCTCGGGGGTTCGAATCCCCCATTCTCCGCCAACTGACGTTGGCCCCCAGCACTGGGGGCCAACGTCTTTTTTGCGCCGCAACCCACACCCTGGCGCGAGAGCAGCCCTCCTCGATCTCCTACTACGTGCGCTCACACGACCACGGCAGCGAGCACTCCCGCTTGTCAACAGGCACCGGCCAGCATTGCTTCGACAGCCTCACGTAGCCAATAAATTTTTCACTAACCACCTACGAAAGTAGTATGTCGAAACAAACTTCGACCTGTAAGATGGAGTACGTTCAGCAAGGTCCTGCCGAACACATCGACATTGGAGTCAAAAATGAAAAAAGTGGACTTTCCTAACACTTTCGGCCTCACTCATGGTCGCAGCGGCGTTTCCGCATGCCGCTCAGGCAACAGAAATCTCAAGCCCAAGCAGCAGTTTGAGCAGCGAGGCTGACGCTCCAGCCTTTACGTTCACGTCGGCCGAAGGCACTCGAACGTTTGATGTGGTGGGCGCCGATTTAATCCCCCATGTCCTGACAGGCGACACGGTCATTGTCGAAGGCAAAGCAGTCAACGTGTACAACAGTGGAGGCCAGTTGGTAGCCAGTGTCGAAGCAGAAACGTCGGCAGGAGTCGCAATCGTGCAGGCAGACGGCAAAGTCTCACTGGTGTCTACCGGTGGTACGTCGCGCAGCACCGCAGGTTGCATTGACAACAAGTGGGGCGGATGGGTGATTGGCGGCGCTTTCGGCGCCCTGGTCTGCACCCCACTGGGCCTCGGAACCGGCGGCGTGGCTGCGGTCCCCTGTGCCATCGCCACATCGACGGCCATCACCGCCTTGAGTTGCTGAAACCGGTCGGCCTGAAGAAACGAACCAACATGAAATGTCAAGGCAAGCGATGAATACAATCACCAACCACAACAACTTTCGCGCCGCCGGTAACGCACTGCTGATAACCGCGGCGTTCGCAATAGGCATGCAGAGGCTTGGCCTGCCGTGGTGGGCATGGGCACTCCAATTTGCCTTCACGTTCCTGGCGGCACGATTGTTTCTCTCGCAGTACACGGTCGTAGGCGCCGATGGCGCAACGAAGACCCTCGACAAGAAGAAACTCTTGAAGTCGGCCCTGATAAATGCCGTGATTCTTGGGGCCCTGGCATTCGTCTGGTTTTTCTGGTTGTAAACCCAGTTATCAAAACCGTGACGGGTAGTCGAAGCGCTTCTTCTGAGCCGTTCATCAGGTGGTCCCGGTACGCTGGGGCCACCTGTTTCGCTGAGACCGACCACCCCCACGAAAGGCCCAGCATGCCCCGACCCCGTGAGGCCGCGTGCGTCGAAGGCAGCGGGCATGAACTGCAAGACACGTGGGGCGAACGCGGCGCGACCCTGTGGGTGATCGACGGGGCCACCGCCACCGACCCCGCGAACAATCCCGCGGTCGCCGCCTGGGTGGGCACGCTCTCGCGCGCGCTCGCCCTCGCCGTGGAGGCCGACCCCGAGCACACCCTCGCAGCCACCCTCGAACTCGCGATCGCCCGGTCCCGCGAGCCAGGCACCGGCTGGCACCCCTCCGCGACCGTCGCGATGGCTCGCTGGCACGCGAACGGGCTCTCCACCCTCGTACTGTGCGATGCCGGGCTGTTGATCCGTCAGGCCTCGGGTGTCTGCGCGGTCACGCAAGACACCCGTCTCGATGACGTGCTGGCCGCCCCGCGCGCCGCGCTGGCCGCCCCGCGCGCCGCGCTGGCCGAGGCGCGCGCGAGCCACGACGAGGCCCGCACCGCACGCGCCTTCGCCTCCCTCGTGCGCGAGGTCGATGACCTGCGCAATCGCGAGGGTGGATTCTGGGTGGCCGCGCGCGACCCCGACGCCGCACACCACGCACTGACCGCGGAGCACCCCGACGCCGCGGGGGTAATCGCCATGAGCGACGGCGTGTGTAACGAGATCGGCCGCGTCTTCGGGGGGCCGGTCGCCGCCTGGGACGCCCTGTCGGCCGGGTTGGCTGCCTCCGTCGCGCGCCTGCGTGGCGAGGTTTTGGCCCGCGACGGCGGCGTCGACGACCTCACGGCGGTCGTAAGCCGACGACCCGGCTAGCTCGCGCCCCTAGTCGAGATACGCCCCCGCGCTCTCTCGCGCCACATCGAGCAGCGTCGACTGGAACGCCACCTCGGCGGGCGCGTACACCTTGTCTTGACGCTGCGCGAGCAGCACGCGGCGCAGCGGCGCGTCATCGCCCAGGCCCAGCACGCGCACGTCGGGGTGCTGCAGGGCGACGGCGGTCTTCGGCACGAGCGCGACCCCCATTCCTATGCTCACCATGGCCTGGGCCTCCTGGTAGTCATTGGCGAGAAAGCCGATGCGCGGCTCGAAGTGCGCCTCACGCGCCGAACGCATGAGCACCTCAACGGCCGGGTGGGCCTCCGCCCGCACGATCCAGGTCTCGTCGCGCAGGTCATGCAGCGAAACGGTCTCGCGCTCGGCCAGGGGGTGGGTCTTTGCCACGAGAATCTTCGTGCTCTCGCTGAACACTTCGGTGACGCGAATGCTCTCGTGTTCGAACCTGTGCCACGGGTAATCCCACAGCAGGCAGAGGTCCGTGGCGCCCGATTCGAGCTGCGCGACCAGTTCATTGAAACGGGCGCTGCGCAGGGCAATCTCGATGGCGGGGTAGCGCCCCTTGAACGCGCGAATCACGCTCGGCAGAAACGAACCCGCGAGGGTTGGGAACGTGCCCACCGTGAGGGTGCCGCGCTTGAGGCCCGCAATCTGGTCGAGGTCTGAGGCGGCTGCGCTCATTAACCTCACGATGCTGCGCGCGTGCTGGGCGAGCACCTGGCCTGCCTCGGTCGGCGCGACCCCGCGCGAGCGGCGGATCAGCAGCGGCTGGCCCACCTCGACCTCGAGTTTGCGCAGCTGTTGCGACACGGCGGAGGGCGTGTACTGCAGATTCTCGGCGGCCGCGGTGATGGAACCGGTCTCAACTACCTCTAATAGTAAGGCGAGCCGCCGAACGTCGAACAATTGCGATTCCTGGGACTTAAGCATTGCTACACCTTGCATGAGATTCCGTTAATTCTGCACGTGCCAGGGCAAGGGGACAGGCCAGCGCCACCCCCGGAGCGTCCGGCCGCACGCCCTCGCCGCCGCATCGCACCACGACAGCCAGTGAATGAAGCAATGCTACAGCAGGCTTAAATTAATCAACCTTGTCTACAGGCAATTGCGCCCGCATTCTCGTAATAACCCGCCCGGCACGGTAGCCGGGCCCTCACGAGAGATCCACCCCATGCACATCACCGCAGAATGGATGCGCGGCGGCACCAGCAAGTGCTGGGTCTTCGACGCAGACCACCTCCGCCGCCACGGCACGAGCCTCGACACGCTGCTGCCCCGCGTCTTCGGCAGCCCCGACCACCGCCAGATCGACGGGGTCGGCGGCGCCACCTCCACCACCAGCAAGGCCATGATCGTCAATCGCTCGGTCGACCCTGCCGTCGACGTCGAGTTCACGTTCGCGCAGGTCGGCATCGAAGAAGCCACCGTCGACTGGGGCAGCAACTGCGGCAACTGCTCCGCTGCCGTCGGCCTCTACGCCGTGCAAAACGCCTGGGTGCAACCCACGGGCGACCTCACCGACGTGCGCACCCGCAACACCAACACGGGCCAACTGATCTTGCAGCGCATCCCAACCCCCGGCGGCGCACTGCCCGAGAACCCCACAGCCACCATGGACGGCGTGCCGTTCCCCGGCCACGAGGTGCAGCTCGGCTTCAGCAACCCCGCGGGTCGCACCACCGGCCGCCTCCTGCCCACGGGCACCGCCACCGAAATGCTTTCCGCACAGGGCACGCCCCTCACCGTCTCGATGGTCGACGCGGGCGCCCCCCTCGTGATCGTGCGCGCCGAAGACCTCGGCCTGACCGCCAGCACCTACGCCACGTGGTCCGACACGGTGCAGAGCCACCTCGACCTGCTCGACCGCGTGCGCCGCCTCGGTGCCGTCCGCATGGGCCTCGCCGAGAATATTTCGGACGCCGCGCGGGCAGTTCCTAAGTTAGCCATCGTGGGCGCCCCCGACCCGGCAGACACAGACGCCGACCTCTGCGTGCTGATGCTGTCGATGGGCAAGCCCCACCCGGCGCTCGCCGTAACCGGCAGCGTGGGCCTCACGCTCGCCGCCCGCACCCCCGGAACCGTTGCCCACGCCGCGCTCGCGCAAGCGCCCGGCCGCACGCTACGCCTGCGCACCCCCGTGGGCGTCCTCGAAACCTGGACCGACCGCGTGGGCGACGACCTGTTCGTCGGCACCACCCGCACGGCCCGCTCGATCGCCTCGGCGACCATTCACTTGCCCGATTTCGCGTCACAATCCGACACGTTCGACAGCACCGCAGCTGCCGAGTTGGTCGGCGCCACAGCCTAAGGAACCTAGCATGGACACCATCAAAATTTCACCGAAAAACCCCGCCCCCGAAGCGTCCTCGTCGTCCGCCGCGCCCCGCAAGGGCCCCTCGGTGACCTCGATCGCGCTGGGCATCTTCATCGCCATCGCCCTCATCGCGAGCGTCGCGTACGCCCTGCTGAATCCCGCACCCGCGGGCACCAGCGACCATTCCTTCACGTCCATCGAACTGCTCACCCTGGTGACGCTGCTCGTGATGTTCGTGGTCGCCACTCGCTGGCCACTCAACATCGGCGTGATGGGCCTCGTCGCCTCGTTCGGTATCGGGTACTTCATGCTCGGCATGGACGATAAAGAGATCTTGGGCGCGTTCCCCGCCAGCATCGTCCTCACCATCATTGGCGTCACATACTTCTTCAACATGGCGCAGCGCAACGGCACCATCCACGTGATCGTGCAGTCCCTCGCCCGCCTCGTGCGTGGCAAAGTCGCGCTGCTGCCGTGGGTGTTCTTTCTGCTGGCCGCGGCGCTGACCGCACTCGGCACGTTCACGCCCGCCGCCGTGGCGCTGCTGGCCCCCGCCGCGATGGGCTTCGCCTACGAGTCGCGCATCCACCCCGTGCTCATGGGCGCGTTCATCATCAACGGCGCCCACGCGGGCGGCTTCTCGCCGCTTTCGGTCGCGGGCGTGCTCGTGCACGACATCGCCGAAAAGAATGACTTCCCCGTGTCGCAGGGTGGTCTGTTCGCGGCCAGCTTCGCGGTGAACCTGATTCTCACTATCCTCACCCTCCTGGTGTTCGTAGTGATCGGTAAGTTCCGCGACGGCGCCGCCGTGGGCGAGGCGAGCGAAACCGTGCTGACCGCGGCACGCCCCACCCGCCAGCAAGCCCTCACCCTTGGTCTGATCGTCGTGATCTTGGTGTGCACCCTCGGGTTCCACATGCCCATCGGCTTCGTCGCCTTGACGGCGGGTCTCGTGCTGGCGTTCGTGAACCTCAAGGAGCACCAGACGTTCATCGGCGGCATCTCGTGGTCGACCGTGCTGCTGGTCTCGGGCATGATCACCTACGTCTCGCTGCTGGAGCACGTGGGGCTCATCGACACGCTCGCCGAGGCGGCTCTCGCGCTGGGCGCTCCCCTGCTGATCGCGCTTGTTCTGTGCTACGTGATCGGCGTCAGCTCGGCCTTCGCCTCGTCGACCGCCCTGCTCACGGCGTTCATTCCGCTCGCCGGACCCCTGCTCGCCACGAGCTCACTGAGCGCCTCGGGAACGGTCGCGGCCCTGGCCATCGCCGCCACGATTGTCGACGTCTCGCCGTTCTCGACCGACGGTGCTCTGATCGTCGCGAACTCCCGCAAGGGCGACGAACAGCGCGTTTACCGCCAGCTCATGGCTTACGCGGGTTGCGTGGTCGTAGCCGGCCCCGCGATCGCGTGGGCGCTGCTGGTGCCCACGGGCATCATGTAAGCACGGCACGCATACAGCGTCTCACCAGTGCATTCTCGTCGCCCCCGGCGGGTTCGCAGTCTCCGAAGGAGCGCGAGCCGTCGGGGGCGACTGCCGCGAACAGAGTAAATCCGGGTCCGCCCCCTCCGTGGCCGACTACGCGCAGGGGTGAGCCGTGGCCCATGAGCCCGAGACCGTACGCGGCGTGGGGGGTGAATGGATGCTCCGGTGGCGCGTTGACCGGCAGCATCGTCAGCATGTCGTGCGCCAGGGGGCCGCCCAGCCCACCCGCCAGGAGCGCCGCGAGACCCGAAGCCACATTGTCAGGCGCGGCGGCAAACGTTCCCGTATAGACCCAGCCCGGATCATAGGCGCGCAGGTCATTGTCGATCGCGGGGTGGGTGCAGCGCTCCCAATCGGAGGGCTCGGCGAACGGCCACGCTCGCACGCCCAGGGGCTCCAACACGAGGCCGTGTAGCACGTCAAAGAACAGCGCGCCGTGCTCGCGTTCGAGCGCCAGCCGCACGAGCAGGTAACCAATGTTGGAGTAGCGAAACTCCCCCGGCCTCCCCACTTCGGCGCGTGACAACACGTCGCTCACCGCCCACGATTCGCCTCGGCGTGCGACGGCGTCCGCGTAGTCGAGCCACCCGCCGTAGTCGTTCAGGCCCGAGCGATGCTGGAGTACCGAACGCAAGTTCAGCCTGGCAAGCCCCGGCACCGGACCGCGCGCCAGTTCGGGCAGCAACTCGCCGAGCGTCGCGTCGAGCGCAAAACTCAGCGCGGCGGCGGCCGCGGTGTAGGGCTTTCCAATGCTGTACACCGGCACGACGTGACTCATGCGCGCGCACCCCCGCCCCGCACCGACCGCAGGCCGCGTTGGGTCTCGGGCGCCGAGGCGTCCACAACGCGCACCGCAAAATCGCCCTCGTAACCGAACAGGGGGCCGAGCCAGCGGCTCGCGACGCGCACGCTGATGCGCAGCCGCCCGGTCTCGGTGTCAAACCATTCGCGCGCCTCGGTTTCGGTGCCTGCGAGAAAGGGAAGCGGCACGGCCAGCCGACCGAGCCGCAAGCGCGTGCCCACCGAGCGCAGCACGAGGGAGCCGTCGCGTTCGCTAATGCGCATGGAGGTCGCGAGGCACCCGCGCGGCCCCATCGTGTCGACCAGGCCCGACGGTTCGAGCGTGGTCACCGTGTCGAACCCCCGGCGCTCTCCCGCGAAGGTGCGTGCCGAGGCGATAGCCTCGCGACCCGCGGCATCGCGAACGGGAACGTTGACGATCTCGAACGCGACATCGCGACCCGCGGCGGGGGCGAGGCCCAGCGCGACTCCTCCGTAGCGCAGCGCGAACCGCACCCACGAGAAGCGCGCATCGGCACCATGCCAGATGCGTTGCATGACCCCCCTGCCCACGGCCACCTGGTCGTTCGCGAGGCTCGCATCGAAGTGTCGGCGTACCTCGGGGTGCAGCCGCGCATACGCGTCGGCACCGAGGGCGCGGTGAAAGATGGACGCGCGCGTGGGCTGATTCATGATTACCTCCCTGGGCAGTAGCGTACCTCCCACCCCACTCCTGACCTTGCACAATATGGACTTGACCATGAGTTTTGTAGTTTTCTTGAATTGTTCAAGAAAAGCCTGCTAGGGTGTTGAACCATGGACATCACGCACGAAGATCTTGTGCGCGGAGCCGGTTTACGTGTCACCAAGCCCCGACTCGCCGTGTTTGCGGCAGTCGAGGCAAACCCACACGCCGACGCCGCGCAGATCCTTACCATCGTGCGTGACCACATTCCCACGGTGTCGCATCAGGCCGTCTACGACTGCCTCGCGTCGCTCGCGGATGCCGGGTTGCTGCGCCGCATTGAACCTGCGGGTTCGCCCACGCGCTACGAATCGCGTGTGGGAGACAACCACCACCACATGATCTGTCGACAATGCGCCGTCATTATCGACATTGATTGCGCCCTGGGCGAGGCCCCCTGCCTGACGCCCGACTCCCCCCAAGGCTTCGTCGTAGACGAGGCCGAGGTGACGTACTGGGGTCTTTGCGCCACGTGTGCCGCCCACCCTCTCTCCCTAACACCGAACTGAGGAATCATGACGAACGAAGACATGCCACGCTGCCCGGTTTCGCACAACCAGCAGCCACACCCCACCTCGGGTCGCGCCAACGACCAATGGTGGCCGAAGAAGTTGAACCTGAAGATCCTCGCAAAGAACCCCGCGGTCTCTAACCCCCTCGGTGAAGAGTTCGACTACGCCGCGGCGTTCAACAGCCTCGACCTTGCCGGCGTGAAGGCCGACATCGAGGCGATCATGAAGGATTCGAAGGACTGGTGGCCCGCCGACTTCGGTCACTACGGCCCCTTCATGATTCGCATGGCCTGGCACAGCGCGGGCACCTACCGCGTGATCGACGGCCGCGGCGGCGGCGGCACCGGTCAGCAGCGCTTCGCTCCCCTGAACAGCTGGCCCGACAACGTGAGCCTCGATAAGGCTCGTCGCCTGCTGTGGCCCGTCAAGAAGAAGTACGGCAAGTCCCTCTCGTGGGCCGACCTCATGATCCTCGCCGGCAATGTCGCGCTTGAGTCGATGGGCCTTAAAACCTTCGGCTTTGCGGGTGGCCGCATCGATGCGTGGGAGCCAGACGACGATGTCTACTGGGGCCCCGAGACCACGTGGCTCGACTCCGAGCGCTACTCCTCGGGCGACCGCAAGATCGACGGTCCCCTCGCGGCCGTGCAGATGGGCCTCATCTACGTGAACCCCGAGGGCCCCGATGGCAATCCCGACCCCGTGGCGTCCGCCGTGGACGTTCGCGAAACTTTCGCCCGTATGGCCATGAACGACGAAGAAACCGTCGCCCTCATCGCGGGTGGCCACACGTTCGGCAAGACGCACGGAGCGGCGTCCCCGGAAGGCCACGTGGGCCCCGACCCCGAAGACGCGCCGATCCACGAAAACGGCCTCGGCTGGAAGAACAGCTTCGGCACGGGCAGCGGCGACGACACCATCACTAGCGGCCTCGAGGTCACGTGGACCTACCACCCCACGCGCTGGGACAACGAGTTCTTCCACATCCTTTACGCCTACGAATGGGAACTCTTCGAGAGCCCCGCCGGGGCCAAGCAGTGGCGCCCCGTCAACGGAGGGGGCGACGATATGGTGCCCATGGCTCACGACCCGAACGCCCGCCGCGAGCCCCGCATGCTCACGAGCGACCTCGCCCTGCGCTTCGACCCTGAATACGACAAGATTTCGCGTCGCTTCAAAGACGACCAGGCCGCGTTCCAGGACGCCTTCGCACGCGCCTGGTTCAAGCTGACGCACCGCGACATGGGCCCCGTCTCGCGCTACCTCGGCCCCGAGGTACCGCAAGAAGAGCTGCTGTGGCAAGACCCGATCCCCGCGTCGACCACCACCGCAAGCGATGCCGAGATCGCCGATCTCAAGCAGCAGATCGCCGACAGCGGCCTCACCGTCACGCAGCTCGTCAAGGCCGCGTGGGCCTCCGCCTCGTCGTTCCGCCAGTCGGATAAGCGCGGCGGCGCCAACGGTGCGCACGTTCGCCTCGAACCCATGAAGAGCTGGGAGGTGAACGAGCCCAAGACGCTCGCCACCGTCATCGCGAAGCTCGAAGACATCGCTAAGGCCAGCGGCAAGATCAGCCTCGCCGACCTCATCGTGCTCGCGGGCAACGTGGGTGTCGAGCAGGCAGCCAAGGGCGCCGGCGTGACCGTCGAGGTGCCGTTCCACGGGGGCCGCGGCGACGCCACCCAAGACCAGGTCGACATCGAGTCGTTCAACTACCTCGAGCCCAAGACCGACGGGTTCCGCAACGTACACAGCGCGAACAACCCGCTGCCGGGCGAGTACTCGCTGCTCGACCGCGCGAATCAGTTGAACCTCAGCGCCCCCGAACTGACCGTTCTGCTCGGCGGCCTGCGCGTGCTCGGTGCCAACACGGGCGACTCGACGGTGGGCGTACTCACCGACCGCGTCGGCCAGCTCACGAACGACTTCTTCGTGAACCTGCTCGACCTCGAAACGCGCTGGACCCCCACCGACAACAACGAACTGTTCGACGGTTCGAACGCGACGCTGGGTGCCACGTGGCAGGGCAGCCGCGCCGACCTCGTGTTCAGCTCGAACTCCGAGCTGCGCGCCGTAGCCGAGGTCTACGCCTCCGATGACGCCCACGAGAAGTTCGTGAACGATTTCGTGGCCGCCTGGGTCAAGGTCATGGAGCTCGACCGCTTCGACCTGCACGCCTAAAACTCAAGACCGGGTCGGTGCGTTTCACGCGTACCGGCCCGGTTTTTTGTGTCCGCCGCCCCTGCGGCGCTACTCCCGCCGCCCCTGCGGCGCTACTCCCGCCGCCCCTGCGGCGCTACTCCCGCCGCCCCTGCGGTGCTATTCCCGCCGCCCCTGCGGTGCTATTCCCGCCGCCCCTCCCTGCGTTCTTCACGCCTAGGCCGCAAAAGCGCCAGCCGCGAATACTTGGCGGCAGCCACATAGCGCGCGCCGAACGAACCGTCATACCCAAACAGGGGGCCGAAGCGCCGATTCGTGACATTCACGCTGATGCGAAACCGGCCCGTCGCATCGTCGAACGATTCGCGCACCGTCGCATCCGCCCCGATCCAGTCCGGCACGCGCACATCGACCGGCCCCTCGCGAAACCGGTGCTCACCCGAGCGAATCACGAGCCCACCCTCATCGTCCACGCTCAGGTCGAGGTCGGTGCCGAGATGCTGATGCGTGCCCAGGTAGTCGAGCACGCAGCCGCGCGCCTCGCTGTAGACCATCGTGGCATCGAAGCGCCGCGGCCCGCGGGGCAGCGTAAACGTGCGCACGAACGTCACCGTTTCACGACCATAGCGGTCGCGATAGGGCAAGTTTTCGATGGTGAAGGGCACGTTGCTCGCCTGCACCGGAACCAAGATGTTGCGCGTCGAGCCGAGCCACAAGAAGGGCTTCACGAAGCCCTTGCCCTGCCACACGCGCTCCATGGTGCCCGCGCCGATGCAGCCCTCGCCGCTCGCGAGGCCCACCGAGAACCGCCGCTGCATCTCGGGGTGCAGGCGAGAAAACTCGGCCTCTCCGAGGGCGCGGCGAAAAATTGAAGAGTTGCCGTCGGTCATAGGGGCCTCAATCTGTGCAGCAGGTCGGGAGTCTTCACGGGAGTTTGGGGGGTTCGGACGCACCGTCGGGCAGCGGGCACCTCGGCCGCCGGTGGCACGGTGAGGGAGGCGACCATGAGAGCCCCGCCCGCCGCGCGTCCGAACCAACCGGGGGAACGCGCCAGCAGGGCCGCGCCGACCGCGAGGCCCGTACCGCGCGCGCCCGCATCGAGCAGGGCATTCAGGCGCAGCCGCTCGGGAGTAATGCCGCGCTCCAACCAGAGGCGCAGCCGATCGAAGGACCATGCCGTCGCCCACCCCATGAGGGGCCGCACGACGAGGTCGTCGAGCACGGCGCCGGGGCGGCCCCAGCGCGCGCGGTAGGAGTACCCCGTGAAGAAGCGCGTACCCTCTGCGGTGGGCACGTACCTCCAGTACCCGCTGCCCTCGACAATCGGCGAGAGGGGATGATCGGAGGCGAAGCGCAGGGCCGAGGTTCCGTTGCCATTGGCGTCGCGGCGCTCCCCCGACGAGATGCCAATGCCACTGATGCCGAAGCCGGGCACGAAAGTGGTGGCGTAGCGAAACTCTTGCGGCGCGTTCGGTGACACCTTGGGCAGGTAATCAATGTGGGTGAAGCGGAGGTCCCAGCGTTGATGCTGGGAGGGATCTTGCGAGCGATGCCAGATCTCGTCGAGGTCGGCGCGAATCGTGGTTTCGACGTAGATCTGATTCATGGCTCTCCAGTGCGCTGACGTGTGCGTTTAGTCTACGTCGCACGGAGTCTCGCGCACCATGAAGCGGCCGGGTTGGTCCAGGCCCTCGCCGCGCGCCAGTGGTTTTCGTGCACCGCGCCCCGACCCGCCCTGACCAGCCTCTGACCAGCACTGATAAAGAAAAGTGGCATTTTCTTAATCAGGGCCCGCCATGCTTAAGTTTCTTAATCATGGCGCATCACCCCAGGTCAGCGGCCTACTCGGCGAACAATTCGGTCAAGAGATTGGTGAGTGGGCGATTGAGGAATACCCGCTCCTTCACGTCGCGCACTTCCTCCATCACCCCTAGGTCCACCAACCGCTCCAGCCACTTGATGGCGGTCGGTCGTGACGCGCCAGTTCGCTCCATGATGTCAACCGCCCGGCACACGGGCTCGGCGAAAATCGCTTCCATCAAGCCCACGCGCGCAAGCCCTTCGCGCTGGGTACGCTCGCTCACGTCCTCAAAGAGGCGCTCGAGGACCCCGATCGCGCGCAACGTAGATTCCGACGAACGCCGCACCACGTCGAGCATGTACAGCACCCAGCGCTCCCACTCCCCGTGGGCCGTCACAGCGCGCAAGCCCTCGTAGTAATCGCCCTTGGTCAGTTGGATCTCGCGCGACATGAAGAGCACGGGCTGATCGAGCAGCCCCGACGCCACCAGTATGAGCACGTTTAGAATGCGCCCCGTGCGCCCGTTACCGTCGCCGAACGGGTGGATCGCCTCAAATTGATAGTGCGCCAAAGACATCACGATGAGTGGGTGAATCCCCTGCTCACGCTCTAGTTCGCGGTGCACAAAGGCGAGCAAGCGATCAATGTGGCCTTCGATGACGGCCTTCCCCTCGGGGGGTGAATACACCACCTGATCGGTGCCTCCGCGCACGATCCGCGTGCCTGGCAGAGCCCTTGTGTTGGTTTCGACGCCTCGGATGGAACTACACACAAGGGCGAGTGTGTTCGCGTTGAGCGCGCGCTGCTCCATGTAAGCGAGACCGTCAAACAGGGCCGAGCGATAGTGAAGCGTCTCGCGGGCAGCCGGCGGGGCCAGTGCGGGCGTGCGCGCATAACCGTACAGCTCGTCGTGAGTGGTAAAAATGTTTTCGATCTCAGAACTCGCTCGCGCCTCGTTGAGGGCCAGGCTGTGTATGAGCACATGGGGATTCGGAAGGCGTTTGGCAGCCTCGCGCACGCGGGCCAGTGCCTCCACCGCCCGAGCACATGACTTCAGCACCGCCTTAGACTCCACGTCAACATGCGCGGGTGGCAGCCCTGGCAAGTCGTTGTAGGGCGCGTCGGGTCTCCACGAGTTCATGCCTACACGCTACCAACCCCGACCCGCGCCGACCGGGCTCTGACCAGCCCCTGAACAGCACTGATAAAGAAAAGTGGCATTTTCTTAATCAGGGCCCGCCATGATTAAGTTTCTTAATCATGGCGCATCACCCCAGGTCAGCGGCCCAGCCAGCGCCGCAGCCAGCGTTTGCGACCGGACGCCGCGCCCCCATTCCCAGCGCCACCGGCGGCCACGCCCACCGGGTCCGCACCGCCCAACCCCAGTACCGAGGCGCCCCTCGCCTCGTCGGCCGTCAGTGCCGCCGTGAACTGCGCCGCCACGACGCGGCCCGAATCATCGAGGTCAAAGGCGACCTCGCCCTCGGGGGCGCGCCACAGCAGCAGCGACTCGGATTCGGCGACGAACTCTACGTCGGCGACATGCTTCGCATAACCGCTGATGAGGGCGCGATGGTCGGTCACGGTGAGGTTTAAGGTCGCCGCGAGGGCGTACTGAGCGGTCACGTCGATGGGGTGACGCCCCACCTCGAAATCGGGGTGCTCCAACAGCAGCGCGACGGTTTCGCCGCGCTCATTTTCGAGCGCGAAATGCGCCCACACGCCCGTTATAGGCTTCGACGCCACGAGGAGTAGCAGCGCGGTCGCGCGAGGGTGCAGCACCTCGTTGAGCGGTAGCTCGGGGGTACACAGACCCGGCACCTGCTCGGCCTCGCCGAAGTTGCGCACGAGCCGCGAGAACTGGATCGAGGACGGCGCGAAAGCGTCGGGTTCGCTCCACGCCCAACGCCACCGACCGGGGGTCTCGCTCGAGGTGGCGTCCGTCGTGCCGAGCACGTGGGCGCGCGCCGTGATGATGGACGTGGCCGCCGTGAACGTGACTGCCGCCCGCCCCTCCAGGTCGACCTCCACCCCGGCCGCACCGACGAGGCTCATGACGTGCTCTTGCACCTCCATGGAGCGCACGAGCGCCTCATGATAGAGGTGCATGGCCTCCACCCCAATTTCTCCGCACAGTGCGCGGGCCTTGGACGATCCGATCACCAGTCGGTCCTTAGCCTCGGGCATGAGGGGCTCCAAGAGGGCGCCGCTCTCGAGCCACGCGGGAAACCCAGACGCCCGCGGAAAACGCTCGCGCTCGAGAATGAAGTCATGTTCCGTGGGATGGCCCGCCAACCAGCGCGGCTGATTGTCGTAGTTCTCATGCTCTTCGACCAGGCCGTCCATCCAACAGACCAGCACGTACGACATCCAGACCCCATCGCCGGAACGTTCGTGCTGACTGATGCGACGGCGCAGCACCAGCGTGACGACCTCATCGGGCACCGGGTCGACCAGTTCGTCGCCGTCCACGACGCTCACCACACAGGCCTCCGCGTAATTGCCTACATGGTTGTAATGCAACTCAACGCGCTCGTAACCGAATCTGCCGAGACTGCGGGTGGCGTGCACTAACTCGATGAGTTGGTCGTCTGTAGAAGAATCTGCTGCTGACATCTCAATTGCCTGTAGTGGTGTGGTCATTCCATTGTGCCCTGGCCCGCATCGCGTCGGCGGCGACCTAAGACTATGTGAACTGGAGCGCGAGGGGAGGAGTCCCCCCGTCTTCGCCCTGAGATTTCTCGCGGCAACAGTTACCATTTAGGAGGCATGGAATCCTGGGTTCCGTCACGTTTGCGCTGGTCGAGTTTCAGCTCCGACGGCTCAAGGCAGTGCGAGCGAACGACGCGATGCGACGACTGGGATGAACTGCCCTCCTGCCACGGGGGCTGACTAGGGTGTACACGTGGCTGGTGCGAGTGGCCACACCCGGTACCCGGCGAACAGCGAACCTCTCTATGTCTAAAGACTCCAATACGTCCAAGTCGAAGCGCTCCACCGAGCAGCCCGTGGCGAATTCCGACGAGCCCTCGGGCGACGATTCGACTCGCGTCTTCACACCCCAGCAATTGCAGTCGGCTGACTACCCCATCGTTGACGAGCACATCGTGCCGCCGCCCGTCACACCGCTGACCAACTACGGTCCCACCGCAACGCACCTGCCTCCCCCGGACCCCACGGTGCGCATCAAGGCGCCTTACCGTGCAACGGACGAAGAAGAAAAGTGGCAGGCCGTGCGCGACCACGCCGACCCGACCATCGAGCCCGAGGCCGAACCCACCGAAGAAGAATTGCGTATTCGCCAGCAGATTCTTGAGGAACAAGAACAGCAGCGCCGTATCGAGCGCGCCGCCGCGCGTGAGGCAACCCGCCGTGCCAAGCGTCGCACGCGCTGGCGTCAAGTGGTTGTGCTCGGCGTGCTCGTGGGCCTGCTCGCCGTTGGCGCGATAGTCGCGGCCCTGGGCCTGACGGGCGCGGTTCGGATCCCCGGCATCGGCCCGGCCCCCGCCGGCCCCCTTGCGTGCCCCGCAGCAGACTTCAAGGGCGCCGACCCAGCCGATATCGAGGTCAACATCTATAACGCATCGGGAATCAGCGGAGCCGCCGGAAAAGTGAGCACCGAACTCGGCGCGCGGGGCATCTCCGTGGCGAGCGCCAAAAATGACCCCATGAACAAGACCTACCCTGAGAACGCCGCCGTGATTCGCTTCGGCCCCGAAGCTTTGCCTGAGGCCTGGACCATGTTGACCATGTTCCCCCTGGGTGCGCTCGAATACACATCGCTCAAGGGCAACTCTAAGGTGGTTGACGTGGTGCTGGGCAGCAAGTACACAGCCCTCACGCCCATGGAGGTGGCGCAGCCCCTGTTCCAGGGCCCGATTCCCCCATACGTCGAAGTTCCCAACTGTGTAGCGAAGTAGGTTCACGTGGCCGTCGTCAAGATCAACGCCATCTCCGTGCCCGAGGGCGCGGGCCCCGAATTGGAGAAGCGATTCGCGGCGCGCAAGCACGCCGTCGACTCTGAACCGGGGTTTCTTGGGTTTCAATTGCTGCGCCCCGTGCGCGGCGATGACCGCTACTTCGTGGTCACCACGTGGGAGACCGAGGCCGATTTCGAGGCGTGGCGCGACAACCGCGCGGCCGCAGCCCACGCGGGGCCCGAGGCGTCCGGGCAGCCCGCCGCGAAGCCCGTGGCCAGCGGAGCCAACCTGCTCGAGTTCGAAGTAGTTGACCTCGGCTAGGGGCCGCTTCGCGCCCTCCCCCACCGGGGACTTTCATCTCGGCAATCTCCGCACGGCACTATATGCCTACGTGTTTGCGCGCCACGCGGGCGGCGACTTCATCGTGCGGGTGGAGGACCTCGACCGTTCGCGCGTGCGCCCCGGTGTCGCGGAGCGGCAACTCGCCGACCTGGCCGCGCTCGGCCTGACGTGGCAGGGCCCGGTCGTGTACCAGTCGCAGCGTGAATCACTGTACGAAGATGCCCTCGCGACCCTGCGCTCGCAGGGCCGCGTCTACGAGTGCTACTGCTCGCGGCGCGAGATTCGCGAGGCCGTCGCCGAGTCTCTGGGCGCGCCACACCATGCCGTCGGATTTTACGCGGGCACCTGCCGCGAACTCAGCACGGCGGAGCGCGAGGCCCGCCGAGCGGAGCGCCCCGCAGCCCTCAGACTGCGGGCCGACGCCGCCGAGGTGGGCGTCGCAGATCTCGTGCACGGCGAGTATTTAGCGCGCGTGGACGACTTCATCCTGCGCCGCGGCGATGGCGGTTTCGCGTATAACCTCGCGGTCGTGGTCGACGACGCGGCGCAGGGGGTCACGCAGGTGGTGCGGGGCGATGACCTGCTGGAATCCGCCCCGCGGCAGACGTTTCTGGCCCGGGCGCTGGGCCTCAAGGCTCCCAGTTACGCACACGTGCCGCTCGTGCTCAACCCTGCGGGGCAGCGGCTCGCGAAGCGCGACGGCGCCGTCACCCGCGCCGACCTCGCTCGCCAGGGCGTCGACGACGCCGCCCTGTTCCTGCTGATTGCGCACTCGATGGGCCTGCTGCTCGACTCGGGTCGCGATAGGCCCACCGCTCCCACCCGGGTACTGCTGGACGCGCTGGTGGCCGAGTTCCAGCCCGCGCACATTTCGCGCGAGCCCTGGGTGTTTCGCGCCGCCGCGCTCTGAAACCAGCAACGGCCACTCGACCGGCACCTACGCGCCCACAGCACAACGCGCGGGCCCTCCGACGAGGGCCCGCGCGTCCATGGTGAACTTGCGCCTTATTTGCCGGGAACGGGAACCACCTGGGGCGTCACGAACCCGGTCTCTTGCCATTCGGCGTAGCTGAGGGGCGAGCCCTCGGAGCGCCAGAGCCATTCGGAGAGCGGGTTGCTGTCGATGTTCATGTAGAGCGCATCGCTGTCGGCGTGCTTGTAGATGAACACGTGCGGGGCGAGGCCGGGGGTCGCGGTGGGCATGGGGTTACCCGCGGCGTTCCATTCGGCGAAGGTCAGTCGGTGTGCCGTTTGCCAGTTCTTCACGTTCATGCTGACGGCGTAGAGCTCTTGGGTCTGCACCATGCCCGTCTTGGTCCACTTGTACCCGTACGCGACGGTCATGACCTCGGGAATGTAGCCGACGACTGCGATCTTGGGCTTGCCCGCTGCCGCCCAGGTCTCCTGGGTCACGGGGATCACGGCGACGCCACCGTCGAACGCGATCTTTTCGTAGAGGGTGGAGAAGTAGGGGGTCTTCAGGAACGTACGCGCCTGTGCGGCCTCAGCGCTGGCGGGTGCGAGCGCAGCTGCCTTGAGGGGTTGGGCGGCGTTCTGCGCCGCCGCGTTAGCCGCCGGTGCGGTTAGGAGGGCCAGCGAAGCGATAGCCGGCAAAGCCAGCGCCATGGCAATTTTTTTACCAAATGAAATATTCACTGGTGCCCCTTTCATGGGGAGAGGTGATGCGGAGTGACAGGCCCAGCATAGGCCACACCCCACTTTTACCTACCTGCACCACGCCGTCAACACGAAAACATGTGATCTACGCCTTTGTGAACTCTTTACTCGATTTTGGTAGCTCATGACCCGCACCTAACATCTACGCGGACGTAGGTGTAACGATTTCGTTGCTAAAGCTGCGCCTCTCCCGAGGCCAGCAGTGCGTAGGTGACGAGCCAGTGGGTCGACATGAAGTGCCCCGTGTTGACCTCCTCGGCCGCCCACTCGAATTGCTGCGCCGCGGCCCCCCGTAGCGCGGCGGCGGTCTTGTCGTCGGCAATGGCCGCGATGTCGCGCAGAACCCACGCGCGATGCAGGGCGAGGCCCACCAGGTGCACCATGTGCCCATCCGTGCGGTCGCGCACCTCTGGTAGCGCGAACAGCGCGGGTTGACGCTCGGCGCCGAACCGCGGCAGGAACTGTTCGAACCATTCGCCGAACCCGTCGCCGGGGCCCGTGCCGAGCACCCACATCATGCACTGCACCTCGGCGAGCGCCCCCGAAAGAAAGTCGGTGCCGCCGGGCTCGAATCGCGTGTCGTAGCGCTCGTCGGCACCGAACCAGGCGGCGGCGGTGTCACGAATGGCGGACGCCAGGTCGGCCCGTCCCAGCGTCTCCGCCGCGGGCCCGAGCAACGCGAGCGCGAACGCAGAATTGGTGTGCACACCGTGGCGCACCGGGTACACCTGTTTGGCCAGCCATCCGATGACATTGGCAGCGACCACCTCGGTGAGCGGTTCGAGCGCCTCAGCCCAGGCTGCGGCCTGGGGCAGCGGCGATCGGGCGCAGGCCGCGTGCAACTGCAGCGCCCACGCCCACCCGTAGGGCCGCTCGTAGTACGTGTTGGCGCGTAGGTACTCGGCCTCGGTGGCTAGGTTTTCGGGAGTCAGCCGCGAGCCCAGCTCGGCCGCCACGCGGTCTGCCAAGGAGGGCGCGAGGCGTCCGGTAGATGCCATGGCCACGAGCGAATACTGCATGTGCGCCGACGAATGCCAGTCGAGGCACCCGTGGAACGCGGGGTGCAGCACCCAGGGCGTGACGTCGTTATCGGAATCGCCACGCGACATATGGGCGGCCCCGTAGGGGTAGGGAGTTCCGAGCACGGCGAGGCAGGTTTCAGCCCACCGATCGAGGGGATTCACGGTCATGATTCAGCCTTAAAACGCGAAAAAGTACATGATGACGATGTTGCCGACGAGCAGGGGGACCGCCGTGGGCACCTGAGCCTTGATGGGGCCGTATTGGTCTTTCATTTCGAGCAGGGCCGCGGGCACGAGGTTGAAGTTTGCCGCCATCGGCGTGCAGAGCGTGCCGCAGAATCCCGCCAGCATACCGATGGCGAAGATGGCGGGCGGGTTGCCCTCGAAACCCTGCACGAGCACGGGCCACCCGACGGCTGCGGTCATGATGGGAAACGCCGCGAAGGCATTACCCATGAGGATCGTGAATACTGCCATGCCCAGGCAGTAGACCGCCACACCCGCGAACTTCGAACCCTCGGGCAGCACGGCAGTGGTGATGCTCTGCACGGCCTCACCCACGCCGGACTGCGCGAAAATGTTGCCGAGTGTGGCGAGCAACTGGGGCAGGAGGGCCGCCCAGCCGATGTACTCGAGCAGGCGGCGCCCCTCGGTGAACGGCACGCTCGCTCGCACGGGGCGGAAGATCATCATGCCCACCAGCAGCGCCACGACGCCCGCAAAGCCGAGACCCACGAGGGTGGCCTGCCCCTCCGCGAAGAGCCCCCCATCGCCCACCGTGATCTTGACCAGCACCGACCCGAACATCAGCGCAATGAGCGGCACGAGCAGCGCGGGAATGAAGAGTTTGTTGCCAAACTTGCGCGCCGAGGCGGACTTTTCGGCTTCGCTGACTTCTTGCGGGGTGCCCCGGCCCATGGCGCCGCAGCCCGCGAGCAGGGCGAGCACGATAACGGCCGCTCCCAGCGGCCACGCGGGTGCCGACTTCTGCACCACGAAGGTGGAGTACATGAAACTCGCGCCGAGCAGCACCCAGAATGCCGCGGAGCCGACGCGCTTGGCGTTCGTGCGGTCGGTGGAGATTTGGGCGCCCACAAGGATGAAGAGCGCGCCGATCAGCCAATACACCCATTCGGCGGAGATCATCGCGTCACCGCCCCGTTGAGCGCCTTCAGTTTCCGGTCGAGCATGAGCAGCCGCGCCCCGTGGATCAGCAGGGCGAGCACGCCCGTGGGTATCGCCCACAGCGCGATCTGTAGGGGTTCGAGGGCGAGGCCGTACGTGGTGTCGACGAAGCCCGTAATCAGCAGAATCGAGCCGATAGCGAGAAAGATGTCTTCGCCGAAGAACAGGGCGACGGTGTCGGAGGCGGCTGAGTGCGCCTTGAGGCGTTCTTCAACCTTTTCGTTCAGTTGGCCGAGTTTGCGTTCGGCCGCGGCCTTGGCCATGGGGTAGATCAGGGGCCGCACGGTTTGGGCGGGCCCGCCGATGCTGGTCATTCCGAGGGCGGCCGTGGCCTGGCGCACGACGAAATAAATGAGCAGCACGCCTCCTGCCGACAGTTTGGCGAGTTTACCCATGAGGTGCCGGGCCTGCTGTTGCAGGCCGTAGCGTTCGAGCAGGCCGATGACGGGCAGCACGATGATGAAGGTTGTGACGCTGCGGCTGCCGGCGAACCCCGTGCCGACGAGATTCAGCATGTCGAGGGGTGTGTAGCCGTGAATGAAGCCGGCGACGAGGCCGGCCAGCGTGACCACGAGCATGGCGTTGACGCGCAGCATGAAACCGATGATGACCACGACGACCGCGAGCAAAACCCACATTAGGTAGCCTCCCTAACTAATTCGTGCGTAGCCAGGGTACATCTCTGCGGGCGCCGACACCGAGCATTGCGTGCGGCCTTGGCAGGGCGTTTACCTGCTACGCGGTCGGCCTGCTATGAGGAGGGTGGACGCGACAACCGGCCCCACGCGCGTCCACACAGAACCCTCACGAATAACGGGCGATACGACTTGTTTATCGCTAAGTATCTATCGATACTCGATATATGCCACCGATTAAGAGACTCATCCTTCCAGCGCGCATCCTGCTCGTCGGATTCTTCGCGGGCCTCGTGCTCGCCCAAACCTTCATGTCGTACGGTCAGTTCATCAACGTGAGCCCCGATTCGACGGCACCCCTGTGGGCGCGACTGCTCGGCTGGGGCTTTGTCGCCGCCGAGATTCTCTGCGTCGAAATTGTCGTGGTCTGCATCTGGAAGTTGCTGGGCCTCGTGCACCGGGAGGAGATCTTTAGCGCACGAGCATTCACGTGGGTCAACCTGATTCTCGGGGCGATCGCCGCCGCCTGCGCACTGCTCTTCACACTGATCGTGGTGATGTACTTTGGCGGCTACGACGACCCGGGCCTGCCCATGATGATCGGCATCGTGCTCGCCGCCGGGTGCGTCACGTGGATTCTCGTTGCCGTACTGCGCGCCCTGCTGGCCCAGGCCACGAACCTGCGCAGCGAACTCGACGAGGTGATCTGATGCCCATCGTGGTCAGGCTCGACGTCGAATTGGCGCGCCGCAAAATGAGCGTGGGCGAGTTCGCCGAACGCGTGGGGCTCTCCCCCGCGAACGTCGCTGTGCTGAAGAACGGTCGCGCGAAGGCGCTACGCTTCTCGACCCTCGAAGCCATGTGCGAGGTGCTCGACTGCCAGCCCGGCGACCTCCTCGAGTGGGTCGCCGAGGGGTAGCTCCAGTCCGGCGATTCAGTATCCCACTTATGTATTTCTGCAGATCGCGAATGACTTTGACGTTTAACTTTACGAGAATAGAATCCTCTCTTTGGAATAGCTAATAGTTATTCGATGTCGAATGCTTCCCCAACAGTCAGGGTTCACTATGTCTTTCCACGATCCGCAAAACTCGGCACAACCACCGTCGTTCAACCCGCCGCCCCCGCCACCGCCCGCTCCCCAGTTTCACCAGCAGGAGCCGCCCGCTCCCGATTTTCATCAACAGGCACCGCCAGCCAACCTGGTCGGCCAGAATCCCTACGCACAATGGCCTGGACGCAAACGGACCGGTGGCGCCCTTCGGGTGGGTGCGTGGATGAGTCGCCACAAGATTCTCACGGGCATCGCGGCCGTTGTCCTAGTGGGTTCCGTCGGCAGCGCAATCGGCGGCGGAGGCGCGACCGACGCGAATGCCATCGGCGCGTCGAACAGCAGCGCCTCGGCGAGTGCGGCACCTGCGGCGGCGCCCTCGGCCGACGCTACGGCACCTGCTGAAGCACCACCGGCGGATGCCGCGGCACCGACGGGCGAGGCACCCGCCGCAGAAGCGCCTCCCGCAGAGGCACCCCCCGCCGCAGAAGCGCCTCCTGCGCCCGTCGCCGAGCCCGCCAGCATCTCGGGTGGCACGTACAAGATTGGCACAGACATGCCCGCGGGTGAGTACGTCATCGTCGGCAGTGGGTACATGGAGATTTCCAGCGACTCCACCGGCAGCTTCTCTAGCATCATTGCGAACGATAACTACGACGGCCGTACTATCGTCACCGTGCAGGAAGGCCAGTACTTCGAGTTCGATGGTCGCGCATATACCTGGGAGAATGCCCCCAAGGTCGAGCCGACGAACGGCACCTTGCCCGAAGGCATGTACAAGATCGGTGTAGACATCCCCGCAGGCGAGTACAAGGTAATCCCTGAGAGCCTGGGCTATCTCGAGGTCAGCAGCGCGTCCGACGGTCGATTCCAATCCATTGTCACCAACGACAATTTTGCGACTGAAAAGTACATCACGGTGCAGGACGGCCAGTACCTCAAACTGAACCGCGCCAACATCAAGATTTCGTAGTTACAGCGAGCGTTCCATCTGGACGCGCCGGCCCCAAGCGGGCAGCCCCAGCATCTCTTCGAGGTCCACCAGGCCACGCAGAAACTCCGTGTCGGGCTGTGATTCGGCGAAGCCGAGCCGGGCATAGAACGGTGCGTTCCAGGGCACATCGGCGTAGGTGCGCAGTGTCATGCGGCGGTGGCCGAGGCGGGTTGCCTCGGCCATTGCTGCGCGCACCAACCTCGCCCCGATACCCCGCCTCCCGAAGTCGGGCAGCACCGAAACCTGCTCGAGGTGTGCGCACTCGTCGAGTTCGAGCACGTGTACGAACCCGACCGGCGGTGCGTCGGCGGGCAGGTCGTCGGCTCGCGCGACGAGGATGAATCCGGGCTCGTGGCAGCGCTCGCTCACCTCGGGGGCTGCGGGCCACTCGGTGGGGCGCAAGTGCTGCACGAGCAGCGCGTCGGCCAGATTCTCGATGCCCTCGACATGGGCCAGATCGGCGGGGGKGGCCGCGCGCACGGTGATGGTCATGCCGCCAGGGTATGACACCCACCTCGAGCGGCCAACCGAGTGGCCCGCCCAGCCGCCAACCACAAAAGAGACGCAGGCCAGAATTGCTTCTGACCTGCGTCTTTTTGGCGGTGACGGCGGGATTTGAACCCGCGGTACGGGGTTACCGTACACAACATTTCGAGTGTTGCACCTTCGGCCGCTCGGACACGTCACCGCGAAAAACTATACGGGCTTTACCCCGAAACTCATAATCCACGCGGGCAAGGGTGGCAGACCTCTCATGCGCACCTGCCAGCGGGGGCCGCGAGCGTCCGGCCCGGAACGAACTCCCCACCAAACCGCTCGTGCTCGCCGGTCTCGGGTCGGAGCCCTGCATGACCGTCTCGAAATACATCTTCAACGACCTAGGCTCAGGCAGGGCTACTCGCTCGACGGCACGTCATCGCCGAGCACGGCGTCTCCATTGCCGATTTCAACATCCGCACGCACGCCACCGCGAGCGACGGCACCGAACTCCAAGACGTCTCACTGAGCATGAGCGGGCCGGGCGCCTCCATCGCGCAGGCCACGCTCGCCGTCAACGACATTCACGGAGTGCGCTCCATACATTCGGTCGAGACGCGCACCTAGCCATGCGCTCGTATGGTCGCGCAGCGACGCCCCTAGAGCCCCCCAAAGAACTCTCGCAGCAGCGCCGAACACTCCCCTTCGAGGACCCCGCCCTGCACCTCGGGACGATGATTCAGCCTGCGATCGCGCGGCACGTCACGCAGCGAACCGCATGCCCCCGCCTTCTCATCCCAAGCCCCGAACACCACGCGTTGAACCCGCGCCAGCACTAGCGCACCCGCGCACATCGTGCACGGTTCGAGCGTCACATACAGGGTGCAGTCTCCCAGGTTCCATGCCCGCCGCGCCCGCCCCGCCTCGCGCAGGGCCAACACCTCGGCATGCGCAGTCGGGTCACCATCGCGCTCGCGCCGGTTCACCCCGCGGCCTATCACGGCCCCGCCGCCGTCCACCACAACCGCCGCGATGGGTACGTCGTCGCCCGCCACGCGCGCGAGTTGCAGGCAGTCACGCATCCGCGCGATGTCCCGCTCGCGCTGGGACGCCACCGAATGCGCGAAGGGAGGCACGCTCGCGTCCACCATGCCCCACCCCTCACCGCCGACATTACCTCCCTGCACTCTATCGAGCGCCCCCTATTCGGACGCCCGGGCCCTCCGATTGCGGACGCGCCCCGTGGGCCGCGCCCCCACGCGCTACCGTAGAGACATGCGAGTACATGCCGTTGAACACCCCCTGGTGACCCACAAGTTATCGGTGCTGCGCAGCGCCGACACGCCCTCCCCCATCTTTCGCCAGTTGGCCGACGAACTCGTCACCCTGCTCGCGTACGAGGCGACCCGAGACGTCACCGTGGCCCCCGTCGAGATCACCACCCCGGTGACCACCATGACGGGAGCCAAACTCAGCCGCCCCCGACCCATCGTGGTGCCCGTGCTGCGCGCGGGCCTCGGCATGCTAGACGGTATGGTGCGACTCCTACCCACCGCCGAGGTGGGGTTCCTCGGCCTCAAGCGCGACGAAGAGACCTTCGAGGCCATCACGTACGCCAACCGCCTGCCCGACGACCTCTCGGACCGTCAGTGCTTCGTGCTCGACCCCATGCTCGCCACCGGCGGCACCCTCATTGCGACGATTCGCTACCTGTTTGAACGCGGCGCGCGCGACGTGACGTGCGTAACCCTGCTCGCCGCCCCCGAGGGCATCGAGGCCATGCGGCAGGCCATCGGCGAAGACTCCCGCGTCACCATCGTGACGGCCGCCATCGATGAAAAACTCGACGAAAAGGGCTATATCGTGCCCGGGCTCGGCGACGCGGGCGACCGCCTCTTTGGCGTCGTCGACTAAGCTCACAGGCCTCCGGCCCACGCCCGTGTATTGCAAAAGCTAATCTCAAAATGCAATACACGGGCGTCTTCATGTTGGCAACTTCGAGTTCACACAGCATGATGTAAGTGTGATTATCCAGCGAGCCTCCGTAGAGGTCATGTCGATGCCCGAGATGCGCTCGGGCATGCACCGCTGTCTCTGTCGCGCCTAACGGCACACAGCATCACGCGGGTATGCCCCAACACCCCAGCCGCGGCTCACGAGTACGCCGCCACCGCCGCAACATTCGGCCACAGTGAACCAACTTCTTCGTCATTGGGAACACCCAGGAGCGCATCATGACCACCCTTTCGAATTCTCTGCACACGACCACCGCCCCCGCCGCCGCGACGCACGCCGCCCAGGGCCTGGTACTGCACGTCAACCTCAATTCCTCCGACGTCGACGCCGCCGCCCTCGCCGAGGCCCTGCAGCACTTCGTCACCTACTACGCACCGGGCGCCTCGGCCGTCGCGGCACTTACCGCGCACCCGGCCCTGCCTGCCCGCGGCACCCTCGCAGCCAACGTTCCCGCGCAGCGTCCGGACGCCCCCGCACCCCGCACGACCCGCTTTGGTCGGGCCGCCGGTCAGCCCTCGCGGCCAGTGCAGCCCATCGGCCGCGCCCCCCAGCGCCCCGTCGCCGCGCCGGACCCCGTGAGTCGCGCCGCCGCGCAGCCCGTCGCACCCGCGGCTCGCCCGCTGGTCTCCCCCGACTCGCCCGCGCGCCGCGATCACCTGCTTCGCAGTGGCTACCTGCGCAATGAGACCCCCGCGCAGGCACCCGCAGCCGAGGGCCTGCGCATCGATGACGCCCTGCGTCACGTCTCCATCGACGGCGAGGCCGTCGACTTCACCTACAAGGAGTTCGAACTGCTGGCGTACCTCGCCCGCAATGCCCGCCGCATCATCACTCGCGAAGAACTGATGGAGACGGTATGGCAGGACGGCGCGGGCGACACCGGCGAACGCACCATTGACGTGCACATTCGCCGCGTGCGCAACAAGCTCGCGCAACACCGCAACGTCGTCACCACCGTGCGAGGCGTCGGCTACCGTTTTGACCCCACCCCGCAGGTGCGGTTCCGCGAGGCACGCGCCTTCTAGTTTTCAGCACAGACACTAAAGTGGCCGCCAGAAATGCTGGCGGCCACTTCGCGCTAAGGCACGCGTACAGTCACGGGTGATGCTACTCGGCGGGGTCCGCCTCGTGCGCACCCGCGACCGGGGTACCGCCCGTGGCGGTGCTCGCCTCGGCCGCCGCCAATGCGGGTATAAGACCCGTGGTAGTCGCGGCCTCCTCCGCATCGATGTCCACTGCGGCGCCCTGGAACTGCGACTGGTAGAGGCGATAGTAAGCGCCCTTGGCCTCGAGCAACTCCTCATGGTTGCCCTGCTCCACGATGGAGCCGTTCTCCATCACCAAGATGACGTCCGCATCGCGGATCGTCGACAGGCGGTGCGCAATCACGAAACTCGTGCGGTCCTCGCGCAACGCGGCCATTGCCTTTTGCACCAATATTTCGGTGCGCGTGTCCACGCTCGAGGTGGCCTCATCGAGAATCAGCAGCGAGGGGTCGGCCACGAAGGCGCGCGCGATCGTGATCAGCTGCTTTTCGCCGACGCTCACGTTCGTGCCCTCTTCATCAATCACCGTGTCGTAGCCCTCGGGCAGCGATTGCACGAAGCGGTCAACGTGGGTCGCCCGCGCGGCTTCATAGACCTGTTCGTCGGTGGCGTCGAGGTTGCCGTAGCGAATGTTGTCGAAGATCGAGCCTCCGAACAGCCACGCATCCTGTAGCACCATGCCGACCTTAGAGCGCAGCGCCGACCGTTCGATCTGAGTGATGTCCACGCCGTCGAGCGTGATGCGACCCGAGTTCAGTTCGTAAAAGCGCATCACGAGGTTCACGAGCGTCGTCTTACCCGCGCCGGTCGGGCCCACGATCGCGACCGTTGAACCGGGCCGCGCCTCGAACGTGAGGTCTTCGATCAACTTCTGCTCGGGCACGTAACTGAACGAGACGTTTTCGAACCGCACGAGACCGTGGGGATCCGCTGGCAACGCGGCGACCGCGGCGTCCGGAACCTGCTCATCGGCGTCGAGAAACTCGAACACGCGCTCGGCCGAGGCAACGCCCGACTGCAGTTGGTTCATCATGCCGCCGATCTGACCCAGCGGTTGATTGAACTCGCGACTGTACTGAATGAACGCCTGCACGTCGCCGATCGACATCGTGCCCGAGGCCACCTTGATACCGCCCGCGACGGCCACAGCAACATACGACAGGTTGTTCACGAAGGTCACGATCGGCATGATCATGCCCGACATGAACTGCGCGCCCGCGGCAGCCTCGAACAGCTTCTCGTTCTTCTGCGCGAAGCCCTCCTGCATCTCGGCCTCGCGACCAAATACCTTCACCAGTTCGTGGCCCGAGAATGACTCCTCCACCTGAGCGTTGAGGTCACCCACGGCCTTCCACTGGCGCTTGAAGAGCACCTGGCTCTTCTTCGCGACCAGCCCCGCACCCACCGCGGTGAGCGGAATGGCGATCAGCGCGATCAGCGCGAGTTGCCACGACACGTAGAACATCATGATGCCGATGCCGATCACGGTCAGCACCGACGAAATCAACTGAGAGAATGCCTGCTGCAGGGCGGTCTGCACGTTGTCGATATCGTTCGTGACGCGGCTGAGCACATCGCCGCGCTTGGCCGTGTCGAAGTAATTGAGCGGCAAACGATTGAGTTTAGACTCCGTGAGATCGCGCAGGAACTTCACGCGTCGCATCACGACATCGTTGAGGAGTCGACCTGAGATCCACGAAAACAGGCTCGAGATCGCGTAAATCACCAGCACCAGGATGATGACCTCGCCGAGCGCAGTGAAGTCAATGCCCTGACCGGGGGTGAAATCCATGTTGCGCAGCATGTCTGCCTGGTTGCCATTTTGCTGCTCCGCGAGCTGAATCACCTGCTCTCGGGTCACTGTACTCGGCATGCTCTGACCGATCACTCCGCCGAACAAGATGTCAGTTGCGTGGCCCATGATCTTGGGGGCGATCACGTTCAGTACGACGGCGATGATTGACGTCAAGAACACCACGACCAGCGCCGGCCTCTCGGGCGTCAGCAGACCGAACAGCCGCTTGCACGAGGGCCAGAAGTTTTGTGCCTTGCGGCCCTGGCCCATGCCAAACATGTCGTCGCCGAAATCGCCCGCCTCGACGGTGGGCTTTTCTACGTCTTCGACGTCTTCGTGCTGCTTCACGGGCGCCTTGCCGGGGCGCTGCTTCTTCTCGGCTCGGGGGCTCATGCGGCCACCTCGTCTTCGCTCAACTGCGATTCCACAATGTCCTTATAGGTTTCGCTATTTTCCAGTAGGTATTCATGGGTGCCTCGGTCGACGATCTCGCCGTCGTCGAGTACGAGAATCAGGTCGGCCTGCGTGATCGTCGTGACGCGTTGCGCCACCACAATCACGGTGGCATCGCGCGTGTGCTCCTTGAGCGCCGCGCGCAGCCGCGCATCGGTGCTCACGTCGAGCGCGGAGAACGAGTCATCGAAGAGGTACACCTTCGGCTGCGAAACCAGCGCGCGGGCGATGCACAGGCGCTGACGCTGGCCACCAGAGACGTTGGTGCCGCCCTGGGCAATCGCACTCTCGAGCTGGCCCTCCTTGTCGCGCACGAAATCGGCGCCCTGAGCGATCGTGAGCGCGCGCCATAGGTCGTCGTCACTCGCGTTCGCATCGCCAAAGCGCAGGTTAGATGCGATGGTGCCTGAGAACAGGAACGGGCGCTGCGGCACGATAGCCACGCGGCTCGTGATGTCGGCGGTCGACATCTGGCGCACGTCGACTCCATCGAGCACGACGGCGCCGTCGACGACGTCGAACAGCCTCGGTACGAGGTTCAGCAGCGTCGATTTACCCGAACCGGTGGCGCCGATGATCGCTACGGTCTGGCCGGGCCTGGCCTCAAAACTGATGTTCTTGAGCACGGGCTTGTCGGCGCCAGGGTAGGCAAACGTGGCGTCCTTGAATTCGATGACTCCCGCTCGCTGCGCCGGGGAAACCGGCTGCGAGGGCAACGTGATCGAGGTCTTGGTGTCGAGCACCTCGCCGATGCGGTCGGCACACACCGACGCACGCGGGATCATCATCGCCATGAACGTACCCATCATGACCGCCACGAGAATCTGCATGAGGTACGAAATGTAGGCCGTCAACTGGCCGATCTGAAGGCCGTCGGGGGCCAGGGCCTTGCCGCCAAACCACAGCACGGCGGCCGTGGCGAGGTTGAGGATCAACATGATGACCGGGAACATCAACACGAATACGCGGCCCACACCCACCGAGGTATCGGTGAGGTCTTGATTGGCCTTCTCGAACCTCGCCGTCTCGTGGGGTTCACGCACGAAAGCGCGCACCACGCGGATGCCCGTGATCTGCTCGCGCAGAATGCCGTTGATCGCGTCGAGGCGCTTTTGCATCTCCTTGAACAGGGGTATCAGTCGCCACACCAAGAATCCCACGATGACCAGGAGCAACGGAACGCTGACGAGGATCAGCCACGAGAGGCCCACGTCTTCGCGCAGCGCCATAATGATGCCACCCACACAGGTGATGGGTGCCGACACCATGAACGCGAGGCCCATCAGGGTAACCATCTGCACTTGCTGCACGTCGTTCGTGTTGCGGGTGATCAGTGACGGCGCCCCGAACTGGTTCAGCTCGCGCGACGAGTACGCCGAGACGGTCTTGAAAATGTCGCGTCGCAGGTCACGGCCGAGGCCCATGGACGCGCGGGCGCTGAAGTACACAGCGGCGATCGCGACGATCAGGTACCCCACGCTCACGAGCAACATGAGGCCGCCAGTGCGCCAGATGTAGTCGACATCGCCGTTGACCACGCCGGTGTCGATGATCTTGGCATTGAGTGAGGGCAGGTAGAGGGAGGCAAGGGTCGAGATCAATTGGAAGAGCACGACCAGTGCGACCGCGGTGCGGTAGGGCCTGAGATAGTCCTTCAGGAGTCGTGTGAGCACGTTTTTCGCAATCGTTGAAGAGACCGCGCTGCGTGCCGCGGCCAAGATGACAGGAGAGCGCCGCGGCGAATGTCAGCGCGGCAGAACGATGAAGTGGCCCCAGTTGTCGCGCACTGCTGCCAGCGCGCGTCGAGCCGGGTTGAAGGTGGTGGGGGATGGCCTGGCATGCCAGGCGCGTGCAAGATTCACATGCTACGCCACAATGTACGTCTACTGCCACACGTTTTTGATCGACCAAAGTCTCGAACTCGGGTAACCGAAAAAATCGGACGCCCCGGCGTCCAGTTGGCGCCGTCGCAACGCTGCGTGCTGGCTAGGCCACCCGCTGGGAGCCGCGACTGCGGCTCGCGAGCAAGGCATGGTCGGCCCGGCGCACGTTTTCCCACACGTCACTGGGCGACTGCAGCGCGTCGAGTTCTACGCTGCCGTACGAGACCGTCAGGTTGAAACCGCGGGCTTGCATCGCATGAGTGACTCGTTCAACCGCGGGGTCGATCGGGCTGCTCGTCACCACCACGAATTCGTCACCGCCGAGACGGGCGACGAGGCTCTCCTCGCCGAACTCGTCTTGCAGTCGGCGCGCGAGCGACCGCAGGGCAGCATCCCCGTAGGAGTGCCCGTTGTGGTCGTTGACCAGTTTGAATTTGTCGACATCGAATACCACGAGGTGGCGGGGTCCGACGGGCAAGCGCTGCGCCATATCTTCGAGCCCGCGGCGGTTGTACGCGCCCGTCAGGGGGTCGCGCACCGCCGCCATCCAGGCCCGCGCCGCCACACGCGCGTCGTGACGATGGAACGCGCGCACGATGTCGCCAACGCCCCACAGCATGAGTACGCACGCGACGGCGTAACCGCCGCCGATCGAAGTCACATCGTATTCGGGGCCGAGGAAGATCCATGAGCCGAGGACGCACACGAAAATGATGTGCACCGTGTTCGAGCGTGGGGCCAGGCGGATGGTCGCGACCACCACCGCAGGCAGCAGGGCGAGCACCGCGACACGACCGGCGACGCTCGGCGTGAACCACGAGATGAGGGCGACCAGCAATTCGAAGGGCACCAGCATGGCGAACGTGAGCAGGTTTGAGCGCCCGCTGAGTCGCGATAAGCCGATCGTGGTGAGCCCCAGGATGGCCAGCGCCGCGAGCGTTGCGTAACCCTTGGTCGCGACGCCGCCGGCGGAGTTCACGGCCGCGAGCAGCAACAACAGGGCCACCTCCGCCGCGAAAATGAGGCTGACGCTCCACGAGAGCAGGCTCGAACTGTGTTCCCGGACTAGAGTCTCGTGGGGCTCCGGCTGCGGTGGCAGGGGCAATCGCGTGACAAGCGAGGCATCCATCGAGCCCACTTCAACGCGGTTGCGCCCCGCTTGCTTGGCCCGGTACAGGGCCTCGTCGGCCATGTGCAGGTATGACCATACATCGTCAGGTTCGAGATGGGAGACGTCCACCGGGCCGATGACGCCCGCAGAGACGGTGATGTGGTGGCTCGTGCAGGTGAAGCGGGCGGACGCGATGGCGGCCCGTATGCTCTCAGCGACCACTTCTCCGTCGCTCAGGGTCACGATGCAAAACTCCTCGCCGCCCGTGCGCGCCAGGTATTCGTTGCCACTCAGCTGCAACTTCACGTGTTCCACGAACTCCCGCAGCACGGCGTCACCCTCGCCGTGGCCCTCAAGGTCATTGATGTGCTTGAAGTTATCGAGGTCTAGCAGCACCATCCAGACTTCGCCCGCCCGGCGGCCCTGGGCGCGGTGGTCCGCGAGGGCGTCACGCAGGCCACGGCGATTGAGGACCCCCGTGAGCGGGTCGTGGCGAGAGAGTCGTTCCAGCGATTGCTTGTGGCGAGCCAGGTCGTCGGTCGCCCTGCGCAAATACGAGGTGGTCACCATGAGCGGGAGGCCCACCAGGGCGGCGACGAGCACGGATTCAAGCCACGAGAGGCCTTGCGCGAAGACCAGCGTCAGCACCGTAAGGGCCACGATCAGCGTGACGAAGGCGTGCCCCACGCGCGAGCGCACGTACACGACGAGTTGGACGCTGGGCACTATCACAAGGAGCACATAGAGCGGCGGCACGTTATAGGGCATCAGCGCCCAGCACAGGAGCGGGGCGGCAATGGTGTAGGCGCACGATGCCAGAATCACCGTCTCATTTACCCGCACGCGCATGTAGGCGATGGCGACGCCGTAACCCCAGGAAGTTGCTACAAGCGCGGCGATGGCCACCACGCGAAGCCACGGAACGGCCTCGCCACTTGAGAAGACCTGGGCGAGCGGTCCGATGATCCAAAACAGCGGCGTCACGATGAGCAGAATCGCGTTGCCCAACTGAATGTCAGGGCCTTCGACTTTGTGCGTGAACGAGGGAGGCCACTGCATGGCAGACTACCCTCTCTCCTCGTGACAACCGCGGCATCAGTGTAAGTCGCCGCAGCGCCGACGCCATTCAATAATTACAGAATGTAACACCTAAATGCGTTTGGTAGTTGCAACTGCGAAGTGTAATCATGCGAGATTCCGCACGTCACGGATGATTACGCATCTGTTCTGCGCTCATCCTCTGCCACCTCTTCATGTCGTGTTGACGACGTCTCAACATCGCCTGATCCGCCTCATTAACCGTGGCCCAGAGGGACTGTTCGCGCCTCTCCCATGCGGCCGAACCATACGAAATTCGCACGCCTCGGTGAGTCGCGGCAAGCCTCGCCGCCGCCCGCTCCACCAAGCGGGGCTGCGAAACGGGGTGCACCACGACAAATTCGTCGCCGCCGACCCGGGCCACCCAGCCGTCCGCGACTCCTGAACCCGACGCCCCCAACGGAAACATCGAGGGGTGGACGTGAATGGACCCGCGGCAGCACAGCTCGGCCTTCACGGCCAGCACCAACGTGCACAGCACCGCGTCACCGTGGGCGTGACCGTGCGCATCATTGAGGGCCTTAAACCCATCAATATCGATCACGGTAACCATGAGGTCGTTGCGCGCAGACTCGCTCACGTGATGTTCGAGGCCACGGCGATTCAGGGCCCGCGTCAGGGGGTCACTGAAGGTCGCACTGCGGGTATGCGCCACCAGTGTCACCGCGAGGTCGTTGAACTCAGTCACGGTACGGCACATGACCCACGTGGCGACGAGTGACATGAGCGCATAGAGCGGCCACCATGCGGTCGCGCCCACCGGACCGAACCAGTACAGGCCAATCACCTCGACCGCGACTATCACGGTGTGTACGCGCACCAGGCGACCTCTAACGAACAGTCGCACGGCAATCGCGGTGGCCGCGATAATCACCACGGCAACCCACGTGAGCGGTTGATGAATCGCTGTCCCGTAGATGCCGACGGCGATGTTCACGAGCAGGAGGAACGCAAATGTCACCCGGGGAGACCGGGGGTGGCTGCGACACAGGACGACAGCGACCGCCCCAAGCACCAGCACGGCTGCGCCCTCCGCAAGACTCAGGGCGTGGTGCACGAGCAGCCCGCGGGCGACAAGATAGCCCGCGATCAGTACGAACACCGAGGCGAAGGCGAGTGTACGGGCTGGTATGCGCGCTATGTCGTCGCGCGCCCGCGCGAGGTCATCGCCGCTGGGTCGGGGGTCCACCGGAGCGGGCCAGGACTCGAGGTCCGCGGTCGCGGGCAGCGAGCCCACCTCGACGCGATTCCTGCCGAGCCGCTTCGCGCGGTAGAGGGCTGCGTCGGCTGCACCGAGGACGCTCCAGAGCTGATCTGGCTTGACCTCCTCCAGTGGCACCCCGCGAAGTGCACCAAGTGAAACCGTGACGTGAGTGCTTCCGCCCAGGTCGAGATTGTCGATGACGCGGCGCAGGCGTTCGGCCATGAGGCGGCCGTCGCCACTCGTGAGCACGGCGAACTCTTCGCCTCCGGATCGCGAAAAAATGTCTCCAGGCAATAGGCAAAGGCGAATCGCGTCCCCGATGGAGCGCAGGATCTCGTCGCCGGCCTTGTGGCCGAGGGTGTCGTTGATGCGCTTGAAGTGGTCGATGTCGAGAACGAGCACGCCCGAAAGCGGCACCCTTGGTTCGCTGCGCTGCCAGCGCGCGAAGTGCTCCAACAGCCCCCGGCGATTGAGAGCGCCCGTCAGGTAGTCACTGTTCGCGAGGTGTGCGAGGAGCCCAAGGTGGCGGGCGCAGCGCGCATGCACGAGTCGCTGGGAAGAGATCACGAGCGCGAGCGGCAGAAGCATCAAGAGTACTGCAAAAATAGCTTCAACGACGCCGAGGCGGGTAGCTGCGAGGAGAGCCGCGCTGCTTATCAGCCAAACGGTCGCCACAACGAGAAATGCAGTGCGGTCCACGTATCCCGCCGCGACCACGAGAGTCGGCACCAAGGCCACCAAAATCGTGCCGCCAAGGATGAAGCCGGGGGCCAGGAACCACGTGACAGCGGTACCGGCGCAGCAGACGCTATATACGATGACGCCAAGGGCCGAGCGTCGAACGGAGGCTCCCGAGGCGTCCCGGTGCCACAGCCACAGGGCTGCCAGGGCCGCCGCGCCGCTGAGCACGAGGGCGGCCACGAGTCGCCAGGGGGCGACTTCACCGAGCGACGAAAGAGTCTGTGCGCACCACAGCCCTGCATAAGTCAGCAGATAAAACTGTAGGTGGCGGCCACCGCCGAAGCGCAGATCGGCGGCAGTTGCCCCACGTGCACGCTGCAGCAGATCCATCTCATCACCGCCCTGCCCACCGTTAAAGGTATGAAATCAGGCTCATCCTATCTGATAGATTGCTCAAATAACATGGCGATAGTGACTCAATGTAGCTGCACCGATCTGATCTGCAACTATCTGGTCAAGGCAGTGAACAAAATATCACCATGCGAAACAAGTGCCGCACAGAGAGTCATCAGTTTTGCGCCCGGCGCTCCGCCTACTGGTCCTCGCCTCGCCGCAGCAGCGCGCCGCGCGCCGCAGCGTCGACATTCAACCTCGCGCCGCCCAACCAGGTCTCCCGCACCACACCGTGCAACTCCCGCTCGGCATAGGCCGAGACCGGATTCTTGTGCCGTAGATTCTCAATCTTCACCACGAACGACTCCTCGGGAGCGAACACGGCAAAGTCCGCCCGATTGCCCACGGCAATCTCGCCCTTGCCCGCGACACCCATCAACTCTGCCGGCCTCGTCGCCATCCACTGCACCACGCTCGTGAGCGGCACCCCACGCTCTCGCGCCGCCGACCACGTGGCCGACAGGCCGACCTGCAGACCCGCAATGCCACCCCACGCCAGACCAAAATCACCCAGGTCGAACCGCTTCAGATCGGCCGTACACGGGGAATGATCCGTTACCACGATGTCAATGAGGCCGTCCGCCAGACCGGCCCACAGGGCGTCCTGATTCGAGGCCTCGCGAATGGGTGGGCAGCACTTGAACTGCGTCGCCCCGCTTTGAATCTGCTCCGCCGTAATGCTGAGGTAGTGCGGGCACGTCTCGACAGACAGGGGCAACCCGGCCCCGCGCGCGTCCGCAATGATCGGCAACGCCTCGGCCGACGACAGGTGCAAAATATGCGTGCGGCACCCGGTCTCTCGCACCCCCGCAACCACCGTTTCAATGGCCCGGTTCTCGGCCCCCTTCGGGCGGGACGCCAGGAACTCCCCGTATTCCGGTCCGCCCGCGTTGACGCTGGCGTCGATCACCTCGGGATCTTCGGCATGCACAATCAGCACGCTGCCGAAGCTCCCAATCTCGCGCTGCGCCTCGCGCATCTCCTCGGGGCTCAGGTGGCGAAACTCGTCCACGCCGCTGTGCAGCAAGAAGCACTTGAAGCCATACACGCCCGCTTCGTGGAGCGGGCGCAGGTCGGCCACGTTGCCGGGCACGGCTCCACCCCAAAACCCCACGTCAATAAACGTCTGCCCCGCGGCCGCCGCCCGCTTCGTCTCCAACGCCTCGACCGTCACCGTCGACGGAATCGAATTGAGCGGCATGTCGATCAGGGTAGTGACACCCCCGAGCGCCGCGGCGCGCGTCGCACTCGCGAAGCCCTCCCACTCGGTGCGACCGGGCTCGTTGACATGCACATGCGTGTCCACCAGGCCCGGCAGCAACACCTCGTCGGCCGCGAGGGTCACGCTCTCACGCGCCTCGGGCGTCTGCCCGGGCTCAAGGATGCCAGCGATGGCGCCGTCTTCTACGGCAATGACTGCGGCGCGCTCGACGCCCTCAATAATGGCCCGTGGGGCATGAATTACCAGGTCAAACATGATGCTCTCTGCTTCGTCGAGGAGATTGTGATTCAGTCTAGGGGCTCGGGCTCACGCGGGCAGCAGGCCCGTGCGGGCGAGATGCGTCAGCGTGGCCTCGTCGATGCCGACGGTCGCATCGACCTCGGCGGGGCTTACGGCGCCGCACGAGACGGCGCGCAAGATGAACCACGCTAGCGCCTTCGCCGTGGCCGGCTCGTCCAGCACCCCCGAACTCGTGTCGGCCGCGACGTAGCGCCGCAGGCGTAGCGCCGCCCGCTCGAAACTCGTGCGATAAAACGCGAACGTCGCGATGTACCTCGTGGCGAACTGATGCGGGTGGAGATCCCAGCCCTGGTAGTAGCCCCGCTCAAGGTGTCGTCGCACCAACCGCGCATGCAGCTGCCAAGCCGCCCGCATGGAGTCCGGCTCCCCCACGGGAATGATGTTGGTCGAGCCGTCTGACAACCTTACGCCCGTGCCCGCGGCGCTGACCTGCATGACCGCCTTGGCGTAGTCCGCGACGGCGTGCTCCATGCTCTGATACTCCGCGGCGACTCCGCAGAACGCCGAATAGTCATACGTGCCGTAGTGCAGCGCACTCGCACGCCCCTGCGCCGCGCGCAGCATGCAGGCCACGCCCGCCGTGCCGTCGGGCAGCAGGATCGACTGCGGAGTCTCCACCTGAATCTCGAAGCGCAGCGCCCCCTCCGCGAGCCCGAGCTCGGCCTCGAGCGCCTCGCACGCCATCACCATGGCCTCGACCTGTTCCACGGCCGTCACCTTGGGCAGGGTCACCCAGAAACCCTCAGGCAGGGCGCCGCAGATCTCGACCACGCCGCTCACGAATGCGTACAGCGTCGCGAGGCCGCGCCGTCGCGTGAGCGCCTCGAACGATTTGAAGCGGCAGCCCCAAAACGGTGGCAGGGTGCCCTCGGCGTGCATCTGCGAGATGGACGCGAGGGCGGCAGCAATCGCCGCATCCTCCTCGGCATCGGGGCGGCGGCCGAAGCCGTCCTCGAAGTCGATGCGCAGGTCTTCTATCGGTTCGCGAGCGAGTTTCTCAGCGACCCGCGGCAGCACCGCCGCGAGCAGGTCGGGCGGCAGATCGGGCACGATGGTGCTCGCCTGTTCGGGCGTCGCGAAGTGCGCCGCGAAGGCCTCGAGGCCCTGCCGACCCCAGGCGCCCACGACACCGGGGCCCGCGGCGTCCGGCAAAAAAAGCTGCGCGGGCACGTACACGGTATGCAGGGGCTGCCGGCTGCCGGAGTCGCCGGGGTAGGTCTCGGCCACGTAACCATCGCTCGCGGCAAGGTGCGCGTCGAGGCGCTCGGCGACGCTCGCGGTGAGGGCCTCGAGGGTGCTTGTCACGGGGCGACCGCTCCTTCCAATGCGGCCGCGGCCTTCTCGTTCTCGAGCACCTGCTCGTAGGCGGGCAGGGTCAGGAAGTCGGCATATTCATCGGTGAGCGCCATCTGCTCGAGAATCGCGCGCGCCTGATCGAAGTGACCTTCTGCAAAACGCTCCTCGCCCACCTCGGTGCGGATCGCCTCGAACTCGGCGTCGAGAACCGTGCTCACGAAGTCGCGGGTGACCTGTTCTCCGCTCGCGAGATGCGAGCCGTTGTAGATCCATTGCCAGAGCTGCGAACGCGAGATTTCGGCGGTTGCGGCGTCCTCCATGAGGTTGTTGATGCCCACGGCGCCCAACCCTCCGAGCCACGCCTCGACGTAGAGCACCGCGACGCGGCAGGATTCCCGTACGCCGTCGAGCGTGATCTCGCCGGGCGTCTTGTCAAAAGCGAGCAGGTCGGCGGCCGTGATGGTCTCGGCGGGGCCCGGGTGGGTAAGCTGGTTGGGCTGGTCACCGAAGGCCGAGTCAAAGACCTGCTGGGCGACGGGCACGAGGTCGGGGTGGGCGACCCACGAACCGTCGAAGCCAAGGTCTGCTTCGCGCTGCTTGTCGTCGGTGATCTTCGAGAACGCGGCCGCGTTGATTTCGGGGTCTTTGCGGGAGGGGATGAATGCGGCCATGCCGCCCATCGCGAACGCGCCGCGCTTGTGGCAGGTCTGCACGAGCAGGCTCGAGTAGGCGGCCATGGCGTGCGCGCGCATGGTGACGGCGCTGCGGTCGGGCAGTACGTACTTCTCGCCCGCGTCGCGCAGGTTCTTGATCACGCTGAAGAGGTAGTCCCAGCGGCCCGCATTGAGGCCCGAGATGTGTTCGCGCAGTTCGTAGAGGATCTCGTCCATTTCGAACGCCGCGGTGATGGTTTCGATGAGCACGGTGCCGCGCACGCTGCCGTGGGGCACGCCCAATGCCTTTTGCGCAAAGGTGAAGACATCGTTCCACAGGCGGGCTTCAAGGTGGCTCTCCATCTTGGGCAGATAGAAGTAGGGGCCGCTGCCCTTTTCGATGAGGTATTTGGCGTTGTGAAAGAAGTACAGGCCGAAATCGACGAGGGCACCGACGGTGCGCTCTCCATCGACGAGGATGTGCGCCTCGTCGAGATGCCAGCCGCGCGGGCGCGGCAGTATTACGGGCACCTGATTGGGGTCGGCGATGGTGTAGTGCTTGCCGTTGCTGGCCTGCGTGAACTCAATCGTGCGGCGATTGGCATCGAATAGGTTGACCTGGCCGCCGATCACGTTGGCCCAGTGCGGGGTGTTGGCATCTTCAAGGTCGGCCAGCCACACCTTGGCACCCGAATTGAGGGCATTAATGGTCATTTTGCGGTCCGTGGGGCCGGTCATTTCGACGCGGCGGTCGAGCAGGTCAGCGGGCGCGGGCGCGACCTTCCAGTCACCCGCACGTATCTCGGCGGTTTCGGGGAGAAAGTCGAGGGTTCCGGTCTGGGCGATCTCGGCGCGCCGCTCCGCGCGGCGTTGCAGCAGTTCGTTGCGGCGGCCGGCGAAGTTACGGTGCAGCGCGGCGAGGAACGAGAGGGCTTCAGGGGTAAGAATTTCGTCCCCGCGCTCTACGGGGGCGCCGGTGACTACGATGTCGTTCATGGGGATTCCTTGGACCGAATGTGATGCATGACGGGCGCCTCGCGGTGCGGTTCGGCGCCGTGGTGGAGGGCACCGGGACGCGCGTAGGACTCCGTCAGCCTGACGCCTCGATGCTACCAAGTAAATGCACTTTTCTGTAGTGCGAAAATGCTTTTCCGCACTACGGAAAATTCTGCCTGTATGCTTAGGCAATGGAAACTCCCCCACGTCGCGGCACCGTGCAGTCCATCGAGCGCGCTTTGGAGATCCTAGAGGTCGCCGCGCACCACGGCGGCAGCGCCTCCCTGACGCAACTCGCTCAAGACACGGCGCTGCCCAACGCCACGCTGCATCGGCTCGCCAACACCCTGTGCCAACTCGGCTACCTGCGACAAGATAACCAGCGCCGTTACACGCTCGGCCCGCAATTGATCCCCCTAGGCGAGGCCGCCTCGCAACAGGTCACCACGTGGGCGACCCCCAGCCTCGAAGCCATCGTGGCCGCGATTGGCGAATCCGCCAACCTCGCGGCACTGGATCACGGCAACATCGTCTACATTGCCCAGGCGCAATCCCGCCACGCGATGCGCATGTTCACCGAGGTCGGCCGCCGCGTGTCGCCGCACTGCACCGCGGTCGGCAAGGCCATCCTCGCGCACGAGAGCGACGAGTTCACACTCCCCCTAGTGCGGAGCATGGACCTCGTCAGGCACACCGAGACAACCCTGGCCACGGTGCCCGACTTTCTCGCCGAGCTCGAGCGGGTGCGAGAACGCGGTTACGCACTCGACGAGGGAGAACTTGAGGTCGGCGTCCGCTGCGTCGCTGTGCGCGTGCCCACCCCGACGCTCAAACTGGCCGTATCTGTCAGTGCCCCCGCGGTTCGCATGGACGACGCACGAGTGCAGCGAGCCGCAGGAGTGCTGCAAAAATACTCTTTTGAGATCGCCGCCGCACTCTCACCGGCGGGCAATTATTAGTCGCGTGCTACCGACACTGCCTTTGAGTTCGGTTCATGGCCGACGCTATTGGGGCGCGGGGACGCCCGCGAAGGCCGCCTCACCATCGCCGAGCCCCTGCCAGCGGCTCAAAGGCCAGTAGATAAACTCCGCCTTGCCCACGATGGAGGACATCGGCAACTGTCCATTCACGCCCTTGATGAGCATCTGATAACGCGAATCCTCGCTACTGTCGCGGTTGTCGCCCTCCACCCAGATATAACCGGGCTGCAGGGTTATATCGAAGGGTAGGAGATTATTATCGGAGCCGGGATAAAGATAGGGCTCCGTAATCTCCACGCCGTTGACCACGAGTTTCCCATCAGTGCAGCAGGTTACGTGGTCGCCCGGGAGCCCGATCACTCGCTTCACCCAGTGGTCCTGAGAGTCCTGCGGCACCAAACCGATGTACGACAGCGCGTTAGCCACCGGGCCTGGGTCTGGCAGCACGGGGTTGTTCATCCAGTCGGCGGGAGCCTTGAACACCACGATGTCTCCGCGCTTGAGTTCGAAGAATTCTGGCGTCAACTTCGACACCATGAACTTGTCGTCCTTCAGCATCGTGTTGTACATCGACTCCGACGGGATGTAGAACGGCTGCAACAAGAAAGTCTTGATGAGCATAGACACCACGAGAGCAATGGCCACGAGCACGACCGACTCGGTGATCACGCGCAGCGGCCTGGACTTCTTGCGCTCTCGACGCTCGGCGCGTGTCTCGGCCGCCGCCACGGCTGGCTGCGCGTCATCGCGGGCCGCGGCGTCCGATTCTGCCCCGTGCTCGCTCGGCTGCTCGCGCGGCGAGTCCTGCTCGCGCGCGTTGCTGGGTTCGCTCACTAATTCTTCGTTTCCTTCCGGGCGCCCGCCGTGGAGGTGGCAGGCGCGTGACCCTGCGTGTAGCCGTCTGCCGGGCCGCAGGAACAAGCCTGGCTTGCGGCCAAGGCCTGTAACATCTCGCGCAGTTCTTCCATCTTCCCACTCAAATCTGATTCGAGTCTGCGGAGATCCGACGCGGTCACCGAACGTTGATTCATCGAGCCAATCGACTGCCGCACACTGGCGATCTCGCGCGTGATGAACTCTGTGTCGGCCAGATTGCGTTGCGCCTGCTGCCGGTCGAGTTCGGCGATGGCGCGGTCGCGATCGGCCTGACGATTCTGCGCGAGCAGGATCAGCGGCGCCGCATACGACGCCTGCAGCGACAGCAGCAGCGTCAGAAAGGTGAACGAATACGGGTCAAATCGCAGCCCCGAGGGCGCCACCACGTTCCAAATGACGTAGACCAGGATGATCCCCGTCATCCAGCCCAGAAATGCCGCCGACCCCGAAAACGTCGCGATGCGCTCGGCCACCTTGCCGAAGTTGCCGTTACCGAACGCGCCCTGACCGAACTCAGAGAAATCGAATCCCTTGCGCCGCGGCTGGGGACTCGAGAGATCGGCACTTTGAGGGTTCGATTTGGTGCGTGCGAACACGTTCTTCATCTCCACTCCTCCGAGTCATGTGGGCAGCCCAAAGCCACCACGGGCCTTCTCTAGGGTACGTGGAGCGGGCCCGAGGTTACGCCTCGATTTCGCCGGGCCGGACGCCTCGGCGGCCCGGCTCCCGTGCCGCCACCGTTGGCTGCGTGGTTAGGGGGCGAGCACGGGCTGCCACTCGGTGATGTACCGCGTGCGCAGGTGCAGTGCGCTCTCTTCGGCGCTCGAATCCTGACAGAAGTACGTCTGATTCGCGAAGAACCCGCGCTCTGCGGCCTCGCGGTCGGTGCCACAGTTGATGACGCACGTGTAGGAGAGGTAGCCGAACTCCTGGCGCGCGGCGGCCCGCAGTGGATCCACCGAGTCGAGGGCCACGAGCAACTCGTCGAGCTTGGGATCGTCGGCGGCGGGTGCTTCACCCCGCGCCGCAAAATATGACATGGCGTCGTACAGGAGGGCCTTGCGGGCCGCTTGAGTCTCCGCGTGGCTCGGCATCGAGGGTTCAGTGACTGCGGGCAGGGTGTTCTCGCTCATGCGGCTCCTTCATCACGGGTAGACGAATTCATTCTGGCCCACGAGGGAGCCTGCGAGGGAGGGGCGCGCGGGAGCGGACAAGGCGGAAGGCCCCGCAACTTGAGGCATTTCTGCCATGAAGTTGCGGGGCCTTGTTCATCGCTCCGAGAAGTATTAGACACCCCGGACCTGTGAAAACCACCCCTGATTGGCTGGAAATTGCCTGAATGTCACGGTGTCGGTTCGAGGTGCATCCACACGTCACCCCGGACCCGCCACCATTGCGTCAGCGCACGGATACCCATGAAGCCAAAGCTATACGCACTGAGCGTCGCCAGCAGTCCCCAGGGCAGACCGTCCGCCGACGCCCGCACGATCGCCTCGTGCTGCCATGCGACGACCCCCAGCAGAGGCAGTAATCCCGCGAGGCACAATGCCATTGCTCGCCCGAGGTAGCGATTATCGCCCGCGCCGACCAAAACGCCGTCGAGCGCATAGACGTAACCGCACATCGGTTGCGCCACTGCGATCACGAGGGCACCGTAACGCACGGCCTGCTGCACCTCGGGGTCGGGACTGAAAACCCCGGGAAAACCCACCACGAACGCACACACCGCGAGTGCCAGCAATGACCCGTACACCACCGACCAGCGTTTCAACGTGCGCATGGCGCTGTTGACGGCACCCACGCGACGCGCGCCCAGGTGCTTACCGACGAGCGCCTGCCCCGCGACTTCCAGGGCGTCCAGGAGGTTTGAAAAGAACATCCACACGGCGATGATGACGTTAAACGAAGCCAACTGCACTTCACCAAACCGAGCGGCCGTCATCGTGGTCAGCACTATGGCGGCCCGCAGGCACACGCTTCGCACAAAGAGTGGCAGCGCGTCTCGCCCCATCCGGCCCACGCCGCCGAGACGAGGCCGTAAGGTCACGCGATGTCGTCGCGCAGCCGAGACGATGACAACTAGGTAGGTGAGGGCCATGGCCCACTGCGCAATCACGGTACCGAGGGCGGAGCCCGCGATACCCAGGCCCGGCAGCCCGGCGACCCCGTATACGAGAGCAAAGTTCAGGGGAATGTTGAGGAGCGCGCCACCCACCGCCACGTAGAGCGTGAGCTTCGTATCTTGGAGCCCTCGCACCAGGCCCGTGGCGGCCAGTACGATCAGCATCGCGGGCAGGCCCGCGACTCCCACCCGAAGGTACTCGAGGGCTGCGACGCCCGACTGGTCCCCGGTGTCGAGCCCGAGCACCCGCACCAGCGGCGGGGCCGCCATCGCCACGAGGGCCGCTGCGACGAGGCCTATCGTGAGGGCGAGCCACGTGGCGTCCACCCCCACAGAGATGGCGTCGCGCTGGCGGCCCGCTCCCAGATGCCGGGCTACTGCTGCGGTGGTGCCGAACGCCAAGAAGATCGCAACACCGACGACCGTATTGAGGATGGTGCCGGCGACGCCGAGGCCCGCCAGGGCGGGAGTGCCGAGGTGGCCGATGATGGCGGCGTCTGCCACCACGAATAGTGGCTGCGCGAGGAGCGCGCCGAGGGCAGGGACGGCCAGACGCAAGATCTCGCGGGGGGTCACATCATCGTGCGACATGGTGCCCTTCTCGTGCGCGTGACGTGAAACGCGGCCGCATCCCCATGGATGCAGCCGCGTTTAGTGTAGTGGTAACTTACTCGTTCGGCTTGAGGGGCCGCACGATGGTCTTGTCGAAGTTGTCATCGGGGTGCACGTCTTCGACCGTCGCCGTGACATCGTCGGTCTTCGCCGCCCAGGGATTCGCGGGCTCCTGTGTTGCCTGGTCCTGAGCCCACGGGTTCGCAGGCTGCGGGTTCGCAGGCTGCGGGTTCGCGGGCTGCGGGGCGTTGTCGGCGTCGGCGCTGGGAGTGCTCCACGAGTTGGCGGGTGCAGCGTTGGACGCCTCGGGCGACTGGTTCCATGCGGCCTCGGACTCGGTGGCTGGCTGCGACCACGAGTTCGCCGCGGGCTCGGGCTGCACGGGTGCCGGGGCGGGCTGCTGCCACGGGGCGGGCTGCTCGGAGGCCGCCGCGGAGGGTTGACTCCACGGGCTGGTGGGCTGCTGCGGCGCCGACTGGGCGCTCGGCTGGTTCCACGCATTCGCAGGCTGCTGCGGCGCCGACTGGGCGCTCGGCTGGTTCCACGCATTCGCCGACTGCTGTTGGGCCTGCTGCTCTGCGGACTGCTCGGTCGGCTGCTCGGCCGACTGTTGCTGCGCCGGCTGGCCCCACGCATTAGCGGGCTGCTGCTCGGCCGACTGTTGCTGTGCCGGCTGGCCCCACGCATTGGCGGGCTGCTGCTCGGCCGACTGTTGCTGTGCCGGCTGGCCCCACGCATTGGCGGGCTGCTGCTCGGCCGACTGTTGCTGCGCCGGCTGGCCCCACGCATTAGCGGGCTGCTGCTCGGCCGACTGTTGCTGTGCCGGCTGGCCCCACGCATTGGCGGGCTGCTGCTCGGCCGACTGTTGCTGCGCCGGCTGGCCCCACGCATTGGCGGGCTGCTGCTCGGCCGACTGTTGCTGCGCCGACTGGCCCCACGCATTAGCGGGCTGCTGCTGCGCGGGCTGCTGGCCGGGCTGAGCACCCCACGCATTAGCGGGCTGCTGCTGCGCGGGCTGCTGGCCGGGCTGAGCACCCCACGCATTAGCGGGCTGCTGCTGCGCGGGCTGCTGGCCGGGCTGAGCACCCCACGCATTAGCGGGCTGCTGCTGCGCTGGCTGAGCACCCCACGCGTTGGCGGGCTGCTGCTGCGCTGGCTGAGCACCCCACGCGTTGGCGGGCTGCTGCTGCGCTGGCTGAGCACCCCACGCGTTGGCGGGCTGCTGCTGTGTCGGCTGCTGCTGCGCTGGCTGAGCACCCCACGCGTTGGCGGGCTGCTGCTGTGCCGGCTGCTGCTGGGCGGGCTGCCCTGAGCCTTGCGAATCACCGAACTGGGTTGCCGAGGCGAAGGCCCCCGCGACACCCGCCGCCCCCGCGGCACCGGCCGCGCCGAGTGCGGCCGCCGTGCCGCCCATGCCCGTCTTGGCGTCGATGGTCGCGTAGTAAGCGCGCGAACTCGGCAGCAGCGCAAACACTAGGTATGCGCCTGCCGCGAGAAGCAGCAGGATGCCCGGAATATACAGGGCGCCGATGGCGAGCGTCACGATGCTGCCCACAACGGTGAGGCCTGCGAGAATCCAGGAGATCAATCGAAGCACCTTGTTGCCCTTGTTGAGGGCGATGGCAAAGAGAGCCCAGATAGCGGCCCCGATCACGCCGCCTACGATGCCCCCCACGCCCAACATGATGCCGCTGCTCTGCACGGTGGAGTCTTGGAGGTCTTGACCTTGGGCATCGATAATCGAGACGATCGAGCCGTGCAGGTACTGCTGTTGCGACAGCGCGATGCCGCCGATGAGGTTATAGATGCCGCCCACGAGAGCAATACCGGCAATGGCCAGGAGCATCAGGGTGGCCATGCGGGCGCTCTGTGGAGCAACGTTCGCGGGCGCCGAGGCGCTTCCACCCACCGAGTTCATTGGGGGCAAGGCCCCCGAGTAATGCACACCGTCCGCCCCGGGGGCCGCTGACGCCTGGCCGGGAAAGCCTCCTGGCTGCGGCTGAGCGCCCGGCTGGGTGAAGCCACCGGGCGGATTCTGGGATCCTGGCAGACCAGAATTCTGGTCGTTTGTCGGCACCGTCATGGTGTACCCCTCTACCTCGTGAGAACTGGTATCTCCACGATATGTGAAAGCAATTGCAAAAACTCAGGTTTTGCGGAGTCGAACCCGCACGTGTGAACTACGAACCGCGGCGCCCAAGGGGCCACGGGAACCACCGTTCCCACCCCTAGGCACGGTAGTACACACACTGCCCGAGTCCAACAATTAACTCACGCCCTGTGGAATACGTCGACGGATAGTTCTTCCCCACTGCGCCGCGAACCCACGATCAGCCGTTGAGGTCGGGTCGCACGCCCTCATAGTCACCACCCAGCACCGCCCCGAAATCAACGGTTCGCCGCGTCGCGGCCGACGCATAGATCGCACGCACGAGCGCCAGAGACTCGGCCGCGTCTCGCGCCGTGACGCCCGGCCGCTCGCCCCGCGTCACGCTCCTCGCAATATCGTCGTATTGGCGCCAGTGGCCGACCAGGGCGGGCGAACCGAGGGGCGGGCCACCGGCGCGTCCGGCCTTCTCGAGCCACTCGGCCGCGTGGTTTTCTGCGGACGCCCCGGTGAGCGGCTGGGTGCCCGGGTCCAGGTCGGCGGGGGCCGCGTGCAAGAAAGCGAGGTCGTCGCCCTCGATAACGGCCGAGCCATGCGTGCCGTACAGCGCGAGCCGCGCGGCCTGCGAGGGATAGGCCGCGGTCGTGCAGTGGACCACCGCGAGCGCACCGGACTCGAACTCCACGGTGGCGACGGCGACGTCTTCGACCTGGATGCCAGCGTGCGCGAGTCGTGCGACGCGCGCCGAAACCTGCAGGGGGCGCCCGAGAAACCAGCGCAGCAGGTCGACGGTGTGGATGCCCTGGTTCATGACGGCGCCGCCGCCGTCCATGCGCCACGTTCCGCGCCAGGCTCCGCTCGCGTAGTACGCGTCGCTGCGATACCACGGCACGGAGGCAATGGCGGAGGTGAGGGAACCGAACCGGCCCTCGTCGAGGGCCGCGCGTGCTGCAGCGCTCGCGGGGTCGAAGCGATGCTGGGAGATCACGGAGACGGAGAGGTGAGGGGCGGCGTCTGCGGCGTCGGCGATGCGCAGGGCGCGGCCGAGGTCGACGTCGAGGGGCTTTTCGATAACGACGTGCAGGTTGGCCGCGAGCGCCGCTTCGGCCTGGTCGACGTGCATCCCGCTGGGGGTGGTGATGACGGCGAGGTCGGCGTCCCCGCTCGCGCAGGCCTCGGCGAGATCGGTGAACACCTGGGGTCGCGGGGCACCCTGGTCTGCGATCGCCTGGGCGGCCGCGGCGAGGGCGGGCTCCGAGACATCCACGAGGGCGGTGACCTCGAAGGCGGGGTGCCGCGTCAGGACGCTCGCGTGGTGGAGTCCGATCACGCCGCAGCCAATGATGACCGCGCGGATAACGGGTGGGGGTGTTGGGCTGATCATGGGCGCATCTCCTGTGCTGGGTCGTGCTGTTGCCGGTCGGAGGCACTGAGGCAATGTGACTCGCGTGGCAATTGTATGCAATCGGTTGCCGAAATATTGCCACTCATGGTTTCCTAATCACATGACAGCAGGGATTCCCACCGAAGAGCGACCCGCCACCCTCCAGGACATCGCTCACCGCACAGGCTACGCGACCTCAACTGTCTCCCGCGCGCTTTCGAATCCTGGCCGCGTGAACAGACATACTCGCGAAATCATTCTGGCGGCGGCCAAAGAGCTCGACTACACCCCCAATCACCAGGCCCGGGCCCTCACGTCGGGGCGCTCGCACGCGATAGCCGTACTGGTCTCCGACATCACGAACCCCTTCTACTTCGACATCATCCGCGGCACGCAACAACAGTTGAAGGCGGTGAACTACATGCAATTGCTGGTTAACACCGAGGAATCCGGCGAGACCGAGGCACTCACGATCAACTCCCTGCGCCACTCAGCTGACGGCGCCATCCTCACGGCCTCGCGCCTCACCGACCAGCAACTCGTGGCCCTCGCGCAGCGCATGCCAGTCGTCACCATTAATCGCTTGGCCCCGGGCATCCCCAGCGTCGTCATCGACACTCCCGCGGGCACCGATCAGGCGCTCGACCACCTGGTCTCGCTCGGCCACCGTCACATCATGTACATCTCGGGTCCCGATAGTTCGTGGTCCAACGAAAGGCGCTGGCAGCGCCTCACCCGCAGCGCCGAGAAGCACGGGGTATCGCTCGAACGCAGCCGCAATTACAGCCCGCACGCCCACTCGGGCGCAGCGGCCGCCGACGCCGTCCTCAACAGCAACGCGACCGCCTGCATCGCCTTCAACGACCTCATCGCCATCGGCATGCTAGAGCGGTTCCGCGAGCGGGGGGTCAGCGTGCCCGGCGACATCAGCGTCGTGGGCTGCGACGATATCTTCGGCGCAAACTTTTGCAACCCACCACTGACCACCATCACGGCCCCCATCGAGAAGGCCGGCCGGGTTGCGGTGTCGATTATGATGGCGGGCATCAACCCGCATTCCTTGACCCCCTCGCGCTCCGTGGCGTTGCAGACCCACCTGACCATACGCGCGTCCACGGGCCCTGCCCTGCCCGGCAGCTAACGGCCCCGGACGCCCCGGCCCTCGTGGGCACGCCAGGCCAGCAACCGGGCACCCACCCAGGGCCCGCACCGTGCCCGCACCAAAGGACTCCCCGTGGAAACCCCGAAATCGCAACGACGCCGACTCCCCAGACCCCAGGGAACCCCCGTCATGCTGCGGCTGTGGGGCCTCGCGGCGATTCCCGCGATCCTGATCAGCCTGCTCCTCGGCACCGGTTCGCTCGCCATCATGTCGGGCCTGATCGCCGTCTTCACCCTCATGGCGCTCTCGGGGGGCGCACTGCTCGCGGACCTGAAGCTCGCCGCCGCCCTCGGGCCGCTCATCGCCGCAGGCACCATCGGGCCGCGTTTACTCTCAGAGGTCAGCCGCCCGGGAGCCATCGCCGCCCTCACTGTCATGTTGTTTCTCGCCGCGCTGTTGCCCTTGCGCGGTTCTCGGTTCACTGTGTCGGGGGTCGGTCTCGGCATGGCCAGCCTGTTCGCGTATGGCTATCCGGCCTTGGGAGGTGCGGGGCACTCACAGGTGGTCACCGCGAGCCTCACCGGCATCGTCACGGCCGTGCTCGTGCGCATCGCGCGGGGGCTGCGCGACCCCTCGGGCGGCGCGCGGGCCAGGGTAGCCGACCTGCTCGACACCTCCCAACCCTCAACCCCCGACGCCTACGAACTGTGGCTCTCCAATGGCCGCCGCCAATGGCTACAGGAGTGCCTGCAGGGAGCGAGCCGCTATCGTCTCGCGCTAAAATCCGCCGCCGTGGCCGAGCGCAAACTCGGCACGCACCACGACGCGCAGCAGGCCTCGTCGCAAGCGGCCCTCGACGCCGTGCGGGAACGTGCCGCAGGCATCGCCGCCCGCGTGCGCCTCCCCCAGGCCACCCCCCGCGCAGAACCACTTGACCTCGACCTCGACGCCCTGCCTCGCCCCCTGCCTGCCCTCATTCGCGGGGCACTCGAAGCGCTGGCACAAATCGATGCCGCCACGGCCAGCCGTGACCGCACCCGCGTTCCCGCCGCCGCGGGCGACCAGCGCGCCCTCGAAAAGGTGGTGTCGCGACGGGGGCTGCACTGGCGCTCCACGTACGTGCGTCACGCCCTGCGCGTGGCCCTCGGCATGGCCCTCATGCTCGTGCTCGTCACTCGCCTTCCCCCGGGTGATTCGCTTGCCATCACGTCGCTCATGATGACGTTCGGTATCCTGCAGGTCAGTTGGCGGGCCACACTCGCCAAAGCGAAGGATCGAGTGATTGGCCTCATCGGGGGCGGCATCGCGGCCACGTTGATCGTACTGCTGCTGCCGCCCAGCACGTACGTCTACATCGCGGGTGCCGCCGTGCTCGCAGGCCTGTGGTTCGTCCCCACCTCACCCAAGTTGGGGTATGCGCTCTTCGTGGTGGTCTCCATCGAAATGGGCACGTCGCTGCGCGGCCGCGACCCGTTCTCGCTGCTCGGCGAGTACGTGCTGCTGACCGTCGCGGCCGTCGTGATCGGAGTGGTGGTCGGTTTCGCCGTCGTGCCCGGCCACAAGCCGCTACCACTCGCAGAGCGTGTGCGAGCGGCTCTCGACCACACCTCGGCCACCTGCGCGGCCCTCGCCCTCGGCCATCGGCGCACGTCGCCCGAACTCATGCGCGAGGCCCACCAAGCGGCCGAAACCCTCGACCTTCTCCCCACGGGGCGCGAGAACCTCTCCGAAGAGCAGTCGGCCCGTCTAGAAGACCTGACGCGCTCACTCGTCGACCTGCTCACCGTCGCCGTGACCCTGGGCGGCAGCCCCACGGATAACCGCCACGCCATGGGCTCGGTGACGCGGGCCCTGCGCAACGAACCCGACCCGGCGCACGACGACGCTCCTCCCGGCGAGCCCGGCCTCCCCCTCGCGGACATCGCTCACGAACTCGCGCTCGAAGCTCGCGCCGCAGCAGATGACCTCGTCGGCCCGCAGCCCAGCCAGGGTTAACCGCTATGGCCCCTAGCCCTTTGAACTGCCGAGCGTCAGCCCCGCCACGAAGTGCCGCTGCAACGCCAGGTAAATCAGCAGGGTCGGTATCACCGTGATCATCGCGCCCGCCGCCAGCAGGTTGTAGTTGGTCGTGAACTGCCCCATCAGGTTATTGATGGCCGTCGTCGCGGGCAGCCGGTCCCCCCGGCTGATGAGCAACAGCGCCCAAAAGTAGTCGTTGTAAACCCAAATCACCTGCAGGGTCGCGAGCGCCGCGATCGCGGGTCGGCACAGCGGCATGATGATCTGCCAATACTGTCGCCACACGCTCGCACCATCGACGAGCGCCGCCTCCGTGAGATCACTCGGCAGGGCCTTCATGAAGTTGCTCAGCACGAACGTGCAAAAACCCATCTGAAACGCCGTATTCATGGCGATCACGGCCCAGTAGGTGTTGAGCAGGCTCCCCGAATCACTCATCGTGAGGGGCAGTTGAATCGCCTGAAACAGCTTGAAGACCGGGCCCGCCAAAATCTGCGGCGGCAGCAGGTTGCCCGCCGTGAACATAATCAGCAGCGCGACATTAAACCGCCACGAGAACCGCGACACCGCGAACGCCACCATCGACGCGAGACCGATCGTCAGCAGCACCGACGGTATCGTGATCAGCGCAGAGTTGGTGATCGCGGTGACGAAGCCACCCTGGCTCCAGGCGGTCGCGTAGTTCTCGAAACTGAGCGTGCCGCCGACGCTGAAGTAGCCGTAGGTCGTGGTGTCCACATTTGAGCGCAGCGACGTGTAGAGAGTCCACAACATCGGGGCGAGACACATGAGCGCCATCACCAGGAGAAACACGTGGGTTCCGTAGCGCGGGCGACCCAGTCGCCCCCTGCCGCTGGTTCGGGCCGGACGCGCGGACCCGGCCCGGGCTGCGTCCGGGATAGTTGACGCTGTGGCCATTATTTCTCCTCCTTGAACGCGCGGCTCAGGTAAATAATGATCGGCACCAGCGAAATCACCATGAGCACCACGGCGATCGCCGAGCCGTTGCCGATCTGCGCGCCCTCGCCGATCAGGTTTTGCACGACGAGTGTGCTCAGCAGTTCGAGGCCGTTGCGGCCCTTGTTGAGTACCCAGGCGATGTCGAACGCGCGCAGGGATTCGATGACCGTGATCACGAAGATGACGATGTTCGTGCCCTTCATGGCCGGGAACACGACGCGCCAGAACGTCTGCCACGCGCTCGCGCCGTCGAGGGAGGCCGCCTCGCGCAGGCTCGGTTCTACTCCCTTGAGGCCCGCTAAGTACAGGAGCATCACGTAGCCCGCGTGGCGCCAACAGGCCGCAAGAATGGCGGCCCAAATGTTGAGGTCGGAATTGCCCAGCCAGTCGATCGCCTGCGGGGTGCCTGCGACCCCGAGCAGATTATTGAGCAGGCCCTGGTCGCGCATGTACATGAGCTGCCAGATCACGCCCACCAGGGCGAGCGACAGCATGACGGGGGTGAAGAAGATCGACTGGTAGATGCGGCTGCCGCGAATATTGCGGTCGAGCAGCACGGCGAGCAGCAGACCCACGGGGGTCGCGACCGCGCCGAGGCACACGAGCCACAGGATGTTGTGCTGCACCGCAGGCCAGAACGGCGTGTAGTCGTTCACAACGAACTCGTAGTTGCGCGTGCCGACGCCCTCGATGCGCTCGAATCCGATGCCGTCCCACTTGGTGAAGGAGAGAAAGACGGACGCCACGGTGGGCAGCCACACGAGCAGCACCTGAATCAGCGTGGGCACGCCGACCATCACCGCGAGGACCACCTGGTCGCGGCGGGTGAGTTGGCGCAGGCGGCGTCGCTTGGTGGGCGCACCCGCAGTCGCGGCCGCTCTGGCCTCTGGTGCTGGCGGGGKGGTCGGGGGGTGAGTGGAGGAAAGGCTCACTGCTGTTCCTTGCGAGTGGAGTAGCCCGGGCGGACGGTGCGCCCGCCCGGGCATGAGGAGTGCGGCAACCGAGGGCGGTGTTTAGCTCGCTTGGTCCCAGAACTGCTTGGCCTGCGCGGCCATCGCGGCGCCGTCGTAGGTCTGCTTCTCCACGAACGTTTGGATCGCGGGCACGACGGCGCTCGAAACGAGTGTCGGCAGCGAATCGCGGTCGCAGAACTGCGATTGGTGCTTCGCCGCGCCGATGAACTCGACCATCTTGGTTTGCAGGGCGGTGTACTTGCTCGCATCGGCATCGGTCGCCGACGCGACGTCCGCGACGTTTGAACCCAGGTACGTCTGTTGGGCGGCGCCCGAGCCCAGGTATTCCAGTAGCGCCATCGCGTCCGCGTTGCCCGCGGCATTCTTCGACAGCATGAAGCCGTCGATGGGCGCCTCGACGGCGTCCTGAGCGTTGGCGGGGTCGATCTCGGGGAACGCGAAGAAGTCGAGGTCGTCCTGCTTGTTCGTGGTCGAAGCCTGCGCGATGATCTGGTCGGAGCCGATCACGTACATGCCGGCCGTCTTGTTCACGATGGCGTCGGCGGATTCCTGCCAGGTGAGGCCCAGGGCGCCCTCCTGCCAGTACGGCTGCAGTTCCTTCCAGGTGTCGAAGACGGCGGCGACCTTAGGGTCATCCCACCCGGCTTGATTGGTGAGCAGGCTGTTGTGGAACTCGAAGCCATTGAGGCGCATGTTGATGTAGTCGAACGTGCCCAGCGCGGGCCAGCCGTCCTTCTCGGCGAACGCGATGGGGGTGAGGCCGTCGGTCTTCATCTGCTTGGCGAGCGCGACGTACTCGTCCCAGGTCTTGGGGGGCGCGTAGCCCTTCTCTGCGAACAGTGACTTCGAATAGAAAACGGCCCACGGGTAGGTCACCCACGGCACGAGGTACTTCTTGCCGTCGGTGCCGGTCGAGGCCTCGGCGATGGCATCGCTGAAATTGCCCGATATTTTGGTCCACACGTCGTCTACGGGGGCCACGAGACCTTTGTCAGCGTAATAGCGCATGCGGTAACCCGAGAACCACGTGAACACCTGGTCGGGAGAGCCCTGCAGATAGGTGTCGATCTGCTCTTGAAAGTCGTTGTGCGAGACCGTGTTGACCGCGGCTTTGACGCTGCCGCTCTTCTCGAAGGCGGCGATGACATCGGCGAACGCCTGTTTGGGGGTGGCGTCGGAGTAGTTCGAGCCGACCGAGACGGTGCCGCTCGCCGCGCCTCCGCTCGTGCTGCCCGAACTTGGGGCGCCCGTACAGGCCGACAGCAGGGGTAGGCCGAGGCCACCTGCCGCCAGGCCCAAGAGTACGTTGCGGCGGGAGGCTGGCATGGTACTAAACATAGGGTTCACATCCTCGTGAGTTTGGGGCACGCCGAACAGTGCCCAGATCGGACTGCCATGAAGGAAGCACGCTGTGAAAAGATAATACCTGGGACATCGGATGACTGTGCGGGGTTCTTCAGAGGTCTCTTTTCTTACTTTAGAAGAAAATGCTGACCAGTCACTGTGAGCTCCCCGGGTCGGGCGCGCGGAGCGGCATGCGAATCGCGCCCAAACATCTGATCAATCGTGACTTAGCGCGGCCTAGGAGGCGATGCTGTGACGCAATGCGAATTGCACTCCCCAGCGTTGCAGGGCGCTCAGGGCGGCGCCGTGGCTGGCATCGAACTCTGAACCCTCGGCCGCGGTGAGGTTAGCCACCGGAAGTCGGGTCGCGACGCGGCGCCGCGCGAGCTCGGCGCGGGCAGACTCCACGAGGTTGTGGCCGAGCGCGGTGACCGGGCCGCTCAGGACGATGCTCCCCGGATCGCACAGCATGGAGGCGGCAGTCAGGCCAATGCCGAGCCTGCGACCCGTTTCTTGGGTGACGGTTATGGCTGCGGAGTGCCCCGCGTTGATCAGGGCACTGAGGTCGGCAATGGTCTTCACGTCGCAACCGGCGGCGCGAGCGCGGTCCAGCACGGCAGTCTGGCCGCAGATGGCTTCGAGGCAGCCCCGTGCTCCGCACCAACATTGCGGGCCGTTGAGATCGATGCTGACGTGGCCGACTTCTCCTGCCGACCCGTTGCCGCCGCGGTAGATGCCGCGGGCGTCGACGAGCCCCGCGCTAATGCCGGAGGAGAGCACGACGTACAGGAGCCCGCGCGCGAGTGCGTCGGGGGTGAACTCGGAGAGATGGCGAATCGCGGCGAGTCGCGTGTTGTTGTCCCACAGCACGGGCGCATTGGCCAGCTGTCGCAGGTCGCCCAGGTCTACGCCCTCGGGGTCCACGGAGGAACGCGCCGCGTCGACGGGCATGTGCCGACCCGCGAGGGCGAGGCCCACGCCGAGCAGCGCACTGCGGCGCAAACTGCCTGCCTCGGCCCAGTCGATCAGCCAGGAGACCGCCATGTCTAGCTTGGACTGCAGGGAATCGCCCTCACTCACAGCCTGAATGCGTTGCCCAGACACGGTGCCGTCTATCGAGAGCGCCGTGACCGCAACCCGAGCGCGGCCGAGTTCGATGCCGATCACGGCGCCAACTTCTTGTCGGATCGACAGGAGGGCACGGGGGCGTCCGTTGCGGCCGGCCCCATACTCGGCGGTGCCGCTCTCTTCTATGAGGCCCCTGTTCATGAGGCGCATGACAGCGCTCGACATCGTCGGCCGAGAGACTTGCAGGTACTGCTGGATGGCGACGCGCGTCGAGGCACCCTCGGAGACGAGATACTCCAGGATGCTGCTCTCGATGCGGCTCGGTTCGGCAATATCGGTCATGCGTAGATACTAAAGGCAAGGCCTTGCCAGGTCCACGACGCCATTTACGTAAAACGACTTGTCTTTAGTGCATAGTGTCGTTGGAGTGACAGCCTGTGTCCGCAACAGCGCCACCGCGAATGCATTCGGGAGGCACCAGCCATGCACCACACAGACGCACCACGCAACCTGCTGTTTCTCATGACCGACCAGCAACGAATAGACACCCTCGGCTGCTATGGAAACCGCTCCGGCCACACACCCCATCTCGACGCCCTCGCCTCGCGCGGCACCGTATTCGACCGCGCCTACACGCCCACCGCGATCTGCACCCCCGCGCGCGGGGGCCCGAGTACTAGGGCTTCGAGGGTCAGCACCTCCCCGGCGCTCTGAACACCTTCGACCACCCCGCCTACGTGCAGTGGCTGCGCGACAACGACCACCCCGAGTTTTCGCTGAGCGACCCGGTCTACACGACGCAGCGCGACGGCAGCCGCGGCCACCTCATCGCGGGCATCACCAACCACCCACCGAGGCCACCTTTGAGGCAAGGCTGGCCGACCAGACCATCGCCATGCTGCGCGACTTCGCGGGCGGCACCCCCAGCGGCACGGATGCAGGGCCGGACGCAGGGCCGGACGCAGGGTCGGACGCAGGGTCGGCCCGCACCCCGGCCGCGCCCTTTTTTCTCTCGTGCCATTTTTTCGGCCCCCACCTGCCGTACTTGATACCGCGCGAGTGGTACGACCTGGTCGACCCCGAGGGCATCACGCTGCCGGGTTCGTTTGCGGAGACGTTTCGCTGCAAACCACTGGTGCAGCAGAAGTACGCGGAGTACTGGTCAACGGCGTCGTTTACCACCGTCGAATGGCAGAAATTGACCGCCGCCTATTGGGGATATGTCGCCCTCATCGACCACCAGATCGGCCGTATTCTCGAAGCGCTCGACGAGCTCGGGCTGACCGATTCGACGGTGGTCCTGTTCACGGCGGACCACGGCGAATTTACCGGCGCCCATAGGCTCAATGACAAGGGCCCCGCCATGTATGAGGACATTTACCGGATTCCCGCGCTCCTGGCCGCGCCGGGTCAGGTGGCGCGGCGCGAGGACGCCTTTGTATCGCTGCTTGACTTCACGTCTACGTTCGTGGACGTCGCGGGGGGCTCGGGCGTAGGCCTGCGCGGGCGGTCCCTGCTGCCCGCGACCCAGTCGAGCCTCCTCGCTCAGCCGGAAGAACCCTGGCGCCGTGAAATCGTGTGCGAGTTCCACGGGCATCGCTTTCCGTACGCCCAGCGCATGATCCGCGACGGGCGGTTCAAGTACATTGCCAACCCCGAGAGCCTGGACGAGTTGTACGACCTCGCCATCGACCCCGACGAACTCTATAACGTCGCCTCGGCGCCCGACTACGCCGAGGCTCTCGGTGACCTGCGGCTGAGCCTCTACCGTGAATTGATTCGGCGCGGGGACCGGTTCTATCAGTGGCTCGCCTTCGCGGGTGACATTCCCGCGGGCCTGCGACTGCGGCCGGAGACCGCCCTGGAGCGATTCACCGCGGCCCCGGCGCTGGCCTCACCCGGCGCCAAAGAATAGCGGACGCGGTCGAGTGGCACGGTATATTTTCGAAGTAGCAATCATCCGGATTGCCTGACCGCACCTCCACAACTGCTGCCCGGCCAACAACTCAGCAAGCGGCCACCCGTTCGGGGAGAGGGGTGGAGAACTACCCATCCCTAGAGACTACGAATATTACGTTCGATAGGATCGGGGCACCCGGCGCACGGTCCCTCTGGCGGCGATCTGCGGCAGCTTCGAGCCCGGCCCGGGTTGCCCACCGCATTCAGTCTGACAGGGGAATCCGATGCGACCTACCACCATGCCCCGCGGCCTGAGGCCGCCGCCGTCCTCACGCTGCTCCTCGCGGGTTGCTCGTCCACAGGTTCGGGCACCGACTCGGCCGCCCCGAGCAACTCAGCCACCGGAGCGTCCGCCTCGGCAGACCCCGCCAGCAGCCAGCCGATCGACCCCCAGGCCTCGTCGAGCGGCAGTGGGAGCGCGAGCGCCACGCAAAAGCCCGACCAGCCCGTGTTCTACAAAGGCGGTACCTACGACGACAAGACGGGCATTTTCGACGGCATGAAGTGGCAGGGCGGCATGGTCCACGGCGGCGCGAGCCAGATGCCAAAGCTCAGGATCTCGGGGTGGATGCCGGGCCTGGGCGAATTTACGACGTGCAATATTGACCTGTCGTCTGACGACGACGCCAAGTTCACGACGTCCACCGACGAGGACGCCATGTCGGCGAGCCACGCACCTCTGCCCAAGGCCATTGCCACCACGGGTGATGAGCCGCAGGCCTACGTCACCTTCGCCGCCACCAGCAAGGCTTCGGGTTCGAAGGCCGGGGAGCAACGCCTCTACGTGCAAAGCATTGATCTGCAGCTGTGCACCGCCGGCGAGCGCATCGACGTGCTCGGCGAGCCCCTCGACGACCCCGTGACGGCCGACCCGGTCTTCGTCGGGGCGACGGACGACACCCTGGCCATCAGCATCTTCGGCCCCGACACGTAGCGTCAATCGGAATCTAAGGCACCCAACGTGGTCGGATTCAACGTGAAGGATTCGACCCTCGCGTGGTCACTGCCCAGCGCCGGCCCGAAGGTCGGGTACGGCTCCTTCGACGCCGCGGGCCTCTTTGCCATCAACCTTCAAACCGCGCAGGCGCCGAGCAGTTCTCTCGTGTCGGTCGAGACCGGCAAGACGGTGGCGGAATCCACTCAGAGCGACCCCATCTTGTGGCCCGAATCCTTTCTCGAGCCCACGCTCGCCCTGGGCAACGGCACGTACCTCTACACCACCGGCAACATGCCTGACGAGGTGTCGCAGCACCTGCTCGACGGCGACAAGCCCACGACCATCCCAGATATTCGGTTAGGCAGCAATGCTTTCATCGCATACGACGCCGATCAGAAGCCACTGGTGGTCGGGATGGATCGAAGCGACGACTTCGGCGGCAACCTGATTGCGATCGACGAGAGCGGGACGCCGAAAACCATCATCGCGAGCGGAGAAATGTGGGACCGCAAGGCGCGCCTTGTCGGTGCCGCAGACGGCCTCGTCTATCTAGAATCCCCCGACAGCCGCTTCACTGTGGACCTCAACGGCGAGGCCGTGGGCGACCCCATCGATGTCGAAGCACACCCCTTCGTGCCCATCGGGCAGCGCAAGCTTGGCGACCAGGTGATGACCCTGTGGGAGCCCTACGCGATAAGCACCTATTGGAAAGACCAGCCCGCCGCGGTCACCATCGCCCCCGACGTGTTGCCTGGGGTGGTGCCGAGTAGCGTCACCAGCGGCGGCGGCGACTGACAGGAGAACTCTCATGCCATCCACCATCGCGCGGCGGGGCCTCGCCGTCGCAGCCGTACTCATGTTACTGCTCACGGGCTGCTCGTCCACGAACCCGGGAGACGCGGGCGGCCCAGCCACCGGAGCGTCCGGCCAGGCCTCGGGCGACGCCCCAAGCCAGCCGTCGGGAGATTCGGAGACCAGCCCCACGGCGCGCCCCGACCAGCCCATCTACTACGACCGCACTGCAAACCGAGGCAGTGGCTTGAAATCAGATCTGGAATGGCACGGCGGCATGGTTCACAGCGGCGCCACCCAGATGCCAAACCTCAGCATCGCGGGGTGGATGCCGGGCTTGGCATAGTTCGCGACCTGCGAGATTGACCTTTCGGCCGAGGGCGACGCAGATTTCAGCACCTCAGCCGACGACATGGCCCAGTTGTGGAGCGACACGCCGCTCCCGAGGGCCATCGCCACCACGGGAGACAAGCCACAGGCCTATGTCACCTACGCGGCATCCACGAAGGCATCGGGCTCCGCGCCGAGCGAAGAGCGCGTCTACGTACAAAGCATCGACCTGGCAACGTGCACCGCTGGGGAACGAATCGACGTTTTGGGCGAACCCCTCGACGACCCGGTGCAGGCGGCTCCAGCCTTCGTGGGCGCCACGGAAGACACTCTCGGGATCAGCATCTTCGGTCAACACATTGACCGCAAGACCGAGTCCACCGCGCCCAGCGTCGTCGGATTTAACGTCAAGGATTCCTCCCTCGCGTGGACCCTACCGAGCCCCGGCAAGCAGGTCTTGTTTGAGCCCCTCGACGCCGCAGGCCTCTTCGCCGTACACCTCAACTCATTGGACGCCGATAAAAATTCACTCGTGTCGGTCCAGACCGGCAAACCGGTAGCTGAAACCATGGCTGAGAGTGAATCAAACTTAGGCCCGGATGAATTCGGCGAGCCCACCCTCGACTGGGGCAACGGCAAGTACCTGTACTCCACTCACAATATTGCTGAGGCTCAGCAGTTCATCGTGGACGGCGACAAGACCACCCCGGTGACTGATCCGGTGTTCAGCTCGGACGGCGTCGGCTTCGACACCGATCAGAACCAGATCGTCGTGGGGTTTAGTAATGCGGACGACTCTGACGGTGGCCTCGTGGTGCTCGATGAGAGCGGGGCCACGAAATCGATCATGTCGCGCGACGAGTTCTCTGACCGCAGTGCCGAAATAATGGGCACCGCCAACGGCCTCGTCTACCTGAGGACTTCGGATGGCAACATCACCGTGGATCTCGAGGGCGAGATCGTCGGAGACCCCCTCGACATCAAAGAACACCCCCTCATGCCCGACTCGCAGCGCATAGTCGGCGGCCAGGTGGTGACGCTGTGGAAGACCAAGGAATTGCTCACCCGGGACGCTGCCTACCCCGCCGCGATCACCCTCGTCCCCGCCGTCGTGCCCGGCGCCGTCCCCGCCGTCGTGCCCGGCGCCGGGCCGAGCGACAGTACACAGTAGCGCACGGCAACCCGCAACACGCGAAGGCCGCGACCAGCCGCCGTTCTAGGGGGTGGTCGCGGCCTTCTCGTTGCTATCTAGTTCGCGGGCGGCTGCTCGCAGTCGAGCACGGGGCGCGGGCTGGGCTCGAAGCCCCGCACGGGCTCCCCACCCTGGCCGAACACCCGCATCTCGGCGGCCGCCGCGAACGGCTGCCCGTTAAGAGCGCTGAGCGCGGTGAACCGCACGTGGGTGGCCTTGACGGAGCCGAAGTCGATTGCCTGCAGGTCGGGCGAATCCACCAGGCTGCCGCGCGCCACCTCTCTCCACGTTTCACCGTCCGCCGATACCTCCACCACGTAATCCTTGACCCGGCCGTTCGGCCCGCCCGACTGGCGGCCCAAGAACCCGAAACCGTCAACCGTCGCCTCGGCCCCGAGATCGAGCATGACCCAGTGCGGGTACGGATCGGTCGCGTTCGTGTAGTCGGTGTGCCAGATGGTGCCCGGGTTGGAGTCGAGCACGTTGGCCACCGGCCCCTCGGCGCCGCCCGGGTTTTCGCTGTCGGCGGTGGCCTTCATGAGGCTCGGTAGCAGGGTCGCGCGGTCGCTCACGCTCGCCGCGATTCCCGTGCTCACGCTCTTGTCGACGCAGCGTTGATAGTAGGACGCCACGGCGGACACGTTGGCAGGCTCGGCCCCCGCTGGCGCGGTCACGAGCCAACTCGTCGTCACCGTCTCGCCGGGATCCACGCTGTCGAACACGTTGCCGTTCTCGGCCGCCACCTCGAGCTTCCAGTCGGCGGGCACCCCGTCGAGGCCGATGTGTGCGATCTGCACGGGCTCGGTCTCGTGGTTGGTGAAGCTCGTGGTGAACTCGGTCTGCGCGTCCGGGTTCAGCGCTACCGTGCCCGGCGCGACAATCGTGGCGCACGCCGCGGAGGTGGTGCTCTCGCCTAGGTCAACGATCTTCACGTTATCGAGCACGAAGTCGGCCCCGCCCGAGCCGCCCGTGCGGCGCAGGCCCACCCAGGTGTCTCCGCAGCCCGCCACGAACTCCTGGTTGAACCGCGTGGTGGTGAGCGCCTGCGGTATCGGGGTCGTGATGCGGTCGGTCGATGTGACGATGCCTGGCTGCTTGCCCCGGCCAACGCTCAACTGGTCGGCGCCCGTGATCCACGCATACTCACCCACGAGACTGTTCTGGTAGTCGAAGCTCACCGAGTAGCGATGCCCGTCGATGAACTGCGCCGTGGCGGGCACGGTGCGATAGACGAGGCCGCCGTTCTCTTCGTGCGCCTTGAGCGAGGCGTTGCCGTCGAGCACATCGTCGATGGCCTGGCCCGCGAGCGTGCCCGCGTTGAAGGGAGAATGCGTGTTCTTCCAGGCCTGCTGCGAGTACGGCGCGTGCAGGATGCTGATCGAAGTACGCGGGTCGGTGGCCCCGCCCGCGTCGCCCTTCACGAAGATGCCCCAGCCAGGCTGGTTGCCCTCGAAATCTGCCGACGCCACCACCCCGGCGTCCACGGGGGTGGTCGTGTCGGCCATGACCCGCGCGTCGTCGAGGGTGATGATGGCGTCGCCTGCGGCGGCTCCGATGCTGACGGTGGCGCCACCGCTCGCATCGGCCACGAAAGTGACGGAGGCGCGCTGCGAGAACGTGTCGCGCTTGGAGTCCGCGCCCACGAGGTTTCGCGCGGGGGTCGAGTCGAACGTGTTCTGCGTGCCGCCCGCGCCGAGCGTGACGGCCCGCTTGGAGCCCGCCTGAATCTCGACGTTCGCGCTGAACGAGTAGCGCTGCCCCGGCTGCAAGCCGCTCACCTTTTGCGAGAGGGTGGCGGGCCCCGCGCCGATCTGCGCCACGTTGTCACCCGTGGCCGCCCGCTCGAGGCTTACCGCGCCGTCGGGGTTCCATGCCGTCAGGGTGCCCGCGTTGAAACCGGGGTCGGTAAGGGGGCTGCCAGCGCCGTACGCGGCGTCCGGTAGCGGTGCCGGGGTGCCCGCGGGGGCCAGTACGTACGGGACGCCCGGGTCAGCCGTGAGCGTGACCGCCCCGCCGGTTGCCTTCACGTCGGCCGCCTTGACGCGGCCCTGGTCGCCGAGGCGGTACAGGGTGAAGTCGGTGACGCCCGCGAACTGGCTGGTCAGGGTGAAGGCGTGGGCTCCGCCGGACTCCGAGAAGAAGTACATCTTGTCGGCGTGCAGCGGGCTCGTGGCCTCATTCGCCGTGGCGCTTTGCCACGGCAGCAGGTACGTGTCGCCCGTGAGCACGGGCACGCCGCCCATCGTGATGACGCGCTCGCCGTCGCGCATCTCGACGGCCACGCCGTCGGAGAGTTGCGCCGAGGCACCGAAATTCCAGCTCTGCACCGTGAAGTGCTGCAAGAACTTGGTGGGTACGTTCGCGACCCACAGGTTGTTTGCGAACCGGTTCCAGTCGCTTTGGCCGGTCCAGCCCTCGAACTCCTTGATGTCGGCGCCGCCGAGCAGCGGGTCGACGTTCCACACGTCGCGGTCGCCGTTGGCGATGAAGCGCACGATGTTGGAGTTGATGCCCTTATTGGTCACGCCGCCGTAGTTCTTGTCGTTGGCCCAGTGCGACCAGGTTGAGGTGCCTTCGAACTTGTAGGCCCATTCGGTCGCGACCTCGAGGCCCATGCCGTAGAGCTGGTCTGCGAGGCCATCGGAGAGCCAACCGCTCGAATAGTAGGCGTCGACGTAGACGCCGCTGAGGTTTGGCGATTCGGCCTTCAGTTGCTCGAAGCGGTCGAGCACGAGGCCGCTGCCGAGGTCGTAGCGCTGGTCGATGTGGTAGGCCTGGTTGAGCCAGTTCCAGCCGTTGACCTGGCCCGCGACCATGCGGTCGGTGAAGCTCTTGGCCTGCGCGTACGCCTCGGTGGCGTTGACGTGCACCGCGACATCCGCATTGAACTCGGCTCCCTCGTCGATGAGGGTGTTGAAGTCGTCGAGGCCTCCCGCGCGCGTGTTGATGTCACCGCCGAAGTCGGGGTGGCCCGAGTCGTGGCCCTCGCTCGCGTAGCCCTTCTCGAGCACCCACTGGCCCAGCCCGTCGGTGTTCATGGCAATGCGCTTGACGTTGTCGAGGGTCTTTATGAACGGGTTGGTGGCCTGGCTCGCGAAGTTGAAGGGGATGTGTTGCACCACCCGGTCGGCCACGCGGTCGCTGCCGAGCGGCTTGGGGGCATGGGCGCGGTAGGCGATGGCCCCGTCTTGCCAGTCGACGCCGCCGGTCTGGTTTGCGTCGGCGCTCAGTACGACGGTCGCGGCGGGGGTCTGGTAGGTCGCGACGCGCGCGTCGACGGCGCCCCGGGGCCGGTAGGTCCAGGTGCCCGCTGCGAGCGAGGCCGTTCGGGTGCCGTTCGCTGAGGCGCTGACCTGCGAGAACAGTCGCGCGTTCCAGTTGAGGTTGCTGTCCTGGGGGGCGTCCTCGGTGGCATTGGTGATGATGCCGCCCGCGAGTTGGCCGTTGGAGACGAAACCGTAGGGCGTGCCGACGGGAGCGGCGTCGGAGGGGGTGTCGGCCGCGAGCGCCACGAACTGGTCGGCGGTGGTGGTCGAATCGGTCGAGATCTTGGTGCGCGCGAGTTGCGCGCCGGCGTCTTTCGACGTCGCCGCGAGCAGGCCGTGGTGGGGTATGGCGATCTGGTTCACGGCGGGGTTGCCCGCGATTTTCGAGATGTAGTAGGTGAGGGTGTTGTCGGCGTTGACGACCAGCACCGAGGTGACGACGAGGCCCGGCAGGTCGGCGAAGGTGGAGGTGTAGGTCGCGCGATTTCCGCCCGCCGAGACGTTGGTATGCGCCACGTGGTTCGTGCCGTTGATCGTGAAGGTGTTGAGCACCTGGGGCTGGCCCCACAGGGTGCGGCCCCCGAGCACGTACTGAATGACCTGCGGAAACTCGCGCGCGACCTGCACCTTGAGGCCTCCCACGCCGCGTAGCACGATGGGCGTGGCGCGCTTGGCGCCGGGCGCCACGGGCGGCGGGGCGGGGTCGGCCAGGGCGGACGCTGCGGCGGCCGGGCTGGTTGCGAGGGTTTGGGCGAGCTGGGCGGACGCGCGCGTGGCGGCGCCGGGTGCTAGGGGCGCGGCAACGGCGGCCCCGAGGGTGAGGGCGCCGAGTAGGCGACGCCAGGCGGTCTTGGATCTGTGGTTCATGGTGGGACCTCTGCTCTGCGAAGGGTCAATGGTTCTCGTGGCGAACCCGGCGTGCCGATCGACTCCTGTGTCGTGCGGCCGCGGGCGGGAAGGCAGTCACTGCATGGGCGTGCGCGGACTGAGCGCGTCTGGACTGGGCGTGCCACGAATCTAGTAGGCGCTTTACCTGATAGCCCACACAACTCTCAAAATGTGCTTCAGGTCACATTTTGCGCGAATGGCGCCAGGCTCGGCGCGCGCCCCTCAACAACCCCTCAAGCACCCGCCGGAATCCGCGACCGTCACGCGAGGTCGACGAGGGCGTGCGACGTGCGCTCGAAGTGCTCGCGCAGCAGCCGCACAGCGAGTTCCGCATCGCGCCCGAGCGCGGCCTGTAGCAGTGCACTGTGCTCGGCGGCGACGTCGCGCCTGCGGTCGCGGGGCTGTGACCAGCGGCGGTACAGCTCGGCGGCGTCGCGCAGGGAGGCGGCCATCGCGAGCAAACGGGGGCTGCCACAGCCCGAGATGAGCGCGGCGTGAAAGGCCCCGTGGGCGTGCTCCCACTCGTCCGAGACGCGGTGGGGGCCGTCGGCGGCGAGCAGGGGGGTGCGGTCGAGCACGTGGTGGGCCGCGACGAGTCGCGACTCCCAGTCGACGTCGCCCGCCTCGATGCAGTAGCGCAGGGCCAGGCCCTCGAGGTCGCAGCGCACGCGGGTGAGATCGTCGAGGTCGACCCGGCTCAGCGGGGTAACGCGGAACCCGATGCGGGGTTCGGAGCGCGCGAGGCCCTGTTCGACGAGGCGGGTCAGAGCTTCGCGCACGACCGCCACACTCGCGCCGTAGCGTGCGCAGAGGTCGGCAAACTTGAGCTTCTCGCCCGGCTCGTAGAGGCCCGCGAGGATGTCTGCCCGCAGGCGGGCATGCACGGCGTCGGTGTTGGCGCGTTCCTTGCTGGGCATGACGCACATGCTATCAGATTCGCAATTTCAGAAAATATTCGAATATCTGTTGAATGTGCGTAGATGCGGGTGTAGGTTGAAGCCACCATCACACGCACAAGGAGGTGCCAGCATGAGACTGGTCAACATTCAGGGTCGTCTCGCCATCCGCACGGCGGAGGGTGACATCGACATCGAGACCGCCAGCGACGGGGCGTTCCCCGCAGACCCCAGCCAGATCTTCGACCGGTGGAGCGAGTTCCACACGTGGGCCTCGGGCCTCGACGCCGCCGCGGCACAGCCAGCGCCGCACGCTCCCCGTAGCGCCCTCGGCCCCCTCGTCACCCGACCCCGGCAAATCTTCGCCATCGGCCTCAACTACCGCGCCCACGCCGCAGAATCCGGCCATGCCGTACCCGAACACCCGCCCACCTTCACCAAGTTCGCCTCCTCCCTGGCCGGCCCCGAATGCGACATCACCCTCCCCACCGGGGACATCGACTGGGAGGTTGAGCTCGTAGCCCTCATCGGCCGCGAGGCACGCAACGTCGACGAGGCCGACGCCTGGTCGTACATCGCGGGCCTCACCGTTGGTCAGGACATCTCGGAGCGTGCGGCGCAGCTCTCGGGCCCCGTGCCCCAGTTCAGCCTCGCGAAATCTCACGCGAACTTCGCGCCCATCGGCCCCGAACTCGTCACCCTCGACGAGATCGATAACCCGGACGACCTCGAACTCGGCTGCTCCATCAACGGCGAAACCGTGCAAGACGGCCGCACGTCACACCTGATCTTCCCCGTTCCCGAGCTCGTCGCCCGACTCTCGCGAGTCGTCACGCTCTACCCCGGCGACCTCATCTTCACGGGCACCCCCGCCGGTGTGGGCCTCGGTCGCAATCCGCAGCGCTACCTCACCGACGGAGACGTGCTCACCACCTACGTGCGCGGAGTGGGCGAAATGCAGCACCGCTTCGTGGCGGCAAGTTAGGAGACCGCCATGGCCATGCACCGCCTGAACTACGTCACCATGGGCGTCCCCGATGTCGCCGCCACCGCCGCCTACTACGAAGAATTCGGCCTCACCCCCACCAGCGGAAACCGCTTCGCCACCGAAGACGGCGGCGAGCAACTGCGCATCGAGTACGCGCCCATGCGCCGCCTCGTCGAGCTCAGCATCGGCTGCGACGACCGCGACGACCTCGAACGCATCACCACCCGGCTCGCGGCCCGGGGCCTCACCGTCGAGCGCCAGCCCGACTCGCTCACCGTGACCGAGCCCGTCACGGGCGTACGCGCCATCGTCGAGGTCACCTCGCGGCTCGTGCAACCCGAAGTTCCCCCCACCCCCTACAACGGCCCCGGCCGCGTTGAACGCACCAGCCCGCGCGCCCCCGGCCTCGTTCGCGAGGGCCCCGTCAAGCCCAAGCGCCTCGGCCACGTGGTGCTCGGCACCACCGACCTCGAAGCCACCTTCGGCTTCTTCGTCGAGGGCCTGGGCTTTCAACCCAGCGACTACATCGTCGGCCACGGAGCGTTCCTCCGCTGCTCCACCGACCACCACAACGTGCTCGTCATGTCGGCGCCCGTCACCTTTTTGCACCACACCTCGTGGCAGGTAGAGGACGTCGACGAGATCGGTCGCGGCGCCATGCGCATGCTCGAAAACAACCCCGACCGCCACGTGTGGGGCCTCGGCCGCCACTACGCCGGCTCGAACTTCTTTTGGTACCTCAAAGACCCCGCCGGCAACTTCAGCGAGTACTACGCCGACATGGACTGCATCGTCGAGGGCCAGCTCTGGACGCCCGAGGACCTCGAAGGCGCGAAAGGCCTGTTTAGCTGGGGCCCGCCCCCGCCGGCCTCGTTCCTGAACCCCGAAGACCTCGCCGCTCACATGACCGGCGCCCACGACGCCGCCTAGGAGAGACCATGAAAACTGTAGAAACCGATGTGCTTGTGGTCGGTGCGGGCCCCGCGGGTCTGACCGCCGCCCTGCTGCTGGCCACCTACGGCGTCCGCGCCCTCACCGTCACCAAGTACGGCGGCACGGCCAACTCGCCGCGCGCCCACATCACCAACCAACGCACGGTGGAGGTGTTTCGCGACCTCGGCATTGAAGAGAAGATCCGCGCCGTCGCGACCCCCAACTCGCTCATGGGCCACAACGTGTGGGCCACCAGCTTCGCGGGCGACGAGATCGCTCGGCTCATGACCTGGGGCTCGGGCATCGAACGGGGCGCCGACTACGCGCTCGCGAGCCCCAGCGAAATGTGCAACATTCCGCAGCACGTGATGGAGCCCGTGCTGCTCGACGCCGCTCTAGAGCGCGGCGCCGAGATTCGCTTCTCGACCGAGCTCATCGACATCACTCAGGACGACGCGGACGTCACCGCCCTCGTGCGGCAGCGCGAGACGGGCGAGGAATACCTGGTGCGGGCGAAGTACGCGATCGGCGCCGATGGGGGCCGCTCGCTCGTCGCCGAGCAGTGCGGGTTTACCCTGCAGGGCGAGATGGGCCTTGGCGCCGCGGTGAACGTGTGGCTCGAAGCCGACCTCACGACATACACCGAGCACCGCCCCGGCACCCTGTACTGGATGAACCAGCCCGGCAACGATTACTGGGTGGGCTCGGGTACGTGGATCTGCGTCAAACCGTGGACCGAGTGGGTACTGCTGTACATGTACGACCCGAGCGAAGGCGAACCCGACATGTCGGTCGAGGCCGTCACCGCCCGCGCACACGCGACGATCGGCGACGATTCGGTGCCCGTCACCATCAAGGCCGTCAACACGTGGCAGATCAACCACGTGGTGGCCGAGCGCTACCGCAAGGGCCGCGTGTTTCTCGCGGGCGACGCCGCCCACCGGCACCCGCCCGCCAACGGCCTCGGCACCAATACCTCGGTGCAAGATTCGTTCAACCTCGCGTGGAAGCTGGCCTTCGTGCTGCGGGGCCTCGCGGGCGACGCCCTGCTCGACAGTTACGACGAAGAGCGGCAGCCCGTGGGGCGGCAGGTGGTCGATCGCGCGATGCAGAGCGTCGCCGACATGCTGCCGATCAGCCAGGCGCTGGGGTTCGCGCCCGGCCAGAGCAGCGAGGACGGCTGGTCGAGCCTCGCCGAGTTGTTCTCTGCGACGCCCGCGGGCGAATCGCGGCGAGCGCAGCTGCGCGAGGCCGTACAGCTGCAGAACTACCAGTTCAACGCGCATGGCGTCGAAATGGGTCAGCGCTACGAATCCGGCGCCGTGGTCGCCGACGGCACCGACTGGCCCGTCTACACGCGCGATCGCGAGCTCTACTACCACCCCACCACGCACCCTGGCGCCGCGCTCCCGCACGCGTGGGTGCAACGCGGCACCGAGCGAGTTTCGACCCTTGACCTGGTCGGACGCGGCCGGTTCACCCTACTCGTCGGCCCCGCCGACGCCGGGTGGGCCGACGCGGGGGCCGACCTCGCGCGCGAACTCGACCTGCCCCTCGACGTGGTGGCGGTGGGCGCGCGCTGCTCCGCCGACGACGTATACGGCGAGTGGGCGGAGCGGCGCGAGATCAGCGATGCGGGGGCGCTGCTCGTGCGCCCGGACCGGCACATCGCATGGCGCGCTCTCGCGGGGGCCGATGACCCGCGAGCGGCCCTGCGCGACGCGCTCGCGCAGGCGCTCGTGCAGCCCCAGTTCGCCGAACTACAGGGCGCATAGCCGTGCGGTAGCGATATTCTGCGGACGCGCGGGTCGGCCCCTTGGCGGGTCGGCCCGCGTTTCCGTTGCGGTCAGGGCGTCTCTTCGAAGTACCAGTGCTGGAACGGGTTCGACTCGTTGCGGTCGAACTGGGCGAGCCACGACGTGTTGCCGCCGGTGACGTCAACGTAGCGGGTGCTCGCGTGCACGCGAATCAGGTAACCCTGCTCCCCCGGCTGGCCCTCGATCGCGAACTGCTGATTGTGCCCGCTCGCGTACGGCCACAGCACAAAGTTGGTGCCGTTGAAGATGATGCCACCCTGCAGGTCCATCGCCTTGCCGCTCGCGACGTTCACGAACGCGAGGCCCTCGTTACAGGGTTTCACCTCCCACTTTTGCCACGGCGACCCCGGCTCGACGTTCGCCGTGACGATGTGCGACCAATCGTTGCCGTTGCGGTTTTCGACGTCGAAGGCGAGCCCATTGCCCTTGTTCGTGATGCGGTAGGTTTTGCCGATCTCGGGCAGCACATAGTTCACCGAGTAGCTGCCGCCCGCGATGTTGGTGAACTTCCACCGCTGCCCGGGCAGGCCCTGCAGCGAATTCATGGTGAGTTGCATCGCGCCGCGCAGCGCGGTCAGGGCGCGGCTCTGAGACGGGTCGGCGAACAGGTAACCGCCCTCGGCGCTGCCGAGCGGCACGAACAGTTGGTTGGGGTCGGCATCGCTCACGGGGCGTTGCACCACCCCCGCGCCGTCCTCGCCCGACACGGCCGCCACGGCGAGGTGTGAACGGCGATTCACGAACCGCACGAGACCGCCCACCTGCTGCACCTCGAACAGCGAGGCGTCGTCCGCCTCGGCCCGCCACGTTTGAATCTCGGCGCCCTCCGAGCTGAACCCACCCAGCACGTTCAGGGTGAGTCCCGTCGCGGCGTTCTCAAGGTTCACCGTCGCGCCCACCGGCATCGCGCCCGCCGGCGCCTCCGCGGAGTCGACGATCAGGCGATCATCGAGGGTCCACACGCTCGGCGTCGCGGCGGTGCCCACGGGCTGGCCCGCGCCGCGGCCGGCAAGAAAGGTGCCGTCGGCAGCGAGCCGCAGCGACCGGCCCGCCCCCTCGGTACGGATCGCGAAGCGCTGGCTGAGGGTCGGGGCGTCCGGTTGCAGGCTGGCGGTGCGGGTATCGGACGCCGCGTCTCCCCCTCCCAGCGTCACCACGAGACCCGTGTCGGCGGACCGCAGGGCGTGGCCGGAGTCGTCGGGTTGCGCCACGAAGCGCGCCGACGTGTTCGGGTCGGTGCTCAGCACGAGGCTCGCCCCGGGCTCGCCGCCCGCGGGTGCGAGGTACGACTGCGACTCGGCGTCGCGCAGGCGGAAGCTCTGGTACGGGGTGGGCAGGTGCGCGGGAACCTCGGCGAAGTCGCGGGCCAGGATGTTCTCGATGTTGCGTTCCGCGATCGCGGTGATGGTGAGAAAGGGGTTGACGCCGACCTGGCCGGGCAGGAGCGAGCCGTCCATGATGTAGAGGCCGTCGTGGCCCTTGACGCGGCCGAACTCGTCGGTGACGGCGCCGAGGATGGCGCCGCCGAGCGGGTGGTACGTGAACGCGCTGGTGAGGGGTTGGCCCGTGCCGAACAGGTCGTAGCGGTAGATGGTGGCGTTGGCGGCGTTAATCGCGTTGAACAGCGAGTACACCTTGTTGGCGCTCTCGTCGGCCTGGTCGGAGCGCCAATCGAGGGTGAGTGCGTTGTTCTCGTTGAGGCCGAAGGTGGCGCGCTGCTCGGTGCGGCCGATCGCGAGGTAGTTGGTCATGAACAGTTCAAGGCCCGCGGGCATGGGGGCGAGCTCGGCGAGCACCTGCGCGTTGGGGTCGCCCCAGTTGTTGATGGCCTGCGCGGGGATGGTCGACTGGTTGGCTCCCGTGGCGACCCACGAGGAGCGCGCGATCATGTGGTTGCCGTTTTGGCCGAACCCCTTGCCGAGGTCGTCGCTGAGGTTTGCGAGCCCGCCCGCCTTGCGCGCCTTGAGCAGCAGTTCGACGGTGCCGAGCACGCCCGCCGCAACGAACAGTCGAGTGGTGCGCAGGGTCTTGGTGTCGAGCAGGTTCCACTGGCTGTCGTGCGTTTCGATGGTGACCTGGTAGGTCTCGCCGTCCCAGGCGATGCCCGTGACCTGTGTGAGCGAGAGCAACCGCAGGTGGCCCGTGGCGTTGGCGCGAGCGAGGTAGGTCTTGTCGAGGCTCTTCTTGCCGCAGTCGTTGCCGAAGATCACCTGACCCGTCATGGCGGACTGCACGGCGGTGCCCGCGATTTCGCGACGCATGTAATCCCAGTCGTAGACGTTGGGAATCGTGTCGACGCGATACCCCGCGGTGCGCGCGTTACCCGCCGCGACCTGCGAGAACTGGTACCACGACGAGTTGAGGATGTCGTCTGGCGGGCTCGAGACGCCGAGTTCTGCGCTGGCCTTGGCGAAGTAGGTGGCATAGAGGTCGTTGACCACGCTCGCGGGCAGTTTCTCGGCCAGAAAGCCCCGGTCGGGAGTGGGCGCCATGCCGCCATTGACCACAGAGCCGCCGCCGACGGCGCGACCGAGGTACACGGCGATGTTGTCGAAGTACACCTTGTCGAGGGGGCCCGGGCCGCGGCCGATGTCGCGGTTGATCACGTCGAGGCCGAGCAGCGTTGTGAACGGCATGTCGGTGCGGTCTTTGAACCAGAAGGAGCGCTCATCGGGGCCGCGCATGTTGCAAAACACCATGCTGTGCGGGTCTTCGGGGCGGTCCCAGAGCTTACCCATCTCGACCACGGTGGTTTCGATGCCGGCCTGGGTGAGGCGCAGGGCGGAGACGGCGCCGCCGTAGCCAGAGCCGATCACGAGGGCGGGCAGCACCCGGCCGTTGTCGGTGACGGGCGCGGCGTACCCGGGCGCCTGCGTGTGGGTGAGACCGGCGACGGTGGCGACCGTCGCGGTGGTGGCGTAGGTGGAGTACTGCAAAAATGTGCGGCGCTTCATGGGGCTCCTCGGGCGAGACGACGGGGGTGCGTCGGCCCTGTAGTGCCGCCCTGGCCGAGATGTAGCGGGTCAGGCGGGGGCGGGCGCGGGAACGGTGCGCGGGGATGCGCGGGAGGGCCGACGCGGTTCATGCTAGCGGGCGGCCAGGGCAATGTTCACAAAATAATAAACCCTGCGTAAATTGTCGCCGGGAGTTTACCGATTGGACGCCCGGGGGTTGAGTTAGTGGGTTGGTGCGGTTGGGGGGTGGGGGCGGGGGCGGTCATTGGGCGCAGCCGGGCGGGGGGTGAGGCGGGGGCGGCCTGCCGTGTACACAATTTTGTACATCGCATATACACTTTTTCGCACTTCTCGCCGCCCAGACTCAACGCTACCCGCGCGGCAACCGCGCCCGCACATGCTCAACCGACATGGGCAGGCACTCGGCTGCCACCCCCGAGAGCCGAGATTCCCAGGCCAGGTCACCCTTGTAGCCCACCTCGTGAAGCACCTCGAGATAACCCGCGAAATCCACGTGCCCCGCCCCCGGTTCGAGCCGATTCGAGTCACTCAGTTGCACGTGCTTGATCAGGGCAGCATGCTCACGCAGGGCCGCTAGGGGCCGCGCCTCCTCTATGTTCATGTGGTACGTGTCGGCGCACACGCCCAGCGCGGGCGACCCCACCTCGCACAGCAAGTCGGCCGCCTCCCCAAGCGTGTTGACCATGTGGGTCTCGTATCGATTCAGGGGTTCTAGGAGCAGGGTGGTGCCGCACTCGTTCGCGACCTTCGCGAGTCGCGCGAGCGCATCGAGGAGCACCTCGCGGTCCTCAGCCTGCGAGCGCGGCGGCGTGAACGGGGGCAGCCGCGTCGAGAACATTCCCCAAGCGGTTGGGGTGACAGTACCCACGCCGCACCTCGCATCCAACCCACGCAACTCGCCCATCACCCGCAAGATCGACGCGAGTTGTGCGACGGCGTCTTCACGCAGTTCCCGGTCGAATGCGCCGATGAAGTGAGCCATCTCAATGCAACCGGTGGGTAGGCACACTCCGTTCTTCACGGCGCGACGCAATTCTGGCAATCGTCGCGCAAACTCGCCGTCACCGCGCGGGCGCAATTCGAGGGCATCAAAACCCCATGCGACCGCAATTTCGAATTTCTCTTCTAGAGAGAGTGGCCGCCCGTTCATGTCTTGAGGAACATGCTGTTCTTGCACTGACAGTTTCACGAGGCACACTCCAAAATGACCTGCAGGGCATCACCGTCGCCCGCATCGAGCAGGGCAAACGCGGCGGCGGCGTCGTGTAACGCGAAGCGATGCGTGACGAGCGATTCGGTGTCGAGAGTGCCCGCCGCAATGCGGTCGAGCACGACCCGCTGCAGGCGCGCGACGTCCCAGCGGGCGCGCAGCCGAGTGGGCACGGCCCCGATCTGCGAGGCGAGCACCTGCACGCGATTATGGTGAAACTCGTTGCCGAGTCGCAGCGGCGTGCCCTCTCCCTGATAGAAACCTGCTGCGACCACGACTCCGTCTGCGCCCACGAGACGCGTCGCAGAGACCAGGCCGGGATACGTGCCGCTGAACTCGATGGCCACATCGACGCCCTCAGGATGCGACTCGCGCAGTGCCAGCGCCGGGTCGTCCGCCACCCCGAATGAACGACAGGCACCGCGGCGCAGCGACTCCTCACGACGGCGCGAGACCGCGTCCACGCTGTATACAGTTGCCCCCGAAGCCGCCGCGAGACTCGTCGCCAGCAGGCCGATGACTCCCTGGCCGACGATGGCAACCGTGCTACCCACATTGAGGTCTGCCTGCAACACGGCGTTCAGGGCGATCGCGCCCACCCTCACGAAGCTTGCCGCAAGCGGGTCCGCCCCACCTGGCAGCACGTGCCCACGCAGGCTTTCGAGGGGCAACACTCCCTCGGAACGATGCCCCCAGATACCCCACACGGTGTCACCCACGCGAGGGAGTCCGATCGGATCGGCGCCGCCCGGGGCGTCCGCGCTGATCTCGATGACCACCCCCACCTCGGAATAGCCCCACCCGTCAAGCGGGTACGCGGGCGGCCCAGGCGGCGCGCCTGTGAATAGCCGCGTGGTGGGGTCCCAGCGGCTCGTGAGGTACGGGTTGGTGCCACGGTACGCCGTTAATTCGGTACCGGCCGAGATTCCTGAGTAGAGGGTGCGGACGCGCGCGTGGCCCGCGGGCAGCGCCTCCTCCGGGGCGGCCACGATCTCGACGGCATGTGGAGCGGCAAATCTCAAAATGTTGGGCATATTCTTGAAAATTCCCTTGAAACATGTTGTTTGCAGTACGTTAAATAACACCCATATAACGCCCGTCACACTTTTCTCTGTGACCAATATGAGCACATTTCGCTCCTCCAGAAAGAGAATTTCATGTTTCGACGTCGATATCTGGCCGTCGTTAGTGTCCTGATTCTCGCGTGCGGTCTCGCGCTCACGGCATGCGGCGCCACGCGCCACGAAGACGACAACACGCTTGTCGTGTGGTCATTGCAAGTGCAGCCCGAACGTGTGGCGATCACGAAGCAGGCGGCGGCGCGCTTCACCGAGCAGACTGGCATCTCGGTCGAAATCGTGCCCATTGAAGAGGCACAGGTCGCGCAACTGCTTGCCGCCGCCGCCCTGTCGCGAGAGATGCCCGACGTGATCGGCTCAGTCTCCCTCGGCCTCACCCGCTCGTTCGATCAGGACGGCTTTCTCGACCGCGCCGCCGCCACCCAGGTGGTGAACGACCTCGGCCGCGACACCTGGAGCGACACGTCGCTCGGCCTGTCGAGCGACGACGGGCAGCAACTGTCGGTGCCATCCGACGGTTGGGGCCAGATCCTCGTTTACCGTAAAGACCTGTTTGCCCAGGCGGGGCTCGCCCCTCCCGACACGTACGAGAACCTGCTGCGAGCCGCCGAGACCCTTACCCGAGACGGCACCTACGGCATCAGCCTCGCGACAGACCCGTCCGACCCGTTTACCCAGCAAACCTTCGAGTCGCTTGCGCTAGGCAACAACTGCCAGTTGCTGAACGATCAGGGCGCGCCGACGATGGACAGCAAAGCCTGCGCCACCACCATCGATTTCTACGGTCAGCTGGCGACGAAGTATTCGCCCGCGGGCACGCAGACGGTCGACACCACGCGCGCCGCCTACTTCTCGGGCCAGGTCGCCATGACGATGTGGTCGACGTTCCTACTCGACGAACTCGCGGGGCTGCGCAATGACGCGCTACCCACCTGCGACGAATGCGCGGCCTCCCCGACCTGGCTCGCCGAGAACACCGGCGTGCTGCCCCTCGTGACCGGCCCCGACGCGAAAGGTCAGGCCCGCTCGTACGGGGAGATCACCTCGTGGGTGGTCACCAGTTCGGCCTCCACCAGCGATTCAACAGAGTTCGTGAAGTTTATGATGTCCGATGGTTACGAGCAGTGGCTCAGCATGGCCCCCGAGGGCAAGTTCCCCGTACGCCAGGGGACCCGCGAGAATCCGACCGAGTATGTCGACGCGTGGTCGACGATGGACGCGGGCGTCGACACCCGAAAGAACCTTGCAGAGGTGTACCCGCCCGAAACCATCGAGACCCTCCAGACCGCGCCCTCAAACATTGGGCGCTGGGCTATCACTCAGGGGTTCGGTCGCTACATCGGCCCACTCACCGCAGAGCTCCCGTTCGCGAAGGCCATCGCCGACATGGGCTCCGGCGGCCTCACCGCCGCCGACGCGCAGGCAGAAATGCAGGCCACCACGAAGGACATCACGGAACGATGAGCACCACCCTCTCGACCCCGGGCCGCACCATTGCGAGCCCTCCGCGCACCGTCACTCAGAAGCAACGCGACCGACGCGATGGCCTCACAATGGTCGCGCCTATCTTCGTGATCGTTTTTGCGATCATCATCGTGCCTATCGTGTGGTCGGTGGTGCTGTCGTTTCAGCACGCCCGCTACATCGATGTGGCCCGCAACGGCGTTTTCAACACGCTGACCCTCGAGAACTACACCGACGTGTTCACGTCGCGCGGGTTCTGGCGTTCACTGTGGACCACCATCGTCTACACCGTCTCAACCACCCTGGGTTCGATTCTGGTCGGCCTCGCGGCGGCCCTCGCGTTTCGTAAGAAGTTCTGGGGCCGTGGCCCCCTGCGCGCGATCATGCTGCTGCCGTACGTCGCGCCGGTCGTGGCGGCGGCGTTCATCTGGGAGGTCATGCTGAACCCCCAGTACGGCATCGTCAACGCCGTCGGCACCACGTACTTGGGCTGGGACGAACCTATTAATTTTCTCGGCACCGCCCCCATCGCCATGTACTCGGTCATCGTGTTCGAAATCTGGAGATACTTTCCGTTCGCGTTCATGTTTCTCGCGGCGGCCATTACGGGACTCTCACGCGATGTCGAAGAGGCGGCCACCGTGGACGGCGCCACACCCTTACAAACGTTTCGCTACGTGATCTTGCCTCAACTCATGCCTACGGTCGCGCTGCTGACCCTTTTGCGCATGATCATGAGCTTCAACAAGTTCGACGACATCTTCTTGCTGACGGGCGGCGCCGCCGGCACCGAGGTGGCCGCCGTGCGCGTCTACAACCAACTGGTCGGATCGAACGACATCGGCGCGGCGAGCGCCAACGCGGTGATCCTCGCGATCATCCTGATCGTCGGCCTGATCCTCTATCAGGGCATCGTTCTCAAAACCGGAGGCAAGAAGTGATCGCCACCCGCACCGTACGCGCCAACCCGACCCCCGGAGCGTCCGAAAAAATGAGCATCGTGACGCTGCAACTGCGCATTATTTCGGTGCTTCGCGTGGTCGTCATCGCGGGGCTCGCCATTGCGGCTTTGTTCCCGTTCTATTACATGGTCGTGATGAGCTTCGTGCGCATTGAGGACCTGCTAAAAGACCCGTTACGGATCTTCCCCGACCTCGCCACCATCACCGTGGAGACCTACGAAACCGTACTCGCCTCCGCGGAAGCCGGCGGGTTCGAGTTTGGGCGCTTCATGGTGAACTCGGCGATTGTCTCGATCGCGGCGGCGGCACTCACCATTGTGCTCGCCGTGCCCGCCTCGTATGCAGTGTCGCGACTAGATTTTTTCGGACGCAAGCAAGTCTCGGCGATGTTTCTCGCCGTGTACATGTTCCCCACCATCGTGATCGCAGTACCCATCTTCGTGGGGTTTCAACTGCTGGGCCTGGGGTCGAGCCTGCTGGGGCTAGCCATCGCCTACGTGGCGCTCACCGTGCCTGTCTCGGTGCACATGCTGCGCTCGTACATGACGAACATTCCCGAATCGATTGACGAGGCCGCGACGCTCGACGGCGCAAGCCGCTGGCAGATCATTCGCAAGATCATCGCACCCCTCGCGATGCCGACCATTATGTCGACGGCGCTGTACTCCTTCATGATTGCGTGGAACGAGTTTCTGTTTGCCCTGCTGTTCCTCTCGGCAAAGCAAGACCTGTGGACCGTTTCGCTCGGCCTCACACGCCTCGCCGACGGGCAGGAGGTGCCGAAGACGATCCTGATGGCCGGCAGCGTGCTGCTGACGCTGCCGATCGTGATTATCTACGGCATCGCCGAGCGGGCGCTCACGGATGGGCTGACTGCGGGGGCCGACAAAGGGTAGGTTTGCGCAGGCCAGCGAGCCACGCGTGCGTCCGGCCCGCCAACCCCAGCCCCTACCCCGCGCCCCGCCGCGCCGACTCGAAGATGCGGCGCAGCATGTCGTCGTCGATGCCGGGCAGCGCGGCGCGGTCGTCGCGCTCGCCCGCCTCGCCGTGGATCTCGATGTGCAACTGCTCCATGCGCTGGTCCAGCTGCTCGGCGGCGCGGGCCGCCTCGGTGAGGTCGGCAACGAGCCGCTCGGGCACCTCCCCCGCATACTTGTAGTTGATCTTGTGTTCGAGGCTCGCCCAGAAATCCATGGCGATGGTGCGAATCTGCACCTCCACCACCACAGGCACAGGGCCGGTCGAGAGAAACACCGGTACCTCGATGATCGCGTGCAAGCTCTTGTACCCGTTGGGCTTGGGCTGAGCGATGTAATCCTTCAGGTTCACGAGCGTGATGTCAGACTGCGAGGTCAGCGCCTCGAGCACGCGATACGTGTCTGCGATGAAACTGCACGTGATGCGCACCCCGGCGATATCGCGCAGGTTCTCGCGAATCACGGGCAGCGTGGGTTCGAGCCCCTGCTTGAGCACCTTCGTGAAGATGCTCTCAGGAGATTTCACGCGCGAACTAACGTGCTCGATGGGGTTGTACTGGTGCAGGTGCAAGAACTCCTCGCGCAGAATCGACACCTTGGTCATCACCTCGTCGATGCCGAAGCGGTACTCCATGAGAAATCGTGAAAAGTCTTGGCGCATCTGCTGCGCGAACGATATGAGCTCGGGGTCGGTGGGAGCCGCGAGCGCTCCGGGTTTGTTGTGCTGATTCACCGCTGCTTCACCGCTGCTCCACTGGTCGATTGTCGAGCCAGTTTAGCGGCGAGCGAGAGCGGCCGGGGGCGAGTGGCCCGACGGCGCACCAGCGCGCCCAACGAACCCCCGACCCGGCCCCAGCGTTACGCGATGTGGGCTCCGAACAGAGCACCCACCACATACGTGAGCGCGAGGCCGAGCCCGCCGCCGATCACCACCCGCAGGGCGGCCTTCACGAGGCTGCCGCCGCCGATCTTCGCACCCACGAGACCCGTGACGGCCAGCGCCACAAGCACCACCCCGTAGGTGATGGGAGCGCGCAGGTCGTGCGGGGCCAGCATGATGCTCAGCAGCGGCAGCACGCCGCCCACGAGAAACGCCAGCGCCGAACTGAACGCGGCATGCAGCGGTGAGGTAAGTTCGTCGGCGTCGATGCTGTACTCGGCGTCGAGGTGGGCCTGCACGGCGTCGCGCTCCGTGAGTTCGCGGGCCACGAGGGCCGCCGTCTCGGGCGACAGCCCGCGCTCACGGTAGGCGGCCGCGAGCCGGTCGAGCTGGGCCGCGGGCTGCGCCGCGAGCGCGCGCGTCACCGTGCGGATCGTGTGCTTCTCGCTGTCGCGACCGCTCGCCACCGAGACGTACTCGCCGAGCGCCATCGACACGGCGCCAGCGACGAGGCCTGCGACGCCCGCCAGCAGCGCCGGGGCCGCGCTCTCCGAGGCACCGGCCACGCCGAGCACGAGACCCGCGATCGAGAGGATGCCGTCGTTCGCGCCGAGAATGCCCGCGCGCAGGGTGTTGAGCGTGCGCGCGCTGGCACCGGCGGGTTCAACCACGGTGGCGGGCACGGCGGCAGAAACAGTAGGGCTGGGAACGAGCGAAGCGTCGATGATCGACATTGGCTTTCCTTGCGGCAGTAGCAACGTGATGTGCTCACACTAGGGCCGCGAGAAACCCCTCGCAACGCAGGCAAGCCACTCCTAACCCAGCCCCTACCTGCATAAACGCAAGCCCGAGAGTAGCGCTGCTGAGTATGCTCAACCACGCCCTGTGGCTGCCGAAACCCGCCCAAAACGCCCCCCAAAGCGGGCAGAAAGTGGCGCGGGCCACAGGTGCGTCCCCAAGAACCGCGCGAGCAACCCCTCCAGCGCGACGCAGCCAGCCGGCCCCACCAGCACCGTGACCAGCATCACACGAGCCGCGGCGGGGTATGACAACGGCGCCGGTGGAAAACCACCGGCGCCGTGCCGCGCGACCACCCTTACGGTGGCCCAAACCAACCTAGTGCGCGCTCGCGAAGGCCCGCGCAATCGCGTCACGCTCGCTCGCGGGCAGTCCCGCGAGGTGTGCCTGCGTAGCCGCGGTCAGCGCGTTAACAGCGGCCGCGTTGGACGCTCCGGTGCCCGGGTTGGCCGTGAAGTATGCGTCGGCGAGCAGCACCGACGAACCGTCGGCGGCGGTAGCCGAGCCGTGCTCCACGATCACGTTGCCGTTGTTGACGACCGGCGCGTTGGCGTAGTCGACGTTCAGGCTTGTGATTCCGGCCGAGGCGAGGCTCGAAATTTCGTTTGCCTGGGCGCTGTGGTCGCCGTTAGCGTCGACCCACACCGCGAGGCCCGCGAGTTCGCTGCCGGCCACGCGGCCGTCACCGTTGGCATCGGCGTCGGCGAGTTGCGCGAAGCCCTGACCCAGGGCTCCACCGAAGAGGTTGGCGCGCGAGGTCACGGTGCCGTCGGCGCTGGGCTTCACAAGGAACCCGTCGCCGCCCGCGAGCCAGCCCGAGGCGACCGGCGAGCCGGTGCCGAGGAGGTCGAACGTCGCGCCAGCGGGCTGAGCGTCAATGTTCGAGGTGTCGATCTGGCCGTTGCCGTTGAGGTCAAGCGAGAGCGGGCTGAGCACCACCGAGCCACAGGCCTGCAGGGTGGTCAGGTCACCCGAGGTGTAGTTGAACTCGTAGGTGCCGGCCTCGACCGCGTAGTTGCCGTTGTGGGTCCACTGCACGCTGCCGCCCGGCTTGAGGGCGTAGAGGTACTGGTTCTCCGTGTGGTTGCGCACGAAGTACACCCAGTAGCGACCCGAGGGCACGTTGGTGAACTGACGTTGAGTGCCCGTGAGCGTCTGCACGACGCCGTTGTTGGCCGCGTTGATGAGCTTCATCGTGTAGCCGTTGTCGTAGGCATCGCAGAAGCTGATGCCGATGTTCGCGGCCGACTTCTGGCGCAGGCCCGCGTCGACGCGCGTGGTCTCCTTGCCGAGCGCGAGCTGGTAGGCGCCGGTCCAACCGCCCTCGCCGTTCTGGCCCGCCTGCAGGTCCGAGTCGCCGCCCGAGAACGGCGCCCAACCCGCGGGGTACTGCCCCTCATTGAAGTCAACAAACACGCTGCCGCAGAAGTTCGAGGGCACCTCGATGCGGTAGAAACCGGTCGCGTCGGTGACGGCGCTGCCCGCGATGGCAACACCGGGGAAGTTGGTGCCCGCCGCGTTCAGCACGCGAGCGTCCGCCCTCACTCCGCCGACGGGCTGCTCGCCCTGGTCGAACAGGCTGTTGTTGTTGGCGTCCTTCCAGACGTACCCCGAGATGGCGCAGACCTGCGGGGGCGTCTTGACGATGACCCACTGCGATCGGCTGCCGGGGTTGTTCTCGGCGACCACGGGGGTCGCGCCGGGGCGCACCTCCACGTGGTCGAGGTGCTTGCCCACGAGGGCGTCGGCGCCGGCGTAGATCGTCTGGTAGACGACCAGCTCTTTGCCCTCGAGGCCCGCGGGCAGCGGGAACTCGACGCGAACCTCGCCGTCGCGCGTGGACGGCGTGAAAATCGTGGCCTTCGTGAACGAGGTGAGCACGTTGTCGGTCTTGTTGAAGAGCTGCGTGTGCAGCACGTAGATGGTGCCGGGGTTCAGGCCCGTGTACTTCACGACGTCGACGACGGTGCCGTTCGAGACCAACTGCTTGTCTCCGTCGGCCTTGTCGGTGGCGAGCGTCGAGAGGGTGGCGCCCGTGACGGGGCTCGTGACGACCTCTTCGGGCACGTTTCCGCTCGGCGGGGTGCCCTGGTTCGCAGCGGTGTATGCGATCTGCTGCGTCGGCGTGCCGGGCTGCACGGTGGAGGTGCCGGGGGCGGGCACGGCCACGGGAGCAATCGTGAGGTTCTGCGCGCCGCTGCCCGCGGCGATGAGGGGGTAGCCCGCCTTGATCGACGTGGGCCACGCCTCGGTGCCGTTCACCGACTGGAATGGGAAGATGTAGTTAATCACCTGTACGGTCTTGCCCGCTGCGGTGGTGGGGGCCGGGTAGGTGAGGTTCCACGAGCCGGTGCCGCCGGGGGCGGCATTGAGGACGGCGCCGTACCAGCGACTCACCTCGGCACCCGTGTTGACGTCCACGAGCTTCGAGATCATCTGGTAGCGCTGGCCCTGCTGGAGGCCGGTGTACGCCATGGTGGTCTTGATGGTGTCGCCCACCGCGAATGACGTGCCGCCGGTGGCGGTGTTGACCGTCGTGGTGCTGGGAATGGACGCCGCGTTGGCCTCGTTGAGGCCGACCGCCACGGCAACGCCGGTGAGGGCAAGAGCCGCGGCCGCGCCGGCGGCGAGGATACGAGTTGATCGGCGCGCGGCCAGCGTGGCCTTGGCGCGCGGATAGCGCTGAGTGAGCATGGGGGTTCCTTGAGCAGAAGCATGCGGCGGGGCCGCAGTGGGCACGCTCAATCTAGGCCCTGCTCAACAAAATATTCAACTATTATAGAAGTTACACAGAGATACGATGCCGACCTTCACATGTGCGCATCCCATCTACCGCATTAACCTGCCGCGCCGCGCCCGAGCCGCCCCCAACCTGCTGCGATTGGCTCTCTGGCCGCCTCCCGGGCAGCCAGGGTGGTGACCAGAGGCAACCTTTCGCAGCTTTTTGTGGTTGCGCGGGGCCGCGCCCCGTCACCCACTGTGACAAATCGAAACCCAAGGCCCAAAATCTCTATCAAACCGTTATGTAATTGTGCACCGAACCGCCCTTGAACCGACCCTCAACCAACCTGAACCGGCCCTGGCACCCCTACCGCACGAGCGGCGGCACCTCCACGGTGCTCTCAACAGCAACCGCGCTCCCCTCGTCGGCCGAGCGCAACACCGCGGTCATCACCTCAAGCGAGTGATAGGCAAGCTCACCCGAGGCGCGCAGCTCGCCGCCCCGAATCGCCAGGTCAGCCAGCCCATAGCCGCGGGCCGCCTCGGCAAAGCCTGCCGACGGTGCCAACTCGGCCCAGTCGCGTCCGGCCTTACGGTCCTCCAGCGTGAGCAGGTACGCGGGCCCGTGAAAGTGATTCGGGTCGGGCACCACGAGCGACGCGAGCGTGCCGTGCACCTCGATGTTGGGCGCCTTCGTGCCCACCACGTCAAAGCTCATGACGAGGGTCGAGATCGCGCCACTCGCGTGCGTGAGCGTGCCCGTGACGTGCGTATACGTGCTCACGGGAATCACCTCGCCCGCGCGCTCCCCCGAACCAATCACGCGCTCGGAGCGCAGCTGCGACGCCGCCCCCGTCACCCGCGTGACCGGCCCCAGCATGTGCACGAGCGCGCTCACGTAGTACGGCCCCATGTCGAGCAGCGGCCCACCGCCGGGAACGTAGTAGAAATCAGGGTTGGGGTGCCACAGCTCGTGGCCCGGGCACACCATCGTCGCGGTCGCGGCTACGGGCGTGCCAATGGCACCGTCCTCGATCGCGGCGCGCGCGGTCTGCACCCCCGTGCCGAGCACGGTATCGGGGGCGCACCCCACCACGAGACCCTTCGCGGACGCCTCGGCGAGCACCTTGGCAGCGTCGCCCAGCTCGGCCGCGAGCGGCTTTTCGCCGTAGACGTGCTTGCCCGCGGCGAGGGCGCGCAGGGCCACGTCGGCGTGCGCCGCGGGAATGGTCAGGTTCAGCACCACGTCAACATCGTCGGCCGCGAGCAACTCGTCCACCGAGAGGGCCCGCACTCCGCGCGACGCGGGGTACGGTTGCGCTGCGACGGCCTCGGCGCGCGCGACGTCGAGGTCGGCCACCGCCACGAGATGCAGCGCCTGCTCGAGCCGCGGGAACGAATCAAGATACTGCTGCACGATCGCGCCGCAGCCGATCACGCCCACGCGCAGCGGCTTCTCGGCCGCTCCGATCTGCACGGGAGCGCCCACGCGCTCCCCCAGTGCCGCGCCCTCGCGGGCCTCCACACTTACCGGCTCGCCCACAGCATGCCCCTTTCAATCAGCGTCTTCACGGTCGGGTGTTCCAAGATTTCTACGCGGTGCCCCGGGGTCGCCACGAAGATGCGGCCCTTGCCCCACTGCCGCGTCCACACGGCGGGTGAGGTCACCTCGCGGGTCCACGGGTCCCACTCGCGCTTCTTTTGCGTCGTGGTGGCGAGCGGGTCGATGTACGTATCGGCGAGCACCCAGTACTGCTCGGTGACGAGGTCGAAATCGTCGAGCCCCGCCGTGATCTCGTGCTGCACGCCGTTGAACTCGATGCGATGCGGCATGTAGTTGTCGCTCATCTCGCCGATGCGTTCGCTCTCGTGCTTGCCAGGGTGGCACGCGAACTGCCCGCCGATGAGATGCAGGTAGTCGCTGTTATTGCGGTACGAATCGGCGATGCCACCGTGCCAGCCCGCCATGCCGGTGCCGTTCTCGATCGCGGTGCGCAGGCCCGCGAACTCCTCGGGCGTAATGGTCGACATGGTCATGCACTGCACGATGAGGTCAACGCGAGACATGTAGCTGGCGCTCGCGTAGGGGGCGGGAGAGTCGAAAATGTCGACCTCAAACCCCTGCGCCTCAAGAAACGGTACGAACAGATTGGTGGCTTCGACGGGCTGGTGCCCGTCCCAGCCGCCGCGCACGATCAGGGCGCGGCGCGGGCGTGCCGAGGGGGTCGAGGGTGCCAAGGGCTCTCCTGGTGATTAAAAGGGGTGGACGCGCGTGGGGGGCGCGGGCAGCCAACGGGCCACCCGCGCGTCCACAATTGCTTACTTGCTGAAGCCCGCCGTGAGGCCGCTGATGAGCTGGCGGCGACCGAGCACGTACAGCACCACAATGGGCAGCGTCGTGAGCACGACCGACGCGAGCACGGCGGGAATGTTCACGCTGTACTGCGACTGGAACGACCACAGGGCGAGGGGCAGTACGCGCAGGTCGGGGCTCTGCGTGAGGATCAACGGCAGCAAGAACCCGTTCCACACGTTGAGGGCGTTATAGATGGTCACGGTCGTGATCGCGGGTCGCGTGAGCGGCAGCGCGAGCTGGATCATCATCTGCCACTCGGTGGCGCCGTCGACGCGCATCGATTCGAACAACTCGCGCGGCACGTCGCGCAGGAAGTTCGACAAGATCAGCACGGTCAGGGGTATGCCGAACGCGATCGACGGGATGATGATCGCCGCGAGCGTGTCGTACATGTTGCTGCGCGTGATCATCCAGTACAGCGGGATGATCGTCGCCTGCAACGGGATCGTGAGGCCCATGATGAACACGCCGTTGGTGAACTTCAAGAAGCCGTTTTGGTTGCGAATGATGGCATACGCCGCCATGAAGCTGACGATCACCATGGGCACGACCGCGCCGACGGTCACGAGGAGGCTGTTCAGAAAGAACCGCGGAAAACCGGCGGCGAGCACGTCTGAATAGTTCTGCATCGTGGGGCTCGCGGGCAGGGCCAGCGGGTTCGCGCCGAAGTAATCGGACTGAAGTTTCAAGCTCGTAACGACGATGTAGTAGATCGGCACGATGATGATGAGCAGCCATACCCAGCCGGCCAGGCCGCCCGCGTAGTTGGCGTGTCGCCAGCGGTTGCCGGTGGTGCGGTTACGGGTTGCGGACGCTCCGGGGGCACTTTGAGTTGCCACGGCCATTTTTACGCTCCGTCCATTTGGCTGGCGGTGTTGTCTTTGCCGCCGAGTCGGCGCAGCAGGAGACTGAGCGCGAGGCCCAGCAGCACGAGCAGCACGGCGATGGCGCTCGCGACACCCATCTCGTTAGCTTTGAAGCCCGTGAGATACATGTCGAGGGCGAGCACGCGCGTGCCGTCGCCGGGGCCGCCCTGCGTGAGCACGTAGATCAGGTCGAACGAGGTCAACGAGCCGACGACCATGAGGGTTGTCGACGTGATCATGGTGTACTTCAACTGCGGCAGGGTGATCGAGAAGAACTGGCGCACGCGGCCGGCCCCGTCGATCGCGGCGGCCTCGTACATCGACCTCGGCACCTGGCGGATGGCACCCTGGTAAATCAGGGTGTGGAACGGAATGAACTGCCAGGCGAGAATGAAGATCACGACACCCACGGCGAGGTTGGATTCGCCGAGCCAGTTCTGCGCGAGGAACGGCAGGCCGAGACCCGCGCCCAGCCCGAAGTTCGGGTCGAGCAGTGCCTTATACGCGGTCGAGATGGCGGCGGACGAGAACAGCAGGGGTAAGAAGTACAGCACCGCGAGGAACGCGCGGTACTTCTGGTGCCCCGCGATGAACACACCGATCAAGATCGCGATGGGCGTCTGCACGGCCCACGAGATCACCATGATGACGATAGTGAGGCCGAGGGCACGCCACGTGCCGGGGCTTTGCAGCACCTCGGCCCAGTTGGCGATGCCCGATGGCGTGATCTCGCCGATGCCGTCCCAGGTGGTGAAGCTGAGGCCGAGCACGCCGAGCAGGGGCACGACGGCGAAGAGCGTGAACAGGGCGAGCGCGGGGATAGCCATCCACGTGACGTTGCCGTTCGCGCCGACCCCGCCCTTCGCGGCGCCCGGGCGCTTGCGGCGCTCGGGCGGCGCGGGCGCCTTGTCGAGAGTTACGGTGGCCATGTCGGGTTACTTTCCGATGGTCGCGTTCATGGTGTCGGCCCACTGCTCGGGCGTGAGCTGCTGCAAGAACACCTTGTCGATCGCGTTGAGCAGTGTGTCGACCGCGGCGGGCGAGAGTGCCTGGTCCCACGACTGCTGGAAGCTCTTGGCGTTCTGTGCCATCGAGTAGAGGTACGTGAGAAATTCGCCGTCCTCATTTGCCTTCAGTTTGTCTTCGAGGCCCGGCAAAATCGGAACGTTGCCCGCCGCAATCAACGCGTCGACCACGGCGTCCGAGAAAACGCCGTCTTTGAGGTAGGCCAGGGCCACGTCTTGGGCTTCTTTGGTGGCGTCGGCCGAGATGGACCAGTAGTTCGAGGGGTTGCCGATGACGTTCGAGGGGTCGCCCTTGCCGCCTTCGACGGTGGGGAACGGGAACCAGCCGAGCTTGCCGTCCTTGACGAAGTTGCCGCCGTCGACCTTAATGCCGGGGAACACCCACGGGCCGTGCAACATCATGGCGGCCTTGCCGGTGTAGAGCAGGGCGCGGTCGGCGTTGGAGTCGGCCGTGATCGATTCGAAGCCCTTGATGAAACCGCCGGCCTTGATGAGTTCTTGCACCTTTGCGACGGCGTCGAGCGAGGCGGGGTCAGACCAGCCGTCGGCCTTGCCGTCGTAGATGTTCTGGAACACTTCGGGGCCGCCGATGCGGTCCATGAGCATTTCGAGCCACATCATGGAGGTCCACTTCGAGGCGCCGCCGAGCGAGATGGGCGCAACGCCCTGGGCGACGAACTTGGGGATCGAATCCATGAGGTCTTGCCACGTCTTGGGCACCTCGACGCCGGCCTTCGCGAACAGATCTTTGTTGTAGAAGAACAGGATCGGCTGGGTGGCCTTGTTGGGGTAGGCGTACTGCTTGCCGTCAACCTGGCCCGCGGGCAGGGTTGCGGGGAACACCTTGTCTTTGACGTCGGGGTTCGCGGTGAGGTACTCCGTGAGGTCGAGCAGCTTGCCCGCCTGGGCGAAGCTCTTCATCGTGCCGCCGCCCCAGCCATAGATCAGGGTGGGCGCCTCGCCCGCGCCGACGGCGGTGTTGATCTTGGTCTTGTAAGCGTCGTTCTGGAAGAACGTGACGCCGATGGTCTTGCCGCTGGACTTCTTGAAGTCTTCTACCGAGAGGTTGACGATATCTTCGTCGGGCTTGCCCGAGAGCGCCCACATGGTGGCGCCACCGGCACCGGCGGCCTGGGGGCCCGAGGAGCCGCACGCCGTGAGGGTGGCTGCCGCGATGGGTGCCACCGTGAGGGTGAGCAGCAGGTTGCGGCGGGAGAGGGAGGGAGAGAGGGAGTTCAACATGGCGACACCTTTCGCGTCTTTGCTCAAAGCTCGCTTGCGCCTGCACAAACGATACAAAGTACACTAAATGCACTAAGCTTCAGGTGTCAAGGAAACGTTTTCAAAATTTCCTGTATTTTGGACGCGCGGGTGGCCGGGCTAGCAGCGCCGACCCCCGTGGCCGGTTGGCGGGGTGCGCGGCTGGGGCCGCAACGGCCGGGGCCGGGGCGGTAGGGCCCGCCTACGGGGCCGGACCCCGCCGCGCCCTAGCCCGCAGTGCTAAGCAGCCAGCGTGGGGTTCATGGCGTCCGCGAAACCCTGTGGCGTGAGCTGGAGCAAAAACACCTTGTCGATCGCGGTGAGCAGTGCCGCGCTCGCGGTTGGGTTGAGAGCCTGGTCCCAGGATTGCTGAAAGTTCTTGGCATCCTTGGCCATGGTATAGACATCGAGCAGAAACTCCTTGTCGGCGGCCTGATCGAACTTCGCCTCAGCGCCGTTGACGATGGGCACATTGCCGGCCGCGATCAGGGCGTCCACCACCGCCGCAGACGAGGCGCCATCCTTCAAGAACTGCAGTGCGATGTCTTGCGCCGCCTGGGGCGCGTCGGCCGAGATCGAGAGGTAGCCGGCCGGGTTGCCCGCGACGTTGCTCGGGTCGCCCTTTCCTCCCTCGACGGTGGGGAACGGAAACCACCCCAGCTTGCCAGACGAGACGAAGTCACCACCGTCGTTCTTGATGCCGGGGTATACCCACGGCCCGTGCAGCATCATGGCTGCCTTGCCCGTGAACAGAAGCGCCTGGTCGGCGTTGGAGTCGGCCGTGATCGAGGTGAAGCCCTTGATGAAGCCTCCCGCCCTGATCAGTTCTTGCACCTTGGCAACGGCGTCGAGGGCCGAAGGGTCGGACCACGCGTCGGGCTTGCCCTCGTAAATGTTGTTGAAGACTTCGGGGCCTCCAATGCGATCGAACAGCATCTCGAGCCACATCATGGAGGTCCACTTAGAGGCGCCGCCGAGCGAAATGGGCGCGACGCCCTGGGCGACGAACTTGGGGATCGACTCCATGAGGTCTTGCCACGTCTTCGGCACCTCGACGCCTGCCTTCGAGAACAGCTCTTTGTTGTAGAAGAAAATCAGGGGGCTGGTTGCGCGCTGGGGGTACGCGTACTGCTTGTCGCCCACCTTGCCCGCCGCGAAGGTGGAGGCGAACAGCGACTGCGTCATCTCGGGGTGTTCCGCGAGGTAGGGGGTCAGGTCGAGCAACTTGCCCGCAGCGGCGAAACTCTTCATGGTGCCGCCGCCCCAGCCCGTGATGAGCGTGGGCGCCTCGCCCGCGCCGACGGCCGTGTTGATCTTGCTCTTGTACGCGTCGTTTTGAAAGAACGTCACGGCAATGTCTTTGCCACTCGACTTTTTGAAGGCCTCAACCGAGATATTGGTGATCTTCTCGTCGGAGGCTCCCGACAGCGCCCACATGGTTGCCCCGCTCGTAGCGCCGGCCTGGGGGCCCGATGACCCGCAGGCCGTCACGGTTGCCGCGAGCAGCGGAGCGATGGTCAGTCCCCCCAAGAGACCCCGGCGTGAAAAAGTGAAACTCGTGGACATGGCCAGCCCTTCGCGACGTTGCTGAAGAGGCGGGCAGCGTCGCCCACCGTGCTAAGTACACTAATTTCACTAATGCTGCGAGTCAAGGAAACGTTTTCAAAATTTCCTGCATTTTGGACGCGAGGGGGGCCGGGCTGGCAGCGCCGCCCGCGTGGCCCGTTGGCGGGGTGCGCGGCTGGGGCCGCAACGGCCGGGGCCGGGGCGGCCTACCCCGCCGCCTCGATGTCCTCGAAGATCAGGAACGTGCGCGTGGTCTTCACCGCCGGGATCTTCTGCAGCTCGGTGAGCACGATGCGCCGCAGGTCGCGGGCGTCGCGCGCCCGCACGAGCAGCAGCACGTCATAGTCGCCGCCGAGCAACGCCGCGTGCTGCACCTCGGGGATCGTCCCCAACTGCGCGCGTACCTCTTGCCAGCTCGACTGCTCGACGTTCAGCGCCACATACGCCGACGAATGGAAGCCCTCCTTGACGGGGTCGGTGCGCACGCTGAACCCCGTAATCACGCCCTCGCCTTCGAGTTTCTTGACGCGCGCGTATGCGTTGGCGCGCGAGACCTTGACCTGGGCCGCGACCTCGCTGATGGAGGCCCTGCCGTCGGCCTTCAACACGCCCAAAATGTCACGATCCGTGGCGTCTAACTCCATGAGTGCTCCTCGCTGCAAAACCCCGCCTCCTGCGAGACAGAGCGATTCATTTCAAGGCCATTGTAAGCAATTCGTCTGCCCAGGGGTCGCCGAGGGCGACAAACTGGCTTCTCACAAGGCATCCTGAACCCTAAGCCCCAATGACGAGGAGCAGGACCATGACCGCCACCACGCCACACGCCGCTCGCCACCCGCGAGCCTCCCGCACGGCCTCCACCCGGCACCCCGCATCGCAACGCACCGCCGCCAGCGCCCCCGCAGGCAGCCCCGCCGCCATGACCCCCAGTGCCCCGAGCGCCCCGAACGCCCCCAGTGCCCCGAGCGCCCCGAACGCCCCCAGTGCCCCGAGCGCCCCCAGCGCCCCCAGCGCCCCGCAGCCCACGGCGATTGACCTGCTGCCCCGCCCCGAGAGCGTCCGGCTGATCGACGAAAACGGCACCCACCACCCCGACGCCGAGTACGCGACCCCCTCCCCCGAGCGCCTGCTCGAGGCGTACCGCGGGCTCGTGCTCGGGCGCCGCCTCAACGATCAGTGCAGCGCCCTCGTGCGCCAGGGTCGCCTCGCCGTCTACCCCTCGTCGCACGGCCAGGAGGCCTGCCAGATCGGCATCGCCCAGGCGCTCGCCCCCACCGATTGGATGTTCCCCACCTACCGCGATTCGGTCGCTCTGATCGCACGCGGGGTCGCCGCCGAAGAGGCGTTCCTCATGCTGCGCGGCGACTGGCACTGCGGCTATAACCCGAACACCTATCGCGTGGCCCCGCAGGCCACCCCCCTCGCCACCCAACTGTTGCACGCCACGGGCTTCGCTCACGCCGCGCGCCTGAAGGGCGAAGACACCGTGGCGATCGCGCTCACGGGCGACGGCGCGACGAGCGAGGGCGACTTTCACGAGGCGCTTAACTTCGCCGCCGTCTACAAGGCACCCGTCGTGTTCTTCGTGCAGAACAATGAGTTCGCCATTTCGGTGCCGCTCGACCGCCAGACCGCGGCCCCGTCGCTCGCCCACAAGGGCATCGGCTACGGGATCCCCGGCGAGCGAGTCGACGGCAACGATGTCGCCGCCGTGCTCTCGGTGCTCGACCGCGCGATCGCGCGCGCCCGCCGCGGCGACGGCCCCACCCTGATCGAGGCCCACACCTACCGCATGCTCGCCCACACCAACGCCGACGACGACACGCGCTATCGCGACCGCGCCGACGTCGAGGCCTGGAAGCTGCGCGACCCGCTCACGCGACTGAAGACCTACCTCACGAACGCCGGCCACCTGAGCGAAGACCTCGACGCAGAGTTCACGGCCGCCGCCGATGCCGCCGCGGCCGAGCTGCGCGCGGCCCTAAACGCCGATTCCACCCCCGACCCCCGCGACCTCTTCGCGCACGTCTACGCGACCCCGACCCCCCAGTTGGAGGCGCAGTGGAGCCTGCTCGCCGAAGAGATCGCCCTCGCCGAGGGAGCTCGCGCGTGACCGTCTCCACCAACCCGGACGCCTCGGTGGCCCGCCCCAGCGCCACCCCCGAATCCGGCCCCGAAAAAATGACCCTCGCCGGAGCCATCAACGCGGCGCTGGCCGACACGATGGAGGCGGACCCGCGCGTCCTGGTCTTTGGCGAAGACGTGGGCACGCTCGGCGGTGTGTTTCGCGTGACCGACGGCCTCACGGAACGCTTCGGCGAGAACCGCTGCTTCGACACCCCGCTCGCCGAGTCGGGCATCGTCGGCACCGCCGTGGGCATGGCCATGAACGGCCTCGTGCCCGTGGTCGAGATGCAGTTCGACGCGTTTGCCCTGCCCGCGTTCGAGCAGATCATCAGCCATGTCGCCAAGATGGGTAACCGCACGCGCGGTGCCTCGCGCCTGCCGCTCGTGATCCGCGTACCGACGAGCGGCGGCATCGGCGGCGTGGAGCATCACTGCGATTCGTCCGAGGCGTATTACGCCCACACACCGGGCCTCACCGTGGTGTGCCCCGCGACCCCGCAAGACGCCTACTCGCTGCTGCGCGCCGCGATCGAGTTTCCCGACCCCGTGATCTTTCTCGAACCGAAGAGGTTGTACTGGTCAAAGGGCGAAGTCGACCGCTCGCTGCCCGTCGCGATCGGCTCCGCTCGGGTGGCGCGCCCCGGCACCGACGTCACGCTCATCACCTACGGCACGGGCGTTGCGACCTGCCTCGACGCCGCCAACGCGGCCGCCGCCGACGGCCTCAGCGTGCAGGTGGTCGACGCCATCTCGCTGAGCCCCTGCGACGACGAGACGATCTTCGCGGCCGTGCGTTCGACGGGTCGCGCCGTCGTGGTGGCCGAGGCGCCGGGGTACGTGAGCGTCGCCTCCGAGCTCGCGGCCCGCATCGGCGAGCACTGCTTTAGCCATCTCGAGGCCCCCGTGCGTCGCGTGACGGGCTTCGACACGCCCTACGCCCCGCCCAAGCTGGAGCACTTCTACCTGCCCGACGTCGACCGCATTCTCGACGCCATCGATTCGCTCCACTGGGAGGCCTAGATGACCACCACCACCTCCCTCCAGGAGTTTTGCCTGCCCGACCTGGGCGAGGGCCTCACCGAGGCCGAACTCGTCACGTGGCTCGTCGCCGAGGGCGACGAGATCGAGATCGACCAGCCCATCGCCGAGGTCGAGACCGCCAAGAGCATGGTCGAGCTGCCGTCGCCCTTCGCGGGCCGCGTGGTCGAGTTGATCGGCGCGGCCGGTAGCACCCTCGAGGTGGGCGCGCCGATTCTGCGCGTGGCCGCCCCCGGGGTGGGCGCAGAGAGCGCGGACGCTCCGGTGGCCCAGCCCCCAGCCCCGGCCTCCTCCCCCGCGCCTGCTGCCGCTGCACCCGTTGCGGTCGCCGCCTCCGCCGAGGTGCCCGAGGAGCCCGACGCCGCCGACGCCAAGTCGGGCAACGTGCTCATTGGCTATGGCACGTCGGCATCGTCCAAGACACGCAAGCGCGCCAGTCGCTTTCCGCGCACCGCTCGCACCTCCGAACTGACCAGCGCCCCGCGGGGGCCGATTGCCGTGCGTTCACCGCTCGTGCGCAGGCTCGCCCGCGAGCTCGGCGTCGACCTGCACGTTGTCACCCCCACCGCACCCGACGGATGCGTCACGCGGGCCGACGTGCAGCGGGCCGCCAGCGATGCGCGCCCGGCCCGCCCCACCACGGGTGCGTCCGGCCTGCCCGCCCCCGATGCTCCGTTGCAGGAGGTCTCGCGCGAACGCATGTCGATGCTGAGGCGAGCGGCATCGGCGAAGTTTGCCCGGTCGCGCGCGGAGATTCCCGAGGCGACCGTGTGGGTCGATGTTGACCTCAGCGAGTTGTGGCGGCTGCGGCCGAGCATGGCCGCGTCCGGTGGCAAGCCGCCGTCGCTGACCACGCTGCTCGCGCGGTACGTGCTGATCGCGCTGGGCGAATACCCGCTGCTCGCTGGCCGCGTGGAGGGCGACGAGATCGTTCAATACGACGGGGTCAACCTTGGCGTTGCCGCCGACACCGCCCGCGGGCTCATGGTGCCGATGATCGCCCGCGCCGAACGGCTGTCGCTTGCGGACCTCGACGTCGCGCTGCGCGAGGTGGCGGTGGCCGCACGCGAAGGCACGTTGCCGCCCGCTCAGCTGCAAGGCTCGACATTCACCCTCAACAACTACGGGGCGTTTGGGGTGGACGGTTCCGCCGCCATCATCAACCACCCCGAGGTCGCGATTTTGGGTATCGGACGCGCGCTGGAGCGGGCTTGGGTGGTCGACGGCCAGATTGTGCCGCGCCGCATCGCCCAACTCTCGCTCGTGTTCGACCATCGCATCTGCGACGGCGGCTATGCGGCAGGGTTCTTGCGCCGGGTCGTGGACCTGTTGGAAAACCCGCTGGCCGCGTACGGGCGGGTGTAGTTCTGCCGCCCGCGCGAGCCTCATCGGTCGCGAGGGCATGCATAAGGCCGCCCCCCGAGCGTGATGCTCGGGGGGCGGCCTTGTCGTGTGCGGGCCGCGCCGTGCGGCGCGGCCCTACCGCGAATTACTTCGAGGCTGCAGCGTAGGCAGCGGCCAGGGCCGACTGCTCCGCACCGCTCAGCGTTGCCGCCGTCGCCGCGCTACGCGCCGCGAGGTCAGCCAGCGCCGACTGGTTGGCTGCATCCACAGCGCCACCCACCTGGAAGTACGCGTCACCGACGACGATCAAACCACCGTCAG
>JAFFTF010000009.1 GCA_022803075.1 Micrococcales bacterium 31B
AGCCACTCCTTGAACACTGCTTTCGACCGACCGGAGACCATGTCTAGCAGCCTCGATGGGCCTGTCCCCGTCCGTACGGGGGTGAGGTCAATAATCACTGTCACGTACTGGTCACCCCCGCGTGTGTGCCGCCAGACATGCTCGTCAACGCCGATCGAGGTGACACCATCGAACCGGAACGGGTCATCAATGAGCCGCCGCCTGCCCTCCGAGAGGATCGCGTCGCTCGCGGCGAACCAGGACACGCCCAACCCTGCCGCAACCCGCGAAACCGACAGATGATCAAGCACAATCCCGGCTAGCCCCCACGCCAGTCCACCCCGAGAGATCTTCGCCCGCGGCGGCGCTGCCTTCGTCGTGTCCTGACGCCACCCCCGATCGCCCCCGGAACACTGGTAACGCCGCACTCGAATTAGCAACGTCGTCGGACGATGCCCAAACGGCTCATGGGCACGTGAACGCACCACCGTATCCCGTGGCACGCCCTCACACCCGCACGCGTGGCACCAGCGATCCGCCTGGGTGACACGGCACTCGATCACCGCCCGATCGGGCTCCAGTCGCTGCCCCACCACGATGAGCCCGAGTTCATCAAGACGGCAGAAAGTAGTCAACCACGGCGCAACAAAAGTAGAGTGAGGCACGTCGAGGTCTTTCTGGCATGGGCAGTGTGAGAACTTCCATCCTCAGGGAGACCTCGACCCCTACCCGCCACCGACACACCAGGCAACTACACTCTCGTTCGTGAAGAGCCGTTTAACATGCCATCACGATAGGCCGCCGTCCCGCGCTGAGGGGCGTTGCGCGCACACTCTCGACTAAAGCTAAGGGCCGGCGCGCCCGCGGGCCCGCCACGGCTCTCGAAAGTCGAAGGTGCGGCTGCCCGAAGAGGGCCGTTCGGACCACGTGCAGTACCCTGGTGGGGGCCGTCGAGCGCGGCCATTCCGTCGGCGAATTGAATGGACCTTTTGTGAGCGCACACGACGCTGATGTACTGATTGTGGGTGCGGGCCCCGCGGGCGCGACCCTGAGCGCCTACCTCAGCGACCTCGGTGTTTCGTGCCTGTCGATTGACAAGTCGCGGTTTCCCCGCGAGAAGGTGTGCGGCGACGGCCTCACCCCGCGCGCGACGCGCGAGATCCAGCAGCTGGGCCTCGCACACGACTCCCGCGACGGGTGGATCCGCAACCACGGCCTGCGCTTGGTCGTGGGTCGCCGCAGCCTCGAACTGCCCTGGCCCGAGTTGAGTGAGTATCCCTCCTATGGGCTCGTCCGCAGTCGCGCCCAATTCGACGCCGCACTCGTCACGCACGCCCGGGCGCGCGGCGCCGAGATTCGCGAGGGCGTCTCTTGTGTGGGCATCGTGCGCCACCCGTTGACCGGTCGCGCCCTGGGTGCCCGCGTGCGCAGCGTGGACGCCTCGGGTCGTAAAGTGGGCAGCGAAGAGACCGTCTCCGCACGGCTCGTGATCGCCGCAGACGGGGTCGGCTCCATGACCGCGAAGTCTTTCGGCATCCACCCGAACCCCAAGCGGCCCATCGGCGTGGCCGTGCGCACCTACTTTGAGTCTCCCCGCAGCGACGACCCGTGGCTCGAAAGCTGGTTAGAACTCTGGGATGGCAAGCCGGGAGCGTCCCAACTGCTTCCGGGCTATGGATGGATCTTCGGCGGCGGCGACGGTACCTGCAATGTCGGCCTCGGCATCCTCAACTCGTCCAAGCAGTTTGGCTCCCTTGACTACCGCGCCCTGTTGCGCGCCTGGTGCCGCGCGATGCCCGCCGAATGGCAATTCGATGAGCACCATCAGCGAGGCAAGGTGCTCGGGGCCGCCCTGCCCATGGGCTTTAGCCGCAAGCCCCACTATCGCAACTCACTCGCCTTGCTCGGTGACGCGGGCGGTCTCGTGAACCCGTTCAATGGCGAAGGTATCGCGTACGCGATGCAGTCCGCGCGCGTGGCGGCGCCCATTATCGCGGAGGCGCTGAAGGCCCCGAACGTTATCGGCCTCGACCGTGCGATGCAGGCCTACCCGCAGGCGCTCTCGCAAGACCTCGGCGGTTACTACAACCTCGGTCGCGTGTTCGTAAAGCTCATCGGAAACCCTCGCGTCATGTCGCTCGCAACGCGCGCAGGCATTAGCGTGCCCGCCCTCATGAAGGTGATCGTCAAGTTGCTGGCGAACCTCACAGACTCCGAACACGGAGCCGTGGAGGATCGGGTCATCAACGCACTCAGCCGTTGGACCCCTTCAGCCTGAACCGTAGACCTGTAGTGCTAAGGTCGCGCGTGTAACCTGGTGGGGCGCGACTTCTGCCACTTCTCATCAGGGCACTTGGCCCCAGGAGTGGAGGGCTTCGCAACGGTATAGTTGACGCCGGTACTGTCAAAAGCAGCCTGGGTGCGTCCGCGCGTCCACCAGGAAAGTCGTTTGGATGAACACCATGGTTTCAGGGACCCCCGAGTCGTCAGGCCTTTCGTTTCTCGACGAGAGCCTCACTCAGGCTCTCGCCGATCGCCTGGCGAATGTCGAAGAGGATCTCCGTCGGGCAGTGAGCACAACCGACGCACTGGCCGCAGAAACCACGCGCCACCTCATGGATGCCGGCGGCAAGCGGATCCGGCCCCTCCTGTGCCTCCTGACCGCCGAATTGGGCGACGGATCGCGCAAGGAGATCATCGACGCCGCGACGGTGGTAGAACTGACGCACCTGGCGACGCTGTACCACGACGACGTAATGGATTCTGCGCCGACGCGACGCGGTGCGCCTTCGGCTCACGAGGTCTGGGGCAATTCCGTTGCCATTCTCACCGGAGACCTGTTGTTCGCTCGGGCCTCTCGCCTGGTGGCGGGTTTGGGGCCGCAAGCGGTTCGAGTGCAGGCCGAGACCTTCGAGCGGCTGTGCCTTGGGCAACTGCATGAGACAGTTGGCCCGCGCAGCGAGGACGACCCCGCCGAGTTTTACATTCAGGTGCTGGCCGACAAGACCGGCTCGCTCATCGCGACGTCGGCTCGCTTCGGCGCCACGTTCGCAGGCTGCAGCAATGACGTGATCGAGGCGGTCACGGCGTACGGCGAGAAGGTGGGCGTCGCGTTCCAACTGGCCGACGATGTCATCGACATCTTGAGCGATGCCGAGACGACCGGCAAGACACCCGGCACCGATCTGCGCGAGGGCGTGCCGACGATGCCCGTGCTGCTGCTGCGGAGTTACCTCGCGGGCCACCCGGATGACGAGGTGGCCGCAGACCTTGTGGGCCGACTCGATGGCGACCTGAGCGACGATGCGGTGCTGGCGCAGGTCGTTCGCGACCTCGGCGCGCATCAGTGTACTGAAGACGCGCATCGGTTGGCTCAGGAGTGGGCCGACGCTGCCAAGGCGGAACTGCGCGTCCTCAAGGAACACCCCGTGCGCACGGCCCTCGAAAACTTTGCGGACGCCGTGGTGACCCGACTCAGTTAGGCACGCTCTGGCAGACTTCGGGACCCGCGGTTAGACCGGTTCGGTCGCGCTGACTTCGCTCTCGGCGGCACGGCGTTGCTGTATTTTGCGCCAGGCGCGGATGGAGTCGTAGGTCAGGACCATGATGCCGAGCCAGACGAGGGAGAATCCGACGAGCCGGGTGAGCGGCATGGGTTCTTGGAAGTACAGCAGCCCCAGCAAGAACTGCATTACGGGCGTAATGTACTGCGACAAGCCGATGATCGTGAGCGAAACGCGGCTGGCCGCGGCGGCAAACGAGAGCAGCGGCAGGGCCGTGGCCACGCCGGAAATCACGAGCAGCGCCAGGTGGCCCGAGCCGTGACCGACAAAGGTGCTCTCGCCCCGAACGCCGAGATACCCGAGGTAAGACAGCGCGAACGGCAGGAGCACGAGAGACTCCACGGTAAGACCCGTCATGGCGTCCACCCGGCCCCCCACCCGCTTCTTCATGAGTGAATACAGGGCAAACGAGATCGCGAGGCCCAGTGCGTACCACGGCACACGACCGTAGCCCAGCACGATGACGAGCACCGCCCCCGCTCCCAATGCCAGGGCCACCCCCTGCAGGGCCGTCATGCGCTCGCGCAGCACCACGATGCCCAGGGCCACCGTAAAGAGTGGGTTAATGAAGTAGCCGAGCGAGGCCTCCAGCACGTTGTCGCGCGACACCGCAACCACGTAAATCAGCCAATTGGCGCAGACGAATACACTCGCGAGGGCCAGGTTGGCCCAGACGCGCCCGCCCAACGCAAACCGCCGCAGCGCCCCGGGCCCCCTACCACTCAGGCCCATAAGCGTGACGACCACAAGACAAAACAACAGGCACCACACGATGCGGTGCGCCACAATTTCGAGAGCGCTAGCCGGCGCCAGCGCGTGAAACAACAAGGGGAACGCGCCCCACATCAGGTAGGCAGCAAACGCGTACACTAAGCCGACTCGGGTGGCGCTGCCGTGCGTCGCCGCGCTCGGGCCGGACGCCTCGGGGGCGCGTGACTGCGCAGGTGGGGCCGACGCGGCGGGGGTCGGAGGAACGGAACGCGCCTCGCGATCGTTGGACTGATGGCTCACAGATTCACTATACGCTTCAGTCAGAATATGAAGCAGGAACACTGCCCTTGCGGAACGTGGAGTTCCGCATGTCTCGGGATCTCACTCGCGGCCGGATCGCAGGCGAATGTTAACAAATTTCGGCGAGGTGCCACGAGCAACGTATAGTCATGACCGGTGCCTCATGCGGGGCACTTGTTAGCGCGCCCTATTTCCCTGCGGAGGATAGATTCACACTATGAACGATTCTGAATCCGTTCACGCCGGAACCATCATGGTGTCCGCGGGCAGCCATACGGACGTGGGCCTTGTGCGCCAGGTGAACGAAGATTCACTGCTGGCCGAGTTTCCCATTTACCTCGTAGCCGATGGCATGGGAGGGCACCAGGCGGGCGAAGTGGCCAGTGCCATCGTCGTCGAAGAGTTCGCCCGACTCGTCGGACGCGACAATCTGGCAGTCGAGGACCTCCACGAGGCCCTCGAAGAGGCCGGCGACCGCATCGGGATGATTTCGCAAGACTCCGACGAGCGCGCCGCGGGCACGACCGTCACGATGGTCGTCGCCACGCGCCTGCACGGGCGCGGATACTGGATCGTCATGAATCTCGGCGACTCGCGGGTGTACCGCTTCGCCGACGAGTCTCTCGAACAGGTCAGCATCGACCACTCCGTCGTTCAGGAACTCATCGAACGTGGTGAACTGAGCGTGACCGGTGCTCGAACGCACCCATACCGTCACATGGTGACCCGTGCGCTCGGTGCCGGGCCCGCCCAAATGCCCGACTACTGGACGATTCCAGCCGAGAAGGGTGACCGGTTGCTCGTCTGCAGCGACGGACTCACCGGCGAGGTCGAAGACTCGATCATTGAAGAGGTCCTCGCCGAGATCGAAGACCCTCAGTTGGCCGCGGAGACCCTTGTCGAACTCGCCCTCAAAAACGGTGGACGCGACAACATCTCGGTGGTCATAGCCGACGCGACCGACGTGATCTTGGCAGAATCTGCCTCGACTGCCACCGCGCTAACGTCGATAGTGGACGCGGAACACCTAGAATGAGGCTGTCGCGCCGACTCGTGGCTGCTCGCACCAGCAGCAGTTGACTTCACGGGACGGCGCCGGGCCGCTATCGGAACCCAAACTACAAGCGCTGACTCTCTGGAAGGACTCGCCGCACATGGCTGACAAGAATCCCGTCTCCTCGCAACGACTCGGCGGGGGCTGGGCTCTGGCCTACGCTCCGGGCGACTGGTACGTAGTAGCTGCGCCGTCTGCCATCGTTGCATTGCCGAGCGATTCGGACGCCAAAGTGATCGACGAACTGTGGCAGGCCATGCAGCAGTGGAACACGTCGGTTTCAGACCTCATCAATGTGGTCACGCGGCAGCGCACCATCCCCTTGTCGCTCGTGCCCGATTTCGTGGTGATTAGCCGCCAGACCAACGCGGTCAAGGTGGCGGTGCGCGGCAATCACACCCTCGACCTCGCCACCGTCAAGGGCACCCAGCGTGCCTCGGGCGCTCAGTCCACCACGTGGGTCGAGGGCGACGTAGCCGACTTCACCGCCGCCCAGTGGGTTGCCAACGAGCGCGACGCCACGCCGCCCACCCTGCCGTTGGTGAACGGCGTCGTGCGCGCGGGAGCCCTCGTGTGGACCGCACCGGAGTTCGATTGGGAGGCCAACGCGGCCGCGAGCGGTGCCGGCGGAGTCGGCTCCGTGCCCCCCGCCTCTGCCGACTCCCACGCCGCCGCGCTAGAGGCCGAACCCAATGTCTCCACTCCGGTCGCCGCCCATCAGCCCGATGACTCGGAGGCCGCCCCCGCGCAGTCGGTCGCCCCCCTCGCGCCTGCTGGCGGATCCGTGCGCGGGCTCCTGAAGCTCTCGACGGGCGATGTCATCACGGTGGACCGCAACGTGATCCTGGGGCGCAGCCCCAAGGTGGAGACCGCGCCGGGCCAGGTGGCACCGCGGCTCGTCTCCGTGCCCAGCCCCAAGCAGGACATCTCGCGCTCCCACGTCGAATTGACCGTTGAGGGAGAGTTCGTGAAGGTGATGGACCTCGGTTCGACCAATGGCACGTTCGTGCGTCGACCGGGCGAACGCCCCACGCAGCTCGTGCCCGGCAACGCTCAGGTGCTCTCCTTCGGCGACCGCGTCGATATCGGCGCCTCAGTGTACTTCGTCTTCGAAGCCGACGCGTAAGACGGCACGACCTGAGCGGCCCGCAGGCAGGGACCGCAACGCGCGGGGCCAGCCCGCCCACGCGGCGTCCGGCCACCCTGGGGCGCACATGAAGGCAGGTGAAGTGCATCTCGGGAGTTCATACCCGGTTGCACAGGTTTGCCTTACTTCGTCGCGTGGCTAGGCTGGTCGCGTTGCATGTACGTGGCGCGAGTGCGCCCTCTGAAAGGACATACATGAGTCGCCCACTGCGCGTGGCAATCGTCGGTGCCGGCCCCGCTGGAACCTACGCGGCAGATATCCTCGTTCGCGCCCAAGAGGCCGAGGGCAAGTCTGTCAGCATCGACCTCTTCGAGCGGCTCCCCGCGCCGTTCGGGCTCGTGCGCTACGGAGTGGCGCCGGACCATCCACGCATCAAGGGCATTATCACGGCGCTGCACAAGGTCTTGGAGCGCGACGAGATTCGCCTCCTGGGCAACGTCAACTTCGGCACCGACATCACCCTGGCAGACCTGCGGCGCCACTACGACGCCGTGATCTTCTCGACGGGTTGCGTGCTCGACGCCGACCTCGATGTTCCCGGCATCGACCTGCCCGGCTCGTACGGCGCCGCCGATTTCGTGGCCTGGTTCGACGGTCACCCCGACTACCCGCGCACCTGGCCCCTCGAGGCCGAGAAGGTGGCCGTATTGGGCGCCGGAAATGTCGCACTCGACGTCGCGCGCATCTTGGCGAAGCACGCCGACGACCTGCTGCCCACCGAGATTCCCGACAATGTGTACCAGGGGCTCAAGGCCAACCCCGTGCGCGAAGTGCATGTTTTTGGCCGCCGCGGCCCCGCGCAGGTCAAGTTCAGCCCGCTCGAACTGCGTGAACTCGGGCACGTCCCCGACGTGGACGTCGTCGTGCACCCCGAGGATTTCGAGTTCGATGAGGGCTCCGAGGCCGCCATTAATTCGTCTAACCAGACGAAGCAGGTGGTGCAGACCCTCATGAACTGGACCACCATCGAACCCGAAGAGCAGACCGCATCGCGGCAACTGCACCTGCACTTCTTGCAGCGGCCCGTGGAGATCTTCGGCGACGGCAAGGTCGAGGGCATCCGCATGGAGCGCATGGAACTCGACGGCACCGGCAACGTGAAGGGAACGGGCGAGTTCATCGATTACCCCGTGCAGGCCGTCTACCGTGCCGTTGGCTACTTCGGGTCTCCCCTCGACGGCATCCCGTTCGACGCCGCCAAGGGTGTGATTCGCAATGTCGAGGGGCGCGTGGTGGATGAGTCGGGTGCCGTGGTGCCCGGCGTCTACGCCACCGGGTGGATCAAACGCGGCCCCGTCGGCCTGATCGGCCACACCAAATCCGATGCGAGCGAAACCGTCACGCACCTGCGCAGTGACCTCGATGCTTTGACACCCGCCGCAGACGGAGACCCGGAGTCGATTCTGCGGCTGCTGGAGGAGCGCAACGTGCCCTATACGACGTGGGACGGTTGGCTGGCCCTGGACGCGCATGAGCGTGCGTTGGGTGAGCCGCACGGTCGGGCGCGCATCAAGGTCGTGCCCCGCGACGAGATGACTGCCATCTCGCGCGGCGCCTAGCAGTTCTCATACCACTGCTCTCAGCCATGGGGCGACGCGCGCCGTGTGCGTGACGCTGTTCACTACGCGGGCCAGCTCGACTGGAACTTCGCGTTGTGTGTGACCGTTGGAGAAGCGTACTGCTTCTCCAACGGATGCAGTCAATTGCAGAAAGGCGTGACGTCGCATGGTCAAAGGTCATCGTCACTTCAATGGGCTGAAGACCATTGCATTGTTCGGCGTCCTCTGGGCCATACTCTTGACCTTCGGTTCCCTCATCGCGGGGGCCCGATACCTCTGGGTCTTCGCGCTGATCGGCCTGGCCATGACCGCCTACGGCTACTGGAACAGTGACAAGATCGCGATTCGTGCGATGCGCGCCCGACCCGTCACCGAGGTCGAACATCCCGCGATGTATCGCATCGTGCGGGAACTCTCGACCCGCGCCGGCCAGCCCATGCCCCGATTGTTTGTCGCGCCGACCAACGCCCCGAACGCCTTCGCGACGGGCCGCAACCCCAAACACGCCGCCGTCTGTTGCACGTACGGCATTCTCGAACTGCTGGACGAGCGAGAATTGCGCGGCGTGCTCGGTCACGAGCTCATGCACGTGTACAACCGCGACATCCTGACCTCTTCGGTGGCTTCCGCGGTGGCCGGCATCATCACCTCGGTCGCGCAGATGCTGATGTGGGGCGGCATGAGTCGTGACAGCCGCAACAATCCCTTGGCCATGATCGGCATGATCGCCATGGCCCTGCTCGCTCCACTCGCAAGCACCATCATTCAGTTGGCCATCTCGCGCACGCGCGAATACGACGCGGACGAAGACGGGGCCCTGCTGACCGGGGACCCGCTCGCCCTGGCGTCCGCCCTACGCAAGCTCGAAGGCGGGGTGGAGGCCGCCCCGCTGCCCCCTGAGCGCGAGTTCGTCAACACGAGCCACATGATGATCGCGTCTCCGTTTCGGCGGGGCGAACGCGGCGCCGGCCTGTTTTCGACGCACCCGCCGATCGAGGAACGCATCGTGCGACTGGAGCGCATGGCCGGTGGCGGGTACACGGGCGTCGACGGGGGAGTGGCGCCCACGCCCAACTGGCCGGCACCGCAGTAACAGCGAAGTGGCCGCTCCCGGTCGGAAACGGCCACTATTCGCGACTGTGCGCGCCTGTGCGCGCAGTTACCGGTAGTTCACGAACTGCACGGGAAACTCGAGGTCCTTACCCTTGAGCAGGCTGATGACAGACTGCAGGTCGTCGCGGCTCTTGGAGGAGACGCGCACCTCATCGCCCGTGATCTGGGTCTTGACGCCCTTCGGGCCCTCGTCGCGCACGATCTTGGCGACCTTCTTGGCGTCATCGCTCGACAGGCCGTCCTTCAGGGCGATGTCGAGGCGCGAGCCCTTGCTGGCAGGCTTGGGTTCGTCGAAGTCGAGCACCTTGATGGAGACCTGGCGGCGGATCAATTTCGATTGGAACACATCGACAACGGCGAGCACGCGGTCGTCGCTCGAGGCGCTGACAACGATGCCCTCGCCGCTCCACTCAATCGTGGCGTCGGTGCCTTTGAAGTCGTAGCGTTGCTGAACCTCCTTGATGGTCTGGTTCAGGGCGTTATCGACTTCTTGCTTGTCGAGTTTCGACACTACGTCGAAGGATGAGTCGGCCATGGCTTCCTTTCGCGGGATGGGGCTTCCGTTGCGGATTCAGTTAACCAGGTGGAAGTGCGCCGGTAGGGACCCGCCTCTGTGAGCATACTCATGAATGCCCAAAATTGACCGGATCGATTTAGACATTGGCGCCGAATCTTTGTACGCTTATCTAGCTCGGTCCGAACAGGTCCGCAATAGGGCGCCGTACAGGTCAAACTGTCGGTGTTGTGCGGGGGCCTAGGCGGAGCGAAAACGGCAAGTTGCCCGAGCGGCCAAAGGGAGCTGACTGTAAATCAGCCGCGTTACGCTACGGGGGTTCGAATCCCTCACTTGCCACGCAATGACGGCTCATCCACGCGGGTGAGCGGTCATGGCCGAGAGGCTTTGCGCATGTGATCGGAACGACTAGAACTCGATTTGGTTCAGTGGTTTTCGATCGTGTAAAGTTTCAAAGCGTTGCCCCGATAGCTCAGACGGCAGAGCGTCTCCATGGTAAGGAGAAGGTCACGAGTTCGATTCTCGTTCGGGGCTCTGAAAAGGGCCGGCTCTGCCGGTCGTTTTTTTGGCGGGGTAGCTCAGCTGGTCAGAGCGCACGACTCATAATCGTGAGGTCGCGGGTTCGAGCCCCGCTCCCGCTACGCAGTATGGGCGAGCCCGAGAGGGCTTGCGTATACTTGTGCTGTTTCGCGCGCGAAGGCACACGCGAACACCCGTCTGGGTGGCCCGACCACTTGAATCCAGGCAAGGTAGTCGGCGCGAAGACATCAGCATCTGAAGACAAAACATACCGCGGCCCCCATTGAGCCGATGGTTCAGGAGAGAAGGCAACCGTGGCTAGCAAGAGCACCGATGTTCGTCCCAAGATCACCATGGCGTGTGTGGACTGCAAAGAGCGCAATTACATCACCAAGAAGAACCGTCGTAACGATCCCGATCGTCTCGAGTTCCAGAAGTACTGCTCGCGCTGCAACAAGCACACCGCGCACCGCGAAACCCGCTAAGCCCGGGCTGGCGCGCTGGGCGCACTCAACGTAGCCAACGGCCGCAACTCACGCGAGTTGCGGCCGTTGTTGTATTCCGCAAGTGCACCCGCGACCGTACAATGAAACCTACCAACTGGAAATATTTCGTCGTCCCGCACGCGCGGTACAACACCAAGGAGCCCCTCATGGCCGTGAACGTCGAATATCAGGGCAAGGTGTACCCACCCGGCCCGCCCTACCTGGTCGGCCGCGAGAAGGTCCGCGAATTTGCCGCCGCGACGGGGGCAACCAACGCCCTGCACCATGACCTAGACGCCGCGCGCGCCGCGGGCCACCCCGACCTCATCGCACCGCCCACATTCGCCGTCATCATGGCACAAGGCTGCGAACGACAACTCGTCGAAGACCCCGAGGCCGGCATCGACTACAGCCGGGTCGTGCACGGCGATGAGAAGTTCGTGCTGCACCGACCCATCGTGGCGGGCGACGAACTGCGCGGCGTGCTGAACGTCGAAACCATGCGCATTGCGGGCGGCCACGGCATGGTCGGCACCCGCGTAGACCTGCTCGACGCCGACGATCACATCGTCGCCAACGTGCACTCCGTGATCGTGGTGCGAGGAGACGACAAGTGAACCTGAACGACCTCAGCGTCGGCGATGAGATCGGCCGTAGCGAACTGACCTTCACCCGCGACACCCTGGTGCGCTACGCGGGTGCCTCGGGCGACTTCAACCCCATCCACTACAACGATGCCTTCGCGCAGTCCGTCGGCCTCGACGGAGTCATCGCGCACGGCATGCTCACCATGGGCAGCGCCGTCACCCTCGTCACCAACTGGCTCGATGACCCCTCCCTGGTCGCCGAATACGTCGTGCGCTTCACGAAGCCCGTGCCCGTGCCGAACCCCGGCAGCGTCACGGTCGCCGTGGTGGGCAAGGTCGCGGCCGTGAAACCGGAATCGCTGCGCATCGACCTCACGGTGACGGTGGACGACGTCAAGGTACTCGGCAAAGCCCAAGTCACGGTAAAACTCTGATGACCTCATCCGCTCCCTCTCAATTCACCTCTCCGTACCCGCGGCGCGCGGTGAGAGACGCCATGATCGTCACCCACATCGTGTTCGCGCTGAACGGGCTGCTGTTTGCCTCGTGGGCCGCACGACTGCCCTACGTTGCCGATCAACTCGACATCAATGACGCACAACTCGGCCAGGTGCTCCTCACCGGCGCCATCGGCGCGCTCATCGGCCTGCCCCTCGCGGGCCGCGTCGCCCAGCGACTTGGCACCCGCTTCACGCTGCTCGCCTGCTACGGCGTGGCGATCGTGGGCTGGAGCATCGTGGCCGTCGCCCTGCTGCAGCACAGCCTCGTGTTCACTATGCTCGGTGTCTGCATCTACGGCGTCGCCAATGGCGTCTGGGATGTGGCCCAAAATGTCGAGGGAGCCGAGGTCGAGCGCCACTGGGGCAAGACCATCATGCCCATGTTCCACGCCTCCTTCTCGGGCGGAGCGTTCCTCGGCGCGCTATTCGGCTCCCTCATGGCGCAGCTGGGCATCGGACTGCCCGCACAGATCGTCATGTGCCTCGCGGCGGGTCTGATTATCGTGCTGACCAGCACCTCGAAATTCCTCCCCGCGGGCAACGAGGGCCACGCAGCCCAGCCGGCCGACGCGGCGTCCGACCCCCAAAACGCGGCCAGGGGCCGCAGCGCCTGGACCGAGGCCCGCACCCTCGTGATCGGCCTCGTGGTGCTCGGCGCGGCCCTCACCGAGGGCAGCGGCAACGACTGGATCGCGAAGGCCGTGGTCGACGAGCTGCACGGCTCCGAGTCGCAGGGAGCCCTCGTGTTCGCGGTCTTCATCGGCGCGATGACGATCTTCCGCGTGCTCGGGTCTGGCCTGCTCGACCGGTACGGACGCCTTCCGGTGCTGCGCTTCAGCTTCGCCGCCTCCCTCGTGGGCCTGCTCGCCTTCGTGTTTGCCCCCACCATCTGGATCGCGCTGCCCGGCGCGGTGCTGTGGGGTGCGGGCGCGGCGCTCGGGTTTCCCGTCGGCATGTCCGCAGCGGCCGACGACCCGAAGCGAGCGGCGGCCCGCGTCTCCGTGGTCTCCACGATCGGCTACACGGCGTTCCTGCTCGGCCCGGCCCTGCTCGGCTACCTCTCGCACTCCATCGGGGTGCGCTGGGCGCTGCTCGCGGTGGGCGTGTGCATCGTGGCGTCGCTGTTCGCGGTGCGCGCCGCGGCGCCCCTCAAGGCCGACGAGATGCAGGGCTAACGTGCGGCGCGCGGTGACCCGGCACGCCGGACAGTAAGGTAGTGCCATGACCCAAATCCCTACCCGCCCCAGCCGGCTCGCCGAACTCACCACCCTCCGCATCGGCGGGCCGCTCGGCGATTACCAGCCCGTCTACGACGAGAATGCGCTGATCGAGGCCGTGCGGGCGGCAGACGCCGCGCGGCGGCCCGTGCTCGTGCTGGGCGGCGGCTCCAACCTCGTGTGCTCGGACGCCGCGTTCGACGGGAGCGTCATTCGCACCGCGGACCCCGCGGAAGGAGGCGAGGACGCCCGGGGCACACGTCCCGGCATCGCGCTCGGTTGCGAGGCAGACGCGGCAATCACCGACTTCATCAACCCCGACCTGGTGACCCCCGGGGTCGAGGTCACCGATGCCTCCGCGTGCGGGGGAGTTTCGGTCACCGTCTGGGCCGGAGTGAACTGGGACGCCTTCGTGGCCCATGCCGTCAGCAACAACTGGGTGGGCATCGAGGCGCTGTCGGGCATACCCGGAACCGTCGGTGCGACGCCGATTCAAAACGTTGGAGCGTACGGCCAGGACGCCGCCCAGGTAATCTCCGCCGTGCGCACGTGGGACCGCGAGGCCGGTGCCGTGAAGACCTTCGCCCTCGCCGACTGCGAATTCAGTTACCGTCACTCGATCTTTAAGGGCAGCCCGTTTCACGGTCAGCCCACGGGCCGCTACGTGGTGCTGAACGTACAGTTTCAGTTCAAGCTGGGCACCCTGTCGGCGCCCGTGCGCTACGCCGACCTGGCGGCGCGACTCGGCGTCGAGATCGGCGAACGCGTTGACCTGGAGCGCGTGCGTGAGGCCGTGCTCGCGGTGCGCGGCAGCAAGGGCATGGTGCTTGATCCCACCGACCATGACACGTGGAGCGCGGGGTCTTTCTTCACAAACCCCCAATTGACGGAGGCTGAGGCGGCGGCCCTGCCCGAGGGAGCACCGCGGCATCCGGGGGACGCCGGCCGCATCAAGACTTCCGCGGCGTGGCTGATCAGCAACAGCGGGCTCGACAAGGGCTTCGGGCTGAACGAGCGCGCGAGCCTCTCGACCAAACACTCCCTGGCCCTGACCAACCGAGGAGGCGCCTCGGCGTCCGATATTGCCGAACTCGCTCGCGCGGTGCGCGACCGGGTGCGCGACGCGTTCGGCGTGGAACTCGTGCCCGAGCCCGTTTGGGTGGGGCACTCGATCAACGACTGACGCAGCGTCGCCGCGCTCTAGTGGAACACCACCGTGCGATGCCCGTTGCGCAGCACGCGATGCTGGGCGTGCCAGCGCACGGCGCGCGCTAGGGCGCGGCATTCGACGTCTTGACCGCGGGCCACGAGGTCGCTCGCGGACTCGTTGTGGCTCACCCGCTCGACGTCCTGCTCGATGATCGGGCCCTCGTCGAGGTCGGCCGTCACATAGTGCGCGGTGGCGCCGATGATCTTCACGCCCCGTTCATGCGCCTGGTGGTACGGCTTGGCACCCTTGAACGAGGGCAGGAACGAGTGGTGAATGTTGATGGCCCGGCCCTCGAACGCGCGGCACAACTGGTCGGAGAGCACCTGCATGTAGCGGGCCAGCACGACAAGTTCGATGCCCTGTTCGGCGGCGATCTCCTGGACGCGGGCCTCGGCCTCCGCTTTCGTCGCGGGGGTCACGGGTACGTGAAAGAACGGCACTCCATAGAACTCGGCGAGCGGCTGCAGGTCGGTGTGGTTGCTGACGATCGCGGGAATCTCGATCGGCAATTGCCCGCTGCGCTGGCGAAACAGCAGATCATTGAGGCAATGCCCCGCCTTGGAGACCATGACGAGCGTCCGCATCTTGTGATTGCCGCTCGCCACGTTCCAATCCATCGTGAACTTCTCGCCGACCGGGCGCAGCCACGAGCGCAGCACCTCACCCGCGGCGTCATCGCGGGCAGCCTGCGGGCCGGACGCTCCGGCCCCCACCTGGGTGCTCCCGCTCATATCCACCTGCACCCGCATGAAAAACGAGCCGGAGTCGTCGCCAAACTGCTGGGACTCCACGATATTGCCGCCCGCGTTGGCGACGGCGCCCGCGACCGCCGCGACGATGCCGGAGCGGTCGGGGCACGACAGGGTGAGGATCCACTGGGGGGAGGCGCTTGCTGCGGCCTCGAACTGGGGCTGATTCACCTGGGAATCATACGAAAAAAACGCCTCCGCAGGTAACTTCGCCCACGGATGCCTGATTTGCAGTGGCGCGCGCCATACGGGCTGTTCATATGACAACGCAACCCCCTCGGCGTCCGGGCCGATTGCTAGACTCTGACCGTCGCAACTGGCGCAGATGGTGAACATCGTGAAGCGACGTCATGGCGTTGACGGGCCGCCCGCCTGGGTCCAGCCAATCTTTGAAGGGCACGCCCGCCACGCTGCGGGCACGCCTCCAACTGACTAAGGAGTCACCGTGACCGACGTGAACAACGTGTCCATTCAGGACCTCGACCCCGACATCGCCCAGGTGCTCGATCGCGAACTGGCGCGCCAGCAACGCACGCTGGAGATGATCGCGAGCGAGAACTTCGTGCCGCGTGCAGTGCTGCAGGCGCAGGGTTCGGTGCTGACGAACAAGTACGCCGAGGGGTACCCGGGCAAGCGCTATTACGGCGGCTGCGAAGAGGTCGACGTCGCCGAGCAGATCGCGATCGACCGTGCGAAGGCCCTGTTCGGGGCCGACCATGTCAACGTGCAGCCGCACTCGGGTGCGACCGCTAATGCTGCCGTGATGCATGCCTTGGCCAACGCCGGAGACAACCTGCTGGGCCTCTCGCTCGCGCACGGCGGCCACCTCACGCACGGCATGAAGATCAACTTCTCGGGCAAGCTGTACAACGTCTCCGCCTACGAGGTGGACCCCGAGACGCACATCATCGACATGGAGAAGGTGCGCGAAACCGCGAAGGCCACGCACCCCCACGTGATCGTCGCGGGCTGGTCGGCATACCCCCGCCACCTCGATTTCGAGGCGTTCCGTTCGATTGCCGATGAGGTCGGCGCGAAGCTGTGGGTCGACATGGCTCACTTCGCGGGCCTCGTCGCGGCGGGCCTCCACCCGAGCCCCGTGCCGCACGCAGACGTGGTCTCGACGACCGTGCACAAGACGCTCGCGGGCCCCCGCTCGGGCATGATCCTGTGCAAGGAGGAGTGGGCGAAGAAGATTGATTCGGCCGTGTTCCCCGGCCAGCAGGGCGGCCCCCTCATGCACGTGATCGCCGCCAAGGCCGTGGCCATGAAGGTGGCCGGCACCGACGAGTTTAAGCAGCGCCAGGAGCGCACCCTGAGCGGTGCCAAGATCATCGCCGAGCGTCTGCTCGCAGAAGACGTCAAGCAGGCCGGTGTCTCGGTGGTGTCGGGCGGCACCGACGTGCACCTCGTGCTCGTTGACCTGCGTAACTCCGAGCTCGATGGTCAGCAGGCCGAAGACATCCTGCACCACGCCGGCATCACCGTGAACCGCAACGCCGTGCCGAACGACCCGCGCCCGCCGCGCGTCACCTCGGGTCTGCGCATCGGCACCTCGGCCCTGGCCACCCGCGGCTTCGGCGACACCGAGTTCACGGAACTCGCCGACGTGATCGCGACCGCCCTCAAGCCCGGCGCCGACGTCCCAGCCCTCGCGAAGCGCACCGCGAAACTCGGCGACGCGTTCCCCCTCTACCCCGAATTGCAGCAGTACTGATGGTGGCGCAGATTCTCGACGGAACCAAGACGGCCGCAACGATCAAGCGCGAGCTCACGGAGCGCGTCGCGGCGCTCAAGGAGCAGGGAATTCAGCCCGGGCTGGCCACGGTGCTGGTCGGTGAGGATCCCGCCTCGAAGTGGTACGTCGGCGGTAAGCACCGCGACTGCGCCGAGGTTGGCATCGCATCGATTCGCCGCGAACTGCCCGACACGGCCACGCAGGCCGACCTTGAGGCCGTGATCGACGAACTCAACGCGAACCCCGAGTGCACGGGCTACATCGTGCAGTTGCCCCTGCCGAAGCACATCGACACCAACGCCATTCTCGAGCGCATCGCGCCCGCGAAGGACGCGGACGGTCTGCACCCCACCAATCTGGGCCGGCTCGTGCTGAACGTGAGCGAACCCATCACCTCGCCCCTGCCGTGCACTCCGCGCGGGGCGATCGAGTTGGTGCTCCGCCACGGCCTGGACCTCAAGGGCAAGCACGTGGTGGTGGTGGGCCGCGGCGTCACGGTCGGCCGCAGCGTGGGACTGTTGCTGACGCGCCGCAACGTCAACGCGACGGTCACGCTCACGCACACGGGCACGCAGAACCTCGCCGAGGTGATTCGCACTGCCGACGTGGTGATCGCGGCGGCGGGGGTGCCCCGCATTGTCAAGGCCGCCGACGTGAAGCCCGGAGCTATCCTGCTTGACGTGGGCGTGTCGCGCGAGGTCGACGAGAACGGCAAGAGCGTGATCGTGGGCGACATCGAACCCGAGGCGGCCGAGGTGGCCGCGTGGGTCTCGCCCAATCCGGGTGGCGTCGGCCCCATGACGCGGGCCCTGCTGCTCGAAAACGTGGTCGAGGCAGCCGAGCGCCAGGTCGCCTAAAACCCCAGTACGCGTGGACGCGCGGTACCCGGCTACTCGGGCACCGCGCGTCCTTGCGTAGTGGAGGCCAGGGGGCCGACCACCGAAATACGGTGGTCGGGGGCAGGCGGCATTTGAGAACATGGCGGCATGGTTCTTACGATCGCCTCTGTCAACGTGAATGGTATCCGCGCAGCCCACCGCAAGGGCATGCCCGACTGGCTCGCGGCCGAACCGCTCGATGTGGTCACCATGCAGGAGGTGCGCTGCCCCGACAACCTGGTCGCGCAGCACGTCGAGGGCTATCACGTGGTGCACGCCGAGAGCGTGCAAAAGGGCCGCGCGGGCGTGGCGATCGCCTCGAAGTTAGCGCCCACGGCCCACCGCATCGGCTTCGGAGAGGGCGATCGATTCGCCGACCAGGGCCGCTGGATCGAGGCGGATTTCGACACCGCCGACGGCCGCGGACTCACCGTGATCAGCGCCTATGTGCACACGGGGGACGAAACGAACGCCGACAAGATGCGCGACAAGTTTGACTTCATGGAGGCCATGATCGCGCGCATCGGCGCCCTGCGCGACGCCGGCCGCCACGTCGTGCTGACGGGAGACTTGAACGTCGCCCATCGCGAAGTGGACATCAAGAACTGGAAGGGCAACGTCAAGAAGGCCGGTTTCTTACCCGAGGAGCGCGCCGTGTTCGACCGCATCTTCGGCGAGCTGGACTGGGTTGACGTGGGTCGCAAGCACGGCGGCGAAGGACCGGGCCCCTACTCGTGGTGGTCGCAGCGCGGCCAGGCCTATGACAACGACTCGGGCTGGCGCATCGACTACCAGATCGCCTCGCAGGACCTCGCGGCCACCTCGCAGTTCGCGCGCGTGGATCGCGCCCCGTCCTACGACACGCGATGGTCTGATCATGCGCCGGTCGTCGTTGCGTACGACCTCTAACACTTCGACCCACCTGATTTTTGAGGAACCATGAACTCTGCCAAGCCCCGCGTCCTTTCGGGCATGCAGCCCACGAGCGACTCGCTCCACCTCGGCAATTACCTCGGAGCGCTCACTCAATGGAGGGCGCTGCAGGACGAATACGAAGCACTCTATTGCGTGGTTGACCTGCATTCGTTGACCGTGGAGGTCGACCCCGATGTTCTACGCCAACGCACGCGCGTCACGGCCGCGCAGTATTTGGCTGGGGGAGTCGACCCCGCCAAATCCACCCTGTTCGTGCAGTCCCATGTGCGCGCTCACGCGGAACTGGCCTGGGTGCTCTCCTGCTTCACGGGGTTCGGTGAGGCGAGCCGCATGACCCAGTTCAAAGACAAGTCTGCGCAGCACGGCAACGCCAAAACCAACGTGGGTCTGTTCACCTACCCGATCCTCATGGCCTCCGATATTTTGCTGTATGACACGGCCAAGGTGCCGGTCGGTGACGACCAGCGCCAGCACCTCGAACTGACGCGCGACCTCGCGATTCGACTCAACGGTCGCTTTGGCGGCCTCTTCACGGTGCCCGAGGGGTACATCGTGAAGGAAACCGCGCGCATCATGGACCTGCAAGAACCGACCAAGAAGATGAGCAAGAGTGCGGCATCGCCCAAGGGTCTCATCAACATGTTGGATGATCCGGCGGCCAACGCCAAGAAGGTGCGCTCGGCGGTGACCGACACCGACACCGTGATCGAGTACGACGCCGAAGCGAAGCCAGGTGTCGCTAACCTGCTCTCGATTTATTCGGCGCTGACCGGGGAGTCGGTGGACGCGATCGTGGCCCGTTTCAACGGCAAGATGTATGGGCATTTGAAGGTGGCGGTCGCCGAGGCCCTCGTCGAGGTGGTGACCCCGTTCCGCGACCAGACCCTTGCCTTCTTGGCGGACCCCGCGGAACTTGACCGCATCTTGCAGCAGGGCGCGGACAAGGCGCGGGGCATTGCGGACGCCACCCTGGCCCGGGTATACGACGCCGTCGGCTTCGTACCGGCGCTGCGCGGTGAGTGATTCGCGCCGAGTTTCGTAGTACCCTGCGAGAAGATTCCAGGATGCACGGCGAGGCCCCAACGTGTAGAAATGAGAGGGACCACACCACGCAATAGCCCATGCATTTTTCAGGAGCGAGCATGAGTTCCGAAGACTTCGGCCCCGGCAAAGGACGCTCGACGGGGCTGCGCCGGACCTCGAAGGTCGGACGCACCGCGCGACCGGTGCGCCGCGTCTTGGACGCTGAGGGCGCCCACGCGGCCGACCTCGTCGTGCCCGTCACCGAAACCGTCATCGTGCCGAGCAGCGAGCGTCCCGTGCTGGACGGCGTGGTGCAGGGCCTGGTCGAGGACGCCCTGCGCCAAGCGGCCGCAGCCGCCGAACCCGATTTTGTCTTCACCACGGAGACTCCCGATGTCGCTCGACTGGAGGCGTCGTCCGCCGCGCTCAATGACGCGGCGTCCGTACCCGAGGTGGAGGTGGGCAGCGCCAGCACCAGCGTCACGTTCGATCTCCCCGCGCCCGTCAGCGAACCGGGGCCCGCGGTAACGCCACCGGAGCCCGCGGTAACGCCGCAGGTCGCCGCGGGAGCGCGCACGGGTCGGCGTCACGGCGCCCGCAGCGCCGAACGGGCGGGGGACACCGCGCCACCCTCTCAAGCCGTTGCCGAGAGCGCGGGCACGTCGCCCGAAACGGCCATGCAACAGCGGGATCGGCGCGCCCTGGAGGCCGCCGAGGCCGCCGAGGGCCTCGAAACGGCTGACTTCCTCATGAACGTCCAGCGAGCCACCGAACTCACGGAAATGGCGTTCAACTACGTCGAGGTGGGCACCACCCGAGGCATCGGCACCATCGCCGAACTGCCCAGCACCCTGCCCGAGTACTACATCCCCTCGCGCCAAAGCGTCGTCGTGGGGCACGGCGCCGAGGCCTTCGCGCGCGCCGCAGATCGGTTATTACGGTTTCACTTCATCCGCGAATCCGGCGTGCAGTTCGCGACCACCTCGCCGCGCGCCGAACGTGACACGCTGGTCGAACAGCGCACGAACGTCTTCGGGGTTACGGTGGTGACCCCGTATCGAATTATCGCAGTCGACACGTCGCCCACCCGCGTCTCGTTCCTCATGGGCACCCTCATGACACACCCCGAACGCGGCGAAGAACGCTATTCGGTCTACCTCAACGAGGCCGACGAGGTCGTCTTCGAAATCTTCTCGTTCACCGCGACACAATCATTCGTCGCGAAACTCGGTAAGGGCGTGGCCCGCAGCGTGCAGTCGCGCATGGCGGCTCGATACCTCGAGTCCGCGATCAGCGCCCTGGCCGGGTAGGGCCGACGGGCCACCCGCTTACGATGCGAAAGGGCGGACGCAACCACGGTTGCGTCCGCCCTGATTCTTGCGCTGGTACTGTGACCGTACTGCGCCCGAAATCTGCCCGAAATGCGCTCGAGAATTAAATCTTGCGCTGCAGGATCGCCTGCTTGACCTCGGCAATGGCCTTCGTGACCTGGATGCCGCGGGGGCACGCCTCGGAGCAGTTGAAGGTGGTGCGGCAGCGCCACACGCCCTCTTTGTCGTTGAGGATCTCGAGACGCTGCTCGCCGCCCGCATCACGCGAGTCGAAGATGAAGCGGTGTGCGTTCACGATGGCGGCGGGGCCGAAGTACTGACCGTCCGACCAGAACACGGGGCACGACGAGGTGCACGCGGCGCACAGGATGCACTTGGTGGTCTCGTCGAAGATCTCGCGGTCGTTGATCGACTGGAGGCGTTCCTTGGTGGGCTCGTGGCCGTCCGTGATGAGGAACGGCATGACCTCGCGGTACGCCTGGAAGAACGGCTCCATGTCGACGATGAGGTCCTTCTCGACGGGCAGGCCCTTGATGGGCTCGACCGTGATGGGCTTCTCGGGGTTCAGGTCTTTCAGCAGCGACTTGCAGGCCAGGCGGTTGCGGCCGTTAATGCGCATGGCGTCGGAACCACACACGCCGTGCGCGCACGAGCGGCGGAACGACAGCGAGCCGTCCGTCTCCCACTTTATGCGGTGCAGCGCATCGAGGATACGGTCGGTGCCGTGCACCTGGAGCGTGTGCTCCTCCCAGTACTGGTCGGGGGAGACCTCGGGGTTGTAGCGCATGATGCGCAGGGTCACATTGAACGAAGGGATCGCACCGGCCTCGGCGGGAGCTTCTGCTACAGCGGTCATTAGAAAGTACGCTCCTTGGGCTGGTAGCGGGTAATGACGACGGGCTTCTTGCCAAGCTTCACCGTGGTGCCGTCCTGGCCGTTGCCGTCGAGCGTCTTGTACGCCATGGTGTGCCACAGGAAGTTCACGTCATCGCGCTTTTCGTAGTCCTCGCGGAAGTGACCGCCGCGGGATTCGCGACGCTCGAGCGAGCACAGGGAGATGACCTCGGCGAGGTCAAGCAGGAAGCCCAATTCGATGGCCTCCAACAGGTCGAGGTTGTATCGCTTGCCGTGGTCTTGCAGGGCGACGCGCGAGAAGCGTTCCTTGAGCGCGCGGATCGTGTCCATGGCGTGCTGGATCGACTCCTCGGTGCGGAACACCTGCACGTTGGCGTCCATCACCTCTTGCAGCTCGCGGCGAATGTCGGAGACGCGCTCTCCCTGGGCCTTGGCCTGCATCAGGTTATCGATCAGGGCGACCGTTTCGACCTCGGGGTTCTCGGGCAGGTCCACGAAGTCGACCGAGTTGGCGTACTCCGCGGCGGCGATGCCAGCGCGCTTGCCGAAGACGTTAATGTCGAGCAGCGAGTTGGTGCCGAGGCGGTTGGCGCCGTGCACCGACACGCAGGCGACCTCGCCCGCCGCGTACAGGCCGGGGACCGTGTGCTCGGCGTCGCGGAACACCTCGGAGGTGATGTTCGTGGGCATGCCGCCCATCGCGTAGTGGGCGGTGGGGTACACGGGCACGGGCTCCGTGTAGGGCTCGATTCCGAGGTAGGTGCGAGCGAACTCCGTGATGTCGGGCAGCTTCGCGTCGATCTGCTCGGGCGGCAGGTGCGTGATGTCGAGCAGCACGTAGTCTTTGTTCGGCCCGGCTCCGCGGCCCTCGCGCACCTCGTTCGCCATGGCGCGGGCCACGACGTCGCGGGGGGCGAGGTCTTTCAGGGTGGGGGCGTAACGCTCCATGAAGCGCTCACCGTCTCGGTTACGCAGGATGGCGCCTTCGCCACGAGCGGCCTCCGAGAGCAGGATGCCGAGGCCCGCGAGGCCCGTGGGATGGAACTGGAAGAACTCCATGTCTTCGAGCGGCAGGCCGCGGCGCAGGGCGATGGCCTGGCCGTCACCCGTCAGGGTGTGGGCGTTCGACGTGGTCTTAAAGACCTTGCCTGCACCGCCCGAGGCGAAGACGATCGACTTGGCCTGGAAGATGTGAATCTCGCCCGTGGCCAGTTCGTAGGCGACCACGCCGACGGCGCGGACGTCGTCGTCGATGCGGGGATCGCCGGTCATGATGAGGTCGAGAACGTAGAACTCGTTGTAGAACTCGATGTTTTGCTTGACGCAGTTTTGGTACAGGGTCTGCAGGATCATGTGACCCGTGCGGTCGGCCGCGTAGCAGGCGCGGCGCACGGGCGCCTCGCCGTGCTCGCGCGTGTGGCCGCCGAACTTACGCTGGTCGATGCGCCCCTCGGGCGTGCGGTTGAACGGCAGGCCCATCTTTTCGAGGTCGATCACCGCGTCGATGGCCTCCTTGGCCATGACCTCCGCGGCGTCCTGGTCGACGAGGTAATCGCCGCCCTTGACGGTGTCGAATGTGTGCCATTCCCAGTTATCGGCCTCGACGTTGGCGAGTGCCGCGCACATACCGCCCTGGGCGGCACCCGTGTGGGAGCGAGTGGGGTACAACTTCGTGAGTACCGCCGTGCGGGCGCGTTTGCCCGCTTCGAGTGCCGCGCGCATACCGGCGCCGCCGGCGCCGACGATCACGACATCGTATTTATGGGTCTGCATGGGGGGAGACCTTTCACAAACTGTGGTGGTGTTGGTGTAGCGGGCGAGTTATGCGGTGCAGAAGCCGGGCAGCAGCGACGGATCAGCACTCGGCGGGCACGGATCGAACGAGAAGATCACGAGCGAGCCCAGCACGATGACGATGATCGCGGCCGCGTAGAGCATGGACTTGAGGACGATGCGCGTGGTCGGCTTTTCGGCGTAGTCGCTGATGATGGTGCGCACGCCGTTGGTGCCGTGCAGCATGCCAAGCCAGAGCATGAGGAGGTCCCAGACCTGCCAGAAGGGGCTGGACCACTTGCCGCCCACGAAGGCGAAGTCGATCTGCTGGACACCGTCGCCGAGCATGAGGTTTACGAACAGGTGGCCAAAGATCAGCACTACCAGGAGGACGCCCGAGGCGCGCATGAACACCCAGGACACCATCTCGAAGTTGCCCTTGGTGTTGTTTGAACGCTCGTAGCGCGAGCGTGGCTTGTCGATTGCGACAGACATGGCGAACTCCTAGTGCTGTCCGAAGACGAGCATGAGGTGACGGACAAGGAACGGAACCATCACGACGACCCACAGGACGATGACGCCCCAGAGCATCTTGCGCTGGTTGGCGGGGCCCTTCGACCAGAAGTCGACGAGGATGATGCGGATGCCGTTGAAGGCGTGGAACACGACGGCGGCGACGAGGCCGGCCTCGCCGAGGCCCATGATCGGGTGGTGGTAAAGCTCAATGACCGAGTTATACATCTCGGGGGATACACGAACGACTGCGGTGTCGACGACGTGCACCAATAGGAACAAGAAGATCAAAAGGCCCGTCACCCGATGGGCGACCCAGGACCACATGCCTTCCTTGCCCCGATATAAGGTGCCTGCTGGTGCTGATGACACGATATTCCTCTCAACTGCGAACGAGACGCATAGGCATAGCCAAGCGGCTTTGAGTGCTGGCTATCCGCTGAGGACGTTGCGGAGGCAACGATGCCCCGTCACTGCGGGATAAGTCAGGCGGCAACGAATATTTCACACTTTAGTCGCGTTTCGACCGCAAATCTGCCTGGGGGGCTGCACTGGTGACTAAAGACATAGGTCGACGTCAAATCAGAGATGGCGTCGTCTCAAAGTGCAAGAACTGCTGACTACTTTTCAATTCGCGATGCAGGTCACCCCCGTGCCGGAGTGCCTATGTGGCACGAATGTTCCGAGGGGAAATGGTGCTGTCGGAGTCGCTAGAGTGGTTGGTATGAGTAGTGTTTCGAGCGCCTCCCACCACCCGAGCCCACCACCCGAGGGGGAACCCCCCGTGCGCCAGGAGACGCCGTTCGAACACTTCTACGCAATCGTTCCCGCGGGCGGTTCGGGGGTGCGTTTGTGGCCGCTGTCGCGCCGCAATACGCCCAAGTTTTTGATGCACGCGCCGGGGGAGGAGCAGTCGCTGCTGCAGGGCACGGTGGAGCGGTTGCGCGCGGTGCTCCCCCTCGAGCGCATCATCGTGGTCACCGGGGTGGCGCATGCCGATGCGGTGCGCGAACACCTCCCGGACCTGCCGGAGCAGAACCTGGTCAGCGAGCCGTCCCCCCGCGATTCCATGGCGGCGATTGGCCTCGCCACCGCGTTGATCGCGCGGCGCGACCCTGCGGCGACGGTGGGCTCGTTCGCCTCAGACCACATTATTGAGGACGTGCCCGCGTTTCACGCCGCCATTGCGGAGGCCATTGAGGTCGCCGCGCAGGGCCTCGTGGTCACCATTGGCATCGAGCCGCAGCGGCCCGCCACGGGTTTTGGCTACATCCTGGCGGGCGATGCTGTGCCCGGGGCACCGAGCGCGCGGACGGTGCTCAGCTTTGTGGAGAAGCCGGACGCCGAGACCGCCCGCGACTATGTCGAGAGCGGCAAATACCAGTGGAACGCGGGAATGTTTGTCTCGCGGGCCGACGTGCTAATCGAGCACTTGCGGGGCCAGCAAAGCGGCCTCGCGAAGGGCATCGACAAGTTGGTCGCGGCGTGGGGTGGGCCCAGCCATGCGCAAACCCTTGAGGCGGTGTGGCCCTCGCTCACCCGCATCGCTATCGATCACGCGATCGCCGAGCCCGTCGCGGCGCGGGGCGGCGTGGCCGTGGTGCCCGCCGAGTTCGGCTGGGACGACATCGGTGATTACCAGGCCCTGCTGCGCCTCGCCGTGGCCCGAGGGGTGCGCGACGAATCGAGACCGGGCGTGGTGGCGGACGCCGAGGTGGCTGAGTTGCTCGGGCGATCGGCCCCGGAGATCGCCGACCATTTGGCGCAGGCACGACCGGGGACGACGGGGCTTATGGTGCGGCTCGGGCAGCGGGGCACGCTTGTGGACGTGGACTCGACGGGCGTGGCGGTGTTGGATTCGGCGCGTGTGGTCGCGACGCTGGGGGTGCAAGACGTCGTGGTGGTCGATGCGGAGGACGTGTTGCTCGTGGCTGCTTTGGAGCGCGCGCAGGATCTCAAGACCCTCGTGGCCCGTCTCGAGGAGCGCGCAGGCAAGCAGTTCCTGTAGTATTTAGACAACCAGCCGGGCTGAAAAAAATCCGGACTGTCCAAAGTTTGTGCAGGTCACAAGCGTGTTTGAGTTGTGTCAAAATTGCCCGTCGGCGTTTTGTTCACTTCTAGACAAAAAAGGCGTTACCCTAATGTGAATCACACCGGACGGGTCGGCAGGACGACCATCGAACAGTCAACGCCGACACGATCGCTTCCGGCGACCTGCGGCCCCGATTGAGGCACTCCCTTGGCGAGTGCGACGGTGCGAGTGCATTGGTTTTATCCAGATCCCTCCAGGAGGACTCGTGAAGAAGCTCGTCAGCGCCGCCGCAATGCTCACGGCAGCAACCCTCGCTCTCGGCGCCTGCGCCGCCCCGCCGCCAGAATCGTCGAGTTCGAACTCGGCGTCGGCCTCGACGTCGGGCACCGCGGCCACGACTGACTTCAAGGGCTGCCTCGTCTCCGACTCGGGCGGTTTCGACGATAAGTCGTTCAACCAGTCGGCCAAGGACGGCATGGAGGCCTCCAAGACGGCCCTCGGCATTCAGGTGGCCGAAGTGCAGTCCAAGGCCGAGGCCGATTACGACCAGAATCTCGCGGCCATGAAGCAGCAGAACTGCAACATCATCGTGACGGTCGGCTTCAACCTCGCGGCCGGCACGGGCAAGGCAGCCCAGGCCAACCCGGGCACCAAGTACGCGATCATCGACTCGACGGCCTCCAATGCGGACGGCTCGCCCCTCACGCTCGACAACGTGAAGCCGATCCTCTTCGACACGGCGCAGGCCTCCTACCTCGCGGGCTACCTCGCGGCGGGCATGTCGAAGACCGGCACGGTGGCCACCTATGGCGGCATGAAGCTGCCGTCGGTCACCATCTTCATGGACGGCTTCGCGGACGGTGTGGCGAAGTACAACGCGGACAACGGCAAGACGGTCAAGGTGCTCGGCTGGGACAAGGCCGCGCAGAACGGCTCGTTCGTCGGCGACTTCAAGAACGTCACGCAGGGCAAGCAGCTCACGAGTGGCTTCATCTCGCAGGGCGCCGACATCATCATGCCCGTCGCCGGCCCGGTCGGCGGCGGCACGCTCGCGGCGGCCAAGGAGAAGCCCGGCACCATGGTGATCTGGGTGGACGCAGACGGCACGCTCACCAACCCGAGCGACTCGGGCCTGATTCTCACCTCGGTCATGAAGCAGATCTCGCCGGCCGTGCAGGACGTCGTGAAGACCTCCTCCGAAGATTCGTTCGATAACACCCCCTACGTGGGCACTCTCGAAAACGGCGGCGTCGGTCTCGCGCCCTACCATGACTTCGATTCTCAGGTCCCCGCCGACCTGAAGGCCAAGGTGGAGCAGCTGCAGAAGGACATTATCGCGGGCACGATCAAGGTCGAGTCGGCGAGCACGCCTAAGTAAAGGAACGGCCGTGGGGGCTCACTGCGCACACTGCGTGAGTGGCCCCCACGGTCATATTCTGGGTACGGACGCTCCGGCGGACCGCGCCCCCGGCCGCATCGTGACGGTGACACCGCCCGCATGCAGTGAGGATCGCTATGAAACTCGAACTCAGAGGCATTACTAAGGTCTTTGGTTCGCTGATCGCCAACGACGACATCAATATCGTCGTGGACGAGAATCAAATTCACTGCCTGGTCGGCGAGAACGGCGCCGGCAAGAGCACGCTGATGAATGTCATTTACGGCCTGTACGACCCCGACGGCGGCGAGATCCTGGTCGATGACGTGGTGCAGCACTTCAAGGGCCCCCGCGACGCCATGGCGGCCGGTATCGGCATGGTGCACCAACACTTCATGCTGGTTCCCAACTTCACGGTCGCCGAGAACGTCGTGCTCGGCAACGAGCGCACCAAGGCCGGCGGGTTCCTTGACCTCGGCGAGGCGCGCGAGCGCGTTCGCGACATCTCGAAGCGCTTCAACTTTGCCGTGGACCCCGACGCCGTCGTCGAGGACCTTCCTATCGGCGTGCAGCAGCGCGTCGAGATCATCAAGGCGCTCGCTCGCGACGCGCGCGTGTTGATTCTCGACGAGCCGACCGCGGTGCTGACCCCGCAGGAGACCGACGAACTTCTCAACATCATGGGCCAGCTCAAAGAGTCCGGCACCTCCATCGTGTTCATCACCCATAAGCTGCGCGAGGTGCGGGCCGTTGCCGACAAGATCACCGTGATCCGGCGAGGGAGGGTGGTGGGGGAAGCCAGCCCCGCGGCGTCCGAAAAGGAACTGGCCGCCATGATGGTGGGCCGACCCGTCGAGCTCAGCCTCAACAAGCCGGTCGCGAGCGGTGACCAGACCATGCTGCAGATCCGGGACCTCAAGGTGGTGGACTCGCGCGGCATTAACGTGGTCGATCACCTCGACCTGGAGGTACGGGCGGGCGAGATTGTTGCGGTCGCGGGCATCCAGGGCAACGGTCAGACCGAGCTCACCGAGGCTATTCTCGGGGCCACCAAGGCGACCGGTTCCATCACGCTCGACGGCGAGGAACTGCTCGGCAAGCGCATCAAGCACGTGCTCGAAGCCGGTATCGGCTTCGTTCCGGAGGACCGCAAGATCGACGGCCTCGTGCTGGATTACTCGGTGGCCGAGAACCTGGTGCTCGACCTGTTCGACAAGCCGCCCTATTCGAAGGGCCCCGCCCTCGACCTGCGGGCGATTCAGCGCAATGCCACGGCCCGCATTGAAGAGTTTGATATTCGCACGCAGAGCCCTCACCAGCACGCGGGCAAGCTCTCGGGCGGTAATCAGCAGAAGATCGTGATGGCTCGCGAGCTCGCGCGACCCCTCAAACTCTTCATCGCGTCGCAGCCCACTCGCGGCGTCGACGTGGGCTCCATCGAGTTTCTGCATCGCCGCATCGTCGCCGAACGCGACAAGGGCACCGCGGTATTGATCGTCTCCACCGAACTCGACGAAGTGCTCGAGCTCGCCGATCGCATCGCGGTCATGTATCACGGCCGCGTCGTCGGCATCGTCCCCGCCAAAACCTCTCGCGACGTGCTCGGCCTCATGATGGCCGGCAACACCGCCGAGGAGGCCATGGCCCACGCCACCCCAGGAGGTGCACAATGAGCGACGACAACCGGGGCCCCAATCTCAGCAAGTCCGCCCCGCCGGCTGACGCCGACAAGGCAGCGGACAAGGCAGCAGACGCTGCGACCCCCGCAGCGGGCGCGCTCAAGAGCAGCGGCGCCGTCGACGCGGCCCGCCTCGTCGAGACCGAAGACAAGGGCCTGCTGCGCAAGATCGTTGATTCGTCGGCGCTCGTCACCGCGCTCGCCATGGTGTGCGCCCTGATCGTGGGCTCTATTCTGATCGCTGCCGTCGACCCGGACGTGCAGGCCGCCGCCCAGTACTTCTTTGGTCGCCCCGGCGACACCCTAACCGCCGTGTGGGAGTCCATCTCGGGTGCCTACGTGGCCCTGTTCCAGGGCGCCGTGCTGAACTCCGGCGGCGGAAATATCACGGGCGTGCTCGAACCCCTCATCAACTCGGTGACCTACTCGGCGCCGCTGATCCTCGCCGCCCTCGGCATCTCGGTCGCGTTCCGCGCCGGCATGTTCAACATCGGCGGTCAGGGCCAGGCCGTGATGGGCACGATCCTCTCGGCGTACATCGGCTTCGCGTGGAACCTGCCCCCCGTGCTGCACCTGTTCGTCGCCATCCTCGGCGGCATCCTCGCGGGTGGCCTCTACGCGGGCATCGCGGGCGCCCTCAAGGCGCGGTTTGGCGCGCACGAGGTGATCACCACGATCATGCTGAACTCGATCGCCGTGAACTTCGTGGCCTGGTTTCTCACGCTCGGCCCGATCAGCGTGGGCGGGCAACCCAAATCGCCCCCCCTGGCGTCCAGTGCCCAATACCCGCTGCTGATGGGCTCGTATTTCAAGCTGCACCTCGGGGTCATCGTGGCGCTCCTCGCCGCCGTGTTCGTGTGGTGGCTCATGAACCGCTCGACCCTCGGCTTCGTGTATCGCGCCGTGGGCTCGAACGCCGACGCGGCGCGCACCGCGGGCATGAGCGTGCCCTTCGCGACGTTTAGCGTCATGGTCATCTCGGGCGCCCTGTGCGGGCTCGCGGGAGCCACCCAGGTGCTCGGCACGGAACACGTGCTCACCGCGGAGATCGTGGGCACGATGGGCTTCGACGCCATCACCGTGGCCCTGCTCGGCCGGTCGCGACCCGTCGGCGTCGTATTCGCGGGCCTGCTGTTCTCGATACTCACCACGGGCGGTCGCTTCATGCAGATCGTGACGGGCACGCCCATCGACATCGTGCAGGTAGTGCAGGCCATGATCGTGCTATTCATCGCGGCACCCCCGCTCGTCAAGGCGATCTTCGGGCTCAGTCGCAAGCGCAAGACGCCCGCTATTCGCACCGCCACCACCTCGACCCAGGGAGCGCAGGCATGAGCGTCAAGACTCCACCCCTGACCGGCGCCATCACGGGCAGCGAATCGTTCGCGGCCCGATTGCGCGCCAACCTGAAGGGCCCCGTCGGGTTCGCGATCTTCACTGTGCTGGGCGCGCTGCTGTTCGTCGGTGCAGGCCACAGCAGCCTGAGCTCGACGTTCACCATTTCGCGCGCGAGCGACTTCGCCACGATTCCCAGCATCGTCGTGCCCTCGGTCGGCATCGGCGTGGCCCTCGTGCTCGTGTGCGCCGCGATCACGGTGTACGCCACGCTGCGCGTGGGGGCCGGACGCCCGGTACCTCCCTGGCTGGCCATCACCTTCGGCGTGGCCTGGCTGCTGGGGTTCCTGGCCTGGGCCGCCGCGGGCAAGAGCCTGCCGCTGACCGACCTGTTGCAGAGTGCGCTCGCGCTCTCCGTGCCGCTCATCTTCGGTGCGCTCGCCGGTATCCTCAGCGAGCGCGTCGGCGTCGTGAACATCGCCATCGAGGGCCAGCTGCTGCTCGGTGCGTTCGGTTCGGTGCTGATCGGCTCGGCCACCGGCAACCCCTACCTCGGCATCATCGGCGCCCCCCTCGGCGGCCTCGTGATGGGGGCGCTGCTCGCCCTGTTCGCGATCAAGTACGCGGTCGATCAGATCATCGTCGGCGTCGTGTTGAACGTACTGGCCTCGGGCCTCACGGGGTTCCTGTTCGGTTCGCTGCTGGCGGCCAATGGCAACGCCCTGAATCAGGCCATGCAGCTGCCGACCGTGGCGCTGCCCGGGCTCTCGCAGGTGCCCGTGATCGGCCCGATTCTGTTTAACCAGACCATCCTCGTGTACCTCATGTATGTGATCGTCGCGGCGGTCTCGATCGGCCTGTTCAAGACCAAGTGGGGTCTGCGCGTGCGCGCCGTCGGCGAGCACCCGCACGCGGCCGACACCATGGGCATCAACGTGAACCTCACGCGGTGGAAGAACGTGCTGCTCGCGGGCGCGGTGGCCGGCCTGGGCGGCGCGGTGCTGACCCTCGGCACGGGCGTCGCGTTCACGAAAGACATGTCTGCCGGGCAGGGTTACATCGCCCTCGCGGCCATGATCCTGGGCCGCTGGAACCCGCGGGGGGCCGTGATCGCCTCGCTCATGTTTGGCTTCGCCAACGCCCTGCAAATTCAGCTCGGCATCTTCAACTCGGTGGTGGTGCCCGACGTACAGACCGTGAACATCCCGACGCAGTTCCTGCTCATGCTGCCCTACGTGGTGACCATCTTCGCCGTGGCGGGCCTCGTGGGCCGCGTGCGCGGTCCCGCGGCGGCCGGCACCCCCTACGAGAAGAGCCACTAGGCACCGAGTAACGGCGTGGCCCGCGAGCCGGGCCACGCCGCCCCCAAACCGTCGAAAGAATGCAGATGCCTGAAAAATACCTGCCCCGCGACGCGTCCGAGATTGATTTCGACACGCTGCGCCAACACGCCACCGACGCCATGCGCAAGGCCTACGCGCCGTATTCGAAGTTCAACGTGGGCGCGGCCGCTTACGTAGACGACGGCCGCATCATCGCGGGCTGCAACGTCGAGAACGCCTCCTACGGCGTGGGCCTGTGCGCCGAATGCGCCCTCGTGGGCGCCCTGCACATGAGCGGCGGCGGCAAGATCGTCGCGTTCACGTGCGTCGATGGCCACGGCAACATCCTGATGCCCTGCGGCCGCTGCCGCCAGCTGCTGTGGGAGAACTCCCTGCCCGACATGATCATGGAGACCGTGTCTGGAATTAAACGACTGCACGACGTACTGCCCGACGCTTTCGGGCCAGCCGACCTTGAGGAAAGAGCATGATGAGCACGAACCCAGCGCGAAACACCGAACCGTTCGACGCCGTCGACGTGATCCGCGTCAAGCGCGATAAGGGCGTGTTGAGCCCCAAGCAGATCGACTGGGTGATCGACGCGTACACGCGCGGCGTGGTGGCCGACGAGCAAATGTCGGCGCTCAACATGGCCATCTTTCTAAACGGCATGTCGGGAGACGAGATCTCCCGCTGGACCGCCGCCATGATCGCCTCGGGCGAGCGCATGGACTTCTCGGGGCTCTCGCGCCCCACGAGCGATAAGCACTCGACGGGCGGCGTGGGCGACAAGATCACCCTGCCCCTCGCCCCGCTCGTCGCCGTGTTTGACGTGGCCGTTCCCCAGCTTTCTGGCCGGGGGCTGGGCCACACGGGCGGCACGCTCGACAAGCTGGAGGCGATCGCCGGCTGGCGGGCCAACCTCAGCAACGAAGAGATCTTCGCCCAGCTCGAAAGCGTCGGGGCCGTGATCTGCGCTGCGGGCGCCGGCCTCGCACCGGCCGACAAGAAGCTCTACGCGCTGCGCGACGTGACCTCGACCGTGGAGGCGATTCCCCTCATCGCGTCGTCGATCATGTCGAAGAAGATCGCCGAGGGCACGGGCTCGCTCGTGCTCGACGTGAAGGTCGGCAGCGGCGCGTTCATGAAGGAGGTCGACAAGGCTCGCGAGCTCGCGCAGACGATGGTCGAGCTCGGCAAGAGCGCAGGCGTGCACACCGTGGCGCTCATGACCGACATGTCGGTGCCCCTCGGCCTGACGGCGGGCAACGCCCTCGAGGTACGCGAGTCGATCGAGGTGTTGCAGGGCGGAGGCCCCGAGGACGTCATCGAATTGACCGTGGCCCTTGCCGAGGAAATGCTCGCGGGCGCGGGCCGCACCGACGTCGATGTGCGCGCGGCCCTGGCCGATGGCCGTGCCTATGACAAGTGGCGTGACATGATCGCGGCCCAGGGCGGCGACAACGATGCTCCGTTGCCCGTGGCCAAGTACAACGAGCAGATCGTGGCCGCGGCCGACGGCGTGCTGAGCGGCGTGGACGCTCTCGCCGTCGGCGTCGCGGCGTGGCGCCTCGGCGCGGGCCGGGCCCGCAAGGAAGAGCCCGTGCAGGCGGGCGCGGGCGTAGAATTGTTCGCCAAGCCCGGTGCCACGGTGCGCGCCGGCCAGGTGATCGCGACGCTGCACACCGACACCCCCGAGCGCTTCGGCCGCGCCAAGGAGGCACTCGACGGTGCGTTCACGATCGCCCCGGCGGGCACAGAGGTGGCTCCCTCGAAGATCGTCCTGGAACGGATCGCATAATGAGTCGACTGTCACTCGACACCATCGCCACGCTGCCCAAGGCGGTGCTGCACGACCATCTCGACGGTGCCCTGCGCCCCCTCACGGTGTGGGAACTCGCCCACGAGATCGGGCATGACCTGCCGGTCGACAACGGTCAGGCGCTGGGCACGTGGTTTCACCAGGCGGCCGATTCGGGCTCGCTCGTGCAATACCTCGAGACGTTCAAGCACACCGTTGCCGTAATGCAGACCGAGGCGGGACTCATGCGGGTCTGCCGCGAGTACGTGTTGGACCTCGCCGCGGACGGCGTCGTGTACGGCGAAACCCGGTACGCTCCCGAGCTCTTCACCGAGGGTGCCCTCTCGATGGAGGACGTCGTGCAGATCGTGCAGCAGGGCCTCGCGGAAGGCATGCAGGCCGCCGCCGAACTGGGGTCACCCGTGCGGGTCGGCACCATTTTGTGTGCGATGCGCATGGCGCAGCGCAGCTACGAGGTGGCCGAGCTGGCCCTGCGCTACCGCGACCGCGGCGTCGTGGGGTTCGACATTGCGGGCGCCGAGTTGGGGTTCCCCGCGAGCGACCACAAGGCCGCCTTCGACCTGCTACACGAGAATAATTTTCCCGTCACCATTCACGCGGGCGAGGCCGACGGGCTCGAATCGATTTGGCAAGCCGTCTCGGTGTGTAACACGCAGCGCATCGGCCACGGTGTGCGCATCGCCGAGGACATCTCGTCATTCGACCCCGCGACGGCCGAGGTCACGCCCGATTCGGCGATGCTCGGTCAGTTGGCCTCGTGGGTGCGGGACCGCCGCATCGCCCTCGAGGTGGCGCCGTGTTCAAACGTGCAGACTGGGGCCTCGGAGTCGATCGCGAAGCATCAGATCACCCTGCTGCATCGGCTCGGTTTCAACGTCACGCTGAACACCGACAACCGCCTCATGTCGGCGACGTCGATGACCCACGAGATGGCCCAGCTGGTCGCGCAAGCGGGCTGGACCGCGCAGGACCTCTACATCGTGACCGTCAACGCCCTGGAGAGCGCCTTCATCCCGTGGGACGAACGCAATGCCATCATTCGTGACGTGATTGACCCGGGGTACGCCCCCGTGTTGGAGGACGCCCCGGAGTAGCCGCGGCTCCTAATGCATTCCGGACGCACGCGGGCCGCGCTGGCAGGTAACCTGACCTGCCAGCGCGGCCCGTTGGCGTCCGGCCCTAACCGAGTTGGCGCGTGAGTTCGGCCTTGAGGGATTCCATGCGTTCGCGCGCGGCGGCGCGCGCGGCGCTCACGTCGGCGTCGCGAACCGGCTCGATCACCTCGACGTAGCACTTCAGTTTGGGTTCGGTGCCCGAGGGGCGCGCGATGACCCGGGTGTCGTCGGCGGTGAGCCACACGAGGCCGTCGGTGGGGGGCAGGCCCGTGGTCTCGACGCTGCCCTGCAGGAGGTCGAGGCTGTCGACGACGGGCGAGCCCGCGAGCGAGGCCGGGGGAGTGGTACGGAACGCGGCCATCTTCTCGGCGATGATCGAGAGGTCGGTGACGCGGATCGAGACCTGGTCGGTGAGGTGTACGCCGTGCAGTTCGGCGATGCAGTCGAGCATGTCGAGGGGCGAGAGTTCGCGTTCCTTCAGCTCGGCGGCGATTTCGGCGAGCAGCACGGCGGTGGAGACGCCGTCTTTATCGCGCACGAGGTGGGGCGCGACGCAGTAGCCGATGGCCTCTTCGTAGCCGTAGGAGAGATTGTGGCTGCGGGCGATCCACTTGAAGCCCGTGAGGGTCTCGTAGTGGGTGATGCCGGAGGCGGCCGCGATCTTGCCGAGCAGTCGGGACGATACGATCGAATTGGCGAACACCGGGTCGTCGCCCGCGCAGTCGTGGTCGAGCCGTTCGCGCTTTGGGCCCGCCAGGTAGGAGCCGATCAGGGCACCGATTTCGTCGCCGTGCAGCATGCGCCAGCGGCCCAGGGCCGGATCGTAGACGGCGGCGGCGCAGCGGTCCGCGTCGGGGTCGTTCGCGATCACGATGTCTGCGTCGACCCGCTGGGCGAGGGCGAGCGACAGGTCGATCGCGCCGGGCTCTTCGGGGTTGGGGAACGCGACGGTGGAGAACAGGGGGTCGGGGTCGAACTGTTCGGGAACGGGGTGGAAGTCGGTGAAGCCCGCGCGATGCAGCACCTCGCGGGCGGTTTCTCCGCCGACGCCGTGCATGGCGGTGTAGACGATGCGCAGGTCGCGGGGGGAGTCGTCGTCGGCGACGGCGGCGACCTCGTCCATGTAGACCTCGTGCAGGTCGGTGTCGAGCACCTCCCAGCCGCCCGAGGCGAGGTCCACGTCTGCGGCGCTCGTGACGGCGGCGATCTTGGCCGCGATCATACGGTCGTATGGTTCGACGATTTGGGCGCCCTGCCCGTCGCCGTCGACCATGCGCCCGCCCAGGTACACCTTGTACCCGTTATCGTTCGGCGGATTATGCGATGCCGTGACCATGACGCCCGCATCGGCGTGCAGGTACTTCACACCGAACGCCAACACCGGGGTGGGCAGGGCACTCGGCAGCAGCAACGCCTCGACCCCCGCGGCGGTCATGACGGCCGCCGTGTCGCGCGCGAACTCGTCTGACTTGCGGCGCGCATCGTAGCCAATCACGATGCGGGGGGTCTCCTCGGCCCCGAGACCCTCGCGCAGGAAAGCCGCGAGTCCGCTCGCGGCGCGAATCACCACCGCGCGATTCATGCGGTTCGGGCCCGCGGCAACCTCGCCGCGCAGGCCCGCCGTGCCAAACTGCAAGAAGCCCGCGAAGCGATCTTCGAGATCTTCTGCCGCAGCCGGGTCACCGCCGTCGGCCTTATCGAGCAGATTGGTCAGTTCGTCACGCGTCAACTCGTCGGGGTCGGCGGCGATCCACTGCTCCACCTCCTCGCGCAATGCAGCGCTCACGCTGGGGCTGGGTGGGGCGGACGCGCCGGGTGCGGCGTTGGCCTCTTCGCTCCCGGGGGTGGAGGGCAGCGTGGGACCAGATTCGGAAATTGCCATACCCACCAAAATACCGGCATCCGGGGGCACCAGCGACCCGGATGCCGGCATCTAGCACGACGCCTGCGACAGGCGGCCTACGAGGCCATTTTCAGCACGATCTCCGCGAGCAGCGCCGAGATGCGCGGGCCCGCGGCCTGCCCCGCCTCCAGCACTTCGGCGTGAGACAGGGGTTCCGCCGAGATGCCCGCCGCGAGGTTGGTGACGAGCGACAGGCCTAGAATTTCGAGCCCCGCGTGGCGCGCCGCGATGGCCTCAAGGGCCGTCGACATGCCCACCAGGGTGCCACCGATCGCCTTGGCCATCTGCACCTCGGCGGGAGTCTCGTAGTGAGGCCCCGTGAACTGGCAGTACACGCCCTCGTCGAGTCCCGCATTAATCGCACGCGCCAGGTCGCGCAGTCGAGCCGAGTAGAGGTCGGTCAGATCAACGAACGTGGCACCTTCGAGCGGGCTCGCCGCCGTGAGGTTGATGTGGTCCTTAATCAACACGGTCGTGCCGGGGCTCCACGCCGGGTTGAGCCCGCCGCAGCCGTTGGTGAGCACCACCTGCGTGCAGCCCGCGGCCGCCGCCGTGCGCATGCCATGCACCACGCGGCGCACCCCGTGCCCCTCGTAGTAGTGGGTGCGCGCGCCGATCACGAGCGCATGCTTGCCCGTCTCACCGATGCGCACCGAGCGCAGCGTACCGGAATGGCCCACGACGCCCGACACGCTAAACCCGGGCACCTCGCCCGCGGGCACCTCGGCGACGGTCTCTCCCAGAGCCTCGGCCGCGCCGCCCCAGCCGGAGCCCAGCACGAGCGCGATGTCATGATGAGCGACACCGGTCTTCTCGGCGATCACCGCGGCCGCCTGCTGGGCCACCTCGAAGGGGTCGTTGGAAGGGTCGTCGAGCACATTTGCAATGTCAGTCATGAGTACGAGATTACTGCAACGATGCCCGCCGCGAAGCCCGAAAACGGAGGGCCCGGGGAACGGGCGGATGCTGCCAGGGTGGGGACCGCGCGTCCATTCAAAGCATGCCGGTCAGATATATTGGGACGGTAGGCCGGGACGCGCCACAAGCGTCTAACCGGCCCCTTCGCGAACCGTGGCCGCCCGCAGGCCGACGGCCCGCGAAATCTCTCCACCACCACCAAAGGATGAGCCGTGAGCGCTGTTGCCAAGGATGTCAAAGTCGTCATCGTCGGAGGGGGCCCGGGCGGCTACGAGGCGGCCCTCGGAGCGGCCCAACTCGGCGCGCACGTCTCGCTTGTGGAGCCCGGCGGCCTCGGCGGCAACGCGGTCATCACCGACGTTGTGCCCTCCAAGACCCTGATCGCCACCGCGGGCGTGCTGGATACGGTGTCGAGCGCCGGCGTGCTGGGCATTCGCGACGGCAATGGCAACCCCATCACGAGCCAAACCCTGAGCGTAGACCTGGGTGCCGTGAATCGCCGCGTGAAGCGGCTCGCGACCCTGCAATCGGAACACATTCGCATGCGCCTGCACACCGAGAAGGTGCACCTGCACAAGGGGTGGGGCCGGCTGAAGGACGCCCACACGGTGGAGGTGGTGCAGGACGGCCACGTGACCGAGACCCTCGAAGCCGAGGTGATCTTGGTCGCGGTCGGCACGACGCCGCGCGAGCTGCCCGACGCCCTCCCCGATGGCGAGCGCATCCTCACCTGGAAGCAGCTCTACGACATCGACGAACGACCCGAGCACCTGATCGTCGTGGGCTCGGGCGTCACGGGCGCCGAATTTGCGAGCGCCTATCACGCGCTCGGAGTGCGGGTCACCCTCGTGTCTTCGCGCGACCGGGTGCTGCCCGGGGAGGACATCGACGCCGCCGAGGTGCTGCAGAACGCGTTCGAACGCCGCGGCATCACGGTCATGTCGCACTCGCGCGCCGTCGCGGCGCGCCGCACCGAAACGGGTGTCGCGGTCACGCTGGAGGGCGGCCGCGAGATCGAGGGCAGCCACGTGCTGATGGCCGTGGGCGCCATACCCTCCACGGGAGATCTGGGGCTGCGCGAGGTGGGCGTGAACCTCAGCGCCAACGGACACATCGAGGTCGATGGTGTCTCGCGCACCAACATTCGCAGCATTTACGCCGCGGGCGACTGCACGGGGGTGTTCCCGCTGGCCTCGGTCGCCGCCATGCAGGGTCGCATCGCGATGTGGCACGCGCTGGGCGACGCGGTGCAGCCCCTGCGCGTGCGCCGCGTGTCGTCGAACGTCTTCACCTCGCCCGAGATTGCCACCATCGGCACCACACACGAGGAGGTGCTGTCGGGCCGCGAGGAGGGCGAGGTCATCAAGCTCAGCCTGCACACGAACGCGAGGGCCAAAATGCAGGGGCTCGAGGACGGATTCATCAAACTCATCGCGCGCCGCGGCTCGGGCACCCTGGTGGGCGCGACCATCGTGGCGCCGCAGGCCAGCGAGCTGATTCATCCCCTCGCGGTGGCCATCGAGTCGCACCTGAACGTAGATACCATTGCGCGCGCCTTCACGGTGTACCCGTCGCTGTCGGGTTCGATCGGCGAGGCCGCGCGCCAACTGCACCTGCTGATCGAATAGGCCCCCGCGCTGCGCTGTGCTGCCCCTATCCGGCGCTGCGCTGCGCTGGCCCGTCAATGGGGCAGGGCCGCGGCCTGCTCGCGAGCGTCCGCCAGGGTCGAGCCGACCCCGGCCACCACCACTTCGTCGAGCGCCCGGCGCAGCCTGCGCACCGCGGTCGCCGCGTCGGCCGCCGTGACGAGCACCTCGATGAGGGTGACCGGCGCGGCCGCGTTGATGATGTCGCCCGCGCGAGCGCCCAGCGCGGTACGCACCCCGGGACCGCCCGGCGCGTGCAGGGCGAGCACGCGCCCCACGGTGGGTGCGGCTCCGCTGTCGAGGGCCTGGGCCGTGATGCGGGCTCGCCATCCGTGCCGGTGCCCGAGGGACCAGTCGGCGTCGGGCTGGGCGGGTTCGAGCACGGGACGCGCGTGGGGCGCGGTCTCAGCGTCGGGGTGCGGTGGGGCGGTCTGCTCCGCGTCGGCGCGAAACCGCACCCGCGCGCCCACGGGGATCTGCCCCGCCAGGTCGAGGTGGTGCGCCGCGATGCACGCGATGACGGGATACCCGCCGGTCAGCGGGTGGTCCGCGAGAAACACGATGGGCTGCCCCGAGGGCGGCACCTGCACCGCCCCGCGCAGGGTTGCCTCGCTGGGCAGCTCGCCGGTCACGGCGCGGTCGAGCGCGTGGGGCGCCTCGAGGCGCAGGCCCGCGCGATTCGATTGGGCCGTCACGGTATAACTCTGGCTCGTGAACACCTCACGGGACGCGGGGGTGAAGTAGTCGTCGCGTGGGCCCCACGTCACGTCGAGGGTCACCGGTGCGGACGCCGGGTTGCCCTCTGGCAGCGTCGGCCCCGGGGTCGCGGCGCGAGAGGGCGCGGTGACCTCGCACCCCGCGAGGCCCAGCTCGTCCCCCGCGGCGAGCGGTGGCGGGCCGAGGCCTGAGAGGAGGTCTCGCGACGCGCTGCCGAGCACTCTCGGCGCGGCGAAGCCGCCGCGCGCGGCGAGGTAGGCGCGCACCCCGGTGCGGGGTGCGGAGAGGTCGAGCAGGTCACCGGGCTCCAGGGTGAGGGCCGCGCGTTGGGGGAGCGCGAAGGTGTCGCGCACGGGCCGGGGCCGACGCACGCGCGGCTCCGTCTCGGCGCCCGTCACGGCGATGGTGACGTGGTCGAGGGCCTCCAGCGTGAGCTTGCTGGTGACCTCGAGGGTGACGGCGTCGGGCGGATTGCCCACGAGGCGATTGGCGAGCCGGTGGGCCGCGCGGTCGGCGGCGCCCGACGGTGCGACGCCCTGGGAGGCGTGGCCGGAGCGTCCGAGGTCTTGAAAGGTAGTGAGCAGCCCGGGGTCGTGGACGTCGAAAACCGCGGGTACAGCGGGCACGAAGGTGCTCGCGTTCTGCGCCGACTCGGTGGACACGCCGGCGCGCTCGCGGACCGCCCGAAACCGCACGGTGTCGCCGGGCGCGAGCAGGGCCGCGCGCTCGCGGTCGGGCTCCCACAGGGGCGCGCCGGTGGTGCCGAGGATCTGCCATCCACCGGGGCTGACCTGCGGATACACGGCGCTCATGGTGCCCGCGAGGGCCACGGCTCCCGCGGGAATGCGGGTGCGCGGGGTGTCGCGCCGGGGGACGTTTAGGCGGGGGTCTCCGCCCACGAGGTAGCCAAAGCCGGGGGCGAAACCCATGAACGCCACCGTGTACTCGCCGCCCGTGTGGGCGTCGATCAGCGCCTCCCGGGAGAGCCCGAGCAGTCGCGCGACGGGGTCGAGGTCTTCGCCGTCGTAGATCACGTCGAGGGTGTGGCGCGTTCCGGGGGTGGGGGCAGCGCTCGCGGGCGCCGCGAGGGCTTCGCGGCACGCGGCGGCGAAGGCGTCGCGGGTGATGAGCGCCGGGTCGAGTCGCGCGAACACGGTGCGTGCGGCGGGAATCAGCTCGCGCACTCCGCGCGGCGGGGCGGCCGCGAGCGCGGTATAGTGGGCGCGTGCGGCGGCGAGGTCGGCGACCTCAATGAGTGCGCCCTCGCCGAGGGGGAGGCAGCGCAGGGGGTGCGTCGCGGGGGCGGCCATGTCACCCGGCCACCGGGGCGCGATCCACGAAGGGGCTGAGGAGGTACCCGGCGTCCTGGAAATAGGCGCGCAGGGCGCGGGCCATATCGACCGAACCGGGGGTGTCGCCGTGCAGGCAGATGGAGTCGGCCTCTATCGGGGTGGGGTGGCCGTCGATGGATTCGAGGCTGCCGGTCTCGACCAGCTGGGCCATACGTTCGAGCACCTCGCTGCGGTCGTGCAGCACGGCACCGGCCTGGCTGCGGGGCACGAGGCGGCCCTCGCTGGTGTAGGCGCGGTCGGCGAAGGCTTCTTGGTATACGGTCAGGCCGGCGTCGGCGGCCCATTCGACGAGGGGTGACCCGGCGAGGGCGAGCAGGGCGGGGGGTTCGGGGAGGCCGGCGAGGGCTTCGAGCACGGGGTCGGCCTGGGTCCGGTCGATTGCCATGCTGTTATAGAGGGCGCCGTGGGGTTTGACGTAGCGGACGCGCGTGCCCACGCTGGTTGCGAGGCCGGCCAGGGCGCCAATTTGGTAGAGGGTCTCGGCGAAGAGGTCGCGGGCGGCGTAATCCATGGCGCGGCGGCCGAAGCCGGCTAGGTCGCGGTAGCCGATGTGGGCTCCGATGGTGACCGAACGGGCGGCGGCGCGGGCGAGGGTGTCGCGGATACCGGCGGGGKCGCCGGCGTGAAACCCGCAGGCGATGTTGGCGCTGGAGACGACGTCGAGCATGGCGGCGTCGTCGCCCAGGGGCCAGGGGCCAAAGCTTTCACCGAGGTCAGCGTTGAGATCGATCGTGGGCATGGGCTTATTCTCGCAGATGAGGGCCGTGTTGTTGGCGGTTACGGACGGCAACGCGGCGACAACGAATGGGGGCCGGGTCTCGTAAGACCCGGCCCCAGTGCGTCCGCGAACGTCGGCTGTGCCGACCCATGTATTGCGACTGAGACGAGAACCCCCACCACAAGAGTTGTCGTCGACACGCCACCAGTAACGTGCGTCGCGGTTCGCTTCTCTTAGAGACGCAACACCAAACAAGTAGATAGTAGGCAGGTCGCGCCAGCTTAGGCAAGCCTAACCTTATGTATTTTGGACACATTGGTGTTGCGTAAAGCAGGGTCGCGGTGTTTGTGCAGTTCAGGGGCGTTTTTTCTATGATTGTGACCTGCATCATGTGCACCGCGGAAGCCACGAAATTGAGGCCCGTTATTCTCGCGAGTCACGCGGTCTCTCCGGGCGACTCGAGTGCGCCACGCAGACAAAGACGCGCGACGCCCGACCGGAGTCGAGCGTCGCGCGGCGGTTCGGGCCGGGTCTCAGTCGACGATGGAGCAGATGGCCGCGCCCGCGCTCACGGTCGCCCCCACCTCCGCCTGCAACTTCTTGATCGTGCCCGACTTGTGAGCGGTCAGCGACTGCTCCATCTTCATGGCCTCGAGCACCACGATCGCGTCGCCCTCGTTGACGACGTCGCCCTCGCTGACATTGATCTTCACGATGGTGCCCTGCATGGGGCTCTCGAGCGTGTCGCCGCTGATCGCGGCCTTGGCGGCACGCTTCGCCTTGCGGCCACCCGTGGCGGGGGCGGGGCGCGCAGTGCGCAGCGACGCGGGCAGCGTCACCTCCAGCCGCTTGCCGTCCACCTCAACCACGATCGACTCGCGCGAGTCGGCATCCGCGCCGCTGCCCGGCAACTCGGCGGGAGGCACCGTGTTTTGCCATTCGGTTTCGATCCACGTGGTGTACACGCGAAACGGCTTACCGTCGGCGGGCGCGAACGCGGGGTCGTCCACCACCAGGCGGTCGAAGGGCAGCACCGTGGGGATGCCCTCGACCTGGAACTCAGCCAGGGCCCGACGGCAGCGTTGCAGGGCCTCCTCACGCGTGCGTCCGGTCACGATCAGCTTGGCGAGCATGGAATCGAAGTTGCCGCCGATCACGTCGCCCGCGACCACGCCCGAATCGACGCGAATGCCGGGGCCGCTCGGAGGCTCGAACGTGATGACGGGCCCGGGGGAGGGCAAAAAGTTGCGGCCCGGGTCTTCGCCGTTGATGCGGAACTCGAAGGAGTGGCCGCGCACCTCGGGGTCGTCGTAGCCGAGGGCCTCACCCTGCGCGATGCGGAACTGCTCGCGCACCAGGTCGATGCCCGTGACCTCCTCGGAGACGCAGTGTTCGACCTGCAGGCGCGTATTGACCTCGAGGAACGAGATGGTGCCGTCGCTGCCGAGCAGGTACTCGCACGTGCCCGCGCCGATGTAGCCGGCCTCCTTCATGATGGCCTTGGACGCGCGGTACAACTCTGCGATTTGATCATCCGTCAGGAACGGGGCTGGGGCTTCTTCGACCAGTTTTTGGTGGCGCCGCTGCAGCGAGCAGTCGCGGGTCGAGACGATCACGACGTTGCCGTGCGCGTCGGCGAGGCACTGCGTTTCAAGGTGGCGGGGCTTGTCGAGGAACTTCTCGACGAAGCATTCGCCCCGACCGAAAGCCGTCACGGCCTCGCGCACGGCGGAGTCGTAGAGGTCGGGGATCTCTTCGAGCGTGCGGGCGACCTTGAGGCCGCGGCCGCCGCCGCCGAACGCCGCCTTGATCGCGACGGGTAGGCCGTGCTGCTTGGCGAACTCGACGACCTCGGCGGAATCTTGTACCGGGTCTTTCGTGCCGGCCACGAGCGGCGCACCCGCCTTTTCGGCGATATGGCGCGCCGAGACCTTGTCGCCGAGCGACGAAATGGCCGCGGGCGGGGGGCCGATCCACACGAGGCCCGCGTCGATCACCTGCTGCGCGAAGTCGGCGTTCTCGGCGAGAAACCCGTAGCCGGGGTGCACCGCGTCGGCCCCCGAACGGCGCGCCACATCGAGCAGCTTGTCGATCACGAGATACGACTCGCCGGGGGTGGCACCGCCCAGCGCATACGCCTCGTCGGCGAGCTTGGCGTGCAGGGAGTCGCGGTCGGGCTCGGCGTAGACGGCCACGGAGCCGATACCGGAGTCTTTGCAGGCGCGCACGATGCGCACCGCGATCTCGCCGCGGTTCGCGATGAGAACTTTGTTGATCTTGGTTTTACCGCGATTCCATGCAGGCATATGAACTCCTTTTAGTGACGATTCAGGGTATCGCGCAAACTCATGCGTCGCTGGTAGGCAGGGCATTCCACACCTGCGGAATGCTCACCTCGACCTCGGCCAGCATTTCGCGGAGCAGGGGCAGGCTAAGGCCCACCACGTTGTGGTGGTCGCCGTCGACCTTGGTGATGAAGGGGCCGCCCAGCCCGTCGATGGTGAAGGAGCCCGCGACGGCCAGCGGTTCGCCCGTGCCCACATACGCCTCGATTTCGGCGTCAGTCAGGTCGGCGAAGGTGACCTCGGTCGAGGCGACGGCGCCAAACGTGGCCCCCGTGCCGCCGTCCTCCGCGAAGCGCTCGTCGAGAATCCAATGGCCCGTGTGCAGGGTGCCGGTGCGGCCGCTCGCGAGCTTGATGCGTTCGATTGCCTCCGCTGCGCTCTCGGGCTTGCCGTAGGCCACGCCGTCGAGTTCGAACACCGAATCGCAGCCGAGCACGAGCCCGCTGAACTCCAGGTCTTCCTTTTCACTGTGGACGCCCGGTACCTCGATGGCATCTTCGGCCAGCGCCGTGGCGACGGCCTGGGCTTTCGCCTGGGCGAGCAGCAGGGCCACATCGGAGGGCGTGGGGGTGCCGAGCCGCTCGGTGGCCGCCTCGATGGCGGCGTCTTCGTCAACCCCCGACACGACGACGATGGGTTCGATGCCCGCGCCGCGCAGGGTTTTCAGGCGGGCGGGAGACTGGGAGGCCAGCAGGAGCGGCACGGGGGTGGGGTTTGGCATGGGAACAGAATAGCTGGGTTGGGCGGGGCGGGCGCGAGGGTGTCACCGGGGGCGGTTCGGCATGGGCGTTCAACACTCACACTCAAAACCTGCCCAAGACAACCTCACGCAAACGTCGCTGGAATGCTGATGGGGAACGCGATGCCAAGGAACTCTTTGAAATAAATGTGGTGAATTCTTGGCGCCAGTCCCATCAAGCAGTTACTGTGAAGCGTATCGCTCCTAGGATTTCCCCTTCTAGGTTTAAAGGACAACTCAAATGATCGGTACCCTGAAGGCTGCCATTGCCGCAGTCGCACTCCTCGGCCTCGCCGCCTCGCCCCCCCCGGTAGATTCAACACAAGGCACGGAGTCCATTAACTCCGTGCAAGTCTGCGACGCACCGCCGCCCTCGGTGGCTGTCACGAAGGTGGTGGGTCACTTCGTCGCGTTCCCCGGAATTGCCTCGACGACAGTCCTGCCGGGCAGCAGTTTTACCTTCAGCGCTAACTCTGCCAAGACAGTCGCGTCAACTCTCTCTGCCACGGGAACGGTTGAGGCCGACGCCGTGTTCGCCAAAGTTCAGGCAACGGTCGGAGCGTCAGCCACGAAGTCCTTGACCGTCCAAGCGGGCTTCACCTACACCTACGTGAATACAACGGGCTCAACCAAAACTGTTGCCCTCGGCTCGACTGGGTGGGATGTCACCACCACAACCACGTACTGGGTTTCTCCCTGCACCCAGAAAAAGCAATCGGTAACAAATTTTGTGCCGCGAAACAATGTGAGTATTGGATATGTCTAAAAGCGTTAGAATCAGTGTCCTCGTGGCCGGGCTGACAGCGGCCGTGCTTCTTTCGTCGTGCTCGGATCAAACTGGGGTAACGAAAGCAGCGACCACCACGACGACGGCAACCGTTTCGCGCGCAGTAGGTACTTCAACCACCACCGCAAGCGCCGAGCCGTTGCTCCCCCAAGAGGAGTTCACGCGGCTCATGACGTCGATCTCGGCGAGTTCCGTGGCGATGCCGAGATCAACCGACGTCACGTCAACGCTCATGACGGCGAAAACGGGCAGCAACACCGTAACCGTCGCCCTCCTGTGCGACGGCGGCGGCAGCGCGGTCGTCGCCCTGGGAGCGGCGTCGCGCACCGTCACCTGCGACGGCTCACTCTTGACGGTTTCGGGCGTCGCAGCCGAAGCAAACGGAGATGTGGACAACCTGCTCGTCGGCATCACCAGTTCTACGTCGACCACCGGTCGGCTTGGCATCGGCCTCGTGCTACCCCCGAAGAGTGCGGGGTAACCCGCGCCGCGAGTGGCAAGCAGTACTGGTAAAACCGAACCACAAAGCGGGCCGGGGGCGCCACGCGCCCGGCCCGCTCAGCGACGGTGCGGCGCCTACGACCGCAGTTGGCGCTTCGACGAGATCACGCCCGTATCGAAGCCCGCCCAGTTCAGCCCGCCGTGGAACCGTGCGTGCTCGATCTTGACGCAGCGGTCCATCACGACGTTCAGCCCGGCGGATTCGGCGTCGCGGGCGACGTCCTCATGCCACGACCCGAGCTGTAGCCACAGCGTCTTCGCGCCCACGGCCTTGGCCTCATCAAGCACGCTCGGCAGGTCGTCGTGGCGGCGGAACACGTCCACGATGTCGGGTACCTCGGGCAGGTCAGCGAGCGAGGCGTAGGCCGGCTGGCCCAGGATCTCCTTCTCGCGGGGATTCACGAAGTACACGCGGTACGGCGTGGACGACGTCAGGTACGTGCCCACGAAGTAGGAGGCGCGGGCGGGGTTATTCGACGCGCCGACGATCGCGATGGTCTTGGCCTGGCGCAGCAGGTTCAGGCGCTCGGGCGCGGTGGGGCCAACCCACGTGCGAGATTCACTCATGAAAAATCACTTCACTTGGTGGGGGCGCCGTCGTGGCGCTCGAAGGTACAGGTGGCATGGGGGGAGGGCGTGAACTCGGGGTCGAGAGCCACCGAATCGGCGGCGAACCCGCCAGGGAGGCCCGCGGCGTCCGGCTGGGCCAAGGCCAGCGCCTGGTCGAGATCCCACAGGATGTCCTCGACGTCCTCGAGACCGACCGAGATGCGAATCAGGCCGTCGCCCACGCCCGCGTCGGCCAACTGCTCGGCCGTCAGCTGGGCGTGCGTCGTCGAGCCGGGGTGAATGATCAGCGTGCGCGAGTCGCCCACGTTCGCGAGGTGCGAGCAGATCTGCACGTTATTAATGAGGGCCTCGCCGACCGCGCGACCTCCCTTGACTCCGAACGAGAACACCGCACCGGGGCGGCCACCGAAGTACTTCTGCGCCGCCTCAAAGTGCGAATGCGAGGGCAGGCCCGCGTAGTTTACGTACTCGATGCGGTCGTCGGCCTCGAGCCATTCGGCCACGCGCTTCGCGTTCGCGAGGTGTTCCTCCATGCGCTGGGGCAGCGTCTCCACGCCCTGCAGCAGCTGGAACGCCGACTGCGCGGGCAGCGACGGGCCGAAGTCGCGCAGCTGTTCGACGCGAATCTTGGTGAGAAAACCGTACTCGCCGAAGTTCTCCCACCACTTCACGTTGTTGTACGACGCGACCGGTTCGGTCATGAGGGGGAACTTGCCGTTGCCCCAGTTGAACGTGCCCGCCTCAATGATGACGCCGCCGAGGGTCGTGCCGTGGCCGCCAATGAACTTGGTGGCCGAGTGAATCACGATGTCGGCACCCAGTTCGAGCGGTCGCTGCACGTAGGGGGTAGACAGGGTCGAATCGACCACGAGGGGAATGCCGTGCGCGTGGGCGACCTCGGCGAGGCCCGTAATGTCGGCCAACTCGCCCGAGGGGTTCGAGACGCCCTCGACGAAGATGCACTTCGTGTTCTCTTGCAGCGCGGCTTGGTAGTCGGCCACGTCGGTGCCCTTCACGAACGTCGTGTCGACGCCAAAACGGCGCAGCGACACGTCGAGCTGAGTCACGGTGCCGCCGTACAGGGCGGCGGCGGCAACGATGTGGTCGCCCGCGCCCGCGAGGGCCGCGAACACCAGAAACTCCGCGCTCATGCCCGAGGCCGTGGCCACGGCGCCGATGCCGCCCTCGAGCGACGCCATGCGTTCCTCGAAGGCCGCGACCGTGGGGTTGCCGATGCGCGAATAGATGTTGCCGTACTTCTGCAACGCGAACAGGTTGGCGGCGTCTTGGGTGTCTCTAAAGACGAACGACGTGGACTGGTAGATCGGCACCGCGCGGGCGCCCGTGGTCGAGTCGGGCACTCCGCCCGCGTGCAGGGCGCGCGTGCGGAACCCGAACGTGCGTTCTTCGGATCGCTGAGATGAGCTCATGTGACTTCCTGGCTGGGGGTGAATGGGTCAAGTCTAGTGGGCGGCCGGCCCAGCAGGGGGGACGCAAGGGTGGTGCGCGGGCTGCCCACGCGCCACTCGTGCGTCCGGGATCTAGGCCCGCTTCGCGAGCAGCGCGGCGATGCGGGGCAGCACCGTGTCGTCTTGCAGGCTGGTGGTGTCGCCGAGGTCGTTGCCGCTCGCGACATCGCCGAGGAGGCGGCGCATGATCTTGCCGCTGCGGGTCTTGGGCAGGTCGGGCACGAAGTGCAGGTCACGCGGCTTGGCGATCGGGCCGATCTCGGCCGCAATGTGTCGCAGCAGCGCCGCGTGCAGTGCTTTTTGAGCGGCCGGGTCGTCGAGCAGAGCCTTGTCGCTCGGGATCACGAACGCCGCGATCGCGCTGCCCGTGCGGTCGTCGGGCACGCCCACCACCCCGGCCTCGCCGACGCTCGCGTGCGAGACAAGCGCCGATTCGATCTCGATGGTGGACAGGCGATGCCCAGACACGTTGATGACGTCATCGACGCGGCCGAGCAGCCAGATGTAGCCGTCGGCGTCGTACTTGGCGCCGTCGCCCGCGAAGTAGAGGCCGCGCTCCCAGAACTTCGCCCAGTAGGAGTCGCGATAGCGTTTCGGATTGCCCCACACGGTGCGCGACATTCCGGGCCACGGCTGGTCGATGACGAGGTAGCCGCCCTGGCCGTGGGCGACCTCGTTGCCGTCCTCGTCAACCACGAGGGCCGAAAGCCCGGGCAGCGGACGCGTCGCGGAGCCGGGTTTCAGGGTGGTGAGCGCGGGCAGCGGGGCGAGGATGGTGGCGCCGGTTTCGGACTGCCACCAGGTGTCGATGATGGGGCAGCGCGAGCCGCCGATGTTCTCGTAGAACCAGACCCAGGCCTCGGGGTTGATCGCCTCGCCGACGGTGCCGAGCAGCCGCAGGCTCGACAGGTCGTAACCGTCGAGAATCTGCGCCCCCCACGTCATGAACGTGCGGATCAGCGTGGGCGCCGTGTAGTAGACGGTGACGCCGTAGCGCTGGATGATCTCGAAGTGTCGGCTCTCGTGCGGGGTGTTGGGCGTGCCCTCGTAGATGACCTGCGTGAGGCCGTTCGAGAGGGGGCCGTAGATTTCGAAGGTGTGCGCCGTGACCCACGCCAGGTCGGCGGTACACCAGTGCACGTCGGTGTCTTTCGCGTCGAAGTGCGCCCAGTGGGCGTAGGTGGCGTGGGTGAGGTAGCCGCCGCTCGTGTGGACGAGGCCCTTGGGCTTACCAGTGGTGCCGCTCGTGTAGATGATGAAGAGGGGGTTCTCGGCGTCGAAGGCCTCGGGGGTGTGCTCGGTCGAGGCGCGCCCGACGGTCTCGTGCCACCACACGTCGCGGCCCTCGGTCCAGTCGATCTCGCTGCCCGTGCGCCTCACGACCAGCACGTGTTCGATGTCGGGGGCGTCGCGGACGGCGGCGTCGGCGTTGGCCTTGACGGGTACGGCCTGGCCGCGACGGTATTGACCGTCGGTGGTGACGAGCAGTTTGGCGCGCGTGTCTTCGACGCGGAACTTGAGTGCCTCGGCCGAGAAGCCTCCGAAGACGAGGGAGTGGATGGCGCCGAGCCGGGCGACGGCGAGGGTGATGATGACGGTTTCGGGGATCACCGGCAGGTAGATGACCACGCGGTCGCCCTGGCGAATGCCGAGTTCGGTGAGGGCGTTGGCGGCCTGGCTGACCTCGTCTTGCAGTTGCCGGTAGGTGATGGCGCGGCGGTCGCCGGGCTCGCCCTCGAAGTAGAGGGCGACCTTGTCGCCGCGGCCGGCCTCGACGTGGCGGTCGACGCAGTTGAACGCGACGTTGAGGCGGCCGCCGACGAACCAGCGGGCCTCGGGAACGCTCAGCTCGGGGTGTTCGGAGCCGTCGGCGTCAATGACGGTGCCGACCTGACGCGCGGGGTTCCACTCGTAAAGGGTCTCCCAGGGTTGCGCCCAGGTGATGCGGCGCGATTGCTCGGCCCAGAAGGCGTCGCGATCGGCGGCGGCACTCTCGACGAGCGCCGTGGTGGCGTTGGCGGTGGCCTCCGCTCCGGGGCGGGGCGGGAACGTTCGCGTCTCGTTCAGGAGGTTGTCAATGGCGCCCACGGTTCACGCTTTCTGTGTACGGATGTGCTTCAAATTTACCGCCGGGGGGCTCGGGGCTGCCGTGGCCGCCCGAGCCCGGGGCGTGGATGTGGCAGGAGCAACGCGCAGGCTGAGACGCTAGCGCTGCAGGTGGGCCGCGATCTTCTTCAGTTCGGGCACCGTGGCGGCCTCGGCGAGGGCGGTTTCGAGGACGCGGTCGTGGCTGGGTCGGGCCCTGTGCAGCAGTTGGCGCCCCTCGGCCGTGAGTTCGGTGTAGATGCCGCGGCGGTCTTCGTCGCACAGGATGCGCTTGAGCAGGCCGCGGTCTTCGAGGCGGTTGACGAGGCGAGTGGTGGCGCTCGAGCTGAGGGCCGTGGCTCGTGCGAGTTGCTGCATGCGCATGTGCCAGTGGTTTTCTTGGCGGCTGAGGGCGTCGAGCACGGTGTACTCGACCACCGAGAGGCCGTGCGCGGTGCTGAGTTCTCGTTCGAGCGCGGTCTCGATCAGCGAGTGGAGCGCGGCCAGGGTGCGCCAGCCGCGCGTGCGGATCTCGACCGCGTCATCGGATATGCTCATGCCCAAACCATAGCACGCGCGCCGGTAGGGGACTTGCGCGGATATAGCGCGTGTGCAAGTATATGAGTCATGCAAAAACAAGCGTCTGCAACTACTTCGGGCCGTCGTGCCCTCTACGCCCTCGCTCTCGGCGGCTTCGGCATCGGACTCACCGAGTTCGTCATCATGGGCCTCCTGCCCGAGGTCGCCGCCGAATTTTCGGTCACCGAGGCCGTCGCCGGATATCTCATCAGCGGCTACGCGCTCGCGGTCGCGGTCGGGGCGCTGCTCATCACGAGCCTGGTCGGAGGCGCCAACCGCAAACTCGTGCTCTCGAGCCTCATGCTCCTCTTCATCGCGGGCAACCTGCTGAGCGCCATCGCCCCCACCTACGAGGTCATGCTGCTCGGCCGCATCGTCGCCGCCATGACCCACGGCGCCTACTTCGGCATCGGCGCGGTCACCGCCGCTAGCCTCGTCCCCGAATCCAAGAAGGCCGGCGCCGTCGCCATCATGTTCACGGGCCTCACCCTCGCCAACGTGCTCGGCGTACCGTTCGGCACCCTGCTCGGTCAGCACCTCGGCTGGCGCTCCACCTTCTGGGCCATCACCGTCATCGGCATCCTCGCCTTCGCCGGGGTGCGCAGCTTCGTGCCCAGCGCGGAACCCGCCGACGCGGGGGAGGCTGCCAACGCGGGCACCGGAGCGTCCGGCCGCCGCGCCCGCCTGCGCGCCGAATACGCCGTCTTCGCGCGCCCCCAGGTGATCATCTCCATTCTGCTGACGGTGTTCGGCTTCGGTGGCGTGTTCGCGGGCTTCACCTACATCGCCTACACCCTCACCGAGGTGAGCGGCTTTGCCAGCGGGGCGGTGCCCCTGCTGCTGGTGGTGTTCGGCGCGGGACTATTCGTCGGCAACCTTGTGGGCGGCAAGGCGGCCGACCGGCACGTGGGGCTTACGCTGCTCGTTTCGTTGGCTGGCCTAGCGCTCGCGATGGCCGCGTTCGCGGCGCTTGCCGCCTCGACCGTGGCGACCGTCGCGCTGCTGTTCCTCATGGGCCTGTTTGGCTTCGCGACGGTGCCCCCGCTGCAAATGCGGGTCATGCAGTACGCGAGCGGTGCCCCCACACTGGCCTCGGCCGCCAACATCGGGGCGTTCAACCTCGGCAACGCGCTCGGCGCGTGGCTCGGCGGCCTCGCCCTCACGGCCGGCCTCGGCTTCGCGGCGCCGCTCGGGGTGGGCTCCCTCGTCACCGTGGTCGCGCTCGCCCTGCTGGGCATCGGCGCGCTACCCGCCCTGCGGGCATTCTCGGACGCCCCGGTGGCCCGTGCCAGCGCGGCGGACCCGGCCAGCGCGGCGGTGGAGCGTCCGGCCCTCGTCTAGCGGGCGCGCAGCAGTCCGATGGCCGCACCAGCGACCATCGGACTGCGCGTTTAGGCCGTGGGGGTCCAGGTGACCACGGCGGGTGTGGGGCGGGCCCACGCGGTGTAGAGGTTTTCGTCCATGGGGCGGCCCTTGCGGTTCTTCAGGTCGTAGACGAAGTAGATCGTCGTTGAGCCCGCCGTGCGCACGATGCCCTGGTTCGCGAAGGTCGTGACGGGAAGGTAACTCGGTGGCGTGAACCCCGCCGCCGTGAGGTTGTACCGCTTGTACAAGCTGTCGGCGAAGAGCTCTGGGCTGGTCTCCCAGCGCCGTAGTTGGAACTTGAAATGCCAGTCGTCTTCGCGGATCTCGAGGTTCTGCACTCGGCTGAGTGCGGCCGAGGAGACCGGACGAAAGTCGGCGCCGGAATAATAGTGGTCGGCCCAGTAGGAATCCTCGAACACGTCGGTAGACCATGGGAACCGGTAATACTGAGCGGGAATGATCACTGGTGTCGGCGAGCCGAGCCGCACGTACTCCTGATTAGTGATGTTGCGGAACTTCTGGTTCGGCGCGCCCGCGTTGTCTAGCACGTAGCGCAGCGGCACGGCCTCCGACATGAAGACATTCACGCCGCCGACCGGAGGCGGGGGCGCCACCATTATGAGCAGCTTTGTCTCGGTGCTGAGGCCGATTCGAACCGCATGGATACGCGTGATGTCGGTGCCGACCTTCGTCGCAACCCAGTCGGTGAGGTTCCAGTGCCCCGGATTTTCTTGTGGCGACGGCAGGTCACCCGCACGGCTGTTCTTGCCGTAGGCAAAGCCCACGAGGCAATCGGGCTCGACCCGGCCGAATTGTTTCACCGTCACCGAGCCCCCGGGTGGCAGGGTGTACAGCACGGGCGAGTCGATGGTGGGCGGTAGCGGCGGCGTCGCCGCGAGTGCCGTGGACGCCGCGTGGGCGGGTCGCGCGGCGAGGCCGGTTGCGAGGCCGGTTGCGAGGCCGGCGCCGAGTGCGAGGGCGCCTCCGAAGGCGCGTCGAGTGATAGTCATGATGCATCCCCTGATGGTCTCGAAGTCGAGACGCGCCCCCTGACGCGCCCCCTGACGCGCCCCCTGACGCGCCCCCACTGTGACTCTAGGTGGGGGCGCGAGGGGAATCGATGGGCACACATGACCACCGCGGAGGGTTGCGCGGAGCGGCCAGGTGTGATGCTTTCAGCGTGGTGCCGTACCGGGAACGGCACCCGGGTCGCTCCCTGATGCACCCTGGGCGCGCCGCTCTACCAGGGCATTCACGGTCGCGGCGGCGAGTTGCGCCTCGGGCATGGAGCAAAACCAGTCCTGGCCGCGCGCCGGGTGCACGAGCAGAGTCAGGCCCGTGCCGAGCGAGATGCCGGAGCCACTGCCGGTGAAACGGTAGCCCCACCCGCCGAGTTCGCTGGCGGTTCTCACGGCGGCGCTGGCCCCCACGAGGCCGTCGAGGGGCACGTGCTTGACGGTGAATCCCATCCAGCTGCGGCAGCGCAGGCCCTGTGCGCCGATCGAAACGGTGAAGCTATTCAGGCTCAGCGTCAGCAGGGCCACGAGGCCCAGCACGATGGCCAGCGGCCAGGCTTGGAGCAGCCAGGGCGCCACGATGGCGAGCAGCATGAGTGCCGCGGTGAGGGCGAAGAAGACGGGGCCAAAGCCGACGGTGGTGCTAAACGCGAGCGTGGTGCCGGGGCGCGTTTCGAGCCGGGGCAGGGTCTCACTCTCGGTCTCGATGCGTTCGGAGTCGGCCGCCGCGAAGTAGGCGAACACGCCCACGATGGCGCCCGCGGCGAGCAGCAGCGCTATGAGCCACGGGGATGAGGTGAAGCCCTGGCCCGTGGCGAGGCCCCGCTGGGGCAGCGTCACGAAGAGGGCGATGAGCGCGAATAGTGCGCCCAGAAACCCGGCCGTGCCGGCGAGCAGTCTCGCCATGGGTGGGCGGAACGCGAACGACCGGGCCATGCCAAAAAGCAGTGCTGTGAGCCCGACCTGCAGTGCGAGTGGAACGAGGAACGCGACGGTGGGTGACGCGAAACCGTCTGCCGTTCCGCTGGCGCTGAAGTGGATTGCGACCTGCGACGGTAGGTCGCTTCCACCAACGATCCAGGCCACGAGGGTCGTGACCAGGGCGAGGGCGGGGAGGGCGAGGAATCGGGCCGCGGCCTGTGCCTGCGGCGGTTCGGCATAGGTGACGACGGTGGTTTTCATGACTGGCCTCGTGTGCAGTAGCGAAGGTTCGGAGGGGAGGGTAGGGGCGTGGAACTGGGATGACCTCAGGGAAACGCCCGCGAGATGCGATCGAGCAGGTAGCGCGGCTGCACGTGGTGTTGCCGAGCGAGCGAGATGGCGTGGTCGAGCGCGGCATCGAGGTCGTCGTGACGACGGGCGCCGCCGGTGATGACTGCGCCCCGGCCGCGGCGGACCTCGAGGATGCCTTCATCGCGTAATTCGCCATAGGCTCGCAAGACCGTGTGCAGGTTAATGCCGAGCTGGTCGGCAAGGTCGCGCGCCGAGGGTAGGCGTTCGCCGAGGCTCGCCTCACCCGTCGCCACGGAGTTGCGAATGCACGCGGCGAGCTGGGTGTAGAGCGGCGTCGCGGCGGTGGTGTCGATGCGAAACAGCATGCCCGCGTCCTTTCTGCTTGTTATATAAGAACTATAACAATTGCGCTATAACAATGTCAACGGTTGTTCTAGGCTATGGTTGGCGATTGGCTAGTCGACGAGCCGCTTCGCGAATCGCCTGCACACGTACACGCGTCGGTACAGACCCCGCATCACCGATTCGTCCTCCACGTCGGCGTGCATGAACGCGATCACCGGCGCGGACAGCCCATAGGGGGCGCTAAAGCCCTCGCTCGATTCGTCCCAGTCCTTATGAACGTGCAGGTAGTGGCTGTCCTCCGCGAATCCCTGCGCCCGATACCACGAGCACGCCGCCTCGTCCTCGCGGGTCCATGCGTCGAGGGTGGTGATGCCGCTCGGCAAGCGCTCGAGCGCGTGGGCGAGCAGGGCATCGGCGATACCCCGCCGCCTATAGTCCGGGTGCACGGCGAGCGTCTCGATGGTCGCGGTGCGACCCACGATGCCCTGCTGGATCACCTCGCTCGCGTGCTCAATGTCGATCACCTGACCGAACTCGATTAGGCGCTCCAACTCGATGTCCAGGATGCCGACCACCTGCTCAGCCCCCGCGGCGTCCAGCGCCACCGCGACCAGCTCCATCGCGTTCGCGTCGAGAGGCACCTTCGAGGGGTATACGTTGTCGAAATACGAGGTGTCGAGGAACGCGAGAGCACGACAGCGGACCCAACTGCCCTCGTCGCTCGGGCGGTAGGGGCGCACGGTGACGGGCTGGTGAGTGGGTTCTCGCACGAGTCGATCTTATGCGAAGGGGGAGACCGGGGGCGATCTGCGAAAATTCCTGGCTTTGTGGTTCGCACAAAAACCTGGGCGCGGGGGCATACCGTGGCTGTTACAAGTTGTCCCCAAGAAAGAGGCTCACCTTCATGAACGCCACCGACCTGACCTCACCTAGTACCTCCACACACTGCGGAGTGATCCCAGACTTCATGCTCGAACGTCTGTGCGGCATCGCCGACGAACCCTCGGCCACGCCGACGCTGCGCGGGGGCGACCCCATCGCCTCGCGACTCACCCCCGCCGAGGCCCAGCGCGTGGCCGATGCCGCTCGCCGCACCCTCGAGCTCAAGCGCGGGCCCGTGGGCGGGGTGGCCGGCGCACCCTATCAGCGCCCGGACGCCCCGACGGCCCGACCCAGCGCGACACCCGCTGGCAGCCTCGACCGCACCATTTACGATGCGAAGAATGGCGAAGACCTGCCCGGGGACGAGGTGCGCGCAGAGGGTGACGGCGCGCTCGACGATACCGCCGCGAACCAGGCCTACGACGGCCTGGGCGATACGTATGCCCTGTTCAATGACGTCTACGGGTGGTCCAGCATGGACGACAAAAACCTGCCCCTGCTGGCCACGGTCCACTACAGCCGCGACTACGACAACGCGTTCTGGAACGGCACTCAAATGGTGTTCGGCGACGGCGACGGCCAGATCTTCACCGTCTTCACGAGCTCGCTGTCGGTGATCGGGCACGAGCTCGCACACGGCTTCACTCAGTACACCACCAACCTCGAATATCAGGGGCAGGCGGGCGCCCTGAACGAATCCATCTCGGACGTCTTCGGCGTCATGGTTGAGCAGTACGCGGCCAAGCAGTCCGCGGACGAGGCCACGTGGCTCGTGGGCGCCGAGTTGCTGGCCGAGGGGGTCAAGGGCGTCGCCCTGCGTTCCATGAAGGCCCCCGGCACGGCCTACGACGACCCCAACCTTGGCAAAGACCCCCAGCCCGCCGACATGGAACATTACGTCGACACCACCGAAGACAACGGCGGCGTGCACATCAACAGCGGGATCCCCAACCGCGCGTTCTACCTGGCGGCGACGGGCATCGGTGGCAATTCGTGGGAGGGCGCGGGCAAGGTATGGTTCACCACCTGCACGAGCGGGTCGGTGCCCGAGACGGCTACGTTTGAGCAATTTGCCGAGGCGACGGTCGCGGCGGCAGTCACGCTCTATGGCGAAGACGCGACAGAGACCGCCGCGGTGCGCGACGCGTGGGTCACGGTCGGCGTCTTGAAGGCCGCATAACGTTCGACGCTCAGCCCTCGGCGCGGCGCGTTCCCGGTTCTACACTAGGGGGAGGCGCAGCGCCGGGCGGCGAACGACCCGGGCGCACCGGGAACGCGAGGTTGAGATGGAACTGAATATTTCACGCAGCGGCGGAGTCGCAGGCATGCGCATGCAATGGCAACTCTCTCTAGCCCCGGAGACCGTCGGGGGGCTCGCTCCGAGCCCCGAGGCACTGCTCGGCGAGATCTTTGAGGTTCAGCCCTCGTCGGCCTCCGCGCGCGGGGCCGACCGGTTCGTCTTCGAGTTCAGTTATGCGAGCCGCAGCGTGACGGTGCCAGAATCTAGTTTGACCGCCACCCAAAAGCAGGTCATTGAACTGGCCAGGACGGCACGTACCGAGGTGGGTGGTACGAGCGACACGGCGGGCGGCGAAGGCACGGCTGATACGGCGGGCGGCGCCGCAGGTCGCTCACCCGCGTAACGCGGCGCGCAGACAACGCGGGCCCAGACAACGCGGGCCCAGACAACGCGGGCCCAGACAACGCGGGCCCAGACAACGCGGCGCGCCGACTACGAGCGCGCCGACTACGAGCGCGCCGTCAACGCGGGCCCAGACAACGCGGTCCCAGCCAACGCGGGCCCAGACAACGCGGCGCGCCGACTACGAGCGCGCCGAAAACACCCAGGCGCGCGGGCCGGGACGATTTCGCAGCGTGAACCGCCGACGCATCATGCGACTAGGCGAGTTCCAATACGACACAATCAGCGGACCATCGGGGCGCATCCGCACGCCCACTTCATTGTCGGCGCTGGCGGCAGCAGCAGCCGCCGCCGACGCCGCCACGACGGCCACGACCGCTGCGGTTTCTTCCGGAGTCGGATTGCCGTGCAGCACCCGCACCACGGGGGCGTCCGCGAGTCGGGCCGCCGCGGCGTCCGGGCCCGAGAGAGAGGTGTGCGCGCTCACAGGGGGATGTTCCCGTGCTTCTTGGGAGGCATCACGTCGCGCTTCGTGCGCAGCAGGCGCAGGGCGCGCACGATCTGCATGCGGGTCTCGGCGGGCTCGATCACGGCGTCCACCCAGCCCCGCTCGGCGGCCTCGTAGGGGTTCGCCATGGTCTCCTCGTACTCGCTCACGAGCTTCTTGCGTTCCTCGGCGACGTCACCGCCCGCGTCGGCCACCTTAGCGAGCGTCGATCGGTGCAGGATGTTGACGGCGCCCTGGGCACCCATCACGGCAATCTGCGCCGAGGGCCACGCGAGGTTGATGTCGGCGCCGAGCTCTTTCGAGCCCATCACGATATACGCGCCGCCGTAGGCCTTACGCGTAATCACGGTGACCAGGGGCACGGTGCATTCGGCATAGGCGTACAGCAACTTCGCGCCGCGGCGAATAATGCCCTGCCACTCCTGGTCGGTGCCCGGCAGAAAGCCGGGGACGTCCACGAAGGTCACGACGGGAATGTTGAAGGCATCGCACGTGCGGACGAAGCGCGCAGCCTTCTCTGAGGCGTCGATGTTCAGGGTGCCCGCCAACTGCGAGGGCTGATTAGCGACGATGCCGACGCTGCGACCCTCGACGCGCCCGTAGCCCACGATCACGTTGGGTGCGAACATCGGCTGCACCTCAAGAAACTCGCCATCGTCGAGCACCGTCTCGATGATGGTCTTCATTTCATAGGGCTGGTTCGCCGAATCGGGCACGATGGCGTTGAGCGCGAGGTCTTCGTCGGAGACTTCCTCGCTCGCGGGGTTGTCGAACTCCGGGGGTTCCGTGAGGTTGTTGTTCGGCAGGTAGGAGAGCAGGTGACGCACGTAGTCCATGGCGTCCGACTCGTCGGCGCCCATGTAGTGCGCGACACCGGACTTCGACGAGTGCGTGCGGGCGCCGCCCAGCTCTTCGAAGCCGACGTCTTCACCCGTCACGGTGCGAATTACGTCGGGGCCCGTAATGAACATGTGCGAAGTTTGGTCCACCATCACGATGAAGTCGGTGAGCGCGGGTGAGTACACGGCGCCGCCCGCCGAGGGGCCCATGATGAGCGAAATTTGGGGGATCACTCCCGAGGCGCGCGTGTTGCGCCTAAAGATCGCCGCGAAGGCCGCGAGGGAGGCGACTCCCTCCTGAATGCGGGCGCCGCCGCCGTCCGCGATGCCGATGATGGGGCAGCCATTCTTCATGGCGAGCTCTTGCACCTTGATGATTTTCTCGCCGTGCACCTCGCCGAGGGAGCCGCCGAAGACGGTGAAGTCTTGAGAGTAGATGCACACCTGGCGTCCGTCGATGGTGCCGTAGCCCGTGATGATGCCGTCGGAGTACGGGCGCTTGCGCTGCTGCCCGAAGTTGTGGGAACGATGCCGAGCCAGTTGATCGAGTTCGACAAACGAGCCGGGGTCGAGGAGTTCTTCGACTCGCTCGCGCGCAGTTTTCTTGCCTCGGGCGTGCTGCTTTTCTACGGCGACTGCACCCGAGCCTTCGAGGGCCTCCTGAGTGCGCGCCTTGAAGTCGGCGATCTTGCCTGCAGTCGAGGAAAGGTCCCGCTCCGCGCTCGTCATGTGTCCTCCGGTGGCTGTCATTCTCGTTTAGGCTCGTTCAGGCTCGTCGAGTGCCCGCGTAACGGCTGTCGACACTGCAACAGAATACGCGAACAAACGGCCTACCCTAGCCTACGTCGCGTCGTGGTCACAAAGTCGTGACGCGCTGCAGGGCGCGGGGAGATTGTGATTAGGTGGGGGCATGATGCCCGCTTCGTTTTCAAGTCTCGATCGACCCCCTCTGGACAGCGCAGTTTTGCAGCGCAGGCTCGTCTCATCTGGGTTATTTTCGCAGCTCGAATTGCTGCCTGAGATCGGCTCGACGAATAGCGTTTTGGCCGAGCGCGCCCGCGGTTGGACCGCGTTCCCCGGCCGCGTAGCCCTCACCACCGATCACCAGGTTGCGGGCCGAGGGCGCGGCGAGCGCGCCTGGGTCACTCCCTTCGGCGCCTCCATCGCGGTGTCACTCGCGCTGCAACCCGCCGTGCCCCAATCCTCGTGGACCTGGTTGCCCCTGCTCGCGGGCCTCGCCGTCGTGCGTACCCTGCGTCGGGTTTGTGGTCTGCAGGCGGTCGTCAAATGGCCCAATGATGTGCTGGTACCGGACGCCGCGTTGCCCACTACCAGCCTCGGCACGAGCGCCCTGTTCCCGGGCACCCCGCTCGGCAAAACCTGCGGCATCCTCTGCGAGGTCGTGAACGCACCGTGCGGGCCGACCGTGATCCTGGGGATCGGTCTCAACACCGCCCAGACCCGCGATGAGCTGCCCGTCGAGACGGCAACGTCGGTGCGCGAGGCGGGCGGCACCGCGTATGACCGGATGACCGTGTTAACGGCGGTGCTGCGTGAATGGGTAGCCATCGAAGAGACGTGGGCCCGTCACGGCGGCGACGTCGAGGCGGCGGGTCTCTCCGCCGAGGTGCGCGAGGCGTGTTCAACTCTGGGGGCGACCATAACCCTTCGGCTGCCGCAGTCCGCGCCCGGCGGAGCGGCCGAGATGGAGGAACTGACCGCGGTGGCGGAAGGCATCGATGAGCACGGAGGCCTCGCGCTGCGACTGGGCAACGGCGAACTGCGCCGAGTGACGGCGGGAGAGGTGACCCACGTGCGCCCCCTCGCCACGTGAGCACTGCCTTTATAAAATTGCGGCGCTCCCGGTGACCCGCGCTCGTAGGATATAAAGGTTCGAGACAGATCTCAGCGCGGCCGCTGAGCGCCGCGATAGATGGGGCAGGGATGACACAGGGCATGCAGGTGAACGACTCGGCGGGCGCCGCGGACGTCGCACCCGAGCCCACGCAGCCCACGCAGCCCACGCAGGAGGGGCCGCCCGACGGGCCACCCGCGCGTCCGCACTATCAAAACCGCGCGCCGCTGCCCACCATGGGGATCCCGCGGCTCGTCTCGGCCGTGGACGGCGTCACCGAACTGGTCGACGCCACGCGACTACCTGCAGAATCTGCCGACGCCCACGCCATACACGACGAGATCCTCAAGATCCGCAAGTCGGTGGCGCGCATCGACAAGATTCTGCTCGGCGGCAACCGCAAACTCTCGCGGCGTCAGTTGGCACACAACACGGGCATCTCCATTCACATGGCGCAAAAGTTTTGGCGCGCCATGGGTTTTGCGCGGGTTCCCAACGACGCGGTCGCCTTCACCGACGCCGACCAAGAGGCCATCACCAACCTCGCGGCCCTGGTCTTTGACGGCGCGATCACCGAAGAGACCGCGGTCGGCCTGATTCGCGGTATCGGCCACCACATGGAGCGCCTCGCACTCTGGCAGGCCGAGGCCCTGGTAGAAGAGAAGGTCCAGGTTAAGGGCCTGGACGAGGTCGAGGCGCGCCGCGAAGTGCTCTCCGAATTACCCGATCTCATGGGCGTCTTCGAGGCCGAGGCGATCTACGCCTGGCGCCGCCAAATGGCGTCGCTGTCAGCGCGCATGGGCGCCGAGGTGGCCCACTCGCTGCTCCAGGACCAATCCGAGAGCATCAACAACTCTCAGGGAATGACCCTCACGCGTGCGATCGGGTTCGCCGACCTCGTCTCGTTCACGCGCCTCTCGCAGTCCATCGATGGGTACCAGCTCGCGTCGCTCGTGCAGACCTTCGAGAATCTGGCTCGCGACATCGTCACCGAGGGTGGCGGGCGCGTGGTGAAGACGGTCGGCGACGAGATCTTGTTCGTGACGGACTCCGCCGCGAGCGGCGCCCACATCGCGGTGTCGCTCTCCGAGATCATCAAGCAACGCACTGACCTGCCGCAGGTTCGTTGCGGACTCGTGTGGGGGCCCATACTCTCGCGGCTGGGAGACGTATTCGGCCCCACCGTCAATCTTGCGGCCCGACTGGAGGCGCTGGCCGAGCCCGGTACGGTCGTGGTGGATCTTGAAACCGCCAACGCCATTGAGGCTGCCGAACCCGGGCGTTACGCGTTCGAGCCCGCCGCTGAGCAAAACGTGCGCGGAGTCGGTACGGTGTATTCGACGGTGATTACTCGGGCCGCGGGGGAGAGCATTGGCCTCTAATTTCTCCCTCACGGGGCCTGGATTACAACGGCAGCGCGAGCATTGTTGCGGGTCGCGTATTATTTTTGACAGTTGGGGTGTCTTACACAGCTACGCTCCACGACGGTACCAACAGTGAGAAGGATTTCCACGTGACCAGTTTGTTGCTTGTTGAAGACGACGCGGCGATCGCCGACCCACTGTCACGCGCCCTCAATCGCGAAGGGTACGAGGTGACTCGGGCGGGCGACGGCAAGACCGCGCTGGAGGCAGCGGCGGCCATGGAGACACTCGACTTCATTATTCTCGATCTGGGTCTGCCCGACCTGGACGGCCTCGAGGTGTGCCGCCGGATCCGCCAAAATGGCGTCAACGCCCCCGTGCTGATACTGACCGCGCGCGCTGACGAAGTGGACGCCGTGGTGGGCCTCGACGCTGGCGCCGACGACTACGTGACCAAGCCGTTCCGGCTCGGCGAACTGCTCGCCCGCATTCGCGCGTTGCTGCGCCGCTCGACCGCCGTCGAAGAAGCCAATCAAGACGAACTCACGGCCAATGGCGTCACCCTCGACATTGCGGCTCGCCGCGCCTACCTGGGTGGCGAAGAGTTGCAGTTGTCGAGCAAGGAATACGACCTGTTGCGCGTTCTCGTGCGCCAGGCCGGTTCGGTCGTGACGCGCGACGATCTCATGCGCGAAGTGTGGGGCTCGGAATGGTGGGGCTCGACGAAGACGCTAGACATGCACGTGTCGTGGCTGCGTCGTAAGTTGGGTGATGACGCGGCCGGCCCGAAACACATCGTGACGGTGCGCGGAGTGGGGTTCCGCTTCGAGGTTGAACCCGACCGAAGCGACGACTGATCGCGCCTCGCGCGTGACACATGCGGGTCGCATAACCCGAACAACTGAAGGAACGACGTGCGAATAAGGGTGGTTCGAGCTGCCGTCGCGGCAGCAATCGTCGCGGTGTGCATCATCGGCCTACCGTTCGCCTTCTTGCTGCGCACGCAGGTGGAGCAAGACATTGAAGCTCGCCTGAAGACCATCGCCGCGAACACGGGCGAGGTAGTCGAAAGCAAGATCGGTGCCGGGCAGCCGCTCGGCCCCGACATGTTCGAAGACATCATGAAAAAGCAGGACGACCTCGACCTGCAAATCGAGGTGACGGTCGACAAATCCGTGTACCGCACCGGCCCCGCGCCCTCCGGCGAAACTCTCGCGGTCACCAACCTGACCGCCGTGAGCGGCGTATTCACCACCGTGCGGGTGCCGAAATGGGACAGCGTGCGGCTCTCCATCGAACCGTGGATCTATCTCCTGTTCGGCGCCGCCATCGCCGTCAGTGGCGCCTCCATCATGGGTCTCTACATGGCAAATCGCATGGTGCGGCCCTTGCGAGACCTCACCATGTACGCCGAGAATATTGGCACGGGCGGCCAGACTCGCAGCAATTGGACCGACGTCGGAATAACCGAACTCGATAATTTGGCGTTTCAGCTCACGCGGTCGTCCGAGCGCCTCTCTGAGCGTCTCACCGCAGAGCGACGCCTCGCCTCCGACGCCTCACACCAGTTGCGCACGCCGCTCACCGCGCTGTCGATGCGACTGGACTACATCATGGAGATGTCCTCCGACATGGACGTGCGCGAGGAGGCGCGCATCGCGCTCGAGCAGGTAGATCGCCTCACTCAGGTCGTGCATGATCTCATCAACGCGCCGCGCGCGGGCAAATCGCGTAACCCCGACGCCATCGACGTGCGCGACATTCTCAAGCAACAGCATGAGGAATGGCGGGGTCACTTTCGGCAGGCGGGCCGACTCCTCGAGGTGCGGCTGCCGGACCCCACGTACGTCTGGGCGCACTCGGGGCCCCTCGCCCAGGTGGTTGCCACGCTGGTCGAAAACAGCCTGCACCACGGTGCGGGCCGAACGCTCGTCAAGGTTCGGTACGGTTCGCTGCAACGCCAGCGCGACACCGTGGTCATCGAGGTCTCCGATGAGGGGCCCGGTGTGCCCCCCGAACTGGGCAATCGCATCTTTGACCGCAGCGTGCAGGGCCCCAACAGCAAGGGCACCGGTGTGGGGTTATCCCTCGCTCGCGACCTCGTGGCCGACGACGGCGGGCGCCTCGAGATTCTGCAGTCCTCTCCGCCACTGTTTGGTGTGTTTCTCGCCGCCGCTCCCGCCTACGGCAAGGGGCAGCAGCGGCCCAAGGTGAAATTGAAAAACCCGAAGTTCGGTCGCGCCTGAGGGGCGCCGCGTGGGGTAGCGTGACGTCATGGGATTTTTTGACCTGTTCCGCCGCAAGCCCGAGGCCTCCGCTGATTCAGCCGCGCCTGAACCCCTCCCCGCGACTGTAGCCGCGCCTGAACCCGCGCGCCAGGCTGCCGACACGGCCTACCTTGACTCGCTTGAGCAGTCAGCCCCGTTTGACGTCGCGGCCGTCGAGCGCGACGCTCGCGCAAGCGTTGCGATCGGGTACGAGGACCGCGAAGACCTTGCCTACCGCTTGTGCGATGAGTACGAAGTGACATGCGACGACCAGGTCATAGGTCGAATAGTCGACCGCGTCTGGAAGGAACGGCTCGACGAGCAAAAGACCTGGGTCGACGGCGATTCTGACTATCAGCGCGTAGCGAGAGCCTTCGCCACTCTGAACAGCCAAGGTATTGTGGCTCGCGAGAACTTCAGTTGTTGCAACACGTGCGGCACGTCAGAAATCGACGCGGAACGCAGCCGACAGGCGGGTCGCGCCGACGGCTATGGGTATCGAGAAAGCCAGTACGTGTTCTTTCATCAGCAAGACGCGCAACGACTGGTCGATGAACCGGCGCAACTGTTTCTTACCTATAGCGCGTGGCGCTTGACCCGAGACGCAGACCCCGAACTCCTTGCGGCAGCGGCCGCAGGCGACGCAGCGGCCCGCAAGCAACTGCGTCGGGTAACCGATGGCCAGGTCGGCGAGCGCGTTGCCGAGGCGCTCAGAGCCGAGGGGTTGACCGTCAGGTGGGACGGCAATCCAAACGCGCGACTCGCCGTCGACATTCGCACCTGGCGCAAGCCCCTGCCCGCGCGTTAACTACGCCGCGGGCCGACCGCGAAACACGATCGTGCGGTAGAACCACCACCGGAATGCCGTGCCCAGCACCAAGCCGACGCCATTCGCCGAGATGTTATCGGCCAGCTTCGAGTCGTATCCCAGCAGGTAGTGCGACGTGGCGAGGCACAGGAGGGCGATGCCCATCGCGAGCACGTTGCCCACGACGAACCACACGAACTCGCTCAGCGCCTGACGCCCGCGCTGCTTTCGGTAGGTCCAGAGTCGATTGCCGAGCCACGCAAACACGGTCGCGACGCTCGCCGAGATGATCTTGGCCGTGAGGGGCTTGTCGTCTAGCAGGGCACCGTCGGGGCGGAGCAGGTTGAACAGGCCCGTGTCGATGATGAAGGCGACACCGCCGACCAGGGCGAACTTCACGACCTCACGAAACAGTGCCGTCAGGCGTGCAGCGAAGCTGGCCCGGGCGGGGGTGAGTGGGGCGGACGCGACGTCCACGGGTTGGCCCTCCGCGCTCGGCTGGGCGCCGTGAGGGGCCGGGTCGTTGGCGCGGTCAGTCACGGCGTCGCGGGGTAATGAGGGCACAGTTCACTGTAGCGGCGCAACCTGAAGATTTCTCGTTGGTCTACAGGCTAGACGCTGGGGCGAACTACCCGCCCGTTGCGTCTACCCTTATCGGGTGACAAAGTCTGAAATCGCTCCCGCCGAGACCGCACTGATGGGGCAGAGCGTGCCCACGAGTGAAACCATCGAGCCGGGGCGGTCTTCGGCCGCCCAGCGCGACCCGGCCGCACAGCGCGACCCGGGCGACCAGGCCGCCCAGCGCGACCCGCGCGGTCCGCAGCCCGGGGCGGGCCTGCGCCGCATCGGCGTCATTGGCGGTGGCCAGTTGGCGCGCATGATGCAGCCCGCCGCCATCAATCTGGGCGTCGAAATTTCGGTGTTGTGCCCCGAGCCGGGCGAACCCGCGGCACAGGTCATTCCCCGCGTGCAGCGCGGCGCGCACACCGATGCGCAAGCCGTCACGGCGTTCGCGGGCACGGTCGAGGCGGTCACCTTCGACCACGAGCACGTGCCCACCGCGATACTGCACGTCCTCGAGGCCAACGGGGCACGTGTGCGTCCGGGCCCCGCCGCCCTCGTGCACGCGCAGGACAAAATTGTGATGCGCGAGAAGCTCACGGCTCTTGGCATCCCCTGCCCCGCGTGGTGCGCGGTGACGAACGCCGCCGAGGTCGAATCCTTCGGGGCGGCCAATGGGTGGCCCATCATCGTCAAGACCGCGCGCGGCGGCTACGACGGCAAGGGTGTGCGCGTGGCGCGAGGTGCGGCCGACATCGCAGACTGGCTTGAACATGTGGCCGAGGCGCCGCTGCTCGCCGAGGCAAAGGTGCCGTTCACTCGCGAACTGGCCGCTCTCGTCGCCCGCACGCCGAGCGGCGTCATGGAGTCGTGGCCCGTGGTGCGCACGGTGCAGCGCGACGGAGTGTGCTTCGAGGTGACGGCCCCCGCGCCCGACCTACCGCAGGCCGACCTGGTGCAAAAACTCGCGCGCGACGTGGCCGAAGGTCTCGGCGTCGTCGGCGTGCTCGCCGTGGAACTGTTCGAGGTGGCGCACCCCGAGACGGGCGCGAGCGAGTTCTTCGTCAACGAATTGGCCATGCGGCCGCACAATTCGGGGCACTGGAGCCAGGACGGCTGCGTGACGAGCCAGTTCGAGCAGCATCTGCGCGCCGTCGCGGGGTTGCCCCTCGGGTCGACCGCCGCCACGGCACCCTACACGGTCATGGTGAATCTGCTCGGTGGCAAGGCGACCGACCTCGCGGCGGGCGCGGCGGTGGCCGTCGCCGCCGACCCCGAGATTAAGGTGCACCTTTACGGCAAAGCCGTCAAACCGGGCCGCAAGGTCGGTCATGTCAACCTCAGCGGTGACGACCTCGACGACCTGCTCGCGCGGGCGCACCGCGCCGCGAGCGCCATCGTCGACGGCGAGTGACCGCCCCGTAGTCAGGCAAACGTTCACTAGATTCAGGAGACGCAATGAGTTCCGCTCCCGTCGTAGGCATCGTCATGGGTTCCGACTCGGATTGGCCCGTCATGCGACTCGCTTTCGAGGCCCTGCAAGAGTTCGGCATCGCCTGCGAGGTCGACGTGGTCAGCGCGCACCGCATGCCCACAGCGATGATCGCCTACGGTGAGCAGGCCGCGGCTCGAGGCTTACAGGTCATCATCGCGGGAGCCGGCGGAGCCGCCCACCTCCCCGGCATGCTGGCCTCGGTCACGACGCTTCCGGTGATCGGCGTGCCCGTGCCGCTGAAGTACCTCGATGGCATGGATTCGTTGCTGTCGATCGTGCAGATGCCCGCGGGGGTTCCCGTGGCGACGGTCTCGGTCGGCGGCGCCCGCAATGCCGGTTTGCTGGCCGCGCGGATCCTTGGCAGCGGCACCTCGGACGAGTCTCGCCGCATCGCCACCGAAATGGCCGAGTTTCAGGTGGCGCTGCGCGAGCAAGCCGAGGCCAAGGGCGCCGCGCTGCGGGCCGGTCTCGACCACTAGCGGCGCCTACGGCAATAGGCGCTCCGCCTCGATGGCGGGGCACGTGTCGAGCACTGCCGTGAGCCCCGCGGCTCGCGCCCGCTCGACAGCGGCGTCGGCGTGCACCCCTCGCTGCAGCCACACGGCGTCCGCTCCGACGGCGATGGCCTGGTCGATAATGTCACTCGCGCGATGCGATGCCACGAAGAGGTCCACCACATCAAGGTGGCCGGGCACCTCCGCGAGGGTCGCGTAGCCTCGAGACCCGAACACGGTTTCGGCCCGGGGGTGTACGGGCACTATCTCCATGCCGAGGTCGAGCAGGCGCGCCGCGATGCGGTGCGCCACGCGGTCGGCGTTAGTGGAAAGTCCCACCACCGCCCAGCGGGCGGGTGTCGTCAACAACCGGATCATGTCGCCTTCGTCATTGGCCTGCTGCGGCATATCTGACCCCTTACGCAACTACACTGAACAGAAGACGCTGCACGTCGCAGCCTCACGTCATCCTAACGAGAGTAGTCGCATGTCCGTACGCATCGCCCCCGGGGCGGATGTATCTGACGCTGCTGAGATCGGGGTCGGCTCCTCGATCTGGCACTTGGCACAGGTGAGAGAAAAGGCCCAGTTGGGGCAGAACTGCGTGGTGGGCCGCGGCGCGTACATCGGCACCGGCGTTGTCATGGGCGACAACTGCAAGGTGCAGAACTATGCGCTCGTCTATGAACCCGCGCGGCTCGGCCAGGGCGTATTCATCGGCCCCGCCGTCACCCTCACGAACGACCATTTTCCGCGCGCGGTCAACCCCGACCTCACGCAAAAGTCGGCCGCCGATTGGGAGCCCGTGGGCGTCACCATCGAAGACGGAGCCGCCATCGGGGCGCGCGCCGTGTGCGTGGCGCCGGTGCGGATCGGCGCCTGGGCGACCGTCGCGGCGGGAGCCGTGGTGACCAAGGATGTTCCGCCGCATGCCCTGGTGGTGGGCGTGCCCGCACGTCAGGTGGGCTGGGTCGGGCGAGCCGGCGTCCCCCTGGAGGCCCGCGGCGACGAATTCGTATGCCCGCAAAGCGGCGAGGTGTATCGCCTTGAAGGTTCAGAGCCGCGCCTCGTCGTGGTGGATGCGAGAACAGAAGGAAGACCATGACTGCAGCTGCCGCGGGCGCGACCCCCGCATTGATTCCCGCCGCGAGGCCGCTGATCGGCGACGATGAGCGCGCCGCCGTCGATGCCGTGATGCGTTCGGGCATGATCGCGCAGGGCCCCGAAGTTGCCGCGTTTGAACGTGAGTTCGCGGACGCCGTGGTGGGCGGGCGGGAGTGCGTCGCCACCAATTCGGGCACCTCTGGCCTGCACCTTGGGCTGCTGGCAGCGGGAATCGGACCCGGCGACGAGGTGATCGTGCCGTCGTTCACGTTCGCCGCGACCGCCAATGCCGTCGCCCTGACGGGGGCCACGCCGGTTTTCGCAGACATCGACCCGGGTAGTTTCTGCCTGAGCGCGGCCGCGGCCGAGGCGGCCATCTCGGAGCGCACCCGCGCGATTATGCCCGTACACCTGTATGGTCACCCCGCCGACATGACGGCCCTCTCGGCGCTCGCGCAGGCTCGTGGCCTGCAGATTCTTGAGGACGCCGCGCAGGCCCACTTGGCCTCGTGGGACGGTGCCCCCGTGGGAACCTTCGGCAGCATCGCCATGTTCTCGCTGTACCCGACGAAGAACATGACGAGCGGCGAGGGCGGCATGACCTCGTGCGCAACGCCCGAGATCGCCCGCACGGTGCGGCTGCTGCGCAATCAGGGCATGGAACGCCAGTACGCTAATTCACTGGTGGGCTTCAATAACCGCATGACCGACATCCACGCCGCCATCGGCCGCGTGCAGCTCACCAAGGTCGCAGGCTGGACCGAGACCCGTCGCCGCAACGCGGCAACGCTGGATGCGGGCCTCGCGGGCGTCGCGGGGGTCGTCACGCCCCCGGTCGCCGCGGCGGCCACCCACGTCTATCACCAGTACACAATCCGACTCGACGGCGCCACCGCCAAGGCCCGCGACGAAGTGGTGACCGCCCTGCGTGAGGAGCACCAGGTGGGCAGCGGCGTCTACTACCCGACGCCCGTGCATCGCCTCGAAACGTTCGCCCTCGACCTCGACCTCCCCGAGACGGAGCGTGCCGCGCGAGAGGTCATCTCGTTGCCCGTACACCCGTCGCTCAGCGAGAGCGACCTCGAACGAGTCGTCTCCGCGGTGAGCGCGGTCGTCGGGGCGGGAGCCTAATATGTCGCACTCCGGAGCCGCGCTGCGCGGTGCCATCATCGGCCTGGGCATGATGGGTCGCCATCACGTGCGCGTGCTGCGCTCCCTCGAGGGGGTCGACCTCGTCGCGGTGGCCGACCCGGGGGGTGACGTGCACGCGGTGGCCGGCGACGTCCCCGTGTACGAGAACGTCACCCAACTCATCGAGCACGGCATTGACCTCTGCGTCGTGGCCGTTCCCACCATCTTCCACGAGGAGGTGGCGCTGGAACTGGCCGCCGCGGGCGTCCACGCCCTCATCGAGAAGCCCCTCGCCAATGATGTGGCCGGCGCCCAGCGCATTTGCGATGCGTTCGAGGGTGCAGGCCTCGTGGGCGCGGTCGGACACATCGAACGGTTCAACCCGGCCGTGCAGGAGGCGCGCCGTCGCATCGAGGCGGGCGAACTCGGCGACATCTATCAGATCACCACGCGGCGCCAGGGCCCGTTCCCGGCGCGCATCGCCGACGTCGGCGTGGTGCTCGATCTCGCGACGCACGACATCGACCTCACGGCGTGGGTGACGGGCCGCCAATTCGCGTCGGTGAGCGCCAATACGGCGCGCCGTAGCGGGCGGCCGCACGAAGATCTGGTCTCGATCTCGGGCCTGCTCGAGACCGGCATCGTGACGAATCACCTGGTCAACTGGCTGTCTCCCGTGAAGGAGCGCTACACCATGGTGACGGGCGAGAAGGGCGCGTTCGTTGCGGACACCCTCACCGCCGACTTCACGTTCTACGAGAACGGCACCGTGCCGACCCAGTGGGATTCGATCGCGAGCTTTCGCGGAGTGAGCGAGGGCAACGTGACGCGCTTCGCCATCGTCAAGCGTGAGCCGCTGCTCGCCGAACAGGAGGCGTTCCGCGACGCCGTGCTCGGCACCGAGAGCCACGTGGTGACGCTGGCCCAGGGCTTGCGCACCGTGACTGTGGCGCAGGCGGTGCTGCGCGCGGCTGCCGAGGGCAGCGTGGTGAATCTGTAGCGCGTCGAGCCCGAACGCGGAGGCGCCCCGACTGCTCGTTAAGCGGTCGGGGCGCCGTGCGTCTGGGTGCGGGCCCTACGGGGTCGCCACACCCTCACCGAGCACGATGCGCGGCGTGCCGGTCCACTTCTCAGCGGAGGTCACGCGCCGACCGTCGATCACGAGGCGCACCCCGGGGAAGTCACTCGCGCCCACCTCGGCATACTCGGGGTGATCGGTCTGCACGATGACGAGATCGGTGGCCGCGCCCTCGACATGCGCCACAAGGCCCAGCTTCGCGAGCTCCTCGGCCGAGTACAGCGGGTCGTGCACCGTGGCCTTCGCCCCAGCCGCTTCGAGGGCCGCCACGGTCGGGAACACACCAGAGAACGCGGTCTCCTTGACGCCCGTGCGGTACGAGGCGCCCAACACCACGGCATTCAGGCCAGCGAGCGAACCGAGCAGGTCGGACGCGCGGGCCACCAGCACCTCGGGAACGCTGGCGTTGGCCAGGCGGGCCGACCGCACCACCGTGGCGTCCGGATCTCCCGACAGGTAGAGGCGCGGGTACACGGGAATGCAATGCCCACCCACGAAAATGCCCGGCCGGTGAATGTGCGAGTACGGCTGGGAGTTCGACGCCTCGATCACGGCGTGCACGTTGATGCCCACGCGGTCGGCGTACAGGGCGAATTGATTGGCGAGGCCGATATTGACGTCGCGGTAGGTGGTCTCGGCGAGCTTCGCCATTTCGGAGGCCTCCGCGCTGCCGAGGTCCCACACGCCGTTGGGGCGAGGGAGGTCGTCGCGCTCGTCGAAGTCGAGCACGGCCTCGTAGAACGTGCGGGCCCGGTCGGCGCCGGCCTGCGACAAACCACCGATCAGCTTGGGGTATTTGCGCAGGTCAGCGAACACGCGACCCGTGAGCACGCGCTCGGGCGAGAAGATGGCGTGAAAATCGCGGCCCTCGGTCAGCCCGCTGATCTCTTCAATCATGGGGGCGAAGCGACCGCGCACGGTGCCCACTGGCAGCGTGGTTTCGTAGATGACGAGGGTGTCTTTCGAGAGGTGCTCGGCGAACGAGGCCGTCGCGGCGTCCATCCACGTGAAGTCGGGTTCCCAGGTTTCGTCGTTCACGAATAGCGGCACGACGATGACGATGGCGTCGGCATTCGGGATCGCCGCGGCGTAGTCCGTCGTGGCCCGCAGGCGGCCGGCCTCCACGTTCTCGCTGAGGAGGCGGCCGAGATCGGCCTCTCCGGGGAACGGCTCGACACCCTGGTTGACGAGGTCAACGGTGGCGGGGTTGACGTCGACTCCGATGACCTCGTGACCCTTGGAGGCGAACTGAACGGCGAGGGGCAAGCCAATCTTGCCCATGGCTATCACGGCGATGCGCATGCGATCACTTTCTGCTGGTTCTGGGCTGGCGGCCCTTATTCGGCGGCGGAACTGGCAGGCAGGGTGCCGTCGCGCACGCTCTCAAAGTACGAGCGTACCGCCGCGGGGTCGATCTGAATGGCCGACCCCACGCTTGATGCGTAGTTGGGGTTGATCCACGGAATCTGGCCCACCGTGCCGTCCGGGCCCGTGGCGCTGCGAAAAGCGAGGCCGAGCCGGGCGAGATCGACAATGTTGGAGTCTTGATCGATGGTGATGGAGCCCGTGACCGCCTTCGCGAGGCTGGCCTGCTGCAGGGGATTCACGAACGTCGCCGGCTCCATCACCGAGCCGGTCAGCGACTTCATGAACTCCTGCTGCCGCGTCTGGCGGCCGAGGTCGGCCGTGGGGTCGAAGTGGCGCACGCGCACGAACGCGAGGGCGGTGGCGCCGTCAACATCGTGGCAGCCCGCGGTGAGGTTGAGGCGCGCCTCGGGGTCGTTGACGTCCTGCGGCAGGCACACGTTGACGGTGCCGACGGCGTTGACGATGTTTTCGACGCCCGCGAAGCCGACCTCGACGTAGTGATCGACGGTGAGTCCCGTGAGGTTTTCGACGGTCTGCACGAGCAGGGGAGCGCCGCCGAACGCGTAGGCCGCGTTCAACTTGTTGGTGCCCTGGCCGGGAATGTCGACGAGCGTGTCACGCGGCAGGCTCACGAGGGTGGAGTGACCGTTCTCGGCGACGTGCACGAGCATGAGGGTGTCGGCGCGTTGCCCCGTGGTGGTGTCGCCTTCGAGCGTTCCGTCGCCGCGCGAATCAGACCCCGCGAGCAGGTAGGTGGTGCCGGGAGTGTTGGCCGCGCCCGAGAGCACATCGTCGCGCGTGAGCTGCGAGTTGGCCCAAAAGCCGAGCCCCACGAACCAGCCGACGATCACGATCACGATCACGAGGGCAAGCACCCCGAGGCGTTTGCCGAGGCTGCGGCGCCGCCGGGGTCGGGCCGGACGCGCGGGGGCCGGGTTGGCACCCTGCGGTGCGGGGGCCGGGTGCTGCGGGCCGGCCGGAGGAGCCCCAGGGCCCGCCGCGATGCGCTGGGGCCGGGTCGCGGTCTGCGGCCGCTGGGCGCTTACGGCACTCGAAGTGTACGCGCGATCCGCCGCGTACTCGCGGTTCCCGTCGGGTCGCACGGTCGGCTGCACCGTGGTGGGGGTCTCGACGCGGGGGCTGGAGACGGGTCGCGCCGAACCGTTGCTGCGGACGGTCACAGGAGCGGGCTGCTCCACTCGGGGGTAGACGCGCGTGGCGTTGGGGTCGGCCGCCCCGTGGCTAGCGGGCGTCGCGCCGCCGGCCTGAGGGGTAGCGCCGGCCTGGGGGGTCGGGCCGGCCTGGGGGGTAGCGCCGGCCTGAGGGGTAGCGCCGGCCTGGGGGGTCGGGCCGGCCTGAGGGGTAGCGCCGGCCTGGGGGGTCGGGCCAGTCAGGGGGCGGGCGCTCCCGCCGCGGCGGGCGCGCGAGGAGGGGTGCGAGTCGCTCACTAGCAAACCCCAATCGCCTTGGGCTGTTCCGGCACCGTGACGGTGGCGGACGGGGTGGCGGTGCTGGACGGCGTCGCGGCGCCCGTCGCCGTGGGGGTCGCCGTGCTGGTTGCAGTGCTGGTCGCCGTGCTGGTTGCACTGCCCGTGGCAGCGCTGGTCGGGGCGCTGGTCGAGGCGGACGCGCTCGGCGCGGCATCGGAGTTTCCGTAGAAAGACCGGTCGAAGCGAATCGCCTCAAATAGTGGCGGCGCCGTGGCCTCGTCCATCACCACGGTCACACTCGGGTTGTAGGGGTCGGGCTGAATCGGCAGCGTCACCATCTCGATCTTGTCGGGAGTGATGTCTTTCAGGCTCAGCGCCACGCGCGCGAGGGCTTCGACGTTGCCGAGCGCGGGGGAGGTCTGCAGCGAGGCGGTCGCGGCGCTCAAGAACCGATACAGCGCGGGCAGGTCGGTGAGAATGTTCGCCGAACGCACCTGCGTCAGCAGTGCTTCGAGAAAGGCCTGCTGGCGCGGGATGCGACCAAGATCGGAGCCGTCGCCGATGTTGTGCCGTACCCGCACGAAGCCGAGCGCCTGCTGGCCGTTCAGCTTCTGCACGCCGGCCTGGACATTGATGTTGGCCTCGGCATCCTGAATGGGCTGGCTGATGCACATCTGCACACCGCCGAGGGCGTCCACCATCTGCTGGAACCCCTCGAAGTTCACAATCACGTAGTCGTCGATCCGCACGTTGCTCATCGTTTCGAGAGTGCGAATACTGCACGCGACGCCGCCAATTTCGAAGGCCGCGTTGAAGCGATTGCGCTGCGGGTAGGAGGTCGAACCGTCCGCCATCGTGCACGAGGGCACCTGGACCATGGTGTCGCGGGGGATCGAGATGACCTGTACTCGCTGCCGATTCGCCGAGAAGTGCACGAGCATCGCGGTGTCGGCGCGGGCGCCCGCCACCGTTGCCGCGTCGCCCTCGAATCCCGCCACGCCCTCGCGCTGGTCCGAGCCGAGCACCAGTAGGTTGCGCACGCCTGTATCGGGGTCTAGGGATGGCTGCACCACGGCGTCGGGGCGCTCCTCTTCGGGCCCCAACTGCCCCGTGATGTCTGCGACGAGGATGTTGTTGTTCAACTCGCCGAGGGTCAGGCTCGCCACGGTGTACGTGCTTAACAGCGCCAGGGCGATGGAGAACACCAGGACGCTCCAAAAGCGATGGCGCAATTTGGGGCGTGACTGATGGCGCATCGGGGCGCGGCCGAGTCGCCTAGAGGATCGTGCCAAGTCTTTTCCCGTCACAGTCGAACGAAGTGTCGCTACCTACAGCATAAAGTCGATTACAGCGAGCATGCCTGCGCAAACATGCTGTGTGGCGGTGGAGATTGTGTGCTTTTGCGGCGGAGGGACCTGCCAAGCGACCTGTATCACACCAGGCCAGGGCCGGGGCGTCCGACCTAACGCGACGAATCGGGCGGTTCGGGTTGCTGCGATTGTTCAAACCTATCAAAGCGTTCGGCGCGGCCCTCGCGCATGAGGGCGAACCATTCCCGCAATTCTCGCAACGACCGGCGACGCACGGCGAAGTGCACCGCGTACACGCCGTATTCCGCGATACCCTTCAACCGCTTGCCCGGTTGATTGGTGAGATACCCGCGATTGCGAAACGTGTAATAACTCTTGAAATCAGCCGAGGGGATGCCCACGTTCAGGGCCCCCTGAAACTCTTCAGCCCCCGAGGGGTGCAGGTAGGTGGCGCTGCCCGTCGTGCCAAACGGCACCCCCGAGCGCTTCAAGCGGCGGTCGATCTCGATCTCGTCGCCGCGAATGAATAGCCGATGGTCGGGCACGCCCACGCGGTCGAGCGTCTCGGCGGTAAACAGCGCCCCATTGAACAGGGCCGCGAACGACTCCGCAAAACCACTCGGCCCCACCAGGTCACGCGCGAGGGTTACGCGCCGACCGCCGCGCCGCGTCGGAAACGCGAGGCGCGAGGCGTCCTCAATATCTACGACGAGCGGAGACACCATGCCCAGTCCGCGAGTGTCGAGCTCACGATGCAGGTGTTCGAGCGTCGTCGGCCCCCCGGGATACCCGTCATCGTCCGCGAGCCACACCCGCTCGGCGCCCCAGGCGAGTGCGTGCAACATGCCGAGAGCGAAACCGCCCGCACCGCCCAGATTGCGCTGCGACGAGATCACCCGCACCGATATGCCGTGGTCTGACCCCAGCCTGTGCACGGCCTCGGCCACCTCAGGCTCATTTCCGTTGTCGACGACAACGAGGCCGTCCACGGGCGCCGACTGAGCACAGATGACCTCCAGCGAGCGCAGCAACAGGGCCGCGCGAAAGCGCGTCACCACCACCGCGATAGTGCGGACGCCGCCTGGCCCGTTGGCCGCGCTCGACTCCGTGGGCTGCGGCGGACGAGGGGGCGTAGTCGGGGCACCAGTCATGGTCCCCAGGTTAACTGGCCACCAGGTGGACACGCGCTCATTTCCAGCCCGCAACCATGGTGCACGCGTATCGTTGCCGTATTGTGCCCGCTACCATCGCCCTGTGGAAGGGACCCGTGCCAGCATCGTTTCGTTTGCCCGTCTTTGACGTGCCCGTCGCGCCCGCGACCGCACGCGAGGTCGTTGACCTCATCGAGAGTCGTCCGTCGCACCTCGTGGCCATCGGCAACGTCAACCTGCGCGGCGTGCGGATGTATTACGAGAATGCAGAGTTTCGCCGCTATACCGAGACCAGCGACGTCGTCTTGCTCGACGGCTGGCCCCTCTGGGCCTCGGCGTGGCTGCGGCACCGCCGCTTCACGAGCGCCTACCGCGTCGGCAGCAGCGACTGGCTCTACCCACTGCTCGACCGCAATCCGAGCCTCGTGATTACGGCCGTGGGTGGCACCGCGCACGCCTCAGCCCTCGCGCGCCGCGCCGCCCTGGTCAAGGCTCCGCGCGTCACGTGGCATGCCTTTGATGGTTTTGAATTCAAGCCACAGGACGGCGCGGGCCTGACGCTCGACGAGGCCCTCGAGGCGTCAGATCTCGTGGTGATTGGGCTCGGAATGCCCCTGCAGGAGACGTGGATCAACGCGCACCGGGACGCCCTGAAGCGCGGCGTGGTCGCGAATGTCGGCGGCTGTCTCGACTATCTCGCGGGGATCCAGGCGCACACGCCGCGGTGGATTGGCCGACTGGGCATCGAATGGCTCTATCGCTTGATTCGCTCGCCGCGACGGCTCGGTGACCGGGTCTTTGTCGATCCACTCGTAGTGACGCAGATACTAGTGCGAAATGCGCTGGGTAAGCGCGTCCGTGATGACCGGTAGGAGCCGTTCGACTACGATTACGGTATTCATGCGGACTGAGGAGTACACAGGTGAACGTTGATCTCGTGATAGTGGGTGCCGGTTTCTTCGGCCTGACGGTGGCCGAGCGTTTGGCGACCGAGCACGGCAAAAAGGTGCTGGTGGTTGATCGTCGCCACCACATCGGCGGTAACGCCTACAGTGAGTTCGAGTCTGAGACGGGCATCGAGGTGCATCGCTACGGCGCGCACCTCTTTCACACCAGCAACGAGCGCGTGTGGGAGTACGTCAACAAGTTCACGTCGTTCACCAACTATGTGCATCGCGTGTATACGAACTACCGGGGCGAAGTGTTCCCCATGCCGATCAACCTCGGCACCATCAATCAGTTTTTCCGGTCCGCGCACAGCCCGGACGCCGCGAAGGCCCTGATCGCCGAGCAGGCGGCGGAACTCGGCGGCAAGAAGCCCCAGAATCTCGACGAGCAGGGCATCAGCCTGATCGGCCGGCCCCTCTATGAGGCGTTCATTCGCGAATACACCGCCAAGCAGTGGCAGACCGACCCCAAGGACCTGCCCGCGTCGATCATTTCGCGTCTGCCCGTGCGCTACACCTACGACAACCGCTACTTCAACGACACCTTCGAGGGGCTGCCCACGGACGGCTACACGGCGTGGATCGAGCGCATGGCCGACCACCCGAACATCGAGGTGCGCCTGAACGTCGACTTCTTCGACTCCGCGCAGGAGGTACATAAGGCCAATGTCGTCGGCAACGTGCCGGTGGTGTACACGGGCCCCGTGGACCGCTACTTCGATTTCAGCGAGGGCGACCTCTCGTGGCGCACCATCGACTTCGAAGAAGAAATTCTCGATTCGGCGGATTACCAGGGCACGTCGGTCATGAACTACGCCGACCTGGCTGTGCCCTACACGCGCATCATCGAGCCGCGTCACTTCCACCCCGAGCGTGGCTACCAGACCGAGAAGACGCTCATCATGCGCGAGTTCAGCCGGTTCGCCGAGAAGGGTGACGAGCCCTACTACCCGATCAATACGACGCAGGACCGCGAGCGACTGCTCGCCTACCGCGATCGTGCGAACGCCGAAAATGGCGTGCTGTTCGGTGGCCGCCTCGGCACCTACAAGTACCTTGACATGCACATGGCCATCGGTTCGGCACTGTCGATGGTCGACAACAAGTTGGCACCACACTTCGACAAGGGTGTTCCCCTCGTGAGCGGCGGCGTTGACGCCTAGGGCGCGGCGTCTCCTCGACGTAGCAGGTGAATCACCTATGAATGCACCACGTGAGATCGAAGCCCTGGTTGCCCCGGGCAAGAGCGCGGGCCTGCTGGATGTGCTCCGCCGTCGCTATCTGTTGAAGTTGATCGTCCGCAAGGAGGTGCGAGTTCGCTACCGGGGCAGCGTTTTGGGATTGCTGTGGACCTATGTCAAACCGGCAGTGCAGTTCATCGTTTTTTACCTTGCACTGGGCGTCTTTCTTGAGTTGAACAAGGGCCTCGACAGTTACGCCGTGTACCTCTTCTCGGGGCTTGTAGTCATCAACTTTTTTGGTGAGGGATTCTCCAATTCAACTCGCGCCATCGTGATGAACACGCCTCTCGTCAAGAAGATCTTCTTGCCGAGGGAGATGTTTCCCGTGGCATCCATCTGGGTGAGCGCGGTGCATTTCTTCCCGCAACTGGTTGTGCTAGTGGTGGGCGCCCTGTTCTACGGCTGGCGGCCCACCCCCATGATGATCGTGATGGGCTTCCTGGGGTTCCTCGTGATCGCGATGCTCTCGATGGGTCTCGGCCTGATCTTCGGCGCCGTCAATGTGCTGTACCGCGATGCCGAAAACCTCGTTGACCTGCTCATCATGGTGGCCACCTGGACCTCTCCGGTGATGTACCCGTTTGCGCGCGTACAAAACGTGGCACCCGAATGGATATTCGTGCTGTACCAGTTGAACCCGCTCACGATCGCGGTCGAACTGTTTCACTACTGTTTTTGGTACCCCACGACGGGAGCCTGGCTCGACCCCCAGCGGTTCCCCGTAGACCCCGCGAACCCCATCGTTCCCGAGAACCTGTTGTGGTTTGCCGGTTTTGGACTGGGCATCGCGGCCATCATCATGGCGATCGGTCAATTCGTTTTCAGTCGGCTCGAGGGCCGATTTGCACAGGAGCTCTAGTGGTCACCAGTATCGAAGTTGCGGACGTAACAAAGACTTTCAGCCTGCGTCACGATCGCAGCCTCAAGCAGTTTGTGGTGGGCGCGCTCAAGGGCAAGTTTGAACAGGGCGAAACCTTTAATGCCGTCAACGGCGTGAGTTTCAACGTGGAGCAGGGCGAGACGCTGGCCCTGCTCGGTTTCAACGGCTCGGGCAAATCCACGATGCTCAAATTAATCTCGGGCGTGCTGCGCCCCGATTCGGGCACGATTGGCACGCGGGGCCGCGTCGCGGGCCTCATTGAGGTGGGCGCCGGCTTTCACCCCGACCTGACGGGCCGCGAAAACGTGTACCTCAACGGCGCTATCCTCGGCATGGACGAGGCCACCATCGAAAACAGCTTCGATGACATCGTCGCGTTCAGCGAAATTGAGCGCTTCATCGACACTGAGGTCAAGCACTATTCTTCGGGCATGTTTTTGCGCCTCGCGTTCGCAGTGGCCGTGCACACCGACCCCGAAGTGTTCCTGATCGATGAGATTCTCGCAGTCGGCGATGAGCCGTTCCAGAAGAAATGCCTCGCCCGCATTCATGAACTTTCGGAGGACGGCCGCACGCTGGTGATCGTCAGCCATGACCTTGACATGATCTCGCGCGTGTGCGACCGCGGAATCCTGCTCGAGCATGGCAAGGTGAAGGCCGATGGTGATTGCACCGAAGTAGTAAAGGCGATGCGCAATGAGTAAGTCCTCGTCCACCGGCCTGGTCGAGCCCGCTGCAGTGGGTAGTAGCGAAGCAACCCCAGAACCGGACGCAGAGGTGGCCCAGCCAACGCGTCACCACGCGCGTCCACGGGGTTCAGATGGCCTGTGGCTGCCCCTCACGATTCTCGTGAGCGCGGCGCTCGCCGCGCTGCCGCTCGCATTCAATAATCGTTTCTACTTTCTGGCCGACACCACGCTGGGCGCCTACGGCCAGTGGTATTACCTCGGTGAGCAGTTGCGCGCGGGCAATTGGCCACTGCTGGAACTCTCACGCTGGGGCAGTGGCAACTTTGTGGCGGACGGCCAGTGGGGCCTGTTTAGCCTGCTGACCATCAGCATTGCGCTGGCCTCCACGCTGTTCAACAACATTTTGATCTTCGTGAGCGGCGTCAAGATCGGATTCATCGTGCTGGGCGCGGTGGGCCTGTACTTCTTGGGTCGCAGCTTCAAGGTGTCGCCCGCGATGGCGGCAGTGCTGGGCATCTCGGCGTCGCTGGGCGGCTTCACGGTGCATATCGACGCCACGAGTTGGGTGACGAACCTCGAGATTTGGGCGCTCGTGCCGTGGACCTGGTGGGGCATTCGTCGCATCGTGGCCGGCAAGAACCCCTGGATAGCGCTGCTGTTCGGCTACTTCACGGTCACCACCGGGTACGTGCACGGCACGCTCATGCTGGTGGTGGTGTTCGCTGCCGTACTCGTCATGTGCCTGCTAGAAAAGCAGTTCCGGGCGTTCCTGCGGGTGCTGCTGACGGGCATCGCGGTGGGGCTGATGGCTCTCGTGGTGTTCCTTCCGGGCGTGCTGAGTTCATCCGTGACGGTGCGCGACAACGTGGGCATCGAGAATAACGGCATGATGACGGCGAGCCTCAGCGACCTGCTGGGTTCGATCTCACCCACGGCGCAGATGGACGTGTCGTGGTGGTGGGGCAACGTGTCGCCGAGCCCCATCGTCTACATCGCGTGGTTCCTGCCGCTCATCGTGTTGGTGGACTTCCGCGCGGCCAAGGGCGTCGCCCGAGAGCTCGCCGTCGCGCTTGTCATGTTCGTGGTGACGTTCCTTTTCGTCACGGGCCCGAGCGAGGTTGGCCCCCTGCGGTTCCCCACGCGGCTCATGCCGTTCCTCGGCACGAGCCTCCTCATCGTCGTGATTGTGCTGCTCGACCGCTACCGCGTCGCGCGCGTGACGAAGGTTCGCGTGGGTGTCGGGCTGCTGCTGCTCACCGTTTGCGGGTTGCAGGTGCTGGGCTCGACCCCGCAGGACTGGGTCATGCAACTGTCGACCCTGGGCGGGATTTTCTTCTTCATCATCCTGTCGCTGCTGGCCGTGCAAACGTTCGCTCGCGCGGCAGACGACCGCTCGGGCCGGGGCTACCGTGCGGCGACGGCAATTCTCGCCACCGTCATCGTGATCGGTTGTGTGACCGCTACGGTGCAGCAGCGGCTGCACTTCGATGGGTTTGAGAGTAATCCGACGCCAGAGGTACCCACTAAGGTCGATCACTACCGGGCGCTGCTGCCGGAAGCGAAGGGCAACGGCGTCGTGATTGGCAACCCCACCGACGCGACCAATGGCCCGGATATGTTCCAAAACTCGGCCGCGAGCAACCTGTGGTATCTCGTGCCGAGCGTGAACATGTTGAACACGTACTACGTCGCGGCGCACCGCAGCCTGGCCACCGAACTGTGCGAGGGCAACGCGGGGCAAACATGCGGTGACCTTTTGAAGCGACTGGCCGAGCCCGACCCGACCATGGGGGTTCCCCTCGCCGACCTGCTTTCTATCGATTCGATCTTGATCGACAAGGCCGAGGTGCCGCAGGCGGAGTACGAGAGCCCCATGCCCGGGTGGAGCGTCGCGACACAAGATGCACGAGTGATTTTGTGGACGCGCGATACCCCCGTGGGCGCGGCCGGCGGCGTGGTGTGGGCCGATAGAGACCTGCAATACTCCAACTCGAGCATTTCTGACCGCGAGACGGTGGTCAAGATTGGCACGGTGCCAGAGGGTGGAGCGCGACTCGTGCTTTCTCGCCTGGCATGGCCCGGATACACCGTGCAGGGGGACGCAACCCTGCAGACCCCGACGAACGGCTACCTGGTCACGGTGCAGGTGCCGGAGACTGCGGCGGGCACGACGCTCACCGTGCGCTGGGACCCGCCGCGCTGGAACCTGTTGCAGGGTGCCGGCGGCGCTGCGGTCCTCCTCAGCCTTCTGCTCATTGTGGGATCCGCCATCCTGAGTTCACGCCGAAAGGCGAAGGCTCAGGACGCCCTGAATGATGCCGCCGCCGAGGCTGCTTTCAAGGCCGCCGCGGGCATCGAAGACCCGAGTCTCGTGGCTGCGGGCGCGGCGGGCACCGCTGTGGCTGCGGGTGCCGCAGGCTCGAAGCTGGGTGGGGTTGCCGCCGTGCCCGACGAGAACTTTGTTTATGAGCCGCTTACGGCTGAGCTTGACGTGGCGGATGGCGCGACGGTGGCGGATGCCCTCAGGGCCCGCGTTGATCGCGACTCTGCGAATGACGGCGACGTGGCGTTCTCCGACACCGCAGTGCGTGGCGAGACGGTACCGGGCGACGCCGAGATCACGGGGGCTATGCCTCCCGTTCCGGGGGATGCGGAGACCACGGGGCTGATGGAGCCCGTCTCGGGTGATGGTGAGGCCACGGGGCTGATGGAGCCCGTCTCGGGTGATCCCGCTGGGGATCCCTCTGCCTCGGCCGTCGCCGAGGGCGACTCGGACGCTGACGCTGGAGTCCACCCTGATGCTGACGTTGATGCCGATGCTGACCCTGAAGCAGGTGCGGATGCTGACGCGCGTGCTGACGCTGACGTTGACGCGCGTGCTGACGCTGACGCTGATTCTGTTGGCGAAGCTGATGCCGACGTTGATGCTGACGCCGAAGTTCACGCTGAAGTTGCCGACGAACCCGCGGACGGTGCCGCCGCGACTTCCATTGACGCAGAGCAGGCCGTTGACGGGAGCATTCTGGCGAATCCGAATGGTGCGGCGGAGCCGGAGGGAGACGCCACTCAGGATGTCGCCGAGAACTCGCCTGCCGACCCCGCGACACTTTCCGATAGCGAGTCGAGCACCGCGAGCGAACCGGGCGAAGGACTAGACCTCGCCCCGGGCATGGCGCAAGACCCCGAACCTGCGGTGGCGGGGCCAACCCGGCCCGAGGGGGCGTCCGAGCCGACCGCGAACCCCGAGGCGGAAGACGGCACCGATGACGAACTCATCGCCGCCTATCTCGCCCACGTGCGAGACGCCGCACCCGGGGAGGACGCGACCCCCGAGGCTGCCACGCAGGTCGCGGGTGATTCCGACGAATTCGTCTACGACGCGTATGGCCAGTATGGGGAGTACGGCGATCTCGGCTCGCTCGGCCCCACCCCGCGCGGCACGTTCGCGCCCGCAGCCCAGCCTCCCACTCAGCCTCCCACCCAGCCCGCCCCTGAGCCGAACCCTGAACCCGGAACGGGGAACCCAGACGAGCAGGGAACCGCGGGAATGACCGTGGCGGCCGAAGACCGCGTGGACATGTACGCCATGGGTGACATTGACGCCGAGTCCGTGCCGCTGGCCGAACCCGAGGGCGGCCCCGCGCCGGTAGTCCCGGACTCGATCACGACCCGCTACTCGATTGCTACCTATGCCGATCCGGTGCCGGCGGACGCAGCGGGGATCCCGCCGCTGCCCATCGATTCAGGCGAGATCGCGCTCATCATCGAGCCCGACGCGCCAAGCACCGAGACGCCAGGCAACGAACCCGACCCCGATGACGCAGCTCGGCCCTAACGTGGACGAACCCGCCCTCGAACGCGACCCGCAGGGCCGCCTCGGACGACCCGGCCTGCTGCTGCGCGTCATCAGCAACCAGAAGGTCGCGTTCCTGCTCGTGGGCGGCTTCAACACGTTCGTCGGATTCTGCTGGTTCAGCCTCTGGGTGCTGCTGTGGGGCGACCCCCGCGGCGACGTCTGGCGCACCACCCAGTTCAACACCCTGGGCTGGGCCTGTGGGGTGCTCACGGCGTTCTTCGCGTATCGCTGGTTCGTCTTTCGCGTGCAGGGTAACCTGTGGCGCGATTTCATCCGCTTCGTCGCGGTGAGCCTGCCCGCCTTCGTGGCCAACACGGCGCTCCTGCTGCTGTTCACCAAGGTGTGGCACTGGCCGTCTATCCCCGCGCAACTGGTCGTGACCATCCTGGTCGTGATCCCTCAGTTCTTCGGCTACAAGAACTTTTCTTTCAAACGCTGACGCGCGCCCGCCGTCCCAGCCACGAGGAGGCCCCGTGCCCGCCCTGTCTATCGTGATTCCCGCCTACAACAACGGCGCGTACCTGCGTGAGACCCTCGACTCGATCCTCACTCAAGACTACGCAGACTTCGAGGTCGTCATCTCCGACCACGCCTCCGTCGACGACACGCGCGCCATCGCGGCATCCAGCGGCGACGCGCGGGTGCGAGTGATCGACTGCGCCGCGGGCGGGGGAGCGGGCCGCAACTGGCGGTACGTGAGCGACCACGCGACCGGTGAGTTCGTGAAGCTCGTCTGCGGCGACGACCTGCTGCTGCCGGGCGCCCTGGCCGCCCAGGTCGCGGCCCTGCGCGAGCATCCGGGGGCCAGCGTCGTTGCGAGCCGTCGGCAAATCGTGGACGCGCGGGGGGCCAGCATCATTGCCGCCCGCGGTATCGAGGGTGCCGCGGGGCCCCGCACCGCGGGCGAAGTGCTTCGCACCACCGTGCGTTCCGGCGGAAACATCTTCGGAGAGCCGGGAAGCGTCACCATGCGCCGCGAAGCGTTCGAAGCGGGCGGGGGTTGGGACTCCCGGGAGAAGTACCTGATCGACCTCTCGGGCTATGTTGCGGCGCTGCGCCACGGTGACTTCATCGGCCTCGACGCGGTACACGCGGCCTTTAGGCTCAGCGCGACCCAGTGGTCGGCGCGGCTCGTGCGCTACCAGCATGAGCAGACCCGCGACTTCTATCGTCGCCTGCAGTTCGAGTTCCCCCAGGCGATCAGCCCGGCGGATGTGCGCTACGGCTCGGCACGCGCGTTTGCCCTCGCGCATGCGCGCCGCGCGGTGTACCGCACGCTGAAGCACCGGCTCGGTGGCGACGACATCACGCGCACCACATAGGACTGACGCGCACCGCCCGAAGCGCACGGCACCACCACGAAAGGAGGCGACCCGATCAGATCGGGTCGCCTCCTGCCATTCGCGATGGGGCGCTCAGATGCCAGGCACCCACGAGGTCACCTCGCGGCGTGCTTTCCGCCGGTCTGCGCGGGGGCCGTGAACGACGCCTCGAACGTGGGTGCCCACGCCTCGGTGGCCGTGAACTGCTCGTGCGCCGCGCGGTACTCTGCGGCCAGGCGTGGCCATTCCAGCAGCAGGCGGCGATGCAGATTCAGGCTGCGGGCGAACATTGACCTGAACTTGTCGCGATCGCGGGTCAGGAAGTTCGCGCCCGTGCCGTCGGCGGTCGAGACCAGAGCCGAATCGATGGAACCCAAGCGCCACCACTCGGCCTCGAAGGCCGCGAGATTCTTCTGGGGTTGTTCCTTGGACTTCTCGTGCGTCGGGACCAACTGGCGCACGACGGTCTTACCGGCGGCGGCGAGGCCGCGCACGAGGCCACGCGGCGCATGCGGCTCCTTGCCGCGCTTCGGCGGCTTGCTTTCGAACGGTGGGGGGAACGCGCTGGGATCCTTGATGACCGCGGCATCGACGTATTCACCGCGGGTCTTACGCACCTCGGCGAAGGTGTTCAGCATGCCGGGGTGCAGGTGGCTGGGGCCCTCGAGGAGATCTTCGAGGGCGCGCAGGCGCAGTTCAACGGCCGAGTACCGCATCGAAACGAGCATCTTCAGATCGGCCGCGAAACTCAGTCGAGGCAGGCTGCCGCCCTTGTCGTAGCGCGTGTACAGCATGGCCGCGAGCCAGCGGTTGCGCTGGTGGAAGTAAGCCTGCCAGTCAATAGTGTCGTCCTTATCGGTCCACGGCACGTGCCACACCGCGGCACCGGGGAACGACACGGTGGGGTAGCCCGCACGCTTCGCACGCAGACCATATTCGGCGTCGTCCCACTTGATGAAGACGGGCAGGGCGAGGCCCAACTCGCGCACCACCTGCACGGGGATCAAACACATCCACCAGCCGTTGAAGTCGACATCGGTGCGCTTGTGCAGCCACGGCGTGTCGCGCAGGTTGTGCCGCGAGAAGTCGTGCGCCTCGTTCGTGCCGGGCACGCTGCCCCAGAAAAACGAGTACTCGTGTACGCGCTCACCGAACGAGTGAATCACCGACTTCTCGTACATGTTGAACATGTGACCGCCAACGAGGGTGGGCACTCGGCAGAGGTCCGCGAATGCGACGGCGCGCGAGATGCCTTCGGTCTCCGAAATGATGTCGTCGTCGAGGATCAATACGTACTTGCTCTTGTTCTCCTTGACGGTCTCGAACATGCCGCGCGAGAAACCACCCGAGCCGCCGAGGTTGCCCTGGCGCACCAGGTTCAGTCGCGAGCCCAGCAGTTGGGACGCCTCGGTGAAGCCTTCCTGCTCCGACACCAGTTGGGTGCCCTGATCGACCACGTGAATCGTGTCGATAACAGTGTTCAACTCTTTGGTCGAGCCCAGTGTCTTCAACTGCGCGACGCAGTAGTCGGGCCGGTTGAACGTCGTGATGCCGAGCGAGACCGTGCCGGGCACGTGATCGGCGGGAACGGCGACGTCCCAGTACGCCTCGGTGAGCGTGACGGCGCCGACCTGGGCGATGACATCGAACCAGTACCAGCCTCCGTCACCGAAGGGGACGAGCGTGAGGTCGGTCGTGAGGGTGCCGGAGCCGCGCAGCGTCGTGACCTGACGGCTCAGACCGCGCGCGTTCGAGCGGTACACGACCACCGTGGCCTCCGCATCGAGCGTGACGCTGAGGCGTACCTCGGTCACGTCGGTCCAGCGTCGCCAGTACGAGGCCGGGAACGCGTTGAAGTAGGTGCCGAGCGAGATGCGCTCACCGCGGGTGAGGCTCAGCGCATAGCGCGACTGCACATTTTCGTGCAGTTCGTTCGAGATGCGGGGCGCCAGCGAGTCGGCGGAGGTCGTATCACCCCGGAAGAACCCCTTTTCGTCCTCGAGGACCGAGACCGAACGCTCGCCCGCGGAGCCGAAGTCCACGTACAGCGGCAGCGAATCAGTGTCGCTGCTCGTGGGGAACACCACGCGGTGGACAATTCGGCGATTTTCGGTGCCCGCCGCAGCGGTTTCAGTGCTTGTCATGCTCTATATCCTCTAACGCGCGGTGGTTAGTCGCGCGGGTCTAACTCGACGGTGTGGAGTTGGTTCACGCCCACTACAGTCTAACCTTGGATTACCCTAAGTCACCGATGTGCGGGCCATGCCGCTGAGACTTATCTCCACTCTGCCCGGATACGGCCCTCTTACAGGGTGCCCTCGCGCTGCAGCGTGAGGCGCATGTCGAGCAGCGTCGCGGCCAGGCCAATGGGCAGCGGAGTCAGCGGTCGGAGGTCCAGTTCGGGCCATACACGCGATTTCACGCGTAGGTCTTGAACCTGGTGCGCCGACAGCGGGGAGGCACCCAGCACAATATTGGGCTTGGTCTTGAAGGCCATCTGGCAGGCCGAGAGGAGCGCGCCAATCGTGTCGGCGCGCTGCGCGGCAATGATCTTGGTCAGGCTGAAGGTGCGCCGTGCGCGACCCAAAAGGGCCCACGAGGCGTCCACAATGATTCCCGCCGCGTCGTCGACAAAAATGTAGTCGCGCAGGGTATCGAGCGGAACATAAATCTGCGTGGGCTTGCGCTGCAGATAGTTCTTGATCAGCACCGACACGAGGCCCTGAGGTTTCGCGAGGTTCTGGCCGGGGCCGTAGAGGGTGCTGATGCGGCCGATCCACGTCGAGATGCCGTGCTCCTCGGTGAGTTGCGCGACCGCATTCTCGCAGGAGATCTTGGCATACCCGTAGGGCGCGAGCGGCACGGGCAGCGTGAACTCCGTGTAGGGCGGATGTTCCGCGCCGCTGTAGACGGCGCCCACCGACGACGTGTAGTAGAAAATGCCGTGTTGTGGATCCGGCAGCCGCGCCGCGAGATCGGCCAAGAACGACTTGAAGACCTGCACCTCGCGGTCGAACTCGTGTTGAGGAGTGCCCGTGACCCCCGCGCCTGCGCACCACAGGATCAACCACGGTTGGGAGTCATCGCGGGCCGCGAGAAAGTCGGTGAGGCCCGCTGCCAGGTCGGACGCCGAGTCGGGCCCGTTCCAGCGCACCGACGCGAGGTGGGGGGTGATGCCGCGGGCGCGCAGGGTGCGGGCCACGGCGCGTCCGAGCAGGCCTCCCGCCCCAATCAGCCACACATCGGGTTTCACTTGCCGCGGGGCTTCTTGCCGAGGGGGCCTAACTGGGGGTCGTTGACGATCAGATAGGTGGGCTTACCCATCGCCATGTTGACGTTGACGCCGATGTACTCGGCGACCACACCGAGCGAAAAGAGAATTGCCCCCGAACCGAGCAGGATCATGATCATGAGCGAGGTCCAGCCCTGTTGCCCATTGACGTTGCCGGTGAGCGCCGCGATCAGCAGGTACACGATCATGCAGACTCCCGCCACGGCAAAAATGGCGCCGATCAGCGACACCAGGCGCAGGCCACGCGTGCCGCTTGAGATCACCATGCGCCAAAAGTGCGAGAGCAGCGAGCGCAGGCGATACCCGGAGCGGCGATCGCCCTCCTCGCGCATGGGAACGGGGCAGGTCGAGACGTTGGTGGCGATCCAGGCGAGTGCCACGTCGAGATACACCGCGTTGCCCGCGTAGGCCGCGACCGAGCGGGCCACTTCGCCCGTGATGAGGCGAAAACTCGAAAAGTTCAGGGAGTTCTTATTCGACAGCAGTTTCGCGACCGTCACCTTGGCGCCGCGCGAGGCGGCATTGCGCAGAAAGCCGTGCGGCGGCTGATTGGAGGGCTTGGCGTAGGTGAGGGTGGACCGTTCGGCCATCGCGACGTCCAGCATGGAGGCAATCGCGGCGGGATCGTGCTGGCCGTCTTCGTCCATTGTGACGACCCAATCGCCGCCCGACGTGGCCATTCCCGCGAGCGTCGCGGGGTGCTGGCCGAAGTTGCGGCTGAGCCAGACTCCGCGCACCGCGTCGTACTGCTCCTGCAGCGCGCGAATGGTGGCCGCCGACTCGTCGGGGCCGTGGTCGAACACGAGGAGCACTTCGTCGATGACGAACTGATGCCCCTGCGAACTCACGTGCGGCTCAGAGTATTGCATGAGTTCCTGCACCACGGCGGGCAGGGTCTTTTCGCCCTGATACACGGGTATCACGATGGACATTCGATGCACTGGAGGGGTCACGCTGAAACCTGTCGTCGGGGCTCTGGGCGCTCGTGCGGACGCCGGTCGGCCCGAACCCGTCAAACGACGTCAGCGCCCGGGTTGCGAGGCCATCGCACGCAAAGCGGAAACGCTGCCATCGTATCCGGTTGCGTGCCAAGGGCAGCGGACATCCCGCAGCGGTTCGCTCAGTGATACCCGGGAGTTGCCGGACGCGGCAGGGCAGCACAATGTCTGCATTGAGGGTCGATGGGGCAGTTGAGCCGACAGGAACGAGGATTGCGTGCTGAGTGCAAGTCAGGGGATAGGTTCTCGCGGCGGCAACCACCCCGAATAACATGTTTGAACTCGAAAATCAGCGCATGCACTACGCGTGGGGAGACCACGCGAGCATTCCCACCCTGCTCGGCGAGACCGCGGCCGACCAACCCGTCGCCGAATACTGGTTGGGGGCACACCCCAACGCCAGTTCGCGACTGGCTTCTCACCCCTCGCGTCCGACCCTCGACCAATGGATTCGCGAGTACCCCCGCGAGGCGCTCGGCGAGGTCGTCGCCGACACGTACGGGGCGCGGCTACCGTTCCTCATGAAGGTGCTGGCCGTGGCTGAACCCCTCTCGCTGCAGGTGCACCCGTCGAGTGCCGTGGCGCGAGCGGGTTACCGCCGCGAGTCGCGCTCCGGCCCGGAATCCACGGCTCCCACCCGAAACTACAAGGACCCTTATCACAAGCCCGAGATGATCTACGCGCTCAGCCCGTTCACGGGGCTGGCGGGCTTTCGCGCGGTGCCTGAGATCGTCGACATCATGCGGGCCTCGGGGGACCTGTGGCTGCGCGGGCTTGCGGGCGAACTGCTCGAGGTCTTGCACCCCGCGGGCAACGCCCAGATGATTCGCTCCATCGTGCGGCACATGCTGTCGCTGAGCCTCGCAGAAGTGCGAGCTCATACGGCGCGGCTCGTCGTCAATGTGCAGCGCCGGCGCGAATCCTCCGCATGGGATGACCTCGAGAGTCGGGCCGAGATCGAGTTCACCTTCGACGTGTTCGAAGAGCTCGTCGCGCGCTACCCGAATGACCCGGGTTCGCTGGTTGCCCTGCTGCTGAACCCGTTTCGACTACAACCCGGCGAGGCGCATTTTGTGCCCGCCGGTGCGATGCACTGCTACCTCTCGGGCACGGGTATCGAAATCATGGCGACGAGCGACAATGTGCTGCGCGCGGGGCTCACTCAAAAGCACGTCGATGTGCGCGAACTGCTCATGGCGACCGAATTTGGCAGCCCCGACGTGCCCCGGCCCATCGAACCGCACGAGGTGTATGACGGGGTGCGGCAGTTTTCGACGGGCACCGATGAGTTTGAACTGCTGGCCGTGCAGTGGGGCGGCGAGATCGAGTGCGACCTGCAACAGTTGACGCAGGCGACCGAGGAGCAGCCGCGTATCGACGGCGGCCCGCGCATCCTGCTGTGCCTCGACGGGCAGTTCACGGCCAGCACCACCAGGGGCGTGCGCCCCGAGGCGCGGCTCGCTGCGGGGGAGTCGCTGTTTGTTCCGGCGAACAACGGGGACCTCACCCTGAGGGGCCGGGGTCACCTCATGATCGGACGCGTGCCGGGGGCTTAATCACCCGCCGGAGTCTCAGGGCGCGGCGCTGGCCGACCCGCCGGGCCAGTGCGGTCAGGCCTCGCGCTCGCCGCTCGAATCCACGTTTTCTGAAGCGAGTATGGACGCCTCCAGGTCGGTGTCGCACATGACCACTGAGCCTCCGCGCGCCGCGGCGCGCAGCACGCTCGCGAGCGGTGCCGCAAAATCGCGTTTGGCGAGCCCGGAAACGGCCGAGCGGCGCGACGCCGCGGTATCCGACCGTAGCCACTCACCGGCGGCCGCATAGGTCAAACCGGGCAGGGCCTGAGCAGAACCGCTCGCGGCGGGCACGTACAGCACAGCATCGGAGTGCGAGCGCACGTCGGCGGTCCAGTCCACCGCGCCCGTGGGCACGTCCAGGGCGTGCAGCGCGAGGGGGGTGCGCGCGACAATGATGAGTTCAGCCCCCGTGCCCTCGGCCGTCTCGGTTTCGCCGTCGTAACACACGGCAATATCGGCCGCCTCGGGCGCCGCGCCGTCGCCCGGGGCGAAGGCCAGGGTCGCGCCGGCCGCGAGGGCAGCGTGCGCGATCACGAGGGTCTTCCAGTGCGCGTGCCGCGGCAGCAGCAGCACGCAGCCGGGCTCGACCTCGCACTCCTCGACCAGCAGGTTCAGCGTCTTGATCACCCAATTGGCGTACACACGCCCGCTCAACTCAATGCGCCCCTCGGCGTCGTACCACGTCAGCAGGGGGCTGGGGCTGCGGCGTCGATCGAGGGCGAGCAGCGCGTCGAGGAATGGATTCACGGGGACAGTCTAGCCACACACGGGGGCCGCCTGGCGCCCCGGCCACTTAGCCTCGACCAGCCAGGCGGGCGCGCCCTCGCCGCGGCGAGCGGTTTCGAGTCGCTGCGCAAGCACCCCGAGGCCGATCAGATCGTCAGCCGTGGGCGGCTCGGTGCGGCTCGCGAGCACGGCGGCTCGGGCTGGGTCGAGGCGAACCTGCCAGGCTGCCGCCGGCAGGCGTCCGGGACCGGCCAGGGCCACGGCGAGGGCGCGGGTCCAGGACGCCTCAGGGGTGTCGCTGGCAGGGTCCAGCGGCGGGGCCTCGACCTCGTCGTCGGCGAGGCCCAGGCCGTGGCGCACCGCCTCGACGTGGCCAAACGCGAACCAGTCATCGGCGCCGATGCGATGCAGCCCGCCGCCCGCGAGCGGGGGTTCCTCGCCGGGCGGGAGCAGCGGGGGGCACGCGGCGCCGCGGGCGAGGGCGAGGGGAGTGCGATCGGCCTTGCCTTTGACGAGATCGGTCGCGGCGGCGAGTTCGTCGGCGACTCCGCGAATGGTGACCGACATGGGGCGGCCGTGATCGTCGAGGCGACCGCGGTTGTCATCGAGGGGGTCGAAGCCGGCCACGCCGAGGGCGATGTCGCCGATGCCGAGGCGCCAGGGGCGGCCGTTGGTGTCGGTGATGAGCACGCCGACGTTTATACCCGTGCGCTCGGTGATGCTGCGGCGCAGGGCGCGGGCGCTCGCGTCGCAGTCGCGCGGCAACAAGAGGGCGGTTCCCGCGGGAACGTTGCTGCTGTCTATTCCCGCCGCAGCGAGGACCTGGCCGAGGACGGACTCGACGACGCGGGTCTCGCCGTGTTCGGTGCGTCGCCGCGCGACGACGCGACGGGTCTCCCGTTCGACGAGCTCGGCACGCGTGGGCAGCTCGGGGCGGTCGCCGCGCTGGGGGCCGAGGGTGGTCTCTGAGACGGCGACTAACTGGCCCTCGCATTTCGCCACCACCTTGGAGGCCAGCACGAGGATGTCGCCGTCGCGCAGGGCCGAGCCGGGGGCGCCGCCGGGCAGCGCCGCCGCGCGCAACACCTGGTCACAGAGGTCGCTCTCGGGGCCAAATTCGTGCCTCGTGGCAAGTGGCATGAGACACAGCGTGGCGGTGGGTGGGGCGAGCTCGGCAGACTCGCCAGCAGCGGCGGGTGTGAAGGTCATGGGGATCTTTCGCGCGAGGGGGAGGAGGCCTGCCGCGACATCACGGCGGGTCTCGGGTTCGATTTGCCGTCTGGACTGCGGCGAAAGTTCACCTGCTCCCAGCATGCGGACTGTTTGAGTGTGAAAGTTTAGTGTTCCGTCGGCAATGAAAAGTTTTACGAACGGATCGCTGGGACGGGTGCCCACATCTCACGGGTACTGCGCGGTCAGGCGCTGAAATGGGGTGGTGGGATAGGGTGTGGACGAAACGCAGCGATGGTAAACCCTCGGAGCCCAGAATGCACGCAAGCTGGGCGGTGCAAAAAGTCAACTGGGCTTGACTCTGATTAATAACACTTGTGTAATTTAACTTGCGTCCGGCGGTCAGTCGGGTTGTTAGGCAGCGGACAGCAGCCATTTTGTGCGGCGTCAAGGCCGTTGAGGCCAGGTAGCGAAGGGAACGATGATGGAAGAATCGCAGGTGTCTGGGGGCACTGGATCACCAGAGAATCCCGACCTCTCCTTCCTCTTCGCGCGTGTCGCGGACGAGAGCGAACTCAGTTGGCAAGAGCGCGCCCTCTGCGCGCAGACCGACCCTGAGGCGTTCTTCCCCGAAAAGGGCGGCTCGACCCGTGAAGCCAAGCGCGTTTGCGTCGGTTGTGAGGTGCGTCAAGAATGTCTTGAATACGCCTTGTCCAACGATGAGCGGTTTGGCATCTGGGGCGGAATGTCCGAGCGCGAACGTCGTAAGATGAAGCGACGCGCTGTCTAACCAAGAAAAGCCTGTGACTACAAACTATGTAACTGGTCTGATCGTTCTCGAAAACGCGCAATCGCTGCGCGACGGAACTCAGTACTCCAATACTTCGCCCGCGATTCTGCGGGCAACGCTCGAGGCGATTGAACAACAAAATCGGCGCCCCGATGCGTGCTTCGCCGTCTGCATCGGCAAAACCACCGATGCCCTCATGGGCATCCTGGCCCAGGCCGAAGACGACGGCGTGCTCGACGGCGTCGTGGTCCTCCCGCGCGGTGCCAGTTGGGACGAGGGCGCCCGCGCCGTCGTGGCAGACCACCCCAAGACCATGCGCAAGACTGAGTCTTCTCGGTCGTGGTTCTGGTGGCTGCATGACGATACCGTTCCGCAGCACGACGCCCTCGAGCGTCAGATCTTCGCCGCCGATCAGTCCTCCAGCGTTGGCATCGTGGGCTGTAAGCAACTTGGCCAAGACGGCGCGATGCTCGACGTGGGCTTCTCGACCACCCGTATGGGCCGCCGCATTACGGGCGCTGAACTCGGCGAAATCGACCAGGGTCAGCTCGACCACCGCTCCGATGTTTACGCCGTCAGCACGGGCGGCATGCTCGTGGACGTCGAGATTTGGCGCGAACTTGGCGGCTTCGCACCCCACATGCCGCGCATCGGAGCCGACTCCGACTTCTGTTGGCGAGCACACCGCGCGGGCCACCGCGTCGTCGTGGTGCCCGGGGCCGAAATCGTACACATCCTCACGTGTGAATCCTCGCGCACGTTGTTTCGCGTCGAGCGCGAGGCCGCCATGCGGCACGTGCTCACGCACCGCAGCTTTCCGTTCGCCCTGGCGTACGCGCTTCTGCTGCCTTTCATCACGATCCTGCGGTTCCTCGTGCGCGTGGTTACCCACCAGGCTCGCCGTGCGGGTGCCGAAGTCACCGCTTTCGTCGGCATCGTGGGCCACCTCGGCAACGTCATGGCCGAACGCGCGAGTATCCGCCGCATCGCAAAGGTGCCCCGCCGACAACTGAACGGCCTGCTCGCCACCACGAAGGACGTGTTGCGGCTGCTGCGCGACCGGGTGGAGGGCGACGCCGACTACACCGAGACCATTGAAGACCCGCGCACTCGGTTCGGAGTGGGCGGCACCACCGACAGCGTCGACGCGAGCGAGGTCAGCAAGCGCGGCTTCATGCTGCTCGGCATTCTCGTGGTCATCTTCGGGTGTGTCTGGATCGGCCTCAAGCAACTCATTGGCACCGGCCCCATCATCGGCGGCGCCCTCGCGGGCATGCCCGTGGACGCCTCGTCCCTCTATCAAACCGTGACCCGCAACTGGGTCTATGGTGGCCTCGGCTCGGGTGATCCCAACGATCCGCTGTGGGCCATTATCGGCCTCGCGGCCTGGCCATTTGGCGGCGACATGAGCCGCGCCGCAGACGTACTGGTCTACGGCAGCCTGCCGCTGGCCGCGGTGTTCGCGTGGTTTGCCGCGGGCCTGGCCACTCGCTCGAGGCTGATTCGCCTGTGGGCAGCGGGCGTCTGGGCGGTCAACCCCATCACCCTCACCTCCCTCGGTCAGGGACGCCTCGCGCCCCTGGTTGCGCACGTCTTCTTGCCACTCGTCGTGATTGGAATGGCCCGCGCTCGCGGTCGCGTGCGCAAGGCCGACAAGGGCAGCATCGGCGCGGCCGCCGGAGCGGGTCTTGCACTCGTGGTCGTCGCGTGCGGCGCACCCATCCTGTTGCCCCTCGTGGCGATTGCCACCGTGATCGTCGCCGTCTTCTCGCCGGGTCGCCGCTGGCGCTACCTGTGGGTGCTGGTGCCGTCCGCTGCCATCCTGTTCCCCCAGGTGGTGCGCTGGCGCAGCGACTGGCGTGCGGCCTTCGCGATCTCGGGTCAACCGCTTCCATTCGACCAGGCCAACGGGCTGCAGTTACTCGCCATGTGGCCTGTGCTGCCCCCGCAGCTCGAGATCTTCTCGTGGCTGCCAAACGTGCTGGCCTACAACGCCCCCGCGATTCTCGGTGCGCCCCTCATCGTGGTGGCCGCCATTGGCCTGTTCCGCATCGGCCCCTCGGGCGCGCTCGCGCGAGTCGGCTGGGCCACGGCGCTAATCGGCATGGTCGGGGCGGTATTCACCCCCTATGTCGTCGTTGCCGCAACGGCCGAGACCACCGTGCGGGCCTGGCCCGGCGCCGCCCTCTCCGTGGCCATGTCGGGCTTCCTCTGCGCGGCGATCGCCGCTGTCGACGCTTGGCGCGTGCCGCGTGGCATCGCCCGCAGCCGAGCCCCGCGCTTCGTGTCCATCTCGCTCGTGGCCCTCATGCTGCTTGCACCCGTCGCCACCATGGCAACCTGGACCATCTCGGCGGGTAGCGAAGCCCGCGGCGCCGTCCTACTCGCCCGCAACGGCGGCGTAGTGCTGCCCGCGGTCGCCGAAGACCAGGCCGAAAACGGGTTCCGTGCCCGCACCCTCGTGCTGAGCACCAATGCCGATAGCAGTACCTCGGTGGAACTCTACCGCCACGGCTACCGCCAGGTGCAAGAGACAAGCATGGCCACCGAGGCGTCCTTCTTCGTGGGCTCGCTGGGCCAGCCGGGGCTGCGCGCGAGCGACCCCGCCGAACTCTACCTCCAGTCCACGGCCGCACAGTTGGCCGGCGGAGCCGACACGGCGCCCAATCGCGGCCTCGTAATGATGGGAGTCGGCTATGTTTTCGTGCCGCATCAGTCGGTCAACGATGCGCAATTGCGCATCAATTTGGACGCCTCGACGGCGCTGACGCGGGTCTCCGAAGACGAGAACGGCACCCTGTGGCGCGTCTCCGCCAACGGTGACTCGGGGGGCTCGAGCGCGCGTCTGCTGCCCTACGATGTGGCCTCCTCCACGGCGGCTCTCGGCACCAATGAGGCCGAGCGGGCGCAGGCTTCCGTGCTGCTCAATGACGTCACCCCAGCCAACGTGGTGCCCCTCAACTCGTCCGTGAGCGGTCTCGACGCTGCGGTGCCCGCAGGCGCCGGCCAGCGCGTGCTCGTGCTCGCCGAGCGATCTGCGGCCGGTTGGAAGGCAACCCTGAACGGTCAGCCGCTGCGTTCCGTCACGGTCGACGGCTGGGCCCAGGGCTTCGAGGTTCCCGCGACGGGCGGCCAGGTGGAGGTCTCCTATGACCGCATCGGCGCCTGGATCGTGCCCGTCGTGCAGGGCCTCGTCGTGGTGATGACGCTGTTTGCGTCGCTGCCCTGGCGTAAGCCCACCAACGACTCCAACTTCCACCGACTCGTCAACAGTGGTCCCCTGCTCGACGGGGACGACCCGCTCGCGCGCCCCAGTTCCGAGGCCAAGGCGCTACCGGAGGCCGTGGTGCAGGTGCTGGCCGAGGCCGCGGCGTCCCAAGAAACCCGCGCCCAAGCGGGTGCCGACACGGCCTCCGAGGTACACGGCGACATCGTCACGGCGGAGGACGCGGACGACGAGGCGCTCGAGGCGTTCGAGCGCACGGGAGCGTCCACCGCGACGCTCATGATCTCAGACCTCGATGACTATGCCGCCCAGCTGGGAGAGCCGCCGGTGTCGCAGGGCGAATCGCCCTCGCAGACCACCGCACCGGAGACGCCCGCCGGCGAAGGGAAAGACACCAAGTGAGCATCATGCAACGCGTCGGGGGCGGCACGGTCGCCCTCGCTCTCATGGCGCCGGTCGCCATCGTCAGCGGATACGCCGTCGTGACGAATTTTCCGCAGGTCTCGCAGATTGCCCCCCTGCACATGGTGTTGCCGCCGGATAACACCGTGGTGGCCTGCCCCGGGCCCGTGCGCACCCTCAGCCAGGAGGTCACCGCCGCAGGCAACCAGGTAGCCTATGACCCCCAATTCGCGCCCATCGACAACGCCTCCAAGTTGTCGACCGCGTTCCTCACCGTCTCGGCAAACTCCAACATCCTGAGCGGCACCGACCAGCGCAACACTACGTTCGCGGCAACCTCGAAGCCGCAGATTCTTGCGCAATCGCTGGCCGGCGAAACCGGCTCCTCGCTGCGCAATCTGCAACCCGTCGCCAATACGACCGACTCCGGCATTGGCCTCGGCGGGCTCTCCGTCGAAGACAGCCAGCAGCCCGTCAGCATCACATCCCAGGCGACTGTGCTCGGCTCGCCCGCCATGACGGCATTCCAAACGACCGTGACCACCACGGGCGACCTGCGTTCGGCGGCGCTAGCAACCTGTTCCCTGCCCCAGCTCGAAACTTACCTCGTCGGTGGGCGAACCGACATCGGTTCGTCGTCGCGACTCGTGCTCACCAACACGTCGACCCGCGCCGCCTCCGTGTCGTTTGACGTGTGGGACCAGCAGGGCGCGGTGCCCCTGGGAACCCTAGCGAGCGTCACCGTGCCCGCCGGTTCGCAGCGGGCGATCCTCTTGGAAGGCGCCAGCCGCACCGCCGGGTCGCTTGGCGTGCGCGTCAACTCCAACGTTCCCGTTAACGCCGCTATCCAAACGAACACCATGAGCGGCCTCGTGCCCATGGGCCTCGAAATGATCAACCCCGCCACCGCTCCCGACGTCAAGCAGTCGATTCCCGCCGTGAGCGTCGGTGCCTCGGCCGAAGGCGCCGCGAACTCCCGCGTGGACATCATGGTGCCCGGTGGCACGCCCGGAGCCGTCACCGTGACCGCCCTCGGGCTGAACGGCGTCACCAAGACGTACGAAAACATGCCCGTGACGGGCGCTACGGTGACTCAGATTCAGCTCACTGACCTGCCGCAGGGCGAATACACGCTCTCGATCACGGGCGACGTACCCTTCACGGCGGCGGCTCGCAGCACCCGCGCGGGCACGAAGAACGCAGACCTGCTGGGTACCGTGACGGCGCCCGAGGACATCGCGTGGTCACCCGCGAGTGCCCCGCTGATCGGTCCCGCAGTGGTTCCCCTGCCCGACGTCGGCGGCACGTGGCAGGTAGACGTCGGCACGGTCAGCCAGGCCACCTCGGTGACCGTCATCGCCATCGACAACAGCGGCAACGTGGGCGTACCCGTGCGCATCAACCTGGCGGCGAACTCCACTGCCCCTATCGGCGTGCAGGCCCTCGCGGCTTCGGGCATAGCCCAACCCATGGGCATGGTCGTGGTACCCGATCTGCCGGGTACGGTCGTCGCGGGCACCGTGCTCTCGGTTCAAGCCCCCGACGGCGAGTTGATCGCCTCGGCGCCCCTGCGGGGAGAACAGTACACGCAAATCGCAACCGACCTGCGCGTCAATACGCGCTGACCGCCACTCACGGTGGCTCCGCGTCTCGTGCACCGAGGCGCGGCCCCCGGTTCACATGAGCGGGTCGATGTCGTGCGGTTCCATGTGTAACGACGCGGCCACCTCGCCGAGCATCACGCGATACAACAAGGTGCCGAGCTCGCGACGACCCCGCACCGCGCATTCGATCGGGCGACGGTACAGCGTCAGGGTCGGTTCGTGGCCGGGCGCATGTTCGAGCTTGCTGAGCTGCGGACCTTCACGTTCGGCGGTGCGCACGGCGCCCTCCGCGGGAACGTCCTCGATCTCTACGAGGTACGGCCCGGCCTCGAGACGCAGTGCGCCGAGGCGCGCGGCGATGTCTTGGGCGGCCTCCACGGCCAGCTCTTCGAAAGTTTCGCGACGGGTGCGATAACCCGGCACGTGCGGAGGCAGCACGAGGGCCCGGAACCCGCGGCCGTGGCGGTCCCGGGCACTGGCCCCGGGGGCGTCCCCTGCCGCAGCGCTGCGTTCGATGCGCAAGGGGCCAAACGGGGAACCGGCGGGGGGAGTGGGGGAGAACAGGGCGGGCACGGATCTACTCTAACCCGCAACCCCGCGCCTGATGGTGTCCGCAATTGCGAGGCGAGTCCGGGGCGGTACGGGTTTCGCGGTAACGTGGTTGGGTGAGTGAAATACGTTCGTGTTCGCGCACCGCCTGCCCCGAGCCTGCGGTGACCACGCTGACCTATGTGTACGCCGACTCCACCGCCGTGCTGGGGCCCCTCGCGCGCCAGAGTTCGCCGCACAGTTACGATCTCTGCGAAAACCACGCGATGCGCCTCACCGTCCCTCGTGGGTGGGAGATCATCCGCCTCGAGGTGCCAAGCGAGCGCCCCTCGCCGGCCGACGAGCTGGTGGCATTGGCGGACGCCGTGCGGCCCGTACCAGCCCCCGCCTCCGTGGAGCCGGGGCCGGCTCCGCAGCAGCGCGCACACCTGCGCGTACTACCTGATCCCACGGACCGCTAGGGGAGCGCGTGCAATCACGAGCCGGGCTCGTTGACCTCGTCAACGCGAACGACATTCGCGGGGTTTTCGGCCAGAATCTCTTCGAGCGCCACGCCATCACCCTCGGGGCGGCCATCGCGGATCACTTCGGTCGGCGCAAGGCCAAGGGCACTGCGGCAGACTCGACGGGAGTGCTGATCGGTTTCGACGGTAGGGTCTCGTCTCCCGTCTTGGCCGAGGCCCTCGCGGCGGGCGTGCGTTCACGCGGGGTTGCGGTCACCTGGCTCGGCTTCGCGTCGACCGACCAGGTGTATTTCGCGTCGGGCCAGCGTCAGGCACCGGCCGTGATGATTACCGCGAGCCACAACCCCGGCGAATACAACGGCTTCAAGGTGTGCGGCCCAGGCGCCAAACCGGTGGGCCGCGAGCAGGGCCTCGCCGACATCGCGGCGGCGGCCGATGACCTCGATGACATGGAACTTGCGCTCGTGACCAAGCGCATCGGCGCGGTGCACAGCTGGGATTCACTGCCCGAGTATTCGCAATTCTTGCGCGAGCTCGCGGGGCTGAGCGGCGACCCGCACCACGCCCCCGCCGGCGAAAGACGCGAGAAGGCGGGCAAGAAGGCCAAGGGGCACGGCGCGTCGCCGCGACGACTGAAGATCGTCGTCGATGCCGCCAATGGCATGGCCGGAATCACCGCCCCCGCCGTCCTCGGTGTCCTCGGCTGGGTCGACCTGGTCGCGCTGTACTGCGACGTCGACGGTACGTTTCCGAACCATCCGGCCGACCCCCTGAATTACGCAAACCTCGCCGACCTGCGCTCCGCCGTGCGCGAGCACGAGGCCGACCTGGGCCTCGCTTTTGACGGTGATGCCGACCGGTGCTTCTTCATCGACGAGCGCGGCGAGATCGTCTCGCCCTCGGCGGTGACGGCGCTCGTGGCGTCTCGGGAGATTACCCGCGAACTCGTCGCCCAAGGCGGCGCCGCGAAAGACGGCGGCCCCGTGGTCGTGCACAATGCCATCACGAGCCGTATCGTGCCCGAAACGATTGAGGCCTGCGGCGGCCGTGCTGTCGTCTCGCGCGTGGGCCACGCGTACGTCAAGAGCCTCATGGCCGAACACTCGGCCGTGTTCGGCGGCGAACACTCCGCGCACTATTACTTTCGAGACTTCTACTTCGCCGATTCGGGCCTCCTCGCGGCACTGCACGTACTCGCTGCCCTGCAGGACCACCCCGAAAGCAGCGTTGCCGAGCTCACGCAGCAGTACGATCCGTACGTGGCGAGCGGCGAAATTAACTCGCGCGTCGGCGACACCGAGGCGGCCGTGCGGCGCGTGCGCGAGCGCTTCGCCTCCAAAAAGCGCCAGGTCAGCGAGTTCGACGGGCTCAGCATCAGCAATTGGCTGCACCCCGACCCCGCCAAGCGGTGGTGGCTGAACGTGCGCGTCTCCAACACCGAACCGCTGCTGAGGCTGAACGTCGAAGCCATCGCGCGCGACACCCTGGAACACGTGCGAGATCTCGCGCTCGAGCTGATCCGCGAGGCGCCCGCGACGCCCCCCGAAGCCCTCGCCGCCCAGGCGACCAACCGAAATGAGAACTAGCGTGACAACCCTGCCCGCATGGGTCCGCGACTCCCTGCGCTGCCCCGCCTGCCGCGAGCCCCTGAGCGATGCCCGCGAGGGTGACCACCTGGAGGCGCTTACCTGCACAGCGGCGGCGTGCGGGCTGCGATACCCCGTGCAGGGGGGCATCCCCGTGCTGCTGGTCTCCGACGCCAGCCCCACTGCCACCCCAAACGCCCCCGCGGCCCCGGCCACCCCTGGCCCACCGGACGCCCCCGCGGCCCGGTAACGCGCCGTCACCAGCCCGCGTGCCCCGCGCGCGTCCGGCCCGCACCATATTTCACCCGCAACCTTCAGTAAGGGAAACATGACTGACGCACCCATCCTGACCACGGCCCCCAACGGCCTCGACTACCGCGTTCGCGACCTGTCTCTCGCCGAAGCCGGTCGTCATCAGTTGCGCCTGGCCGAGCACGAAATGCCCGGCCTCATGGCCCTGCGCGAGGAGTACGGCGCCAAGCAGCCGCTGCGCGGCGCCCGCATCGCCGGCAGCCTACACATGACCGTGCAAACGGCGGTGCTGATCGAGACGCTCGTGGCGCTCGGCGCCGAGGTGCGGTGGGCGTCGTGCAACATCTTCTCCACGCAGGACGACGCCGCCGCGGCCGTCGTGGTCGGCCCCGACGGCACCCCAGAGGACCCCCGCGGCGTGCCCGTGTTCGCGTGGAAGGGCGAGACGCTCGAAGAGTACTGGGAGTGCACCGAGCAGATTCTGCTGTGGCCCAATGCGGGACCAAACCTGATTCTCGACGACGGCGGCGACGCGACCCTGCTCGTGCACAAGGGCGTCGAGTGCGAGAAGGCCGGATGGGTGCCCGAGCGCGCCCCCGGCGAAAGCGAAGAGTACGGGGTCATCCTCGACGTCCTGCGCCGCAGCCTGGAGGCCGACGCGACCCGCTGGACCACCCTGGCGTCTGGGCTGCTCGGCGTCACCGAGGAGACCACCACGGGTGTGCATCGCCTCTACCAACTGCACGAGGCTGGCCAACTGCTGTTCCCGGCCATCAACGTGAACGACTCCGTCACGAAGTCGAAGTTCGACAACAAGTACGGCATTCGGCACTCGCTGCCCGACGGCATCAATCGGGCCACCGACGTGCTCATGGGCGGCAAGGTCGTGTTCATCGCGGGCTACGGCGATGTAGGCAAGGGCGCCGCCGAGGCCATGCGGGGCCAGGGAGCGCGCGTCATTATCTCCGAGGTCGACCCCATTTGTGCCCTGCAGGCCGCGATGGACGGTTACCAGGTCACGACCATCGAAGACGTAATCGCGACGGCCGACATCTTCGTCACCACCACCGGCAACAAAGATGTCATCACGGTCGAGCACATGCAACGCATGAAGAACAAGGCCATCGTCGGCAACATCGGCCACTTCGACAATGAGATCGACATGGCGGGCCTCGCGACGCTTGAGGGCGTCACGTCGGTCGAGATCAAACCCCAGGTGCATGAGTGGACCTTCGACGACGGCCGCTCCATCATCGTGCTCTCGGAGGGCCGCCTGCTCAATCTGGGTAACGCGACGGGTCACCCCTCGTTCGTGATGTCGAATTCCTTCTCGAACCAGGTGATCGGCCAGATCGAACTGTTCACGAAGACCGACGAGTACCCCATTGGCGTGTACCGGCTGCCCAAGGTGCTCGACGAGAAGGTCGCGCGACTGCACCTCGACGCCCTCGGCGTGAAGCTCACCGAGCTCACGAAGTCACAGGCCGAATATCTCGGCATCGAGGTGGAGGGCCCCTACAAGCCGGAGCACTACCGCTACTAGCGGCGCCTAGAACTCCTGATTTCGCGCGATGGCGCGTCGCCTGGTGCGGCGCGCCATCGCGCTGTTCAGGGAGTCCAGGTCGCGGCGCTGCCGTTCGCCGATGATCGCGAGGCACACGTCGCGGGGGCCGGCATGCAGGGGAGGCGGCGGTGACACCAGCTGGCTGAGGTCGTGGGCCAGGTGCGTTTCAATACTTTGCCTGGACGCCGGGTCCAGGCCATCCCAGCGCTGCACCAGTTGGGTGGCGCTCGTGGCCACGTGATGGGGCAGGGGCCGTATGTCGGCGTTGGCCACCCACTCCACCAAGTTCTGGGGCACGGGGTAGCGCATGGGGTGCAGTTTGGGGGCGCGCGTATTGACGACGAGCGTGCCTGCAGCCATGTCGCCGAGGCGCTGACTGCGCGGCGAGATGATGCACGCGAGGAACGCGAGGGAGCCCGCAGTCAGGACCTTTTCGACGAAGCCGACGAGGGCACGCGCGAACGCGTGTCGAAAGGTGATGGGACCACCGTCGACGCGCACCACCCGGGCCCCGGCCACGTACTTGCCCACCGTGCGTCCGCGCGTCAGGGTCTCCATCACCAGCGGATACAGCACGAGGGTGGTGATGACGATGAGCGTGACACCGATTTGCTGGATTGCCACGTCGGTGGCGTTCATGAACGGCAGGTTCGCTATCCCGATGATCGCGAAGATGAGGGCGGTGACCATGATGACACCGTCGATCACGCCAGCGAGGCAGCGCATGATCCACGAGGTGGGAGTGAGCGCCAGCACCACGGCGTCCCCCGTCACGAAGCGCTGTTCGAAGCCGCCGTAGCCGCTGCTGGCGTGCTCGAGGTCGGGGGCGTCGTGCGCCGAGGCGCGCTGTTCCTCGTGTTCGTGGGCGGCGTGCATCCAGACGTCAAGCGAGGGGACGGGAGGCGTTTTCTTCACGCCTTCAATCTACGGTTTCCGTGCGGGGCCTCGCGACCTCGATCGTCTATCGTGGACCCATGGATCTCGATACCTACGTCGCGGCGCACGACCCGGAATGGCGTCGCCTCGACGAGCTTGTGCGTCGCCGTCGACGCAGTGGGCCCGAGGCCGACGAGTTGGTCACGCTCTACCGGAGGGCCGCGACGCAGTTGTCGTACGCGCAGTCTCATTTGCCTGATGAGCGGTTGCTCGCGAGACTATCGAACAGCATTCACCAGGCGCGACTGGCGATCCAGGGCGTGCCGCGGACGTCGTTCGCGGGCGTGGGCGATTTCTTTGTGTATCAGTTTCCCGCTGCGGTGTATCGCCGCTGGCACTATCACGTGATCGCCGCGGCCCTCACCATCGGCATCGCGGCCGGCTTCGCGTGGTACTTCATGGCCGACCCGTCGCGGTTGGGCTCCTTTCTCTCGGAGCCCGAGGCGCAGCAGATAGCGCAGCAGGGTTTCGTTCAGTATTACTTCGAGACGGACAACGCCACGTTCTTCTCGCGAGTCTGGGTGAACAACTCGGGGGTGTCGGCCCTGGCCATCGCGGGCGGGGTGACGGGCGTCCTGGTGGTGGTGATTCTCTGGAGCAACGCCGTAAACCTTGGGCTGATGGCAGCGGTCATGCACATCTATGGGCAGCAGGCGGATTTTTGGGTGTACCTCTTGCCGCACGGCATGATCGAGTTGACGTGCGTATTCGTGGCTTTAGGGGGTGGCTTCTCGCTGTTCATGTCGTGGGTGCGACCGGGTGCCAACACGCGCACGGGAGCCCTGGCCCGCGAGGGGCGCGTGGCCCTTTCGCTGTCGATCGGCTTGGCGATCGTGCTGCTCATGGCAGGTCTGCTGGAGGGTTTTGTGACTCCGTCGGCTTTTCCCCCCGCGGTGCGCCTGTCACTCGGGGCCCTGGTCTGGGCGGCCTTCATCGCCTACGTGTGGGTGTTGGGTCGGCGCGCCGTGGCGCTGGGGGTTGACGGCGACTTGGCGCGCAGTGAAGCGGGCTACGAGGCGGTCATGGCCGACTGAAAGCGTGCCCCGGCCGACTGCGTGTGCGGGCCGACTGCGGGTGGGCTGGTACCCGCACCGCGTGCGTCCGAAACCTTTCGTTACAGCCGACCCGCGGCCTTGAGCGCGAGGTAGGCGTCGGCCACTGCGGGCGCAAAGCGGTCGGCCTCGACCGAGAGGAGGTCGGCGCCGGCGGCATCGATGATGCGGGCCGTGCCCGCGTGTTCGACGAGTGCCTGCTCCGCCGAGACGGCGCGGTACACCGATTTGAGGTCGCGGCGATCGCGCGAGAGGGCTGCCATTTCGGGGTCGCGCATCGTCGCGAGCAGCACCTGGTGGCGGCGCCGCAGCACGCTCACGACATCCACGAGATCCGTTTCGAGGCTGGCGTCGTCTACGGCGGTCAGCAGCACTATCAAACTGCGATGACTGACGATGCGGCTGATGCTGCGCATGATGGCGTCCCACGAGGTTTCGCACAACGCGGGCTCGAGCGACGAGAGGGTCTCGATGAGGCGCTGGGCGGTGCCCGCGGGGCTCGTGCTTTGGACCACGCTGCGCACGGTTCGATCTGCGGCGATCACGTGAACGCGGTCGCCCGCCTTCGCGGCGAGCGAGCCGAGCAGCAGGGCCGCATCGAGGGCGTACTCGAGTTTGGTGTGGTCTCCAATGCGCACGGCGGCCACGCGCGAGGTGTCCACGACGATGACGATGTTGCGGTCGCGTTCGGGCCGCCAGGTCTTCACGGCGAGGTTTTGTCGGCGGGCCGTCGCCCGCCAGTCGACGCTGCGGATGTCGTCGCCGCGAACGTAATCCTTGAGGGCATCGAACTCGGTGCCGTTGCCCCGCACCTGAATGGTGGTTTGACCGTCGAGTTCGCGCAGGCGTGCAATGCGCGAGGGCAGGTGTCGGCGGCTTTCAAAGGGGTGCAAAACGTTCGCGGTGGAGTGCGCCGGAGTCTCGCGCTGTCGGAACGCGAGGCGCAGCGGCCCGAGGGAACGCACCGTGATGTGCACGGCGCGCCGAAGACCGCGTCGAGTGGGGTGCAGCGTGAACGTGGAGGTGCGGCGTTCGGACGCCGGTATCACCAGTCGGCGCCGATTCTCCCGGAGCCCCGCGCTGGGTTGCCACGCGTAGCGGATGTGAACGCGAGCGGGGCGCGAGCCGCGGTTGGTGAGCGTGAGGGTGACGCTGCCGCTCTCGCCCAGGCGAATCGCCGGCACCGCGCCTTCGGTGGGGGTCAGTGCCTTGGGGGCGGCCGCGAGCAGAACATCGACGGCCACCAGCACGCACCACACCACCAGCACCGCGACAAAGGTGACCGATTCGGGCCACAGCACGAGCGGAATGATGCCGAGGGCGAGCACGCCCACGCTGGCCGGCGTGATGCCCATGCTACTGCGGCACCCGCACCGAATTGATGGCCGTCAGCAGCACGCGATGCACGTCGAGGTTTTCGAGTTCGGCCTCGGTGCGCAGTCGAACTCGGTGCCCCAGGGTCGCGGTGGCGAGGGCCTTGACGTCGTCGGGCAGCACGTAGTCGCGGCCTTGCAGCCAGGCCCACGCGCGGGATGCCGCGAGCAGGGCCGTGGCGCCGCGTGGAGAGACGCCCTGGGTGAAGGAGGGCATGGTGCGGGTCGAACGGCAGACGTCCACGATGTAGGAGACGATGTCGGAGGCCACGTGCACGGTGCGGACGGCGGCCTGGGCCGCCTGCAGGTCGGCCGCGGTGGCGACGGGCGCGAGCCCCGCGGCGCCCAGTTGCTGGGGATCAAAACCGTCAGCATGACGCTGCAGGATGACGACCTCGTCGTCTCGTGGGGGCAGATCAACCACGAGTTTCAGCATGAAACGGTCGAGTTCGGCCTCGGGCAGCTGGTAGGTGCCCTCGAACTCGATGGGGTTTTGGGTTGCGATCACCATGAAGGGGTCGGGCAGTGCCCGCGACTCTCCATCGACCGTGACCTGGCGTTCCTCCATCGCCTCAAGCAGAGAGCTCTGAGTCTTGGGTGGGGTTCGGTTGATCTCGTCGGCGAGCAGCAGGTTGGTAAACACCGGCCCGGCCCGGAACTCGAGGGTCGCCGACGACGAGTCGTAGACGAGCGAGCCCGTAATGTCGCCCGGCATGAGGTCTGGAGTGAATTGCACGCGCTTCATGTCAATGTCGAGGCTGGTGGCGAGGGCGCGCACGAGCAGGGTCTTGGCGACGCCGGGCACGCCTTCGAGCAGGATGTGGCCGCGCGCGAGGAGGCCGATGACGAGGCCCGTAATGGCCATGTCCTGCCCGACGACGGCCTTGCCGATCTCGGTACGCACCCGCGACATGGCGGCGCGGGCCGACTCCGACTGGGGGTGCGGCGCCGTGGCCTTGGCGGGCGAGCCGTAGGCCCGCACGGGCTGGCCGGGTGCGGCTGACGGTGCGGGTGCGCCGGCGGCCGGGGCGGGGCCATTTTCGGACGCGCCGGCCACGGGATACGCGGGAGGCGCGCTGGGCCCTGTGCCCGGGCCGCTGGGTCTATAGGGGCCACTGGCCGTGAAGGGGCCGGCGGTCGCACCGGCGTCGCCGAGATTCTGGTCCGGAGGCTGAGTCACGGGCGGATCCGATCTTCGAGGGTTTGGAGGTCTTGTGCGAGGTTGACGAGTTCGGCGTCGGTGGTAACGGACGCCGCATAGAGCAGATCGTTGAGCGTGGCAGCCGCGATGCCCGTGCGGGCAGTGACGGCGCGCACGAGTTCGCGCTGTTCGCACGACTGCGGTAGGTGCAGCGCTCGGCGGATCCGGAGTCGGGCGGCGCTGCGCAAGATGCTCGCGGCATGGCTCAGGTCGCGGCTGCGCTGGTAGAGGCGGGAGCGCCCGAGCGTGGTTTCGAGTTGGGGGACGATCACGGGCAGGGGCTCGATCACGAGTCGCCCGAAGCGGCGCCCCCAGCACAGCAGGGCCATAACGGCCACGGCGGCCACCCCGGCCAGTGCCGCGAAGTACTCGCGCGGCAGGGAGGCGACGCCACTGGCGGGTGTGGCGCCCACGAGGTCGGCGGGGCCCGGCACGAACCACACGAGGTGGTCGCTGGCGCCCAGGGTGCGGAGCGCGACGGCAGCGTTGTCGGCGCTCGCGAGGTTGCGATTTTGCAGCAGGGAGGGCGTCGCGACGAGGGTGTACGTGTGGCCGCCCTGCTCGACGCCGAGCACGGCGTAGCCGGCGGCGCCGAGGGTGGCGGCGGGCACCGGAGCGCACGACGTCCCCTCCCCGACGGGAAACAGGCCTCGGCGTTCCCGCACCGAGATTGTGGCGGGACCGTCTTCGCGCGCGCACGTTGCGGCGCCGGGCACGGGCGTGGCGGTGGCAGGAAGTCCGAGCACGTCAATCATCCACGGTTCGGGCGCCACCACGATGATCTCTTGGGGGGCGGCCTCGATCACGCGTTCGAGATTCTCGACTGAGATGGCGCCTCCGCTGACGGCGATCGCGGCATCGGGGTTGGCCTCGAGGGCGGTCTCGGTGGCGGCGGTGCTGCGGGTGATGGTGACGTCCACGCCGTGATCTTCCAGGATGCTCGCGACGGCTCGGGCACCCTTGGCCCCGTACCCTTCGGGGTCATTATCGGGCACGCTGGTGCGGCCCATGATCCCGATGACCAGGAGGATTGTGAGGATCAGCAAACCAGCCACGATGGCCGCAACCAGAAGGCGCCGAGAGCGCCGCCCGGTGGGCTTTGTGGTCGGTATGCCCTGTTCACCCAGGGTTTCGTGGAAGACGGTCATGCCTCGGCCTCACTCAGCGTGGGGCGCGCGGTTTCCGCGGCCTGCATGGCGGCCTCAAGGGTCTCGGCTTGGGCGCGCAAAATGGGGTGATCCGAGTACGCGGCGGCGCTGAAAATGTGCGCGGCCTCCCACAGGAGTTCGCGCTGGTTGGGCAGCGGCCCGGCGGCGGCGGTGGCGACTTCGAAGGCCGTGCGGCCCTCGGCGGGCTCGACGATTTCACGGTCGAGGAGCACGCGGTACAGGTAGCGGAACCCGCACAGGCAGTATTCCCGCCAGTCCCCGCGGGCCGCGGCTGCTTCCGCGAGGCGGTAGAGGTCGGACGCGGAGGCGGCCGCGCTGGCCTCGTCGAGGCGGGCTCGGTCGGCGGCACGAAGGTTGCGTCGGGCCGGGCCCGCGACGAAGACGGAGAGCGCGACGGCGACAATCAGGGCCAGCGCGAGCCCGAGGATCACGTGCTCTCCGTTGATGTCCAGGCCACCCAGCGAAAACGTGAAGCGGTCAACCACGCTGTCGATCCACTGGGCCACGCGGTTTTGCAGCGAGCCCGCGGCGGCCTGGTATTCCCACGTGTCGAGTTCGGTTTCGGCCCAGCGACGGGCCTCCTCGGCGTCGGGGTCGAGCAGGCCCGCGAGCGGCATCAACGCGTGTCTCACGAGGGGTTCCCCGATCCGTACTTCAGTCGCCGGAGGGCGATGTCTAGGCCGTCGCGCTGCATGCGCAGGTTCACGTAAATGAGGGAGCTAAAGATCGAGGTAAACGGCGAGACGAGGATGTATGTCAGGGCGCTGCCGATGACCTGTAGGGCGTTCGCCCACAGGTTGAGGTCCGGGCCGGAGACGCCCGTTGTAGCGAGCAAGGCCAACGGAATGGTGACGATGCCAGAGAAGATCATGCCGACGACGCCGAACATGGCGGTGAGCAACAGGAGCGGGCCGGTGATGCGCCAAAAATTGCGCACGGGGAGAGTGAACGCGAAGCTGCGGCGTAAGGCCGCCCAGGCGCCGAGGTTCTCCATGCCTGCGATGGGGCCGAGCATGCTGTTGATACCAATCGTGAAGATCATGGATCCGAGCGCAAATATGGCAATCAAGAGCAGAATGATCACGATGGTGGCGGTAGAAGACTGGCCAAAGATCGCAACGACGCCGAACGCAAGCGCGACGCCCAGGACGATGGCGACGAGGCTGGTGGTGAGGAGGAAGCCTCCGGAGACGAGGGCCACCTTGATGGATCGCCCGACGTGCGGCTTCGCGATGGCCCGTGCCGAGGCAAACGTGAGGGGGGTTCCAAGCACCATGCGGCTGGTCAGGAGCGGCAAGAGCGTGGCGAGCAGGCCTGCGCCCAAGGTCAGGGGTGCGAGCATGAGGACGTTGCCCTGACCGGTGAGGAGGACATCGGTCACGGCCATCCCGAAGGAGTAGTCGCTGGAACTGTCGGCCGGGTTGGGTTGCAGGCTGCCGCCGAGCGGCGACGCTGAGAGGAGCGCGACCAGCCCGAGCGAGAGAACGAGGGAGGGCAATAGGACGAGGGCGCAGAGGCCAAAGAGGGGGCGCGCATTGCGTTTGACGCCGAGCATCATGCCGTTGAGGGCGCCGCCGAGGCCGAAGGGGTGCAGGGGCACGATCCCCTCGAAACCGCTGGGCAGGCCGGACGCCGCGGTGGCCCGGCGAGGCGGCTGGCCTCCTTTCCCTGGGGCCAGAGCTGTGGCGTGCGCGGGAGTGTGCGCGGCGAACTGCCCCGGGTGAGGTGCGGTAGCACCGGGCGGGGGCTGCCCGAAGCGACCCCAGCCCGTGTCTGGGCTTGGCTGCAGGGGCGGGCTGGTCACTGTGGCTCCTTGATTCCCCGGGGTGTTATGGCGTGTGCCGCCGCGGTGGCCTTCGGTGGTCACGGTGGCTCGCAGCGCGCAGGTAGACGTTTTCGACGTTACCGCACCTACGCGAGCGGGGCTGGACTATGCCACGCCGGAAAGCGTGAGTTGGCGGGTGGACGGGTCGGGAGCGAGTGTCGGCCGGCCTCGGAGCGACGTGGAAACCCATCTGAAAATCACTCTGCGTAGGTTCGTATTGCAGATTGTGACAAATGTAACGTTGCAGGATGCATGTCTCCGGCATGAAGCCTCCAAAGCCGAAAATTCGCCAAATTCTCAGCCTTTTCGCTGATTGGCTGGAGGCGTAATCGGTATTTCGCAGCTTAACGAGGCCTGTCGAAGCGAGCTCCGGACCTCTCGACTCACGAAATGACGGCAAAGGTGTCAAAATCAAGGGTATGAAAGGTCGAATACTAGTTGTTGACGATGATGCGCCCCTGGCCGAAATGATTGAGATAGTGCTCCAGGGCGAGGGCTACGAGACGTCCCAGTGTGGAGACGGCAATCAGGCGCTCGGCGACTTCAGGGCCGAACATCCCGATCTCGTGCTGCTCGACCTCATGCTGCCTGGAAAGGACGGCATTGAGGTTTGCCGCAGCATTCGCAGCGAATCCTCGGTTCCCATCATCATGCTCACGGCCAAAAGCGACACCATCGACATCGTGCACGGACTCGAATCTGGCGCCGACGATTACATGGCAAAGCCGTTCAAGCCGAAAGAACTCATCGCCCGGATCCGCGCCCGCATGCGCCGACCGGACGAGTCACTGCAGGCCAACCAGCGTTTCAAGGTGCGTGACATCACCATTGATGTGGCACGCCACGAGGTCATGCGAGGCGAACAGCGGCTGAACCTCACGCCCCTCGAGTTCGATTTGCTGCTGTGTCTCGTGCGCCGCGATGGTCAGGTCTACTCGCGCGAGCAGTTGCTCGCAGAAGTCTGGGGCTACCGACACCCCGGGGCCGACACCCGACTCGTGAATGTGCACATTCAGCGGTTGCGCGCCAAGATTGAGCGCGACCCGGATCTGCCAGAAATTGTTCTCACGGTGCGCGGCGTGGGTTACCGTATCGGCGGATCGCCCGAACAGTACTAACAACGAGGCTGCGCCCCCGTGGCGTCCGCCCCGCGAACGCCGTACGGTGGGGCGGCCAGTGGGGTATTACTGCACTATGAAAATATTTGCAGCGTGGTGGCGCGGTCTGGGCAATGCCTTTAAGCGCTCCCTGCAGTTGCGAGTGGTCACGGTGACCGTTGTGCTCGGCATTGCCATGGTCACGGTCGTCGGCACGGTACTGACGCACGTGCTCTCGGATGCCATTCAAGACCAACGCGTCAGCCAACTGCGCGCGCAACTGGGGCTCGTGCAGGCTCGCATCGTGACGGAACTGAACGACACGACAGACCGCACGGCGGCCAGCAAGATGCAGTTTCTCGATACGGTGACGAGCCCCCTGCAAAACCCTCAGATCTCCGGCGCCAAGTATCTTGTGGCCTACGAAATCGCGGCGACCTCCGGAGCCGGAAACGTGCGCGAGCAATTCACCGAGATTGCCGCCAACGTCCCCACGGGGGTCGATACGAAGACGCTGATTTCTGACCGGCTACTTACGCGTGTGAGTTCCAGCGAAGACGTGCAGTGGCAGAACACCAGCATCACCGAGGGCGACCAAACCTCTCCCGCCATAGTCATGGGCGTGCAAATTCCAGACCAGGCCGCCGATCAGAACTACGCAATCTTTCTGTTCTATTCAACCCAGGGCGAGGCGAACACCATCGCCCTGGTTCAGCGCACCCTGATCTGGGCGGGTGCGGCACTGATCGTCCTCTTCACGGGCATCGCATTCCTCGGCGTGCGCCAGGTGGTACTGCCCGTGCAGCAGGCAGCGCGCGTCGCCCGACGCGTAGCCGACGGCGAGCTCGACGAGCGCATGATCGTGCGCGGCAGCGACGAGATGGCGACGCTGTCGACTTCGTTTAACGACATGGCGCTTTCGCTGGTCGACAAGATCGGCCAAATGGAGGCCCTCACCCAGCACCAGCAGTTGTTCATCTCCGACGTCGCGCATGAGCTGCGCACCCCCATCACGACGATTCACATGGCGGCCGATGTGATTCATCGGTCGTGCAACGAACCGGATGCCGGAGCGGACCCCGTGCTCGTGCGCACCTCAAAGCTGCTGGTCACCCAGGTGGAGCGCTTCGAGTCCCTGCTTGCCGACCTGCTCGAGATGTCAAAATTCGACGCGGGGGCCGTCGAACTGAACCTAGAGAACAGCGACGTCCACGTGATCGTGCAGAGGGTCATCGACATGGTGACCCCTGTCGCAGACCGCCAGCGGTCCTGGCTACGCGTGCTGCCCGCCGCGGAATCGGCGCTCGCCGAGGTGGATTCGTCGCGCGTCGAACGCGTGATTCGCAACCTCGTGCTGAACGCATGCGAGCACAGCGCTGGGCACCCCATCGACGTAGAGGTGGGCGTCAACGACGACGCGGTGGCCGTGGCCGTCCGCGACCGCGGCATCGGGCTCTCACCCGATGCTCTGCAGCGCGTCTTCGACCGGTTCTGGCGCGGCGATTCGTCCCGCAAGCGCACGATCGGCGGCACGGGTCTCGGCCTGTCCATCGCCAGCAAGGATGCGCAGTTGCACCACGGCACGCTCGACGTGTGGGGAGAATTGGGGCGCGGCGCCGTGTTTCGGCTGACGCTGCCTCGGGTCGCGGGGGGCAGCTTCTCGGAGAGCCCCCTGCGGCTCGAACAGCTGGCCGAGGACCTCTCGCACCTGATGGAACGTGAGTTCAGCGCCATTGATGAGCCCTATCTCGTGCGCGAGGCGATCACGGGCGAGATCCCGGCCATTAGTGCGGACGCCACGGTGACCACGCTCGCGTCACCCTCCGCGGGCAGCGGGGCCGACTCCACGCCGACGCTCGCGACGCTTGCTGCGGGAACGACCGCTGCACCTGGCACCGACGCCCCGGGGGCCCCCGCCGAGGCGGACGACAGCGGGTCGGGCCGATTGCACACCTACGCCATCGTGCGAAACACGGCCGCCGTGCAGGAGACGCACACGGCCACGGGCACCCTCCGGATCAGCCACGCGTTCCCACTCGAATCGGGTGCCGAATCCGCGGCGGCAACCCGCGACGACGTCCCCGCGGGCATGCCGGCCATTCCCGCCGAGCGCCCCGTTCCCCTCGAACGACCCGGCGCCGAAGCCCGGCAGGATGCCGACCGGTACGAGGCCGGTCACGACCCAGGTAGCGGGCCCACCGGGCCTAGCGGGCCCACCGGGCCTAGCGGGCCCACCGGGTTCGCTGCGGACCCGGTCGACGGCCAGCCGGAGCGTCCGCGCCCCTCACGCCGAACGCACCGCCGAATTGTGGCAGAAGGGGACCACTTCGACGGCGGTGCCAGCCGATGACTCCCGCACCGAAACGCCGCGCGCGGGGCTACCACGCCGCCGCGAGCAGACCGTTTGCGACCGAGGCGGAACGGCAGATGGCGCGCCAAACCCGCGCGCTAGCGACGATCACCTACGCCCTCATTGCCGTGGCGGCGCTGAGCCTCGTGGGATTTCACCTGGTGAAGCCTGCCGAGGCGCCGGGGATCGTCGTCAGCGGCTCGGCGCCCGGCCCCCGCAATACGTCGCTACATGTGACGGAGTCGGGTCCGGCGCCGAGGTCGGATCCCGCGACTCTCGTGGCCGATTACCTGTGGTCCAATTCGATCGGCTCGGCGCCCGAGACCCTCGCCAACTATTTTGTTGACCCGCAGGCGAACGCCACGATCGCGGCAGACGAGCAGCGCGTCGTGATCTTTGACGAGGCCATGACCCCGACCTTCACCTTCGACAACAGCGGGACCGTCACGGTGAGTGTGGTGCCACTGGGCATCGTGGATTCCGAGGGCTACTTCACCGCAGTGACCGGCACGGCCGCGGAGACCCTGCGGGTGCAGGTGCAGCCGGTAGCCGAGGGGGAGTGGCGGCTCGCGTCGCAGCCGACCCCCATCACCGGGGTGATCTCGCTCTCCGCCTATCTTTCGACGCACACTCGACGCGACGCCGTATTCATCGCCCCGGCCCAGGGTCGGCTCGTGGCGACCAGCCGCTGGGTGCCCGGTCACGACCAGGCGCAGGCGCTCATGGAGCAGCTCGTCAAGGGTCCAGGTTCGCGGTATCCGACCCTCAGCACGAGTCTTGCGGGGCTGTCACTCGCCGCGCCGGTCCAAACGCTTGACCAGGTCACTACCGTCGCGTTGACCGCGCCGCAGGGGGTGAGCGAGGAGCGCCGCGGCGTGATCGCGAGCCAAGTCAAAGCCACGCTGACCCCCGTGCTGCCCGGCCAGGAGGTGACGCTGCTGCTCAACGGTGCCGCCTCGACGCTGCAACTGCCCGACAACGGGGTGCCCGACACGAAAATTGATGGCATGAATAGTCAGGCATCGGTGGTCGCACTCGACTCGGGTGGCGAACTGGTGCAGTTACTCTCGCAGGCGACTCGGCAGCAAAAGGTCGAGATCGAGGCGTTTGCAGGTAAGGCGGTGGATTCTTACGCCACCGGCATGGGCGGTACCGCGGTCGCCATCGTCACCGATAATCGGCACACCCTGATCGGGTGGACGGGCGTGGGCAGCGAGCAGTCTTTCACCCTCGAAAGCGACCTGGACGCCCGCGACCCGAGCATCGATGATTACGGCTGGTTTTGGCTTCCCTCCGAGACCAATTCGGGGACGGTTGTCGCCGCGCAGTCCAGGACAGAGGTGGCCACCGTGGAGACCCCCGGTCTCGCGGGCGAAAAGATCATTCAGGCCGCCGTATCGCCCGATGGTACGCATTTCATGGCACTCGTGGGCGACGCCCAGCAGCAAACTCTTTGGGTGGCACCGGTCGAACGCGACGGCACGGGTCGGCCGCTGCGGCTGGGGCCGCTGCGCACGTTGGGCGGCAACCTCACCTCGATCAGCAGTGCCACGTGGGCGGGCAGCGGCGCCATCGCGGTGACCGCGCAGTCATCTCGCATACATGCCGACGAAGCGGGCCGCGTCATGGACCTCGTGCAGACGCGCGACAATGAGGGCCCCCGCGCGTTCGTGGTGACCCTCGACGGGCCCGCCTATGTGATTCCGGGCATCACCGGGGTGCAGACGCTCGCGGTGAATCTCGCGACCAACGAGGCCTATGCGAGCACGGCCGCGGGGCGGTCGCTGTACTACGGGGGCGGTCGCTGGATGAGCGTCGGCCTGCCGTTTACGAACGCGGAGTTTAGCTTCTAGCCGCTGCGCGTGAGGCCGGCGATTCTGGTCGTAACCGGCGATTCTGGTCGTAACCGGCGATTCTGGTCGTAACCGGCGATTCTGGTCGTAACCGGCGATTCTGGGCGATACCGGCGTCGCCGCGCTGGGGGAGGCTCCGTGCGAGTCGTCGGGTTCTGCACCGAAAGGTCGCGGCGGGTGCCCCGCCGGGGGCCTATGCCTAGCGTGGCCCCATGATCCCCAGCATGCTCACCCGCCTCGACCCCCTGGCCCGCACGGTGTCCGCGGCCCTCGGAGAACTCGTGTTCCCCACGGACTGCCCTTGCGGGCGTCCGGACCGTACCCTATGCGCCGACTGCAGGCGCGCCCTCTGCGGGTCGGGGTTTCGCTGCGACACGCAGGCCACGCGGCTGCGCCGCCTCGACCCGTGCCTGCCCACGTTCGCGGGGCTGCGGTACGAGGGTGCGGTGCGCCGCTGCCTCCTTGATTTTAAGGACGCCGGCCGCCTGCACTTGGCACCGTACCTGGCCCCGGCATTGGGCGCCGCCCTCGACTGCCTGGCCGCGTGGCTGCCGGGGGTTCTCGCGGAGGTGGATGGCGGCCCCGTGTATCTCGTGCCGGTGCCGGCGAGTGCCGCGGCGCGGGCACGGCGGGGCGAGGACCACGTGGCACTGCTCTTGCGCGTATGGCGTCGGCGCGAGCGACGGCGCCGCGATGGTGTCGCGGATTTTCGGGCGTGGGCGGGTCCCGTGCCCCGGGAGCGAGACGCTCTGCGCGTGACGCGCGCGGCGGGGAGGCAAAAGGGAATGAGCCTTGCCGAACGCGGCGAAGCGAGCACTGGCAAGTACTCCATTAGACGACTTGAGGGCGTTCGGGGTCGGCTGCCCGGTGCTGCTCCGTTGGCCGGGTCTAGCTGCATAATTATCGATGACGTGGTGACCTCTGGCGCCACCCTCGAGGCTGCATCAGTAGCTTTGCGCATGGCCGGGGTCAGGGTACTGGGGGCAGCCTGCGTCGCCGCAACACCCCGGTCTTGACCTGCGCAAATAGCGCAACCTGCGGTCCTGCGCCGGGTGCCAGAAAAGTAACCAAAAAAGTTTGTCCTTGACCACGCATAGTGACGCAAAATGCACTAACGTTTTTACACCACCAGTTTTGGTGTTCCGCTTCACAGCAGAGGGTAGAAGTGTGCCACAGTCGCGCCTGATCGTGACACGGGTCAAGGTTGATCGAAGAACTTTCCCTCCGCATGAGGTTGGTGTGTGGTCGGTTCGCGGTTCGCGGTCCGGCCCCTGCCGAGGGAGTAGAAATGAAGGGCGGTGATAGAGGCACTTTTGACCGCGATGCGGTTCCCATCATTCGACTCTTGGAGGACTCCATGGAAATTTCTGTTATCGGCCGTCACGTCAGCGTGTCCCCCCGATTCCACCAACATCTCGAGGAGAAACTCGAGAAAGTTAGCCAGCTCGCACCGCGAGCTCAGCGCGTAGAGGTGGAAATTTCCCACGAAACCAATCCCCGACAATCTAGTACCTCCGAACGCATAGAACTCACCGTGTACGACAACGGCCCCGTCATCCGCGCTGAGGCGCGCTCCGAGGACCGCTACGCGGCATTCGACATCGCATTTGGAAAGTTGATTGAGCGATTGCGCCGAGCCCGCGACCGCCGTAAGAGTCACGGCCACAAGCATGGCGCAGCAGGCGTTCGCACCCTGACGCCCTCCGAAGGTATCCCGCTGGTTCCGGCTTCGCTCGTCGAAGCGGCTCGCGTGGCCGAGGCCGACGCCACCGGTACAGACGCCGCTCCCGAGGAACAAGCTCTGGGCGACGTCGGCCGCGATAACGGCGAGTCACCCGTGGTGATTCGCCGCAAGACGCACCCCGCCAAACCCATGACGCTGGACGATGCGCTCTACGAGATGGAACTGGTCGGCCACGACTTTTACCTCTACGTCGATCAGGAGTCAGGTCGACCCAATGTCGTGTACCGCCGCCGCGGCTGGAACTACGGAGTTATCGAACTCGATCCCACCGCGGTAGCCGTCTAAGCACCACCCCACGAACGACATCGCACGTGGTGCCCTTCGCTTTTCACACGGACCGGAGCCCAACAGGCTCCGGTCCGTCGCGTGTGGCGGTCCGCGGCGCCGCCCACCGAGAGAAACCCCATGATCGAAACGCTCAGTAACGCGCAGGCACGCGGAATCGCGCTGGCAGCGCAAGGAATGGCGCCGCGGGCCACGCGTGCGTCCGGCCCCACAGGACTGCGCGAGGCCGCAGAACGGCTCGGCATCATCCAGCTTGACTCGGTCAATGTATTCGCGCGGGCCCATCTCATGCCGCTGTTTTCGCGGGTCGGTGCCTACCGCACGGAGCACCTCACCGACCTGTTAGGCCTGCCTGCGGCGTCGCGCCCCGGCGAGCCCGCGCGCCTCGCGCCCTTTGTCGAATACTGGGGGCATGAGGCCTCCGTCGTGCCGATCGCGACTCGCGAGCTCTTGCGGTTCCGCATGGCTGATTTTCTGCGCCGCTTCGAGACGCGGGTGCCAGAGTGGTCCGAGTACGCGGCGGTGTGGCGCGACACGCGAGACCTGCTCCTGGAGCGCGGCCCCCTGTCGGCCTCCCAGGTGCGGGAGGCGCTCGACCACGAGGTTCCCGACAAGGTGCACTGGGGCTGGAACCATTCCCTCGCGCAACGCGTGCTCCAGTTGCGGTTTCTGACCGGCGATGCGGTGAGCGTGGGCCGCAACGCGCAATTCCAACGTCTCTATGACGTGGCCGACCGGTATTCCGCCCTGCAACCGCTCGGTGAACTCGATCGGGCCGAGAGCGTCAAGGCGCTGCTGCGCATCGCGGTGCGGGCCCATGGCATCGGCACCGTTGGCTGCTTCGCGGACTACTTTCGGCTCGGCCTCGGCGATGCCGCGCCCGCAATCGAGAGCCTGGTGGCCGAGGGCTACGCGGTGCCCGTGCGGGTGACTGGGTGGGACGCTCCGGTGTACCGGTATTGCGAGGCCGTCCCCCCAGCGTCGCTCGGGGGCAGCGCGCTCCTGAGCCCGTTCGACCCCCTCGTGTGGGAGCGCAAGCGACTGCTGGCGCTGTTTGGCATGCGCTATCGCATCGAGATCTATGTGCCCGCGGCGAAGCGAGAGTATGGCTACTACTGCCTGCCGTTTTTGCATCGCGGCGCGATGGCCGGGCGGGTTGACCTGAAGGCCGACCGCAAGGCGTCGCGACTCCTGGTGCAGGCCCTGCACCTGGAGCCGGGCGCCGCCAAGGGAGCGCGGGCTGCTTTGCTTCGGGAGGTGGAGCGGGCAGCCGCGTGGCAGGGGCTCGACGGGGTAAGCCTGCAGGTCGGCTAACAGGCACAGGCCGCCCGAGATCGCAAATCGTGGCATTGGTTCGCATTGCGCGAAGCCACAGACATTTTTCAGGGGTTACCGCATACGATAGAAGGGCATGTCATGCGTCGCGGTTCGGTCTGCGGGCGGCAAGCAATCGTGCGGGGCGGCCGCTATCCAACTCTTGGTTGGCTGCAGGTTATGTCGCCTCGCTTAGTCTTCGTTGAATCCGTGACGGTTCAGCACTACACAGGAGTTACCTAGTGGTCAGCTTTTTCGATAAGTTGCTTCGGGCCGGTGAGGGTCGCGAACGGCGACGTCTAGAGAGCATTGCGAAGCAGGCCGGGCTACTCGAAGAGCATATGCAGGAGTTATCGGACGATGAGTTGCGTGGGCTCACCGACGAATACAAGCAGCGACTCGAAGACGGCGAAACTCTCGACGACCTCATGATCGAGGCCTTTGCTACGATTCGCGAGGCCGCACAGCGAGTGCTGGGCATGCGCCACTTCGACGTCCAGCTCATGGGCGGGGCGGCCCTGCATCGTGGCAAGATCGCCGAAATGCGTACCGGCGAGGGCAAGACTCTCGTCGCGACGGCCCCCGCGTATCTGAACGCGCTTGCAGGTCTTGGCGTGCACGTCGTCACCGTGAACGATTACCTCGCGAGTTACCAGTCGGAGATCATGGGTCGCGTGTTCCGCTTCTTGGGCCTCACCGCGGGTTGCATTACGTCGAACATGAATCCCGAGCAGCGCCGGGCGCAGTATGCATGCGACATCACGTACGGCACGAATAACGAATTTGGCTTCGACTACCTGCGTGACAACATGGCGTGGTCGGCGAGCGAACGCGTGCAGCGCGGTCACTTCTACGCCATTGTCGACGAGGTCGACTCGATCCTGATTGACGAGGCGCGTACGCCGCTCATCATTTCGGGCCCGGCGGGCGACGAAGCGAACAAGTGGTACGGCGAGTTCGCAAAGGTCGTGCGCAAGCTGCATCGCGACACGGATTACGAGGTCGACGAGAAAAAGCGCACCATTGGCGTTCTCGAATCGGGCATCGAAAAGGTGGAGGATTACCTTGGCATCGACAATCTCTATGAGTCGCTGAATACGCCCCTGATCGGCTTCTTGAACAACGCGGTGCGCGCAAAAGAACTCTTCAAGCGCGATAAGGATTACGTCGTCATGAACGGCGAAGTCCTGATCGTTGACGAGCACACGGGCCGCATTCTCGCGGGTCGCCGCTACAACGAGGGCATGCACCAGGCCATCGAGGCCAAAGAGGGTGTGGCGATCAAGGCTGAGAACCAGACGCTCGCGACGGTGACGTTGCAGAACTACTTCCGTCTCTACGAAAAGCTCTCGGGCATGACGGGCACGGCCGAAACCGAGGCCGCGGAGTTCATGAGCACGTACAAGCTGGGCGTGGTGCCGATTCCGACGCACCGCGCGGTGCAGCGCATTGACCGCACCGATGTTGTGTATGTCTCCGAGAAGGCCAAATTCGAAGCGGTGGTCGATGACATCGCCGAACGCAATGAGGCCGGCCAGCCGGTGCTGGTGGGCACGACGAGCGTCGAGAAGAGCGAAATGCTCTCGCGGATGCTGCTCAAGCGCGGCATCGATCACAACGTGCTGAATGCCAAGCATCACGAACAAGAGGCGGCGATCGTCGCCCAGGCGGGCCGCAAGGGCGCCGTCACCGTGGCCACCAATATGGCGGGTCGTGGTACCGACATCATGCTCGGCGGCAACGTCGAGCACATGGCGCACGACGACATGGAGAAGCTGGGCCTCGACCCCGTCGAGAACGAAGAAGAGTACAACCAGCAGTGGCCCGAGGTGCTCGAGAAGGCCAAGGCACGCTCCAAGGAGGAGGCCGCCGAGGTCGTGGAGAGCGGTGGCCTGTACGTGGTGGGTACCGAACGCCACGAGTCGCGTCGCATCGACAATCAGTTGCGTGGTCGCTCGGGTCGCCAGGGCGACCCGGGAGAGTCGCGCTTCTACCTGTCGCTGGAAGACGACCTCATGCGCCTGTTTAACTCGAGCTTCGCCGAAATGATGACGCGTCGCGGAATGCCCGACGACACGCCCATGGAGTTCAAGCTCGTGAGCGGCGCCATTCGCAGTGCTCAAACACAGATCGAATCGCGCAACTTTGAGATTCGTAAGAACGTGTTGAAGTACGACGATGTGTTGTCGCGTCAGCGCGAGGTGGTGTACCGCGACCGGCTTTCGGTGCTCGAGGGTGATGACCTGCACGAGCAGGTGCAGCACTTCCTCGAAGAGGTCATCGCGAACTGCGTGGAGTCGATCTGCTCAGAGGATTCAGCAGACCAGTGGGACATTGAGCAGTTGGTCAACACCCTCAAGGAGATCTACCCCGTCACCCTGACGGAGGAAGACCTCGTGGCCGAGGTTGGACTGAAGTCAAAATTGAGCGTCGCGCGGTTGAAGGAGGAGTTCCTCGCCGATGCGCGGCTCGCCTACCAGACCCGCGAGGAGGCCATCGGCGATACGGGCATGCGCGAGTTGGAGCGTCGCGTGGTGCTCTCGGTGCTCGACCGCAAGTGGCGCGAGCACCTCTACGAGATGGACTACCTGCGCGAGGGCATTGGCCTGCGCGCGATGGCTCAGCGCGACCCGCTGGTTGAGTACCAGCGCGAGGGTCATCTGCTGTTCCTCGCCATGCACGAGGCGGTGCGCGAAGAGTCGGTGAAGTACCTGTTTAACCTCGAGGTTCAGGTGCAGGCACAGCAGTAACCGTGGCTATCACGGGTCCGTAAGCACGGCGCCCGTGGTGGGCGAAACAGTGAAGGCCGGTCGCGAGACCGGCCTTCGCTGGCGTGGATGCGGTTAAGGGCGCCTCAGCGGCTGATGTTCATGGCCGTGACGCGCCACGAACTGTGCGTGCGTTCAAGGCGCACGGCGCAGGCGCGAACCCGATTGTTGTCTTGGACGACGAGGGTCACCTCGCGGATTGCCTCGGTGATGGTGCACATCGAGGACGTGCGCAAGCTAATGTGCGCCGCCGGGGCGATGATGCCCGCGGCGTCTCCCCGCCGCCTGGCATTGAAGGCGCACTGCCTGCGCAACTGGTCGAAGAGGGCAGCGCTCAAGACATTGCGCAGGTAGAGGTGGCGCACGCCGCCGCGCAGCGCTTCCATGGTGCCGACGACGGCGTTGAACGCAAACTCAATGGGGTCGGGAACGGTCGTTCGCGTGGGCGGGGGAGCGGCGTGAGTGGTGGCAGCGCTGCCTCGGCGTGCGGGCTTAGCCACGAGGGTTGAGAACTGCTGCTGAAAGCGACCGAGGTACATGAGGATTCTCCTGGTGACGAGGGCAATGAGGTGGGTCAAGGTCAGATCGTGGGTGTTCATGACTGTCCCGGTTTGTGCAAGACGGTGCCCGGGCGAATGAGGTGGGGGTTGTCGCCGATGAGGGTGCGGTTCGCCGCGTACCAGCGGGGCCACGCGGCGGCAATGTCGCGCACTCCGGCTTGTGGGCCGAGGTCGCTGGCGGCGATTTCCCAGAGGGATTCGCCCCGCTTGACGACGTGAATCTCGGACGCCAGGGTGGTGGCGTCTTCCGGTGCCGTGGCCTTCGCCGGTTTGGGGTCGGGTTTGGGGTCGGGTTTGGTTGCCGGTGTGGCGTCGGGTGTGGCGTCGGGTGTGGGTGCGCTGCCCCGGTCTGCCGCGGTCGGCGGTGGGGTCGGAGCCTCGGTAGGTGTTGACGAAGGTGGTGCCGAGGGTGAAGGCATCGAAGGTGTCGTGGTCGGTGGAGCCGTGGCTGGGGAACTGGGTGGCGCTGCGACCTGCGTTGCCTCCACAGTGGGAGTCGGGGCAGCCGCCACCAGCGGTGACGTGACGGGAGTTGCCTCATGGGAGGCATCGGGCAGCGGATGAGCGCCCCAATTAATGTTGAGGGGGCTGCTCAGCGACGTTGCGGTGGGAGTGGGAACTGTCGATGGCACCACAGCGCTCGACGCCGCGGGGGCGGATTGTGGGGTGACGCCGTCGACGGTCTCCGTCTCGACGGCGGGCGCGGGTGGGGGCGAATCCTCGCGGCGGCCCGTGTCGCCGAACCGGGCAGTGTCGCCGAACCGGGCAGTGTCGGCGAACGGCGCCGTGTCGGCGGGCTGTCCCAGGGCAAAGTTCCGATCCGTGACATTGTGTGCGGAGGCTGTGGCAATGGTCGTCTCGGTGCCAGCCTCGGCCAGGGTGTGTGCCTGTGCCAGTGAGGGCTGCATGACGGCGCACGAGCCGACCAGCGCGGCACTCACCACGACGGCGCGGGAGTGGCGGCGACAGATTTCGGCAGCGTAACGACCTATCCGCGGCGTGAGTCGCAGGGCGAGCCGCAGGCAGCCCTCGACATCACGGCCTGCCGCTTGGGCGACGAGCGCGGCCAGCGAGAAGGCAGTCCCCAGAGCGAGTGCAAGGACAGTGATGAAGGCAATCGCGGCCGCGATGGAGGCGAACACGAGAAGAATGATCGAGTCGTTTGCGAGGGCCGCGCCGCTGCCCCATACGGATTGGGAACCCCACTGCCCGAGGAGCGTGGCCCCCGCCATCGCGAGGATCGCGAGCACCACCAAGGCTGTGATAAGGGCTCCCATGAGCTTCAGTATCGCTACTTTCATGACTTCCTCCGAGGTGTGGGGATGTTAGGCCTCACCCAATCAATTTGATGACGTTTGGCGCTGTTTGACGCTTTTGTAGATTATTAGCTGGATTCTCGCCAAAATCTAGGTATCGGTCGAAACTGGCCGAATTGGCTGACGAGTGGTCGGGGGCCGGGCAAGATATGGTGACGAGCGGTCGCCGATTCGTCGCCCATTCGACACGACGACGAGAGAGGCGCGTCATGGCCTTGGAAGACTTTCTCGAAGCTCTCAGCCTCGAGGCGGCGGGGGAGCGAGTGCTGGCTCTGGAGGGCGAGGCCCGCGAACTGGGTGACGCCGAGGCCGGGACGATCGAGTGGGTCGACAGGCTGCGCAGTACTACGTCACCAATACAGGTGCTCCTCAGGCAGGGCTTGCACCTGACGGGTGAGGTCGGCTCCGTTGCGGACGAGTGGTTTCATCTCATCGTGCAGCCTCACGTCGAGGCGATCGTGATGCTCAATGCTGTGGTGAGCGTGCGCGGTCTGAGCCCATACCTGGTGCACTCGGGTCCGGGCCCCGCGTCTATGCTTCGGCTCAGTGCAAAGAGCGTGCTGAGGGGATTCATGCAGGCACAGGTGCCCGTCCGCCTGGTGACGGCGGCGGGCGAATTCGACTGCCAGATACTAAAGGTGCTGGCCGACCACATCGATGTCACCCATCGCGATGCGCCGGTGCACGGCTCGGGCGGAGAGGTTCAAGAGAGTCTCATGCTCAACGGGGTCTACGCGGTGATCCCGGCTGCCTCGTAATTGCCTCGCGGCTCAATTCCCCGGCGGCCGAGGTTGCGGGAACGCGCAGATTGCCTCACGCGATGTGAGTGTCGGTGTCTGCCGCGGCGTGCCCCGCAACGCTTTGACGATGCTTGGCGTGCTGTGCCTCGATATAGGCGTCAAACTTGCTCGCCTCCACGCGAAACTCGCCGCGCTTGCCCACGAGGAACGCTTCAAGCTCACCGGACTTGATGAGGCTTCGCACGGTCGCCGGGGCGACCTTGAGCATCTCGGCAATGTCCGCCACGGTGAAAAAACGCTCGGTCATGGCTCTCCTCGGTTGCTTGAGAGGGTGAAGTGCGGGGAATCAGCCTGCGCGCCAGAGCAGACGGCACCGCCTTACGGAGCACTGTGTCTAACTTGCGGCGCAGTGTTCCTTGCGTGCGACGCATTGAGCTTTGAGCGCCTGCTGACAACTTCGACCAGTATTCCAGCGTTTAGTTGCATTAGCCAACCTTTGGCACGATTTTGTGAAAATCAGACGAGTCGCCGGGTTCTCCACGAGTTTTGGCTTGTTGCCCGCGAAGCCTTGAGGATGCTGCAACACTAGCATTGTCGAAAGGTATGACATGGCGAATCAATGGTCAGACAAACACACAACAGCTTCCCGCGGCGGCCGCTTGCCTCGCCCTCGGTGGCTGAACCGCCGATTGGTAGTTGGCATTGTTTTGATAGCACTTGCCGTGGTTGGGGGTAATTTGGTGTTCATGAGGGCCGCAGCGACCAGTCAGTATCTCGTCGCTAACGTCACCATCACGCCGGGCCAGGCCATAACTCCCGACATGCTGAGCGTCGCCTCGGTCAAGCTCGGAGAGGCCGAATCTCTTTACATCTCATCGGCCGAGGGCGTGAAGCCAGGTTCAGTTGCACGGGGCACGATTCCCAGCGGAAACCTCATCAGCCACAGCAATGTCGCCACCGAGGCCGACAAGAATCTGCGCGTCATTTCGATTGCGCTCGATACTCCCGTGCCGTCAACGGTGGCGGCGGGGTCGATCGCAGACGTCTGGATCACAGAAGTCGACAACCGCATTGACTTTGCCTCCGACAAACCTTTGGCTGAGTCCAGCGATTCGACCACGGCAACCGGCGCCGAAACTGGCGCAGTAACGGGCACTGACGCAGCGGCCGCAGCGCCGAGCGCGGCCGCCCCCGATGCCGCGGGTGCGACGAATACCGACGCGGCCACCGGAGCGTCCCCCTCGCCGACCGAAGCGGCCGCGAGCCCCGCCGCCGTGCCGAGCGAATCGGGCCCGCCAAGCCCGTCGAGCCAGAGCAACGACGGCAGCAAAGCGACGCAGCACTCGGCGACGCAGCGCGTGACTGTCACGGTCATCTCCGTGACAAAATCCCAGGGGCTCATGACGGGCTCGCAGGTGCTCGAGGTGTCTTGCAAGGTCGCGGACGTCCCCGCTCTGATCGGGGCCATCAGTTCTGACGCGAAACTCACCATCGTCGCCCAGGCTGCGGGAAAGTGACGCCATGACGGAGTCCACGAACCCCCTGACCGGCGTGATCCTCGCGCTCTCGGGCACCCTCGACGACGCCATCGTCCGCGCCTGTCAAACTCCGGGGTCCCCATTAAACGTCACCAAGCGCTGCGCAGACCTCGTCGAGGCGATGGCCGCTATGCACGCCGGATTCGGCCGCGTCGCGCTGATCGACGAACTCATCATCGAGCACCAAGACCCCCTCATCGAGGCGTCTCGTCGCGAGGGCGTCGCGCTTGTCATCATGCGCAATTCATTCGGCGAGGGCGTTGCGTGGCACCTGTACGGGGTGCAGCACACCGTGGCTGCGACCGACACGGCCGAACACATCGTCTCCGTCTTGCGTGCCGCAGCGGGTTACGGGGCCCCGGTGCTCGCCGAGCCGACTGTCCCCCCGGTCGGTTCGGACGCCGCCGCGCCCTCCTTGGCTGCCCCCGGGCCGGGGCACTCGGGCGAGCCTGAGCCGACAGAGCCGCCAACCCCCGAACCGTCGCGCGAGCCCACCGCCACGAGTGTTTCTGCGGTGGGGGAATCCGTCACGGCCGCGGCGCAGTCGATTGCGGAGGCGACTACCAACCGTGCCGCCCCACAGTCGGCGCACCCGCTTGCCGAGCCGACTCCGCTGGTGAGTGACAGGGCGGAGCAGGGCCCATCGGCCTCATCATCGCACGCTGTCGCCGCGCGGGAGGCCGGTGGCAAGCAGCACGACGAGAGCGAGTATGGATCCTTCCCGGTACGCACCGCGACCGACAGGCCCACCGTCGTCACCGACCCACAGACCGCGGCGGCCGGGCCCGCGCCGGCCGAGCCGTCGACGGCCGGGCCCGCAACCGCCGGGCCCGCGCCTGCCGGGCCCGCGCCTGCCGGGCCCGCAACCGCCGAGCCCGCGCCCCGGGTGCGAGAATCCACCGCACCTGAACCGCGCGGCTCAGGCTGGAAGGCCCTGCTCTCGCTCAAGACGTCCCGCGCCAGGAGGGGAGGCGCGGGCAGGGGAGACGATCACGCCTCGCCACCGAGCGTGCCGCCGGGCCCGCCCGGAGAGCCTCCGGCCCCCGGCGCCTGGGGCGCGGATGCACCCCGCGGTGCGTACCTGCCCACTGCCCGCGCGGGCGTCCTGACCGTGTGGGGTCCCGTAGGCTCGCCCGGGCGCAGCACCCTCGCGGTGAATCTCGCGGTGGAACTCGCCTCCGACCTCTCGGTGATTCTGATCGACGCCGACACCTACGGCCCCAGCCTCGCGCAGCTCCTGGGTGCGTCGAGCGATTCTTCGGGTCTAGCGCTCGCGGCCCGCGCCGCGAGCAGTGGAACGCTCGACGGCGACGCATTGAATCGCCTTGCGATCCACGCGAGCCCGGGACTCCGGCTCATCTCGGGTCTGCCGCGCCCCGAGCGTTGGATCGACGTGAGGCGCCCCGCGTACGAGGCACTCCTGCAAACCCTCAAACGCATGTGCGACCTCATCATTATTGACGCGGGATTCGCCTTCGATGGAGATTCACTCGTGGGCCTGACACCGCAACGAAACGGCGTCGCGCAGGCCAGCCTCACCGCCGCTGACGTGATTCTCGCCGTCACAACCGACGAACCGGTGGTCCTCACGAGGTTCATTCGCGACATGGAATCCCTGCGCCAAACCTGGGGCGAGACCGATCAGCACATCGCCATTAACCGCAAGCTCGAACGACCGCTGCGCGACGCCCGCTCCGATACGGGAGACGTCGAGCACCTGCTGCACGACTTCGCCCTGCCGCTCACGCACATCCCCGCGGCGCACGAACCGCTGCGGCGGGCCATGGCGCAGGGTCTGGCCCTCAAGGAACTAGACCGCAAGCACCCGGCCAGGGGGGTGTATGCGCGCCTCGCGGCCACCCTGGCGTCCAGGGTTTCGACCGCCAAACACGCCTCAAGCGGACGCAGCCACGCGAGCGTATTACAGTGAGATCCGGACCCTCCCGGAAGGAAACCAGTGCGCATCTACCTGCCCCTTGACCTCAACCAACTTGAGGCCTTGCACGCCGACGGTCGCCTCAGCGACGACGAGGGCCTCGTGGCGTATGCGGTGTCCGATACGCTCCGCCGCGAAAACCCCGACATCGACGAAGAAGACCTCGAATACGAAGCCCAACTCGACGCGGCCTTCGCCTCCGTCGTGCGTGCCGACGGCGAACCCGTCAAACCGATCGTGGCGAGCGCAGACCTGGTGCCCGCAGCCATTGACTTTATCGGTGACACCACCGCCGTCGAGGTCATCGGCGAGGTTACGACCCAGCAGATCGTCGCGATCCACATTGGCGAACACCCCGAAAGCGCCGACGACGACAGCGACGTCGAACCAGAACTGCTCTGGTACGACGCCACCGAAATGCTCACTGCGCTCGAGTTTGCACGCTCTCGCGATTAGCGGCGTTCACGCAAGCGGGCGGCGCGGCAAACCTGCCACGCCGCCCGAATGAGATTCCGGTCCGAAATTACGGACGCTCCGCGATCCAGTCCTCGAGCTGCACCCGTGGGCCCGTGTAGAAGGGCACCTCTTCGCGGACATGGCGGCGAGCCTCGGTGGCGCGCAGGTCACGCATGAGGTCAACAATTCGCACCAGCTCCTGAGCTTCGAACGCCAGGATGAACTCGTAGTCGCCGAGCGCGAAACTCGCCAGTGTATTGGCACGCACATCACCGTAACTGCGAGCGGCCAGCCCGTGATCGCGCAACATGGTGGAACGCTCGGCCTCGGGCAGCAGGTACCAGTCATACGACCGCACGAACGGGTACACGCACAGGTAATCTCCGGCGGCTTCGCCCGCGAGGAACGCGGGCACATGACGGCGATTGAACTCGGCGGGACGATGCACGGCGCACACCGACCAGACGGGTTCGAGCAGCGCGCCCACCGTGGTCTTGAGGAGCGCGCGGTAGGCACGCTGCAGCACCTCCACCGTCGGTGCATGCCACCACACCATGAGGTCAGCGTCGGCACGCAGTCCCGCGACGTCATACCAGCCGCGCGTGACCAGGCCCTCTGCCTCGAGCTCCGCCAGGCCCGCGTTCACCTCGGCGGCAAGCGAACCGCGGTCTACGATTTCGGCACCCAGGTCGAGCGCCCGAAACACCGAGAAGAACGCGAAACGGGTTTCCGAATTGATGCGTTCGAGGTCTTCTGGTGAGGGGGTCGGGACGGTCTGTGTCATAGTCAGTGCCTTTCTTGTGCACTTGCGGCGGTTCGGGGACGGGAAGCGAGAATGTCGCGGCCGCAGCACCCGCTGCGGGGCCAGCACGGAGAAAGTGCGGGTAGGTCGGTACCGCACGGCAGGGAGTCGACGGCGTCGCGCGCCGCGCCGGTGGCCGTGGCGTCGATGCGCTCCTTGAGCGCCGATACGATACCGGCGATGAAACCGCCGTCGGTGCCCACCGTGGCGGCCCGGCTGAAGGCAATGCCCGCCTGCGTAGCCGCGGCCTTCGCCTCGGTGTCGAGGTCGTAGGCGACCTCCATGTGGTCGCTCATGAAGCCGATGGGCGCAACGCACACGCTCGTGGTGCCCGCCGCGGCCAAGGCTTCGATGCGGTCGCCCACGTCGGGTTCGAGCCACGGCTGCGTGGGTGGTCCCGAACGCGAGCAGTAGGTGAGTTCATGCGGTAGTTCGAAGCCCAGTTCTGCGCCCGCCAGGGCGGCCACTCGGGCGGCCACCGCACGGTGCTGACGTTCATACGCGCCACCCTCGCGTCCGGACGAATCATTCATGGTCAGCGGAATCGAATGCGTGACGAACAAGAGGTTGAACCCCGCGAGCTCTGCGGGGGAGGGCTGTGCGGGGAACAGTTCGCGGACGCCCGCGACCACGGCTCTCGCGTTCGCCTCCACGAAACTGGGCAGATTGAACAGATAGCGCGTGCGGTCAATCTCGAACTCGAGGCCCTCGGGGGCGAGCGCCGACAGCACGCCCTCGAGGTCCGCGTTGTACTGACAGCAACTGGAGTACCCAGCGTAGGCACTGGTCGTGGCCACCAGGATCTTGCGGTGCCCGTCCGCGTGCATCTGGCGCATCACGTCGATGAGGTAAGGGTCCCAATTGCGGTTGCCCCAGTACCAGGGCAGGTCGACGCCTGCCTCGCGCGAAGCCCTGCGCAGGTTGTCGAGCAATTCGAGATTGAGTTCATTGATGGGGCTCTTGCCGCCAAAGCCGTAATAGTGCTGCCCCACCTCGACGAGGCGTTCCTCAGGGATCCCACGGCCGCGAGTGACGTTGCGCAAAAACGGCACTACATCTTCGGGGCGATTGGGTCCGCCAAAACTCAGCAAGAGGATGGCGTCATGGGGTGCATTCGACAGAGGCACTACTGGTGGTGAAACGAGAGCCGGACGCGCCGGTGATGAGGTCATGGACACGAGTCTTCCGCGAATAGACGAACGGCAGCGTGGTGCGAACCGACGCAACAGCGGCGTGCGTCTGCTATCGGTTCTGGCCTGCCGAGTACTAGCAGTCTACGCAGGTGCGAGCCCTCACCTGCCCGCCTTTGGTCCCGGATGGACGGCCTAAGCCAGCTCTCCAGACAGGTATTGCTGCGCAAGTTTCTTCTCAACGTTGATGATCTTTTGGATGGCGCTCGCGGCGGCCTTTTCGAGGGTCTTACCTACGAGCGGGATCTTCGCCACCACGTCGCCCGTCATGTTCATCTGCGATGTCGCCGCGCCCGTGCCCGCGAGGTTAGCGGTGGCCGTCAGCGTGCAGGGGAACCCCATGACGGTGACGTTCATCGTGCCCGTGCGATTGCCCTCGGCGTCGGGGGCGCCGAGCACCACGACGTCGCGCACTTCGAGCTTCGTGCCGACGAACTTGCTGGCCGCGGTCGGGATCTGCGACGGCGGCACGTTGCGGGTCGTGGTGATGGTCATTTCGCCATCGACACTGCCCTGAACGTCAGTGTTGAACACAGTCGCACCCGTGCGTTCGCACTTCAGCGTGCAGTATTTCGGATCGCTCAGCATCGCCACAACATCGGCGACTGCGGCGGGGTAATCGATGACTGCAGAAATCTGCACGGTGACTCCTTGTGAATACGCTGAGTGCGATGGGCATATCGCACAGTAAGGGCTGCGCCAAAGATTCCCTATATCCAGGCCAGCCAGGGTCTTACCGTACATGATGGAGCAGAGCGCGCACGTCACCGTGTGTGAAACTTTCACCGAAGAAGGACATCCGTGTTGGAACTCGAAGGGCTGGGCCACGAGCGCGGCGCCCACGTGATAAACCACCTCAGTGACCTCCCCGACTGGCAGCGCGATCCGCAGCTGGTGGAGGCCTATTTTCGTTTCGAAGCCCGCGAACGGTTATCGCATTGGAGCGACGCCGAACTCGCAGGGGGTATTCGAGACCACTTGCAACTAGCAGCCACGCGCCAACCCAACGAGTCGCCCGTGCGCGTCGAGCAGGTGGGGTCGACGGGTAGGCTGAGAGCCACCCTCGTCTCCGCCGACATGCCGTTCGTGGTCGACTCGATCGTCGGCCTGCTCGACGCGCATGGGGCTCGCATCGACTCCCTGTGGCACCCCATCTTGAACGTGCAGCGCGACGGCGACGGCAACCTCACCGGCCTGAACGCCTCAACGGGCCGCCGCGGCGAAACCGCCGAATCCTGGGTGCGTGTCGAGTTCGATACGGCCCGCGCCGACTGGCAAGACCCCGCCGACTACGAGCGCGGCCTCACGCAGGTGCTCGCCGACGTAGCGATCGCCGTGGCCGACTACCCGCTGATGCTCGCGAAGGCCAAAGAGGTCGCAGCCTCCATCTTTGATACCGTGCCCGATGACCTGCACGACGAAGCTCGGCAGGCACGCGAACTCTTGAACTGGCTTGCCGCCGACCGCTTCACGTTCCTCGGCTACCGCGAGTACACGCTTGCCGACGACGGCAACGGCAACGTGATAGGCAGCCTGGGGCTCACGGGCGTGTCGGGCACGGGCCTCGGCGTCCTACGCGAATCGCATCGCGGTGCCCCCAGCGGAGCCGACCGCGAAACCACAACCAAGGGTCTGCGACTGCTGCCCGCACGGGCGGCCGAACGCGCGACGGAACGCAAGGTGCTGGTTCTGACGAAGGCCAATCGGCGCTCCACCGTGCATCGCCGGGCGTACCTCGACTACGTCGGCATCAAGACGTTTGACGCGTCCGGCCAGGTCATCGGCGAACGACGGTTCCTCGGCTTATTCACGTTGGAGGCATACACGGTAGACGTCACGGAGATGCCGGTCGTGCGCGAAGTCGTCGAGGACGTGTTGCGCCGACTCGGCCGCACGGGCGATTCGCACGAGGGTGCCGACCTCGTTGCCATCATGCAGACGTATCCGCGCGACGAACTCCTGCAGTTGAGCGCGGCCGAACTCGCCCCCATCGCGCTCTCGGTCATGCACCTCTCGCAGCGTCGCCAACCACGCGTGTTCCTCCGCGAAGATCCGTACCAACGATTCATCACGGCGCTCGTTTACCTACCTCGTGACCGTTACAACACCACGGTGCGTGAGAGCGTGGCCGAGATCCTGCGAAACGCCACACGCGCCGATTCCATCGAGTACACGACGCAGGTGGGTGACTCGGCACTGGCACGGCTGCACTTCGTACTGCGCTTCGACTCGGGCAACGTGCCCGGCGCCGTCGACGAAGACTCCATTCAACGGGACGTCGTCGACGCGACGCGCACCTACGGCGAACGCCTCGTCTCGCACGCGGAATCCGAGCAACTGCTCGCGCGCCCCGAGTGGGCAGCGCTCGCCGCGCTCCCCGGCGTCACCTCCACCGTGCTCGATGCGGCCCTGCCCGCGGCGTACCTGTCACGAGCCAACGTCGCGACGGCCGCAGAAGACCTCTCGCGCCTCATGACCCTCGCCGACTCCACGCCGGGTGCCGACGTCCGCGTGGCGCTGACCCGGCCCGACGCGGCCGGCCCGGGCACGTTGAGCGCGAAAGTGTATTCCCTGCGGCCCATCGTGCTGGCCCGGGTGATCCCCGCGTTCGCCCACCTCGGTCTCGTGGTGACCGAGGAGAATCCGTTCACCATCTCCCTGCCCGGAGCGCCCCGGTACATCTACGAGTTCACCCTCGAACTGACCCGTGAGATACCCGCCGACGAGGGTGTGCTCGATCAATTGTCGGCCTCCCTGCACGCTGCGATGGTGGGCTGGGCCGAGTCGGACGTACTCTCCGGGCTCACACTCACCTGCGGCTTGGATTGGCGTCAGGTTGCCGTGATCAGGGCCTATTCGGCATACCTGCAGCAAAGCGGCTGGGCCTATTCGCGCAGTTATGTGCACGAGGCCGTCCTCAGCAACCCCGCGGTGGTCCTCGCCCTGTGGGATCTCTTCGAGGCGCGCTTCCAGCCGGGCGCGGCCGACCAGGGCGGCACCGGGGCGTCCGAAATACCGGACGCCACCGTGGCCCGTGATCGCCTCGCGGCCACTATCGACGCCGTGACCAGCCTCGACCACGACCGGATTCTGAGGGGCTTTGCGCAGTGCATCACGGCGACGCTGCGCACCAATGCGTATCGCCGGGTGCTGCGTCCACTCGTTCGCGGCGCCGCCGCCGATCCTGCCGCCGTGGCCGACAGCGTGCCGTGGCCGAGCGACATCGGCCCCGCGGTGATCTCGTTCAAACTCGACCCGCATCAGATCGACGGACTGCCCCAACCGGTGCCCTACCGCGAGACCTGGGTGTATTCGTCCGATGTCGAGGGTTCCCACCTGCGCTTCGGCGCCGTGGCTCGCGGCGGCCTACGCTGGTCGGACCGCAACGAAGACTTCCGCACCGAGGTGCTCGGCCTCGTGAAGGCACAGGTGGTGAAGAACGCCGTGATCGTGCCGACGGGTGCGAAGGGCGCGTTCATCGGCAAGTCACTGCCCAGCCCCGCGCAGAGAGACGCGTGGCGCGCCGCCGGCACGAACGCGTACCGCAGTTATATTAGGGGCCTGCTTGACCTCGCCGACAATCTCGTGCACGAGGGCGGCGCAACGGTCGTTAAGCATCCCGAACTGGTGCGTCGACACGACGCCGACGACACCTATTTCGTGGTGGCGGCCGACAAGGGCACGGCGACCTTCTCCGACGTGGCCAACGAGATCAGTGCCGACTACGGCTTTTGGCTGGCAGATGCGTTTGCGTCGGGCGGCTCGCACGGTTATGACCATAAGGCGATGGGTATCACGGCCAAGGGCGCGTGGGAGAGCGTGAAGCGGCACTTCCTGCGACTCGGCCAGGACGTCTTGCGCGACCCCTTCACGGCGGTCGGCATCGGCGACATGAGCGGAGACGTGTTCGGCAACGGCATGATGCTGAGCCCCGCCCTGAAACTCGTGGCCGCCTTCGACCACCGCGATATCTTCATTGACCCGAGCCCGCAGGACCGAGAGGCGTCCCTAGCGGAACGCGTGCGCCTGTTCAATACGCCGGGTTCGTCGTGGCAAGACTACGAGCGCACCCTGATCAGCAGGGGCGGTGGCGTCTTCAGCCGCACGGCAAAATCCATAGACCTCAACGACGATATTCGCGGTGCCCTGGGACTCGACCCGTCGGTCGGCTCGCTCGCGCCAACCGAGCTCGTGCGCGCCATCTTGCGCGCGCCCGTCGACCTCCTGTGGAACGGCGGCATCGGTACGTATGTCAAGGCCAGCACCGAATCGGACGCCGAGATCGGCGACAAGGCCAACGATTCGCTGCGGGTCAACGGCAGCGAACTGCGCGCCCGTGTCGTCGGAGAGGGCGGCAACCTCGGCTTCTCCCAGCGGGGTCGCATCGAAGCCGCGGCCGCGGGTGTCCTCCTCAACACCGATGCCATAGATAACTCGGCCGGAGTCGACACGAGCGACCACGAGGTCAATATCAAGATCGCGCTCGAACACGCCCTCACCACGGGGGCCATCAAGCCCGAGGAACGCGACGACCTGCTCGAGTCGATGACCGACGAGGTGGGTCGGCGAGTGCTGCGGCACAATTACACCCAAAACGTGCTGCTCGCCAACGCCGCCGCGCAGCGGGGGGCGCTCACGAGCGTTCACCGGCGGTTGCTGACGTGGCTCGAACAGCATGCGAGCCTGAATCGCGCCCTCGAGTTCTTGCCCACCGACGCCGAGCTGGAACAGCGCGAAGCCGAGGGCTCGGGGCTCACCGCGCCCGAGTTTTCGGTCGTGATCGCATACACGAAAACCAGCCTGCACCACGCCATCGCGACGAGCGACGTCGTCGACGAACCCTGGGCCGAGCGTTGGCTCTTCGACTACTTTCCCCCCGCGCTGGTCGAGCGCGCGCGCCCCAGCATTGCCGAGCACCCGCTGCGCAAAGAGATCATCGCGAACCGCATCGCTAATCACATCGTGGACGAGTGCGGTGTCAGTTTCGTGTTCCGGGCCTGGGAAGAAACCGGGGCCAGCCTCGAGACGATCGTGCGTTCCTGGGCCGTGATGCGTGCGGTCTTCGACCTCGAACAGTACTACGCCGACATCTACGAACTCGACGGTGTCGTCACCGCGAGCGTGTTCTCGACGGTGCTGCTGAAGGCGCGCCGCCTCATGGATCGTTCGGTCCGCTGGCTCTGCCTCGCCTCGTCGGGGGTGATTGACGTCGATGCCGACATCGCCACGCTCGCGCCCACCCTGCGCGGCTGCCGTGAATCGGTCGCGACCTCCCTGCGCGGCCCCGAACGGCAGGCCGCCACGGCACGCATTGAGGCGGCAATTGCGGACGCGATACCTGCCGCCCTGGCCTCCCGGCACGCGACCCTGGTCGAGGAGTTTGCCCTGCTCGATGTGGCCCTGGCGGCCCGCGACCTGGCTCAGCCCGCAGAGTTCGTGCGCGACGTGTACTTCGAATTGTCCGCGCGCTTTGCGGTCGACCCGATCTTGAACGCCGTCGTTGACCTGCCGCGCGACACTCGCTGGGAGGCGCTCGCTCGCGGCGCGATTCGTGACGATGCCTATTCGGTGCTCGATGCGCTCGGCCGTTCCGTGCTGCATCTTCGGGTGGACCACGAGGGTGGACCGGGAACGCCGGCGAAGGCTGCCAAGGGTGGCACCAGGGCGTCCGGCCCGAGCCAAGCGACCGCTGGCTTCGACCCGGAGGCGTGGATCGACGCGTGGTCGGAGCCCCTGCGTACGCTGGTTGACCGCGCACACGCTATTACCGCAGAGGTGCTCACCGATGCCGAAGCCACCAAGCGAGTTGAGCTCGCGGCGGTTGGCGTCGCGGTGCGTTCCATTCGTGAGGTTGCTCGCGCGGCGCAACGTCTTGCCGGCAATCGCAAGGAGTGAGCCGTAATCTGGAGTCATGCCAACGCTGAATAATCTGATCACGAACCATTCCAACCTGAGCGCCGCGGCATCGGAGTGGGTGCATCACCTCGTGGGGGACTGGCAGGTGGTGGCGGACCTGTCGTTCTCTGATCTCGTGCTCTGGTTGCCGGTTCGGGACGGGAACGATCCGAGTGCGCAGATGTTCGTGGCGGCAGCGCACTGTCGCCCAGCGACCGGCGCCACCGTCTACTACGAGGACCCCGTTTCGGACGTGGTGAACGCCAATGAGCGCCCCGACCTCGCTGAGGTGGTGGCGAACGGGGTATCGCAGGCGACGAAGGAGCCCGCATCGGTGGACGATAACCCCATCTGGCGCGAGACGTTTCCGCTGCGCTACGAGGGCCGCGTGATCGGTGCCATTAGTCAGGAAAAACCCGCGGACGGACCGCGTGCCCGGGGCGTGCTGGAGACTCAATACAGCCAGTCGGCGCGCGAGCTGATCCACATGACGATGGAGGGCGATTTTCCCGCCGTGGGCTCGCCGACGGGCCCGCGCCGCGGCGCCCCTCGCGTGGGCGACGGCATGGTGAGCCTAGATGGAGAAGGCTATGTGACGTTTGCGAGCCCGAATGCGCTGTCCGCATTTCACAGGTTTGGCGTCATGGGCGACCTCGTGGGGCAAAACCTGGCGGAGGTCACGTCGCCGTTGCTGCAGGGCCAGGCCCCGGTGGATGAATCCCTGCCGCTCGTGCTGATGGGCCGCGCCGCGTGGCGCGCCGACGTCGAGGCTCGCGGAGTGACACTCTCGCTGCGGTCCATTCCCCTGTCGAGTGCGGGGGAGCGCCACGGGGCGGTGCTCTTGCTGCGTGACGTGAGCGAGCTGCGGCGCAGGGAGCGCGAACTGCTCACGAAGGATGCGACTATTCGCGAGGTTCATCACCGCGTCAAAAACAACCTGCAGACCGTGGCCGCACTCCTGAGGTTGCAGGCCCGGCGCATGGAGACCGACGAGGCGAAGGAGGCTCTGCGCGAGGCCATGCGCCGCGTCTCCACGATCGCCCTCGTGCACGAGACGCTGTCGCAGGGCTTCGACGAAACGGTCAGCTTCGACGAGATCGCGGATCGCTGCATTTCACTCGCGGTGGACGTCGCGGCGGTCAACGTGATGCATGTCGATCACATCAAGGAGTCGACGACCGCGAGCCGTTCGGTGCGCACCGAACGGGTGGGCAAGTTCGGCCTGCTGCGCGCCGAGGACGCGACGGCGCTCGCGATGGTCATCACCGAATTGACGACCAACGCGGTGGAGCACGGGTTGGCGCAGACGGGCGGCACGGTGCGCATGGTGGTGGATCGAGACGGCCATCGCCTGTCGGTGCGGATCGAAGACGATGGCGTCGGCATGTCCGAAGACTCCGCCATGCGGCCCGACGGTCTCGGCACCCAGATCGTGCGGACGCTCGTGACGGGCGAGTTGGACGGGTCGATTACGTGGCTTCCCCGCGAGGGTGGAGGCACGGTGACCTCGTTGGATCTCAACCTCAAGCCCCTGAACTCGTAGGCAACTTGTAAATACGTGTGGGTCATGCGTGACCCGATCAAGTCCCTGGGTTGGCCCGATCGAGGCCCGCTCAAGGCCCCGTGTTGGCCAGCAAGAGGCATAACGAAGGCCCCGATCCTCACCAGGAACGGGGCCTTCGGTACGTCTTAACTGGCGCGGCGAGCGCGCGCAGTTCGGCGCTTCAGGGCGCGGCGTTCGTCTTCTGACATGCCACCCCAGACGCCCGAATCTTGCCCGGATTCAAGGGCCCATTTGAGGCAGTCATTGACAACGTCGCATCGCTGGCACACCAATTTGGCCTCGTGAATCTGTGTGATCGCGGGGCCAGTGTTTCCAATGGGGAAGAACAACTCCGGATCCTCGTTGAGGCACGCGGACTTATGTCGCCAATCCATGCGAAGATTTCTCCTCAATAATGTCGAGCGAAAACTCGACGTTGTGAATAGCTGCGGGCGGGCGGCTGGCTCTCGTCTCCCACTCGTCAGCGCGGGGCGCTGTCTGGTGGGTGAACACCTCGCGTGCCGAGCCGCCTGGCGGCGGTAGCATCTGAAGTGTTCGAGAGCCTGCGCAGTTTTCAAAGCCGTGGCCGTCGCGCGTTACACGCGCACGCCCCTGCGGCGAGCGCGTGGGCACGCGTCGAGCGAGTGACTCACGGTGAATCGAAACTGCGCCCGGCCGCAACGAACCTGGTCGGTCGCGTGCAGCGGCTATCCTTAGTTGATTCAATGATGTAACCATTGTCGGGTCTGTCGATGGAATAGACAAGAGGTAAACGCACATATCTCCGTGGGAAAGCACACAAGTGTTCAGACTTGCGTCACGTGGCGTCAACGAGAAGTTATTGTTGGGAATATTTTGAAGTCTCACTCGAAGCCCTTGCTCCTGGCGGTGTCGTGCCTGTGGATCGAGGCGTTAGCCATCGTCGTCCTGACGGTCGTGGGAGTCGTCAGCCTGCTTAAAGGCGCAGATCAAAGTGCCACCGCAGCCATCGCCCTGTCGGTGCTGCTGCTGATTTTCGCCGCTGGCATCGCGGGTGCAGGGTACTTCATGTTGTGCGGATATAGAACTGCACGTTCATTTGGTGTGACCTGGCAGATATTTCAGTCTGCAATTGGCATCTGGATGTGCTTTAACGGTTTGGTTGCCTGGGGAATTCCCATCCTAATTATAACGATTTTGGCATTCCGATTTCTCTTTGCGGCGGAGACAATTGCCGCCACGAATAAAGCGGTTTCTCGCTAGTGTCGCGTGTCGTTAGTTCATAAATGGTTGGTTTTTTGGGGGAATTGGCTATGGCGAATTCTCCGGCTCCCGCGTTGCGGCTCTTTGATGGTGATGAAGGCAGATTGCGTGGTTTGGTGCGCTCAACGACGGTCCGCGCGGGTGATGCGAAGCGGGCGCGCATTGTGTTGYTCGCGTCGGAGGGGGTCGCGAACACGCGGATCGCGGAGCTCACGGGTGCGAGCGTTGTGACGGTGTTGAAGTGGCGGGCTCGCTACGAAGACCTCGGGATCGCGGGCTTGGGTGACGCGGATCGGTCCGGTCGTCCGCGGCTTCTCGATCATGCGGCCATCGTGGCGGCGACGTTGACCGCGCCACCGAAGAAGTATGGGGTGACGCACTGGTCGTCGCGCCTGCTCGCCTCGCATTTGAAGATCGGGA
>JAFFTF010000010.1 GCA_022803075.1 Micrococcales bacterium 31B
GGCTCGCTACGAAGACCTCGGGATCGCGGGCTTGGGTGACGCGGATCGGTCCGGTCGTCCGCGGCTTCTCGATCATGCGGCCATCGTGGCGGCGACGTTGACCGCGCCACCGAAGAAGTATGGGGTGACGCACTGGTCGTCGCGCCTGCTCGCCTCGCATTTGAAGATCGGGAACGCGACTGTCGCCAGGGTATGGCGGGAGTACGGGGTCCAGCCGTGGGAGGCGGAGACGTTTAAGTTTTCCACCGAYCCCGAACTGGTCGGTAAGGTCACCGACGTTGTCGGCCTCTATCTCGCGCCGCCAGAGAACGCGGTCGTGCTCTGCGTGGACGAGAAGTCCCAGATCCAGGCACTAGACCGCACCGCGCCGGTGCTGCCGATGCGTATCGGAGACGCGGAGAAACGCACACGACTACAAACGTCATGGCACCACGACCCTGTTCGCGGCATTGGACATCGCGACCGGGCACGTCACCGGGGCCGTGAAGCCGAAGCACCGTCGGCAGGAGTTCCTCGCCTTCCTGCGGCAGATCGACCGCGCCTACCCGCAGCAGGACCTGCACCTCGTGATGGACAACTACGCCACCCACAAAACCCCGGAAGTGAAGGCCTGGCTGGAAAAGAACCCTCGGTTCCATGTCCACTTCACCCCAACATCGGGATCGTGGCTGAACCTCGTCGAAGTCTGGTTTGGAATCATCGACAAGCAAGCCATCCGCCGCGGCATCTTCACCAGCGTGAAAGACCTCAACGCGAAAATTCGTCAATTCATCACCGGCTGGAACAACCGCAAACACCCCTTCATCTGGACCAAGACCCCAGAACAAATCCTCGCAAAAGCCAACCGCCAACCAACTTCAGAAACGCGACACTAGGCGAATTAACCGCAGTTAAGCCATCGCCCGGCGGCAGACGAGTCACGCAGCACTTGGCCTTCGAGCAGCGGCGCATTGGAAAATCGAGCAAAGCAGCGACCCGGGGCGTTCAGGGCTGCAGTGGACTGACTGGACACACCCAGCATGGCGTAGTCCTGGGGCTCGCTCGGGCGCAGCAAAACAAACTGATCGCACGCGCTGCTGGCCGTCGACGACAACACCTTGCGACTGCCCGACAGCACCAGGCAGACTCCCTGCTGCGGGGCGGAAATCAGCTGCTGGAGTTTGCCCAGCAACTCCGTGCGGGTCGTTGCATCGGGAGAGTGATAGCTCGATGGCGTCAATTCCGCCAGCCAACGATCGACGTCGTCAATACACACCAAGAGCGGCGCGGACTGCCCCTTTGACGCGGCCTCGCCCAGCACGTCAAATAGTCGGGCGGAGTCTTCGAGGTCGCGACCCGCGAACACGTCGATGCGTGCGTGGTGACTGGCTTCCGCCTCGCGGCGCTCGCCGGCGCCGCGGACCACCAGCACTCGCGAATCGCCGCTTGAGGGTTCGTCTCGCAGGGATTCGCCACGGGCTTGCACCCGCGGCGTGCCGTGCTCGGCCACGAGGGTCGCCAGCAGCCACAGCGTGTGCGACTTTCCCGCACCGGGGGCGCCGATGATCGCGGTATGGCCCGGCGATGGTCGCCACTGCAGCACGCGCAGGCACAGGGAGTCCACGTCGTCGAGAATGCCCAGCGGCACAGCGCCTCCAGGGTGGGGAGCCGAGTCGAGAGCATCGCCGAGCACATTCAAGGCGGAGACATCGAGCACCCGGGGCAGCGGAGGCAGCAGGGGCGAGCGAGGAACGTGCGACGTGGCCTCCATGCGGGTGCCCACCCACGCCAAGGAAGGCAACCCCTGGTTCCGCGACGCCGGAGGCGTCGTGTCGCAGGCCCCTCGATACGGCTGCACCCGCACACCCGGCATCGAGGTCGCCTCGTCTTCCGTGACGGCGGCACCGCGGAGCATGGTTGACTGAAAGGTTATGGGCGCCGCGGACTGCTGCGCAGACTCGCGCGTCACATAGGCGCGACCCGGCGTGGAGCGCAGGATGCCGGCGGCGAGCGGGCTACCGAGAGTCTCAATGGACTCCATGCGGTCGTTGACGCGCAAGCACACCCGCAGCCCCACGTTGGCCGCGAGATCTGCAGACAGGGCGCCGCCCGGCCGTTGAGTGGCGAGGATCAGATGCACACCCAGCGAGCGACCCAGGGCGGCGATGCGGGTAAAGGTGCCCCGCGTGTCCGGGAGATCCTCCAGCAACACCCGAAACTCATCGACCACCACCACGAGGCGGGGCACCCCGACTAACGGCCGTGAGGCGTCGCCTCGGGAACGGACCAACTGCCAGTATTCGGGCCAACTGGTGACCCCGGCGTCCCGAAAAATGCGCTGCCGCCGATGCATTTCGGCCAGCAGGCAACGGAGGCTGCGTTGCGCCGTGTAGGCGTCCAAGTTGGTGATGACCTCGGCGACCTGGGGAAGCGTCGCGAGTTCGTCGAAGCCGGCGCCGCCCTTGAAATCTAGCAGGACGAGTTGCAGGTCGCGGGGGCCTGAGTGGAGGCACAGGGACGCCACGAGGCTGCGCATGAACTCGGATTTGCCGGAGCCCGTCGTGCCCGCGACGAAGACGTGCGGTCCGTCCTCGACGAGATCGCATTCGAGGGGCGCCGCCTGGTCGCCGTGCAGTGCAACGCCGAGAATTGCGCGCCCCGTCGGCGCCGTGGCGGGGGAGGGGGCTGGGTGACGATGCAGGTCCTCGAAGGGTACGGGCGCGAGGGAGCGCTCGCGTGCCGAGCCCGCGTGACCCGCGACGACGCGCATGCGGGCATCCCACTCGGGCGGCTCGAGACCCTCCCATGCGATGCGGCAACCGTCGGTCACGGTGGACGAACGCGGATCTCGATCGGGGGCAGGTGGTGGGCCGAAGCTAACGTCCGCCGGGGGTGGTGCCTGGTACTGGACGCGGGCCACGTGGTGGTCTAGCAGATGCACGCCGAGGGTCACGAGTTCGCTGCGGTCTGCGAGCGCGGAACCCGCTCCGCCTCGCCTCAGCACAATCTCCACCGCGGGCGGAGCCGTCGTTTCGGCAACCGCGAGGTTCCACGAGTCCTCGCGGGCCTCGAGGGGCCACCACGTGAGCCCGCGGCGTAGCCACGACGACGGCGTGGTGCTCTGGCCTTCGCTGCGCCCCAAGGGGGCGGCGTTCCATGTGATGTCGTCTACGGAGATCGCCACGGCCAGCTGGGCGAGCACCGCTGCGGCGGCGCGCCTCGCCCCGTCGAGGGGACCCGTGAACCGCACTTTGAGGCCCGCGCCGCGCCCCTGGTTGTGGTCTCGCTGCAGCGTCGTGGCCACCGGGGGCACGCGAAAGGCGGCTAGCGCTGGCACGACGCGAGTGCTGCTGAGATGGGTGCCGGGGATCTCCGCGCCGGTGAGGTGCCGGGCGAAGGCTGCGACATCGTCGGCGCGCAGGCGAGGGTCGGCGGGTAGGCGGGCATCGAGTGCCCGCTCGCGAACGAACGCCCCTGCGCGTAGAGCGGAAATCTCGCGCGCAATGTCGTGATCGAGTTCGAAGTCGAGCCTAAGCGTTCGGGTTCCCAGTCGGAGGCTCACCTCCTTGGGGGTCCCGAGGGAGCCTGGTGTCGTGGCTCGGGAGCGCACAGCGGGGTGAGTCGCGTCGAGGTGAATGGCGAGTTCGCGCAGGTACGCGAGGTGAGTGGCGCGGTGGAGGTGGAGCGCGCCAAAGTTCTGCGAGCGCGTGGCGCGCACCTTGCGCGCGTGCATACCCGCCTGGGACTTCATGGAAACCAATACGAGCAGAGGCGAGGTAAGGGCCAGCATCAAGAACCAGTAGTTCTTGGCGAAGAGGGCAAAGCCGACCGCCGCGACGAGTGGCAGTAGGGCGCTCGCGGCGTGTAGCAACACGTTATTCTCGGGCCGGTCGGGCAGGGGGGTGAATCGCAACGGAGCGGGTCGCTGGGGGCATTGGGGTGGCTCGGGGGTTTCGGCGGCGGGCGGGACCGCCTCCCGCGGGTCGCTCGCGCCTATGACGATGTGGGCGCCGTCCGCGGGCGGCCAGGTTTCCATGGGCTGGCCCGGGGTTGTGAACTCGCGGTCAGTGTGGCCGAGTCCGGGGTCTGCTGTGGGGTGTGCGACTTCTGGACGCCTCGGGTGGGCGAGCGTCGCGTTCGCCAGGGCTGGCAGGTTCAGGGCAGGGTCGGAGGCGAACGTGGTCGCCAGGAAGTCTTGCCAGCCGTGCTCAGTCGGCAGCGAAAACACGAAGCGAGCGGTGGTTTCGTGATTGAGGGGGGTGCCGTATTTCATGGCCCTACTGAATCGCTTGCGATCGAGAGTCGGACATCGCTGCATGGCGCGGTTGAGGGCGCGGCGAATCGTGGGTCAGAACATAAGAAATCCTGAGCTTGCGACGACTCGTCAAGTTTTCAACAAATGCTACGGATGCTGAGTAGATTGACCAGGGCAACTATCAAAAATTGGTCCAAACTTTTCGCGTATCGCAGCTTTTCAACAATCCCCCCACGAGATGTGCTGGTTCCCCTATGCTGGCCGCCTACGTCAACTGCAAACCTACCCTTACATTGCGCCCAGGGGGTGCCTTCATGGAAGCCATAGCAAACATCGAATCCGAGGTCCGCGACCTGGTGCGCCGTCGAGGCATGAACCCGGTCCTCGAGTCGGCTGCCCTGGACACGCTCGTCGCCGCCGTCGTGGCCGACTATGACTTGCGCTCATTGCGCGGTGCCGTGCCGCGCCTGCACGACGCCGATCTGGCGATTGCTCAGGTCACGGCTTCGGTGGGCGGCCTGGGGCCCCTGCAGATCTACATGGACGACCCGAGTGTCGAAGAAATTTGGATCAACTCGCCCAGCCAAATTTTTGTGTCGCGCAACGGTGTTGCCGAACTGACCACGACCGTGCTCAGCCACGACAAGATCCGCGAACTGGTGGAACGCATGCTCTCGCCGACGGGGCGACGCATCGACGTGAGTTCACCCTTCGTGGATGCACGCCTGCCGGACGGTAGCCGTCTGCACGTGGCGATTCCCGAAATTACTCGCGATACCTGGGCCGTGAACATCAGAAAGTTTGTCGTGCGGGCCCATCGACTCTCCGATCTCGTGCGACTGGGCACGGTAACGGCGGGGGCGGCAGAGTTCCTGAACGCTGCCGTGAACGCGGGCCTCAACGTCGTCGTCTCGGGGGCCACGGGCGCCGGCAAAACCACCCTGTTGAACTGTCTCGGGTCGTCGATTCCCGCACGTGAACGTGTCATCACGTGTGAAGAAGTCTTCGAACTGCAACTGCCGTGTCGTGACCAGGTGGCGCTGCAATGCCGACAACCCAACCTCGAGGGCGCGGGGGAGATCGCGCTACGCCGCCTCATCAAGGAGGCACTGCGCATGCGCCCGCAGCGCATCGTCGTTGGCGAGGTTCGCGAGGCGGAATGCCTTGACATGTTGCTTGCTCTCAACTCCGGCATGGCGGGTATGTCAACGATTCACGCCAACTCCGCCCGTGATGCGATTTCAAAGTTGTGCACGCTCCCCATGTTGGCGGGCCCCAACGTGACCTCAAACTTCGTCGTGCCCATGGTGGCCTCGTGCATTGACCTCGTGATTCACGTGGGCATCGGTCGTTCGGGCGAGCGGGTGGTCGAGGAGATTCTCGCGGTCACGGGCAGGGTCGAGGGCAGCGTCGTTGAAACCTCCATGATCTTTGAACGACTGCAGGGAGAACTGCAAAGGCGCGAAGGTTACCCGCCGCGCCCCGAGTCATTCGAGCGAGCAGGCTTCGACATCGCGGCACTGCTGGGGCAGGCGGCATGAACGGTTTACTGGTTTCTCTGGTCTTGGCACTCGGGGTCTATTGTGTGTGGTCCGCCATCTGGCCCGCACCTCCCCAGAGCGCGCCGCGCCGAGGGTCTCGCGGCGTTTCCCAGCGTCTCGAAGAATTGCTGGTCCAGGCAGGATGGCTGCGGCACAGCCACAAAGGTCGCGGCGGGCGCGTCTTTCTCGGCGTGAGCCTAATCCTCGTGATCCTGACGGTGCTGGTGCTCTTCGTCGTCACGCGAGCACTGAACGTCTCGTTGGTGCTCGCGGTGTTCGCGGGTTTCTTGCCGTACTGGTTCGTGCGAGGTCTGGCCCGTCGGAGGATCGGGCAGCGTCGTGAACTGTGGCCCGACGTGGTCGATAACCTGCGGTCCTCAATCCGCGCTGGCCTCTCCTTGCCGGACGCCGTGGGGCAACTCGCCGAGTCCGGGCCTGAACCCCTGCGCGGATATTTCGCGATCTTCGCGCGCGAGTATCGCCTGGGCGGGCGCTTCGGTGAGAGCCTCGACCTGCTCAAAGATAGCTTCTCCGATCCCGTGGCTGATCGCATTGTTGAAGCCCTCCGCATGGCACGCGACGTTGGCGGCACCGACCTTGGCGTGCTTTTACACGCGCTCAGCCAGTTCTTACGTGAAGAGTCGCGCACTCGAGCGGAGTTGCAGGCGCGCCAGTCGTGGACCATCAACGCGGCAAAGTTGTCCATCGCCGCGCCCTGGATCGTACTCCTGCTCATTGGCACCCGGTCAGAGTCGTTAACAGCGTTCAATTCGGCTACCGGCACGGCTGTCCTGGCGGTCGGGGCACTGCTGTGTGTGGGCGCTTACCGCATCATGAAGTTCATTGCGAGGCTCCCCGAAGACGAGCGGGTGTTGCGATGACCACCGCACAGGGAGCCCTGCTCTTTAACGCCAGCCTGGTGTTCCTCCTAGTTGGCATGACCCTTGCGTGGGGCGGTCGCATCTCACGCCAGCGCCCCTCCTTGCGTGCCCGGGTCGAACCTTACGTGCGCCGTCCGAGCGCACGGTCGCTGCTCTTCGACGCTACGCACTCCAACTCTCGGCTGGATGCCGTGCTCGCGGTCCTGAAGCGCATCCTTGGTCCGGGCTTCAAGTGGCCGGTCGCGGCGCTCGCCAAGGTTTACGGAGGCGGTCCCCTGACGGTGCGGCGCCTCCAGCGCGCGGGTCGTGAAACCACCCTTGAGCAATATCGGGTGACGCAGATTCTTTGCGCCCTGTGCGGTGGCATTGTTTCGCTCGTGCTGGCCATTGCGCTCGCCCAATTTCGAGGCCTGCCTGTCGCCTTGGCGTGCATCGTCGTGGCTGCGGGCTTCCTCTCCGGCCCCAGCCTCGCCGAATGGAAGGTCACTCAAGACATTCGCCGCCGCGAGGACCGCATGCTGCGCGAGTTTCCCACCGTGGCAGAGCTCTTGGCGCTGGCCGTGGCTGCGGGGGAACCCCCACAGGCCGCGATTCAGCGCATCTCGTCGCTGTGTAGCGGTGAGGTGGTCCGCGAACTGAGCACTATGCTCGGCGAAGTCAACGCGGGCAAGCGCCTCACCGAGGCCCTCAACGACCTCGCGAACCGAAACGATGTGATCGCGCTGAGCCGCTTTGCGCGCACCGTGTCGGTCGCGCTGGAACGTGGTACACCGCTCAGCGAGGTGTTCCGAGCTCAGGCCCAAGACGTGCGCGAGGAACAAAAGCGCCAACTCCTAGAGGTGGCGGGCAAAAAGGAGATCCTCATGCTCGTTCCCGTGGTGTTCATGATCCTGCCGATTGTTGTTCTGTTTGCTGTGTTCCCTGGCCTCGCCGCCATCAATGTTTCGCTTTGAACTCACCCGCCGCGCCTGCGGCCCTAGATAAGGAATCACCATGAAATTCATTCACATTGTCTCGCTCTACTTCGTGCGGCTCGCGGCGGCGGGCCGAGCACGGTTGTCGGAGGAGCGCGGGGACGTGCCCGGTTGGGTCTTCGTGACGCTCTTGTCGGCGGCGCTCGTGGCGGCGCTGTATGCGATCGTGGGTGATGCCTTGATTGGCATGTTCCAAAACGCCATCGCCGCGCTCACCAATTCGGTGGGATGAAGCACGACTCGACGAACCTCGCTCGGTGTCGCAAGGCTGTCAACGTCGGGCGTCGTCGGTGTCTCGGCCTGCGCGGCCTATCGTCCGAGCGTGGCGCAGCGGTAGCCGAGTTCGCGCTCGTCAGCATCCTGATGATGCTGATGTTCCTGGGCCTCTTGCAACTGGGCTTCGCGTTGTACGTGCGAAACGTCTCCGTCGACTCCGCGATGCGGGGAGCGCGTGTGGGCGCGGTGCTGGGCGGCAACCTGGCCGAGGCCGAAGGTGCCACGCGCGCGGGTCTCGGAGGCATGCTGCGCATGGATCTGGTGCAAGACGTCACGGCGCAAAGAGTAGAGCGCGAAGGTAATGCATATGTGGAGGTCACGGTGATTGCGAGCTTGCCCGTGGTGGGTCCGCTCGGTCCCGGTGGCACCCTCAAGCATGTCGGACGGGCCCTAGACGAGGAGTCGTTGAGATGAGGTGGACGGCGAAGGCCCCGAATAGAGCCCCGATCGGGGCCCTGCGACGCTGCCCGAGCGCGTGGCGACGCCGCGTGCTGCGACTGGTGCGCGCTGAGGGCCGCCTCGCACGCGAGGGCGGTTCATCTCTCATCGAGTTCCTAGGCTCTGCGATGGTGTTCATCGTGCCCCTCGTGTACTTCGTGCTCACCCTCGCCCAGGTGCAGAATGCCGTCTTCGCGGTGAGCGTCATCGCGGCCGACGCCGCACGCATCTCCGCACAGGTGAGCGAGCCAAACCGCGCGAGCGAGCGGGTGCGCTGGGCGACCACGACGACGCTCGCGGGGTACGGTCTGAACCAGTCGGCGAGCGATGTGGTGGCCATCCACTGCGCCGCCGCCTGTCACACTCCGGGCGGGGAGGTGCGGGCCACGGCAACCGTCTACGTCAACCTGCCCCTCGTGCCCAGCACCTGGAGCGAAGCGCTCAACCTGCGGGTTCCCGCGACGGCCTCGCGCAGCTATTTTGTGGGGCCCTACAGTGACTAGGCGCTGGGGGCCGGGGGCCAAGCCAACGGTGGCACGGCGAACGGTGGGGGGCAGGCACCGGGCCACCGGAGCGTCCGGGCTCGCAGCCGACCAGGGAGGGGTGCTGATTCTCGGCATCGGCCTGACCTTCGTCGTCATGTTGTTCATCGCGGTGGGCGTCGCACTGAGCGGCCTCTACGTGCAGCAACGGCAACTCGAAGACCTCGCCGACGGGGCCGCCACCTATGCTGCCCAGCAGGCGTCCTTTGAGGCCAGTACGCAGACCTGCGCATTCGGCGTGTGTCATGTGCTCGGCGACGCCGCGCTCACCGATTCTCAGGCCGAACTGCACGCACGCGAATACCTGCGTCGCGTGTCCGGCTCGAACGGGGGAGACCTCGCGGGCGTGAGCCTCCTGCCCGGCACGACGGTGGGCCGGACGCAGGGCGGCCAGGTGCGCGTGAACCTTTCGTTGGCCGGACGCGCGAATCCTCCGTTGATAGGTTGGCTGACGAGCCAATATGACGGGGGTATCGCGGTGACGGCCATCTCGCGGGCGGGCTTGTTTGAACAGTAATTCGTGGCAACAGCGTGCCCCAGGTCGCTGGCCGTGGCTGAACCTCGGCGGCCGGGCGGCGGGGGTTTACCGTACCCTTGACCCGTGGCTTCCATTGACTATCCCCAAGAACTCGCGAGTCTGCGCTCGACCCTGACCTCCATCGAAAAAGTGAGCGATCTCGACGCGCTGCGCGAGAAGATTGCCGCGCTCGAGGTGGAGGCCTCGGCTCCTGAACTGTGGAACGACCCCGAGGCCGCACAGAAGGTGACGAGCTCGTTGTCGCACGCCCAGGCCGAGCTGAAGCGCGTCGAGGACCTCGCGAGCCGCATCGACGATCTTGAGGTGCTGGTCGAGCTGGCCGAGGCGGAGGGCGATGAAGAGAGCGCGGCCGAGGCGGTAGTGGAGTTGGAGGGCATTCGCACTGCGCTGGGCGAGCTCGAGGTGCGCACCCTGCTGAGCGGCGAATACGATGCCCGCGAGGCCGTGATCACGATTCGCGCGGGCGCCGGCGGGGTGGACGCGGCAGACTTCGCCGAGATGCTGTTGCGCATGTATTTGCGGTGGGCGGAGCGCAGGGGCTACCCGACCACGGTGATGGACACGTCGTATGCAGAAGAGGCGGGCCTCAAGTCGGTGACGTTTGAGGTGAAGGCGCCGTACGCGTTCGGCACCCTGAGCGTCGAGGCGGGCACGCATCGCCTCGTGCGCATCAGCCCGTTCGATAATCAGGGTAGGCGTCAGACGTCGTTTGCGGCGGTTGAAGTGATTCCCTTGATCGAGCAGACGGATCATGTGGAGATTCCTGAGTCTGAACTCAAGGTCGACGTGTTCCGTTCGTCGGGGCCGGGCGGTCAGAGCGTGAACACGACCGACTCCGCGGTGCGGTTGACGCACATTCCCACGGGCATCGTGGTGTCGATGCAAAACGAGAAATCGCAACTTCAGAATCGTGCCGCCGCGCTGCGGGTGCTGCAATCGCGGCTGCTCTTGCAGCGTCAGATGGAAGAAGACGCGCGCAAGAAGGAGATGGCGGGCGACGTCAAAGCCTCGTGGGGTGATCAGATGCGCTCCTACGTGTTGAATCCATATCAGATGGTGAAAGACCTTCGCACGGAGCACGAGGTCGGCAACACGAGCGCGGTGTTCGACGGCGACATTGACGGATTTATCGAGGCGGGCATCCGCTGGCGGGKGGAGGCGGCGCGAAACGCGTAGGGGACTCGGACCATACCTTCCGTCGAACGTGGGATTGCGGCGGAACAGGTGACAGTTGCCACAGGCGATGCCGAGTAAGGTAGCCGTGGGCTGGCAAAAGGCTGGTTTTTGAGGATTCTTGACCTCAGTCCGCCGACCGTTATGTGTGCTTTACTGTCTCACGCCTATGATGGAACCGTGCCTGACTGCAGGCCGGAGACCTCCCTAGGCGGTCCGGGTCGCTGTTCATCGGCAAGAGTCCATGAGTTTCTGCCTCGGCGGTAATTCGCACGCGGTACCTTCCGGCATCGACGTGGTTTCCCTCAAGTGACTATGGAATATAACTAGTGATTCGATTCGAAAACGTCACCAAGACGTATCCGCGAGGAACGAAGCCCGCCCTGAACGACGTCACGCTTGAACTAGAGCGTGGTGCCTTCACCTTCTTGGTGGGTGCCTCCGGGTCCGGTAAGTCGACCTTTTTGAGGTTGGCCCTAAAGGAGGACAAGCCCACGTCGGGCAAGGTGTTTGTGGCCGGTAAAGACCTCGGCCGCATCCCGGGCTGGAAGGTGCCCATTCTGCGCCGCAGCCTCGGCATGGTGTTCCAGGATTTCCGCCTGCTCCCCAACAAGACGGCGTACGAGAACGTCGCGTTCGCGTTGCAGGTGATTGGCAAGAACAGCCGCATCATCAAGTCGACGGTTCCCGAGGTGCTTGAACTCGTGGGTCTGGCGGGCAAAGAGAAGCGCCTGCCGCATCAACTTTCGGGTGGTGAGCAGCAGCGTGTCGCGATTGCGCGTGCGTTCGTGAATCGCCCGCAGATTCTGCTGGCCGACGAGCCCACCGGTAACCTCGATCCCGTGACATCGCTCGGCATCATGAAGGTGCTGGAGCGCATCAATCAGACGGGCACGACCATTGTCATGGCGACACACGACACGGAGATCGTGAACCGCATGCGAAAGCGTGTGGTTGAACTGGAGGGCGGTGTCATCACGCGCGACCAGGACCAGGGCCTGTATTCGCCGGAACGTGACGACTCGACCGACATCACGGGTTCGCACGCGTTCCTGGATGGCGAGAGCGAAGACTTCGAGAAGGCTCACCGCTTCACCCGCAATATGTCTCCCGCGAAGGTCGGCAAGGTCGGCAAATCAGCGCGTGGCCTGCGCGGTGCGCGCAGCGCCAAGGGCGCTGAACCGGTGCCCGCCGCGGCCGACCAGTCGGCAGCCGCGAGCGAAGAATCGACTACTCCAGACGCCGACGAGAAGAAGGCGAAGGACGCCCTGTGAGATTGCAATTCGTACTCGGCGAACTTTTCAATGGTTTGCGCCGAAACTTCGCCATGGCCGTCAGCGTCGTGATCGTCACGTTCGTGTCGTTGACCTTTGTGGGTTCTGGCTTGCTGCTGAACAGCCAAATCAACACCATGAAGGGCTACTGGTATGACAAGGTGCAGATCAATGTCTACATGTGCACCAATGACTCGACCAACGTACCCACCTGTACCGCGGGTGAGGTGACGGAGGGCCAGTACGCCGCCGTCAAGGCGGTCTTGGCCGGGCCGGACCTCAAGTCGTATATCAAGACCACCTACGAACAAACCAAACAGCAGACCTTTGACGACTTCAAGGCTCGTTTCGGTGACCAGCCCCAGTACGCGTCCGTGACGGTAGACCAGTTGCCCCGGATGATCCGCATCGAACTTGCCAACCCCTCGACCGAGCAGGCAGATGTTGTGGTCAGTCAGTTGACGGGGCGCGAGGGCGTCATGAACGTGGTTGACCAACAAAAGGTTTTCCAGGGTCTGTTCGACCTGCTCAGCAAGGCTGCCGTGGCGGCCACGGGCTTCGCTGTGATCATGTTGCTGGCCGCCGTCATGCTGATCTCCACGACGATCCGGATGTCGGCATTCAACCGGCGTCGTGAAACTGCGATCATGAGACTCGTGGGCGCCTCTAACCTCTTTATTCGCCTGCCATTCCTGCTTGAAGGCGCTATATCAGCCGCCGTGGGTGCGGGGCTGGCTTCGGTGGGTCTGTGGGCGGCCGTGAAGTTTGGTGTGCAGGGTCAGCTGGTCACCACCCAGCAAGACATTGCCTTCATCACGACGAGCAGCCTGTGGCCGGTGATTCCCATCCTGTTTGGAATCGGCATTGTGTTGGCGGTCGGCGCGTCGATCGTCTCGCTCAACAAGTATCTCCGGGTCTAATCGACAGCACCGGAGACTAGCGGCGCGCGCCCCGATGCCTGGCATCGTGTGGTGCGCGCCGCATTTTCATTCATGCAGCGGCATCCATTAATTCAGTATTCGGCAAAAGCAAGGTATCCCACGTTCCGCGAGGTTGTGGCAGGCCTCGTGAACTCCCTATGCTTGTTCAGTAAACTCTTGTCATGACTCCGTCGGCGGCACGACCGTTCCCTCGTGCCCGCCGCGTCGCGGCGGATCGCCGCGCATGAATGCACTGTCCTGCGTCACATCGGGTAACAGACATTCACTACGACACTAAGGCTTGTTTTGGTTTCGATGAAAAGTTCGGGTGCGCCCCTGCGCCGATTGCACCGCCCCGTGATGGTCGTTCTCTCGGCCGCGATGCTGCTTTCGGTGGCGAGCCCGGCCTACGCCGACGACATTATTGACCCAAACGATAAAGCAGCGGTCGCGGCCCGTCAGGCCGCAGTCACCCAGCAGCTGCAGGTGGTGACCGGCACGGTGGACTCCATGACCACCGAGGTCGCCGCCGCCTACACCCAGTTGAACAAGACTGAGACGCAGATTCCCGTCGCTCGCGCCAACCTAGAAAACGCGCAGCGCGACCTCGCGGATGCTCAAGAGAAAGACCGCCTCACGGGTCTGCGCCTCACGGCTGCCGAGGCCGAAGAGAAGAAACTCGTCGGCGACGTGCAGACCAGCCAGGCCCAGTCGGCTGAGGCGAAGTCGGCCGTGGGCCGTATTGCGGTTGACGCCTACATGGGCACCTCCGCAAACGCGAGCCTCGACCTGGTGTTTGACTCCACGAGCGCGCAAGATTACGCCGAGAGTTCGGCTCTGTACGACATCGCAGTGCAGAACACCTCGAATCAGGCGAACGCGCTCGGCGCGCAGACCTCGTTGCAACAAAACAGTAGTGCGCGCCTCACGGCGGTCCGTGCGCAGGTGGCCGAGCTGAAGAAGCAGGCCGAAACGAACGTCACGGCGATGCAGGCCGCGCAGAAGAGCGCCCAAGACGCCAAGACCGCACTCGACAGCCTCTACACGGCGCAGAAGTCGCAGACCGCGCTGCTGGAGCAGCAGAAGCAGGCCGAGCTCGGCCAGCAGGCCACGCTGACGCTCGAGAAGTCGCAGTTGGACGCCCAGTTGGCCGCGTTGGTCGAGCAAGAGAAGCAGGCGGCGACCCTGTTGGCGCAGTCGCAGGGCCAGGCGGCCCCGACCTTTGCCGCCAATCCCGCCGTGGTGACGGCTTCGAACCCCCAGGGCAGCTGGGGCCTCACGATTCCTGTCTCTGCGCCCGTCACCAGCGAGTTCTCCTCGGGCCGCGTTCACCCGATCTACGGCGTGACGCGAGCACACGAGGGCATTGACCTCGGCGCGGCCTGCAACACGCCGATCAAGGCGGCGCGGGCGGGCACCATCACGGAGTCGAGTTACCAGGGTGGCGGCGGTAACGTGGTGGGCATCAACCATGGGGTCGTCAACGGCACGGTCTTGTTCACGCGGTACCTGCATCTGAACGGGTTCGCTCCGGGCATTTCGGTCGGCGCGCAGGTGCAGGCTGGTCAAATCGTCGGCTACGTCGGCAGCACCGGCGGTTCGACGGGTTGCCACCTGCACTGGGAGATTCGCCCCAATGGTCAAGCGCAGAACCCGCGCAATTTCGTGACCTTCTAATCGCGCTGGCGGCGGTTCTCTTCGCCCCGCTGAATCCCGGCCCGGGCAACCAGGCCGGGATTCGCGCGTCCGGCCCGCCGCAGGCCCGTCAAAATGACTTGTGCCGAGCCCTTAACCTGTTGGAGTAAGGCTGCGCCTCACTCACGCGCGGCGCAGCACGCGAACATGACGCCCGCATGCGGGCCCCAGAATGCACGGGAGGTGCCATGGCCAAGAAGCCGGACGACGGTCGCAAAGTGATCGCAAATAATAAGAAGGCGCGACACGATTACCACATCGACGCGACGTGGGAGGCGGGTCTCGTGCTGAGCGGCACCGAGGTGAAGGCGCTGCGTTCGCGGGGAGCGTCGCTGGTGGATGGATTCGTGCAGATCTCGTCGGGGGAGGCGTGGCTCGAGCACGTGCACATCTCCGAGTATGACCACGGTTCGTGGACCAATCACGCTCCGCGGCGCAAGCGCAAGTTGTTGTTGCATCGCATGGAGATCGCCAAACTCGACCAGAAGACGCGCGAAAAGGGTTTCACGATCGTTCCGTTGTCGCTGTACTGGAAGGACGGGCGGGCGAAGGTTGAGATCGCGCTCGCGCGAGGCAAGAAGGAATACGACAAGCGGCAGACTCTGCGCGAGCAGCAGGACAATCGTGAGGCTCAGCGCGCCATGTCGTTGCGGCGTCACCTCTAGGCAAGGCCCGGGATTGCGCCGAGGGCGGAAGACTCGCCCGCTGGGCGAATAGTGCGAAAAAGAGTTGGACTCCGCGCAAGGTACTGGGTATCGTAGTAACTCGGCCGCTTCGGTGGCTCTGTCTTTTGACAACTCAATACGGGGATGATCGGTTTCGACGGTGGGCGTCGATCCGGGGGAAGCGAGCCGAGGACGCAAAGTTATCTCGTAAACGCTCTTTGCAAAACTATAGGTGCCAAACAAAACCGCACCGATTTCGCCCTTGCCGCCTAAGGTAAGCTAGCGAATCTGTCGAGCCAGGTGGGCTTCCGCCCTGGTCTTCGGCATCAACTAGGGAGCCACTGCTGCCCAGCATCGTTAGTGTGCTGGGTGGGACTTTAAGCTAACTGGGCCCGTCACCAAGCGCGTTTGTCCGCTGGGTGGGGCCGAGAAAATCGCCGACATACTGCGCTCGGAGAAGCCCCGTTTTTTCCTCATCGGACCCGGGTTCAATTCCCGGCATCTCCACCCTGTGCCCGCCTCACGCCTCGTGCGTGGGGCGGGCATTTTTTGTTCCCGGACGCCTCGGGGGCCGGCCTGGCGCCTGCGCCCAGACCCTGCGCCGCGACCCCAGGCACGCCCAGACCCTGCGCCGCGACCCCAGGCACTCCCAGCCCCGGCGACCGCAGGCACCCCCAGCCCCGGCGACCGCAAGCCCCCCAGCCGCTACCCCGCCCAGCCGACCCTGCGCCCCGCTCCCGCGACCCCAGGCACCCCCAGCCCCGCGCCGCCCCCGCCCTCGAAAATCCTTTCAATTGACTAGACAAAGTTGCGTGACTTTGTCTGGACAAAGTTATATAGTGGTGCGCGGGATGCACCGTCCCCGCCGCCGGACCCGCCGGCACCAGTCAATACCCACGAGGTAGTGCCGCCCGTGATCGCGCGTCGGCCATGTCCTCGCAGTCGATCAAAGGATAAACATGAGCGCTAATCCAGGTCTGCGCATCGGCACGGCACCCGACTCGTGGGGCGTTTGGTTTCCCGATGACCCGAACCAGGTGCCGTGGGAACGGTTCCTCGACGAGGTCGTCGCGTCGGGCTACACGTGGATCGAACTCGGCCCCTACGGCTACCTGCCGACCGACCCGAATCAGCTCGCCGAAGAGCTCGGCAAGCGTGGCCTCAAACTCTCGGCCGGCACCGTATTCACGGGCTTCCACAAGGGCGAAGGCCAATGGCAGCGCGCCTGGGAGCAGGCGCTGAACGTCGCCGGCCTCGCGAGCCAGCTCGGCGCGGAACACCTCGTGGTGATCCCCGACCTGTGGCGCTCCGACGCCACGAGCGAAGTGCTCGAGTCACGCAGCCTGGACGACGCGCAGTGGAAGAAACTCGCCGCGGGCCACGATAAGCTCGGCAAGGCGCTCTTCGAAGAATTCGGCATGAAGCAGCAGTTCCACAGCCATGCCGATTCGCACATCGGCACGTACCGCGAGGTCGAGCGGTTCTTGCACGAGACCGATCAGCAGTTCACCAACCTGTGCCTCGACACGGGCCACTTCGCCTACTACGGCGGCGACAACGTGAAACTGATTGAGGCGTACCCCGAGCGCATTGGCTACCTACACCTCAAGCAGGTCGACCAGACGCAGTTGTTCGACGTCCTCAAGAACGACATTCCCTTCGCGCAAGCCGTGTCCGACGGCATCATGATCGAGCCGCCGAACGGCGTGCCCGACCTGGCCCCCATCATCGAGGCCACCGCGGCGCTCGACCCAGAGATCTTCGCCATCGTCGAGCAAGACATGTACGGCTGCAGCGTCGACACCCCGTTCCCCATCGCCAAGCGCACACGCGAGCACATTTTCTCGTGCACCCGCATGGCCCGCGTCAACTAATTCCTGGGAGATTCACTCATGACCAACGATCTTCGCGTCGGCATCGTCGGCGCCGGCATGATGGGCGCTGACCACGTCAAGCGCATCACCGAACGCATCAGCGGCGCCGTGGTGTCGGCCATCGTCGAGCCCGATGCGACGCGCGCCGCGGCGGCCGCGTCCAACGCCCCGGGCAGCGCGCCCTTTGGCAGCATTGACGAGGCCATTGCCGCCAACGCGGTGGACGCCGTCCTCATCGCGACCCCCGGTCAGTTCCACGAGCCCGTGCTGCTGCCCGCTCTCGCGGCCAAGTTGCCGATCCTGTGCGAGAAGCCGCTCACGCCGGAATCGGGGACCTCGTGGAAGATTCTCGAGGCCGAGCAGAAACTCGAGCGACCGCACATCCAGGTCGGTTTCATGCGCCGCTTCGATGCTGAATACCAGCAGTTGCGCGCGCTGGTCGCGGGCGGCGAGGCCGGCCACCTGCTCATGCTGCGCTGCGTTCACCGCAACCCCAGTGTGCCGGCCGCTTACACGCAAAACATGCTGATCAACGACTCCGTGGTGCACGAATTCGACGTGGCACCGTGGCTCGCGGGCTCCGACATTAAGGCGGTCGAGGTCAAGTMCCCCCGCCGCAACGATCTCTCGCCTGCACACCTGAAGGAGCCGATCCTGGTGCTCATCGAGCTCGAGAACGGCGTGCTCGTCGACGTCGAAATGAATGTCAGCGTGCAGTTCGGCTACCAGGTTGCCACCGAGGGCGTCTTTGAACAGGGCATCGGCCGCATCGGTCAGCCCGCGGGCCTGCAGCGATGGAGCCAAGGCAACTTCATCACCAAGGACCACGAATCGTTCGTGACGCGCTTCGCCGCCGCCTACGACGCTCAGGTGCAAAGCTGGGTCAACGCGGTGCGCGGTGGCACCCTGGTCGACGGCCCCAACGCGTGGGACGGCTACAAGTGCGCCCTCGCGTGCGAGGCCGGTGTGGCCGCCCTCGAATCCGGCGAGCGCGTTGAGCTCACCATTCCCGAGCGTCCCGCGTTCTACGCGTAACGTCTTCCGGCGCCCCGGCCTTCCGGGGCGCCGAGCCATTCCTGCCGTTTTTTCTGGACGCGCGGTCCCTCCTTCCTGCCCGCGCCCACCCTCCCTACCCTTGAGGACATCATGGTTCGCATCGCGCTTGACCCCACCCCGTTCCATCACGACTACGCCCTGCTGGATTTTCCTGACGTGGTTGCACGACTCGGCTATGAGCACATGCAACTGACTCCGCACCTCGACTTCACGCCGTTCTTTCGCTACCCCAAGGCCAACGATGGCCTGGTGGCGGCACTCAAAAAGCGATCGGCCGACGCGGGCGTCTCTATCCCTGCGCTGCTGCCGGTGCAGCGCGTGTCGTCGCCGGACGAGCAGCTGCGACAGACCGCGGTGAAGAACTTCAATCGCGTCATCGATCTCTGTGTCGAACTTGGCGTGCCCGTCATCAACACCGAGTTCTCCGGGCGCCCCGAGCTGCAGGAGGAGTCTGAGGCGGCCTTCTACCGCTCGATGGATGAGTTGCTGCCGCGCATCGAACGGGAGGGGCTGCGACTGAACTTCGACCCGCACCCCGATGACTTTGTCGAGGATGGACTGGAGGCTTGGCGTGTGCTGCGCGGTCTCAACTCGAAGCACGTGGGCTTCGTCTACGTTGCCTCGCACACGTTCCATTACGGCGACCGGGCCGAGACGCTGCTCCCAGAGGTCGGCGACTCGCTGGGCGCCGTGTACGCGGCGGACACGTTCGACCACCACCGCTCGCATGGGCTGCGCTACATCTCTAACCCGCCGGGCAATGCGGCGCGTATTCACCAGCATCTGGCAATCGGCGATGGTGACGTCGACTTCGCCGGGTTGTTCTCCATTTTGAAGGGCACCGGTTATCTCGCCCGAGAGGACGCCCTGATCGTGTCGAACGTATTCGCCGAGGACGAGCGCGCCGATGAAGTGTCGCGCTACCAACTGCAGACGCTGCGCGAACTGGTGGCCGGCGCGTCCGACTAACGGCGAGGCGTGCCCCGAACGAGAGTGGGCGGCAACTCATGAGCCGCAGCTAAAGCCGGATCCACGGCGTGTCTAAAGTCTATTATCGAAGATCAACGCAGGTGGCTAGAAGACTTTCGTCTAGACCCGGCTCCAGGGCGGTGATTCCACGAAATTGCTGGGTTAGGGTGGTGATCAGGTAGTCATTACGGGCCCGCTTCGTCCTTCAGGATTTCGCAAGGGCATCGCGGTGGCAGTCAACCAGCGATAGGGGAGTCACATGTTTGCATTTACTCGCACGAAGAAACACGGTGCCGCTTTCGCGGCCGTCGCGATGACGAGTGCGCTGATCCTGACTGGGTGCAGCTCGGTCGCCCCACGGGCCGTCACAGCGACAACGAGTGAAGCGGGTGTAGACGGCGAAGTCGTCACTGCACCGGTTAGCGAGGAGGAGCAGGCCTTCGCGGCCCTCAACAACCTCAAGACCGACCCTGCGACGACCGTGCGGGGCGACATTGCCTTTGGCGTTGAAGACGTCAACATCACGGCAGATCTCGACCTGAAGTATGGCAAGGAATTCGGGTCGTCGGTGATGAACTTTACTGTGGAATCGCCCGAGTTCTCGATCGAAAAGGTCACCATGTCGACCGTCGGAGACAATGCTGGAGAGGTCGCATACGTCAAGATTGACAACCTCGTCAGTACGGTGGACGAGGTCATGAAGAACACGGGCGGAGACGAGGCTAGTATCGCCCCGTTCAAGCCCGCTCTCAACGCGATCGATGGCAAGTACGTCAAGATGGACGCCAAAGAACTTGAGGCGCTCTCGGGAGAAGAAGTCGGCGCCCCCGACGCGCAGGCTTGCACGAAGGACATGCAGGAGCGTGCCACTGACCCTGAGTCGCTGAAAGAGGTCGTGGACCTGCTGAAGGACTCGGATGCGCTCACGGCCAAGCGTGGCGGCGCAGCAAAGATCTCCGGCGAGGAGAGCCAGGGCTACACCTTCGACGTCGACCTGGCGAACGCGCTCGACGCCGGTGACGAGCTCGCCAAGACCGGCCTCATCTCGGCCATCCTCGAATGTCAGAAGATGGAAGGCGCAGGTGGTCCGAGTTCGGACGAACTCGACCCCGAAGACCTGCCCGGTGACCTGGTCACCACGTTCGACGTGTACGTAGGTAACGATTCGAAACAACTCAACAAGTTCACCTACGAAATGTCCTCGAAAGATGAACAGGTGAATTTTACGGGCGAGTTCACGGTCGGCTACGAAGACGTGACGGTGGAGGCGCCTGCGGCAGCCGACACGGTCACCCTGAAAGAGGCTATTGACTCTTTCGCACCTGGTACGTACGACCAGCTTGTGCAGACTGCGCAGGCCGCGAATTAGGTTGCAGCTACATCGCATCCAGAGTTCCCGGCTAAATAACACGCCAAAATCGAAATGGGTACTTATATCCATTACGTGAAGGTCACATCATCTGCTTTAGTCAAAGATGAGACCGGGCTTGTAATCTGGAATCACGAACTCGCCGTTTCCGCGCTGCAATAGTGCCCGCGAGGGGCGAAGAGTTCCATCCACAAAGACCTTCCGGGCAGCACCCGCGCTGCCCGGGGCGGAGCTCACCGAGCCGTGAGACTACCGCAAGCGAGACCTAGAGATGCCTTCGGGCAGGGGAAAGGCCACCATGAAGATCAAGAAGTCCCGTTCCGTACTCGGTGCCGTCGCTGTCGCCGCAACGCTTTTCGGTAGCGGCGCCCTCGCCGCGTGCAGCAGCACCAATGACCCCTCTAACAACTCTTCCACCTCGGCTTCGGCCTCGGCGGAAGGCTCGCAGTCGAGCGAAGCCGCCGCCACCCCCGAAGACGCCGTGTTCGACGGCCTCCGCGCGCTCGCCAAGAAGCCCGCCACGGGCGCCAAGGGCACCCTCGCCGTTGACAGCGATGGCACCAAGTTGGATGTCGAATTCACGGCAAACGGCGGCGGCGACTTTAGCGAAACCACGCTGAAGATGAGCATCGACGCCGATGGCTCCGCGATCAACGACATTAGCGTCGACGCGATCACCAACAAGGCCGGCGACACTTTTTACGTCAAGATCAACGACGCGCAGAGTCTTGTCGACGAGTTCGCTAAGGCCGCGGGTGCGGGCGATCAGGCCGCCCTCTTTGACCCGCTCGTCAAGAAGATTGACGGCAAGTACATCAAGATCAGCGCCGACGAATTCGGCGGCGTGGCGGGCTCGGCCTCCGGCGACGCGGATGCCCAGAAGTGCATCGCCGACCTGCAGGCTGCGATGCAGGACGAGGCGGCCGTCACCGAGGTTGTTGACGCGATCACGAAGTCCGGCGCCATGACGGCCAAGGAAGCCGACTCGGCCGACGTCAACGGCGAAGACAGCCAGGGTTACACCATCACCGTCGACGGAGACAAGGCCAAGGAGGCTGGAGACACGCTGAAGGACTCCAAGATCGGTAAGGTCTTCGAGGGCTGCGACACCGACAGCTCGTCGTCCTCGAGCTCCAGCAGTGATTCGTCGAGCGACAAGCCGCCCACCGTTACGGTCTACGTCGGCAAAGATTCCAAGACGCTGAACCGCGTTACGCTCTCGGGTGACTCGGACGACTCCAAGGTGGACCTCGACGTGTCGCTCAACTTCGACGAGGCCGACATCAAGGAGCCCGCTTCGGGCGATGTCGTCTCGCTGAAGGACGCCATTGACTCGATTCAGCCCGGTGCCTACGACAGCATGATGAAGAACATGGAGTCCTAATTTCGGGTGCCGCGCTGGTTCGTGCCACGCGGCGTCCGGTCTGAAGGCGCGGGCCACCCACTCGGGTGCCCGCGCCTTTGCCATGCGGGCCACCGAGCAGTGCGCACGGGCCCGCCGTAGACTGACACGTGAGCACGCATGCTGCAGGAAGGAACGACGTGGCGATTTCTAGGCGGCGCCGCATCATCGCCGCTATAGCGGTCCTGCTGCTGGCAGGAGCCACGGTCGGGGCCGTGGCCCTCTACAAAACCGTGACGCCCCTCCTGCACCTCAAAGACTCACTCAGCAACTCGGTGCGCACCCCGCCGACCCAGTACACGGGCAATCTCACGGTCGAATCCGACTCGCTCGCGGCGGACATCGATTTCACGCTGCGGCAGTCGGGCGACCTGGGTTTCGGGCACTTCGAGGTGCGATCTAGCCCGGGCGGCAGTGAGTTGCCCACATTCGGCGTGGACGCGATCGCCACGCGCGACGGCAACACCCTCTACCTGCGCGTCACCAACCTTGGCGAACTTGCCTCGCGCGCGCTCGGTCGCATTCCCTTTGTTGACACGAGCGCCCTGCTCGGGCCGTTCCTCAACGTTGTCTCGCAAAAATACGTACGGTTCGACTTCGGCGGCGAGACGCCGGCCATTCCCGATGTGCCCGGCTTTGACCTGTCGCCGTGCCTCGCGACGGTGCAGGACGTGCCGAATCGCACGGCGGACCTCACGCGCACGGTCGAGGTGATTCAGGAGCATGCGCTCAAGGGCATCAGCGTGCGCGAGCAGCATCTGATCAACGGCGAACTGAGCCGCAAGGTCGATCTCAACATGCCGCGCGACCAGGTGACGTCGATCAGCAGCGAACTCACGAGCCTGCGCACCGCACAAGACCTCGTGCGCGAATGCGGTGCGTCGGCCGACTACGTCGACCGCATTTTCTCGTGGATCGGCGGCACCGTCGCCGAGACGCTCGCGGCGCAGTCCTACGCGGTCAGCATCTACTCGGGCAATGACACGCGCCGCGTGAACCGCGTGGACGCGACGGTGAACTCGGCGGGTTTCGCCCTGCGCGCCGTGGTCGTCGCGGGTTACCAGCCGGTCGAACTCACCGAACCTCAAGACTCCGTCAATGTCAACGATGCGCTGGCCGCCGTGCCGGAGTTGGCGCGGCGCTACCTGCTGGGGTGACCGGACGCCGCGTGGCCCGCTAGTCGACCAGGCCCAGTTTGCCGCGCACCCAGTCGACGTGGCCCTTGGTTTTGACGCGGTAGGCGGCAAGTTCGACGCGGCCGTCGGCGCCGACCACGATGGTGGTGCGGATGGTGCCCATCACGATCTTGCCGTACATGTTCTTCTCGCCCCACGTGCCATAGGAAGGCATGGCCTCATGTGCGGGGTCACCGAGCAGGGTGAAGGGCAGCTCGTGTCTGGTCGCGAACGCCGCCAGCTTGTCGGGCGCGTCGGGTGAGATGCCGATGACTTCGAGACCGTCGGCGCGCAGGCGGGCGAAATTGTCACGGAAGTCGCAGGCTTGGGTCGTGCAGAGGGGAGTGTCGGCCTCGGGGTAGAAATACAGCAGCACTCGACGGCCCGTGAAGTCTGCGAGCGACACCTGGTTTCCGTGCGCGTCGGGGAGGCTGAACGGGGGTGCAACGTCGCCGACCTGCAGTTTGATGGTCATGGAGGGATTCCTGCTTTCTGAGAGGTTCCGGGCGGGGGCGCCGGATTCGACTACTCTAGATCTCATATTGGGTCTACTATCTGTCACGAGAGTAGGTCGAGTCGAAACGAGGGCATACGCATGAGCAAGAACACCCCCCAGAGCAGCAGCCAGTTGGAACGCGACTTGGAAAACTCGCAACAGCGGCTGGCCGAAGACATCAACGAACTGATCGCGCGCTTTCACCCCAAGAATGTCCTGGCCGAGGGTAAACACAAGACGAAGACGGCCCTGAAGTCTTTTTTCGTCGCCGATAACGGAGAGGTCAACCTGCCGCGTGCGGCTGCGGCGGGTGCGGCAGTTGTCGGCGCCATCGTGCTCGCCGTGGTCAAGGGGAGTCGCGGCTAACCGTGACCACCCCACCATCTTCCGCGGCGGCGGGGCCCGCCGCGGAGTCGTACAACCGCACTGAACTTCCCGTTCGTATGCTGCATGACCGTATTTTGGTCGACCTCGAAGGTGAGGCCGGCGAGCGACGCAGCAATGCGGGCATCGTCATTCCGGCGACGGCCGCCGTGGGAAAGCGCCTCGGGTGGGCGCGCGTAGTGGCGGCAGGTCGGGGCGTCCGCCAGGTCTCGGTAGGGGAGCGGGTTCTCTTCGACCCCGAAGACCGCGCCGAGGTTGAAATCGGCGGCAAGGACTACGTCTTGCTGCGCGAGCGTGACCTGCATGCTGTCTCTACTCCCGACGCCGTCGGCGAGGGCACGGGCCTGTACCTGTAGTTGGCCGCGGGCGGCTCCCGCACCCTAGAAAGGCACTCGATGTCTCCGTCGTCGAACGGCAAACCCAAACTGCCCATCGTGTGGGTGGACTGTGAAATGACCGGCCTTTCTATCACCCATGATGCGCTGATCGAGGTGGCCGTGATCGTCACCGACGGTGAACTCAATCGCCTCGACGACGGCATTGATCTCGTGGTGAAGCCGCCGCGGGCCGCGCTCGACGGTATGAACGATTTCGTGCGCGACATGCACACCCATTCGGGGCTGCTCGACGTGCTCAACGAGGGCATAACGCTCGCCGAGGCGCAGGCCGCCTGCCTCGAGTACGTGAAACAGTGGGTTCCGGACGCCGGTAAGGCCCCCTTGGCAGGTAACTCCGTGGGTACCGACCGGCTGTTCATCGCCCGCGATCTGCCCGAGTTTGAGGCGCACCTCAGCTACCGCACCATCGACGTGTCGTCACTGAAGGAACTCGCCAAGCGCTGGCTGCCGCGCATTTTCTTCAACAGCCCCACAAAGCATGGGGGCCACCGCGCGCACGCCGACATTGTCGAGAGCATTCAAGAGCTCAAGTACTACCGCGAGGCGATGCTCGTGCCGGAGCCGGGTCCGTCGTCGGCCGAGGCCAAGGCGCTCGGTCGCAAGTACGAGGTGCGCCCAGACGAGGCCGCACCCCAGGTGCCGAATGGCGAAAACTTCTCATCCTGGCGTCCAGACCCCCCGAAGGAGAAACCGTGACCTGGCTACACAACCCCTCACACAATCGCTGGCTCGATGGCGAAGGCGTGGGCCTGCTCGAATTCGCCCGCGGCTCGCTGCACCCGCAGGGCGGGTTCGCGCGTCAGGATTCGGATGGTGAGCCCGAGCTCGACCTGCCCGTCGAACTGTGGGTCACGTGCCGCATGACGCACTGTTTCGCGCTCGGACACCTGCTGGGCCGCCCCGAGTATGGGCGCCTCGCCGATCACGGGCTCGCGGCGCTCACCACGATCTTCAAGGACAGCGAGCACGGTGGCTGGTTCGCGAGCGTGGGCTCCGACGGCCCCGTGGACGACAGCAAGGCCGCGTACGCCCACGCGTTCGTGGTGTTGGCCGCGTCGTCGGCGACGGCGGCGGGCCGAGCGGGCGCCCGCGAGCTGCTTGACGAGGCCCTCGCGGTGCTCGACGAGAGGTTCTGGGACGACGAGGCGGGCATGAGCCGCGACCTGTATTCGCGAGACTGGAGCGAATGCGAGCCGTACCGCGGCATCAACGCGAACATGCACACGGTGGAGGCGCTGATCGCGGCGGCGGACGTCACGGGCGAGCGGCGCTGGCTCGACCGCGCCGTGCGCATCGCAACAAAGGCGATCGCCGAGTTCGCGGCGGGCCAGGAGTGGCGACTGCCGGAGCATTTCGACACGCAGTGGTCGCCGCTGCTCGACTACAACTCCGACAAGAAGGACGATCCGTTCCGCCCCTACGGCGCGACGATCGGCCACTGGATCGAATGGTCGCGCCTCGTGCTGTCGGCCGCCGCCGCTCTTGGGGCCCTCGGCGACACGCCGCCCGCGTGGATGCGTGAGCATCCGGTCGCGATGCTGGACGCCGCGTGGCGCGAGGGCTGGGCCGTCGACGGGGCGCCGGGGTTCGTGTACACGGTGGACTGGGACGGCACGCCCGTGGTGGGGCAGCGCATGCACTGGGTCGCGGCGGAGGCGGTGGGCGCGGCCGCCGCCGCCCACGCGGTGACGGGAGACGCGCGCTTCGACGACCTGTACGCCCAGACCTGGGAGTACATCAGTGAGTACCTGATCGACGAGGAGCGGGGCTCTTGGATCCACGAACTCGACGTGCAGAACGAGCCAGCGGGCACGGTGTGGCCGGGCAAGGCCGACGCGTACCACGCGTTTCAGGCGACGCTGATACCGCGCTTGCCGCTCACGCCGTGCATGTCGGTGGCGCTGCGCGACGGCCTGCTGGAGGCGTGACGAGACCCTCGCCACAACGGGCATAAATGTGGGCCCATCAATTTTATTTTGGGGGCCTGCATCAGGTAATCTAACTAGGCACTTGCGGCGCGAAAGCGCGGCGGTGACGCGGTGGGTATAGCTCAGCTGGTAGAGCACCTGGTTGTGGTCCAGGAAGTCGCGGGTTCAAGTCCCGTTACTCACCCCCTTGAAACGCCGGTGGTCCTCGTGATCACCGGCGTTTCGCGTTTTTCGACTTTCGGTTATGGCGTCGTCACCGGCTCGAGCGACGAAGACGGTGCGGTCGTGTGCCTCGGGCGGCGACGACACGCCGACGCCTCCCAGCCCACACTCGCCAGCCGCCGGAACACACCCCTAGAGCCGCGACCAGCCCTTCGTGCCGGTGCCGATCTCGGGGCGCCAGCCGGTGGTGGCCTGAAACTTGGCACTGTTGATGCGGTGCGAACGCCGCAGGCCCTCGGTGCGATGGCCCGAGACGAGCTGCACGAGGTCGGGGAAGAACTGCGCTGGCCCGGCAGAACCGGCCTCGCGGCCCAGGTCGGCCGCGTAGCGTTCGCGGGTGATGGGCTCGGCCGCGACGTTGTAGATTCCCGTGGGGGCGAGCAGCGACGAGACGATGGCGCGGCCCGCGTCGCTCACATGCAGCAGCGAAATGTACTGCTGGGGGGTGCCGAGCAGCACGCGTTTGCCCGCTCGCGTCAGTTCGAGGTTCAACGTGGACTGCTTGTCGCCGCCGTACAGCAACCCGAGGCGCAGCACGACCGAGACGCGGTCGGGGCCAGCAAACTCGATGGCGTGGCGGGTCTCGGCGACGCGCGGCCTTTGCGCCGAGGTGGGCGCGATCTGCACTTCCTCATTGATCCAGTCCGAACCCATATCGGGGTACATGAACGCGATGGATTCTTGTACCAACCGGCCCACCCCGGCGTCCCGAGCGGCCCCCGCAATCGCGGCGCTGGCCTCGCTGTGCAGGCGGTCGTCGGTGCGCCACGCACCCGGCTTGAGGGCATCGGTCGACAGCGGAATGTGGGTGAGCACGTTGACGATGGCGTCGTGCCCTTCGAAAACCTCTGCGAGGGAGTCGCGATTGAATACGTCCGCAACCACGCCGTGGCCGCCACGGCCCGTGATCACGGGAATGCCGGACTCCCGCCGGGTCACGCCCGTGACCTGGTGGCCCGCCTTCGCCAGCGCGGCGACGGCCTCGCGGCCCAGCACGCCGGTGGCACCCGTGACGACGATCTTCATGAGTTGCTCCTGTGGGTTCGGTCGGCGATGGCGGCGGCGAGGTGAGCGGCGCGGGGCGGGTTGTGCTCCAAAAACAGCGAGGGCTCCGTCAACTCGACCTCCATCAGCGTGGTCTTGCCCTCATTGTCCTGCACAAGGTCAATGCGTGCGTACGTGAGGGGCACCAGGTGGGCACCCCAACGCTGCGCAATGAGATCGTGCACGGCCCGCAGTACAGCGTCGCCAACCTCGCGTTCGGAGGCGCTGGGCACGCGGGGGGTGATCTCTTCGACCACAAAGAGCCCCTCGACGTCGCCCGCAGGGCCGTGCAGCAGGGCCCCCTTGCGGATGGCGTGCGAGAACTCACCCCCGAAGTACATGAGCGCGGTCTCGGCCTGGTCGCTGTTGATGCTGTCGAGGTAGGGCTGCACCATGGCCGCTGCGCCGAGGGCGTGAATGTCGCGCACGAGCTTTGCGGCGGCCGCCGAGTGCTCCGGGTCGCCGAGCGTGTATTTGCCCGCGTTGACGGAGCCGGCGCCAATGGACGGCTTGATCACGAGGGCGGCGCCGGGGCGCAGGCCGAACGCCGCGTGCAGGGCGTCGAGGTCGAGCGCTTCGCCCGGTTCGATGAAGCGCGTGGGAATGATCGGCAGCCCCGCGTCGGCGAGCTCGCTCAGGTAGTGCTTGTCGGTGTTCCACCGCACCACGGGGTGCGGGTTCAGCGCGTTGTCGCGTTGGCCGAGCCAGGTCAAAAACTCCTCGCGGCGCGGGGCGTAGTCCCACACGCTGCGCAGCACGACGGCGTCGAAGGCCTCCCAGTCGACCTCGGGGTCGTCCCACACGGCCGGCCTGGCGTCGATTCCGCGTTCGGCGAGCGGCTCGATCACGAGATTTTCGCAGCCGTCGAGCTCGGGTAGTTCGCTGCAGGTCACGAGCGCCACGCGGGCCCCGTCGATGTGGGGCGGGGGTGTCGTCTCGGGCTGTGCACTCTTCACGTGTTCCAGGGTAGCCAAGGCGGCCGGTTGGCAACGTCTGCCATGCCGAATCTGTGCGGTATTCGGGGACGCTCCGGTGCCCCGGCCTGCGGGTTCGCCGCGTTCCCGGGCGGCCGAGAAAGGCGCTAAGGCGGCCCGGTTGGAGTGTGCTGGGGCTCATACCGCACGGGCCGTCTTCGATTTGCTTTGGGGCCGGACGGCTCGGTAAAGTTTTGACTCGTTCGCGTCATTAGCTCAGTTGGTTAGAGCAGCTGACTCTTAATCAGCGGGTCCGGGGTTCGAGTCCCTGATGACGCACCCGCGGTTCGGCCGTCCACTTCGGTGGGCGGCCGAACTTTTTTCGTGAGCGGGCTGGCGGGTCGCGGCTGTGATGCACTTCGCGCACCGGCAATTTGGTTTCGGGCCTGGGGGTCTGTAAGGTGAATATTCGTTCGCGTCATTAGCTCAGTTGGTTAGAGCAGCTGACTCTTAATCAGCGGGTCCGGGGTTCGAGTCCCTGATGACGCACCCGCGGTTCGGCCGTCCACTTCGGTGGGCGGCCGAACTTTTTGTGCGGGCACGGTTTGCGCGACGATGCATGGTCACTCTGCGTGGGATTCCATTACTGTGTGATAATGGTGCTCGGGGTGGCAGCGCCGCCGCGACGAACTCAAGGCTCACGCCGCACCGAGCAGACCTGAGTCTTCGCCTCGGCATAAGCGCAGGTACGCTACGTTTGCGAGCACTCGCAACCCCCAGGTATGACACTAGAAACGGAGCATTCCCATGAAGCGCGTCATTCTTTCCCTTACCGCGCTGGGCGCCAGCATCGCATTACTCACGGCATGCGGTAGCGGCAGTAGCGACGCCGCTGACGCGGCCACCGGTGCTGCCAGCGTCGCCGCCACTTCGGCCGCCTCCGCCACAGCGGGAGCGCGTGCCGCAGCCGACGCGGCCGCAGCCGATGCCAGCGCCGCCGCCACGCTCGCGGCGACCGACGAGGCCCTCTGCAAGTCGGTACCCGACCTCGCCAAAGAAATCGGCGCCTTCGCCGAACCCTCCGCGAACACTGATGCCGCGCTGGTCACCGCCGCGCAAAAAGACATGACCACTGGCCTCGATGCCATCATCACCGGCGCCCAAAACGCCGACCTCAAGGCCGCCGCGGAAGAGGCTAAGACCAAGGTCGCCGACATCACTCCCGAGAACGTCAGGAGCCAGGCCGAGGGCGGCGCCGGGTTCCCCGGCATTCTCTCGGTGTGTGGCGAAATGGGCGTGCAATGGGATGTGCCCGCCGGGGGCTAGGGGCTCACACCGGGCACGAGAGCCGCAACAAGCTGCGGGGCGCGACGGGACACGTTGCGCCCCGCAGTTTTTGCGCCCGGATGCGAGCGCCCCCAGACAGCGCGCCCCGAACGGCATATCTTTGACAACACCGCAGGTCTACGATGACCCTTCGCCATCAAGGAGAAACATGCCGCTGCCCGAACTCAGCATGCCCGATTTGACCGGAAAGCACGCGGTCGTGACGGGTGCCAACCAGGGCCTGGGCCTGTGTACCGCCGAACGCTTCGCCCTCGCCGGCGCAGACGTCACCCTGGCCGTGCGCCGCCCGGAACGCGCTGAGCCCGCCATCGCTCGCATCGCGGCGACCTGCAAGGAGGCGGGGCGCACCCCACCGCAGCTGCGCGTGCAACTCGTGGACCTCGCGTCCCAGGCCTCGGTCCGCAGCGCGGCCGACGACCTCACCCGCGCCGAACGGCCCATCGATTACCTCATCTTGAACGCGGGCATCATGCACGAGGGCGAGCAACGGTTCAGCGAGGACGGGTTCGACCTGCACATGGCCTCGAACATGTGGGGCCACTTCGCGCTCACCGGGCGCCTGCTGCCGCTGCTGCGAGGCGGGCGCGTCGTCTCGCTCGGTAGTGTCATGGCGCATGTCGGCTCCCTGCGCCGCGAGAACCTCAACGGCGAACGCCACTTCAACGCCTCGCTCATGTACGGCACCACCAAACTCGCGGCCGTGGGCTTCGCCAAAGAATTGCAGCGCCGCAGCCTCGCGCACGACTGGGGAGTTACCGCTCTGGCCGCTCATCCCGGTGCGAGCCGCACCCACCTCACCGACCGCATTAGCAACGGCGGGGGCAAGCTATCCGCAGCCCTTTCCGCCATTCCTCGAATCCTCGGCCACTCGCTGCGCGGCATCTGGCAGACCCCCGAGATGGGCTGCCTCCCCATCGTGCACGCCGCCACCAGCGAGTTCGCTCGCGGCGGAGACTACTTTGGCCCGAGCGGCTTCATGGAATGCAACGGGTACCCCACGCTCGCCCGCGTGCCGCGCGGTGCCCGCTCCCTCGAACGCAACCAGAAGTTCTTTGACGAGGCAGAGAAGCTCACGGCGGTGCACTACGGTGACTTCGCCCGTTAGCCCCGGCGAGGCCGCGCCCGCCACGCCGCGCATCGCGATCTGCGGCCTGTCGCTCGAAGCCAGCACCTATTCGCCGGCCCGCACCACACGCGCCGACTTCGTGCGCCAGCATGGCGCGGAAATTCTCGACTACTATCCGTTCTTCGACGCCGAACTGCGCGCCCGGGCCACCTGGCTGCCGCTCGTGCGCTACCGGGCGATACCGGGCGGTGCCATCCCGCGCGCAGACTACGACGCGATCAAGCGCGAAATGGTGGACGCGCTCGCCGCGGTGCTGCCGGTCGACGGGGTGTTGTTCGACATTCACGGAGCGGCCAGCGTGGTCGGACTCGACGACCCCGAGGCCGACCTCGCGGCAGCCCTGCGCGCCGTCGCGGGGGAGCGAGCCGTGTTCTCGAGCGGCATGGACCTCCACGGCAATGTCTCGCTCGACCTCGCGCAACTCGTCGACCTCATGACGTGCTACCGCATGGCCCCGCACGAGGACTGGCTAGACACCAAGGCGCGGGCCGCCGTGAACCTCGTCGAGTGGCTCGCGCGCCACGGCGAGAAGCGACCTGCGCGGGCCTGGGTGCAGGTGCCGATTCTGCTGCCGGGCGAGCAAACCTCCACCCGCCTCGAGCCCGCCGCGGGCCTCTATGCCAAGGTGGGGTCGCTCGCGTCCGGGCCGGGGCACCCCCTGTGGGATCTGGGCCTGTGGGTGGGCTACCCGTGGGCCGATGAGCCGCGCAACCAGGCCGCCATCGTGGCGTACGGGGAGGACGCCGAGGCCTGCGGCGCCGCGTGCGCGGACCTCGCACAGGGCCTCTGGGAGGCCCGCGAACAGTTCACGTTCGTGGCGCCCACGGGCACGCTCGACGAGTGCCTCGACCTCGCTCGCGACAGCACCGCGCGCCCCTACTTCGTGTCGGACTCCGGCGACAACCCCACGGCGGGCGGCGCGGGCGACGTCACCTGGAGCCTCGCTCGGCTGCTCGAGCGCACCGACCTCGAGGGCCTGCGGGTCGTTTATGCGTCGATTCCGGACGCTCCGGCGGCCCGCTTGGCCCGCGACGCCGGCGTGGGCGCCACGGTGACCCTCACGCTCGGGGCGCGGGTCGACCCCGGGCCGGAGGGTCCGCTGAGCCTCACCGGCGTGGTGGAGCACATCGCGGAGGGCGACGAGGTGGCGCAGACCGAGGTGGTGCTGCGCATCGGCCCCGTGGCGGTCCTACTGACCGAACGCCGCAAGCCGTACCACCTGATCAGCGACTTCACGCGCAATGGAATTGACGTCTCGGCATGCGACATCGTGCTCGTCAAGATCGGCTACCTTGAACCCGAACTCTTTGCGGCGGCGGCCGACTGGCGGCTAGCGCTGACGCCGGGCGGCGTGGATCAGCACCTCGCCCGGCTCGGTCATGAGCGTGTTGCGCGACCGATGTTTCCCCTCGACGCCGCGGCCCGCGCGGGCGGCGGCTACGAGCCCACACTCACCCCCACCCTGCTCACGGAGGCATCATGAAGGTACTGTTGGCCGGCGCGTCCGGAATGATCGGCACCGAGGTAGCCCGCGCCGCGAGGTCCGCGGGCCACGAGGTGCGCAGCCTCGTGCGGCGCGAGACCACCGCACCCACCGAGTATCAGTGGGACCCGGCCAACCGCCGCCTCGACGGCGCGGCGCTGGAATGGGCCGACGCGGTCATCGGTTTGAGCGGGGCGAGCGTGGCGCGGGTGCCCTGGACCGACGCGTATCGCAAGGAGATTCTGCGCTCCCGCCTGGACACCACCGAGACGCTTGCGAGGGGCCTCGCGGACGCCGAGGAGCCGCCGCTGGCCTGGGTCAACGCGTCTGCCTCGGGTTTCTACGGCAATCGACCCGGCGAAACCCTCACCGAGTCGAGCCCGGGCGGAGATGGCTTTTTGGCTGATGTCTGCGCGCAATGGGAGACCGCAAGCGAAAGCGTGGCCGACCGGTTGCGGGTGGTCAAGGCGCGCACGGGAATCGTGATAGGTGGCCACGGCGCCATGCGCCCCCTAGTGCTGACGGCGCGATTCGGTGTCGCGGCGCGAATGGGCCGCGGCAGCCAGCACTGGCCATGGATCTCGCTGCGCGACGAGGCCGCCGCACTGCTGTTTCTGGCCACCGAGTCGACCCTGCGCGGCGCGGTCAATCTCGCGGGGCCAACGCCCGCGACGAGCGAGCAGATCACGCGGGGCGTCTCTATCAAGCTGCGCCGACCTCACCTGCTGGCGGCGCCCGAGCCCGTGCTGCGGTTTGTGCTGCGCGGAATGGCCGACGACATGCTGCTCTCGGACCAGCTCGTGGTGCCGGAGAAGCTGGTGGCGGATGGGTTTCGATTCACCGACGAGACCTGTGATGCTGCGATCGCCGCTGCGCTCGCCACGAAGGTCTGACGCGGCGCGAACGAACGGCGCTTGAACATAAATGGACAGTAAAAGGTCATTCGCGCGAAAATCGCCCCAAAGTCAGCCGCCCCCCACTTGCAAACATGCAGGTGAGGGGCGTTTTCGGTGCCCCCGGCAGGATTCGAACCTGCGACCAAGAGATTAGAAGGCTCCTGCTCTATCCCCTGAGCTACGGAGGCGGGCGACACTAGTGTAGGCGATCTGCGGCCATGCTTGAGGGGCCGGTCCGCATCTAGAGGGCGCTGGGCTTGCGCTCGCGAATGAGCGCCGCTGCTCCCTCCACGAGGGTGCCCAGCAGCGTGACGCCGGCGATGAAGCTAATGCCCACGATCGAGGTGAACGCGTGCCTGAAGTCAAGCACGGCGAGGCCCGCAGAACTGGCCATGACCAGCAGTGACATCACCAGGAACACGCGACTTCGCGGGCTGCGAATGGCGCGGAACTTCACCATGCCGAGCATGAACAGCATGATGCCCAGCACGAGCGGCAAGAGGGCTCCGGGCTCCGCGTGCTCACCCGTGCTGGCCTCCAGCCCGGCTGAGACCAATACCAACCCGAAGACCGGCAGCAGTAGCCCCGACGCGTACAGGTTGCGGGCCACGTCGGCGGCGCCCGACGCGCTGCTCACGAGGTGTTCGTTGTGATGCGCGTGGCGCTGAAAGTAGAGCCAGCCGAGGCTCGCCGCGATGGTCAGGCCCGACACGAAGATCGCGATAAACGACGGCACATGGTCGACGTGGAGGGCCGCGCCCGTCGCGGAGGCGATGATGATCTCGCCGAGCACGATGATGAGAAAGAGGTGAAAGCGTTCCGCCAGGTGCTCGGGGTTGATCGTGAGCAGGTCGGCGGTGAGCCCTCGCTGGTGCATCTCGTCGAGGGCACGCTTGCGCCGTTCCTGGGCGCGGCGGGAGGGCTCGCGGCGAGACCGCGGGGCGCCGTGGTGTCGGGCGGCGTCGTCGGCGCTGCGGTAACGTGCGAGCAGCGACCCCGATTCGAGGCCCAGCGCCACGGCGCAGACCGCCGCAAAGATGCCAACGTGGTGGGTGAACGCCGCGGCGATGAACAGCGCGGCCGTGATGGCGTAGGTGCTGCTGATGCGGTGTACCCAGAGGTTGCGCACCCGCGAGAAGGCCCGAAAGTTCAGGATGGCGAGCAGTAGGCGCGTGCCCGCGAGGCCCGCTCCGATCATCGCAAAGTGTGATTCGAAGGCGGCGTCGAAGCCGATGCCGATGAGGGCCATCGGCGCCGTGGCGACGAGCAAGGCGATCACGTCGAATCGGCGGCTGGCATCGCCCCAGCGGTTGTAGAGCAGCGTGAAACCAATCCAGGACCACCACAGCAGCAAGAACATCAGCAGGCCAAGCGCCATGAACGCGGACGTCGGGTGATGACCGATGTTGGCGGCGAGTTTGCCGATCGAAAACACGATGACGAGGTCGAAATACAGTTCGACCCAGGGCACCGGCTTGGCACCGCCGGACTCGTGGGGCTGGTTTGCCTCGTGGGGATGGTCTGCCTCGTGGGGGCTGGGTTGGTCGGACGCCTTGGTGCTCACCCTGGCATGGTAGCCCACGTCTACGTGGGGTTTTGCCGCTAGAAGAGTCCAGATGCTGCAGTCAATACACGCAGCTACGGGATTCGTGAAAATATGAGTACGTTTTCTGCCTGCGGTTCGGCTGCAGGCGAGGACCTCAATTGCCGCAATTCTGCATGGAGGAAACATGGCTGATTACACTCTCCCCGAACTCTCGTATGACTACGGAGCACTCGAGCCCGCGATCTCGGGCACCATCATGGAACTGCATCACTCCAAGCACCACGCAGCGTACGTGACGGGTGCCAACGCGGCGCTGGAGGGTCTGGCGGAGGCGCGCGAGGGCAACAACTTCGCGACGATCAACCAACTGCAAAAGAATCTCGCGTTCAATCTGGCCGGACACGTCAACCACACCGTTTTCTGGAACAACTTGAGCCCCGACGGCGGCGATAAGCCCGAGGGTGAACTCGCCGCCGCCGTCGACGAGCAGTTTGGCTCGTTCGATGCGCTGCGCGCGCAGTTCTCGGCTGCAGCTCTCGGCATTCAGGGCTCCGGTTGGGCGATTCTCGCCTGGGAGCCCCTGGGCAAGAAGCTCATCATCGAGCAGCTCTACGATCACCAGAGCAACATGGCTGCGGCGGGTGTCCCCCTCTTATTGCTGGACATGTGGGAGCACGCGTTCTACCTGCAGTACCGTAACGTGAAGGCCGACTACGTGGCGGCATTCTGGAATATCGTCAATTGGGCAGACGTGGCTGCCCGCTTCGAGAAGGCGCGCAACCAAACTGAGGGTCTCATCACCCTCTAGTTCGAAATCTCGATTCTGAGTTGTGAAGTTCCCGAGGTTACGGTGAAAATGGCAGGTAGCCTCGGGATTTCACGGCCCAAACCGCTACGCTTGGCAGCGTCTTGGGCACGAGCCAGTTGGCTTGTGCCCGCAGCGGTGCACTCCTAAACAATCTGATCAGGTGGTTATTGCATGTCGAACTCGACACCCGGTTGGAGCCGTCGCCTGCCTGTGGCACGTACGCGCGAAATCTCGTTTGAGCAACTCATTGGCGTGCGCTCGGCCCTGGGCGACCTCAGTTTCCCCTTCGATTTTGTTGGCGCCGACCTCTCCGAACATCGACGCGACCAGTTGATGATCCAGCTCGACAATCACCTCCTCGCGCGTCGCGAGCACCCCGATGCCCCCATGCTGGCCGTGATTGGTGGGCCCACCGGCTCGGGTAAGTCGACCCTCGTTAACTCGCTTTTCGACGCCGAACTGGCCCACGCGGGCGTCCTGCGCCCCACTACGCGAACTCCTGTCGTGATCTATCACCCCGCCGACGAAGACAACCTCGGCGCCTACCTCGACGATCTCAGCCTGGGCTTCGCCGACGGCCGCGAGATTCGCCTAGACCTGGTGAAAAGCAACAAGTTGCGCCCCGGCATTGCCCTGGTCGACGCACCCGACATCGACTCCATCGACGTCGAAAACCGCATGCTGGCAGCCCAGTTGCTAGGCGCCGCAGATATGTGGATCTTCGTCACCACCGCCAACCGGTACTCCGATCGCTCCGTGTGGGAGGCGCTGGGTGACGCCGCCTCGCGCGGGGTCGCGGTCTGCGCCGCGCTGAACCGCGTGGACCCCCGCTACACGGGCGAAGTGAAGAACGACCTCGCACAGTTGCTGCGCGAGGCGGGAATGGGCTCAACGCCCCTGTTCGTGATCCCCGATTGTGGCCCCCACACGGTGCGCCTCACCGAGGACGTCGTCGCGGCGATTCGCAACTGGATCTTCGCGCTCGGCGGCGACGCGCACTCGCGCGAAATGATCGCTCGTCGCACTCGCGAGGGCGCCATGAAGTGGCTGCCGCGCGCGGCCCGCGACCTCGATCGTGACATGGAAGAACACATCGATCGCTACCACATGCTGCGCAAGGCGGTCGAAGAGGGCTCGGAACTGTGCCGCACGGCTCTGATCAACACCGCCATGACTCCGTCGGTGTTCACCGAACGCACCGCGGCAATCTGGGATAAGTGGAAGACACAAAAAGACGACGACATCCTCTCTGAGGTGCGTAATCAGCTGGCGAGCGACCTCTCCGACTCGATCGCCATCGAGTTGTTGGGTGCAAACCCCGAGGTCGACCGCATCTGGGACGTCGCGCAGGGCTTCGAAGTGCCCGAACGCGTCGAGCAGCGCATTACCCTGAACCAGCTGCGCAAGATCGCGTTCCAGGTGGTGCACGAGGTCTTTGACGACATTGAGAAACTCGCGCGCACGCTTACCGGCGGCACGGGCGTCGTCAACGAGGCCGCCCTGCTGGTGCTGGCCACCGCGGGCGACCATGAACCCACCACGGGTGCATCGAACGATGTTCTCGAGATCGCCGACGAAATTTTTGACGCTCTGGGCGACTCCGCAGACACGGTCATCGACGAAGCCCGTCGCCTGCTTGAAAATTGCGCCGCCACGCTGTCGCGTGTTCCCGGCCAGGACTACACCAATGCTCTAGATGACCTCGACATCATCGAGGACGCGCCCGAGAAACTGCGCCGCGCGCTGGCCAGTATCATTGAGGGCAACTGACCAGTTGATAGGTATGTGACATTTACATGACACCCCAGCAACAACTTCGAAGCGACATTGACTCCCTGGAGGCCTTGCTCGACGATCACGAGGCCCGCTTCGACCCGTCCACCGTCGGCGCCGTGCGCGAGACGCTGCTGGACGCCCGCGAACGCATCGACCGCTCCAACGGTCGGGTGGTGATCTGCCTCGCCGGGGCGACGGGCTCGGGAAAATCATCCACCTTTAACGCGATCACCAAACTTGATTTCGCGGCCGTTGACGTGCGTCGCCCCACGACGACGCAACCCAGTGCCTGCGTGTGGGGCGACCAGCCCGCCAACGACCTGCTCGATTGGCTGGGCGTGGACCCGGTGCGCCGGGCTCGACGGGAGAGCGTGCTCTCGGAGGACCAGGACGACCTGCTGGACAACGTGATCCTGCTCGACCTCCCGGACCACGATTCGCGCGTGATCGAACACGCTCGCTTCGCGGACCGCCTCGTGGGCCTCGTCGACCTCGTCGTGTGGGTGGTCGACCCCCAAAAGTACGCTGACGACGCCCTGCACACGCGCTACCTGCGCACCCTCGGCGGGCGCGACGCGCACATGATCTGCGTTCTCAACCAGATTGATCGCCTCACCGAGGAGAACATCGAGCGGTGCAAGGCCGACATCAAGAACATCCTGGCCGACGACGGACTCCCCGACGTCGAGGTGTATGGCATCTCGGCACTCACGGGCGAGGGGATTCCCGAGCTGCGGGAGATTTTCAATGAGCATGCGGCGCTCGCGAAGGGCCCGAATGGGCGCATGCGCACCGAGATCCGCGTTGCAGCGCGCCGCCTGCTGGGCGACCTGGCCGCCGTGGAACCCGACGTGGAGCGCGCCAAGGAGGATCCCAACCTCCTGAACACCGTGGCGTCCATTGCCGGTGCTGAGCGCACCAGCGCCGCCATCGAAATCGAGTTCGTGCAGCGTTCCATTCAGGCCACCAAGTGGCCCCTGAACCGTGCGCCCTCGAAGATTACGCGCGCGCAATTGAAGCCCACCCGCGTGGGCACCGCCGAGGTGACCCGCATCGAGGCGGCCTCCCGACAGGTGCGCGACGAGATCAACATGGGTTTGCCGATCAAGTGGCAGTTGCCCACTCAGGACCGCAAGGTCGTGCAGCGAGCGGTGGAATCGATCCCGAATGTGGTCAAGATCGACCCCAAGTTCACCGACCCCAAAGACAAGTGGTCGTCGTACCGTGCTCAGCACTTTGCGATGCTCGGCGTGGCCGGTGTCGGCGTCATTTTCGCCATCGTGTTTGCGGCGATCCAGCTGGTCTGGGGGATTCCCCTCGGCATCCTGCTGGCCGCGGGCGGTCTCGTCGGCGGTTGGATGCTGGGCCGCAAGGGCGCGGCGGAGGCCGAGAAGGAGGGCGCGCGCGTCCGAGCCCGAGCCGAGGAGCAGTGGCTGCCACAACTTAAAGACATCGCGTCGGAGGCACTGGGCGACGTTGACACCCTGGTTGACCTGCATCGACGGGTGCGAGAGCAACTTAGTCGCCTCGCGTAAAGGGCAGAGGGGCGGGGGCCGTCATGTGTGTGACGGCCCCCGTTTTCGTGGGCGCAGTCCGCGCCACGTGGCTCGCTTTAGACGCGCCCGGTGGCGAGCCGCATGAGGTCGGAGTCGATGTTGATTCCGAGTTCGGTGCCTCCCGCACTGCCGTAACTGTGCTGGTAGCTCGACCACGTGTCACCCCGTAGGGTGTCGCGGATCGAACTCGCGAGCAGCGCGGTGAGCTCGGCCGCGGCGCGGTCCACGCGCTCGCCCAGCCCGTTGCCCCAATCCTCGGGAGCCGCAAAGAGCGAGGTGGGGGCGGTCACGGCGCGCAGGTAGGCGAACAAGCCCCGCAGCTGATCGTCAATCACGAGGGCATGGCGGGCGCTGCCCGCCGTCGCCGCCAGCAGCACGGGGGTTCCGATCAGCACGTCGTTATCGAGGGTCTGAAAGAACGAGGTGAGCAGGCCGCTCGGGCCGGCCTTATAGACCGGTGTTGCGACGATCAGCGCGTCGGCATCGCGTACGGCGTCCAGCGCGGTTTGCAGGCTCGGCGAGACGAGCTGGGTCACGAGGGCGTCGGCGATGTCGCGCGCTTGCATGCGCAGCTCGACCGTGCGCACCACGAGGCGTAGCTCGTGCGCTTGGCCGTGAGCTTCAACCCGCGCGGCGGCGCGCTGTGCGAGCAGGGAGGTGCTTGAGGGGTCGCTGGTGCCTGCTGAGACGATGACGAGGTGCTTCTCGGTGGTGGTCATATCTGCCTTTGAACGGTTCTAGTGGTCTGTTGGGGGCTCAGCGGGCGCGGGGCCCGCGGCCAGGGCGGAGGCGATGCGGCGCAGTTCGCGTTGGTCGTCACCCGTCAGTGCGGCGTGGAGTTCGCGGGCAACGCAGCGCGCGTGCGCTCGCCCCACCCGGCGCTGCACGTCTCGGCCGAGCGCGGTGAGCGAGAGCCGCACGGCGCGCCCGTCGGTGTCATCGTGGCTGCGTGCGACGAGGCCGCGTGCCGCGAGCCGATCGACGAGGCGAGAGAGGGCGGGCTGACTCAGCAGCACTCCGGACTGCACCTCGCCGAGGCGCAAGGGAGCGTCGCGTTTGGCGAGGGTGTACAGCACGTCGTACTCGCGCATGCTCACCTCCTTGAAGGTGCCGTCGGCGGCGAAGGCCGCGGTGAGCCTGTTGTGGGCCGTCAGGACCGCCTCCCACGCCTCATTGGCGAGGCGAACATCCATGCGCTGTGGTGACATTCTCGGTATCGCTTCCGTTGAAGGTCTAGCGCAGACCTAAGGCGGCGCCGGAGGGGTCGCCCGTGGCGGTGTCGAGGTACGGCGAACCGCCGGTGACGTTGTCGCCGCGGTTGGCTCGGGGCTTGGGTTGCCGGGGCGCCTCGTTACCGTATTTGGCTTGGACGCGCTGTGCGTGCGTTGGCGCCGTAGCGGGAACTTCCGGGTCGCGGAGGGCGGCCAGCTCGCGCCGCAGCACGGGCACGACCTCTTCGCCGAGCAGGTCGAGTTGTTCGAGCACGCTCTTCTGGGGCAGCCCCGCGTGGTCGATGAGGAACATCTGGCGCTGGTAGTCGCCGAAGGTCTCGCGGAAGCTGAGGGTCTTTTCAATGACCTCCTGGGGGCTGCCTACCGAAAGCGGAGTGTGCTTGGCGAACTTCTCAAGGCTGGGGCCGTGACCGTACACGGGTGCCTCGTTGAAGTAGGGGCGGAACGCCTGGGCGGCCGCCTGCGAGGTCTTGGCGATGAAGGCCTGCCCGCCGAGGCCCACGATGGCCTGCTTGGCCTGGCCGTGCCCGTAGTGCTCGAAGCGCTGCCGGTAGAAGTTGATGAGCCGTAGCGAGTGTTCCGACGGGGCAAAAATGTGGTTCGAGAAGAATCCGTCACCGTAGTAGGCGGCCTGTTCCGCGATTTCGGGGGTGCGGATGGAGCCGTGCCACACGAAAGGGGGAACGTCATCGAGGGGGCGGGGCGTCGAGGTGAAACCGTCGAGCGGGGTGCGGTGCGTGCTCTGGTAGTCCACAACATCTTCGCGCCACAGGCGGTGCAGCAGGTTGTAGTTTTCCAGCGCGAGGGGCAGGGCGGTGCGGATGTCCTTGCCGAACCAGGGGTACACCGGCACGGTGTTGCCGCGGCCGAGCATGAGGTCCATGCGGCCCTTGGCGAGGTGCTGCAGCATGGCGTATTCCTCTGCGATGCGCACGGGGTCGTTCGTGGTGATGAGAGTGGTCGCGGTGCTGAGCTTGAGCCGCGAAGTTTGCGCGGCGATGAACGCCAGCAGCGTGGTGGGGCTCGATGAGAAGAAGGGTGGGTTGTGGTGCTCGCCGATGGCGAAGACGTCGAGGCCGACCTCTTCGGCCTTACGGGCAATCTGCACCGCGGCGTCAATGCGTTCGGCTTCGCTGGGGGTGTTGCCGGTGGTGGGGTCGCGGGTGATGTCGCTGACGCTGAAGACGCCGAATTCCATGTGAGTTTCTCCTTGGCCTCCGGGAGCCCCGGACCGAGTTGTATGCGTTTGCATATAACTCAAACGCGCTGGGGGCGATAATATTCCCCACGCGGCGCGCCGTCGTAGTTGCCCGCGTCACGCGGGTGGGTCCGCGGGGGCCTCTCGGCGTTCTCGCCGCGCCACGACCTGAGTCGGGCGACGACTCGTCTGAGGCTGGTCAGCTTTGCGATGCGCGCCCCCGGCTTCACGGCGCCGCCGACACACTAACTGCACGCGGCACCGCCGGTGCCCACCAGCTAGGAGTTACACCATGGCACGCATCCAAGCCACCATTCGTGGCATTGTCGGCACGAATCCAACCCTCCATCTGCGGCAAGCGCAGGGCGCAGAACTGCCCGTCACGCAGTTTCGACTCGCACTCGTCGACCGCTATCGAGACAGTCAGACCCGAGAGTGGAAGGACGGCGAAACCCAGTGGGTCACGGTCAGCGCCTTTCGCGACCTCGCCCACAATGTTGCAGCGTCGGTGCGCAAGGGCGAGCGAGTGATCGTCGAGGGCAGCCTGCGCACTCAGGAGTATCTGGGCAACGACCACGCCATGCACACCGATGTACGACTCGAGGCACGCTCGGTCGGCCACGACCTGCGCTACGGCACGAGCCATTTCACGCGCACCATACGCACCGACGGCACTGACGGGGCCGAGAGCGCCGAAACCGCCGATGCCGACGACCAGACGGGTGCGGAGCAGCCCACGTACCCCAGCGCGCGTCCAGAAAACGCCCAGCCCCAGCCCGACCCCCTCGCCGCAGCCAGCGACGCACCGCTCGTGGGCGCCCCATTTTAGGGACGCCCCGGCCCCCCGTCTGCCGCGCGGCGCCAGCTTCGTAGGTGGGGCTGGCGCCGGGTGTGCGCCGTCGGCGAAAAATCTCGGGACGAACGTAGGGGTCGGCGAGCTGGCGTACCTGGCAGAATAGGGGGTAATACGGCAACACTTGCCGTAGGGCAATGCAATTGTCGGGGGCAAACCCCGGCTGAACCAATGAGGTGTTCGCTTGAGTTTCGCGGAACGACCCCCGAACGACAAATCCAAACCGCCCCGTAAACCACCCGCTCAGGAGCTCAAAGAGGCACTGGGCAAGCGGCGCCGCAGCCCTCTCGCCGTGGCGGTGATGGTGGTGGTCGCCCTCGCGGTGGTCGTCCTGGTGGCCTCCGAGGTGTGGACGCGCGTGCTGTGGTTCCAGCAGCTAGGCATGTTCCAGGTCTTGCGCACCGAGTGGTTGACCCGGGGCATCCTGTTCATCATGTGGTTCGTCATTGCGGCGGGCGCCCTGTGGCTTAATCTTCGCGTCGCCTATAACGCTCGCCCCATCTTCGTGCCGATGACGCCCGAGGAGGAGGCCATGGAGCGATACCGCGCGAGCGTCGAACCCCTGCGCAAACTCGTCACCTATGCGGCGCCCATCCTGGTGGGCATCTTTACTGCGGCGTCGGTGTCGGCGAACTGGCAGACCGTGCTCTTGTTCTTGAACCGGCAGCCCTTCGGCACGACGGACCCGCAATTCGGATTCGACATTGGGTTCTTCGTCTTCACTTTGCCCCTCGTGCAATTGGTGCTGACGACGGTCATGGCCATCGTCGTGATCTGCGGCATCTGCTCGCTTATTACGCACTATCTGTACTCCAGCATTCGCATTCGCCCCGGTCGCGCCGAGGTGGTCAAGCCCGCCCGAATCCAGATGGGCATCCTGCTGGCGCTGTTCGCCCTGCTGCTGGGCGCGAACTACTGGTTCGACCAGTACGCGGCACTGACGGAGTCCGGGGCTCGCTTCGACGGCGCGGGCTACGCCGCGGTGACCGCGATGATCCCGGCCAAGGCCATCCTGGCGGTCGTGGCGGTGATCGTGGCCGTGCTGTTCCTGCTGGCGGCACTGCGTGGTTGGTGGAAGTTGCCCGCGCTCGCGGCGGTACTCATGGTGGTGGCCGTAGTGGCAGTGGGTGGCATTTACCCCGCTGCGGTGCAGCGGTTCAAGGTCGCGGCCAACGAACAGACTCTCGAATCCCCGTATATCAAGCTCAACATTGATTCGACGAAGTTTGCCTACGGCATCGACAAGATCGAATATCAGACCTATGCGGCAAAGACCACGGCCGAGGAGGGTGCCCTGCGTGAGGATGCCGCCACCACGGCCAGCATCCGGCTGCTCGACCCCCAGGTGGTCACCAGTTCGTTTAGGCAGCTGCAGCAAAACAAGCAGTACTACACCTTTACGTCGCCCCTGAACGTGGACCGCTACACCATCGAGGGGGAGAGCCGAGACACCGTCATTGGTGTGCGCGAACTCAACCTCGGCGGTCTCGATGCCGCCCAGCAAACCTGGGTGAACCAGCACATGGGTTACACCCACGGCTATGGCGTCGTCGCTGCGTACGGCAATCAGCCCACGGTTGACGGCTCGCCACTGTTCTATCAGCAGGGTATCCCCACGGAAGGTCCGCTCGGCACGTACGAGCCGCGCATCTACTTCGGGCAGAACTCACCCGACTACTCGATCGTGGGCGCGCCCGCGGGCGTGGCTCCGTTCGAGATCGACTACCCGGACGACACGGTGGCCAACGGACTGCGCCTCGGAACCTACCAGGGCGACGGCGGTCCCGACGTCGGCAATTGGGTCAACCGACTGCTGTACGCCGTGAAGTTCCGCACCGAGAAGATTCTGCTGAGCGACAACATCAACTCCGAGTCGCAGATCTTGTACGACCGTGACCCGCTTCAACGCGCCGAGGCGGTCGCACCCTTTCTGACCTTCGACTCTGCGGTGTATCCCGCCGTGGTCGACGGTCGAGTCAAATGGATACTCGACGGTTACACGACCACCGCGCTCTACCCCTACGCACAGAAGGAGACGCTCGACCAGGCCGCCGCCGATTCGCAGAGCGAGCGCGCGGGTGCGGCGACGCTACGCCCAGATCAAGTGAACTACGTGCGAAACTCCGTCAAGGTCACGGTAGACGCGTTCGATGGCAAGGTCGATCTGTACGAGTGGGATTCGACGGATCCCATTCTCAAGGCCTGGAAGCAGGTCTACCCGGACCTGGTGCAACCCACGACCGCGATCAGCTCGCAGCTCATGAGCCACTTGCGCTACCCGGAGGACCTCTTCAAGATTCAGCGCACGCTGCTGGGCCGCTACCACGTGGACGACGCAAGTTCGTTCTACACCGGTCAGGATGCCTGGACGGCCTCGCAGGACCCCACCACCCCGGGCACGACGGCACCCCAGCCGCCGTATTACATGACGCTGCAAATGCCCGGCCAAGATACCTCGACGTTCTCGCTGACGGGTACGTTTATCCCCGGTGGCGCTGCAGGCACGCAGACCCGACAAGTGCTCACTGGGTTCCTCGCGGCGGATGCCGACGCGGGCAACGTGGCGGGCAAGAAGTCAGAAAATTATGGCACGCTGAGACTGCTCGAGTTGCCGCGAAACGTGACAGTGCAGGGCCCGCTGCAGGCATACAACACCCTCATCACCAAGCCCGAGGTGTCTACGGTCATCAACCAGTTGAAGATCGGCAACAACTCGCAGGTGACCTACGGCAATCTGCTGACCTTGCCGGTCGGCGGCGGCCTCATGTACGTGATGCCCGTGTATGTGCAGGCCAACGCCAGTTCATCGTTCCCGCAGTTGCAGCGCGTGATCGTGGGCTTCGGTGACAAGGTGGGCTTCGCCAACACCCTGCAAGAGGCTCTCGATCAGGTCTTCGATGGCGACGCGGGCGCGACGGCGGGTGACGCCGACCTGCAAGACGTCAAGACCGACACGGTGCCGACGCCGGCTCCCACAGGTTCGGCGACGCCGACTCCCTCGGGTAGCGCGACACCCACGCCCAGTGCCACGCCGACGACGAGCGCCAGCGCAACGGCGCCGACCCCGGTGCCGGGTGCCACTGCGACGAGTACCGCGACGACCGTGGAGCAGGCCATCGCCGAGGCGAACGCCGCTTACGTGGCCGGCGAGACCGCCCTGCAGCAGGGCAACTTCGCCGAGTACGGCGCTCAGCAGGCCAAGTTGAAGGCAGCCCTCGACAAGGCGGCGTCGCTGAGTGGCAACGCCGGTTAGACCCCGGTAAACGGAGTGCGCGAACGGGCGCCGACTCGCACATGCGGTCGGGGCCCGTTCGCTGTGCTTCGGGCTGTTGGGGTTGGGTTTGGCCGGACGCGCGCGGGGCCGGGCTGGTCAGGGTTTGGCCGGACGCGCGCGGGGCCGGGCTGGCATCGCCGCCTCCTTCGCGTGACACCCGTCTCACCTGCGCGTTTGTGACGAGGCGCACCCTCCAGGGATTTGATCTTGGGGGCGGCTTGGGCGTAGGGTAGGTACTACCGACGCGGGGTGGAGCAGCTCGGTAGCTCGCAGGGCTCATAACCCTGAGGTCGCAGGTTCGAATCCTGTCCCCGCCACGAAAAGGCCCCTGGTCTGCAGAAATGCAAGCCAGGGGCCTAGTTTTTTGGCCGGCTCCGCATTGAGGCGCGGGCTCGGTCCACGGCGGAGCCACGGCCGCGGGGCGTCGGGTTTCGGGGCGTCGGGTTTCGGGGGCGTGAGACCCTGTGCGATCACGGTGTCCGCTTTCGCTTTCCGTTTACCGTGTCCAGCGCCCCGTGTCCAGCACCCGTGCCCAGCACCCGTGCCCAGCGCTTGGCCCAGCGCGTGTCCAGTACCCGTGCGCAGCGCGCTTGGCCCAGCGCCCCGTGCCCAGCGCCCGTGCCCAGCGCCCCGCCGACTCCCTAGTCATCGGGATCGCGGAACATGCCCCGGTCCTTGCCGGGGCGAGCCTTGACGAATATGAAGCCGCCTTCTACGCGCGGGTCGTAGTGGATAACGCTGCCTGCCTGGAGTCGCGCGATGTTCCAAGCGTGAAAATCCTGCACCACGAGGGGAGGCAGTTCTTCGCCGGCGATGAGTTTGGACCAAGTCATGAGGCGCTGGCCCGTTTGCGTGCTCGAATGCTGTGACTTGATGTACCAGGGGATCGCTTCATAGTGTTCTGCAGGCCTGCGTCGTTTGAGGCCGTTGGCTCGAGCAAAGTACTCGATGGCCGCCCTCGACAGCGTGATTCCAAACTTTTGCTGATGCATGCGGGCGATCTCGGCGTAGGTGTAGCCGTCGAGAATCTGCTGGGTCATCTCTTCGGGGTTCTTGATCTTTCGCCAGCGGGAGGCTTCGGGGCTAGTCATATCACCAGGCTAATTGACGAATCTGCAACTGTCCAGTAGCGTGAAAGTATGGAAAGTAGCGAAGTCGAGTGCGCACTTCACGGGCAGCACGCCGGCAGAGTGCGGCATATTCGAGTCACTGCCACCGACGAGGTGATCGCCGAGGAGTGGCTATGCGAAGCCCACCTCACGCAGCAAAGTTTTACCGCGTGGCGGGCCTTCGACTATTCGGCATTCACCCAGGTTGGCCGGCGCGCTCGAAAATACGGCACGGACGTCGAGAACCCTCTGAGCGAAGATGAGTTCAACAATCTCATTCGCGACTTAGACGAGGCCTCGTGGAGCGCGGGCCTGATCCCCGAGCGGGCGCAGCGTCGACGCACGCCATAGGTTCCGTCACACCCGGGCCCAACAGGCGCTAGCGCCACATAAAAACCTGGCGTCCGCGCCACGACACTCGCACAAACATCAGCCGCACACAGCTTCCAGCACTCCCTCGCTTAGGGCCCGATCCGAATACACCAGCCGAGTCGCCTCGCCCCCGGGAAAGCCCGGCTCGGGGCCGCGCCACGCGAGGCGCAAGCCCGCGCGCTCAACGGTCGCCCGGGAGGCCAGGTTGTGTTCGAGCAGGTACGCAACCACGGGGGCGTCCGGAACCCCCGAGCCGCGCCGCTGTGGCGGGCTCTGGCGCCACGCGACCAGCTCGGTCAACGCGGCTCGCGCAAGCTCGGCCCCGAGGCCGCGGCCGTGAAGGTCGGCGTCGAGCCGAAAACCCAGGTTGAACCAGCCCGGCCGCACCCACCGACACCCTCCCGACCCGATGATGCGACCCGAGTCGCGCAGGCGCACGGTCCATGGGCCAAGGCCAACCTCGTCCCACGAGGCGCTCGCCGCCCGCACAAAGCGCTCGAACGGGGCAGGAGTCGTGAGTCGCAGCGAGGGGTAGTGGGTCCACGTGCGCGGGTCGGACTCGACCTCGAAAAGGTCGGGTATATCTGCAGTCGAGGGCCGCGAAAGCAGCAGCCGCGTGCACCCCGCCGCGGAGTCACCCGTCACGACGCCCCGCCCCGGGCCGACCCAACGCAGCCCCACGACAAAGCGGGCCGGGCTGCACCGCAACCCGACCCGCGTCTGCCACGCATAGCGCGCACACTTGACCTTAGTGAGCGGCCTGCGCGGCGCGCTTCTCCTGGCCCAAACGCTCCAGCAGAGCGCCGAACCACTCGACCTCGATGTCAAAGGCCTTGCCACCCGCGATGCGCTCGAATTCGATCGCGCGCAGCACATTGTTCTGCTCCTCATCGTGACCGATGACGCCCGAACCGCCCTCCAGCGCAACCTGCACGGCGAGGTCGGTCATCGACTTGATGAGGCGAAGGTCGGCGGCGTTCGCCGCCGCGGCGCGCGAGTAGTAACCCGACTTTTGCACCATGACCTTCTCGGCGCCGAGCTTTTCGGCGAACTGCTTCGCAAACCATTGGCCCGGATTGATGTCGTCGAGGCGAACGTGCCCGAAGGGATCGCGAGCGACCACCTCACCAGCGGCCTCGAGCTGCGCCACGATCTCCGAGAGTCCGGCGCCCTCGGACAAGAAGATGTTCACCTGACCGTGCTCGTCCATGATGGCGCGCAGTCGGGCCGCCTCGGCCTCCAGGTCGATCTCCATCTCCGGCACGAAAACGGCGTGAACGTCCCAGTTTTCGGGCTTGAGGCCGATACCCGGCAGCCACTGCTGCTGATCATGCCAGCCCGCGTACTCCTTCGCGGTGGCGGCCGTGAGCCAACCACAGTGACGACCCATGACCTCGTGCACGATCAGCATGCGCGGGCCGGAGCCGTTCTCACCGATCACGTTGCGCGCGAAGTTCGCGCCGTGCTCCGCCGCAGTCCACGCGCCCAGCGACTGCTTGATCGGGATCACGTCGTTGTCAATGGTCTTGGGCAGGCCGACGACCTGCAGGCCATAGTTATTGTCGGCCAGGTACTTGGCGAGGTCGGCCGCCGTGGTGTTCGTGTCGTCGCCGCCGATGGTGTGCAGCACGTCAATGCCGTCTTCACGCAGTCGGTTCGCGGCAGCCGTCAGGCCGTCCTCGCCCTCCTTGATCAAACCGCGCTTGACCAGGTCTTTCGTGTTGGTCAACTTAACTCTGCTGTTGCCGATCGGCGAACCACCGAACGAGTGCAAGAGGCCCGCGCCCCGGCGCACCTCGTCGTCGATGACCAGCGTATTGCCGCTCAGCAAGCCGTGGTAACCGTGGGTGTACGCGATGATTTCAACATCGGGCGCGATCTCCGTGTAACGCTCAATCAGGCCGCCCACTGCGGACGAGAGGCAGGGAGCGTAACCGCCTGCGGTGAGCAGGGCGACGCGGCGAACAGTCATGATTGACCTTTCGTAGATTTGACGTGCGGCACCAGTCTAGTGGCGCGCGAGGGGCAAAAAATTAACGGTTCAGGTTCTGGAGCCGTGCCACGCCCTCGCGCAGCTCGGCCTCGGTCTTGCAGAACGCGAAACGCAACAGCGAACGGGTGCCGGTGGCGTCGAGATCGTCGCAAAACACCTGCACGGGAATAGCGGCGACACCGATGCGAGTGGGTAACTCGCGCGCGAGCGCCAGGGCATCGTCGTAACCCAGTTCAGCGCCGTCGACACACACGAAGTAGGTTCCGACAGGCTTACGCACCGTGAACCCCACCTCGGCGAGCCCCGCACACAGGATGTCGCGCTTCGCCTGCAGCGACTCGCGCAGCTCGTCATAGACGGACGCCGCCGAATCCAGTGCCACCGCAACGGCCGGTTGCAGAGGGCCTCCGCTGACAAAGGTGAGAAACTGCTTCACGGTGCGGGCTGCGGCCACGAGATGCGCGGGACCAGTAATCCAACCGATTTTCCAGCCCGTCACCGAGAACGTCTTGCCCGCCGACCCGATCGTCAGGGTGCGCTCCGCGAGACCCGGCAGGGTCGCGATGGGCACGTGCGCGGTGCCGTCGAAGGTGAGATGCTCGTACACCTCGTCCGAGACGATGAGGGCACCGACGTCGGCAGCGACCCGGCCGATCAGTTCGAGTTCGGCACGCGTGAACACTTTGCCGGTCGGATTGTGGGGCGTGTTGATCAGGATCAGACGAGTGCGCTCGCTGCAGGCCGCTCGCAGGGCCTCCTCATTAACGTCGAGGTCAGGCCACGACAGCGCCACGGTGCGCCGCTCGGCCCCCGCGATGGCAATGGTGGCCGCATACGAATCGTAATAGGGCTCGAACACCACGACCTCGTCACCCACCCCCGCGAACGCGCGAATCACGGCGGCGATCGCTTCCGTTGCGCCCGCTGTGACGAGCACGTCGGTGTCGGGGTCCAGGTCGATGCCGTAGAAGCGCTGCTGGTGGCGCGCGATGGCCTCGCGCAGCACGGGGTATCCGGGTGCGGGCGGGTATTGGTTGTACCCGGTGACCAGTGCCTCGCGGGCCGCCTCAATGACATGACCGGGGCCCTCATAGTTGGGAAAACCCTGGCCCAGATTGACCGACTGAGTGCGCACCGCGAGACCCGTCATCTCGGCAAAAATCGTCGACGTAAACGGTTCGAGTTCGGGGCGCAGGGCGGGCAGGGGGCCGGCAGAGCGGTCGCAGGCGGCGGTCATTGGGAGCCGCCCGTGGACCCTGCGCCGGTGTGGGGGAGAGCGATGGGTTGCGTGACATAGTCGGCCTCGACCATGCCGTGCCCGTGACGGTTCTCGGGCAAGGGGGCGGTAGGGGGCGCCGCCGCGGGGTCCGCGTCGGAGTCGCTCGCAAGCATGGAGGCCGGGGCATTATTGGCGGCGCCGCGCACGGTTCCGCCCGCGGCGCGGAACGCGGCGGCCGACTCCGGCGTGAAGCTCAGGTGCTTCAGGGCAGCGTCGTGCAACAGACCGTTCGAGGCGAGCGCGTTGCCCCCGTGGCAACCGTCCCGGCCCGCCAGCGACGTGAATCGACCGCCCGCCTCCACGACGATGGGCACCAGGGCCGCCATGTCATGCAGGGCAAGTTCAGGTTCGGCCGCGAAATCCACGGCACCCTCGGCCACCATCATGTACGACCAGAAATCTCCAAAGGCCCGCGTGCGCCACAACGTGCTGGTCATCGCCAGAAAATCATCCAACTTGCCCACATCGGACCAGCCCTCGAGCGCCGAGTAGGAGAACGAGGCGTCCTCGAGGCGCGACACCGTCGAGACGTTTAGCCGCTGCGCCGACGTTAAATTGCGACCGGTCCACGCGCCCATACCTTTAGCTGCCCACCAGCGGCGTCCGATGGCGGGGGCCGAAACCAGGCCCGCGACCGGCTCACCGTTGTCGAGCAGACCAATGAGCGTGGCCCACACGGGAACCCCACGCACAAAGTTGGAGGTGCCATCGATGGGATCAACCACCCACGTGCGCTGCGCGCCCATGTGCTCGCTCGCGCCGAACTCCTCGCCGAGAATGGCGTCTCGTGACCGCGCCCGCTTCAACTGCTGGCGAATGTGGTTCTCGGCGGCCTGGTCGGCATCGCTCACGATCGTCTTGTCTGTCTTGGCGCTGACACTCAGGTCGAGGGCGCGAAACCGCTCCATGGTGATCTTGTCGACCGCATCGGCCAGCACATGGGCCAGCCGAACGTCCTGTTCATACGAAGTGTCTGCGCTCATGGTACTAACCTATCCGACGGACGCCATGGCTCCCGGTTACCGATCAAAACCTTGCCATGCCGAGTGTCTGCGGGTCGCCGACGAGGCGATTTCTTAATTTTCGAAGCCCGCCGAGGAGGTGGCGGTGCGCGCCTCGGCGATGCGTCGGAACGACTCGCGCCTCGCTCGCAGCCCCTCGTCGGCGTCGCCGTCACCGATGGCAACGTCGAGCTCGCAATCCGGGGCGGACGCCTCGTGGGTACAGCCCCGTGGGCAGTCCTCGGCGATCTCGTAGAGGTCGTCGAACGCGGTGAGGATCCGGTCCGGGTCCACGTGAGCCAGGCCGAAACTTCGCACTCCGGGAGTGTCGACGACCCAGCCATCCTCGCCCGGCAGGGGGAGCGCCCGCGCCGACGTGGAGGTGTGACGACCGCGCCCCGTGACGTCGTTGACGCGGCCGGTGGCTCGGTCTGCGTCGGGCACCAGCGCATTGACCAGGGTCGACTTGCCCACACCGGAGTGGCCGATCAGCACGCTGACCTTGCCGCGCAGTTCGCGCAAGACCTCTTCGACGCCGAGAATGTCGCTGTCGTCGACGCCGCGGCTCGTGACCACGATGCGCACGTCGATGTGCCGGTAGGCCTGCACGAAGTCGTCCGCCGCCGCCAGGTCGGACTTCGTGAGGCACAAGACGGCCTCCATTCCGGCGTCGAACGCGGCCACCAGGCAGCGATCAATCATGCGCGGGCGCGGCGCGGGATTCGCGAGGGCCGTCACGATCACCATCTGATCGGCGTTGGCGACGATCACGCGTTCCACCGGGTCCGAATCGTCGGCGCTGCGCCTCAGCACGGTGCGGCGGGGCTCGATGCGCACGATGCGGGCCAGGGTATCGACTCGACCGCTCACGTCACCGGTCACGGCGACCACATCGCCGGGCACGATCGACGCGCGCGCAAGCTCTCGAGCGCGCATCGCATTGACGAGAACCTTCTCGTCGGTGCGCGGCACCGAGTCAAAGGACTCGGGGACCGTGCCGAGCAAAACCTTGTAGCGGCCCCGGTCGACGGCAATGACCATGCCGTGCGCGGCGTCCGCGTGCTGCGGGCGGTCCTTCGTGCGGGGCTTGTTGCCCTTGCGATTGGGACGAATGCGGACGGACGATTCGTCCCAGCGTTGCGATGACACGGCGAACTAGGCGATCGCTCCCGTGAGATTGTGTACGGCCGTTCGTGCCGACGAGTATGCCGATCCGGCGGCGTGCGACGCATTGCTGCGCAGTGAGCGCGCTAGGCTGCGGGCGTCGCGTTGGGCGCGACGACCCAACTCGCGGGCCTGACGCTTGGCCTGGGCCGTCTGCAGGGCGGCATCGCGCTTGGCGATGGCCGCGTGCAACTTCGCCTCTTTACCGGCCTGTCGTGCGCGATTCGCGAGCGATGGCTTGCCGGCAGTGTCGACCGCGGCGAGCAGCACGCCACCGATCGCGGAGGCGTCGCCCAAGCGTTCCAGCAGGGCGTCACCGCGTTCGGCCATGGTCTTATCAGCGAGGTCAGTGCTTGCGACGAGTCGCGAGATGGCGACACCCGCGACAATCACGGCGCCCGCACGCGGGAGGATTCCGAGGGCCAACATGCCGCCGCCCACGACCCCTGCCGCGGAGGTCGCACGCGTTATGTTCAGCATCACCGTCTCGCTCGGCTGCTGCCCCGTGACCCGCACGTAGGCTATGCTCACCACGCGTTCGAGGCTGCCGACCGCTGACTGCGGGTCTTGCACCCCACGCACGTTTTCGGCGATGAATTTTGCGGCGAGCAGCGGCCGTGCCAGCAGGCGAACAAACATGGAACCTCCAGTTGGTGAACGTGAAACTCAGTCTAGTTGAGGCATCGGCCGCAGAGGCAGACACCCCAACGCGGGCGAAGGCAGACACCCCAACGCGGGCGGGAGCCGACACCCGGCGAAAATAGTGGGGGCGGGACCAGCACGAAAACTGGACCCGCCCGCTCACGGAGGCAACGAGGCGTCCGCGAAGGACCGCTAGAGGGCGCCGCCCGCAGCGGCCGGAGCGTCCGTGTCGCCGCCGCCGTCGCCCACGGTCTCGCGCGCGATGAAGTTCTCGAGATCGAACAGGTTGTCACCGGCGCGCTCCGCGATGGTGAGGAGGGTCGACATCGAGGCGACCTCTTCAACCTGCTCTTTCAAGAACCACAGCATGAACTGCTCGCCGAGGGCGTTCGACTCTTTGCGGGCCGCAGCGAAGATGGCCTCGATCTGAGCCGTGACCTGGTTCTCTTGCTTCAAGGCCAATGCGATGGGCTCGGTGACCTGCTTAAAGTCATTGACCACCGCGGGCAACGCGGGTACATCAATCTTGATGTCGCGATCGAGCATCCACTGCACGATCATCATGGCGTGGTTGCGCTCTTCGAGAGATTGCTTGTAGAAGTGCGAGGCGAGTTGGGGGAGATCTTGACTATCGAACCAAATCGCAATGGCCGCGTACTGGTGCGAAGCCGAAAACTCGTGACCGACCTGGGCGCTGAGGAGATCCTTGAAAGTACTCATACCTTCACCCTAGTACGTGCCGATGTGCATTCAACAAGCCTTACCCAAGAATCTGGACAAATGTCTTGCACGGGCGGGAATAAATGCCCCTGGTCTGCGGTTTTATAGGTATGACTATTCTTGCGCCGACTGTGCCAAGTTCAACCTTTAGCCTTGACCCTCTCCTCGCCCTCGGCCCTGCGATGGAGGACGCGGGTCCCGCGCCGCTCGGGGTTCTCCCTGAGCCTCATTCTGATTTTTGGAAGGGCCCCTCAACCCGTCGTCAACTACCATGGGACTCAATGAATCACCACGATGACGAAGTGCTCGAAACGGCCCCCGACGCAGTTTCGGAGACCACTGCGCCCGAAACCACTGCACCCGAAACCACTGCACCCGAAACCACTGCACCCGAAACCGACGCGGCACTCGACGTTGCCACGCTCGACTCTGCGGCGCGAGGCCGACTCTTCGAAGAGCAGGCGCTGCCGCACCTCGACGCCCTCTACGGCGCAGCCCTGCGCATGACGCGCAACCCCGCAGACGCAGAAGATCTCGTGCAGGAGACCTTCGCGAAAGCGTTCACGGCATTCCACCAGTTCAAGCAGGGCACCAACCTGCGTGCGTGGCTGTACCGGATCCTCACCAACTCGTTCATCAACACGTACCGCAAGAAACAGCGCGAACCCCTGCAGTCCAACAGCGACAGCGTCGAAGATTGGCAGCTGGCCGCGGCGGCCTCCCACAGTTCGACCGGCCTGCAGAGCGCCGAAACAGTCGCGCTCGATGCCCTGCCGGATTCCGAGGTCAAGCAGGCGCTGCAAAACCTGCCCGAGGACTTCCGCATGGTCATTTACCTTGCCGATGTCGAGAACTTTCCCTACAAGGAGATCGCCGAGATCATGGGCACCCCCATCGGCACCGTCATGTCACGGCTACACCGGGCCCGTAAGCTGCTGCGCGAAGAACTCATGGCCTACGCCCAAGAGTCCGGTTTCGTGAAAGCTGGTGCGTGATGTCCGGCCAGTGCACCCACAATCACCCCCTAGACGACGCCAACCGCGAGGCCGCCGAGGCCTGCGGCTGCGGTGCCTGCAGTTGTGACGAGGCGCTCGCGCGCCTGTGCGAATACCTCGACAACGAATGCACCGAGATCGACTTCGCGCGACTGCAGGCGCACTTCGATCACTGCGGCCCGTGCCTGAGTGAATATTCGCTGACGGTCTCGGTGAAGCAAACCCTCAAGCGCGCGTGTGATTGCGAGGCTGCCCCCGTCGAACTGCGCGAGTCGATTCGCCTGCAAATCTCCTCGTGGTGCACCGAGAGCCGCTAGCGCCGCCGCCCGCGTGAGTCACGCCACGGCCCGCATCGTGTACGCCGTTCGCTCCATCAGGGCGGCTATGAGATGATTGACCCTGCTTTTTCAAAACAAGGAGACTCAGATGAGCAAGCGTGCACGTAAGCGTCGCGACCGCAAAAAGGGCGGAGCCAACCGCGGTAAGCGTCCCAACGCTTAACTCGGGGGCAACCCCCAGCAGAACTTCGATGACCGGCCCCTGCGGCCGGTCATCGTGCTTTACCCGGTGAAATGAGCGCGGGCGCTCCCATTCACCCGTATCGCGTGCAAATATGAGGCCATGCTCTCCGCTTACGTCAGCTCATTCGATCCGCAGCGCCCACTCGCCGGCCTTACCGTCGGCGACCAACCCCGGCCACCCGAGCAGGAGGGCCGCGCCACCGTGCGGGTCACGCGGGCGTCCCTGAACCACCACGACCTGTGGAGCCTGCGCGGAGTGGGCCTCGCCGACGAGAGCCTACCCATGATTCTCGGTTGCGACGCCGTGGGCACCGTCACCAGCGATGACCACCCCCTGCACGGCCGGCGCGTCATCATCTACCCCGTCATTTCGGAACGGGTCGGCGCCGAGGGCGACGAAACCCTCGACCCCCGTCGCACGCTGCTGAGCGAAGCGTGGCAGGGCACCCTCGCCGAATACGTCTCGGTGCCGTCGGCGAACCTCGTGCCGCTGCCCGAGGGGCTCGACGAGTCGGCCGCGGCGTGCCTCCCGACCGCGTACCTCACGGCCTACCGCATGCTCTTCACCCAGGCCAACGTGGGCCCCGGCAGCGCCGTGCTCGTGCAGGGCGCGGGCGGCGGGGTCTCGCTCGCCGCGGTACAACTCGCGCTCGCGGCCGGCTGCACCGTGTACGTGTGCGGACGCGACGAGGGCAGGCTCGCTCGCGTCGCCGAGATCAGTGTCGCCGGTCGGCAACCCCAGACGTTCGCGAGTGGCGCCCGGCTACCCCAACGTGTCGACGCCGTGATCGAAAGTGTCGGCGAAGCCACCTGGTCGCACTCCCTCAAAGCCCTGCGTCCCGGGGGTTGCATCGTCGTGTGCGGGGCCACGAGCGGAGCCATGCCACCCGCCGACCTGCAACGCGTATTCTTTCTGCAATTGCGCGTGCTCGGCTCCACGATGGGCACGCGCGAAGAACTCGAGGGTCTGCTCGACTTCATGAACGAGCACGCCCTCGCGCCCGTCATCGACAGCGAATTGCCATTAGCGGACGCCGCGGTGGCCCTTGCGCGCCTCGAGGCCGGTGAAAATTTCGGCAAGATCGTGCTCACCGTCGGCGCGGCGGAGTGACGACACGGGCGCTCACATAGAACGGCGCGGCCCCCTGGAGGAGCCGCGCCGTAACTATGCGGTGCAGATTACGCGTGCGTCGCCGGGTCTTCGACACCCAGCCAGGGGAACCAGCCTCCATGCAGGACAAGCCAGGCCATGAGGCCGTAGCCCGCCTGCGACGGGTACACGCTGCCCGCCGCCGCCAGGTCGTGGTGCCACTGATCGTGGCTGACAAGGGGGGCGAACGTTTCGACATAGGGGACACCGCGGCGCTGTGCGACGTCGCCGTACACGCGCGAGATTTCACCGATCTGCTCATTGAAATTGGGGTCCAGCGTGGGCGGCGGGCCCACCACGAAGGCAGGAATCTTGTCGCTGCGCATCGAGTCGAGCAGCGTCGCGAGATTCAGGCGAGCGCGTGCGGGCGTGACTCCATTGACCAGGTCGCCGTGGCCGAGGCCCACTACGCAGCGCGTCTCGAGCCTCAGCCCCGCCCCGTCGATCGACGTTTTAGGGTCGAAACGTGCGGTCACCTCGTGCCGGGCGCGGGCCACGAGGTTTGATGTCGTGTCGCAGGGGATAGCCGAGGAATACGTGTCGATGGGCATCGACTGAAATGTACGCGCCGTGACGCGGCCCAGCCAGCCCAGTGACTTGGGGTCGCCTACGCCAGCGATGAACTCATCGCCCAGCGCGAGGAGCCGCACGCGAGCGCGGCCCAGGGGATCGTCGATGTTCGACATGAATAAACCTCAGTATCAAGTGAACAGGGAGGTTGAGGCCGCCTTGCAGCAAAGCCGGCCCCAGCCTCAATTTCGGACTAATCGGCGAATGCCGTTTCGATCAAGACTGCCTGCTCGGCGGCGTGGCGCTTGGCCGAACCGGTCGCGGGCGATGCCGACGCGGGTCGCGACGCCACCTCGAGGGTACGCCCCACCTCCACCGCGAAGTGCATGGCCATGTACGACCACGCACCCTGGTTCGCGGGCTCGTCTTGCACCCAGCGCAACTGGGCGTTCGGGAACATCGCGACCGCCTCGCGCAACTCCTCGGCGGGCAGCGGGTAGAACTGCTCGAGACGCACGATAGCGGTGGTCTCGTCACCCTTCGCGTCGCGGTACGCGAGCAGATCGTAATAGACCTTACCCGCACAAATCAGCACCTTGGTCACCTTTGTGGGATCCATGGCCGCATCTCCGATCACGGGGCGGAAACCGCCGGTCGTGAAATCTTCGACGGCACTCGACGCGGCCTTCAGACGCAGCATCGACTTCGGGGTGAAGACGATCAGGGGTCGGCGCGGACGCGCGTACGCCTGCTGACGCAGGAGGTGGAAGTAGTTGGCAGGAGTAGACGGCTCTGCCACCGTCATGTTGTCCTCTGCGCACATCTGCAAGAAACGTTCGATGCGCGCCGACGAGTGGTCGGGGCCCATGCCTTCGTAGCCGTGCGGCAGCAGCATGACCACGCTCGAGCGTTGGCCCCACTTCTGTTCCGACGACGAGATGAACTCGTCCATGATCGTTTGGGCACCGTTGACGAAGTCGCCGAACTGCGCCTCCCACAGTACGAGCGTGCGGGAGTCCTCGACGGAGTAGCCGTACTCGAACCCAAGCGCGGCGTATTCGCTGAGCAGCGAGTCGTACACGAAGAAGTTGGCCTGGTTGGCAGACAGTTGCGAGAGCGGGCTGTACACCTCGCCGTTCTCTTTGTCGATCAGTACCGCGTGACGCTGGGCGAACGTGCCACGGCGAGAATCCTGGCCGGCGAGGCGCACGGGGCGTCCCTCGAGGAGCAGCGAGCCGAAGGCCAGCAACTCGCCAAAGCCCCAGTCGACCCCGCCCTCGCGCGTCATTGCGGCGCGCTTAGACATGAGCGGTGCGAGCTTGGGGTGCACCGTGAAACCCTCGGGTGGCGATGTGAAGGCGTCGCCGATGGTCTGCAGCACCTCGGCAGAGACGGCGGTGCGCACCGGGGCGTCCTCCGACGGGGTCACTGCGCCGAGCGCGATGGGACCGGTCGGCGGGTTGAGCTCGGCGGCCGAGCGCGGCTGCGGAGCCGCCACACCCTCACGCGATTCGCTGAACACGCGCTCGAGCTGAGCCTGGAAGTCGGCCAACACGGCCTCGGCCTCTTGCACCGAGAGGTCGCCACGGGCAATCAAGGCCTCGGTGTAGAGCTTACGCACCGAACGCTTCGTGTCGATGATCTTGTACATCTGCGGGTTCGTCATCGACGGGTCATCGCCCTCGTTGTGACCGCGCTTGCGGTAGCACACCATGTCGATCACGACATCGCGGTGGAACTTCTCGCGGAACTCGAACGCGAGGCGGGCAACGCGGGCGCAGGCCTCGGGATCTTCACCGTTAACATGGAAGATGGGGGCCTGGACGCCCTTGGCGATGTCGGTGCAGTAGAACGACGACCGCGACGACGAGGGCGCCGTGGTGAAGCCGATCTGATTATTGATGATCACGTGCACCGTGCCGCCCGTGCGGTAGCCGCGCAGTTCGGAGAGGTTGAGCGTCTCGGCGACGACACCCTGGCCCGCGAACGCCGCGTCACCGTGAATCTGTATGGGCAGCACGGGGAAGCTTTCGCCACGCAGGTTAATGCGGTCCTGCTTGGCACGCACGATGCCCTCCAGCACGGGGTTGACCGCCTCCAGGTGCGAGGGGTTCGCCGCGAGGTACACCTTGGTGTGGTTGCCGCTACGCGACGTAAAGTCGCCCTCGGTGCCCAGGTGGTACTTGACGTCGCCTGAACCGAGTACGCTGCGGGGGTCCTGATTGCCCTCGAACTCCTGGAAGATCTGGCCATACGACTTACCAGCGATGTTGGCGAGCACGTTCAGGCGACCGCGGTGGGCCATCGCGATGCCAATCCCCTGCAGGCCGGCGTCAGCGGCCGAGTTTATGAGCGCATCGAGCAGCGGGATCACGGCCTCGCCGCCCTCCAGGCTGAAGCGCTTCTGGCCGACGAACTTCGTCTGCAGGAACGTCTCGAACGCTTCGGCGGCGTTCAGGCGATCCAGAACATGCAGCATGTCTTCGCGCGTGGGGCGCTCCGTGACGCCCTCGAGTTGAGCGCGGATCCAGCGGCGTTCCGCGGGGTCCTGAATGTGCATGTATTCCACACCAATGCTGCGGCAATACGCATCGCGCAAGATACTGAGGATCTCACGCAATTGCAGGTGCGACTTGGGGCTGATACCGAACGAGGGGAACGTGCGGTCGAGGTCCCACAGCGTGAGGCCGTGGTTTTGCACGTCAAGGTCGGGATGGCGGCGCTGACGATATTCGAGCGGCTCGGTGTCGGCCATGAGGTGGCCACGCACGCGGAACGCGCGAATCAACTCGAGGACGTGCGCCATCTTCGTTTCGGGGTCAGCGGGCAGGTCGCGCACCCAGCGGATGGGCTCATACGGCACGCCGAGCGCCTCGAAGATGCGGTCGTAGAAACCGTCCTCGCCGAGCAGCTTCTTGTGAATGATCTGCAGGAACTGGCCCGAGGCCGCACCCTGAATGATGCGGTGGTCGTAGGTCGACGTGATCGTCATGACCTTCGATACGCCCAGGTTAGACAACTGTTCCTGCGAGGCGCCCTGGAACTCGGCGGGGTAGTCCATCGCGCCGACGCCGATAATCGCGCCCTGGCCCTTGACCAGGCGGGGCACCGAGTGCACCGTGCCGATGGTGCCCGGGTTGGTGAGCGAGATGGTCGTATCGGTGAAATCGGTGACCGTCAGGCTGCCCGCGCGGGCGCGACGCACGACGTCTTCGTAGGCCTCCCAGAACTGGCGGAAGTTCATGGTGTTGGCGCCCTTGATGTTCGGCACCAGCAGCTGGCGGGGGCCGTCAGCGCGCTGAATATCAATCGCGAGGCCGAAGTTCACGTTGGGGTTGTGCTGGATACCGGGCTTGCCGTCCACGAGCGTGTACGCGTTGTTCATGTCGGGCATCTCGCCGAGCGCTTCGATGATCGCGTAGCCGATAATGTGCGTGAACGAAACCTTGCCGGCCCGCAGGCGCTTGAGGCGGTTGTTGATCACAATCCGGTTGTCGATCAGCAGTTTGGCGGGCACGGCGCGGACGCTCGTAGCCACGGGTACCTCGAGCGAGGCCTCCATATTGGTGACCACGCGGGCGGCGGGGCCGCGGAGTTTCTCGGTGGTCGCCTTCGCGGGCGTGGCCGGAGCCGCGGGGGCGGCCGGAGCAGCGGCGGCAGGTGCGGCCGCGGGGGCGGCGGGAGCAGCGGCGGCTGCAGGCGCTGCGGGCGCGGCGGCCTGGGGGGCAGCGGTTACGGCGGCGGCAGTCACGACGGGKACGGGGCCGGTCGCCGTGCGCCCGGCTGCCTTGGCGGCAACGTTGGCGGCGGGAGCCGTCGAGTTGGGCTTGTAGTCGGCGAAGAAATCCCACCAAATACGGTCAACACTATTGCGATCTTTGAGGAACTGGTCGTAAAGGTCGTCTACGAGCCATTCGTTGGTGCCGAAGTCCTCTGGTGTGGGCAACGCTGGGTTGCCGGGTGTCTGCTGTGACACTGGTCGATTCGCCTCTTCTACATGGGATTGTGAACCAATTTCGAATTCAACAATACAACTCGCCCCCCGCCTTGGGTGGTGCATATTGCGCCTCCGGGAGCCAGGTGCCTGACGTCACAGCACCCTTTGCGCAGGCTTTAAGAAACCGGGTTTTCACTGTGTTCCGCAGCATCGCGCCACGGAGGCCAACGCGAGGCGGGCCCACCGCGCGTCCGAGATGACCCCCGCCTACGCGACGCGACCCGTTACCTGCCCACTCGACCCACTGCGCGGCAACCGCAGCGGCAGGGAGACCCGCATCAGCGTGCCGCGGCCCGGCCCCGTGCCCGGATTCGCGTCGAGTGCCTCGACCGTGCCGCGATGCAGCCCGACGGCCCACTTGGTAATGGCCAGCCCGAGGCCCGTGCCGCCGGTCGAATCGCCGCCCCGATGGAAGCGCTCAAAGACGCGCAGCTTGTCGGCGTCAGAGATGCCGGGCCCCTGGTCTTCAATGTCGAAGAGCACCCTCGCGGTGGCACCCTCGCCGCGTCGATAACACCGGACGGCGATGACTCCGCCCGCGGGGGAGTGCTTCGACGCGTTGTCCAGCAGGTTTGCGATCACCTGGTGCAGCCGCGCGGGGTCGGCCATCACGGTGAGGTCCTGGGGCGCGATGTCGACGTTCCAGTACACGTGGTGGCCCTGGGTGCGCGACACGAGCCGCGCCGCATCGACGGCCTCGTGCACAAACGGGGTGAGTTCGAGCAGTTCGGGCTCGAACGGGACCACGCCGGCCTCGAGCCGCGACAGATCGAGGAGCTGCCGCACCAGCTGGCCGAGCCGCTCCGTTTGGGCGAGCGCGGTCTTGAGTTCCTCCGAATCCGGCTCCGTCACGCCATCCACGATGTTTTCCAACTGGGCCTGCAGCGCCGCCACGGGAGTGCGCAACTCGTGCGAGACGTTGGCGACGAGCTCGCGGCGCATCTGCTCCACCTGGCCCAGGTCTGCCGCCATGGTGTTAAACGCGCGCGCCAACTGGCCGACCTCGTCTTCGCTCGTGGCCCGCACGCGAATGGAGTAGTCGCCTCGCGCCATGCGCCCCGCGGCGTCGGTCATCTCTCGCAGGGGGCTCGTCATGCCACGGGCGAGAATCTGGGTGAGCAGCAGCCCCGCAAGCAGCGCGATGGGCAGGGTGTAGCGCGGGCCCACGTGTTCGCGCAGACCCACCCACACGACGAGGCAGGCCACCGTCACGGCGCTCGCGACCAGCACGCCCAACTTGATTTTGATCGACTTGAGCGGGTCGAGGGGACGCAAACCCGTCGACCAGGAACTTCGCTTCACGGTGCCCAGCCGCCTAGGCGCTCGGCGCGACCGGTTCGAGCGCGTAGCCCACGCCGTGTACGGTGCGAATCAAGTCGGCACCCAACTTTCGCCGCAGCGCCTTAACGTGGCTGTCCACGGTGCGGGTGCCCGTGGCGTCCACCCAGTCCCACACCTCTGCGAGCAGGTTTTCGCGCGTCAGCACCGTGCGAGGGGTCGCCGCGAGGCATACCAGCAGGTCGAACTCCGTGGGGGTGAGGTGAATCTCTCGGTCTCCGCGGCGCACGCGACGCTGCCCGCGGTCGACATTGAGGTCGCCGAGGGTCAGCACGCTGGCCTCTGCGGCGGGTGCGGCGCTGTTGAGGGCCTCGGCGCGCTGCACACGACGCAGCAGAGCCTTCAGGCGGGCTACCAACTCGCGCACCGAGAACGGTTTGGTCATGTAGTCGTCGGCGCCAACGCCGAGGCCGACAAGCATGTCGGTTTCGTCGTCGCGCGCGGTAAGCATCAGCACGGGGAGTGGATTTTCGGCCTGGATGCGGCGGCACACCTCGAGGCCATCGAAACCGGGCAGCATCACGTCAAGGACGACGACGTGGGGGCGCAATTGTGCGGCGAGGGCCACGCCCTGGGGTCCGTCGGAGGCGATGTGCACCGTCCACCCCTCGGATTCCAGGCGGCTCTGAATCGCCTGCGCGATGGCGGCCTCGTCTTCAACGACAAGAACGGTGATGTCATGCGAGCCGGCGGCACCGCCGCCGGTGTCGGGGCTGTTGAGCGTGGATTCCATACGTCGATGGTCTCACGGCGCATATGCAGCAGTCGTGAAGATTCACCGTCGATCCTGGGCAGGTTGGCGCAAAATCTAGTGCGTACTCGCAGCCCGGTTCGCCCACGCATTGTGCGCATAGTCTCCATGACTTCTTCACACCTTGCGTCCGTGCGTGCCTGAAACGCGAAATAGCCGTGGCGGGCACCGAGGTGGCTGCCCTATAGTGGAGTCACTATGAATAAACCCGCACCCGGCGACTTACGAAGGCCTTCGGGCCACATCACTCTTTCAGCAGTTAACGGAGCGCGTATGCGCGCGGTTGGCGTGACACTTCAGCGAGGTGAGCACGCGTGACCGAAGCGCTATTGCTCCTCGCGGGCGTTTTTCTCACCCTTTGCACCGCCGTGTTCGTCGCAGCCGAATTCTCGCTGGTGGCCCTCGACAGACACACCATCGAATCCGCCATCGAGCAGGGCGACCGCCGCGCGGTCGGTGTGCTCAAGGCGCACAAGACCCTTTCTACGCAGCTCTCTGGCGCGCAGGTCGGCATTACCGTGTCGACCCTCCTGTTTGGTTTTGCCGTGCAGCCGCCCCTGCAGGGCCTCCTCAGCAACGCCCTCGGGGGGTCGCTTTCGGACGCCGCGGCGGCCACGTTGGCCGGTATCCTCGCGATGGCCATTGCCTACACCTTCTCCATGGTGTTCGGTGAACTGATTCCCAAGAACCTCGCGATCGCGGTTCCCCTCGCGACCGCCAAGGTGGCGGCCCCGTTGCAGCGCGGCTTCACGACCTTCATGAAGCCCTTCATTTACGTGCTGAACGGTTCGGCTAACGGTCTCCTGCGCGCCATGGGCGTCGAACCCCAAGAAGAACTCTCGGCGGCGCGGTCTCCCGCCGAACTCGAATCTCTCGTGATGCACTCGGCCGAAGCGGGCACGCTCGACGCCGAGACGGCCGACCTGTTCACCCGTTCGCTCGACGTCTCGGCGCGCACCGCGAGCGACGTCATGACCCATCGCGGCGCGATGCACGTCGTCGCCTACGATGACTCGGTGCAGGACCTCACGGACCTCACCCGCGCGACCGGCAAGTCGCGGTTTCCCGTGACGGGAGACTCCATCGACGACATCATCGGTGTCGCCCAGGTGCGTTCCTGCATCGGCGTGCCGCTCACCAAGCGCGGTGAGGTGCAGGTATCGAGCATTAAGCGCCCCATCTTGCAGGTGCCCGAGTCGCTGCCCGTGCTCGACCTGCTGGAGCGACTGCGCGGCGCGGGCAGCCAGATGGCGATCGTGGTCGACGAGTACGGCGGCACCGCGGGCCTCGTGACGCTCGAAGACGTCGTCGAGGAGATCGTCGGCGAGATTTCAGACGAACACGACAGCGACGAGATTCCCGAGTGGGAGCAGTTGCCCGATGGCCGCTGGCGGGTGCAGGGCCTCGTGCGCCCCGATCAGATGGAACGGGTGATTGGCTTTGAACTGCCGGACTCCCCGGACTACGAAACCCTCGGCGGCCTCGTGATGGCCGAACTCGACCGGATTCCCGCCGTGGGCGATTCCACCGAGATCCGGGTGGGCTCGAAGAGCGTCACCCTCACGGTCGACAGCATGGACAAGATGCGTGTCTCCGCGCTGCTCGTGGCGGTGCATGACGCCCCGCACGGTGACGATAACGACAAGAAGGAGGCCAGCGCATGAGCGAGACCACCGCACTGTTGATCGGTGTCGCCCTGCTGATCGCCAACGGCTTCTTCGTCGGCGCCGAGTTCGCCATTATGTCCGCCCGCCGCAGCCAGCTCGAACCCCTGGCTGAAGAGGGCAAACCCGGCGCGAAGCTCGCGCTGTACGCCGTCAAGAATGTTTCGGACATGCTTGCGTGCGCCCAGTTCGGCGTCACGGTGTGTTCGGTGTCGCTCGGTGCGATTGCCGAGCCCGCGATCGCGCACCTGATTGAGCCGCTGCTCGCCAAGACTCCCCTGCCGGAGGGTGCCCTGCACCCCATCGCCTTCACTATTGCCCTGCTGATCGCCTCGTACTTCCACGTGGTGTTCGGCGAGATGATCCCGAAGAACTGGTCCATTGCGGTGCCGGTGCGCGCGGTCTTGATTCTTGGCCCCGCCCTCGTGATCGTGGCTCGCATCATCAAACCCATCACGGCGACGATGAACGCCATCGCCAACGTGTTCCTGCGCCTCATGAACGTCACCCCCAAGGACGAGGTCGAGGCTGCCTTCACGGCCGAGCAGGTGCGCGCCATCGTGGCCGAATCGGAGCGCGAGGGACTGCTCTCGGATTCGCAGGACCTGCTCAAGGGCACGATCGCGTTCTCGGAGCGCACCGCGAGCGAGGTGATGGTGCCCCTCGATAAGGTGCTCACCATTACGTTCAGCACGACGGTGGCCGAGGTCGAGGCGCTCGTATCGCGCTCCGGGTATTCGCGTCTCGTCATCGAGAACGACGCCCACGATCTCGCCGGCTACCTGCACATTAAGGATGTCTTGCAGGCGGCCACGGCGGACCCTGCCGACTTCGATAAACCGATCAACGCGGGCAAGACGCGTCCGCTCGTTTCGGTGTACTCGGACGACAACGTCGACTCGGCCCTCAAGCGCATGCAGCGCGCGGGGGCGCACCTCGCGGGCGTCAGCGATGAGCACGGTAAGCGAGTGGGTGTGCTCTTCTTGGAGGACATCGTCGAGCAGATCGTGGGCACCGTCACCGACGCCGAGCAGGCGGGTCGTTTGGGCCGCCAGAGCAGGATGCTCGGCAACTGATTTAGCATGGAACCATGCATTCTCCTGTGGTTCTTGGTGTCGAGTCGTCGTGTGACGAGACGGGCATTGGCATCGTCTCTGAGGGTGAGTTGATTGGTGAGGCGCTCGCGTCGTCGGCTCCCGAGCATGCGCGCTTTGGCGGCGTCGTGCCCGAGATCGCGGCGCGCGCCCACCTCGAGGCGGTGGTGCCGACCATCGAGCGTTCCCTGGACGCCGCGGGGCTGAGTTTGGGCGACATTACCCACGTGGCCGCGACCTCCGGGCCCGGCCTGGCGACGGCGGTGCACGTGGGCCTCGCGTCGGCGAAGGCCCTCGCGTGGGCCCTGGATGTGCCGCTCTACGGGGTGCATCACCTCGCGGGTCACGCCGCGGCCGACACCCTCGACCATGGGCCCCTGCCCGAGCGGTCGATGGTGCTGATCGTCTCGGGCGGGCACACGTCGATTCTGAAGGTCGGCGATCTCGCGGTGGACCGCATCGAGCATCTTGGAGACACGCTCGATGACGCCGCGGGGGAGGCGTTCGACAAGGTGGCGCGGCTGCTGGGGCTCGGGTATCCGGGCGGTCCCGTGATCGGGCGGGTGGCCGTGGACGGCGACCCGACGGCGTTTGATTTTCCGCGGGCCCTGCGGGGCGGGGGAGAGCATGCGTTCGCGTTCTCGTTCAGCGGCCTGAAGACCGCGGTGGCGCGGCAGGTGGAGCGACTGCAGTTTCTCGGGGCGGGCCCCGACGACCTGCCGGTCGCGGACCTCGCGGCGTCCTTTCAAGAGGCCGTCGTCGACGTGCTGCTCATGAAGGCGCTCAAGGCCTGCAAGCTGCACAAGATTTCGACCCTCGTGATCGTGGGCGGAGTCGCCGCCAACGCACGCTTGCGGGAGGCGGCGCAGGTGCGGTGCGATCGCGCGGGCATCGAGTTGCGCGTGCCGCGGCCGTCGCTCTGCACTGACAACGGTGCGATGATTGCTGCGATCGGCGATCTGCTGGTGCGCGCGGGCGGCAGGGCGAACACGCTCGCTCTCTCGCCGGACCCGTCTGCCGTGCTGCATCAGTCGCAGTTGCCCGCCCTGGTTTGACGCTCTCGCGTGCGCTAGGTCTCGCTCGACGCCCCTTGGGCGGTGACGCGCGGCAGGTGAAGATGCTGATATTCTTTTCACGGTTCGCCGCGCACTGCGCGAAGAACACCCCGCCTTCGTAGCTCAGGGGATAGAGCGGCTGCCTCCGGAGCAGCAGGTCGTAGGTTCGAATCCTATCGAGGGCACTTGTGGTCACGCGTGTTCGCGTGGCCATTTTTTCGTCCGTGCCCGGCCGGTTTCCGCCCGAAAACCGAGCCGCACGCGGGCACCGCGGGTATCCTCGGCTCCCTCGTGCACGTGCCCAGACCGCTGGAGGAACCGTGAAACGTGACGACACTCCCACCGTGACCCCCACCCCGCCGGACCCCGTGATTGTGGACGCCATCGCGGCCCCCCTGGCCGCGTCGCTGCACCGCCAGGGTGGCCGGGCTCGCCTCACGCTGTCGCGGGAACTCCCGCACGCACCCGAGGCCCTGTGGGCCCTGCTGACGCGGCCCGAGCGACTCTCGCTATGGTCGCCCATCGTGCCCGATCGACCGCTCGATAGCGTCGGGCCGGCGCTGAGCCGCGAGAACCCGGGGGAGGCGCCAACGCGGGCCGACGTGACCGCAGTGGAACCGGGCGTCCGGCTCACCCACCACTGGGGTGACGACGTGCTGACGTGGACCGTGACCCCGGGCGCGTCGGGTGCGTGGCTCGAGCTGAGCCAAGACTGCGCGGACCCGCTGACGGCGCCGGACCTCGCCGCCGGGTGGCGCGTGTGCCTGGGCAGGCTCGCGGAGGAGGACGGGGCGGAGCGGGAGCGCCCCACCGGCATGCGCGCGCTGGCGTATGGCTGGAGCGGGCTGCGCGAGGAGTATGTGGCAGGGCTGGGCGAGTAGCGTGATTCGCGTAACGTGCAATACTCTGACCGGCGTGATTGTGGCGCCATATGTCCGCGATTTGGGCAGAATGGTCGTTATGCGGTATGTTAACGGACGGATAAGGCAGCTTCATCCCGTGGAAGGAACCCGGTGGCCACCCTCATGCATAAAACCTCCAGCGAGCGTAAGGTCGCCCCGGTGCACTACTGGGAAGCGAAGTACGCTGCGACGGACCGCACGTGGTCTGGCAAGCCCAATCAAGTGCTGATTGATCTGGCCAGCACCCTGAAGCCGGGTCGCGCGCTCGACCTGGGCTGCGGTGAGGGTAGCGATTCGATCTGGTTGGCAAACCTCGGCTGGCGAGTGACGGGCATCGACATTTCGGCCACCGCGACCGCCCGCGCGACGGCCGCCGTACACGACTCCGGCCTCTCCGCGAGCCGCGTCGAATTTGTGACGCAGGACCTCAGCACGTGGCACCCCGTCACCACGTACGGGCTGATTACCTGTTGCTTCTTGCAGTCGCCCGTAGAACTTGAGCGCGAGGCGATCTTGAGCCGCGCGGCCTCGGCCGTCGCGCCCGGTGGACATCTTTTGGTGGTGGCACATGCCGCCCCGCCGCCGTGGTCGAACCTCGCCCACGGCGACCACGATTTTCCCACTCCCGAGGGCGACCTCGCTGCGCTGGCGATCGACCCCTCCGAGTGGGAGATTCTCGTGTCCGAGGTGCGCGAGCGTGAGGTGACCGACCCCGAGGGCAACCCCGCCGTGCTGCTAGACTCCGTGGTGTTTCTCAGCCGTCGCTAGTCGGCGGAGCGGGCGCATTCTGGACGCCGCGGGGCCCGTACCCTGCGCACCCCTCGCCCCGGCAGCCTTTCGAATGCGCAACGCGATTGCGGCGCGCGCATTACCATGGTTAGCAGTAAATACGCAGGACCTGGCATTAAGAAACTCACGCCGGGCCGACACTCCAAAACGCGAGTACTGCATCGCTCGCGGGGTATCGTGGGTCCCTAAGACTTATTGAGATCATTGGGAATGTGATGACGACAACTGAGAGCGTTTTGAAGGTCCGCGGCGGAAAGCCGCTCAAGGGCGAAATTACGGTGCGCGGCGCGAAGAACTTCGTGTCCAAGGCCCTGGTGGCGACCCTGTTGGGCAGCGAGGGCGAGAGCACCCTCAGCAACGTTCCCCGGATCCGCGACGTGGGTGTCGTGAAGCGCATGCTGAAACTGCATGGCGTCACGGTCACGACGAACGAATCCAAAGACGTCATGACGATGAACGCCCAGAAGGTCGTGAACGGCGAGATCAAAGAAATCGCCCAACTGGCCGGCGCTAGCCGCATCCCCATTTTGTTCTGCGGCCCGCTACTGCACCGTCTCGGCGAGGCGTACATTCCAGACCTGGGCGGCTGCAAAATCGGCGACCGCCCCATCGACTATCACTTTGGTGCGCTGCGCCAGTTCGGTGCCGAAATCGAGAAGATGGAAGGCGCCGTGCGCATCCTCGCTCCCGATGAGGGCCTCAAGGGTGCCAAGATCGCGCTCGAATACCCGAGCGTCGGCACGACCGAGCAGGTGCTGCTGACCGCGGTGCTCGCGAAGGGAGTCACCGAACTCTCGAACGCGGCCGTCGAACCCGAGATCATTGACCTCATTGCGGTGCTGCAGAAGATGGGCGCCATCATCAACGTGCAGACTGATCGCGTCATCAAGATCGAAGGCGTCGATTCGCTCAAGGGCTACAACCACACGAGCCTCTCGGACCGCATCGAGGCCGCCTCGTGGGGCTGCGCGGCCCTCGCCACGGGCGGCGACATTTTTGTGCGGGGCGCCGACCAGCTCAGCATGATGGCGTTCCTCAACGTGTTCCGCAAGATCGGCGGTGGCTTCGACATTGTCGAAGAAGGCATTCGCTTCTACCACCCGGGCGGCGACCTCAAGTCCATCGCGTTCGAGACCGACGTACACCCGGGCTTCATGACCGACTGGCAGCAACCACTCGTGGTGGCGCTGACGCAGGCCAAGGGCCACTCGATCGTCCACGAAACGGTGTATGAAAACCGCTTCGGCTTCACCCAGGCGCTGCGCGACATGGGCGCGCAGATTCAGGTCTACAGCGACTGCCTGGGAAGTTCAGCGTGCCGCTTCGGTGCCCGCAACTTCCGGCACTCGGCAGTCATCAACGGCCCCACGCAGTTGAAGCCCAAGCACATTGTCGTGCCCGACCTGCGCGGCGGATTCTCGCACCTCATCGCGGCCCTCGCCGCCGACGGCGAGTCGCTCGTGGAAGGCATCGACCTCATCGATCGCGGCTACGAGAACTTCGGTGACAAGCTGGAAGCCCTCGGCGCGGACGTCACGTACGTGCAGGGCAGTTCGAGCGCAGGAGCGTAGTCGCAGTATGGCATCACGTCGCACGGCGTACCGGATTCCGCGCACGATGCACTGGGTGGCGCGGCCCGCCCGTCTGCTCGTGGGTGCGTTCATCGGTCGCGAACTGCGTAATCTTCACAACGTGCCCACGGGGGGCGGGGTGGTGATGTGCGGCAATCACGTGTCTGCCGTTGACCCGGTCACCTACGCCTGGACCCTGTACGACCTCGGCGTGCCGTTCAAGTTTCTCGCCAAAGACTCGATGTTTAAGTGGCCCCTCGTGGGCGCCATGATGCGGGGCCTCGAACAGATTCCCGTGGCGCGAGGCACGAAAGATGCAGCCCGCTCGCTCGTGGCGGCGGTTGACATCGTCAAGAGCGGCAATCCGGTCATGGTTTTCCCTGAGGGCACGCTCACGAAGCAGCCCGACCTCTGGCCCATGCGTGGTCACACGGGCGCCGCGAAAATCGCCCTGACTTCCGGCGCGCCCGTCGTGCCCATGGCCCAATGGGGCCAGCAGGAGATCATGCGCGACGGCGGCCGAGTGCCCAAACTGTTCCCCCGCAAGCACGTGGTGGTGACCTTCGGCGAGCCCGTCGACCTCGATGACCTGCGCGACAAACCCCTGTCGCGCGAGGTGTTGAAGGAGGCCACGGAGCGCATCATGTGGGCCATCACCGACCTGGTGCAGGGGTTGCGCGGGGGCACGCCACCCACGGCGCTCTACCAACATCCGCTGGTCAAGGACACGAAATAGCGAGGCACACATGAGCGTGGCAGTGTTGGGCACGGGCAGCTGGGGGACAACCTTCGCGCAGGTGATCGCCGACGCTGGCCACGACGTGGTGATGTGGGGCCGCAACAGCCGCGTGGTCAACGACATCGTCCAGCGCCACGCGAACCCGGGCTACCTGCCTGGTCTCGATCTGTCACCTCGCATCACGGCGTCCACCGACCTTGCGGCGGTGGTCGACGGAGTCGAGGGCATCGTCTTGGCGGTGCCCGCGCAGTCGCTCGACGAAAACCTCTCCGCCTGGCCCCGGCTCACGGCGCCCGTGCTCTCGCTCATGAAGGGCATCGAGCGCGGCACCCATCGGCGCATGAGCGAGGTGCTGCAGCAACACCTTGACCGCGAGCAGATTGCGGTGCTTTCTGGCCCGAACCTCGCGCGCGAGATCGCAGAGCGGCAACCCTGCGCCTCGGTGGTCGCGGCTCACGAACAGGCGGTGGCCGACCGTTTTGCAGAACTCTCCGCGGCACCCTACTTTCGGGTGTATACCTCGACCGACGTCGTGGGCGTCGAAATCGGCGGCGCCGGCAAGAACGTGATTGCCCTCGCGTGCGGCATCGCCGCGGGCGTCGGCCTGGGAGACAACACCAAGGCGACGCTCATCACGCGCGGCCTCAGCGAGGTCACGCGTCTGGCCGTGGCCCTGGGGGCGGACGCCGCCACCCTCTCTGGCCTGGCCGGCATGGGCGACCTGGTGGCCACGTGCGCGTCGCCACTGAGCCGTAACGCCCGCTTTGGCGCGGCGCTCGGCCGGGGCCTCTCGGTGGGGCAGGCCCAGATCGAGGTGGGTCAAACCGCAGAGGGCGTCGCCACGGCGGGTGCCATGCTGGAACTCGCCCAGGAACACGGCGTGGAGGTGCCCATTACCGCGGCCGTGGTGGAGGTGATCATGGGTCGAGCCACGATCGACCAGGTGATTACGGCCCTGCTGAGCCGTCCGCGCCGCGCCGAATAGGGGATTAGGAACCCAGGGCGCGGTCTAGATCGCGCCACAGGTCTTCGACGTCCTCGATGCCCACCGAGAGGCGCACCAGGGCCTCCGGCACGGCCAGGGGCTCGTTGGCGTGACGACGCCGCCGCTCGAGAATGGATTCGACGCCGCCCAGGGAGGTAGCGGGCGTCCAGAGGGCCACCGAAGCGCTGACCTGTTCGGCGCGTTCGACGCTGGGCTGCCCGGCGCGAGCCGGTTCGAAGGCCAGCACAGCACCGAAGGCACGCATGTGCTGCGCGGCGCGCGCGTGGCCCGGGTCGGTTTCGAGACCGGGGTAGCGCACATTGCACGCACGGGGGTCGGCCGCGAGGCGTTCCGCGAGCACCGCCGCGTTGGCGCAACCGCGTTCAAAGCGCAGGGCGAGGGTGCGCACGCCGCGCAGGGCGAGGTAGGAGTCGAGGCCGCCGCTGATGGCCCCGTGCACCGTGCGATACCCATGCAAGGTGGCGCGCAACTCGGGTGAATCGGTGACAATACCGCCCATGATGACATCGGAATGGCCGGCCAGGAACTTCGTCATGGAGTGCACCACCACGTCGGCGCCGAGCGCCAGGGGGTTCATGCCCAACGGGGTGGCGAAGGTGTTGTCGACGACCGTCGTGACACCGGCGGCTCGGGCCGCGGTCAACAGGGCCGGCACATCCGCGACCTCGAGCAGGGGGTTTGTGGGGGATTCCAGCCAGAACAGGGCCGGGGCGGGGGAGGCAGCCAACGCGGCCAGCACGGCGTCCGAATCTGACACGTCGAGAAGTACGAGCCGCACGCGACCCTTGGCCTCCTGCTGCTGCATGAGGGTGAGGGTCGTGTTGTAGCACGCACGGGGTGCGATCACGGTGCCGCCGTCGGGAACCAGCGACAGCGCCGCGGCAATCGCGGCCATGCCGGAGCCATACACTAAGCCCGGCAACTCGGCGCCTTCGAGGGCGGCGAGGGTTGCTTCAAGAGGGTCCCAAGAGGGGTTCGAGAAGCGTGCGTACACGCTGTCGCCCGGCTGCGCGGTACCGGCATGGTGGAACGTCGAGGTCAGCGTGATCGGCGAGTTCACGGGCTGGTTCTGGCCGTGCGGCCGACCGGCCGTCACCGCGAGGGTCGCGGGCGCGTAGGGGGTGCCATCGGGGGAGCGTAGAGCCTTCATCTCAGTCATGCTGCAATTCTAGGGAGACCCCGGGCCACGAGGGGTGCCAGTATCGCACGCGCCTCGGACGAACCGGGCCCGGGGTTAGGTAGGGTGGGGTCGTGACTGAATCAACCTCGCCATCGCCCGTTTCTGCAAGTTCTGCTCCGGGTGCTCCCCGCAAGCCCCGCGTGCTGGTGCTCTTCGGGGGACGCTCCGGCGAGCACGGCATTTCGTGCGCCACCGCGGGCGGCGTACTCGGCGCGATTGACCGCGAGACCTTTGACGTCGTAGCCGTGGGCGTCACGAGCGAGGGCCAGTGGGTGCCCGTCTCGGACGACCCCGCCCCGTGGCAACTGCGCGGTTCGACCCTGCCCCAGGTGCAGTCGAGCGACGCCGTCGTGCTGCCGCCGCTCAAGGCGATCACCGAGCGCGGCGAGTTCAGCCAGGTCGAGTCGAGCACCGTGACGTCACTCGGCGAGGTCGACGTCGTGTTCCCGCTGCTGCACGGCCCCTACGGCGAGGACGGCACGCTGCAGGGCGCGCTCGAGTTGGTCGACGCTCGCTACGTGGGCTCGGGAGTGCTGGCGAGCGCGCTGGGCATGGACAAGCACTACATGAAGCTCATCATTCAGGGCAGCGGCGTGGCCGTCGCGCCGTGGGTGACGGTGTTCCCCGGAGAGTGGGATTCGCGCCGCGACGCCATCAAAGACCAGGTGGACGCCCTGGGATACCCAGTATTCGTGAAGCCCACGCGCGCCGGTTCCTCCCTCGGTGTGAGCCGAGTGACCTCGCGCGAGGGCCTGGAGGACGCCATGGCGGAGGCCCTGCGCCACGACCCCAAGGTGCTGATTGAGGCCGGTGTCGTGGGTCGCGAGGTGGAGTGCGCGGTGCTCCAGGGGCGCGACGGGGCCGCCCCGCGCACGAGCCTGCCCGCCGAGGTCATCATCGGCGATGACGTCGAGTTTTATGACTTCGGCACCAAGTACCTCGGCGAGGGCACGGTCGACGTGGTCTGCCCGGCCGAGCTGACCGCCGAGCAAACCGCCGCGGTGCAAGACGTCGCGCGGCGCGTGTTCGTGGCCTTCGGCCTCGAGGGCCTCGCCCGCTGCGACGTGTTCGTGACCGAGACCGGTGTCATCGTCAACGAGATCAACACCATGCCCGGCTTCACGCCGTTCTCGGCGTACCCGATGATGTGGGAGAAGTCGGGCATCGCCTACGCCGACCTCGTCAACGAGCTGATCGACCTGGCGCTCACGCGACCCGTGGGCCTGCGCTAGTCGGCCGGCGGCCAGGGTTGCGGCCAGGGTTGCGGCCCGGGCCGGCCTAGCTATTCGGTCGCGTCGCAGGTTTCGGTTGCGGTGGTATTGACCGTTACGAGCCCCGTGAGATCGGGCAACGGAGCCGTGGGCTGCCCGTCCGCGACGCCCGCCGGCACCAGCACGTCGATGCGGGGGGTCCGGCCGAACGTCGTGAACATGTGGCCCCCGGCCTCGGTCGTGGTGGCGACCCAGTCAACCCGGGCACCCGAGGCGTCCGGAATAGTGATGCAATCGGTGGACGGCGCGTTCGCGGGGGCACCGCAGCGCAGCGAGACCACCTGCCCGTGCGGGCCGGTCCACGCGACCGTGGCCTGCGTGGTCGTGTGGACCCGCTCGAGGCCCATCACCGAGACGGGAGCCGAGAGCACGACACTCGCGCACGCGGGATCGGTGGATTGCGGCCCCGCGGGCACCGTCACCGTCGGCGAGCAGGCCGTCAGCGCGAGTGGGGCGAGCAGCGACCACACGGAATTGCGGAGCAGCGGTGCGGAACCGAAGTTGCGGGGGCGAGCCATACCACCACGTTACGTCGATTTCTCGAGGCGAAGCCGCCTGGTCTGATAGGCGATAATGAAGCGATCAGAACCACGTTCGAGAGGCACATTGTGACCGAGTCCGACATCTTGTCGCGGATACTACCCACCCTGCAGCAGTCGGCCGACGTGATCGTGGGGCCCGGTGACGACGCGGCAGTCTGCGCGTGGGACGAGGACACGCTCGTGGTCTCGACGGACATGCTGGTCGAGGGCCACGATTTCACCCTCGACTGGTCGAACGCCCACGAGATTGGCCGCAAGGCCATGGCCCAAAACCTCGCCGACATCGCGGCCATGGGCGCGCGCCCTACTCATGTCGTGGTGGCGACCGCCGCGCCCCAGTCGACGACCGTCGACTGGTTGGCCGAACTCTCGCGCGGCATGCAGGAGTACTGCGCCCGCTGGGGGGTCAGCATCATCGGCGGTGACCTCTCGGCGGCGCCGCAGGTCGTCATCTCGGTCGCGGCGCACGGCACCCTAGACGGCCGCGCCGCCGTCACGCGGGCGGGCGCGAACCCAGGCGACATAGTCGCGATCGCGGGGCCCGCGGGCGTCTCGGGTGCGGGGCTGGCACTGCTCGAAAGCGGCGTGGCGGGGGCGGACGCGAAGGTCCCCGCCGAGTTGGAGGCCCTCGTTGGCCAGGTGATTAATTGGCACTGCGCCCCGGAGCCACAGATCGCGCTCGGCGCGATCGCGGCGGAGGCGGGGGCCACCGCGATGATCGACACCTCCGACGGGCTCTGGGAGGACGGCTCCCGCATCGCCATGGCGAGCTCACGGCGGCTCGGCACGCCCCTACTGCTGAACCTCTTCACGAGCGCCCTGGACCACGACGCCCGGGCGCTTGCGCCGCTCGCGCAGGCGCTGCGCGTGAACCCGTACGACTGGGTACTGGGCGGCGGCGAGGACCACTCGCTGCTCGCGACTTTTCCCGCGGGCCTGAGCCTGCCCGCCGGGTTCCGCGAAATCGGTCAGGTGCTCGCCGTGCAGCCGCAGGATGTGCCCGCCTATCAGGCCCTTGACCTGCCGATGCTGCTCGATTCCAGCCCGCGCGACGTGCGGGTTTTCGATCACTTCGGCGGCTGAGTCGCGTTAGTGCGGAGGCGTGCGCGGCTGCGGCACTGGGCGCTGCACCTGCACCTCGCCATCTTCGGTCAACGGTGCGGACGCTCCGGTGCCCGGGCTGGGTCCGGTGCCCGGGCTGGGTGCGGGGGGCGGCGGCGTCCAGTACGGGGGCTGGCCCACGTGGAGCCCCGGGTCGCCCGAATCGCCCGGGTTGGCCGGGTGGCCGGTGTGCCGCTTTCGCACATTCACCCCGATCAGCACGGCCACGAGGATCACGAGCCCCACGGCGAACACGCCCCAGCCGAGTGCGGACAGGTAGTCGGCACCGTTGCTGGTGGGCTCCGGCGCGGCCGCGACGGGCGTGGCCGATTCGAGCGTGGGCACTGCGGGAGCTGATGGCTCCGGTGTGGCACCCGGCACTGTGGCGCCCGACGGCGTGGCCGGGGCCGCTGTGAGGTCCGCGGGCAGGGGCTCGCCCGCGCTGTGGTTGAGCAGTGGGTTCTGATCGGGGTAGGTCGTCGGGTCGATGGCGAGCGGCTTCTGCAGGTTGACGAGTCCGTAACCGCTACCGTCGGTGCGCCACTGCAGGCGGCCATCGGTATTAAACGTATTGCGCAGCAGGTCTTGCATCACCTGATTGGCCGTGGCACGGGGGTACTTCTGCCAGATGAGGGCGGCCATGCCCGCGACAATCGGCGTCGCGTACGACGTGCCCTTGCGCGCGCAATCCTGCCGCGCGCGTTGATCGTACAGGCAGCGGATGCTATCGCCCGGGCCCGCGATGGCCACGTCGGGGTTGTTGAGGATCTCGCGCGGGTACTCGGTGTCGGTATTCAGCGTGCCCTGCGGCGTGTAGCCCGCGACGGTCAGCACGCCGTTGAGGTTGCAGGGCGCGAGGTTGTTTTCGCTGCGCGAGTTGGGCGGCGCGCACGCCACGAGCACTCCCGCGCGCAGGGCCGAGGCGAGTTCTTCGACATCACCCTGCGTGTAGTCGGTGAAGGTGACCGAGGTCGTGACGATGCGATTGCCGTCGGCAACGGCCTGCCGCAGGGCGTTACCGAACCCGGTGCGGCCGCCCGACTGCTCACACGAGTCGTAGGAGCCGTAGCCATAAAAGGTGACCGCGGCGTCCGGCACGACCCCCTCGTGACCGTTGGTGCCATTGCCAATCAGTAATGAGGTGATGGTCGTGCCGTGCATGACCGTGGACGCGCCCTGGCCGTAGCGATCCGAATCGACGAAACCGCTGCCGCAGTACGGGGTGGGATCGACCGTGAGGTTTTGACCCGTGAACACCACATTCTGCGAGTCGATCTGGTTGTCGATCACGGCGATTTTGATGCCCGCCCCCGTGAGGCCATCGTCGTGGAGGGCGTCGAAACCGAAGTTGCGATACCACCAGTTGCCGTCGTCTGCGGTGCCTACGGAGACCGTGGCGGCCGCGGGGAGGGGCGCGAGGACAGTGGCCACGAGGATCAGCAGAGCGAGGATCGCGCCGAGGTAGCCAGCAAGCGGGCCGACCCGGCGGGGGCGAGGCGCACTGCGCGGGTGGCGTGGACGCCGGGTCGGGGCGTCCAGGGGCGGAATACGGGGGGCGGTCACGTGGGCTCGATTCTCACGTCGCCGTGCGGTTAACGGGCCGATTCGGCTCTTCGCAGGCGCCGCAGCGCGGAACACGCTGGCAGGATTGAACATGCTGGCTGTGCAAATCTGTGGCGATAATCGACCATACCTCGTGACGACCAGGTGCGACTCGCCGCGGTGGACGCTGCGGCGACCCTGCCAGTCTACTTAATAATCCTGGGGACAAAACAAAAGGACCGATCGGAAGATCGGTCCTTGAGTGAGGCGGAGGTTAGCGAGTAACCTTGCCGGCCTTCATGCACGAGGTGCAGGCGTTGATGCGCTTGGGGGTACCGGCGATGATCGCGCGGATGCGCTGAATGTTCGGGTTCCAGCGACGCGAGGTGCGACGGTGCGAGTGCGAAACTTGCTTACCGAAGCTCGGGCCCTTACCGCATACTTCACAGTTGGCAGCCACAGTGACTCCTGATAGTAGATTCGGCACGACGAGCGCACCGCGGATGGTCTGAGGATTGAATCAGGCGAATTCTCGCACCGACTCGGTCTTGAGGTGGAGCCCGGACCCGCGAATACGCGGTTCGGGGCGCGCGCAAGTGCAGCCACTCGCAAGACAACTGTTCAAGACTACCGGACGAGTGGGGGTTCCGTGAAATCCTGAGAGTGTGACTTATGCGGCGTCGAACACACCTCAGCTAAGATGGGGTCGGCAGGTGCCCACGGTGCAGCAGCGCAGATCAGGGGCACAATGTCCGCCACATCGTCGAAAGGGAGAGAACCGGCCGTGACCGCGCAAGTGCCGCCTGAGACACCTCCCGCCCAGGGGGCCGATCTCACCGCCGCCGACGTGGCCGCCTGGCTCGCGGCCAGCATCGCCGCCCTGCGCGAGCGCGCGGTCGCGATCAATGCGGTGAACGTTTTTCCCGTGGCCGACGCCGACACCGCCGACAATCTCGTGGCCACGCTCGAATCGACGCTCGCGGCCTCGGCTGAGCGTGATGGCGCTTTCGATCTTGACTCTCTTGCGCGAGGCGCCCTGCTCGGCGCTCGCGGTAATTCCGGGTTGATCCTCGCGGCGTGGCTGGGCGGGTTTACCCGGGGCGGCGTCGTTCCCCTCGCCGGTGCGCTCGAGGCGGCCGCGACCCACTGCCACGCCGTCGTGGCGGCGCCGGCCCCGGGCACCCTGCTCACCGTCGCCCGGGCAGCTGCGGACGCCGCGGGTGGTGCGGCAGCTGCGGAGGCGGCGGGTGGTGCGGGGGCTGCGGAGGCGGCGTCCCGGGCCGCGAGCCTCGCGGCGTGGGAGGCGACGGTGGCGACCGCTCACGACCCCAACCACGACCCCAACCACGACCCCAACCACGACCCCAACCACGACCCTGTGCACCCCGTGCGCCACGGGTCTGACCGGGGCGTACCCGACGCGGGAGCCTGGGGCCTCGCCGTGCTCCTGGACCGACTCGCCGCCCAGATCGCGGGGGAGGACACCACGGCCGCCGCGAGGCGAGCAGCCGAAGTGACGCTCCACGCCGCGGCAGCCCGACGGCTCGCCCACAGCGCGGACGGGCCACGCGTGCGCGGTGGAGCGCAGGGAACGGGCCACGCGGCGTCCGAGACCGCAACCGACCCCCACGCCGTGCGCGCTGCCGAGCCGGACACCGAAATCGTCGCAGCCTGGGCGGACACCGCGGACAACGCCGACGCCGCGGACGCCGCCGACCGCCTGCGCGCCGTGGCGCGGGCCGCCCTCGGCTCACTCGGCGGCGACTCCCTCGTGGTCACCGACCTCGGTTCCGCCCTTGCCCTGCATGTGCACGTGCACCGCGCAGACCTCGCCGCCTGGGTGCGAGAAATCAGCGCGCCCGCGGCGCCCACCCGGCTCACCTGCCGCGACATTCTCACCGACGCGGACCTGCCCGCACCCGGCCCGACAGCGCCGGCTCCATGAGCGCACTCACCTTCGACACTCCGCTGGCCAAGGTGCCCGTGCCCAAAGCCAAGGTGCTCGCCGACGACCTCGGGCTGCACACCGTGCGCGACCTGCTCACGCATTTTCCGCGCAGCTACAACCGCCGCGGTCAGCTCACCGACATCGCCTCGCTGCTCGAAAAGGAGCACGTCACCGTGGTCGGCCGGGTGGCGAGCTCGCAGTTGCGCTCCAATCGTGGCCGTGGTGGTCAGCGCCTCGAAATCGTGCTGCAAGACGAGTCTGGCGCCACGCTGCACCTTACGTTTTTTCACGCCGCGCACTACTGGGAGAGCAAGCTGCTGGTCGGCACCGAGGCCATCTTTGAGGGCCGCGTGGGGCGCTTTCGCGACAACCTCCAGCTGGCTCAGCCCAAGGTGGAGTTCTTTGACGAACATCCCGACCCGGCCGAACTCGAACGGCAGCGCGCCCTGCCCATTCCCGCCTACCCCGCGTGCGCCTCCGTCGAATCGAACAAGCTCATGCTCGCCGTGCGCAGCGTGCTCGAACAGTGCGAACTCGCGGCCGCCGCCGACCCCGCGGCGTTCCCCGACCCCCTGCCGCGCGACGTGCGCGACCGCCACTCTCTGCCCGGCTACCTCGAGGCCCTGCGGCTCGTGCACGTGCCCCAGGGCAAACCCGACATCGACCGCGCTCACGAACGACTGCGCTTTGACGAGGCCTTCGTGCTGCAGGCGATTCTCGCGCAACGCCGTCACGCGATCGAAGAAGCCATCGCGCAGAGTTTTGAACGCCGCGCCGACAGCGTGCTCAGTCAGTTCGACGCGCACCTGCCCTACCGGCTCACGGCGGGTCAAGTGCAGGTCGGCGACGAGATTGCCGCGGACCTCGAGCGCACCCACCCCATGCATCGACTGCTGCAGGGCGACGTTGGAGCGGGCAAAACGGTGGTGGCCCTGCGCGCCATGCTGCAGGTGGTCGCGGCGGGTGGCCAGGCGGCCCTGCTCGCACCCACGGAGGTGCTCGCGACGCAGCACCACGCGAGCGTCCTTGCCCTACTCGGCGACCTCGCCGACACCGTGGGCCTCGGCAGCGACGGCGTGCGGGTCAGCCTGCTTACCGGCTCGCTCAAGACGGCGGCGCGGCGCTCCGCCCTCAACGCCTCCGCCACTGGCGAGGCCGGCATCGTGATCGGCACGCACGCCCTGCTCAGCGAGCGCGTGCAGTTCTTCAACCTCGGCCTCATCGTGGTCGACGAGCAACACCGCTTCGGTGTCGAACAACGCGCGACCCTGCGCGAAAGGACGGACGGCACCGCCCAGCCGCACATGCTGGTCATGACCGCGACCCCGATACCCCGCACGCTCGCCATGACGCAATTCGGCGACCTCGACGTCTCGGTGCTCACCGAGCGACCCGCCCAGCGCGCCGGGGTCGAAACCCGCGTGGTCAGCGACTCCGCCACCCACATGGTGCAGCTATGGGGCTGGATAGGTCATCAGGTGAGCCTCGGCAACCAGGTATTCGTGGTGTGCTCGCGCATCGGGGACCGCGAGAACGAATCCGACGGCGAGGGAACCCTTGACGAGGCCGCGCCCGTGCCCGCCGGGGCTTCCGGTTTCGCGCGCAAACTGCTCGGCGTCGTCGACGTCACCGATCGCCTGCGCGCCCTGCCCGCGCTGCGCGACTGCCGCATCGAACTCCTGCACTCGCGCGTGCCCGACGCCGAGAAAGAACGCGTCATGCGCGCCTACTCCACCCACGAGTGCGACATTCTCGTGGCCACCACCATGATCGAGGTCGGCGTGAATGTGCCCAACGCGACCGTCATGGTCATTATGGACGCCGACCGGTTCGGGTTATCGCAGCTGCACCAGTTGCGGGGTCGGGTGGGTCGCGGCGCCAAGGCGGGCTACGCGGTTCTGGTGGCCCCGGCGTCCGCAATTAACCCCAACTCGACCTCGGGCCGGCGCCTCGCGGCCCTCGCGGCCACCGAGGACGGTTTCGCCCTCAGTCGCTACGACCTCGAATTTCGGCACGAGGGCGACGTGCTCGGCAGTGCTCAATCCGGCGGGCTCAGCTCGCTGAAGTTCCTTAAGGTGATCGACGACGAGGCACTCATCGACGTCGCGCGCGAGGCCGCGACCCGACTCATCGCGAGCGACCCCGACCTCACGCGCGAGCCCGGACTCGCGCAGGCCATCGACCACCGGCTGCGCGATCGCGGCATCGATTACCTCGAGAAAGGCTGACATGACGCGCATTATTGCGGGCCGCAGCGGAGGCCAGCGCCTCAAAACCCCCAAGACCGAACTCACGCGACCCACGTCAGACCGAGTGCGCGAGGCCATCTTCTCGCGCCTCGCGGGCTGGGACGTGTTGCACGGCGCGAGCGTGCTCGATCTGTATGCGGGGTCCGGTGCCCTCGGTCTCGAGGCCCTCTCTCGCGGTGCCTTCAACGCGACCTTTGTCGAATCGCACGGCTCCACGGCGCAGGTGATCCGCGCGAATGCGAAGGCCCTCGGCATGTCGCTGGAGGCGAACGTCGTGACGGCCCGCGCCGAAACGTTCGTCTCCGGTGCCGGAGCGAAACCCTTCTCGCTCGTGCTGATCGACCCGCCCTACGACGTGCCCACCGCAACCGTCGAAACGCTCATCGCGGGCGTCCTCGAACGTCACGCGGCAGATGACGTCACGTTTGTCGTGGAACGCTCGAGCCGCACCCCTGCGCTCACGTGGCCGCCGAGCGTCAGAGATCAGGGCAGCAAGGCCTATGGCGAAACCACCGTCTATTACGGGGCGAGGTTCTAGCCGAGGCAGGTTCGGGGCAACCCGCCGTTTGGTAGGGTCATCTGCATGAATGCAGCGAAGACTCCCCGGCCGACCGTGCGCCGGGCCATGCTGGCGGGCTCCTTCGACCCCATCTCGTGGGGCCATGTCGACATCCTCGCGCGTGGCTGCCACCTGCTCGATGAGGTGCATGTGGTTGTCACGCACAATCCATCCAAGCAGGGACTGTTCACCCTGCCGGAGCGGCAGCGACTCGTCACCGAAGCCCTCGCGGAATGGGACGAGAACCACGGCACAGACCTCGCGGACCGCATCGTCGTGCATGAAGTGAGCGGCGGGCTGCTCGCCACGTTCGCGCAGCAGCATGACATCGCCTATGTGATTCGGGGACTGCGGTCGGGGGCCGACTTCGAATACGAGCGCCCCATGGCAGCCATGAACGACCATCTCGCCGACCTCGAGACGATCTTCTTTGCCGCCGACCAGAGCCTCACGGCCGTCTCCTCCTCTCTGGTCAAAGAGGTCGCGCAGCTCGGCGGCGACATCTCGCCCTTCGTGCCCACGGCGGTGGCCCGCGCCCTCGAACAGTTGCGGGCCGAGCGCGCCGCGTCGCGGGCGTGATCCAATCGTGACCTTGCGTGCGTACTTCGTCACCGAGCGGTGTGCGACCTGGAGACTTGCGCCCAAGGGCTTGACTTGCGGGCAGCGGCGCCCGCCCCTAGCAACTACACTTTAAAGAGAACTAGTGAAGATACTTCGGTAGCGCTGCGCATGAACAATGCGCAATAGAGAGGGCAATATGAACGACCCGCAGCCCGCAGAGCAGGCAGACGCCAGCCCCGTCGAATCAGTGCTGCAGGTCTTGGGCGAACTCGAGCAACTGGTAACCGAGGCGCGAGCCGTGCCCATGACGGGAAATTGCGTGGTCAATCGCGAACATGTGCTGGCGTTCATCGACGCACTGCGCGAGGCGATCCCCGACCAAATCTCTCGCGCCGACGCCCTGCAGCAGGAGGCCGCGACTGCGGTCGAGATCGCCTATCGCGAGGCCGAAGGCATCATCGTTAAGGCCAAACACACCGCCGATGAGCTCTCGTCGCGCGAAGAGGTGGCGCAGCGCGCGGCGGTCAAGGCCCGCGACATCGTGAGCCGAGCCGAAGCCAATGCCGCCGAACTGATGCGCTCCTCAGACCTCTATGTGGCCCGCAACCTGCAGGCATTCGAAGACCAATTAGAAACCCTGCAGCAGCAGGCGCAGCGTGGCCGCGAACTCGTGCAGCAGCGACTGCGTCGTAGCGTCTCGGGTGACTCCGGCGACTCGGCGGGCGCTGCCAGCGACGGCGAGGGCGGCAACCTGGCCCCCGGAGCGTCCGCAACCGAAGATCGCGTACTCACCCCCGCCGAGAAGGCCGCCGTGACGGGGCTGCCCAGCGAGGTGTTCGAGGAGTCGCAGGGGCTTTCGACCTACGTGAAGTCGGAGGGACCGCGCCACACGGGCCGCCGCCGGGCCCAGTGGTGACTCCGGCGTGGTGCCCGATAGGCGCTATGGTTAGGGTATCTACGGCCACACCGCACAGCCCGTAGGCGAGGCGCGCCCTCGCCCGGTCACGCCATGAGAAAGTCGAACATGTCAACCCGCTTGGACCCCCGCTCGCCCCTCGTTCTTGATACGCATCTGCTGCAGCGCAGCCCCGGCTCCATGCGCGAATTTAATCGGGTGATCCAGGCACCCGAAGGCTTCGGCACCGAGGTGCTCGCGGTCAAGCCCGGGGCCAACATGATTCTCGAGCTGCGCGCCGAATCGGTGATGGAGGGCGTCTACGTCTCTGGCCGCATCAAGGCCATCGCCTACGGCGAGTGCATGCGTTGCCTCGACCCCATCGAACCCCACATCAACAAGGAGTTCGGCGAACTGTTTGCCTACCCCGAGAAGCTCGAGGGCGAGGCGGACGACATCTTGCTGGTCGAGGACGACCTCATCAACCTCGAACCCGTGCTGCGCGACGCGGCCCTGCTTGACCTGCCGTTCACGCCGCTGTGCCGCCCCGATTGCGGGGGGCTGTGCAGCGAATGCGGAATCCGCCTCGATGACGAGCCCGGCCACGCGCACGAGATGCTCGACCCCCGCTGGGCGGCGCTGCAGCAGCTGGCTCAAGACGTTGCGGAGGGCGCTGAGGGCGCTGCTGACGATGACGCAGAGGCCGCTCGATGAGCGAACAGCACCCACTGTGCGAGGCGCTCGGCATCGACATCGACCCCGAACTGCTTGACCTCGCGCTGACCCACCGCTCCTACGCCTACGAAAACGGCGGTCTGCCCACCAACGAGCGCCTCGAATTTCTCGGCGACTCCGTGCTCGGCGTTGTCGTCACCGACGCGCTTTACCGCAGGTTTCCCGACCTCCCCGAGGGGCAGCTGGCGCGCCGCCGCGCCGCCGTCGTGAACCAGCGCGCGCTCGCTAAGGTGGGCCGCCACCTGAAGCTCGGCAACTACCTCAAACTCGGAAAAGGCGAGCTCGCCACCAAGGGCTTCGACAAGCCCTCCATTGTGAGCGACTGTGTCGAGGCCGTGATCGGCGCCGCCTACATCAGTTGCGGCATGAGCCGCACCTTCGACCTGGTCATTCGTCTCATGACACCGCTGATTGACGACCTCGCCATGCTTGGTGCGGGCCTCGACTGGAAGACCTCGCTACAAGAACTTGGCGCTGCCATGGGGCACGTCACGGTGGAATACCGCATCGAATCGTCCGGCCCCGACCACGCCAAGCACTTCATCGCCTACGCCGTGCTCGGCGACCGCGAATGGGGCAGCGGCGAGGGCGGTTCTAAGAAGGAGGCGGAGCAGCACGCGGCTGAGCAGGCTTGGCGCGCTATCACGGCTGAGAACCGCGCGTTCGCCGTGGCCACGGCCGACCCGAGCGACCCCACCAAGCCCTCCGTCTAATGCCCGAGCTTCCCGAAGTGGAGGTGGTGCGCCGCGGCATCGACGCTCATCTCGTGGGCGCGCGGCTCGACGTGGTGAGCGTGCTCGACGCGCGCAGCGTGCGCCGCCATGCGAGCGGTGCCCTCGGGTTCGAGCGCGACCTCGCCGGCAGGCGCGTGCTCGGCACGGGGCGGCGCGGCAAGTTCATGTGGCTTGAGCTGGGCGGCGCTGACGGTACCGGTGGTGGGCCGGACGCCCTGATGGTGCATTTGGGCATGTCGGGCCAGGTCCGCGTGCACCGGAACGACGCCGCGGGCGAGGCCGGCAGCGAGGCTGCGGGCGAGCGCGAAGTCGAGGCCGAGGGCCCCGCGAGCGACCCCATCAAACACCTGCGCATTCGACTTGACGCTCGCCGCGACGACGGTACTCCCGTGCGCGCCGACTTCATCGACCAGCGCATCTTCGGTGGCATGTGGGTCTCCCCGCTCGGGGGTGAGGTGCCCGCCGACGCTCAGCACATCGCGCGCGACGTGCTCGATCCACACTTCGACCGCCGTCAGGTGGCCCGCCGCGTGACGGCCTCGCGTGCGGCCATCAAGCGATTGTTGCTCGATCAGGGCGTGGTCTCTGGAATCGGCAATATTTATGCCGACGAGGCACTGTGGGCGGCGCGCGTCCACGGCGAAACCCCGGGAGACGCGCTCAGCGCGAGGGCCGTGTATCGCGTGCTCGACGAGGCGGCCGCCGTGATGCGGCGCGCCCTCGACCAGGGCGGCACGAGCTTCGACGCCCTGTACGTGAACGTCGACGGCCGCCAGGGGTATTTTGCGCGGTCGCTCGCGGCCTACGGCAAAACGGGGGAGCCGTGCCCGCGGTGCGGGACGCCGATTCAGCGCATCATGAGCGGCGGGCGCAGCAGTCACTTTTGCCCCCGCTGCCAGCGGCGGCGGTAGTTAGAGCGGTCGGTCGCGGCGGTGCCGATTCGTTCGGCAGGTTGCGCCTGCGTGAGCCCGGCCTGCTCCCGCAGCTCGCGAAGGCGGTATGTGCGAACCTTGGCAAGCAGCCTCATCACGCGTGGGGAGAAGGTTCCTACGCCCGGTCACTTGGTCTCGTTGGGGTGTGCGGTGTGGACCTGTTCCAGGTAGACGGTGCTGCCGTCAACGTAGAACCACACCCTCGCTGTGCCCTTGAGAGTTGGCTTGTGCTGCCACCGTTGGAAGGTCTGGCCGCCCCGCATGATCACGCTCAGCGAACCCGCAAGTGGGTAGTTGATCGATTCATGGTCAGGGGCGTTCGACAACCTCGTCGGTGGTGTCGTCGAGCCATTCGACCGGCTGAGAACCCAGGCCGGCGGCGATCGCCGTGGCCGTCTCGCGCCAACTGGTGAATTGGGCAATAACCAGGTGGGGCTGCTGCGTCGAAAACGATGCCCGAGCGGTGTCGATGAGGTCCCGGACGCAGTGCTGCCTGTCTTGGGCGCTGAGCGCATACATCCACGGGTACCGGCTGGCCATGCGCTCCGTCAGAGGGCCGTCATCGAGCGTCACCGAGATGAGTGTGGCGGCAATGTGCAGCAACTCGGCCCGGGCGTGTGCCTCGCGCTGAGACATGAGCACGAGCGACTCGCCGTCGCGGCGGGTCACCGTGACGGGGTGGTTCTCGGCCTCGGCGAAGACCTCGGCCGAGTGCTTGCTCAGGTCCGAAGAGCGGCGCGTCAGGGGAGGGTCGGCTGCGCTCGTCACACACCCATGGTATTCGGAATGTGTTCGGAAGTCCATCGGCGGGCGATCAGCCCTTTGAGTTGTGTACGTTCGTACACAAAGTGTGGACGAACGTACACACATGCGCTACTGTTGGCCCCATGACCGATTACTTCGCGGGCGACCCCCGCACCAACCGGGAGCGAATGCTCGCCGGCGACTCCCGCACCAACCGTGAGCGGATGCTCGCCGGCGACCCGTACATAGCTGATGACCCGGAAAGCGGCCGCATCGCACAGCGCGCAGTGCAGCTGGCTGACGCGTACCATCGTGCTGCCGTAGCCGATGCGGGCGCTGCCCGGCCGCTATTGGAGGCGCTCCTGGGGCATCTCGGGGAGGGCGCGTTTATCAAGCCGCCCCTGTTCGTGGACTATGGCGAGAACATCTCCTTGGGGGCGCGCAGTTTCGCCAACTACAACCTCACGGCGCTGGACGTCGCCCCGATCACCATCGGCGAGGATTGCCAGATCGGACCCAACGTGCAACTGCTCACGCCGACCCATCCGATCGACCCTCAGCCGCGACGCGAGAAGCTTGAGGCCGCACAACCCATCACCATCGGCGATAACGTGTGGCTCGGCGGCGGCGTCATCGTCTGCCCCGGCGTCACCATCGGCGATAACTCCGTCATCGGGGCAGGGTCGGTCGTCACCAAGGACATCCCTGCAAACGTCGTAGCGGTCGGCAACCCCGCCCGGGTGATCCGCACGATCGGGGACCGCGATGACGACCGATGATACGTCTCACGGCACCCGGCGGGGGCGGCGAAACGACCCCGAGCGGCGTGACCGCATCATCGACGCCTGCCTGGACGTGATCGCGACGGTCGGCGTCGCCGGTGCGTCCCACCGCCGTGTTGCGCAGGTCGCCGGCGTGCCGCTGGGTTCGATGACCTACCACTTCGAGGGCATGGATGAGCTGCTTCACGAGGCGTTCACGCGGTTCTCGACCGAAGTCAGCGAGCGCTTCGAGCAGCGGATGCGGGCAGCGACCGACGCAGACGCCGCCCGAGACGCGGTCGTGGCGATCGTGCTCGAGGACGTGTTCGATGACACCCGCGAGCTGGTGCTCACCCATGAGCTGTACACCCTCGCCGCACGAGATGCCCGCTACCGCAGTTTGACGAAGCAATGGATGGCACGAAGCCGCGACGCCCTGCAGCACTGGTTCGACCCCGCCACCGCGCGCGCCCTCGATGCCCTCATCGAAGGCTTCACGATCCACTACGCGCTCGACGACGGCCCTCGCGACCGCGAGGAGATCGCCCGCGCGGTCAATCGGATCGCCAGCTAACCAGCCGATCCGGCAACCCCACATCCCGATCCGGCAACCCCACATCCCGATCCGGCAACCCCACATCCCGAACCTGGCCAGCGCAACCGAAAGGACCTGCCTCCCATGAGATTCCCCCAGTCATCCGTGCCGACCATGGACCGCCGCGCCCGCGCGGCAGTGTCGGCGCTGTTCCTCACCAACGGCGCCCTGTACGCAAACATCCTGCCCCGCTACCCCGAGATCAAGACCGCTCTCGGGCTAGACAACACCACCTATGGGCTCACAGTGATCGCTTTTCCAATCGGAGCGATCCTCGCCGGTCTCGCTGCGGCGGCCGTGATCAGGCGCCTCGGCTCCGCCAAGGCCGCCGTGTTCGGGACTGTCTTTACGAGCCTTGGGTTGCTCGCCGCGGGGTTCGCGCCCAACGTCTGGGTGTTCGCCGCGTTTCTGCTGATCGGCGGCGGCATGGACGCGATCACCGACGTCGCTCAGAACGCGCACGGGCTGCGTGTGCAGCGCCGCTACGGTCGCTCCATCCTCAACTCCTTCCACGCCGTGTGGTCCATCGGCGCGGTCCTCGGCGGTGCGATGGCCGCGGCGGCCATCGCGCTGCACCTCCCCATCGTGATTCACCTGACGATCTCGGCAATCCTGTTCGGCCTCGCGTCCCTCACTGCGTTGCGATTCTGCCTGCCCGGCCGCGCCGAGGAACAGGATGAGAAGGCGGGCGCGGACCCCGACGCGGCGCGTGTCGCGCGGCGCTTCGGCATCTCGCCGCGGATCGTGTTCACCCTGACGGCCCTTACCCTCATCGCCATCACCGGCACCATCGTCGAGGACGCAGGCTTCACCTGGGCGACGCTCTACCTCACCTCGCTCGGCTCGCCCGCCGCCCTCGCCGCGACGGGGTTCATCGCCCTCGTCGGCGCGCAGTTCGTTGGTCGACTCCTAGGAGATGGCCTCGTCGACCGGTTCGGACAGCGCGCCGTCGCCCGCACGGGCGGGGTCATTGTCGCAGTTGGCATGGGCCTCGCGCTGGCCTTCCCGACTGTGCCTGGCACCATCGTCGGCTTCGCGGCCGCCGGCTTCGGAGTCGCCACCCTCGTTCCCGCCGCGATGCACGAGGCCGACGAGCTCCCCGGGCTTCGGCACGGCACCGGACTGACGGTCGTCTCCTGGCTCATGCGACTCGGATTCCTGCTCTCCCCGCCCGTAGTCGGCATGATCGCCGACGCCACCAGCATCCGGATCGGCCTGATCCTCATCCCCATCGCCGGCGTCGCCGTACTTCTGCTGGTCGGCGTGCTGAGGGGCCGGACGGCGAAGCAGCCCTCCTGCCCTGAACCGGTTGCGTCGCTCGCAGGGAAGGCATCATGACCGCGCCACGCACCTCGCTATCGTGGGGCGAGGGGACCTGGACCCACCCGCCCGTCGCCGCCGTAGAACAGGGCACCGACCTGCTGGTGACCGCGGTCGAGGGCAGCGACGCCTGGCGCACGACCTCCTACGGGTTCGTCCATGACAGCGAGCACGCGCTCCTCGCACCGTTCTCTTTAGGCAGCGCCGTCGAGGTCGAGTTCACTGCTGCGTTCTCCCAACAGTTCGACCAAGCGGGTGTCTTCGTCCGCGTCGACGAGACGCGCTGGATCAAAGCCGGCGTCGAGTTTGCCGATGGCGTCCCGCAGCTCGGCGCGGTCGTCACCGACGGGCAGTCGGACTGGTCGGTCGCCCCTGTTCCCGACTGGCTCGACCGCCGAGTGCTCGTCAGGATCAGCCGCTCCGGGGACGCCCTCACGGTTCGTGCCTCCGTCGACGGAGGAGAGCTCCGACTGGTTCGACTCGTGCCCTTCGCCCCTGACCTCGTCGCGCTGGCCGGGCCCTTCGTCTGCGCCCCGACCCGCGCCGGGCTCACGGTCTCCTTACATGCCTGGCGGAGCGGGCCCGCTGACGCGGCCCTCCACTAAGTTTCAGAGGGGCCGAGCCGGAGGGGGCAGGGCGCACGAGGATGAGTGGGGCGGCGTCGTTTGCGCGCCATCTCACGAGGGGAGTCTCGGTGAGGCACCCAAGGGCAAGCCGCCTACGGTAGGACCAGGGACTCTTGACCACCCCTCCACTCACCGACCGGAAGGCATCATGATTAAGGTGATGATCGTTGACGATCACGAGATCGTGCGGCATGGCCTCGCGGACCTCGTCGACCGCACCGACGAACTGCAGGTGTGCGCCGAGGCAGGCTCGGTGGCCGAGGCAGTGCGGCGTTCGCGCGCCGTGCAGCCCGACATCGCGCTCGTGGACCTGCGCCTTCCCGACGGCACGGGCATCGACGTCATCAAGGCTCTGCGCGAGCATTGCCCCGAGACCCGCTGCGTCGTGCTCACGAGCTTTGACGATCCGGACGCGCGCACGGCCTCGCGCGACGCGGGCGCCATCGGGTTCATGCTGAAGTCGGTGTCGGGGCGCGAGATCGTGGACGGCCTGCTCAAGATCGTCGCCGGCGAAGAACTAGTCGACGTGGTGCCGAGCACGAGCACCGCTCCATCGCCCGCCGCGAAGCTGACCAACAGCGAACTGCGCATCGTGGAACTCGTGGGGCAGGGCCTATCGAACCGCGAGGTTGCCGAGCAACTGGGCCTCGCCGAGAAGACCATCAAGAATCACCTGACCAGCATCCTGGCGAAGATGGGGCTCAAGCGGCGCACGCAGATCGTGGCGTGGCTCGCGAGCCGCCGCGGCCAGTCGTGGGACCACTAGTCGCGGTCCAAGACCACGCCTTGTTACTCGTCGGCATTATGGGGACGAACCGCGAATCCGCGGATCACCGCTCCGTCAGGTAGGTCTGCTTTGAAGTCTTTGAGATCGACTCGACGCGTCTCGTGACCGGTCTCGCGGTCATATGAAATAAATGCAATGTCGGAAGTTTCGTAGTTCTCTACCAAGACTTCTAGGGTCTTTTCGGTGAATAGAATGTCATAAGAATCTTGGGGCCGAGTGCCGATGGCAATTTCGTATTTCTTGCGGGTTTCACCGGTCATGATGTTGGTTGACCACACGGAGTTTCCGGCACCAACCCACTCGAGAAAGCCTCCACGAAGTGAGTCTCCACTGTATCGAGGCCATTGCTGAGGTTGATCTGTCATCACGGCGGGAGCGGTGCTGGGCAGGCTTAGGTCAGCAGCAGCAAACTTTCCCGTGATCGTGTTCCAGCCAATAATACTCGGTTGTGGAGCGCCGGAGCTGCCGCTTCCAGTGGTATTCGCTATGAAAATCACCTCGTCGCGTTGGCAGGGAATTAACCTCTCTGAAAGTTGCCAATCAAACTCTGCCGACGCCGCAACGAATTCTGTGTGTGGTGTCGGCAAGGGTGAAATTCGTACCAACATTGCCGCAGTTTCACCTGCAGGTGAATTCACGCTAAATGGCGCGGTTGCCTGCCCAATTCCCATGGTCGATGAGCCGCACGTGGCGACCGCGGTTAAATTGCCTTGAACGCTTCCCATGGCGGCAGAATTTGACGCGGCGGTGACTAACTGATCCTCATAGACGCCCGAATCCATGCCCTCGTTGAATACTCCCATGAATTTGTCCGACTCAAATTCGATTGCCGCGACTTGAATATTCGCCTTTTCGTTTTGATAAGTTTCTAGTGATGAATCGGTCAGGAGGTAATCATTCTTGATGTCGCTGAAATACAAGCCATTTCGCCCCCAAGCCACCTGCGCTCGGTCCATGCCCTTCGTGGGGATGGTTCGGTAGGATCCATTGCTTTCGATCAGGTAGATTCGACCTGGGTTTGCGTTAGTTATCGATGACATCGCTGTCATGTCCATATACTGAGGTGATGCATACAGCGCTATCTCGGCACTTCCCAGTGATTTGACCTGTTCGCCTTCGCTGCATGCGGGCAGCGCAAGGGTGAGGGCGCAACACATTGCACCAATCAATATGATCGACGTCTTCGACTTCATGTTTCCTGCCCTGTAGTTCGCACTAGATCGCCTTGTAGGTGATGGTGTACGACGAACTTCTAATATCGAAGGGGAATACACTGGACCCTCGGTTGGAGTCGATATCGAACTTCGTGGTCACTACGTAGGCGACCCACACCAGTTGAGAGCAATTTACGGGGCCGTTGATGATTCGGTTGATTGCGAAATTGTAGTTATAAGGTCGATTGCGCATGCTGTTAAACGCGTAATTCGCTGCACTGTCACGCTGGCTTTGGGTCGCCGCAGACACGTATTGAAGTACAGTTCCGGTGAAAACCTTGTACCCCGACACTGGTATCAGCCGACTATTGGTGAAGCCTGGTGCCTCAATGATTGAACTTGTCGAATAGTAGATTCCCGTGTGGCCGAATTCGAGACCCCAAAGCCCTGCGGGTGCCACAAAAATGTCTCCTTTGTGCACTGCATTTGGGAGTTGTAAGTTTCCGCCCTTGCCGCTATTTGGGGCACCCAAAGTGGATTCCGATGTCGACTTGAAGGTTGTGTTAACGCTTGCGTCAACCTTTGCCTGACGCAATTCGCGTATCGCATTGGCGGCAATGTCATCTTGCGACTTACCTGACGCTGAGGCCGCTTGTTGAACTGAGTCGAGCATTTGCTCATATGTGACACCGTGGTTAAGTGCCACGAGTTCGGCGATTGGATCGTTGGTTGAAGCGGGTAAAAACGCTAGGTTCTGGAATAGGCCAAGGAGAGCTGCAATGCCCCCCCTATTGCTTGAAGTTTCATTTTTTGATTTCCTAACCTGTTCGGTTAGATTGGAATGCTGATTGATCTTGACTTTAGCACGCCCGTTCTCTTTCGTACATGCCTGCGAGAAATAAAAAGAAGTTGAATGAGAACGCATAGGCATGTGTGCCCCAGCGTCGAACTGTAGGTATCAGATTGCGACGACGGCGGTAACGACGGCAGTGATGCCTTATTGAAGGCGGCAAACCTCGCGCGCGTGGCCGATGGCTCGACTCCTCGAAGCGCCGAACCCGACCAGCGAATCCCCCGGCGGCGCAAGCGACGGGCCACCGGAGCGTCCGGCTACCCTAAATCGAGGGGAACCTGCCAGGTCAGCAGCGTGCCCGGGTCTGTGGCCTCGACGCTGAACACGCCGCCGTGCTCGCGCGCGCGAGCCGCGAGGTTCGCCATGCCCGAGCTGCGGCGCGGAGTCACGTCGATACCCACCCCGTTGTCGGCCACATTGATCGTGAACCACACGGAGTCGCGCTCCGCGAACGGCGGCCGCACCGCCGTGGTCAGCGTGACGGCCACGGCGCTGGCCTTCGAGTGCCGCAGGGCGTTCGACAGCGCCTCGCGCACGACCGCGACCACGTCGTTGTGCACGCGCGCGTTGAGCGGCCCCGCGTGCCGCGAGTCGGCGCTCGAGTTCTCGCGCACCTGCTCCAAGACCGCCGAGTGTGCGATGCTCATGTGCAGGCTGGGCCTGAACCCGAACCCCACCGACGCCATCGCGATCTCGCGCCGCACCCGCGCCTCGAGCGTGTCGACCTCGCTCTCGTTGCGCAGCGCATGCACGATCGAGCGGATCTGGGTCACGCTCGACGTGACCGTGTTGATGGTTTGTTGCAGGGTGGACGCGAGCGGCGCCCCCTTGGCACCGAGGTCACCGGCCATGCGCCGCGCCTCCTCGAGCTGTACGCCCGCCGCGAAGAGCTGCTGAATCGCGAGGTCGTGCAGGTCGCGCGAGATGCGCTGCCGCTCCGAGAGCAACTCGGTGGTCTCGGAGGCGTGGCGGGCCTCGGCGAGCTCGAGGGCGAGCGCGGCCTGGGTCGCGAAGGTCTCGGCGAGGGCGAGATCGTCCTCGGTGAACGGGGCCGCGCCGATCTCGCGCAGCGCGATGAGCACTCCGACCGCGTGTGCCCCGTTGACGAGCGGCGCGTACAGCGCGGGCCCGAAGCTGCGCAGCTCGTCGACCAGCAGTTCTTCGGTGTGGGCGAGGCTCGGCTCCAAGATGCCCTGCCGCGTGCGCAGCGACGTGCGGGTGCGCCCACCGGCGGGCATCACGATGCCGATCAAGTGGTCGAACGGCCCCGCAATGAACTCGATCAGCCACTGTTCGTTCAGGGCGGGCAGCACCATCACCACGGCATCGGCGCCGGTGAACGATTCGACGAGGTCGCAGATGGACTGCAAGACATCCTCGTTGTCGGCGCCGCTCAGCAGCGAGGTGGTGACGGCGCGGGCGGCCTCGGCGGCGCGGGCGCGCGTCTGGGCGTCCTTCACGACCTGCGGCTTGGCGCGCGTCGCGAGACGCATGAAGGCGGTCTCGGCGAGCGCGGCGAGCCACTCGATGCGCTGCGCCGATTCGGGGGCGCGAACGCGCAGCGAGCCGATGGGGTGGCCGCGATGATGCAGCACGAACAGGTCTGAGATGTCGCCCTGCGGGGGCACCCAGCGCAGCTCGTAACTGCCGTGCGGCAGCAGCGCCGCGGCGCCCGCCGTGACGGCCCCGCGCACCTCAGTGAAGTTGGACGCCTCGGCGATGGAGCGCGTGACCTGGAACGTCAGGGTTTCGGCCTGGCCGCTCGGGTTAATCAGACCGGGCGTAATCATGGATCCTCATCGTAGTCGGGAACGATACCGGACGCGCCGTGGCCCCCTCGGGCGGCGCCGCATGCGTGACCACCACAACCGCCTGGTCACGACCGAACAGGTCTCCATCGAGGATGGCCCGAAGCAGGTGGGCGGCGGAGGCGTCGTCGAGGTGTTCGGTGGGTTCGTCGAGCAGCACCACGGCGCTGCGCGACAGGAGGGCGCGAGCGAGCAGGAGGCGGCGTCGTTGGCCGCCCGACACATTGCCGCCCTGGCTCGTGAGGTCGGTGTCGAGGCCGTCGGGGAGGGCTTCGAGCCAGGGGCCGAGACCCACGCGCGTGAGGGCGTCGAGCAGGTCGGCTTCGGTGGCATCCCCCTGCGCGAGCAGCAGGTTTTCGCGCAGCGTGGTGGCGAACAGGTGGGCGTCCTCGGCGAAAAACTGCGGTTCTGCGTGGCGCGTGAGCACGGTGCCAGCCCGCGCGGGCAGGAGCCCCGAGAGGGTGAGCAGCAGGCTGGTCTTGCCGCTGCCGCTCGGGCCGGTGAGGCACACACGATCGCCTGGGTTGAGGGTCAGGTCGATGCCACGCACTGCGTCGTGGTCGTGCCCCGCTGCCAGGCCGCGCGCGGTCAGGAAGGCCGGGGCGGGGGCGTCCGGTGCGGTTGCCAAGGGGGGGCGGCCCGCGGGCGTGGGGCCCGGACGCTCCGGGGGCGCGGTGGCCGGGCCGACTGCGCTGGCCGGGCCGGGCGCGCTGGCGCCTCCGGGTGCGGCGCTGAGGTCGAGCACGGCGGCGAGTCGTCGCGCCGCGGCGCGGCCGCGCACGAGGGCCGTCGCGGCGGCGGGCAGCGCCGAGGCCGCCTCGAACGCCGCGAGTGGCACGAGGCACACGATGGTGAACCAGGGAGCATTGAGGTCACCGGCCGAGAGGGCGGGCAGCACCGCCCACACGCCGCCCACGAGCGCGATGCCCTGAGCGACGGGCGACAGGGCCGCGGCGTAGGCGAGCCCTCGCGCTGACCTGCGCTGGGTGCGTTCGATGTCGCGCTGGCGCGTGGAGATCGCTTCGAGGCGTTCGGCGAGGCGGCCGGCCAGCCGCAGGGGCAGGGCCGCGTCGAGCGTGGCCGTGACGTCGGCGCGCTGGTCGGCCTGCAGGTCAACGAGCGCGGCCTCGGCGCGCAGGGTCGCGCGTTCGGCGAGGGCCGGCACGAGCCAGGTCGCGACGGCGAGACCCACGAGCAAGAAAGCCGCGGCGGGCAGGGAGTGCGTGGCGATCAAACCGACGGGGGCGAGCACCATCACGCCCGCAACGACGGTGGGGATGTACCCGCGCACGACGGCGTCTCCCACGGCGTCGGCGTCGGCGCCGAGCCGCTGCACGAGGTCGCCGCGGGGTATGCGCACGACCCGTTCGGCCGCGCGGGGTGAGCTCGCGATGCGCTCGAACACGCGCCCGCGCAGGGCGACCACTCCGGCGAGGCCCACGTCGTGGGCGAGCAACCGGTCGAGGTAGCGGAACACGCCGCGGGTCACGCCGAACGCTCGCACCCCCGTGATGGCGATGGAGAGGGTGAGCACGGGCGGCATTTGCCACGCGCGCGTGATGAGCCAGGCCGAGACGGCGCTGAGCGAGAGCGCCGCGAGCAGCGTGACGCAGGCCGCGGCGACGGCGAGCACCAGACGCCGGCGGGGCAGTCTCATCTCGCTCACGACGCGCGAGAACTCCGCGTGCCTCATGCGGCGCTCACCTCGATGACGTGGTCGGCGGCCGCGATCAGTTCGGGCCGATGCGCGACCATCACGACCGTGTGGCCGAGGTCTGCGCGCGAGCGCAGGGCGTCGAGCACGAGGGACTCGGTGTCGGCGTCGAGGTGGGCGGTGGGCTCGTCGGCGAGCACGAGCGGGGCAGGGTGCAAAAGCAGTCGAGCCACCGCGAGCCGCTGCGCCTCGCCGCGAGACAGTCCCGCTCCGTGCGGGCCGAGCTCGAGGTCGAGCGGGTCGCCGCCGTCGCCCGCGTGCGTGGCGAGCACGCGGGCCAGGCCCACGCGCTCCAGCACCTCCACGAGGCGGGCGTCGGGTGGGGCGGACGCCTCGGGGGGCAGAAACGCGAGCAGGTTGCGTCGCACGGTGCCGGGGAAGATCGTGGGTCGTTGTTCCAGGTAGGCCGCGGTCGGGCGAGCGGGGGCAGCCGGGGAGGCCGCTGGTGCGGGGGAGGACGCGGGCAGGGTGGAGCACTCGATGCTCCCCTCATCGAGCGACACGGCCCCGACCAGGGCGTGCAACAGGGTGGTCTTGCCCGCGCCGGAGGGGCCGACGAGGGCCGTCACGCGGCCCGGCACGAGCTCGCCGCGGGCGCGCCAGGGGGCAAAGCCGCTGCGGGCGCGCACCGACACGTCGCGCAGCGCGATGCGAGGCGCGGTTGCACCCACCTCGGCACCCGCCGCACCCACAGCACCCTCTGCACCACCGCCACCCCCGCCCGCCGTGGCAACACCGACTGCCGAACCCGCACCCCCGCCAGCCCCGGCGTCCGCGGCCAACGCGTCAAACGCGGCGTCCACGGCGGCCAGGCCGTCCTCGCTCGCATGAAAGGCCGCCCCGAGCTGGCGCAGCGGCAAATAAATATCGGGCGCGAGGATCAGCACGATCAGCCCGGCCTCGAGCGTCATCTGCCCCTCAAGCAGGCGCAGCCCGATGGTCACGGCGATCAGCGCAACGCACAGGGTCGTCAACCACTCCAGCACGAGCGCCGAGAGAAAGGCAAAGCGCAGCGTCGTCATCGAGGTGCGCCGATACGACTGCGAGAGGGCATCGATGCGGCGGCCCATGTGCCCCACTCGGCGCGCGTGCACGAGGGTCGGCAGCCCCTCCAGCATGTCGTGATGGGCGGCCTCCAAGCGTTCGAGCGCCGCGAGGCGGTCGGCCGAGCGGCCCTCCGTGAGGCGGCCGATGAGCCACATGAACACGGGAATCAGCGGCAGCGTCAGTACCGCGATCAGCGCCGAGAGCGGGTCTTGCACGAACACCATGAGCACCACGACGGGGGTCAGCACCGAGGCGGAGAGCAGGGTGGGTAGGTAGCCGGTGAAATACGGGCGCAGCGATTCAAGACCGACTGTTGCGACCGTCGCGCGCGCGGGTGCCACCGACTGCACGTGCCGCAGGGGCGTCGCCAGCACGGCTCCGAGCACGCGAGATTGGAGGTCCGCCACCACCTGGCCCGCGCTGTGCTGCGCGAAGCGCGTCTGCGCAAAGGTGAGGGCCACGCGCGCGAACACGAGCAGCGCGATCCACCCGAGTGGCGCAACCAGGGAGGAGGGGGCGAGCCGGGCCACGATGGCGTCCGCGAGGGCCCCGCCCAACACGATGGCAAGCCCCACCGTCACGAGCGTCTGGGCCACGGCGAGGCCCGTGCCCAGGGCAAGGTAGCGCCGCACGGGCCCGACCTCGCGCACGAGGCGCGGGTCGAGCGGCGGGCGGGCCCGGCGTTCGCTCACTTCTCGAGCAGCAGGGCGCGCTTGATCTCGGAGAGCGACGGCAGGCCGGTGGCGGGGGGTATGTGGTCCACCGAGATGCGGTGCCTAAACACCCAGTACGCCCACGTCTGGTAGCCGATCACGATGGGAGTGATCGCGACGGCGCACCACGTCATGACGGTGAGGGTGTATTCGGTCGACGAGTTACCGGCGACCGTGAGCGACCACGCGGGGTTCAGGGTCGACGGCATGAGGTTCGGGAACAGCGAACCGAACAGCAGCACCGACGCCGCGACGATGGTGAGGGTCGAGCCGATAAAGCCGACGCCCTCGCGCTGAATCACGGTGCCCGCGAGCGCGGCGATGATGCCGAGCACGGCGAGCGCGACCATCGCCCAGGTCCAATCCTTGCCGTAGGCGAGCTGGGTCCACAGCCCGAACGCGAGCGTGAGCAGGGCCGCCACCACGCCGATCTGCATCGCGAGCGATATCGCATCGCGGCGCAGCTGATCGGTGGTTTTCAGGGCGATGTAGAGGGCGCCGTGCAGGGCAAACAAGGCCACGAACACGAGGCCGCCGAGCAGCGCGTACGGGTTCAGCAGCGAGAAGAAGCCGCCCACGAACTGCTTGTCGGCGCTCACCTCCACGCCGCGCACGAGGTTCGCGAAGGCGACTCCCCACAGCAGCGCGGGCAGCCACGACCCGAACGCGATGCAGAGGTCCCAGCGGCGGCGCCACGCGACGTCGTTGATCTTGCCGCGATAGTCGATGGCCATAATGCGCAGTATCAACGCGAGGAGAATCAGAAACAGGGGCAGGTAGAAGCCCGAGAACAGGGTCGCGTACCAGTCGGGAAAAGCCGCGAACATCGCGCCGCCCGCCGTCAGCAGCCACACCTCGTTGCCGTCCCACACGGGGCCGATCGTGTTAAGTACGGCGCGGCGGCGCTTCTCGTCGCCGCGGCCGAGCGGCAGCATGAGCATGCCCACGCCGAAGTCGAAACCCTCGAGCACGAAGTACACCGTGAACAGCAGGCCGATGATGCAAAACCACAGTATTTGCAGGTCCATGATGCTCCTAGTACGCGAACGAGAGGTGGTCGGGCTTCTCTGAGGTTTTGGACGCCGGGGCATCCTCCTTGGCCGGTTCGAGCCCGTGCTCGGCATAGCGCCGTTGCAGGTTGAACCACACGAGGAACAACAGGAAGTACAGCACCGTGAACCCGACCAGCGTGAACGCGACGACCTCCCAGCCATGCTGCGAGACGCCCGCGGCGGTGTCGAGCCGGATGCGCGGATCACCCGTGGGGTTGGGCGCGACCAGCCACGGCTGGCGGCCCATCTCGGTGAACACCCACCCCGCCGAGTTGGCGAAGAAGGGGAACGGAATCGCGATCAGCGCGAGCCACTTGTACCAGGTCTGGTCGGGGGTGCGGCCCTTGCGCGTGACCCACCAGCCGGCCAGGGCGAGCAGGATCGAACCGGCCGAGAGGCCGATCATCATGCGGAACGACCAGTACGTGACGAACAGGTTGGGCTTGTAGTTCATCTCGCCGTACTTGGCCGTGTATTCGGTCTGCAGGTCGGGAATGCCCTTCAGCTCAGACGTGAAGCTGTTGGTCGCCAAGAACGACGTGAGGCCTGGAATCTCGATCGCATGGGTGATGCCCTCGCACGAGTTGAGCGTGCCCACCGAAAGCACCGAGAACGGGGCGCCGTCGGGGTAGGTCTCGCAGAGGGCCTCGGCGGACGCCATTTTGATCGGCTGCTGCTCAAACATCAGCTTGGCCTGGGCATCGCCCGAGATCGCGAGGCCAATGCCCGAGACGAACATGACCACGATCGCGACGAACGAACCCGCGCGGTAGACCTGGGTGGCGTCGCGGCGCAGGCGAGCGATGATGCCGGGGCGATCCGCGTCGCCGCGCAGGGGTGCGGGCAGGGCCGCGATGGAGGCGGCGTCACCCGATTCGAGCGCCTTGATGCGCTGCATGTTGCGCACCATGTGGAAGCCCGCGATGCCCGCCACGAACGACGCGGCGACCAGCAGGGCGCCCGTGATGACGTGGGGGAACGCGGCGAGGGCCGTGTTGTTGGTGAGCAACGCCCAAATGCTGGTGAGCTCGGCGCGGCCCTTCTCTGCGTTATAGGTGGCGCCCACGGGGTGCTGCATGAACGAGTTGGCGGCGATGATGAAGTACGCCGACGCGTTGACACCTACGGCAAACAACCAGATCGCGGTGAGGTGCACCTTCTTGGGCAGGCGGTCCCAGCCGAACATCCACAGGCCGAGGAACGTCGACTCGAGGAAGAACGCCACGAGGCCCTCCAGCGCGAGGGGCGCCCCGAACACGTCTCCCACAAAACGCGAGTACTCGCTCCAGTTCATGCCGAACTGAAACTCCTGCACGATGCCGGTCGCGACGCCGAGGGCGAAGTTAATCAGCAGCAGTTTGCCGAAGAACTTCGTGAGTCGCAGCCACTTCTCGTGGCCGGTGCGCACCCAGGCGGTCTGAAAGATGGCGACGATGGGGGCGAGCCCGATGGTGAGGGGCACGAACAGAAAGTGGTAGACGGTCGTGATGCCGAACTGCCAACGCGAGAGGTCGAGGACGTCCATTCCGAATCGATCCTTTAGTGGTGATGGGCGGGCGCGAGTTTGGCCCGACACCTTGATGTTACGCTGCCTCTGCATAAATCTCAGGGGCTTTTGGTCCCGCGGCGAACGCTCATCTGCGCAGGTCATCGGGACTTTTGGCCCGGTGGGAGACGGATTGCGTGGGAACCATTCGCGGTCGCGGAGCGTCACATAGAGTGGAACCGCTGACGGGATCTGCGGTGAAGCGGTTCTCATCAGGGTTTATTCACACCACCGCGCCGCCGTCGTCGGCGGAGCTACTGCGAGGCTTTTATGGAATTCCTCTTGATCCTGGTCGCCGTGGGCGCCGTCGTCTGCGTGATCGCCTGGATGAACGTCTCCAAACGAGACAAACGCCTGCGCGACATGAATCTCGTGGCGCCCGTGCAGTACCAGTCGGGTACCCCGGTCGGAGTGCCGGGCCGCGCCCCCACCGCGCCCGGCATGGCACCTGGCTTGCCGCCGCAGCAATACGGCGGGCTGCCCGGTAACACGCCCTCGGTCGACACCCCCGTCGAGGACCTCATGAAGCAGGTCGACGCGCTTACCCTGCAGCTCGACGACGCCGTGAAGGCGGGGCAGCAAGAGCTCGACTTCGCGTCGGCCGAATTCGGGGACGCCGCGGTGGCCCCGTTCCAGGCCGCCGTGCAGCAGGCGCAGTCCACCGCCATGGACGCGTTCGCGCGTCGGCAGCGACTGTCGGACCTCGAGAACACGATGCCGCAGCTCGACAAGGGGCAGCGCAAGATGTTCGCACGGCAGGAGATCATCACGATCGGCAACAACGTGTGGGGCGCCCTGCAAGCGCTCGGCCAGCAGACCGACGCGCTGCAGCAGCAGCGGGCGAGCGCGCAGGACGTTCCCGCGCAGGTCGCCAATGCGGGTCAGCAACTCGACACCGCGCAGGCCCTCGTGGCGCCCGCGGAACAGGCCCTCGTGACCCTCCACGGCACCTACGAGGCGGCCTCCCTGTCGACTATTGCCACCAACGTCACCGAGGCCACGGCGCGCATACAGGCGGGCCGTACCGCCCTGGCGTCCGCCCAACAAACCGCCGCGACCGGTGTCGATGCGGCCCAGGCCGCTGCCAAGGCGCGCGAGGCGGGGGAGGCCGCGGCGCAGGCGAAGACCCTGCTACAGGCGGTACTGGACGCGCCGGCGGCCCTGCAGCAGGCCAAGGCCCAGTTGCCGGGCGCCCTCGCGGCCCTCGCCGACGATGCCGCCCAGGCCCGCGCCGTGCAGTCGCCCTCGCAGCCGCTCGCGATGGCGCTCGCGAAGGCCACCCAGGTGCTCGCGACGGTGCAGCCTGCGACGGGGGACCCGCTCGGTTCGATGGGCCGCGTCAACCAGGCCATGAACGACCTCGAGGCGGCGCTCACCCAGACTCGCGGGGCCGCCGACGCGCAGCAGCAGGCGGCGGGCGCCTTCGCGAACGCGAGCAGCGTGGCCGAGAGCGAGATTCGCCTGGCCCGTACGTATATAGACACGCGGCGCGGCGGCATCGGCCCGGACGCCCGTATGGCCCTTTCCGAGGCCGAGCGCACCTTGGCGCAGGCCAGGGGTCTCGTGACGGGTGACCCGGCGCAGGCCCTGCAACTGGCAAATCAGTCGGCGGATTTTGCGCGACGGGCGCAGGCCGCGGCGCGCGAGGACGTGGGGCGTTACGGAGACCAGGATTCGCTGCAGGGCATGAATCTGGGCGGGATGTTCGGCGCCCGCGGTGACTGGCGGCGTTCGCGGGGCCCGTGGGAGAGCAACTCGGTGATGGGAGGCGTGGGCGGCGCCCTCGCCGGGCTGGCGATTGGCAGCATGTTGTCGTCGTCGATGTCGAGCCTCAATGGGTTCGATGGCGTCGACGTGGACCTGCCGGAGATTCCCGAGATCGACCTGGGTAACGCATTCGATGGCTTGGGCGACGCGTTCGACGGCATCGGGGACATGTTCGACTGAGGGTGCGGGCGCTACGCGCGGCCCGTGCGGAACTTTCGCGCCCCGCACCGCGTTGCACTCTTTACCAACGCTTGACGGGTTGGAGCGCGCTCGCCGAGGCAGTCCCGTAGGGGCCTGGCGGCGCGTTTCGGTCCAGGGGGCAATGAAGTACCCGGCTGGTCGGTTTGCAGTGTGAGCGGCGCGTCAGGCGCCGAGACGCTAGGCTGAAACCGGCTCGGCCATTCTCTAGTGAAAAGGATTCACACCATGGCACAAAAGCAGTCCATCTTTGGTCGCATCGCGCAGCTGGCGAAGGCCAACATCAACGCGCTCTTGGACAATGCGGAAGATCCGCAAAAGATGATTGACCAGTTGATCCGCGACTTCACCAACAACATCGCCGAGGCGGAGTCGTCGGTGGCGCAGACGATTGGCAACCTGCGACTGCAGGAGAAAGACCGCGACGAAGATTTGGCTGCGGCCAAGGAGTGGGGCTCGAAGGCGGCCGCGGCCAACGCGAAGGCGCAGCAGTTGCGCACCGCGGGCCAGACTGCCGAGGCCGATCGCTTCGATGGCCTCGTGCGGATCGCCCTGCAAAAGCAGATCACCGCCGAGAACGAGGCGAAGTCCGCCGAGCCGCTGATCGCCCAGCAGACTGAGGTCGTAAACCAGTTGAAGGCGGGCGTGCAGCAGATGCGCACCAAGCTCGACGACCTCAAGGGCCGTCGCGATTCCCTCGTGGCGCGCCAGAAGACCGCTTCGGCTCAGAAGCAGGTCAACGAGGCCATCGGCAACATCAACGTGCTCGATCCCACGAGTGAACTCTCGCGTTTTGAAGAGAAGATTCGCCGCGAGGAGGCCATGGTGCAGGGCCAGGCCGAGCTGCAGTCGAGTTCGATCGAGGCGCAGTTCGCTGAGCTGACCGACCCCAGTGTCGACCTCGAACTCGAGGCGCGACTGGCCGCGCTGAAGGGCGAGGCTCCGAAGGCGTAATTCCGCGTGCGCGGCGGCGGGTCCGCTGGCACCGGGGGAGACGGGGCGTGGCCGCTGGCCGCGCCCCGTCTGATTTGTGCCGCTGATTTGTGCCGCTGTTAGGTGCCACTGTAATGTGCCACGCCTCGTGAGCGGCCCGCCCACCTGCGGCAATGAGGCGAAATGGGGGTGCCGTGGGGTACAGCGTCAGCTCGGGTGAGTTGAGTGCATGTCTCACGGTTTACCTATGAGATACTTGCCAGTGAATGAGGAACCCGCACATCGGTTCTGCATTCACTCGCAGTTTTGCATGTGCGACAGTTCGATCGCGTGCGGCCCGACAATTTGTCAACCACAGTCACTCGTGGGGCCAGCGCAAGAACTCCAACACATAAACACAGATGTATCCCGCGGTGCCAGAAGGCTGTGCACGCGGTGATTCACCAGTGTCGCTGCGCCCCTTGCGAGGCGCGCGAACTGTTCCATGGACTTCCGTCGCTAGACGACGAATACTTGCCCGCGGCCGATGGTGTGCTCGAGCTCAGGGCGCTAGGAGATGCAGCCCTATGGCTGAGAACTTTGACGAACCTACTCACGTTGAATCCCACCCAGAAAACGCGGGTTCCCCCGAGACCGGCACCCCCCGACGTCGCGCCCGCCGCGCCGCTTCGCGCCCCGCAGGTGCTCCCACGGGCCTCGCCCCCGTCACGTTGACGGCGACGCCCGCCGCGACGACCACGGCCGGCACGGCCACTGCCGAGGTTGCCGACGGCAACCCGGCGGCACCCGCCGAGGTAGCGGACGCTCCGGTGCCCGCAGAATCGTCCGCCCCCAAGCGCCGCCAACCGCGTCGCGCGACCCGCGCCGTCGAGGCTCCCTCGCTGGCGACCGAGCCCGTCGCCGCAGTCGTCGAAACCGTCGGCGGTGGCGCGATGGTGATCGCGGACGTGACACCCGTGCGCAAGCGACGCAATCGCCTGCGTGGCGAGTCGGCGCCCGAGGCAAGCACAAGCGAGTTGGAGGCCCCGGAGGGCGAATCCGCCGCGAGTGAAGGTGCCACCGTAACGTTGGCCGACGACGCGCCCCCCGCGCGTCGTACTCGCCGCCGCAGCCGCACCAGCGAGGCCGAGACCGCTCCCAAGGTGGAGACCGCGCCCGAGGTGGAGCCCGCGAGTGAGGAAGACGCGGCCAGCGAAAAAGACGCCGAAGATGAGGCAGACGCAGCCGGCCAGCCAGACGCAGCCGACCAGACAGACCAGCCCAGCGACGAGCGCGGCGCACGCACGCGCCGCCACGGTGGCGCTGGCGGTCGCGGCCGCAACATCGCCTCGCTCGCCGAGAAGCTGGGCACCTCGCCCGAAGACGACGGCAGCGACTCCGCAGCCGACACCGACGATGATGCCGCGGGCGCGGATGACTCTCGTGACACTGCGTCGGCAGCAGACGCGCCCGCCGACACCCGCTCGCGTCGCGGCGGCCACCGCGGCCGCGTCGCAGACGCCCAGCGCGTGCTGGTGGATGACATTTTTGACCTGTTCTCCGCGAACGACATTGCGGGCAGCGACGACGACGAGGAGGACGACTCCACGGCGAGCGACGCCCTCGCAGACCTCAGCGATTCCCTGTTTCAGGAGGCCCGCCCCGTGCGTCGCCGGTCGCGGTTCGGTGCCGCCGACGTCGTGACAGGCAACAAGAGTGACCGTGGCGACCGCGACCAGGCGGCGCGCGAAGATGGCGAAGACGGCGAAGACACCGAGTTCGACGCCGCCGGCGACGATGATGCCGAAGATTCGAACTCGCGCCGCCGCCGCCGGCGGGGCGGCCGTGGCCGCCGCGGCCGCTTGCGCGACGACGACACCGATGACGCAGGTGAAGAGGGCGACGCAACCGAGGGGGCCGACGGGGCGTCCGAGGATGCTACCGACGACGAAGGCGCCGACGGCTCGACGCGCCGTCGCCGCCGTCGCCGCCGCGCGACCAGTTCGGATGCGGTCGAGCTCAGCCCCGATGATCCGCCGAACACGGTAGTGCGCGTGCGCTCGCCCCGCAACGATGAAGTGCGCGCCCTGAAGGGTTCGACGCGCCTCGAAGCGAAGAAGCAGCGCCGCCGCGAGGGTCGCGACGCGAGCCGCCGCAAGCAGATCATTACCGAGGCCGAGTTCCTGGCGCGCCGCGAATCGGTCGAGCGCACCATGGTGATCCGCGAGCGTTCGGGTCGCACTCAGGTGGCCGTGCTCGAAGACGGCGTGCTCGTCGAACATTATGTGGCGCGCAAGACGCAGACCTCGATGGTGGGCAACGTGTACCTCGGCAAGGTGCAGAACGTGCTGCCGAGCATGGAGGCCGCGTTTGTCGACATCGGCCGCGGTCGCAACGCCGTGCTGTACGCGGGCGAAGTGAACTGGGACGCCGCGGGCCTCGAGGGCCAGCCGCGTCGCATCGAGTCTGCTCTCAAGCCCGGCGACGCCGTACTCGTGCAGGTCACGAAAGACCCGATCGGCCACAAGGGCGCCCGCCTGACCAGCCAGGTGTCGCTGCCCGGCCGGTTCATCGTGCTGGTGCCCGGCGGCAGTATGACCGGCATCAGCCGCAAACTGCCCGACGTGGAGCGCAGCCGCCTCAAGAAGATTTTGAAGTCTGTGATGCCCTCCGACATGGGCGTCATCGTGCGCACGGCGGCCGAGGGCGCGAGCGAAGAAGAGCTCGTGCGCGACGTGGAACGCCTCACCCAGCAGTGGGACGACATTCAGGCCGCCAACAAGAAGCAGAGCGCTCCCGCCGCGCTCTCGCGCGAACCCGATCTCGCGATCAAGGTCGTGCGCGACGTGTTCAACGAAGACTTCTCGTCGATGTCCATTCAGGGCGGCGGGGCGTTCGACTCGATCTATGGCTACCTCGAATCCGTGGCGCCCGAACTGGCGACCCGGGTGGAGCAGTACACGGCCGACGGCGATGTCTTTGCCGAGTTCCGGGTGGACGAGCAGCTGCATAAGGCGCTCGACCGCAACGTGTTCCTGCCGAGCGGCGGCTCACTCGTGATCGACCGCACCGAGGCCATGACCGTGGTCGACGTCAACACCGGCAAGTTCACGGGCAGCGGCGGCACCCTCGAGGAGACCGTCACCAAGAACAATCTGGAGGCTGCCGAGGAGATCGTTCGCCAACTCCGCCTGCGCGACATCGGCGGCATCATCGTGGTCGACTTCATCGACATGGTGCTCGAGTCGAACCGTGACCTCGTGCTGCGCCGCCTCGTCGAATGCCTCTCGCGTGACCGCACGCGTCACCAGGTGGCCGAGATGACGAGTCTTGGCCTCGTGCAGATGACCCGCAAACGAGTCGGCGAGGGCCTGCTCGAGGTGTTCAGCGAGAGCTGTTCGCACTGCAACGGGCGCGGCCTCGTGATGCATAGCGAGCCGGTCGAGGGCAACCATCAGACCCACGAGATCGCGGGCTACGCCAATTCTTCGCGTGCCGAGCGCGGGGGAGACCGGTCGGAGCGTCGTGGACGCCGCCGGGGTGGCGCGGGCGGCGAGCGCGGCGGCGAACGCACCGAGGGCGCCGCGGGTACGTCGGGCCGCGGCAAGGACCGCGGGGAACGTGCCAACCCGGAGCCCGAGGCGTCCGGCCATGACGGCGTAGCCGTCTTGAGCGACGAGGCGCGCACCAAGGCCAAGGCCACCATCGCGTCGATTGCCGCGGCGGCCGCGCACGCGCACGAGCATGAAGACCACGCGGCTGACTCCGCACCCGCAGAGGGCAAAGAGTAATCAGTCACAATCGCGGCGTAAACCCCTGCTACATGGGGGTTTACGCCGCAAAACGCCCTCGACCCATTTGATTTTGGGCCGAGATGTCCCTACCCTTGTTGAGTGGCGCGCGACCGTTGCGCGCTTCTTTATGCCTATTCAAAGTCGCTGTTGCAGGTGTCGTCCGGTTTCGGGCCAGTGCATCGTAGGTGCAGCTTTGAGAACCGTTGAGGTCTGGTCGTGTGTGTTCCGCAAGGGAACGCGTGGCTTGATTGGGCCACTGTGCAGCCACATGACGTTGGCGCCACACGCACACAGCGCGAGCGGCTGAGGGCATAGTTCAGATCTAGAGAGTGAGCAAACCGTGGTTTACGCGATTGTCCGCGCAGGTGGGCGCCAGGAGAAGGTTTCCGAGGGAAGCACGCTGGTCATCAACCGAGTGAGCGGCAATGTGGGAGACTCCGTCGACTTCGAAGCAGTGCTTCTGGTTGACGGTGACAAGATCACCACCGACCCCAGCGAACTTGCCAAGGTGAAGGTCTCGGCCGAAATCATCAAAGATGAAAAGGGCCCCAAGATCACCATCTTGAAGTTCAAGAACAAGACTGGCTACCGCAAGCGCCAGGGTCACCGTCAGAAGTTGACCCGCCTCAAGGTCACCAGCATTAAGTAATCTTTGGCCGCTGCTTGCGGCGAAGCACGAAACTACTATTCAAGGTTGTCGACATGGCACATAAAAAGGGCGCAAGCTCATCCAAGAACGGTCGCGACTCGAACGCTCAGCGCCTTGGCGTGAAGCGTTTCGGCGGCGAGGTTGTGAAGGCTGGCGAAATCATCATCCGTCAGCGCGGCACGTCGTGGCACCCCGGTGCCAACGTTGGCCGTGGCAAGGACGACACGCTGTTCGCCCTGGCCGCAGGCAGCGTTGAGTTTGGCCGCAGCCGCGACCGCCGCGTGATCAACGTGGTTGCAGCAGCCGAATAATCGATTCGACATGGTGAAGGCGAGCCGCCCTGCGGTTCGCCTTCCTGTGTTTGTAGCGGGTACGGCCGGGTTCTCGGCCACCGCACCACCGGGCCCGCGGGGCCAGGGGGGACGCGCGTCCCCAACTTTCCGGGTCATCCCTGTGGTCCGGGCACGGAGGCGGGGCGCCGGGCGCCCCGGGGGCCGCACAGCGGCCGCAGCAGAAGAGGAATAAGCGTGGCAACATTTGTTGATCGAGTCGTCCTGCATGTGGCGGGCGGCAACGGCGGAAATGGCTGCGCGTCCATCCGGCGTGAGAAATTCAAGCCCCTCGCCGGCCCGGACGGGGCCGACGGTGGCGACGGCGGTGACGTGATCCTCGAGGTCGACCCCAACACCACGACGCTGCTGAACTATCACCGCAGCCCACACCGCCGCGCCGGGCACGGAGACTTCGGCAAGGGCGACTACCGTAACGGTGAGAAAGGCGAAGACGTCATCTTGCCCGTGCCCGAGGGCACCGTGGTGAAGGACGCCGACGGCACCGTGCTGATCGACCTGATCGGCGCGGGCACCCGCTACATTGCCGCGCACGGCGGCAAGGGCGGCCTCGGCAACATGTCGCTCGCGACGAGCAAGCGCAAGGCCCCCGGCTTCGCCCTGCTCGGCGAAGAGGGCGAGCAGCGCGACCTCGTGCTCGAACTGAAGTCAATGGCCGACGTGGCGCTCGTCGGCTACCCCTCGGCGGGCAAGTCGTCGCTGATCGCCGCGATGTCCGCGGCCCGCCCGAAGATCGCCGACTACCCGTTCACCACCCTCGTGCCGAACCTCGGCGTCGTGCAGGCGGGCGACGAGCGGTTCACGATGGCCGATGTGCCGGGTCTGATTCCCGGTGCGAGCGAAGGCAAGGGCCTCGGCCACGAGTTCTTGCGGCACATCGAGCGGTGCTCCGTGATCGCGCACGTGCTCGACTGCGCCTCGCTCGAATCGGACCGCGACCCCATCAGCGATTTCGCCGTGATTCACGCCGAGCTCGCCGAGTACGCCGCCGAGCTCACGCCCGAGCCGGGCCGCGTGCCGCTCATGGAGCGGCCCTACGTCGTGCTGCTCAACAAGACCGACGTGCCGGACGGCGAGGAGATGGCCGACCTGGTGCGCGAGCATTTCACCGAGCGTGGCGTGCAGGTGTTCGAGGTCAGCGCCGTGAGCCACAAGGGCCTGCGCGAGCTCAGCTTCGCGCTGGCCAAGATTGTTGCGGAGGAACGTGCGAACGCCCCCGCCCCCCAGCCCGCGGTGCCGGTCGTGCCGGTGCGCACGCGCGCGTCCAACGACCCGGGATTCACGATCTCGCGCGAGGAGACCGACGAGGGCGAATCGGGTGTGCTGTACCGCGTTCGCGGCGAGAAGCCCGTGCGCTGGGTCAAGCAGACCGACTTCAACAATGACGAGGCCGTGGGCTATCTTGCCGACCGTTTCACCAACCTTGGCGTGGAGCAGGCGCTGTTCAAGGCCGGAGCGGTGGAAGGCTCGATGGTCGTGATCGGCGACGGCCCCAACGCCGTGGTGTTCGACTGGGAGCCGACGATGGTAGGCGGCGCTGAATTGCTCGGCGGCCGCGGCACCGATGGCCGCCTCGACGACAACCATCGACCCACGCGTCAAGAGAAGCGCGATGAGAAGGCCTCCAAGACCGAGGCTCGACTCAAGACGCTCGCCGAGATGGACAAGGAACGCCGCGCCGGTAAGTGGACCCAGTAGGTCTTGGCGCGGCAGGTCACTAAGCAGCAAAGGATTCGCGTGGCCGAGGGCAGCAGCAAGTCGATGATCGCGACCCGCAGCGGGTTCACGCACGCGCAGTGCGTCGTGATCAAGGTGGGTTCGTCGTCGTTAACTACCCCCGAGGGCGAGATTGACGAGGCGCGCATTGACGCGATCGCGGACGCCATTGCCACCCGTCGGCAGGCCGGCACCGATGTGGTGTTGGTGTCGTCGGGTGCCATTGCGGCCGGCCTTGGCCCGCTGGGCCTCGATAAGCGCCCGCGCGAACTGGCGCTGCAGCAGGCGGCCGCGAGCGTGGGGCAGGGCTTGCTGCTGGCGCGCTACGCCGCCGCGTTCGCGGAGCGTGGAGTCGGCGTTGGGCAGGTGCTGCTCACGGCCGAAGATGTGATTCGGCGCGGTCAGTATCGCAACGCGCAGCGCACGCTCACGCGACTGCTCGAGCTCGGGTTTGTGCCGATCGTCAACGAGAACGACACGGTCGCGACCGACGAGATTCGGTTCGGCGACAATGATCGTCTCGCGGCTCTCGTTTCTCACCTGGTCAGTGCCGATGCGCTCGTGTTGCTGACCGATGTCGACGGCCTCTACGATCGTCCGCCTTCGCACGAGGGGGCTCGCCGCATCGACACGGTGCCGAATGTCGCGAACCTCGCGGGGGTGGAGATCGGTTCGGTGGGGTCGAAGGTGGGCACGGGCGGCATGGTGACGAAGCTGCAGGCCGCCGACCTGGCGACGTCGTCGGGCACTGCCGTGATTCTCGCGGCGGCCAGTTCGATGGCCGCGGTGCTCGAACGGGCCGAGGGTGGCACGTTTTTTCCCGCCGTGCGTCCGCGCGGCACGGCCCGGCGCCTGTGGCTGCGGCACGCGGCGCAGACGGAGGGCTCGATCATCGTGGACGACGGCGCGGCCCGCGCCCTGCAGCGGCGCTCGTCGCTGCTCGCGGTGGGGGTGCGCGAGGTGCGCGGCACCTTCGAGGCGGGCGACCCCGTGGAGGTCAAGAACCTGCACGGCACGGTGATCGCGCGGGGCCTCAGCGCGTACGATGCGCCCGAGGTGGCCGCCCAGATCGACCAGCCGGGGCAACGCGATGACGGTACCCCGCGGCGTCCGATCATTCACGCCGACGACCTTGTCGTGGTCGCGCGCGGCTAGCCCACCACGGAGACTATTAGAGTAGATACATGACGATGACTGCCGACTCCCACACTCCCGTAGCGAGCGATGTGTTCGAGGCCGTGAAGGCCGTGTGCCGTAGCGCCAAGGTGGCGCAGCGGGCCCTTAGCACCCTGCGGCGCGAGCAGAAGGACGCCCTCTTGCGCGACATGGCGGCGGCGCTCGTCGCGGCCGCCGACGAGATCGTGGCCGAGAACGCGAAGGACCTCGAGAACGCGGTCGCGGCGGGCATGACGCCGGGGCTGCAGGACCGCCTGCGGCTCACGCCCGAGCGGGTCGCGGTGATCGCCCAACAGCTGCTCGACACGGCGGCGCTGCCCGACCCCGTGGGCACGATTCGGCGCGGTTCGACGCTGCCGAACGGCCTGGAACTGCGCGAAATGCAGGTGCCGCTCGGCGTGATCGGCATGGTCTACGAGGCGCGCCCCAATGTGACGGTCGACGCGGCGGGCCTGTGCCTGAAGTCGGGTAACGCGGTGGTGCTGCGCGGAGGTTCGGCCGCGCGCCATTCGAATGAGGCGATCGTGCGCGTGCTGTCGGGGGTGCTGGCCCAGCACGACCTGCCCGCGGGCGCCATCGCGAGCATTGACGCGTTCGGCCGCGAGGGCGTCGTCGCGCTCATGAAGATGCGCGGCATTGTCGACGTGTTGATTCCGCGCGGGGGAGCCAGCCTGATTCAAACGGTCGTGCGCGAATCGCTCGTGCCCGCGATCGAGACCGGCACCGGCAACGTGCACATTTTTGTGGATGCGAGCGCCGACCTCGCGGCCGCCGCCGAGATTGTGGTGAATGCCAAGACGCAGAAGGTGGGTGCGTGCAACGCGGTCGAGACGGTGCTCGTGCATCGCGAGATTGCGGACGCCCTGTTGCCCGGCCTGGGTGCCCGGCTGCGGGAGGCGGGGGTGACGCTGCACGCGGATGCCGACGCGGCGTCCGCCCTCGGCACGGTGCCGTCGGAGCCCGCCACCGTGGCGGACTGGGACACCGAATACCTGAGCCTCGACCTCGCGGTCAAGGTGGTGGACTCGCTGGACGCAGCGATTGCGCACATCCGCGAGTTCTCGACCGAGCACACCGAGGTGATTGTGACGAACGACGCCGCGAACGCGAAGCGGTTCGTGGCCGAGATCGACGCCGCCGCGGTGATGGTGAACGCGTCGCCGCGCTTTACCGATGGCGGGGAGTTTGGGTTCGGCGCCGAGATTGGCATTTCGACGCAGAAGTTGCATGCCCGCGGGCCGATGGGACTACCGGAGCTCACGACCCAGAAATGGGTGGTGACCGGAGAGGGGCACGTGCGCCCCTAGCTTAACCGTGGCGCGGCCGTGTTTGAGCGGGTGCGCATCTCGGTTTTCATGAGAGTATTTAGTCGAAACTTGATGAGTAACACCTGGAGTACGAATGCATGCGTTTATTGCCACTGCCGTCAGCAACATCAACCCGTCGCACGAAGAACTCGTCGCGTCCGGTCATGAAATGTTGCCCTTGAACCCGTGGGCATACGGCGGCATGATGGCCGTCTTCCTGCTGGTTTGCCTCTTCACGACGTTCGCTTTTCGCAACGTCGGCTCGACCCACTAGGGTCACCGTATGCGCGTCGGCGTGATGGGCGGGACGTTTGATCCCATTCACCATGGCCACCTCGTGGCCGCGAGCGAAGTTGCTTCGGTATTCAAGCTCGACGAGGTCATTTTTGTGCCCACCGGTCAGTCGTGGCAAAAGCAACGGACGATTTCGCCGGCGGAGCACCGCTATCTCATGACGGTGATTGCGACGGCCTCCAACCCGAGTTTCACGGTGTCGCGGGTGGACGTGGATCGCCCCGGGCCCACGTACACCGTGGACACGCTGCGGGACTTGCGCGCGGAGAGGCCGGACGCCGAGTTTTTCTTCATCACGGGCGCCGATGCGCTCGAGCAGATCTTGTCGTGGAAAGACAGCGACCAGATTTTCGATCGCGCTCACCTCGTGGGCGTGACGCGCCCCGGTCACGACCTCGATTCGAGCCATCTGCCCATGGAGAAGGTCAGCCTGCTTGAAGTGCCCGCTCTCGCGATCAGTTCGACGGACTGCCGCGAACGGGTGGAGTCTGGCGAGCCCGTGTGGTACCTCGTGCCCGACGGCGTGGTGCAGTACATCGGCAAGCACGACCTGTACCGGGAGCCGGTAGCGGCTCTCGCGCACGGAACGGAGTCGGCATGAATGACGATTCGCGGCGGGTACGGGGCCGACGCAGGGCGCAGACGAAGGTTGATTCGGCCTCTGAGATCGTATCCGCAGGGCCGGGTGAACGCGGCGTCACCACCCAGTTTGGTGACGGCAGGGGCACGGGCGTGTCGACGGATACGTCGGCCGTGCCCATTGGGGTGCGGCCCCATCGGCACCGCGCGGAATCGCCGAGTCCGGCGAGCCTGAGACACCTCGAGGACGACAGCGCGGGCATCAAGGCTGCGGTCGAAATAGTGCCCATCGAGGAGGACCGCAGCGAGTACGCCACCCCCGTCTTTGCCGAGCGGCAGTCGGTGTCGTCGGCCCGCGTTTCTCTCGCGGACGCCGCGGTTGGCAGCGACACTGGGGATTCGGCCGGTGGCGAGGATACCCAACGGGTCACGGCGAGCCTGTCGATTTCGCTGGTTTCTGATTCACTGGTTTCTGATTCACCCGTTTCTGGCGCCGGGGAGGCAGGCGCCGGGCGGGGAGATGACTCTGCGGACGAGACCGACGGCTCCGTTGAGGAGGCTGGCGCAGCCGAGGAGGCCGCTGGGGCGGAGGAGGCCGCTGGCGAGGTGCCGGTCGCTGAGCCCGCCGTTGCCGATGCGGCAGTTGCCGCTGATGAGGTCGGCTCCGCTGAGTCGGTCGTTGCCGAGGTGCCGGTCGCTGAGCCGGTCGTTGCCGAGGTGCCGGTCGCTGAGCCGGTCGTTGCCGAGGTGCCGGTAGGCTCCCCGAGCACCCCCAGCGAGGCTTCCTCAGCCGCCGAATCAGATGTAGAGACCACGGCCGAGACAGGCGCGGTGAGTGACGCTGACGGCGAGGCCGAGCGAGAGCCCGATGTTGCGCCAGCAGCGGAGGTCACTGAAGTCGCAGAGAAGCGTCGAGGTAGACTGCGGGGCCGCTCGGCGACTCGTGGTGCCACGTCGCCCCTGATCCGTTCCCAGAGCGACGCACATGGCGCGACCACCGACGCCGCGAGCGCTGCGCCCACCGATTCGGCAGCCACCTATTCTGCAGCCACCGATGCGGCAGGCACCGATTCGGTGCCCACCCGGTCACCGGTCGAGAGTGCGCAAGCCGACGACGACTCGTCGGCCAATGCACCCACATCCGGCGACGCACCCGGCCCCGACGCACAAGGCCCCGACGCACAAGGCCTCGACGCCACGGACGAGGGCAACCCCCTCGACGTAGCGGCACAGTACGCGACCGGACCGGCCTGGACCCCTACGGACGATGCCGCTCCGGTCACGCAACGCGCGTCGTACCAGCGCAAGGGTAAGGGCATCAAGCGTGACATCGTCGCCGACCTGGCGCTCGACGCAAGCGCCGACCACCCCGCCACGGGCGAAACGCTCGGCGAAACCGCCGACGCCCCCGGGGCGGGAGCGCAGCCGACGTCACCCGACGCATCGGCCACAGCAACAAGCCCGGCCCGCAAGGACGGCACGGAGGCTGCCCAGGGGGAGGCCGAGGCGTCCGACCTGCTGAGCCTGGTGCGCCGAGCGGCCGCCGACCCCGAAGCAGTGGCGGCCCACGGCCCGGGCACGCCCACGGCGGCGCAGAAGCGCGCCGAGCGCAAGCGCGCCCGCGCCGAGGGCCGCAGCAACATTAAGGCGCTCTCGGCGGAGGAGTCGGCGAGGCCGCCGGGAACGGCCGAGGCCCGGCCCCGCCGCAAGCACGCGGCCACGCCGACGCCGAAACCCGACGCGCCGCACAAGGAGCCGCGCCGCGCTCGAGGCTGGCGGCCCGACAGCGAGGCCAACATCGCCAACACGCTCGAAGGCATCGGCGTCACCCTGGAGGGCGAGCTGGGCTCGGAGGAGGTGCCCGGCACGGTGCCCGACCCGCGGCCGGCGGCGCGGGCCAGCGCGCGCGACATCTCGATGACGATGGCGGGCAGCGCGAAGGGCACGAGCCGCGAAATGCTGCTGATGATCCTGCTGATCGTCGCGGTGCTGCTGATACTCGTGCTGCTCGTGATGATCGCGTCGCCGTGGATCGCGAGCCTCACCACCGCCGGCGGAGCCACGGCCGGCCATCTCGACTACACCCGATTAAGCCTGTAATCCACGAGGAGACCCATGCCCGCTTCAGACCTTGCCGTACACCTCGCCCGCGCGGCCGCCCGTGCCGCCGCCGAAAAACTGGCCGACGAGATCGTCGCCCTGGACGTGAGCGAGCAGCTCGTCATCACCGACGCGTTCGTGCTCGCCTCGGGTAGCAGCGAACGGCAGGTTTCCGCGATCGTGGACGCCGTCGAGGAGGCGCTGCGCAAGGAGGGCCAGAAGCCCCTGCGCCGCGAGGGTGAGCGCGATGCGCGCTGGGTGCTGCTCGACTTCGCCGAGATCGTGGTGCATGTGCAGCACGCCGAGGACCGCGAGTATTACTCGCTCGAACGCCTGTGGCGCGATTGCCCGGCGATTGATGTGAGCGACATCGTGGCCGAGTCGGCCAACGGCGCGGACGCGGGTGTGGCCCGATGACGCGCATACACATTTGGCGCCACGGCCAGACCGACCACAACGCGCAGTTGCGCGTGCAGGGCACCGTCGACGTGCCGCTGAACGAGCGGGGTCTCGAGCAGGCCCGCGTGGGCGCGGCGGCGCTGGGTCAGTTCAAGGTGCGCAAGATCGTGACCTCGCCGCTGTTGCGCGCGGCCGCGACGGCGACCGCGCTCACCGAGGTGACAGGCATCGCGGCCGAGAACGAGTCGCTGCTGCGCGAGCGCGCGTACGGCTCGTGGGAGGGCCTCACGCACGACGAGATTCTGGCTGCACACCCGGAGCAGTTCAAGCGCTGGCTCGCGGGCTATGACCCCGAGGGCGTGGGCGTCGAGACGCGCGCGGCCGTGGGGGAGCGGTTCGTGCAGGCCGTGGTGCGGCACGTGCTCGAACCGGGCGCGACCGACGTGGTGCTCGTGTGCCACGGTGGTATCGCGGTCGCGGGCATGGTGGCGCTGTTGGGCCAGGACCCCTCGAACTCCCCGTGGTTTGGGCCGCTCGACAACTGTCGCTGGGCGACCATGCAGTTGCGCTCCGGCGGGGCGTGGCGCATCAACGAGTTCAACGTCGGCGCCTGACGCGGGTGCGGTGCTGTGCGGGGTAGCGCGGGTAGCGCCGGCTTGTGCTGGCACTCACACCTAATATTCGGCCCCGGATTTCACTTTTCGGGGGTGATCTGCCTAAGATTATTCTCGTTGCTTCGGCCGGTTGGCTGGGCGGCACCGGTTCAGGCCTCGGCCTGACTTGGGGATATGGCGCAGCTGGTAGCGCACCTGCATGGCATGCAGGGGGTCGGGGGTTCGAGTCCCCCTATCTCCACAAATACGAAACTCGGTCTGCGGGCCGGGTTTTTTATTGGGCACCGGCGTTCTTGTGGACGCTCCGGTGGCCCGTTCGGGGCTGTGGCGCAGCTGGTAGCGCACCTGCATGGCATGCAGGGGGTCAGGGGTTCGAGTCCCCTCAGCTCCACTCGAGCACTATTGAGACAGTAACTCGTGGCGAAGGCCCTCATTCTGGCGAATGGGGGCCTTCGCTTTTGGCTGGGGTTGCTGGGGGCAGGCGGGGGTCATGGGCCAAGGATTGAGCCCGGTTGTCGGCCCCTATGGTGGGGTTTGGTCTTCGCGAAACCCGCTCTCATCTGCATAAATTCTCAGGCTCGAGCAGCGCCTGGCAGCCCAACGATGTCGGTGCCCGGTGCTACGGTTAGGGCATCCCAGAACCCGACCTAATCAGGCGTATTAGCGCAGGAGACGACCCCATGGCACCGACCACCAAAGAAGCTCAGCGCGCCGAACTTCACAAGACAATCTGGCGCATCGCGAATGACATGCGCGGTTCAGTGGACGGGTGGGATTTCAAGGCCTACGTGCTCGGCATGCTGTTCTACCGGTTTATCTCCGAGAACCTCACGGCTTACATCAGCGCCGGTGAGCGGAACGCGGGCGACCCGAACTTCGACTACGCCGAAATTGGAGACCGAGAGGCGGAGTTTGGCCGCAAGGTGACGGTCGAGGAGAAGGGATTCTTCATCTTGCCGTCCGAGTTGTTTCAGAACGTTCGCCGACGCGCGGCGAACGATGCGAACTTGAACGAGACACTAGCCCGCGTATTTAAGAATATCGAGGGCTCCGCTGTGGGCACCGACGCCGAGGACGACCTCAAGGGTCTCTTCGACGATCTCGACGTCAACAGCACGAAACTCGGCGGCACAGTCGCCAAACGCAACGAGAAACTCGTCAGTGGGACTGCTGCACGGTTAGGTGACAGGTTGTAGTCACGCCGCGAGTGCGACGGTCGTGTTCATGATGGCCGCGAATTGGGTGGGGGTCAAACGGCCCAGTCGGTCTTGGCGTCGGCGGCGGTGGTAGGTCCGCTCAATCCAGGTGACGATCGCGATCCGCAACTGCTCCCGAGTGGTCCAGACCCGGCGGTCTAGGACGTTTTTTTGCAGCAGCGCGAAGAAGCTCTCCATCGCCGCGTTGTCACCACTCGACCCGACTCTTCCCATGCTCCCGACCATGTGGTGACGGGCCAGGGCACGCTGGAACTTCTGGCTTCGACTGGCCGTGTTCGTCGACGAGGGCGCAAAGGTCGTCGTGCACGGGTGGCCCGGGCTTGCGGGCCTTGCCGCGCTTGGGCTTGCCGAACACGCTGAACCAGCC